>NZ_RQRS01000009.1 GCF_004335085.1 Pedobacter nototheniae | reverse complement strand
TATGGTACAATAGGAAAAGAAGACATTCGGCACTTGATTACAGAACCCCAGTTCAGGTTGAAAGAGCAATGCTGAAAAATAAAACAGAAGCGGCATAAAATGTCTCCACTTTTATATTGCAATTCCAGTAAGCGTAATCACTATTGCTTGTGGTTACATTCCCTGCTGCGGCTATTGAGGAAAGCAGGATATCATTCCTGTAATTCTGTGCGGAAACGCTCAACGTATTACTGTTTGTATTTTGTAAGGTCCCGCCGACTAGAATGTTTAATTTGCCCTTACCTATGGTATTGGTATATTCGAGCTGCGGCTCCACAATCCAGCTGCCTAAAAATGACCGGCCAAAGTTGGAATAGGGAAGTGTTCCTGAGTTAGGATTTATGGAACTTGAGGGATTAAGCGCCTGGTCATTACCAGATAAACTATTGTACCCCAGGCTTACCTTTCCTTTTAGTCCGGCTAAGATTTCGTAGGCCATATTAACGCTTGTTGTCAGGTTACTGAACTTTCCGGTATATTGTCTGTTGGCTGCGGCCAAAGGGTTGGTAATTGCCCCGCCAAAAAAAGTGCCGCCCTCTTGCCAGTTCAGGTTGCCCGCATCATCGTATAATCGCATATTTGGTGGCATATTGATATAGGCCGTAAGATCGCCCGAACTCATCTTATTGCGGTTATATAAAAACCCGCCACTAAAATCAAGACTAAAGCGTTCATCGGTTGAGCGGTGATTTAGGCTAATCCGGCCTGATAGTTTGTCGTCACGCTGTTCACCAGGAAATACAGAAGTCTCTCCATGATAGCCTCCGGAAATCAGGAACCTGGTTTTCTCGGTCCCGCCGCTTATTGATGACTGTACATCGGTGGTTTTTGCATTTCCACCTATAAGAATATCCTTAAAATTGGTATACCTGGTCTGGTCCCATAGCAGAAGATCCGGGGCATTTGCATTCGTCAAGGTAAGCCCGTCATTTTTAAAACCTTCCCTGCGCATCTTAAGGTAATCTTCTGTTGCCAGCATATCCATTGTTCTGGTGATATGGCTATATCCGTCGTAGATATTCAGGTTTAATCTACTCTTACCTGCCACACCTTTTTTCGTCGTGATCAGGATTACACCGTTCGCTCCGCGACTACCATATATTGATGTCGCATCAGCATCTTTTAAGATTTCAACACTTTCAATTTCCGAAGGGTTGATGGTACTGAAGGGACTCACTCCGCTACTTCCGGTTGCATTGGTAACGGTGTTGATGGAATTGTTGCCTGGGGAAAAGGGAATTCCGTCGATAATGAATAACGGTTCAGAACCTTGCATCAACGATCCCTGGCCTCTGATCTGTACCTTCAGTCCAGAACCATTGATGCCGCTATTTTGTGTGATGGCAAGTCCTGGTATCCTGCCTTGTAGTGCACTTAGCGGATTTGACACAGGTTGAAGCGCGATTTCTGAAGCACTTACCTTTCCGATAGCGCCAGTGTTCAGCTTTTTAGTCGTAGTGCCATAGGCGATCACCACCACATCATCCAGAGATCCTGCTGTCTCATTCAAGATGATCTCTAACGTAAATTGTGGCCCGTAAGGAGTATTAACAGTCTGGTAAGCAATGCTGCTTATGGTAAGGATTCCATCTGGCTTGTCAACCGTAAAGCTGAACTTTCCATCTTTATCCGTATAGGTTATCCGTTCTTTGTCAGAGGTTTTTATGGTAGCATCGGGAATAGGCTTCCCAGCTTTATCCCTCACAGTGCCGGAGAGTTTTATCGGAATAGTCTGCGCAGCAGCCCAAAAATTTAGGCATAGCAAAGCCATTACGATGAATTTTATCGTTTTTTTCATGAAGTCGGTTAGTTAGTTATGGAAAAAATCTTAGAAAAAATCAAGGCAGGCCATTATTAAAGAACCATTAAATTCCCTGCCTTGACCATAAGAATTATTCAGGTGCGCAGATCACTAAGGAAATAAGATGGTCAAAAAGATGTGTTGATTTAAAGTCCATACTCGTATAGGGTTATACGAGTCTCAGATATAAAGGCACTATAGCAGGCTCTATATATCATCTTGCTAGGCTTCTGACGGCCTTTTGAAACGAATACAATAGAGCCCATAACGCTATAGTGTAAGACGAAATTACACATAATATTGTCATGGGCATTAATCTATTGTCTCGTTCAATCGCAATTGTCAGAATTTAGCAAGCGAGACTCTTATTAATACCAAAAATTAAATAACTTATTAACAATAAGTTATTATGTTTTCAAATATAATAATAAAAGACAAAAAGGACAAATATGTCCTAACATTAATTCTTTTATATTTTGACTTTAGTTCTGTGGGAAAACAGTATAGAGATCAGACCTATTTAGAAGCTGTAGGAAGAAAATTAATTGAAATAAGAGAGAAGCAAGGTATCACTCAGGAAAAGCTTGCCGAACTTACTAAATTTGATACTAGGCAAATTGGACGAATAGAAAGGGCGGAAACAAATACCTCTATTAGTATGATTAAAGCAATAGCAGATAAGCTTAATATAGGTGTTGACGAGATTTTGAAAATTGATAGCTGATTTTTAAAACAATCTATTAAGGCAGTTTTTGCGAAAAGGATTCTGACCCTGATAAAACAGGTTCGGAAAAACAATATCAACAATTCGTAAAAAAATAATACGAATTTTTACTTTAACAAAAAGTAAAAATGATTAGTGTAAAAGTGCCTCGCAACCACGCCTCATTGAGGAAAAATCTTTGATAAATGTGTGAACTTCACCATTGAAAAACACATCTCAAAAAAGCATTTCCAGATTTCACCATTTTCCTGCTTTAGAGCAAAAGCCTAAGTTTATTTAAGTTGTCGATATTCACTTTTAAATCATCTAGCAGGATATCGCCATTCACGTAAAGTGTTAAGGAAAGAAACATGTGGGCAAGGTAATAAATGTAAATCGAGGCCTTTACGGAATCACCGTTTTTATATTCACTATTTAACCGCTGTACCACATTTCCATGGAAATTGTTGTTTCGGGTGGCGTAAAGCATATTCCTAAAAACAAAATTGATATACTGTTGCTCACCTGTAAAAATTAGGGTATGCGCAGATCCAAGCCCTGGCTCCGTCACATTCACAGTACCGCTTGTCAATAAAGTGCGGAGCTTTTCTGCGAGACTTCTCGGAATGGATTTAGATTTTACGACATTATTGATATTTAAGTTTATTTTGTAGTTACTGATCGCTGGCTGACAAATCGACCGGTAAGCTGTACCGTAACTGGCGATGATACCATTATAGATATCCTCAAATTTGTTTTTGAAAGTGAAATACGTTTGGCTTTTCAATGCTCTGGGAAATGATGGATCATCGATAATATAGCCCTTTAATACGATGTTTGCGATAAATCTGAGCGTCTTATCTGGCGCAAGGGCTGCATAGTCTTGGATAAGCTGGTAAATCGTCTTGCCTGGTAGAATAAGGTTGTCTTTTAAAGGAACAAGTTTATCAATAAAGTCATCAATTGAGTTTGCGTCCCCAGTTTGATGGGTAAAATCTCCAGCATCAAGCAAAGTTTGAACTCTCGTTGCAGTATAAGAATTATTGATGGCTGTCCAGATGTTTGAAAAAGCAAGGTCTGGCCGTTCTGGTAAGCAGTAGTACGAGTCGATGAGTCCCGAGAGCACGATAACTGGCGCGGTGTCTGGTGAATTTTCCCAGCCCGCCGTATAGATTGGCTTAGGCAAGACATTCTGCATCTGGCCTTCTGGATATAGATAAGCTACATGTCCTGAACGATTGTAGGCCTTAAGCAACGCTAAAGAATTTGACGGTAGCTGTATGGTTTCTTCTTTTAACGCTTTGAGCTTCTCCCTAACGACAATGGTTTTAGACAGGCGGTCATGCAGGCTTTTCTTAAAGAACAGCAAATGTATCCAATCTAGCGGCACGGCTCTGAGCGCTGCACGGACGATAAGCTGATGAATTTTGGGCCTTTGCAATTCATAAGACAAAACCAAGGTTTGGTTAAATCTGTGGCTTAGTGCAGTCTTAAAAAAGTATAATCCGATAAAGTCATTTGTCGCGAGTAAGCAAAGTGTCAATAGTATAAATGGCCAAATGCCTAAATTTAGCGGCTTGCCCAAAATCTGAGTATATAACCCCGCGCTGAAGTAAATAGTTAAAGTTGCGGTACATAAGGAAAAGACAAAATCAATAATGAGGTTACGTAAGCGCTCAAACTTATTTGCGGTGATATATTTTGGTTGACTCTTATTCATTTTGTTTATTGGTGAGTTGAATATTTTCCTAATATTTTAATCACTCTTTTTGCAATTGCGAAAGCTCTGTAAAAAATAATCCAAGACTTTTGAGGAGCAAGAAAGCGCTCGATAAAATAAAAGGTGACCTGCTAATTGTTCTTTTATTTAATTTTTGATTTGGCCAAGACGGCCTCAGCGGCAGCAATGACAGTGAACTCTTGAGAAAGCTTAGCCATCCCCAGTTCAAGTAAATCTTTATTTGTTGGATATATGTTCTTGGTGGCAATTTGTTCTAGATGCATATCGATTTTTTCTAGCCATGCTTGATAATCCATTTTAACTTGTTTTAAGTTTCTTTTATGAAGTTCAAACAAAACGGCAATTACAACTTTAGAGATATCCCGAAGTCTGATGAAATCGACTTTGTCTATTTTGACGCCTTTGTGCACATATTCACTCCTGAGATCGTAAAGCTTATCTAGCAATTCTTCTTGCTCAACCAAGCCAAGTTTAAAATAATCATGAACTAAGAATGCAATCCTTCTTTTAAGTTTCTTGCTCTTGTTGGTATCTGGTGACAACAAAAAATCTAACCCTACGAAGATATCAATAAAGGCTTGATTGAAGTTCTGCGCCCAGGCCTGACGCTCCGCATTGGAAAAGAGCTCACCTACCGTTTCGAGATACCGCGCATACTCTCCTTCACCTAAAGATAGAAATACATCATTTTTTTTAATGAATTTTTTAACATCCTTTAAGATATCAGGATCCGGAAAATTGAGCTGGTCAATGACCATAGCAGTACCAGATACCCAACCAGCAGTCATTCTATCGACAAAACCGTAAAAAACATCTACCATTGTAAAACCTATTGCATGAAATTCTTTCAAGTTATACTGCATGCCCGTGTATGCGGTGAGGAAACGCTGATGTCGATCAAATTCGTTCTGGAAATGGTTGAACTGCTCAAGGGATAATGCACCGAGGTAAAGATTTATCCTAATGTCCACATCCTGTGGAATCTGTGTTTTTGATATACCGCAGAATTCCAGCCATTTAAATACATCTAAGGTAGAAATTGATTTTGTTTTGACCTCTATTCCTGCAGCGCTAGTCCATTGCTTTTCATAACGCTTCGCATAATCCGACCCGGTATGATTTTCTAAAAATTTCGCAAAACGTTCATAATCAATTTGTCCTATCGTGTAATCTAAAAATCGAAGCTCAAAAATGTTTTCTGCTTTACCTTTGAGAAAAAGATACTGCTTAATTTTAACGGGTGCGATGATACCCAGCAACATATTAAACATCTCTTCAGCCCGCTCCTTCTTTGGTACAATACAAATAAGTGCTAAAAGGCCGTTGAAGATTTGATAGCTAAAATGGTGACCTTTGGAAACTAAGATTTGTTCCATTTCTTGACTATAATCCGGAAGGTAAGTTTCTAGTGCTTTTGGAAAATTGAGATAGTAAGACTGTGCATGACCATCATTGGTTCTATCTTTAATTTCAAGATAAGCCATTGACACAACTGGCTGGCTGTGGGTATATTCTAATTGCTGGAAGAAATTCAGTAGCGCTTGAGAGGCGGTAATTATAGTCATAGTTGAAAATGGTAATAGCTTTATTCGATTTGGAAGAAATTTTTCTTAATTAACTTTAAGAAAATCATGGTCAAATGCACTTCTGGAAAGATAGAGCATAAATTTCTGGAGCAAATCAGCAGAATATGGTGCTTTATAATTAATGATGCGCTGAATATCAAATTTAAGTTTGGGATGAATCAGCGCCTGCTCGTTATCAATATCATAATTCTTGAATATTCCGTCCTGATAGATGCTTAACTTTAAGTACTCCTTTTGCGCGCTTTTGAGTTTTTTAAAGACCCTGATGCTTTGCTTGTAAGGTGAGAGTTTTTCGTGGATCGCCTTGTAGCGCAGTTTCCAGGACAGTTGCATAGCAGAAGAAGGATGTTCAGCTTGGTTCATATTGATTTGCGCAGTCCCATCTTGATTAAAGACCGTTAAATCCAGTGGAATTAAACTAACCGGGCTGAATTTCGATAGATTGGCAATAGTAAACATGCCTGGAAAGAGTTCAGCTTGTTCAACGCGCTCAGAAGTCAACGCCATATCCTTTTTCAAGCCTTCAAATCGCTCTTCTTCCATGCCGCTTAGTTCAATCAAAAATCCTATATCATAGTCCCTCACCCTTTTGCCATTACTCCTCAGCGCTAAATTACAGGGTTGCGCTAACAAGATATAATGTTTGTCTTTGATCTTGAAAATATCACCGTTGGATACTGGAAAGTGTAATTTATTTAAAACGTCACCTTGGATAAAAATCTCTTGTTGTCTCAAGGCCTTGACTTGAGCAGGATCAGTCGGCGTTAAGCCACCAGTTTTAACCTTTTCAATTTTTCTAATTTTTGCGAGATCATTGTTTATGGCTGCTCTCCGTTTTGGTTCTAGCAGACTATCCAGCGCTCTGCAGTTGGTGATGATATTATTGATCCTAAGCAAAGTAGCCATTTCCCAGGCACCTTCGTAATGAGAAGATTTTTGAATGATGTGATTGAATGATTCTGGGCTTAAATCATCAATTTCTTTCAAAGCATTTTTAAAAGCGGCGCTGATAACCTTTTTTGATTTTTGCTTTAAAGATTCTACCTCATTGATGAGTAAAGTGTTTCTAATACCTTCAGCGAGGCCAGGAAGGTATTCACCTTCATTAAAGCGCTTTTTGGATATGGTATAGAAATTATTTTTATTAAAATTGTTTTTGCGGCAAAATTCGATACGTTTGGCATTCTCTTCTTCCAGACTAAATTTGTGCGAAAAAATGCCGCAGAATATTTTGTCTTTTATTTCTTCGATCGCTAATAAATCTGCAGCGAGTTGTGTTCCATCACGTCCATCGTCTAGTGGTGCGTACTTGAATTCAATGTCGAATAAAAACAAAATTTTATGTCCATCCTTTAAAAATTGAAGGATTGCATCTTTTTTAGCAAGCCATTCTTTAGGAGACAAAAGTTCAATCCTGGTGGTCAAATGAGTTTTTAAGGTTAACGGTGCGATAGAATTATCGATATCGTCTTGATTACCCTTAAAGTAAAGTAGTTTAGTAAATAGCGCTCGCTTATCTGCATCCTGCAATGCCTCCCACACTTGGTTAAGTTTGATAGCAAATGCAGCATCTGGTAAATCCCAGTCAATGTAATCCAATTCAGCTGGTTTCTCAGGCTTCAGGGCAATCGACTCTCCGATGAAAGTTTCTTTTAGTTCATTTATTGAGCAGCGATCATCTATATAAACAATCTTAGCAACACCTAGTTCGTCTAAAAAAGTGTTGATTGCCTTTCTCGCTTGCTTGATCAGTTCCTCTTTACTCTGTTTCACTGCTTCGGCCTTGAGGCGTTCTTCCTGTATACGCTTGACTTCCGAAAGTTGTTCTTCGGTGAGCTCAACAATTGCAGGTTGAGCGTCATTTACTTTTGATTCTTCGTTTGAGGCGTTAGTTGGAATCATAATGTGGTCATGATATTGGAGAGGTTAATCGAAAAGATATATTGGTTACCTGAATCATTTCTGGTAGGTTCAAGCCCAATGGTGCAGCCTTCTGCATCGAGCAGTTGTTGGATAATAAATAGCCCCAACCCCCGGCCCTGCCCTTTAGGCTTGGTGGTTACGAAGGGTTCAAAAATATGATTTTCAATGGCTTTGGCGACACCATATCCATTATCCTCAATATAAACCCAGGGTTTTTCGATACGAATTTGCAGTTCGGGTTTGAAGTTTTTTTCGACCTTTTGTCGCTGCATCAACCAATATTCCGAATTATTAATGATGTTGTCAACGACTTGGGTTAGCTTGCCTTTATTGATTTTGATGCTAAAATCATCGATAACTTTAACGTCAAACAAAATACCAGCGCGTTGAAAGCGGTTTGCATAATATTCCTTTTCCTGGTTAAAATAAGAAGCTAATGAAAAGCCTGTTTTATTTTCTCTGTTATATTTTAAGCTGGGATCCAAATGTTTGAGCTGGGTTTTCAGGCCATTGACAGTAGAGTTGATGTATTCCATCAGCACATAAATATCAGAATCGCTTAGATTCTTATTCTGGTGTTTGCGGGTGTAAAAACTTGCTTTTTCAGCTAAACGGTCCGAAATGGTTGAAAACTCATGACTTACGGATTCCGCTACGAGGCCTAAGGCGGCAAGTTCAGAAAAATTTGCGAGCTGTTCTTCCAGTACCTGAATCTTAGGCTCGAGTATGTCAATCACTTCACCTATTTTCTCCGTCCTCTCGACCACTTGAGCGAGTTTTTGCAGGGTGGCTTGGATTTTCAGGAGTTCATCTAAGATGCCCTTCACTTTCTCCATCCGCTGTTTTTCAGCATCCGTGGTAAAAAGCGGACTGCCCTCAACTTCTTTTACGATTTTATTGGAATCATTGATCGCATTATTGACGGTTACAAGAGCTTCTTTGGTATCAGATTGAACGGCATCGGTTTTTGACTTGGCATCCTTTAACTGGTTGAAAGCCTGCTTAACGGTTTTGATGCCATTGTTTTGGACAGTATACGCTTTTCTAAAGTCGTTATAGCTACGCCTAATAACAGCTTGATAGCTATTGATCTGGGCAACGACAAAACGAGTGATTAAAAAGAAATTCCTTGAGTAGGGATTAGATATGAGTCCTTCCCTATCCGTTTTATCTTTTAACTGATAGTTGTCTTTTTCACTTAAATTGATGAAACCAATGATGTTTTCTGGACGCATTCCGTAGTAGGAACTTCCACCGGTTTGTTCCCCACCCAGCTTTAACCAATCTTCGCCATCTATCCCGAAGGGTTTAATGGCGAAGCCATCCCGAAAAAGTTTAACCCCAGCTTGTGCCTGCGCAAATTCGCGGTAATTGGAAAGCTTATCAAATACATTTTCAATGTCGGTAATTTTATAAAGCCAAGAGTCATAGGTAAATTCGTCAATTTTGCCGTAGAAATTACCTGGATTGGCTCTTGCTCCGTCAATAATCTCAAGGTTGCCTATATTTTCCAATTTAAACTCACTGTTGTATTCAAGGAAGAAGTTACCTTCCTTTGCGGCTTTGAGTTCAGGGTATTTTACTCTTAAAAAATCGTAAAACTTTTTCCCTTCATCTACACTTAAAAGTTGTTGATAGGCCGCAAAATCATTGCCGATAAACTTACTTAGCTTTGTTTTACCTCGGATCGAAATTTTTTGGCCATCATAATCAAAACTGAATCTAGAGATGGCCAACTCCCTTAACTGCTCGTTAGACTTATCTAAATCGACACCGATGCCATTAATAGTGATATATACTTCGAATGGGCGGTTCTCTTTATATGGTGAAATAATCTGGGAGATCTGTCCTTTAAAGTTTTCCAAGTTATCGCCTTCCCAGACTTCCCGGTGATTAAGTTCACCCAGCACGATTTTAGTGCCATGTGCTCTTTTGCTGTTGTAACTTTCAACTTTTACTTCAACATCACTTAAACTTTCCTTGGTTTCAAATTCCTTCCAGTCGAACGCGATATGGGTACCTTTAGCTCCGTTTTCGGCGGTAAAAATTTCACATAGGTCAGCCAATCGCTGTGTACTCAAGCGGCCTAAGCCTTTTTCGCCCAGCGGAGTCCTACCTCCTTTAGTGGTTTCGTTCGCCTCTTTTAAGGCGCGTTTTTGAGAGTAAGAAATCAGCAACCAGGATTTGAGGATCGTATCCTCGCTCATCCCAAAGCCATCGTCTTCTACGATGATGAAGCCTGAATGAGCTGGGTAAAAAAGTTTCTCCTTCTCGTAGCTGCCTGTAGTGTTAATTTCTATCGATACATAAGTTGCATCGGCATCATAGGAATTTTTGATGAGCTCGAGCAAGGCTGTAATTTCATCAGACACCAACTGCTCTCCAAGTTGCTTAACGATGTGCGGGGTAATGTCGAAATGGTGTTTTTTGCTCATTTAGGCGCCTTTGATGCTTGCTTTTCTAAAAATAATAATCTCTTCTGTATTCATCAGGTTGGTATTATTATTTTTTTGAGCCATTCGCTTGTTTAAAATAGTTCGGGTGATCGAATGTACAAAGACACAGCCCTTATTTTCAAGCAGCTCCTTGAGGTACTGAACATTACGCACAAGGCCATTTCCAACGCTTCTGTCTCCCATGGTCCAAACCAAATAGGAATTGTCCTTCAAGGCAGCCAGCGAATTCTCAATAACTTTATCTAAATCGTAGAGGAACACAACGATCTTATTAAATCTATCCTTACTGAGCTGACTGAATTTTATATAATCTTGTTTGAATGATGCAGATTGTGTGCAAATTTGAGCGGCTTTTTCCAGCAGTGCGCTGTCTGATCTCCTACCACCCACCGAATCACTATCGATTTTAGCGGTGGAGTTTAGGCAATCTGTAGAAATACCGGAGTCGATATCCACCAAATCCACCCATTGCAGCTGTAAGAAAGAATATTGACCATAAGGCACAGTCGTGTGGTTATCACCATAAGGTGGTGAAGACACCAACAAATCAGCAAAGCCTCCTTGGCCATCAAAACGGATGCTGTCCACCGAGTTGCCATATTGTATATTGATCTTTCCTCGGTAGCCTTTTGCGCTAAGCCTGCCCTTTTTCCTTAAAAAAGATTTAAATACCCAGTAACTCTCTAAACTTTGGCTGAGCTGCTTTTTAAGTTCAGTTAATGCAGAAGTGGACCTGGCCTCAATTTGTTCCACAGGCCTCATGTGCAGCTTGTAGGTAGAGGTTCGGTCATTGGAGCAATTGCGGATCACTTCTGCCAGATTGGCCCAGTAAAAACGCCTAATGCGGATGTCTTCTTCGAGTCTAATGGCACGAACAATTTTGCTCAGCTCAATTTGAACTACTGGTTTGAACCATTTATCAATGCCTTTGAAACTTACTTCTACGGCATCGGAATTATCTGTATTGATTTGATCTAAAAGAGCTTTATTTTTTTTGCGTAATACTTTGAAATTCACATTCACCAAGGTCGTTCTCACCTTAGAAATCAAAATGGCTAATGGATTGATATCCTGCCCATAACAATCTATCCCATAATGCATACCAGAGATCAACGAAGTCGAGGATCCCATAAAAGGATCGAGTAAACTCGTCACATGCTGACTTCCGGAATTGGCGAAGATAACGTCGATAATCTGGCGCTGTACCTCCGGCACCATCATGGCCGGGTAGGCAAAAATACTATGGACAAATTCGTTTTTATTGTAGCTGGGATTGGTCCAGAGGTTAATATCTCCAATTTCCAAACTGATGAGTTTTTGTTTGATCCGGGCATCAATTTCTGGAAAGGAAAGTTTAGCGCGCTTGGTTAAACGTGCATATTTATTAGGGTTATGCAGTGCATAAATGTCACTTATCATTGCTGGAGTTCGTTAAACTACTAATTTAGCAAACTTAAAGAAATATACCTAATTTTAGCTATATTCTCCATATTTATTCGTATAGTCCATGATTAAACCTTCAGGCAAGCAGTTGCAAAAAAAATACGGCATCAACTCCGCCCACGCCCTTTACCGGGAGGATGGAAAATGGTACCATCATTTAAAAAAATTCCCAGGTTTGCTGTTTGATGCATATGGCTATTTATGTTTCGAAAGCGAGGCAGACTACAATGCTCATCCAGAGTTACGGTTTGGAAAAGATTTGCATGTGCCTTCAGGGATCAGCAAAATAAGCGGTTACCGATTGTTTCCAAAAAAACCGCCCTTAAATGAAATGGAAGCCCGGGCTGAACGGGTGGTATGGAAGCTGCGAAGCGTGGAACTTCGGAACCGGGATCAGCGCAAGGTTCAACACTTAAAGGCGATATATGGTTACCGCTGCCAGCTGTGTGGCATCCGCATTCCCCTTGGTGAGGAAAGTCATTATATTGAAGTCCATCACATTAAACCGCTGGGTAAAAAGCATATGGGGCCGGATGCTTTGGATAATATGATTTGTGTGTGTCCCAATGACCACGTTCTTTTGGATTTGAAAGCTATTAGATTGGAACAATCTTCGTTCAAGTTCCTAAAACATGAAATCTCGGCTGACTTTTTAGCTTACCATAATGCTTTAGTTCAGTTTTAGGCCAGCCCAAATATTTTCAAATGGGCAGGGTTGAAATAAACTGTAGGATACTCTGAATCGGATTCTAAAACCATTTGACTTGGAATAACGTCGCTGGCAAAAAGGTTGCATAATGCCTCAAATCTGAATAAATATTGTGGCTTATAAATCAGTTGTAATAGGGCAATGGGATTATCATCAATATTTTTATTGAAGCCCTCTTTTATATATTTTCCAACGGCTTTGCGTTTTGCATCCAAAACGCCGTAGCCACAAACCTGCGCCCGGCTATGGGCGCCATCGCCATTGGTCATTTCGACTAACACCTTGCTAAGTAATAAGGGATTATGTTTCCCAATCGGACTTTTATGGTGCCTGCAGACCATAAAAACAAAACGGATAATGGCAGTGGCAATTTGATGATTGCTGTAAGGCAGAATACGCATGCCGTCCCAAATGATGTTGCACCCTCTGTCGATGCGCTGTTGTAATTTCTCATTGAAACGTCCTTTGTCTCTTTGAATGTGAATGAAAAATATGCTTTGCCGACTATCAGATCCCTCATCAAGTGCAGTCTCCAACTGCAGGATATAGGCATCAGTATCCAGCGATCGGATGTCGCGGAGCCTAAGCTCTAAGGTCACAGATTTCCCCGGTTGAAATGCATGCCAATCTTCTTTTTTTCTTTCCAGCCAGGCCTGAATTTGTTTTTTCTGCCAGGAGCTATGTTTTCTGATATGGGGATGTACATAATCAAATATACTGCTTTCTGGAATCGTTGTGATTTGATCTGGCCTTAGCATGGCTTTTATCTGCGCCATGTTTTTGCTTCTGCGTTCCGCCTCAAAAAAATGGTCTAGGCTGCTTTCCAGCGTGCTTTTCTTTAGTGGATAAATTTCCGATTCATTCAGCTCAGTCGATGGCTCATCGAAGGGGAACAGAATTCGATTAAACTGGTAAAAATGTTCAATGCCTTTAAAGGGGGTATATAAAAACCGGCCATGTTGAGCTTCCAATCGCCAGAGGTTCGGGACGGTTACTTGAAGCATGCATGGGCGTAGATCTTTAGGCTTTAGGTACCGTTTCAAAATCGGTTCAGCAAATTTCATCAGCCTTGAAAAATCTTGGGTATCCACGCAAATGATGCAGGCATCTTGGCCAGGCTCGTTGGATTTGGAATGGGTGGCAAAATACCCGGCGATACGCGGTTCGCTGGTAAAGTCAATGTAATTAGTCGGCATGCCGTAGTGCTGCGCAATGGCAAAAAGTTCATCTACTTGATCAAGGTGTTTTTGCAATATTTTATTTTCGCTGACAAAGTAATAAAACTGCATAATACTGTCCTGGGCCAGCTGAAAGTCTTTTTCAGGTATTCGGTGTAATGAGGATACCACTTCCCAATTCTTGGCTTGGCCGCGAAAGAGATCATATTTGCCTTCCGCTTGCCATTTTTCTGCTAAAGCGAGTGCTTCATTTAGGGAGCCCACTCTGGTTTCTATAGGTTCGAAATCGAAATTATCATTTTCCATTGAATGCAATTTTTAAGCTGTTTGGTGCGAGTTCAATTCTGACTTCGAGCCAACCTGGGAAATTAGTGGTTTGTTTTATCAGCTTTTGGAAATCTAAATCTGATCCAGGTTTGAGCGAAATTTGAACGGACCAGGGTTCAAATTGGATCAGTAAACTGTCTAATATGTATGCATCGCTATATTCACTATAGTTAAAAGTCTTTAATGGGTCAAGTGTATCAATAATGCCTAACAGGTAAAAAAGTGGAAAATCGGAAAGTTTAACTTCTGGACAAGAAATCAACTCTTGCAACTCATACTTTTCATATAAGGCTTCGTATCTTTTTTGGGCGATATAAATATTGTGGAGGGATATTGCATCAGCGGCTTGTTTATAATGGTGTTCTAACCTGCGCCCCCAGAAGAGTGTGTGCTCATTTTCCTTCTTCTTTGCCCTTCTAACCTTAATCAATTTATCATAAAGCAACATTCCCCCGAGAAGGCCATGATCAATCACTTTAAAATGCTTTTTGCGGTAGTTGAAATAGTTTTTTCGGCTCTGCAGTAAATGACCGCACTTTGAACCGATTTTTTTAGCAAATAAGTCATATTCAATATCGAAGTGTGCCTTCAAATCCTCCAGAGTATTGATATTTGTTAACTTATCCTTAGCCTCCATGGCGTAGGCATTGTCATGAAACAATGCAATTAGGAACCAAATGAACGGAAAGTTCTGGTAGCCCAAGTGATTGGTACCCCTATCGTATTTGGTGTGAATGTTGGTTTGGTAAAAAAACAAGATGCCAAGGAAAAATACGCTGTTAATATGGTTAGGTAAACGCAGATCATTCACATCAATACCTGATTTCTCAAAGAGATTAACCTTACCACCGCGCTTGAAGTAGCTCTCAATGAATCCAGAATGATTGGGACTGGCCTGGGAAAAAGGGTTGTTAATTTGGTTATATTCATCTATTCCAAAATAGTAATCCCATTGTTCCCGAGGTAAAGCATTAATGACTTGGAAAAGCGTTTGCATAGGTTAACTTATTAATTTTGATTATTTAATGTCATGATATACGGTACTATTTTACTCCGATCTCTCTGTTTATTGGTTCCCATAATGATTTACTTGTTATCTTCAACCCATTTGAATCTGATGCGATAACTATCATTTAGCACTTTCATTTTTGTATTGAACATAAAGGATTCGCCTTTACTGAATTTAAAAGCTGAGCGGATATACCGGAATTGGGCATCGCCTGACAACGGATTTTCCACAATCAGAAGATCATATTTATCAGGGTAGTTCTGCGCCAGGGTGATTTCGCTTGGTGTGATCTTAAAGCCATCCCTGACGCTCGCCACGGCTTTGACTTCGATGTACCTGACTTTCCCATCTTCGATGAGTTCAATATCGCATCCCTTACCTGCCTCGCTAGTGGCTGACACGTCAGCGCGGTAGGCATTTTCAGAAATCCAATTTATCTGAACGTTTTCCCTTCCGGAATACCTTTCTTTAAGTTGGTAATAAGCGAGGAGCTCTCCGATAAAGCCAACCTGTTCCTCTATGCCGGAGCTAAATTTTACAGGCCTTTTACCTTTACCCGAAGCGCCTGAGCGGGTTGAAGTTTTGCTTTCTACTGAACCTGTAGTGGCACTTTTAATTCTGCTCCTCCCAAAATTTGATTTGGCGAGGATCTGTTCAGCAAGAGATTTATAGTCGGTAAAGATAATTTTCTCGCCACCAAAGCTTATTTCGGACTGATTGATTTTTAGGCCTGAATTCAGGGTTAAGTGATCGGTGAGGGTGGCAATATAGGCTTTAAGGGCCTCAGTCTCATGAAAGAGAATTAAAGCTTGCCCTTCATAATTTTCGCTGGCCTGTGCAGGGATTTGTAGGTTCAATGCGTTTAGAGATAGCATATTTTCTTTGATGCGATCATCGATACTGAACAGCGCCATTTGACTAGCGAGTCTGATATTGAATTCGGTTTTAATCAGTTTGATGAAGAAATGCTGCATATCAGTTATAAAGCCATAGGCATTCTGGTATTCCATCCGGTCATAACGGGCCAGTATTTGAAAAATCTTGATTTTTTCTTCAATTGACTGAGCGGAAAGCTGATTGAACATCAACGACCCGAAGCTTTGACGATATGCTGATTTGATGTCCTGAAAATCATTGCGCAGCAGGGTCTTGAAGTCGAGCTCAGGAAACTGTTTTTTGAAGACAGAAAACTTAACTTTGTAAATTTCGAAAAGGTCAAAAAACTGTTTCTGTATGTTTTGCTCAGTTAATTGGGCATAGGTTTCAGGGTCCATAAAAACTTCAGCAACTTCAGAGCTGACTTTTAATTTCCCAAAAAGCATCTTGCGCAGGCTTAACTCATCGGTGAGTTCGAATTTTTGGCCCGTGGCGTGCAAAAATGCACGCCAGAAGGACAAACGGATATCGTCGACGACATTTAGTTCGGCTTTTGCCAAAGCAATTCGGCTATTATCTTCAAGTTGCAATTCCCGTATTAGTAGGTTTTCCTGAGCAAGAGGATGGGTGTTGTAGAGTTCACGTATGAAAGATCGGTACTCTTCAGTGCCGATAATATCGGTCAGGATTTCGGCGACTGCGTCGGCAATTCCGAGATCGCTTTCTTCAGGATTCGTCTGGTCTGAGAAAAGTATGTAAAAGGTACTTTTTTTATTTATAAATTCGAATTCTTCTAAATCAAGGCTATTTCTAACACCGTTGTGGATGTAGTCGGCATTGATTTCACTCACTAGATTAATTCGGAGTTTTTTAAGTGCGGCCTTGATGATACCTCTGGTATCCAAATCCATTCTTAAAGCATAAACGAGCGCTTTGAAGCGGTTAAGATTACTAATAAATACACTGTTAAATTCATGCATTTTAGGCTCCCCGGTCAGCTCAAAACTAATACCAGCCAAAGGTTCCACTCCAAAAATTCGGTTCACTTTTTTTGGTCCTCGCTTGCGATCAATTTGCACGAGTGGAAACTTCTTTAAAAGGTTGTTTGCGTATTTTTTGGTCTGCAGATAATAAGCTCGGTCTACGGGATAGTAATCCCTTTTACCGGCCAGTTCACAGACGACCCGCCCCTCCTCTAAAAAACGTTTGTAGGCCGGATGGGCATTATCCAGACCCGATTCAGGAAAATTACTGATGATTTCTCGATAGATGCTCGGCCCGGCTTTTTTACTGATATCGGACTCAGGCAGGCTCAGCAGCATCCCATATAAGGTGTGCAATGAAAAGGTGGCAATCTCACGGTGAACGCCGCAATTGACCAAATAATTTTCGAACTGGTCTGGATTGATCTCCGCTTTGATTGCATTTTTTTTCAGTGACTCGCTTGGCCGCTCTAAAAAGGGTGAGAACTCTGAAGTGATGGTTTTGGATAAACAGCATTTCTCCGGGCTGGTTCGCGTTCCCGATCTTCCGGCCGGTAGCCACGGGGTATTTGAAAATTGCCATTTAACGAAGGATGGGAGTTCTTTTTGATGAAGTTCCCGGTCGTATAACTTATCTTGAAGTTTTACCCAAACACGGGCATCATTGTAAAGCTCTTTATTTTCTTCAAGAACGGTTCTCAAATTGGGTGAATTTTTAATCCATAACAAGATGTCCTCCGGACTGCTTTTTAAAAGTATCTGGTCCATATCATCAAAAGCCGATATCTTTATACCTGTTACCTTGATCATTGTTTTCATGAAGTCATGATAATCCCTGTATTTAATGGAATAGTTGGTGATGGATTTCTTGAAATCAAGACTTCTTAAAACGTGATCGGCAAAATCATTAAATGCTTTGGTATCCGGACTTAAGGTCTTAACCAAAAGTCTAGGCAGATTGGCTACACCCAGCCATTCAAAATATTCACGAAGCTGCTCAGCCGGAGCATTGAGTTCAAAATCTTCAAAGGAGGATAATATCCGCTTCTGATCGAAGCGGTACAGCCGCTCGCTCAATAGCTCACCATGTGATCTGCCGAAGTAGCAATGGTGGGCACTAATGATGTTTTTCTTTTTGCCCAGAACCGGAAGGCTAACCTTTGAGGGGAGCTGTTCGTTTGAAAGACGTTTTTCTTCTAGAAAGAGTAGGAAAAGATAATGGTGAAGTTCTTTGACCTGCACAGGGGAATCCGCTTTGAGATAGTGGCTCGCAAGGGCGGAAACGATTTCGGTAAAACTGTATTCTTTCAATCCCATAGCAGCAAGATCCGAATTTAAGCTGGATAAATCATTTTCCTGATATACCTGGATAAGCAATTTATGGAGTGCTTTATCCAAAATACTGAAGGGAAGGTTTTCGGGCAAAATAAAAGAATCCCGATTTTCATCCTGCACAAAGAGCTGCTTTGTAAAAGATACCCCTTGTCCCTGATTATCAATAAAAAGTGGTAAAAAGGATAGTTTATTCTGATGAATTGCTGCAATATCCTTGAGGTGGGATCGCATCAGAAAACGGAGCATGCGGGCATAGATGCGCTTTTCAGTTTTCCCCAAACGGCTACAAACCATTTGGTAGAGTTTTTCCGGAGCGTATTGTATAACGCCTAGATTTTCGAGTAAATCATCGATTTCTGGGTATTCAGAGTAGAGAAGTAAGTCTTCTACATCATCCCCATAAAAAAGCCGCTCGTTCAGATGTGGATAGTAAAATACGCCATTTTTGGCGCAGATATAGTTATTGTTTACCGTCGGAAATATTGGTGATTGTTTTGCATTTCTTAGGACCATTTCTTCAAGTCCGGCATCTTTTAGCACATCGCACATGTGCTGGTAATCCGCATTCAGAAAGCTCAGCGGGGCATAGTCTACCGCTTCATTCTTTAAAGCAATATACCTGGCTACTTTAATCATCAGCTCGGCTACTTTCCCACTTAAGAAAGCATTGTTCTTTGCTGGATCATCAATGATGTGGTTCCGGTCCGGACTGAGTTCGAAGGTACCGTGGAGAATGCCCGGGAAGTTAAACTTTGACTGAGTCTCAAAATAGGTATATATATTTCCCTCCCCGAGTTTAAGGTCATCTTTCCAGGCGATGCTGAGTTCGAACACTTTCCCATTATGTTTTCCCTTGTCGTGGAGTATGTTCCAGGATTGCGAGCTACTTGTGCCGCTGATTAGGTTGGTCTGGAAAACGGTAATTTTACCTTTTGTTTTTATGCGCTTATAGATCCGGTGGTAACCTTCGCATTTGAGCTCAATCACATCCAGATTATTTAAAAAAAGCATAGTCTGCATCGAAACCCGCTCTTTCATCTGCTTTTTAACCTGGGTCTGGATATTTTTTTTGAGTTTTACGACGATGCTGGTATCATAAATCTTTGACACCAAGGGTTCTTCCACTACTTCTGGAATTCTTAGGGTGGCGATCGGAAAATCCATTCCAGATTCTTGTTTGAGGTAGGCTTTTAAATCAGGCTGCTGATCGTAAACACGCTGCAGGAAGTTTTGTGCCTGATTCTCGGAAAAAGTGACCTGTTCACCGCCACTTTCAACGATAATGTGTTCTGCCCAGCTTAATATTGATCGGAAACCGAGCCCTTTCTGGCCTATGGTATCGGGTTTCATCTTTTTCCCGCTGCGATGAATATACATCAGTGACTTAAATCCACTTTCGTCGAATTTGTCTCCATTATTGGATATATGGAGCACTTCGCCTCTGAGTTCGATGAATGCTTTTTTATTCTTGGCATTTTTTGCCGCATCATCTGCATTCTGAAGCATCTCCAGCAACTGCCGTCCGTTATAGGAGGCGATGTTTTGCTGCTCGGCTTCATAATGTTCTAAAATATAATCGGGAGAAGTTTTGTAAAGTTCGAATCTGGCTTTTAGCTCATTGTTAATAAAGCTTCGAATTGTGGACATGAGACGTTATGTTTAGACTGCAATATGATAAAATAAATGAAAAAGCAAGGTAAGCAATCTGAAATTGTGAAAATCTTTAGTTTATTTGTTTTTGTATTATTTCATCCATTTTGTTAAATTTGAATCCTAAACATTTGAGTCGAAAAACCGTCATTTTGACAGTTGGTGAGTCCAAATTGTATTTTACAAGTATTTGATAGTCAGAAAGTTATTTAAATAAAATTTGTTCTGGTTTCGTCGGGACCACCCCTTTTGTCAGTAGTTACGTATAGCTACTAGCTTGTTAGTGAAAAATAGATCAGGTATAAGAGAATATTAATAATCTTATACCCTTCCCATTAATTCAAGATACCCCATATAGAAAAAGATATTTCTAAAAATATAATCTAAGAACCTGTGTTTTGAGCTTATAAAGAAATAAGACATTCATTCTATTTTTTTAAAAAAACAAAGTATCTTGCTCTCGAAAAGAAATTTTTGATAGGAAAGTATTATTCTTTCTAATCGACTTTCTAATTAGGATAATAAAAAGCTAGATTTCGCGTTAAAAAACATTTAGAAAATTGGCTGATATTAACACTCAAAACATTTATTTATGACCAAACTCTTTATTGGGGGCCTTCCAGATAATATACAAGAAATGGATTTAGCAATTCATGTTAGTATTCATGGTCAAATAGATACCATAAAAGTTGTACGAGATAGAGCAACAGGAAAATGCAAGGGATTTGCGTTTTTAGAGATTATTAATCTTGCTGCAGCAAATAATATTATAGATAATTTAAATGGCGAAACTTTTAAAGGAAATGTAATAACAGTTAAAATCTGTGAAGAGTTGCCTCCCAAAAAACCTATCTATAATAAAGTGAGTGATCCTTCGAAGAAAAAAAGAGCAAGACTATAACATTGAATTGAAAATAAATAAGGCTTACCATTCGGTAAGCCTTATTTATTGGTTATCTACTACAATCTGCAGTCCAAACTGCACCATCTTTGCTAACCAGCATCTTTAACGAACTTGCATTAACAGTAATACCAGTTAAACCTGATCCAACACTTACATAAGTATTGTCGCCTGATTTTTCAAACTTAACACCAGTAATATCAGGGATATTACTTCCGAAGTAAAAGTTATAGGTTTCGCCAACTTTGCTTACCGTTACTTTACCGTCTGAACTAGTAATGCTTTGACCACTTTTGTTGTAAGATACAGAACCTTTGTATGTGCCAACAAAGAAGTCTGTGTCTGCAGGATCAGTATCCTTTTTGCATGATGCCATAACCGTTAATACGATTAAAAATAAGCCTAAATATTGAATCGTCTTTTTCATAGGGGATGTTTTTGATGTATGCACCCATATTCAAAGCCTATGCCAAAGAAGATTTTTCAAATTTATAAATAGCTACTTCACCGATAAAACAAAGTATTTGTCTTAAGTTATTGATTTGTGTTAAAGCTGCAGACTATTAGGGTTTTAGCTGAGGTTTTTTATGAGATTTAATGATTGTGTTTTAGTTGAAGATAAATTAATTGAAAAAAATTATCAAATATCTTTCACCTAAAAATTTTCTTGATAATCTGATCATTTGTTAGGTCGGTTTAACCATTTTAAAAGCACTCTGCTTCCCAAAATCTGGTCCATGTTTTGCCTTTATCAAGTCTATTAATACCTTCCTTTCGCTCTAGTCTCTGGTTATGATTTATCGAGTCTGCAACACCACACCAAGGTTCTAAACATACAAATGGAGCATCGGGCGCAGCCCATATTCCAAAAAAAGGAAAATCTTCAAAGTGAAAATGTAGACCAAATTCATTTTTAGTATTTAATAAACTTATACAATTACTTTGCATGGTTTTAAATACCAGCGCATCGTTATAAAATAAATTATGCTTTAAATTTAGTTTGTGTCCGCTAAGCTCAATATTATCCGTTTCTGTTGCAACCAAACCACCATCCAATTTCCAATAAGTTAGTTTGTCATCACTATTAAAAGCGAGAAAATAATCCTCATAAACTGTATTAGGGGTATTCGGAACGGCAAAGGCAGGATGTGCACCTAAAGAAAATAATAACTCATCTGCTCCAGTATTTTTTACTTCGTAAGTAACGTTAATTTTTTTATCTATAACTTGATATTTAAGCTTCAACTCAAAATAAAACGGATAAATTTTCAATGTTTCCTCGCTTTGAGATAAAGTAAATATAACTTCCGTTTCAGTTTGTTTCTCTACACTAAAAACCTGATCTCTTGCAAAACCGTGGCGAGGTAAGTTGTAGCTTTTGCCCTTGTAGATGTAGCTATCATCCTTTAAAGCGCCAACGATAGGAAATAAAACCGGGCTATGCTTTGCCCAATATTTTGGATCAGCGCTCCATAAATATTCTATTTTGGTTTCTTTACTAAATAAGCTTTGCAATTCGGCACCTTTTGCGGATAGGCGTACCTTTAAATAGTTGTTTTCTAAGGTTATCATTGTATTTTAAAAGTAGTAAATAAGACGAGCTTTAAAAAACTTTTTTATTAAATTTGAAAGGAAGCTGTCCTTGTAAATATATTATGATTATAAAAATCTTAAGTTCTGTATTAATTCTTTTGGCGCTTTATATGGGCATAAAACAAGGCTGGGCAATGCTATCTGGAAAGCCCGAAATGGTTGATATGTTTAATAAATGGAGTGTAGGCAAGCTGGCTTTATCCATTGTTGGTGCCGTTACAATTATTGGAGCAGTATTGATTTTATTTCCGCAAACTTTTTTATGGGGAAACTTTATTTCCGCAGCTGTAATTTTACTAATTATTTGTTTTCACCTGAATGAAACATCTATATCAACTGCTGAACGTTTAAAAGGTGTTGCTATAGAATTACCTTTTTTGCTACTCTCTTTAATAATAATTTATTTGCAACATCCATTTTCAAAAAATATCGGTTAATTAATGAGTTTAGATTTAAGTAAACTATCCAATTTAAAGGTAAAAGCAGCTATTAATGCCTTGCAAAAAGGCGATATTAAAAGTTGGTTTGCCCTATGCGCAGATGATGCGATTTTATATGATGATGGAAACCAATTGCAGTTTAATAATTTCTTTAAGAAGGCAATTGGGCACGAACGTTTTACCAGTATTGATAAGGTGGAAAATAATGGCCTTGATGTTTATGGGAATTTCCATTCAGACCAATGGGGAGATTTTAAAACCTATTTTAAGTTTCAAATTAATAAAGCAGGAAAAATAAGTCGATTGGATATTGGTCAAGCTTCTTATTAATTTGTAAAAAGGGTTTGAAGTTACTCGGTGTAGAACTTCAAACCCCGTTGAAAACTAAGAATTTTCTTCCCAAATTATGGCAATATTAATAATTGTTTGAATGGCCTTTTCCATATCCTGTACACTTACCCACTCTTGCTTACTGTGAAAAGCATGTTCTCCAGCAAAAATGTTGGGGCAAGGTAAACCCATAAACGAAAGTCTTGAACCATCGGTACCACCTCTAATACTTTGCTGTTTTGCTACAACACCAGCTCTTTCAATAGCTTCAATACCGTACTCAACAATTTTAGGATGTTGATCCAAAACTTGCTTCATATTTCTATACTGCGCCTTAATATTCAATTGGTATGTAGAATTAGGATATTTTTGCATAACAGTTTTAACCGTTTCCTCTAAAAACCGGCCGTGTTCTGCTAATTTTTCATCGGTAAAATCACGAATTATAAATTGCGCCTCTGCCTGTTCAACTTGTCCTTTTATAGCTACGGGATGAATAAAGCCCTCTTTTTGGTGGGTTGCCTCTGGCGTTAAACGATCTTTTGGTAAATCATCTAAAATTTCGGCAAGAATTTTAATAGCACTTTCCATCTTTCCTTTGGCAAAGCCTGGGTGTGTGCTAACTCCGTGGATTATCAGGTTTGCACCATCTGCAGAAAAGGTCTCATCTTCTATAGAACCCAGAGTTTCGCCATCAATTGTATAAGCAAAATCTGCTGCAAGTTTTTTCAAATCAGCTTTATCTACGCCACGACCTATTTCTTCATCAGGCGTAAAAAGAATTTTTATAGTGCCGTGTTTTACTTCAGGATTTTTTACGAGGAAATTAGCTGCTTCCATAATTTCGGCTACGCCAGCCTTATTATCAGCACCCAACAAAGTAGTGCCGCTTGCCGTTATAATGTCGTTTCCTAATTGGTGTTTTAAATCTTTATGGTCTGCAAGTTTAATTACTATGCTATTATCATCAGGTAAAACTAAATCCTCGCCCTGATAATTAGTGTGGATAATAGGTTTTACATTTTCGCCGCTACAATCAGGAGAAGTATCCATGTGTGAACAAAAACAAATTACCGGGATGTTTTTTTCTGAAGTGGCAGGAATTGTGGCATACACATAACCGTTTTCATCCATATGGGCATCGGTAATACCCATTTCTAAAAGCTCTTTTGCAAGCTCTGCTCCAAGGTTTTTTTGCTTTAAGGTAGAAGGGCAGCTTGGAGAATTGGGATCAGACTGAGTATCTATTTTAGCGTATTTAATAAATCTGGTCTCTATCGAATTGTTAAAATTTTTATATGTGCTCATAAATCAAAGGTAAAAGTTATAGATATTGAATAAACATATTATTTTTGTGAAAAAAAGATATGATTGGTAAACACCTGAAAATAACATTTCTAGCGATTACATTTTTGTGTTCTCTTCAATATTCTTCAGCGCAATCTAACTATTTTAAATGGTCTGGTGGTATAGGTGCGGGCATAAATCATTCCAGTACCGATGTTTATAAAGGTAGCTGGGGCCATACTTTTTATGGCGTAATAGATCATCATTTCACCCCTTTTTTAACTGGTGGTATTGAAGCTCAATATGGTTTAGTACAAGGGGGCGATATTGTTAACGATCCACACAACAGGCAATTTGTAAATGAATATAGTTCTGTTGCTTTGAGTGGAAAGGCGATGATTGGCGAATTTATCAATTACGAAAGAAACGACTTTTTAAATTATATAAAAGGCTTATATGTAGGCCTGGGTGTTGGTGTAATTAATAACAATTTAACCCAGGTTGTGCGTTATAAGCCATCATGGGCAAAAATTGATCCTAATTATGGTCCTTTTCCTGGGAAAGATAAAAGTGTAAATCTTTGGGTGCCTTAAAATTTAGGAATCAACTTTTTTATTAATGATGGTTATGGGTATCCGCGTTATATAATCAATGTAAACGCACAAAGTAATTACACCTTTGGCGAAGGCTTGGATGGCTACGATGACCCAACAACTAAATTTAAAAATTACGACCCTGATACTTATAATGTTTACAGTATTGGCGTTAAGTATTTCTTCGGTAACATTAAGGTTTATCGTAAAACTCTATAAAACCATTCAATAATTATTGCATGAGAAAAATCTTCGTGCTTTGGCTACTTTCTTTATCGCTAAATACAATGGCACAACAAACCCCTTACGAACGCAGTAGTAAAACGGAAACTACAACCTATAATGAGGCCATTAGTTATTATGAAGTTCTTGCTAAAACCTACCCCCAGGCAAAATTATTAACTTATGGCAGCACCGATTTTGGTAAACCCCTGCATTTGCTTGTTTTATCAAAAGATAAAATATTTGATCCTGTAGCGATTAGAAAAAGCAATAAGCGGATTCTGCTAATAAATAATGGAATCCATCCGGGAGAGCCCGAAGGTGTTGATGCTTCTATGATGCTTGCCCGCGATTTGCTTAAAACTGATAAACTGCCTAAAGATGTAGTAATTTGTATTATTCCTCTTTATAATATTGATGGTAGCTTTAACCGAACAGGCACATCAAGAGCCAATCAAAACGGCCCTGTTGCATACGGTTTCAGAGGGAATAGTAAAAACCTGGATTTAAACAGAGATTTTATAAAAACAGACTCTAAAAACTCAGCAGCTTTTCAACTGATATTTAATACCTGGAAACCTGAAATATTTGTAGATACGCATACCAGTAACGGTGCCGATTACCAATATGTAATGACTTTAATTCCAACACAAAAGGATAAACTAAATTCAATACTTTCTGCTTATTTAACAGAAACTTTGGTGCCTGATTTGTACAAAGGGATGGAGAAAGTTGGCTATCCGATGATTCCGTATGTAAACTCAATTGGCGAAACGCCTGAAACTGGAATAACTGGTTTTATAGAATCGCCACGCTATTCTACCGGATACACAACTTTGCACAATACCATTGGTTTTATGCCCGAAACGCATATGCTAAAATCGTATTATTTGCGTGTTGATGCCACTTATAAATTGTTGCAAACCTATGTAGATATAGTTGAGCGTGATGCAAAGCTAATAGGAGAAAATAAGAAAAAGGCTGATGATTTTGTAGCTTCGCAAGAGGAATTTCCTTTAGAATGGAAACTGAATAAAAGCGTGGTAAATGATTTAACTTTTAAAGGATTTGAATCTGGTCAAAAACCAAGCACGGTGAGTGGGGCTGATCGATTATTTTATGATAGAACCAAGCCTTATACTAAAATAATTAAAGAGTGGAATAAATTTGAGCCAGCTACAACCGTTAAAAAGCCAATAGCTTACATTATTCCAAAAGCTTGGGATAAAGTGATTGCGTTGCTAAAGCTTAATGGTGTTAAATTAGAAGAGTTAAAAGCCGATGAGAAAATTGCTGTGGAAAGTTATTATATCGGAGATTTTAAAACTGCAACACGCCCATACGAAGGTCATTATTTGCACTCTGCAGTTAAATTAACCCCGGTTGCACAAACTTTACAGTATTACGCTGGTGATTACGTGGTTTATGCAAACCAAGCCGTTAATCGCTATATTGTTGAAACTTTAGAGCCACAGGCAACAGATTCTTTCTTTAACTGGAACTTTTTCGATTCCATATTGGATATGAAAGAGCATTATTCTGCTTATGTTTTTGAAGATACTGCAACAGAAATTCTTAAAAACAATCCATCATTAAAAGCTAAACTCGAAGAAAAGAAAACAGCAGATGATGCCTTTGCAAAGAATGGGGCAGCACAACTTGATTTTGTCTATAAAAATTCTGATTATTACGAGAAAACACACAATAGATATCCAGTAGCACGTTTAATAAGCAACGTAAAACTCGATTTAAAATAAACCAAATGGAATACCTACACGCAGCCCCGGTTGCCACTATAATTTTTGTTTTTACCGTTGTAACCAGTCTTTATGCTTTTTATGATAACGGGCTTTATGGAAAATTTATGCTACATCCGTACAGCGTAGCAAAAGGGCATAAAGTATACTCTATTATAACAAGCGGTTTAATTCATAAAGATTGGATGCACCTGTTTTTTAACATGTTTACCTTCGCGGCATTTGCTTTTACTTTGGAGCAATTAATGGGAAGTTGGCAATTTGGTTTGCTTTATTTCTTGGGCTTAATTTTAAGTGATTTGCCAACAATTTTTAAACATAAAGATGATTTTCATTACAATAGTTTAGGTGCATCAGGTGCAATTAGTGCAGTTTTATTCAGCTATATATTGTTTAATCCAATGTCTAAAATTTATATCATGTTTATCCCAATCGGGATTCCAGCTGTAATTTTTGGCATTATTTATTTAGTCTATTGTGCTTACGCATCCAGAAACTCAAGAGATAGTATAAACCACGATGCCCATTTTTTTGGCGCATTAACAGGTTTAATTTTCACCATTATTTTTGTACCCGGTATCTTGCAAAATTTCTTTTCAGCTCTCTTAGGATCGAGATAAATTATGTTTCTATCCAGCTGTAGGTAAATATGGCTTTTCGAAGAAACTCATCGGTTGCTCCGGGTTTTTTATGATTTCGAAAACTACATAACCCCATGGTTTCCAGAAATTTTCAAGCACCTGAGCGTAAATTTTATGTTGCCAAACATCAAAAAGTGGCTTTGTCATGTTGCCGCGTAAAGGCATTGCCTCAATATAGGTTGTGCCCTCAACAGGCATATAAGTGTATTCTGGTAGGCGATTAAATAAATAAGCAGAGTAATAAAAGCGAGCACTCAATTCTTCAAATTGCTCAGCGCTTAAAGTTTTCCCCTCAACCTCATTAATAATATCCTGATGGTAACGTTTGTTGGTGCCATTATCCTGCAAACAAGCAATTATTCCAAAATCTTTCATCTTTAAAGAGAAAGTTAAGGTGTTAATTTCATCGCGAAAACTAAACGGCGTATTTTCATTTTCCAACTTTACAACGGTTATAGACCATGGCGTAAAATCTTCAAATACTAAACTGGTATATAAATTTTGCATCATGAAATTCAAGTTTCCGAACTTCATCATTAAAGATTGAGACATGTTTAAACCATCCGCAGTCATCTCCTTTCGTAAAGCAGAGTGCATTTCTATATAAACAAAGCCGTATAAAAATTTACCAATCCAGTTAAATAAATCCAATTGTGGTAATGTAGAAACGGCATCATAACCTTTTGCAAAAGCATTTTCAATCTTTGCTTCCAATGGATTTAAAAATTGCTCATTAATTTCGCTATTTACCGGAATTACCAAGGTATTATACGAGCGGATACTTTCATCCAAAAACTGAATTTGCTCCTCTCCTGTTAAACCAGCTTGCTCTAAAAGCCATTTAGGAATTAATGGAACCTGAATAACAGGCGAGTTGAAAGTTTCGCCACTTAAAAAGCAGGTTTTATATAAAAAATCAAATTTTTGGAAAGGATTGTATAAGCCAGTATTCATTGTTGCAATATTAGCCATTATATTTTTATGGCTTTACTACCGTGAATTATTTTAACGTTTGGATTATAAAAGCACCAGAATCTAGCGGATTTATGGTTATTCCCATCCTTTAATAATTATTATAAAAGTAAGTAATGTCGTTTACCAATTGGTTGTAAATAGGTTTTGTAAACTCCAGAAATAATGCCCCTGGTGGCGGCGGAATGGTTTCTCTCCTTTTGCACATCGCCAATTGTTGTCTGTTTAAGGCTCTTTCATCGCCATTAAAACTTGCCCAGCTATCTTGCCAAACATAAGTTCCAGGGAATTTCTGCTGTCTGATTATTTTTCTGCTCTGCCAGTCGGTAATCGTTAAATCTAATAAGCCAGATGAAGAAACCCTTTTGTCAAAAATGCTCAAAGTAGCTTTAACAGTTCCATAAACTGCTTTTTTATCTCTTGTTTCACCAATAACCACGCTATCGCGCTTTAGTTTTTCTACCCGTTCCTTTACATAAGTTTCACCAACCACAAAATCATCAAAATTTAAGCTTAAAACTTGATCTGCTCTTATTTTTTGGTTAGTAGCTTGTTGTTCAGAGTAAAATAAAACAAACTTATTTCTTTGATAATTGCTGATAAAATTATCAATTTGCTGCTGAAAATAATCTGCACTCAATTTGTAAGTTCTGCTATTTATTAAAATTGGCTGAACAACTACTCTAACAACAGCAGCCCAATAAGCATCTTCCATTTTTGCTTTAACATCATTGTAATTCGGGTAATAATTTTGTGCTTTTTCGAATTCGTAGTATGCTTTTTTTGCATTTAAACGATCGTTGGATTGCAGCAATGAAACACCAGAATTATATCGCGCAACTGCTGCATTATATTTGCCATCAGCAAGTTCCTTAATATATTTAATAGGGTTTGGTACCACATTTAAACAGGCTGGGCAGCTGTTAATTTCATCTGCAAGCTGGTTAATTTTTTGATAATCATATATTACATTTTCCCATTTAAAAGGATCGATAGATGCTTTCGCCTCTTCAATTCTTCTTAAATGATCTTGTAAAGAAAGATTATAAGCGGTTGATAACACCTGAATTGCCTCAGCATTTTTTGGCGAATTTTGCAGCCTTCCTACGGCTTTCAATACAGATGCATCATAATCTCCCTTTTGCAAGGCATTTTTTCCAGTGGTACATCCTCCAATAATTATTAAGGATAAATAAATAAAATACCGTAATCTTGAAATGTTTTTCATGGCAGGGGTCGATTTGCGTTAATAAACAAAGATACTTCTGTTAGGGAATTTTACCCTATTTATTTTATAGACGATTGATAATGAAAATAAGTTGCAAGCCATTTGAGCTGGAATTAAAACATCCTTTTTCTATTTCTAAATTTACACGCACCAGCACACCGTTGATGCTTTTAAAAATCCAGTATGAAAATGTTATTGGCTATGGAGAAGCCTCTATGGTGCCTTATATGGGCGAAAGCTATGAAAGTGCCAATGCTTTTATTAAACAGGTAGATTGGAATAAAATTCAATATCCATTTAACTTTCATGAAATTATAGCCTATTTGGATAGTTTAGCGCCAGGGCAACCCGCTATTAAAGCCGCTATTGATATTGCGCTGAACGATATTCAGGGAAAAATATTAAATAAGCCATGTTATGAAATTTATGGTGCCGATTTATCTAAAATGCCAGTTACATCTTACACCGTTGGCATTGATACACCCGAAGTAATTCGTGAGAAATTAAAGGATGCCGAGGCTTTTAAAGTGATTAAGGTAAAATTGGGGAGAGATAACGATCAGGAAATTATTGAAACCATAAGGAGTTTAACTGATGTGCCTTTATATGTAGATGCAAATCAAGGTTGGGCTGATAAGATTAAAGCTATAGATTTAATTTACTGGCTGCACGCAAAAGGTGTTGTTTTAATTGAGCAGCCAATGGATAAGAATAATCCTGATGGAAACGCCTGGTTAACCGAAAGAAGCCCTATTCCTTTACTCGCAGATGAAGCTGTACAGCGTTTAACCGATATGGATAATTTGCGTGGCGTATATCATGGTATTAACGTAAAGCTGATGAAAAGTTGCGGGATGTATGAAGGACACCAGATGATTTTAAAAGCCAGAAGTTTTGGAATGAAGGTTTTAATTGGCTGCATGAGCGAAACCAGTTGCGCCACATTAGCTGCGGCGGCTTTGGCTCCATTATGTAATTGGGCTGATTTGGATGGCCCCTGGCTTACTAAAAATAACCCTTTTAAAGATCCAGATTTTGAAAATGGCCGTTATATTTTAAAAGATTTACCTGGATTGGGTTTAGAAGGAATTACTCCGGATCTTTTTCCTTAAAAGATCTTCTGATTTCTTTTGTAAGCTGAATTTTAAAATAAATTAAGCAAGCTGCCGTACCAACCAAAAATGCAGCTGGAATGTACTTTCCGTTATTATAACACCAAACCAATCCAAAAATAGAAAGGATAATGGCTAGGTTATAGAAAATGTTTAATGCGAATTTTTTACCCACAGTAGAAATGATTGAATGACGAAGTTAGAGATTGAGGGAGTGATTGATTTTGAATTATTGAGTGATTGAATTTTGAATGAATTGAGTATATAACATTCACTCAATCTCTCATTCAAAATTCAATCATTTTATCCTTAGTAAACAGGCATATTAGGATCAAAAGCTTCTTGCCAAGCTAAAATTCCGCCTTTTAAGTTGTATAGGTTATCAAAACCGTACTGTTGCTCTAACTGCATTACAGCGGCAGCACTTCTTTTACCGCTACGGCACTGGATAATAACTGGTTTATCTTTAGCAACTTTATCTGCTTCAATTAAAATTCCGCCCAAAGGAATGTTTTCACCTTCAAGGTTAGAAACTTCATATTCAAATGTTTCACGAACATCAATCAATTGAAAATCTTCTTTAGCGTCGATTTTCTGTTTTAGTTCTTGTACTGATATTTCTTTCATGTTATTTTGTGTATGTACAAAGATATAAAAAACTCAATTAGCCAGTCTATTTAAAAAACTTCTTACAATATTCAGATTTTTTGTAACATGTTTAAACCTCAGGCGTTTAATTATAAAATATTATCATGGACAAACTGAACCGCTTTTTCTGGTTTTGCTCTGGCGCTCATATACCAACACTCGAAAAATATCCTTCTGAACAAAATAAATATACTGGCATAGGGGCTACAATCTTCTTTACTGGTCTTTTTGCAGCTTTATCTGGTGGTTATGCCATGTACTTTGTATTTAAAGGAGATGATTTAGCCGTGGTTTTTGCCATTGTTTTTGGTTTTTTATGGGGAGCTGCAATTTTTAATATGGATCGTTACATTGTATCCAGCATCAATAAAAGCGCAACAACCAATAAACAGCTTTTGCAGGCTACTCCTCGTATTTTATTAGCCATTATGATTGGTATTGTAATTTCGAGACCAATTGAACTTAAAATTTTTGATAAGGAAATTAAGGAACGTTTAAAGGTGAGCTATTTAAATGGCCAACGTTCAAAAATTGATACTTTAAATAAGGCTTTTGAAAATAAGTATCAGGTAGAATTTGGCCGCCTTAACCAACAAAAGGCCACCAGAGATTCTTTGGAAAAGGGAATAAAATCTGACCGTCAAAAACTGAACTTTGAAATTTTCGGAAATAAAACAACCGAAACATCAGGTGTAATGGGTTATGGGCCTTATGCTAAACGTAAAGAGGCTGAAATAAAACAGAGAGAGACTGATTTGGATAGCTTGAAAGTAAATATTAACAAATCAGAAGCTTTTATTGATAAAAGAAAACAGTTTGACGGCCTCTTTACCGAAAAATTATTTACAGCAAAACAGCAAGATAGCTTGGCAAATATTGCAGGCTTTGCCGATAGAAATTGGGCATTAGGCCAGTTAAAGTTTAATGCCGATGGTACTCGCGATAATAACACAGCGCTGGCTGTTACTTTTATTGGCTTGTTGTTTATCTTTTTTGAATGTTTACCCGTATTTGTAAAACTGATGAGCCATCGCGGCCCTTATGATTTTGCAACTTCTGATGGTGATGAAGTAGCGATTTATCAATCTAAAAAAGATAAGGATTTCCATATGGAAGTTGCAGATAATATTCATGAAACCCGTGTAGATTCTGAAACATCAAAAAGGAAAGAAATTTTAAAAGGTAAAGCCTACCGTGATCTCGAAAAATATAATTGGGACGAGGATAAAGACGCTTAAGATATCTTAAAACTTACTGAAGATTTTTAATTTTTAAATTACTTTTACATTAATATTCATCTTATTAAATAACCACATGAAGAAAATTTTTTCTTTTGCCGTTGCAAGTTTTTTTACTTTGCAACTGAGCGCTCAAAACATTGATAAAATTATAACCAGAGAATACGCTGATCACCTGATTAAAACTTTAAGTAGTGATGAAATGCAGGGACGGGCAACTTTTTCTCCAGGAATTGATAAAGCAGCAACTTTCATTGAGTCTGAATTTAAAAAAATAGGTTTAAAACCTTTAACTGGTGCTACAGGATTCCGTCAGACTTTTTATAAATATCAGATTAAAAAGGTAAGTTCATCGGTAAAAATAGACGGTAAGGAAATTGATCCTGCTTCGGTAATGGTTTCTGGCGTAAATGCCGAAAGTAACAGCATTAACAAAGGCAATACGGAAATTGTTAAGCTTGATGTTAATAAACCTTTTGTAGATCAATTTAGAGCATCACTTAACTCAAAGAAAAATCAATTGGTTTTGGTAGATGCTAAATTTGCCGAAAACTTTAAAAGATATAAGAGCTTTATTGATAGGCCAACAACTTTAGATGAAAAGGATATTACCCCGGGCCAAGCTACCATACAGGTTTTTGTTTTAGGTGTTGATGCCGCTACAGATTTTAGTGCTGATGTAAAAAGTAAGGTAGATAAAATGCCTCTTTTTAATGTTGCTGGTATGATCCCTGGTAAATCAAAAGCAAAAGAATTGGTTGTTTTCTCAGGTCATTACGATCATTTGGGTGTTATGAAAGCTGTAGAGGGAGATAGTATTGCAAACGGTGCTGATGATGATGCATCGGGTACAACAGCTATGATTGCCCTTGCTAAATATTATAAAACCCTAAACAATAACGAGCGTACTTTAATTTTTGTCGCATTTACAGCTGAAGAAATTGGTGGTTTTGGTGCAAGATATTTCTCTCAGAAATTAAATCCTGATGAAGTTGTAGCCATGTTTAATATAGAAATGATTGGTAAAGATTCTAAGTTTGGTAAAAATAGTGCCTTCATCACAGGGTATGATAAATCTGATTTTGGGAAGATTTTACAAAAGAACTTAGCAGGAACTGAATTTACTTTTCACCCTGATCCTTATCCTCAGCAAAATTTATTTTATCGCAGTGATAATGCAACCCTTGCAGCCCTTGGTGTACCTGCACATACCATTAGTACCGATCAAATAGATGTAGATAAGTTTTACCATACCGTTAAGGATGAGTACAGTACTTTAGATGTAGAAAATATTTTATCAACCATTAAGGCTATTGCCAAAAGTGCAATTACCATTGTTAATGGAACCGATACCCCAACGAGAATCCCGAAACTAAAAGAAAATTAGGCTTGATAAAGCCAAATAAAAAAACCGCAAATTCGAAGATTAAATCCAAGAATTTGCGGTTTTTTTATGATAAAAGCATTTAAAAAACTTCAATGCATTATTAGAAGGAATTATATTTTAGCCAATTTTGTATTCCATCACAAAATCATCCATCACAAAGCCATTTCCAATATCAATGGTAACGGAATCTTTAACACTGAAACCAGCTTTTATATAAAAATCTTTTGCCTTGTTATACTTATTTACGTTAAGTTGCAAAGCGCTTCCTCCTGCATCTTTAACCTGATTTACCACTTCATTCATCAAAATTTTGCCAACGCCTTTTCCATGTGCACTAGGCAAAACATAAAGTTTATGGAGTTTATAAATTCGCTTTTCGTGATCTGATATGGAATATCCAGCAAAGCCGTATTGATTTTCGTTTTCTTCGGCAATTAAAAAAATATGTCCTTCCATTAACTGTTTAAGCAGTTCGCCACGGCTGTACATTTTATCCAGCATATAGTCAATTTGTGCCTGCCCAATAATATCCAAATAGGTGTTTGGCCAGGTTGCATCAGCAATATCTCTAATCAATTCGATATCTTCTTCCTTGGCTTTTCTTAGTGTAATCATATTTGTTCGCTAATAAAAATAGGTTCTCCTGAGAAACTAAAATCTATAAAACCATCTTTAACTACAGTAAATAAACCTGTTTCATCCTGTAAAAGATTGCTAACTTCTATATAAGAATTGCCATGAATATTGAATAAGCTGCCTGCAGGTTTCCAAACCGAAAAACCGCTTTTTACAGTATAAAATTTTTCTGTAGCAGTAAATACCACCAAGTTTATAACGTTGTTGAAGCCAGCAAATCTTTCTAAATCAAATTTATCGGTAATTACATTTACAGCCGGATATTTTTCTTCAACAAGATAATTTACCGCAACCATCAACGCATCAACAGGCCCTTGAATGATCTTAGTATTTTCTTGCGTTTCAATTTCTGGTGGATTAACCACAACATCAACCTTTAAGCCTAAAGAAAGAATTTTATCGTAATTGCTATAATTAACCAATAATGTTGGGCTCCATTCTAAAAGCTGACCTAAGTTTTCTTCGTTAAAATCGCCAAGTTCATCAATGTATAATGCTGGCTCTTGTTTTTCTTTTACAATATGGTGTGAAGACATATAGCGAAGATAAAAAAATAGAACTAAGTAGCGAATAAGGAGAATCAGAACAAAGTAAAATGGGACAGGGTATTATGAAATAAGTTTTATAATCTAAGTGGATTTCGCTTTCCAAAAACCTTAAAATAAATATATGGAAATGAACGGACAGAAGCATTTAACACAGAGAAGTCCCGCTATCCTTACTGCCGAAGAAAAATCGGCATTCATCCTATCGGGTTTAGAAATAAGGGTTAAGCCTAATAAAGGAGATTGCTTCAGGCCATAACAGACTCCTTACTTCCGTTCGCAATGACGATCGTATAAAAAAAAGAATTACAAAACCGTACGTCTTTGCGAGGAGGAACGACGAAGCAATCTTTCGTATCAAGATAGTAGGATCGGTTTCACTTGCAGAAACGATCGACTTAAACCTGATTGACAGCGGTATCCCCGATTTTTTCTATCGGGATAGAGCAGAAAGCAGGAAGCAATTTTGAAAGGAGCTACAGACTTCGCTTTCCAAAAACCTTAAAATAAATATTTGGAAATGAACGGACAGAAGCATTTAACACAGAGAAGTCCCGCTATCCTTACTGCCGAAGAAAGATCGGCATTCATCCTATCGGGTTTAGAATGTAAGGGTTAAGCCTAATAAAGGAGATTGCTTTACGCCATAACACAATCCTTAGTTCCGTTCGCAATGAAGATCGTATAAAAAGAAGAATTACAAAACCGCACGTCTTTGCGAGGAGGAACGACGAAGCAATCTTTCGTATCAAGGCAGCAGGATCGGTTTCACTTGCTGAAACGATCAGCTTAAACCTGATTGATAGCGGTATCCCCGATTTTTTTTATCGGGATAGAGCAGAAAGCAGGAAGCAGTTTTCAAAAGAGCTATTGGCTTCGCTTTCCAAAAACCTTAAAATAAATATTTGGAAATGAGCGGACAGAAGCATTTAACGCAGAGAAGCCCCGCTATACTTTCTGCCGAAGAAAAATCGGCATTCATACTATCGGGTTTAAAAATAAAGGTTATGCCTAATAAAGTAGATTGCTTCAGGCCATAACACAACCCTTCCTTCTGTTCGCAATGACGATCGTATAAAAGAAGAATTACAAAGCCGCACGTCTTTGCGAGGAGGAACGACGAAGCAATCTTTCGTATCAAGATAGTAGGATCGTTTTCACTTGCAGAAACGATCAGCTTAAACCTGATTGACAGCGGTATCCCCGATTTTTTTTATCGGGATAGAGCAGAAAGCAGGAAGCAATTTTGAAAGGAGCTACAGACTTCGCTTTCCAAAAACCTTAAAATAAATATTTGGAAATGAGCGGAAAGAAGCATCTAACGCGGTGAAGCCCCGCTATCCTTGCTGCCAAAGAAAGATCGGCATTCATCCTATCGGGTTTAAATACCAAAAACCTGTGCATTAATAAAGATTTTAGGAGTACAGCAACCATCTGAAGCAGTGTTTTACTTATGCTAAGGCCTGCCGTACAGGTGTAGACTAGTAAATTAATAGTCTGGATATGTACTTTAGTGCTCCGTTTACGTTGTGCAACGTATAATTATACGTCCAGAACGTCAAATTATAGGTTCAGAACGCCAAGCATTCGCTTCCACACCCCAACATTGGGGTTATATCACGTATAATTATATGTCGGGAACGTCAACCGATATGTAAAGAACGTCAACCGATATATATAGAACGTGAACCGAGTGGTTGTATAACCCCAAATTATACCTGTGGGCGGTGATTATTACGGAGCAGGTCAATTTGCTGTGGAAGCGGTATTATACATTTTTTTTAACCTTTTATTGCGTTATAGAAATCTTGAAAAGTTTCTTCAAAATCACTGGCAAAATTTATCGCTCCCGATGCTGCGATGCCATAAATTCCAGTATGCATTAAAGCCTCAACATCATTAATGGTTATACCGCCAACTGCTAAAACTGGCATTTGAATATTGTTAGTTTTTAGCGTAGAAATTGCTTCTGCATATCCACTTATACCTAAAACGGGGAAGTTATTTGGTTTAGTTTGTGTAATTGCAAAAGGACCGAAACCAGCATAATCTACGCCCTCATTGGCTAAACGGATTAAATTTTCTACCGTGTTGGCAGAGCCGCCTAAAGTTATATCGTTGCCTACTATTTTTCTGATCGATATAAAATCTGCATTCATATCTTCTATATGAAAACCTTGAATATCGGCTTTGCCATTTAAATGCACGTGGTTGGTTACGATTAAAGTTGTGCCCCAATCATCACAAATTTCAGCAATAGCATTAATATCAGCTAAAAGCGCTTCGTCGGTTTTAGTTAAGCAACGATATTGAATCCACTTTGCTCCAGCTTCGCAAGCTTTTTGCACTTGCTCAATATGGGTTAAATGAGGAATATCGTGCGTGATGTATTGAAATTTTTCTATGTATTTACTCATGATTATTGCTTTTTCTAAATTAAAAAGAAAATCCGGTGAATATAGGCAATGTGCTCATATCCGCCGGATTTAAGATTTAAAGCTTTTTATTTTTAAAACTTAAGGTTTAAACTTACTAAGAAATTTCGTGTTGCCTGAGGGTAATAGTAATTCGATCTGCTTAATTCGCCATCATATAAATATGGATAGGTTGCACCATTGCTTTCATATAAAGTGCTGAAAACATTGTTAACTAATAAGCTGATGCCGATATTTTTAATAGCAGCAAAAGAAGTGTTGTACCTTAACCTAATATCGTTTACAAAAAAGCTGGATAAAGTGCGTGTGCTGGCCGAAGTATTATCGAGATTTTGCTTTCCTACATACTTACTTAATAAAGCTACATCAGCGTTTTTTAATATTGTGTAATTAATTTCGCTTGAAGCAATTACCGATGGCGAAAAGGAAATATTTGTATTTTTATAATTGTTGGTCAAAAGTGTGTTGTCCTTCTTGTCATAAATATACTCTGTAAAATCTTTAATCTTATTTCTGCTTAAAGCCGCGGTTGCAGCCCAGTAAAGATCTTTTGAAATTTTCCATCGCCCATCAAATTCAAGTCCTAATCTATAACTATCTGCAACATTTTGTCTGGTTTTACCGCCAACATCATTTAATTTACCAGTATTAACTAACTGGTTTTTGTAAATCATGGCATAACCATTAATTCCAAAGTTAAAATCAGAGATTTGAGTACGATAACCAGCCTCAAAATCCGTTAAATGTTCAGATTTCGGTCTACTATTTATGCTCGAATATTTAAAGTCATCCCGGTTCGGTTCTTTATTTCCAACCGCAACAGATGCATAAATATTGCTTTTATCGCTAAAATTGTAAGTAACACCAGCTTTAGGATTAAAGAAATTAAGTGTTGCTTGTTGCTGCGCAGGAGCTCCTGATACATCAACACCAAAATAAGAATAATATACACGGCGATATTGCAAATCGGCAAAGAGATTAAACTTGTCTATCTGATAATTTCCTCTCAAAAAGGTATTGAAATCCGTTTTTAAGGCATCGTTATCATTATACCTATGGCGAATAGAGCCGCTACCATCATAGTTTGCAAATTGCGCCCAAATTACTTCATCAAAATGCCTTCCTTTGTACTCATTATAAGCCCCACCAAGTGTAAAATCAAGGTTGTTTTTAGGCTTATAATTTAAAGAATAAGTTGCGCCGTAAAAATCGTTATCAAGCCATAAACGTCTAACCAAGTTAGAAACATCTTTGGTAACGCCACCAATAACTAAAGGCTCAATCCCGTAATCCGTTAGTAGCTGGTCCTCCTGATATTCTTCATAATAGCCTCTGCCATAAGTGTAATGTAAAGCCGCATTTGCTACCAATTTATCACTTAAGGTTCTGGTATAAAATAACTGGTAATGATCCTGTTGATAATTGTCAGTTTGGTTATCGTAGGTAAAATCATTGTGTCTGCGATCAATTGCAAGCATCTCTTGCGAAATTCCATTCCAAGCTTGATACGTTTTCTCTGTACCACTAAATACATTTGCTCGTAAAATATCCTTTTTGCCATAATAGGCGCCCGATACAAAGAAAGATTTTAAATTTGAAGAGGCACGGTCAACGTATCCATCAGATTTAATTCTAGATAAACGACCATCGAAGCTAAATTTATTATTAATTAAGCCAGTACCTAAATTAATGGTGTTTTTCCAGGTATTATAAGAGCCTGCCGTATTGTTTAGTTCAGCATAAGCAGAATCTCTGCGTGTGGTGGTTTGAATATTTAAGCTACCCCCAAAAGAGCCTGCTCCGTTGGTGGAAGTACCAACGCCTCGCTGGATTTGTATATTATCTACTGAAGAAGCTAAATCTGGTAGGTTAACAAAAAAGCTACCCTGACTTTCGGCATCATTAAGGGGAATGCCATTTACTGTAACGTTAATTCTTGTAGCATCGCTACCACGAATACGCATACCAGTATAGCCTATCCCTGTACCACCATCAGAACTTACCACAACAGAAGGCGTTTGATTTAATAGATAAGGTAAATCCTGACCGAGATTGTTTTTTGCAAGTTCTGCTTTATCAAGATTGCGATACGTTGTTGCCGAATTTTTGGATGCTCGTGTTGCGCTAACCACCACTTCATCAGTAAGAAAAGTTAAAGTGTTTAAGCTAAAGTTGGCGATAGTATTGGCGGTAAGATCAATTGTTTTTTCTCCTGTTTGATAACCTACATAACTGGCAACAACTACAATTTTGCCAGCAGGTAAGTTGCTGATGGTGTAATCTCCATTCGCATCACTCAGTACTGCCGTTTTTTTATTTTTTAATTTAATGGTTGCCCCCGGAAGAGGCTTTTGGTTATTATCGGTAATTTTTCCGCTAATGGAAATTTGTGCCATTACAAAACATGGCAGCAATGTGGCAAGAACTGCCAATAAACTTAATTTTTTCAACTTTTTGCTTTTTAGTAAAACCTGTCGTAAGTAGGGGTACTCCCGACTTTAGTTAAACTCCATAACTCCAATCCCTACGCCGGCATTACCCGGATCAGGTGCATTTAAGGTTTAGGGATTTAAGGTTTAGGGTTTAGGGTTTGCATGTTGCATAACCTTTTACCTTTCGCCTTTTACCTTTTACCGTAAAATGGGTATGTTCTCAGCCTGTTTTTGTGTTTTATAAAAAAACAAGGCACCCCTTTTGATTTGGCAAATGTAGAAAAATATTTAAAGAATTGGTTTTTATTATTTGAGGGCTCATTTTAAAAATGCATCAACAGCTTTAATGGCATTTTGAAATCTTTCATCACCCGCTCCTCCTATTACCTTGTAGTTAGCATTAAGTTGAGTAAGCTCTTTGTGCCAAACTTCCATAAAATATTCTCGCTGGTTAGGGAAATCTCTTAAAGGATCATCCTGCCACGGTAAATCAATATCCATTAAAAGGTATAAATCATAGGGCCGCTTTGGCAAAGCATCCAAAACAATTTGTGGGGTTTCTCCTAATACCTCATCACTCCATATTTTAACGGTAATAAAGGTGGTATCGCAAATAATAAAATCTTTGGTATTGGTAGCTAGCACGGCATCCTCAAGGGCAACTTGACCGTAGTACATATTTACTTCATCCTGTAAAGTGTATGGCCCAACCAAAGCTTCGCAATAGTAACGGGCATATTCTGGTACCCATGCTACATTATAATGCTTGGCTAAAAACTGAGACATGGTCGATTTGCCTGTACTTTCGGGGCCTACAATGGCTATTTTTTTAATTACTTTGTTCACGATAGGTCTTTCTCCAATCCAAATAACCATTAAAGGCAATCAGAATCAATACAAAATATAAAATGGCACTTAAATTAAGGTGCTTGTAAATAAACAAAGGTACATAGCAAATATTAGCAAACACCCATAAAAGCCAGTTTTGTAAAATTTTTCTAGTTAATAATAATTGTGCAACAAAACTTACTGATGTGCAAAAGCCATCAGCCCAGGGCACAGTACTATTGGTGTAGGTAGCCATAAACCATCCCAATAAAATGGTAAGCAACGGAATAACTGTAATAACCAAGAGCCAACCTTTTGTAGTTAGATTTGTAATTTGTTTAGGCTCTTCAATTCTTTTAGTAATCCAAAAGTACCAGCCATAAAAAGCGGTAAATAAAAAATAAACCTGCAAACTCATATCGCCATACATGGCTTCTTTATAAAAAAGAAAACCGTAGGCGCAAACACTAATAATGGATATTGGCCAGTTCAATATGCTTTCTTTAGCCGCCAGGTAAATGCAAATAAAGCCAGTTATTACGGCAACCCATTCCAATATTGAAGTGTGCTTAAATTGATCAACCAGAAACTGAAAAAAAGGTATTGCCAGTAAAGTCATATAATCAAATGTAAAAGAAAATGGCTTTAAAAGAAAAAATCCGGTTGGGGAGGGCTCCCCAAACCGGATAATAAACCAAACAAACTATTTATGAAGAAAATCCTCAGTGGGTAACTAAGCCACGAGGAAGCTTTAGAACTAACTAAAGTATTTACAAAACGCAAATATGTTCTGCTTATTACAACATTATTGCCAATATCTTATTTAAGTTGTTTTCGTGACTTAAACATGACTTCCAGCCTGTGGCTGCCATAAAAATGTTACGGATGCACGCATTATGTTAAAAAAATTAACATAAAAAACTCAAATGTTTTTATGAATTTGCACCGCTGTATAAAAAAGAGCGCATTAATTATAGTACAGCAATGCATATCGTTTTAGGCAATACAAAAAACAATAATTAACACGATATGTTATTAACCATGATCCTGATTTAAAAAGGATTGATTTTTTAACAAACCCTAATAAAATGAAAAAGCTAGGTATTTTTTTATTTGCTTTAATTGTTTCATCAGTATGTTTTATTGCCTTTACAGGAATTAAGCTAGGTGGCATAACAGGAAGAGTAACCCCAACTAATGCGGTAATTTCAGTTTCATTGGTTGCGGCAGGCACCGATACTTTAAAAGCCCAGGTTAATGATGGTGCCTTTACTTTTACCAACCTTAAACAAGGCGTTTATACGGTTTGGATTAAGGCAAATGCACCGTATAAAGAAACTGTGATTGATAATGTTGCAGTAAAGGATAGTGCTACAACGGATTTAGGCGAAATTAAATTGCAACAATAATTACAACAACAAAACAATAGTATAAAAAGGAGGGTATTTAAGCCCTCTTTTTTATTTTAAAAAAACAGCTTAAATTATATTCTAAACGTGTATCTTTGCATCCCGACAGAACAGTTGGGATTTTTCTTCTTACAAAGCACAAATCTCGTTGCTTCAAGGCTCTAATAAGAGTCAAAACTTTAGAATTTTAATTATAGTATTAAGCTTTACCAATGCCTAAAGACACTTCCATTCGCTCAGTATTGATTATCGGATCAGGACCAATTATTATTGGACAAGCCTGCGAATTTGATTACTCGGGTTCTCAATCGGCCTTATCTTTGAAAGAAGAAGGAATTACCGTTTCAATTATCAACTCTAATCCGGCAACGATTATGACGGATAAAGTTATTGGAGACCATGTTTATCTGCGTCCTTTAACTGTTGATTCAATTGAAGAAATTTTACAGGAACACATCGCTTCTGCAGATTTGCCTCGGATTGATGCCGTATTGCCTACAATGGGTGGTCAAACAGCATTAAACTTATGTAAAGAAGCCGAAGAACGTGGTGTTTGGGAAAAATATGGCGTTAAGGTAATAGGTGTTGATGTAGCCGCAATCGAGAAAACAGAAAACCGCGAAGCTTTCCGTCAGTTAATGGTGGATATAGGTGTAGGTGTAGCTGAATCTCGAATTGCAAATTCATTTTTAGAAGGTAAGGAAGCTGCACAAGAAATCGGTTATCCGTTGGTAATTCGTCCTTCGTATACCCTAGGTGGTTCTGGTGGTGGTTTCGTACATAAAAAGGAAGAGTTTGATGCTGCATTAAAACGTGGTTTAGAGGCATCTCCTACCCATGAAGTATTAGTAGAAAAAGCAGTTTTAGGTTGGAAAGAGTACGAGCTTGAACTTTTAAGAGATAGCAACGATAACGTAATCATCATCTGTTCTATCGAAAACTTCGATCCAATGGGTATCCACACAGGAGATTCAATTACGGTTGCTCCTGCCATGACATTATCTGATCGTTGTTACCAGGAAATGCGTAACCAAGCGATTAAAATGATGAGAGCCATTGGTAACTTCGCAGGTGGTTGTAACGTTCAGTTTTCGGTAAACCCTGCCGATGACGAAATCATTGCCATCGAAATTAACCCACGTGTTTCTCGCTCATCGGCATTGGCAAGTAAAGCAACCGGATATCCAATTGCTAAAATTGCAGCAAAACTTGCAATCGGTTACAACCTTGATGAGATTGAAAATCAAATTACAAAAACAACTTCAGCATATTTTGAGCCTACTTTAGATTATGTTATCGTTAAAATCCCTCGCTGGAATTTCGATAAATTTAAAGGCGCAAATAAAGAACTTGGCTTGCAGATGAAATCTGTTGGCGAGGTAATGGCTATTGGTCGTACCTTTATTGAAGCATTACAAAAAGCTTGTCAAAGTTTAGAAATAAACCGTGCGGGCTTAGGTGCTGATGGTAAACAAAACCGCAACATTAACGAAATTATGGATGGATTGGAGCATGCTTCATGGAACCGTTTATTCTTAATTAAAGATGCGATGACGATGGGTGTGCCTTTGGAATCTATCCGTAAGGTAACTAAAATTGATAAATGGTTCTTAAATCAAATTCAGGAATTAGTTTCTCTGGAAGTTGAATTAAAAAGATATTCTTTAAATAACATCCCTCAGGATTTCTTCTTTACCCTTAAACAAAAAGGCTTCTCTGATGAGCAAATTGCCTGGTTATTGGGTAATGTAACCGAGGATGAGGTTTACGACAGAAGAAAGGCTTTAGGCATTAACCGCGTTTACAAAATGGTTGATACTTGTGCTGCGGAGTTTCCGGCGCAAACACCATATTACTACTCTACTTTTGAGGAAGAGAATGAATCTATTCCTTCTGATAGAAAGAAAATAATAGTTTTAGGATCAGGGCCTAATCGTATTGGACAAGGTATTGAGTTTGATTACTCTTGTGTACACGGTTTGCTTGCTGCAAAAGAAAGCGGTTTTGAAGCAATTATGGTTAACTGTAACCCTGAAACGGTTTCTACAGATTTTAACATGGCTGATAAGTTATACTTTGAGCCAGTTTTTTGGGAGCATGTTCGCGAAATTATCGAACTTGAAAAACCTATAGGTGTTATTGTTCAGTTGGGTGGGCAAACGGCTTTAAAAATGGCTGATAAATTAACCAAACTTGGTGTTAAAATTATCGGTACTTCTTTCGAGAACATGGATATTGCCGAAGACCGTGGTCGTTTCTCAGACTTATTAAAAGATTTAGATATTCCTTATCCTAAATATGGTGTTGCAGAAAATGCTGAAGAAGCCATCATCGTTGCCAATGAAGTTGGTTATCCGGTATTGGTTCGTCCAAGTTATGTATTAGGCGGACAAGGCATGAGCATTGTAATCAACGATGAGGATTTAGAGAAAGCAGTTGTTAAATTGTTGGGCGATTTACCGGGCAACCGAGTATTAATCGATCACTTTTTAGATAGAGCTGAAGAAGCAGAATCTGATTCTATTTGCGATGGCGAAGATGTACACATTATTGGTATGATGGAGCACATTGAGCCTGCAGGTATCCACTCAGGAGATTCATTTGCAGTATTGCCAACATTTAGCTTGCCAGAAACGGTTACTAAATCAATGGAAGAATACTCAATAAAACTTGCAAAAGCATTAAACATTAGTGGCTTGTTAAATATCCAGTTTGCCATTAAAGATGAAAAGGTTTATGTAATCGAAGCCAATCCTAGGGCATCACGTACGGTTCCATTTATAGCTAAGGCTTACGATGTACCTTACATTAACATTGCGGCTAAAATTATGTTAGGTGTTGCAAAACTTAAAGATTTTACCATAGAACGTAAGCTTAAAGGTTACGCCATTAAAGAGCCAGTATTCTCTTACGAGAAATTCCCTGAAGTGGCTAAAGAATTAGGTCCGGAGATGAAATCAACAGGTGAAGCCATTCGCTTTATTAAAGATTTAGAAGATCCTTATTTCCGCAAGCTTTACAAAGATAAATCAATGTATTTAAGCAAATAATTTCAATGGGCAGTTTAATCACTGCCCATTTTTGTTTTATAGCAGTTGCTAAATGGAAATCATGCTATTTGTAATTCCTATATCAAAATTGTTATAATCTTTAAAATCCAATTTCAACTTCTCTATTTTTACAAGTATGGAGAACCTATCAGGAAAAAGTGCACTAATTACGGGTGCCGGTAAAGGCATTGGCAAGGCAATTACAATAGCTTTGGCTAAAGAAGGCGTAAATGTTGGTTTAATAGCCAGAACGCAAAGCGATTTAGATAAACTAGCAGAAGAGTTAAAAACATACAACGTTAAAGTAGCTACAGCAGTGGCAGATGTAAGCGATATTAATTCTGTTAACGAAGCTGTAAAAAGCCTTCAGAATGAACTAGGCTTTTTAGAAATTTTGATCAATAATGCAGGTATTGGAAAGTTTGGTAAATTTTTAGAACTTGAGCCAAACGCTTGGGAGGAAATTATAAAAGTTAATCTTTTAGGTACGTACTACGTTACCAGAGCAATTGTGCCTCAAATGATAGAAAAAGCAACTGGAGATATTGTTAACATTTCCAGCTCTGCGGCGCATAGCCCAGCTGCGGTAACCAGTGCTTATTCTGCATCTAAAGCGGGTTTAATTGCATTATCCACTTCTTTAATGCAAGAAATGCGTAAACACAATATAAGAGTTACTTCGCTTAGCCCCAGTACAACAGCTACAGATATGGCCATTGATTTAAAACTTACAGATGGTAATCCTGATAAAGTAATGCAGCCTGAAGATTTAGCTGAATTGGTTGTTTCACAATTAAAATTAAACCGAAGAGTTTTTGTAAAAGATGCTGGTTTATGGTCTACAAACCCATAAAAATGCCATAACAAAAAACAGCGATCAGAATTACTGATCGCTGTTTCAATTTATATATGATGGATTATTAGAACAATTTTTCTAATAAGTCTGGTTGCAAATCTGCGTAACGATTGTTGCTCGCTAATACTGGTTTTGCCATTACACTAATGCTGGTGTTTTGAGCAACAAAATCATCCATTTTCATTTTAGCTTCGCTACCTAAAGCAGCTTCATGGTTTTCTGTTGATCCTTCTAGTTTTAACGTTGCTCCATCTTTTACTGTTGTAGATAGGTTTACTGTATTGGCATTAATATCTGCGCTAGCCTGATCTTTTAATACAACTTTAAGGTTTAACAAGTTAAATGAGCCCGATGTAATTACTTTTGAAGTGTTTGAAGCCTCAATAGATGATAAATTGTTTACGTGTGCAATAACTGTTAAAACATCTTTAGTAAATGAGCTGATGCGAAGTTCTGCTCCTTGTTGTTGAACCAATGCATTTTTAGAATAATATTGGTCGTAAACTTCCAAACTTTCTTTGCTATCCTGAACCAGGATTAATTTTACGTTACCACTTACTACAATTTTGTTAATATTTTTAACCTGAGTTAAAGCTGTATAACTTGAGTTAATTTCTGAAGCATTTGCTGCTAAAGTTGCGCTGCTTAATACAACTGTTGTTAAAGCTGCTGCGAATAAAGTTTTGATAAAAGTTTTCATGATCTTAATATTTTATGTTTATATATCTTTTTTTTAAATCCCTAATAACTAGGTGGTTTTGTATATAAGACCACAACAATTGGAAAACGTTTCAGCAAGTTTTAGCATATTATACCAGAGCCATGTAATTATAGACGAACGCCAATTTTATGTATACGAAAAACTGTACGTATTTTGTAATTCTATTCTATATTTTAATAGTTACCACCAATAAGCGGAACAAAACGATAGGAAATTTACCCTAATTACCTGCAGATATTTAACACAGTTATTATTCTGTTAAAAAAAGTTAAAGCGCTTCTTAAACTAATTATATAGTTTATATTCGTGGAGCTAATCAAAATTAACAAATGAGAAAAAACTTACTATTGTGGTGTTTCTTGCTCTCCTTATTTATTTATTCAAGTGCTCAAGGTCAGCAGTTTATAAAAGGAAGAGTGATTGATACTGCTTCTACGTCTCTTCTAAGTGGTACATCCGTATCTGTTTTAAGAGCAAAAGATTCTACCCTCGTAAAATTTACCCGTGCTTTAGATAATGGCACTTTTGAAATTAACAACATTCCTAAAGGGAAATACATTTTGTTGGTTTCATATCCAAAGTATGCAGATTTTGTAGATCACTTTACTTTAGATTCTATAAAACCAAGCATTGATTACGGCAGAATTAACCTCACGGGAATGGCTAAAATTCTTGCAGATGTTATCATTAAAGGAAACCGTGCTGCTATAAAAATTAAAGGAGATACAACTGAGTTTGATCCGAAAGCATATAATATAGAGCCTAACTCCAAAGTTGAAGATTTAATTAGGCAGTTTCCAGGTATTGAAATTGATAAGGATGGAAAGATAACCGCTCAAGGACAAAAAAATGTAAAGGTACTGGTTGATGGCGAGGAGTTTTTTGGTGATGATCCAACGTTGGTGACCAAAAATATCAGGGCAGATATGGTTGACAAAGTGCAATTGTATGATAAAAAAAGCGATCAGGCAACGTTTACAGGTATAGATGATGGTGAGAAAACAAAAACACTTAATATTAAACTTAAGGAGGATAAAAAGAATGGTTATTTCGGTAAAGTAACTGGTAGTTATGGAACGGATGATTTTTATCAGGGACAGGGTATGTTTAATAAATTTTGGGGCAAGAAAAAGTTCTCCGCTTATGGCATTGTAGGTAATACCGGCCAGGTTGGCTTAGGCTGGCAAGATAGTGAGAAGTACGGCTCCAGTAATATGCAGGTGAGTGATGATGGTGGGGTTTATTTCTATAGTGGTGGCGGAGATGATCTGGATTCTTATAGCGGCCAATATAATGGTAGAGGTATTCCGTTAACAAGATCTGGTGGTATGCACTTTGATAGTAAATGGAATAGTGATAAGGAATTTTTAAATACCAATTACAAAGTTGGATCAATGTCTGTAAGAGGAACCTCAAATACTATAAATCAAAATAACCTTTCTTCTGGCATCATTAACAGTAATTCTGATCAAAATTTTGATAATGATATGTTCCGTCAGAAACTTGATGCAACTTATGAGGTTAAACTAGATTCTACCCTAACTCTAAAAGTAAATGTGGATGGAACGTTGAAAAATAGTACCACTAATACCAATAATTTAACCACAAGTACGCGTGGCGATAATACGATGCTAAACAGATCTCGTCAAGGCATAAATAATGATGCCGACGACCAAATATTTAATTTTAACGCTTTATTTACAAAAAGATTAAAGAAAAAAGGGCGTACACTTTCGCTTAATCTAAGTCAATCGGCAAGTAAGAATAAAACCAATGGTTATCTTAACACATCCAACGAATATTATAACCTTACCGGAACGGCTATTGATAGTACTAGAGTGGTAGATCAGTATAAGGTTAACGATATTACCAACAATGCTTTTAAATCTAATTTAGCTTATACGGAGCCACTATCTCCAACATTAACTGTAATTGTAAATTATGGTTTAAACATTATGGGAGGAAAATCAGACCGTAAATCTTTTAATAAATCTGGTGCTGGTAATTATGATATTTTAGACACTGATTTTAGTAATAACTATGAACTAGATCAGACTATTAACCAAGGGGGAGCAATTTTCAACTATAAAAAAGGTAAAACGATTATCAATTTTGGTTCTAAAATTAGTGGCGTTAACTTTAAGCAGGCAGATTTATATCACAATAAAACCTACAACCGTAGTTTTGTAAATTATATGCCTCAGGCATCTTATCAGTATCGTTTTTCTCAGCAAAAATCATTCAGATTAAACTATAACGGAAATACAAACCAGCCATCGTTGGATCAGCTGCAACCAATTAGGGTAAATACTAATCCTTTAAATGAAATTTTGGGTAACGCTGATTTGAGACCTTCATTTAGAAGTAATTTGAACGCAAGTTATAATTCTTACAAAGTTTTAACGAACGAATCTATCTGGATAAGTGCTAACTATGGTTTTACTGTTAATCCTATTATTAGCGATGTTGCTACAAATTTAGGTGGCGCAAGTAAATCTCGCTTTGTAAACTTAACAGATAAAATGACTACAAACTTTAATATGTATGCTAATTACGGTCAGAAAATTAAAGGGCTTGATTTGAATGCAGGTATATATGCAAATGTTAGTGGTAGTAACTCTTACAATTATATTACTACGCCACCATTAAATATTAGAGAGTTAAATAAAACTGAAAATTATAATTATTCAGGTGGGTTAAACATCTCTAAATACAAAGAGAAGAAGTACAATTTTTGGGTAAGTTTTGGTCCGAGTTATAATGTAAGTAAGGCATCTGTACAAAAAACAGGGAACAGTAGTGGTTGGGGCTTAAATGGAAATGCATCTACAACGGTGCAATTGCCAGGTAAATTTGAAATTACAACAGATGGAGCATACCAGTTTAATGGTAAAACGCAAACATTCGATGAAAATTTTGAGCGTTTTATCTGGAATGCATCCCTGGCTAAAAAATTCTTTAAAGCAGAAAATTTAAAGGTTTCTATTTCAGGAAATGACCTTTTAAATCAGAATGTTGGTTTTAGCCGTTCTGCGTATAACGGAAATATTTCACAAAACAGTTATACCACAATACAAAGATATTTCATGTTCAACGTATCATGGGATTTTAATAAAATGGGTGGAAGCGCAAAGAAATAAATCAAAAATTATGAAAGCTACTCTAAAATATACAATCATATTCGCTGTTATGTTTATCAGCAGCAACCTTTTTGCTCAAAATGTGCACTTTGTTCAAAACGGAGTTATTGAGTTTGAAAAGAGATCAAATATATATGCGTTAATTAAAAAGAAGATAAGTAAAAGCAACGAGTCTTATCTACAACAAGCTTTTGATGCATACAAAAAGAATAATCCGCAGTTTAAATCTGTAAAAAGTACGCTAAGCTTTACAAAGGACAAAAGCCTTTATAAATGGGCAGAAACAAATGAGCCTACCAATACAAACTGGGTAAGTTCTGATCCGCTAGCTGATTTGAAGAATACAATAGCTACAGATTTTAAAACGGGCATAAGTTCTACGCAAAAGAGTATTTATGAAGCTACTTATTTGGTTAAAGACAGTGTGAGGAAAATAAACTGGAAAATTACAGATGAAACACGTGAAATTGCAGGCTACGAATGTAGAAGAGCAAATGCAATAATCATGGATTCGGTATATGTAGTTGCTTATTATTCTAATCAAATAGCAGTTTCTGGAGGACCAGAATCTTTTACAGGATTGCCTGGAATGATTTTGGGATTGGCCTTGCCACATGAAAACATCACCTGGTTTGCAACTAAGGTGACAGAAGTTGCAGTACCTGAAAAAGATTTATTGCCGCCAACAAAAGGTAAGCCTGTAGATAATGAAGGATTAAAAGCGGTATTGAAATCAGCGATGAAAGATTGGGGAGAATATGCGCATCCCATGCTCAAGGCGTTTTCGTTGTAAATTAAATACTGGTTTACCTGCGCTAATTATATTAATTTAGCATTCTTAGCCAGATGAAATGTATACCGATTTATTTACCCATATAAAAAGATTTATAGATTTTACAGAGGAGGAAGAGAAAAAACTCTCCACTTTTGTAGAATCTATTTTTGTTAAAAAGAAACAATTTCTGCTTGAAGAGGGACAGATTTGCAGAGCAAATTATTTTGTAAAGAAAGGATGCTTACGTTTGTATTTTATTGATATTAAAGGAGCAGAGCAAACCACTCAATTTGCTATTGAAAATTGGTGGATTACCGACCTTACCAGTTTCCTATTTCAAAAACATTCCGAATTTTATATTCAGGCGGCAGAAGCCACAGAAGTTATTGCAATTGAACACCACCATTATGATGAAATGTTTAATAAAATACCAAGTCTGGAAAGATATTTCAGGTTAGTGTTGCAAAAAAATCATCAGGCCTCGCAAATGCGAATTAGATACCTTTACAGCCAAACAGCTGAAGAAAGATATAGGCAATTTAACGGTTTATTTCCTGAATTTGTACAGCGGGTACCACAATATATGTTGGCGTCTTATTTAGGTTTTACCCCCGAATTTTTAAGTAAAATAAGAGCAAAAAAATAAACCTCGTTTCCGTCATTACTATTTGGATAGTATTCATTTCTTAAACTACATTAAGTTTTTTAATAGGCAGTATATCGACCTTTACATTAAATAAAAACAAATACAATGGAAAGTAGAATAGATATCCAAAAAGTACAGCCTGCGGCTTACCAGGCAATGTATGCGCTTGAAAAGTACTTAGGTACAAGTAGCCTTAGCCCAATCCTTAAGGAGTTAATAAAAATGCGTGCATCGCAAATTAATGGTTGCGCATTTTGCATTAATATGCACACCACTGATGCCCGTAAATATGGCGAAACTGAGCAACGCATTTATCTTTTAAGCGCATGGAGAGAAACCACTTTGTTTACCGAACAAGAGCAGGCCGTTTTGGCTTTAACTGAAGAGGTAACGCTGATTAGCAATCACGTTTCTGATGCCACTTACCAAAGGGTAGCAAATTTCTTTAATGAAGAGGAAATAGCACAAATTATAATGGCGATTGTGACCATTAATGCATGGAACAGAATCGCCATTACTTCCAAAGTAGTGGTTGGGTAATTTTAAAAGAGTTCGCCCGTAAACTAAACCGGACGAACTTATTTTTTCTTGTTAATTTTTTTCAGTTCAGTGTAAACCAATCGGGCAACTTCAGTGGCACCTTCAGGTTGAAAATGCGTATCGTCTTTTTGTCCTTTCGGATAAGCCTCATACTTGCCAGAATCTAAATGCATAAAATATTTTTCGCTTACAAAAGCCTTACCTTTTTGAGTAAAAAAATCTGCAGAAATTGTTGTTAAATCAATCAGTGGAACGTTTAATTCTTGAGCAACATCTTTTACCGCTTGCGGATAATCGCCATGCGCACTACCCAATTTATTATCCTTCCAAGGGTAATTTCTAGTTACTGGTGTAATTAGAATGGGTAAAGCACCTTTTTCGCGACTTTGATTTACATACATTCTTAAAAAGTCTTTATATCCGGGAATATCAACATAACGTTCAGGTTTGTTTTTAGCGGCATCGTTATGTCCAAACTGGATCAGCACCAAATCGTTTTTAGTTAAAGTTTCTAAAATTTCTTTCCATCTTCCCTCCTCAAAAAAAGTTCTTGTGCTTCTTCCGCCTTTAGCTTTATCTACCACCAAAGCACTATCACTTTTTATTATGCTGCTTAAATTTTTTAAGCTATCACCACGTAAAAACTGCTGAAAAACCTGTCCCCAGCCTGTAATTGGGTATTTTTTCTGCATATAATCTTTTTCCAAACTATAATCAGCAACAGTTGAATCGCCAATTAAATAAACTTTAACAGGTTTTGGTTTCAGTATAAAAGACATTAATAGTATACTGATGCTTAAAAGGATTAAATATTGATCTTTCTTTTTCATGTTAATTATTTAATATTTTCTACTCTGAACCAATCATATTCTGCGATTCCCGAATCATTAGTTTGGTTATCTCTAACCGCAAATAACCCCATTTTAGCACCAATCCACTGTCCGGCAGTAGCTTGAAATGCAATTCCAGCATTATCAAAATTTACTCCGTTCTCGCTATAGCTAAACTGGCATTGCGCACCGGTGGTTACTTTTACGCGAAAATAAACCGTACCCGATTTAAGTTTAGTAATTTCAGTTTCATTCTCGGTTTTACCTTTATCTGCATTTTGGCAGGTACCATAAACCAAATAAAAACCATCTTTTTTATGCTTAATAGCAATGTTTGCATAACTTCTACCCATAACCACCAACCCGGTCTTTTCATTTTCCAATTTAGGATTTGGTCTAAAAGTAAGTTTAGTTGTCGCCATAAACCCTTCTGCAGGGAACTTTTGCATCAACAAATTTGGTACATCCCAAAGATTTTTAGCATCATCAGGAATTTTAGAAGTATAGAGTTTTAATACACCTTTGGCAGCATCTGTAAAAACCCAAACTGCTTTCGGATTAGCCTGCCATTGCCATTGCAAACCCAAAGATTGGCTGTTAAATTCATCACTTTCTGCAGGGGTTTGTATAGGATAAACTTTGCCTACGTTAGGTTTTTTATAGGTTAAAACTGGTTCGCCAATGCCTGAATTGTTTTTATCTGCACCGATTACTGGCCAGTTATTAATCCATTTCATTGGTTGTAAATGTACTACTCTACCATAAGCATCTTTATCCTGAAAATGGAGAAACCAGTCTTCTCCAGTTTGAGTATTTACCCACGCACCTTGATGTGGGCCATTTACATTAGATTTTCCCTGGTCCATAGCAACCTTACGCTCATATGGGCCATAAATATTTTTACTTCTTAATATTAGTTGCCAGCCTGTAGAAACACCTCCAGCTGGAGCAAAAATGTAGTAATATCCGTTACGTTTATAAAATTTTGGTCCTTCGATGGTTGGATCAAGCTCATGCCCATCATACACAATTGTTCCTACACCTGTGGCCTTGGTTCCTTCGGCATTTAAGGGCATTACGGCGATTATACTTTTTATGCCTGCTCTGCTACCCGCATAAGCGTAAGCCAAATAAGTTTTTCCATCTTCATCCCAAAGTGGACATGGATCTATTAAGCCTTTCCCCTCGACAACCAATTCTGGCGCACTCCATTCACCTGTTATTGTTTTGGCTTTCGTTAAATAAATTCCGAAGTCAGGATCAGGATAATAAATATAAAATTCACCATTTCTATACCGTATTGCTGGCGCCCACACACCGTTTCCGTGTTGTGTTTTTTCAAAATGTTCAAAAGGTGATTGCCTTTTTAAAGCATGACCAATAATTTTCCAGTTAACTAAATCCTTCGAATGCAGAATGGGTAAACCAGGAATGGCATCGAAACTAGAAGCTATCATATAAAAATCATCGCCAACGCGAATGGCATCTGGATCAGAATAATCAGCATTAATTACTGGATTTTTATAAGTTCCATTACCCAAGTCGGCTACCCAAACTTTAGAAACATCATTAGCTTTACCTGGTTGTTGCGCAAAAGCAGCATTGTAAAAAAACAGTGATGCAAGAGGCAAACAGAATTTTAAACAGTTTTTAAAAGCAACGAAATTGGTGTTATCCATCTGAAAGGGCGATTTTGAATGAAGAATGGCTATTGAATACTTGGTTATTAACAAGATTAGGCGATTTTTTTGTTTAATCCAACCCGATAATATGCAATCGTTCCCGACATCGTTTGCGATCTTTATTGTGGGTTTTTATTCGTTCGGCACAATTTAATTCTTTAAAATTGTTCATCATATATTTTATTAAAATTCGGCTGCGTTGAAGGGTTAGAAATCACGCAGCCGATTTTAATATTAGCCTAACCAAAATATTTATATGAAAACATTTTTATTTCTCCTATTTACTTCGGTATGCTTATACGCAAATGCGATTGATGTTAAACCGGATTTTATTGTGGCTGCTGATGGTAGCGGTAATTTTAAAACGGTACAGGAAGCAATTCATGCTGTACCAGATTTTAGAAAAACCATTACGGTTATATTCATTAAAAAAGGTACGTATAAAGAGAAGCTTGTTTTGGCTGCATCCAAGCAAAATGTAAAATTTGTTGGAGAAAGTAGAGATGAAACCATTTTAACCTACGATGATTTTGCGCAAAAGAAAAATGCTTTTGGAGAGGAAAAAGGAACTTCAGGCTCTTCCAGTTTTTATATTTATGGAGAGAATTTTACAGCAGAGAATATCACCTTTGAAAACTCTTCTGGGCCCGTTGGACAGGCAGTTGCTGTTTGGGCTGGTGGAGATAAAATGATTTTTAATAATTGCCGTTTCTTAGGCTTTCAGGATACCCTTTATACTTATGGAGGCAATAACCGCCAATATTATAAAAATTGCTATATAGAAGGCACTGTCGATTTTATTTTTGGAGCATCTACGGCATGGTTTGAAACCTGCACCATTTTTTGCAAAAAAGCTGGATATATTACAGCTGCATCTACTGCTGATACAACAAAATATGGCTATGTTTTTAATCAATGTAAAGTAATTGGTAATGCACCAGAAAACAGCTTTTATCTTGGTCGCCCGTGGAGACCTTATGCTAAAGTTGCCTATTTAAATTGCGAGCTTCCTGAACTTATAAAACCCGAGGGCTGGCACAATTGGAGTAAAGAAAGTAACGAAAAAACAGCCTTTTATGCAGAATATAAAAGCACTGGTAAAGGAAGTAAAATTGATAAAAGAGTAAGCTGGTCACACCAATTAACCAAGGAAGAATATAAGCTCTATACTTTAGAAAACGTTTTCCGAGGGTGGATTCCAGAACTGAAATAAAAGGTTTAATTAATTGATTTATAGATTAGAAGCACCTCAAAAGAGGTGCTTTTTTGCCCTATTTCTCGGCAACGATTGCATAGATTTCTCTTCTGATTTACCATCAAACACCGTACACTTGTTTTAAGAATAACCAAGTATAAATTTAACAGCGCAAAACAATGAACTTTTTTCCACGTAATTTATGCCGTATCCAAACCGCTTTGGCTTGCTTAATTTTATTTTCAGCGGTTCAGGTATCCGCACAAAAGCCAGCTCTACCAATTATAAAGCAAGTAAGCATTAAAAAAGATACCACCAATATCATCAGCTTTGGTGCTAAAGGCGATGGCGTTTTCATGAATACTGAAAGCATTAATAAAACCATTGCCAGCGTGAGTAGAAAAGGTGGTGGCGTTGTTTTAGTTCCATCTGGTTTGTGGCTTACTGGTCCAATTGAATTAAAAAGCAATGTAAATCTACATTTAAAACGCGATGCTATTTTGCAATTTACCGATGATTTTAACCAATATAAATTGGTGGAAGGAAATTGGGAAGGCGCACCTGCCTGGCGTAATCAAAGCCCTATTTCAGGTAATAATTTAGAAAATATAGCGATCACCGGAACGGGGATAATTGATGGAAATGGTGGTGCATGGAGAATGGTTAAAAAAGATAAGTTAACCGAATCTCAATGGAAAAAACTAATTGCATCTGGCGGTGTGGTAAGTGATGATAATAAAACTTGGTACCCATCTCAAAAAGTAATAAAAGGTTCTAAAATAAAAGGTGCTGGTGCGGTAGAAGCTGGAAAAACAGCTGCTGATTATGATGATATTAAAGATTTTCTTCGCCCGAATTTATTGGTTCTTACCAATTGCAAAAAAATTCTTTTAGAAGGTGTTACTTTTCAAAACTCACCAGCCTGGAACTTACATCCATTACTTTGTGAGGATTTAACTTTGAGAAACTTGCAGGTTAAAAATCCTTGGTATGCGCAAAATGGTGATGGTGTAGATGTGGAATCATGCAAAAACGTATTGATAGAAGGTAGTACTTTTGATGTTGGCGATGATGGAATTTGCATTAAATCCGGTCGTGATGAAGCAGGAAGAAAACGTGGCGTTCCTACAGAAAATGTAATCATTAGAAATAACATTGTTTATCACGCACATGGTGGTTTTGTAATCGGTAGCGAAATGAGCGGCGGTGCCAAAAACATTTGGGTTTATGATTGCTCTTTTATTGGTACTGATATTGGTTTACGCTTTAAAACAACACGCGGCCGTGGCGGTGTGGTAGAAAACATTTTTGTTGATCATATTAATATGATCGACATTCCGGGCGAAGCAATTTTATTTGATATGTATTATGCTGCGGTTGATCCGGTTCCTTTGGCTGGCGAAAAACGTGAAGCAGTTAAAACGGTTTTACTTCCGGTAACGGAGGCGACACCACAGTTTAAAAAATTCTACATCAAAAATGTTGTAGCTAACGGTGCTGATAAGGCCATATTTTTTAGAGGATTACCAGAAATGAATATTAAGGATATTCATCTGGAAAATGTAACCATTCAATCTAAAAAAGGGATCGAAATTATTGAGGGAACAGGGATTTTCCTTAAAAATGTAAATGTAATTACAGCCGATACGAACCCAATTGTACATGTGCAAAATAGTAGCAACATTAATATTGATGGTTTACAATTTAAAAACGGAAGCGAATTATTATTCAATATAACGGGCGAAAAATCGAAGGAGATTAAAGTTTCAGCAACTGATGTTTCAAAAGCTAAAAAGGTTTCCGTTTTAAGCGATGAAGTAAATAAATCGGCTTTATCAATTAAAAAATAAGGTTATGAAAAGATATATTCTACTTGTTTTTGGATTTATTATCTGCCTATCACAAAGTGGATTTGCACAGAAAAAACTCTCTGAACAACTAACGTTAACCGCAATGGAAACGATGTTTAGAGACAGCATTTACACTAATAATCCAAAAGGCCCCAAATGGACTTATGATATGGGTGTGGTGCTTGAAGGTGCTGCTGTAGTTTGGAGAAATACTGGCAATGGCGATTACTTTAAATACATCCAAACTTCGATGGATGCCTATGTTGATAAGACCGGGAACATTAAAAACTACAAACAAGAGGATTACAATATCGATAATGTTAAGAATGGAAGATCTTTATTGCTTTTATACAAAGTTACTGGGCAACAAAAATATTTAACCGCTGCAACACAATTATATAATCAGTTAGAAAAGCAGCCAAGAACTAAGCAAGGCGGTTTCTGGCATAAGAAAGTTTACCCAAATCAGATGTGGTTAGATGGTTTATACATGGGCGAACCTTTTTATGCCGAATACGCCGCTTTAATGAAAAAGGATGATGCTTTTACGGATATCGCCAACCAGTTTATTTATATGGAGCAAAATGCGCTTGATAAAAAAACAGGTTTACTTTATCATGGCTGGGACGAATCAAAGGAAGAAAAATGGGCGAATAAAACCACGGGAACTTCGCCAAACTTTTGGGGGCGGGCAATGGGCTGGTATATTATGGCTTTGGTTGATGTGCTTGATAATTTTCCAACAAACCACCCAAAAAGACCAGAATTACTTGCCATTTTGAAACGTACAGCGAATACAATTGTTAAATACCAGGATGCTAAAACAGGTGTTTGGTACGATGTTATGGATATGCCCAACAGAAAAGGGAATTATCTTGAATCTTCAGCATCGAGCATGTTTGTATATGGTTTAGCAAAAGCCACCCGGCAAGGAAATTTACCTAAATCTTATTTCTCCGCAGCAGAAAAGGGGTATAAAGGTTTACAAAAAGAATTTGTTTCCACCGCTGGTAACGAGCGGATTAATTTAAATGGAACGGTTGCGGTTTCTGGCTTGGGTGGCAAAAACCCATATCGCGATGGTAGTTTTGAATATTACATCAGTGAAAAAGTAATTACAAATGATCCAAAAGGTGTTGGCGCATTTATTTTGGCTGCTGCCGAAATGGAAACTGCTGCATTGCCAAAACCCGGAAAAGGACTAACGGTAACGGTAGATAATTACTTTAATAATGAATTTAAAGATGGACCTGCAGGAACGAAAATCCCATTCCACTATTTATGGGATGAAGATGATAATAACGGCTTTTCACTATTCGGAAATGTTTTTAACCAGGCTGGAGTAAAAATAGCAACACTTGCAGATGCGCCAACATCAAAAAACTTAAAAAGTACCAACATTTATATTCTTGTTGATCCTGATACCGAAAAGGAAACGGCTACACCAAATTATATGAATGCAGAGCATACCAAACAAATTGCCGAATGGGTTAAAGATGGCGGTGTTTTAGTGATGCTTTTAAATGATGTGGGCAATTGCGAAATCACAAAGTTTAATGTGCTTCCAGAAATATTTGGCATTCACTTTAATGAAGATAGTCGCAATAAAGTGCAAGGCAACAATTTTGAACAAGGCGCAATAAAAATCCCTCAAAACAACAGCATTTTTAAAACGGCTAAGCAGGTTTATATCAAAGAAATTTCAACAATTAAAGTAAAAAGCCCTGCAATTTCTGCATTAACGGATAATGGAGACGTAATTGTAGCTACAGCAAAATATGGCAAAGGAACGGTGTTTGCCGTTGGCGATCCATGGTTTTACAACGAATATATTGATGGACGTAAACTACCCAAGGATTTTGAAAACTTTAAAGCAACCAACGATCTGGTAAATTGGCTAATTAAGCAAGTGCCAACTCAAAAATAAAAGTTATGAAGATAAAAATAAGATTATCACTGGCGCTCTCCTGCCTGCTGGCTTCTTGTTATGCACAATTGCCAACAGATTCTATTGCAGATAAAATGCTTATTTATCAGTTGGGTAATGGCGGTTGGCCCAAACAACTACAAGATAAAAGCGTGGTTAAATATGAAAACCCACTTACACCCGAGTTAAGGGATTTAATAAAATCAACTAAAGATTTGCATGCTACTTTTGATAATAAAGCCACCAGTAGAGAGGTTGTTTATTTGGTTAAAGCCTATAAAAAAACTCATAATAAAGCTTATTTAAAAGCAGCTGAAAAAGGTATTGATTACATTCTTGAAGCACAATATGCAAATGGTGGTTGGCCTCAGTATTATCCAGATAAGGCCCTATATCGTTCGGAAATTACCTACAATGATGATGCAATGATTAATGTGCTCAATATTTTGGAAGACATTTCAACAAAAAGCAATGATTTTGAAGTGGTAAATCCAGCTTACATACCAAAAGCAGAAAAAGCAGTAGTCAAAGGACTGAGTTGCATTTTAAAAACTCAAGTTAAACAAAAAGGAAATTTAAGCATTTGGGCGGCGCAGTACGATAAAGATTCTATGCTACCTGCAAAGGCCAGAAATTTTGAGCCGGCATCCTTAAGTACCAGCGAATCGGTTGGCGTAGTTCGTTTTTTGATGAGAATTAAAAATCCTTCAACAGAAATTAAAACAGCAATTGATGCTGCCGTGAAATGGTTTGATGCAAATAAAATTGTTGGATACCGCTTTGATGATATTAAAGATAGTACCAAAGCAAACGGTGTTGATCGGTTATTGGTAGCCGATGCATCTTCAATTATATGGGCACGTTTTTACAGTTTAGACTTAAACACACCCATATTTGGAGATCGTGATAATTCTATAAAAACAGATGTTATGGAACTGAGTTACGAGCGCAGAAAAGGCTATGCCTGGTATGGCAACTGGGCGAGGAAATTAATCGAAAAAGATTACCCGAAGTGGTTAAATACAAACGGAACAAAATAAAAAATAACCTCGTTGTTGCGGCCCGTTTGCAACAATGAAAATGAATAACAAATGATACTCAATAAAGAAAATTTAATCAATATAAATTCAGCAAGCGTAGTTAAACCCGATGCCAAAATTTTTGAATTGCCCGAAAAAGTAATTCAGTTTGGTACAGGTGTTTTGTTGCGCGGCCTACCCGATTATTTTATTGATAAAGCCAACAGAAAAGGCATTTTTAACGGACGTATTCTGGTGGTAAAATCTACAGCAAATGGTGGAGCTGATGAGTTTTCAAAACAGGATAATTTATATACGCTTTGTGTAAAAGGTGTTGAAGGTGGTGTATGTGTAGAAGAAAACACGATAAATTCATCTATTAGCCGTGTGCTTTCTGCTGCACAGGATTGGACAGAAATTTTAAAAGCCGCACACTCCCCAGAAATGAAAGTTGTAATTTCTAATACAACAGAGGTGGGAATTGTGATGAGCGAAGATAAAATAACCGATAACCCACCAAAGTCTTACCCAGGTAAACTATTGGCTTTTTTGCATCAACGTTTTACTGCTTTTAATGGTTCCGAAGAAAGCGGAATGGTGATTATCCCAGCAGAATTAATTAGTGATAATGCCAGTAAACTAAAAGAAATTCTTTTAGAACTTGCCATTCAAAATAAACTCAACTGGGATTTTCTTCAATGGTTAAAAACAGCAAATTATTTTTGCAATACTTTGGTTGATCGGATTGTACCGGGCAAACTTCCTGAAGATGAACAAAAGGAAATTGAAGCAGTTTTAGGTTATAACGATGATTTAATGATTATGGCAGAACCTTTTAGGCTTTGGGCAATTGAATCATCAAACAAAAAGGTAGAAGAAATTTTATCGTTCTCACAGGCAGATAAAGGCATTTTTATTGTTCCGTCAATCAATAAATTTAAAGAACTTAAGTTGCGCCTATTAAATGGTACCCATACTTTAAGCTGCGGATTAGCAATTTTATCTGGTTTTAATACCGTTAAAGAGGCTATGGTTGATGCTGATTTTGCAGCTTATGTTAAAGGCCTAATGCAACAAGAAATTTCTGAAGCATTGATAAATGAAGAAATAACCCATAACGATACTTTAGATTTTGCCGCTAATGTGAACGATCGTTTTAGCAATCCATTTTTAGAGCACCAATGGCAGGCAATTGCATTAAATTTTACCTCTAAAATGCAAATGCGCAACATTCCACTAATTAGAAAATTATACAGCCGAAATACCGAAGTTCCAGCACATATTGCCTTGGGTTTTGCGGCTTATATTTTGTTTAATAAGTGCGTAAAAAAAGGAGATAATTATATAACAACAGTAAATGGAAAGACTTTTCAGGTGCAGGATGAATATGCAGAGATTTTATGCAATTACTGGAAAAGTCCGGCTACGGTTGTAGAAAATATATTAGCAGATGAAAGGCTATGGTCTATTGATTTAACAAGATATCCAGGCTTTAAAGATGCTGTAAAAAAGAACGTAAATTTATTAAAAGAAGAAGGTACAAAAGCTGTAATGAATGGCTTGCGTGAAGAAAGGACAGTTTAAATGGTTACGAGAATTTTAAAAATCCATCCTAATGACAACGTGTTGGTTGCCTTGCAAAATTTAGCAAAGGGAGAAACCATTATTTACGATGGACAAGAATATATTTTGCAGGATGACATTCATGCAAAGCATAAATTTTTTATGCAGGATATGCATCCCGGCGATCCAATTATGATGTACGGTGTTTTGGTTGGAAAGGCACAGAACTTTATACCAAAAGGTGGCTTAATGAACACCGAAAATACCAAGCATGCATCAGATCCGTATGAATTTAGACCTTACCATTACGAGTGGCATGCGCCTGATGTTTCTAAATTTAAGGATAGAACTTTTAATGGCTACATCCGTTCTGATGGCCGTGTGGGTACTGCGAATTATTGGTTGTTTATTCCAACTGTGTTTTGCGAAAACCGTAATCTCGATGTAATTCGAGAAGCCCTACATAACGAATTGGGCTACGCAGTAACTGATAAATATAAATCTTATACACATCATTTAGTTGATGCCTGGAAGAACGGCGAAAGTTTAACAGAAGCTGATTCGGCTTCAATTTCTCAGGCCAACCCAGTAGCAAACAGGATTTTTAAAAATGTTGATGGTATTAAGTTTTTAAATCATCAAGGCGGTTGTGGTGGTACCCGGCAGGATGCTGCAGTTTTAAGTAAACTTTTGGTCGCCTATGCAGATCATCCAAATGTTGCAGGCGTAACGGTGCTAAGCTTGGGCTGTCAAAATTTGCAGGTTCATGATTTAATGGAAGATTTAAAACAACGCAATCCAAATTTCGATAAACCTTTATTCATTTTTGAACAACAGCAATCGCAAAGCGAAGAACAACTGGTTAAAGAAGCCATTAGAAAAACTTTTATCGGGCTAACCGAAATTAATAAAATAGAACGTCAGCCAGCTCCATTAAGTAAACTGGTTTTAGGTGTGAAGTGTGGTGGCAGCGATGGTTTTAGCGGCATTAGTGCCAACCCTGCTGTGGGCTACACTTCAGATCTTTTGGTAGCCTTGGGCGGTACAGTTTTGTTAGCCGAATTTCCTGAACTTTGCGGGGCAGAACAACAATTAATTGATCGTACAAAAGATGAAACTGCCGCACGTAAATTTATTCAGTTAATGAAAGCTTACAGTCAGGCAGCAGAAAATGCAGGCTCAGGTTTTCACATGAATCCTTCGCCAGGAAATATTAAAGATGGCTTAATAACCGATGCGATAAAAAGTACCGGAGCGGCAAAAAAAGGTGGTACATCACCTGTTGAAGATGTACTTGATTATACCGAAGCCGCTACAAAACCAGGATTAAATTTAGTTTGCACACCAGGTAATGATGTTGAAGCTACAACAGGTAAGGCCGCATCTGGTGCTACCTTAATTTTGTTTACAACCGGCTTGGGTACTCCAACAGGAAACCCGGTTTGCCCAACCATTAAAGTAGCCACAAATAATGCGCTGGCTAAACGAATGAGCGATATTATTGATATCAATACAGGTCCGGTTATCGAAGGTGAAAAAACTATTGAGCAAATGGGAGAAGATATATTAGAATATTGTATCAAAGCAGCAAGTGGAGAGGTAATTCCAAAAGCCGTTTTGTTAAATCAAGATGATTTTATACCTTGGAAGCGCGGAGTAAGCCTCTAGTTTAATTCGCTCTAAATCCTATTGTTAAATAACCAAATTGATATTTAAGGCACACGCAAGCATTAAATTTGTGTGTGCACTCTACATAACATCCACTTCAAATGAAACCTTTTTTAGACGAAAACTTTCTTTTGCAAAGTAAAACAGCGCAAACGCTTTACCATAACTTTGCAAAGTCATTACCAATTATCGACTATCACAATCACTTAATTCCAGAACAAATTGCCAATAATGTGCAATTTGCCAACATTAGTCAGGTATGGCTTTATGGCGACCACTATAAATGGAGGGCCATGCGTGCCAACGGTGTTGATGAAAAATACATTACTGGCGCAGGTTCTGATTATGAGAAATTTGAAAAGTGGGCAGAAACCGTTCCTTATACTTTACGTAATCCTTTGTACCATTGGACACATTTGGAGTTGCAACGATATTTTGGTGTAAACGAATTACTTTCTGGTAAAACTGCACAAAAAATATATGATGATTGCTCTGCTAAATTGCAAACCCCAGAATATTCAGTACGCGGCTTATTGGCAAAAATGAATGTAGAAGCGGTTTGTACTACAGATGATCCACTTGATAGCTTAAACTTTCATCAGCAACTGGCAAGAGAAGGTGCAAATTTGAAAATGCTTCCAGCTTTCCGCCCAGATAAAGCAATGAATAGCGATGATGTTGCAGGTTTAAACGAATATATTGATAAACTTGAAAGTGTTGTTGGTAAAAGCATCAGTAATTTTCAAGATTATATTGATGCATTAAAAAGCCGCCACGATTACTTTGCAGCTAACGGTTGTTCGGTTTCCGATCATGGTTTGGAGCAAATTTATGCTGAAGATTATACCGAAGCAGAAATCTCGGCCATCTTTGATAAAATCCGTAGCAAACAAGATATTTCTTATCAGGAAAACCTGAAATTCAAATCAGCAATGCTGGTTTACTTTGCAGAATGGGATCATGAAAAAGGTTGGGTACAACAATATCATTTAGGTGCGTTGCGCAACAATAATACACGTATGCTAAGTAAGTTGGGGCCAGATACAGGTTGGGATTCAATCGGCGATTTTAGTCAGGCCAGAATGTTATCTAAATTTTTAAATCGATTAGATACTCAAGATAAATTGGCTAAAACCATTATCTACAACCTAAACCCTGCCGATAACGAATTAATTGCCACCATGATTGGTAATTTTAATGATGGATCTGTTGCAGGCAAAGTTCAGTTTGGCTCTGCCTGGTGGTTCCTTGATCAAAAAGATGGAATGATAAAACAGTTAAATGCACTATCAAACATGGGGCTTTTAAGTCGCCTGGTTGGTATGCTTACAGATTCACGTAGTTTCCTTTCTTTTCCTCGCCACGAATATTTTAGAAGGATCGTTTGTAACCTTTTTGGAGAGGATGTAGAGAATGGAGAATTGCCTAACGACATGGAGTGGATTGGCAAAATTGTGCAGGATATTTCGTATTTTAACGCAAAAAATTACTTCAAATTTTAATAAAAACGTGCTTTTTGAAGGAAAATGATTCGAAAGAAATCATTTCAATCGTTTTCCTTTAATTTTCAACCTAACTATGAGAAAGGGTCGAAATACGCCGATTAAAGATAAAAATGACTGACCAAATATCATCCCTGTCAAAAAAAAGAGAAAAAGTTTTAAGCTTTGGAGAATTACTTTTACGCATCTGTCCGGATATGGATGGACAATGGCTTAAAGAAAATAAATTACCCTTTTATGTTGGCGGTGCCGAGCTTAATGTAGCCACCGCACTTGCCCTTTGGAATGTACCTTCTGCTTACTTATCGGCTGTGCCAGATCATTCAATTGCACATGAAATTGTAGATGATTTAGCGACTAAAAACGTTGATGTTTCTAAAATGATTTTTGCAGGTAACAGGCTTGGTTTATATTATTTGCCCAAGGGGAAAGACCTTAAAAATGCAGGTGTAATTTATGATCGTGCAAATTCTTCATATGCAGATTTACAAGTGAACCAAATTAATTGGGATGAAGTTTTTGAAGGTGTAAGCTGGTTTCATTTCAGTGCTATCTGTCCGGCAATTAGTCAATCTGTAGCCGATGTTTGTTTAGAAGCTGTAAAAGCTGCAAACGCAAAAGGAATAACCATTTCTTTAGATTTAAATTACAGAGCCAAGCTTTGGAAATACGGTAAAGAACCGATTGATATTTTACCCGAGCTGGCAAAGTATTGCACGCTGATTATGGGTAATGTTTGGGCCGCCAATAAAATGTTGGGGATTGATTTGCATACCGATTTAACAACCGATGGTGCTTATGCAAAGGAAACGTTACTGCAACAGGCAACCAATACCTCAAAAGAAATTATAAGTTTGTTTCCGGCATGTAAGGCGGTCGCAAATACCTTCCGTTTCGATCATGGTAAGGGAATAAGATACTCAACAGCAATTTATACTGATAACCAATTAACACTTTCAGCAGAATATATTTCAGATGAAATTTTGGATAAGGTAGGTAGTGGAGATTGTTATATGGCGGGGTTAATTTATGGTTTCTATAACCAGCTACCCGTACAACAGGTAATTGATTTTGCAACTGCAGCAGCCTACGATAAATTGTATATACCAAGCGATGCCACAACAAGCACCGTAACCGATATAGAAAAAAGAATTATACGTGATGATAAGTAACAAGCATAAAATTTTAGATGCCATTTTAGAACAAGGCATGCTTCCTCTTTTTTACCAGGATAGTGAAGAAGGAAGTGTAGAAATATTGCGCACTTTATATAAAGCAGGCGTTCGTGTTTTTGAATATACCAACCGAGGTAAATCCGCATTGCCAAACTTTAAAAAGTTAAAGGAAATTAGAGATGCAGAAATGCCTGATCTTTATTTGGGGATTGGAACCATAAAAACCCCGGCCGATGCACATGCCTTTATTGATGCCGGAACGGATTTTATTGTAGCACCAATTGTAAACCCAGCTGTTGCAGAAATTGCAAATAAATTAAATATGCTATGGATTCCTGGTTGTATGACGCCTACTGAAATTAGCGTTGCACAGGAACACAAGGCAATGCTAATTAAAATTTTCCCTGCAAATATTTTAGGCCCAGAATTCGTATCATCCATTAAAGATTTATTTGCCGGACAATTATTTATGCCAACCGGAGGAGTAGAAATTGATGCTGATAATTTAAAAACCTGGTTTAAATCTGGTGTTTGTGCCGTAGGTATGGGCAGTAAATTAATCAGTAAAGAGGTTATGAGCAAAGGCCTTTACGAGGAATTATTCGACAATACAAAACTTGCGCTGGAATTAATTCAGCAGAGTAAATAAAAAAACCTAAACACCAAACTAACCAAATGAACCAGGAAAAGATTGGTAAATACAGATGGACCATTTGTGCCCTTTTGTTTTTTGCCACAACCGTAAATTATTTAGACAGACAGGTACTGAGTTTGCTTTCGGGCAAGCTTGAAACAGAATTTAACTGGACCAATAGCGATTACGCAAACATTACCGCAGCATTTCAATTTGTTTATGCCATATCCATGCTTTTTGCAGGCCGGATTATAGATAAATTAGGTACAAAATGGGGTTATGCTGTTGCCATTATTGTATGGTCATTAGGTGCAATTTTGCACGCAAAAGCAATTCCTGTTGGAGGTGCCATTTCTTCGCTTTTGGCTTTAGTTGGGGTAACAGGAATTTCAATTTCTGTATTGGGTTTTATTGTTTCCAGAGCCGTTTTAGGGTTTGGAGAATCAGGAAACTTTCCAGCAGCCATTAAAGCTACGGCAGAATATTTCCCTAAAAAAGAACGATCATTAGCTACAGGTATTTTTAACTCAGGGGCAAACGTTGGGGCAATTTTAGCACCAGCAACCGTTCCTTACATTGCCGAAGCCTATGGATGGGAAACCGCCTTTCTAATTATTGGTGCAGCGGGCTTTTTATGGTTAATTTTCTGGTTTATATTTTACGATAAACCTGAGGAACAAAAACGTTTACACAAAGCAGAGCTTGAATATATTTTATGTGATACCGATCAAAAAGTTATTGTACCAACAGAATCTGAAACCGAAGCTAAAAAGGTTTCATGGTTTAAGCTATTGGGATACAAACAAACCTGGGCTTTTACATTTGGTAAATTTATGACAGATGGCGTTTGGTGGTTCTTCCTTTTCTGGTTGCCTTCTTATTTAAAGGCACAATATGGCATGGAAGGTACGTCAATTTCATTGCCACTATTTGTGTTGTACAGTATGACGATGATTGGAAGTATTGGCGGTGGCTGGTTCCCTGCATATTTTCTTAAAAAGGGCTATAATGTTTACGAAGGTCGCATGAAAGCTATGTTTGTAATTGCGCTCTTTCCGTTGGTAATTTTACTGGCACAACCACTTGGTCATTACACCTACTGGGTTCCAGTAATTTTAATCGGGATTGGCGCTTCTGCGCATCAGGCATGGTCGGCAAATATTTTTACAACCGTTTCAGATATGTTTCCTAAAAAAGCTGTTGGCTCTATTATCGGTATCGGCGGTATGGCTGGCGGTATTGGCGGCGTAATTGTATCAAAAGTTGGTGGTGCTTTATTTGATCACTATAAAACATTAGGGCATATTCAAACAGGTTATACCATTATGTTTGCGTTTTGTGCCGTGGCATATATTATTGCCTGGGTAGTAATGAAAACATTAGTGCCAAAAATGAAAATTATCGAACTTTAAAATAGATAGGGCATTGTTAATGCAATGCCCTATTTCTTAATATCAATCTATACTAAAACCATAGATTAACCGAACCATTAAACTAATAACAACCAAATTGAGTACATCATTAAATCTCGACAATCTCTTTGTCGAAGAAAGTCAGATTCCGGATGAATTTAGGCTTTCAGAAGAAATTAATCAGAAAGAGTTTCTCTCCAATGGAGAAATGAAAACCTGGAGCGGGCCCTTTAACGAGGTTTATTCACCCGTTTGCGTAAAAACTCCTGAAGGTTTGAAGCGAAAACGTATTGGCAGTTTTCCGGTGTGTACCGAAAAGGAATCAACCGAAGCATTGGATGCAGCCGTAGCAGCTTACGATAATGGCAGGGGCCAATGGCCAACCATGAGTGTTGCCGATCGAATTACATGCGTAGAAAACTTTACACATAAAATGCTTGAGCAAAAGGATATTGTTGTAAAGTTAATTATGTGGGAGATTGGTAAATCTTTCTCTGATTCCGTTAAGGAATTTGATCGTACTGTAGAATATATTTATGCAACAATTGATGCTTTAAAAGATATCGACAGACAATCTTCTCGCTTTGAAATTGAGCAAGGCATTATTGCTCAGGTTCGTCGTTCTCCGCTTGGAGTAGTATTGTGTATGGGGCCATTTAATTATCCTTTAAATGAAACGTTTACTACGCTTATTCCTGCTTTGATAATGGGCAATACGCTTTTGTTTAAACCACCTAAACACGGTACTTTATTGCATTATCCTTTGCTTGAAGCTTTCCGTTCAAGTTTTCCTAAAGGGGTGGTTAATACAATTTATGGCCGCGGCAATACCATTGTGCCAGGCTTAATGAAATCGGGAAAAATAAATGTACTAACGCTTATTGGTTCAAGTAAAGTAGCCAATGAGCTTAAAAAACTTCACCCTAAGGTAAACCGTTTACGTGCTATATTAGGCTTGGATGCTAAAAATGCAGCCATTATTACAAAAGATGCTGATTTAGATCTTGCCGTTTCTGAAACCGTTTTGGGTTCGCTTTCCTTTAACGGACAGCGCTGTACAGCAATAAAAATTGTTTATGTGCACCGCAGTTTGGCTCAGGAATTTTTAAAGCGTTTATCTGCAGAAGTGGAGAAGTTAAAATTCGGAATGCCTTGGGAAAAAGGAGTAGCACTTACACCGCTTCCGGAATTAAATAAACCAGAATATTTAAAAGAATGTATTGATGATGCTGTTGCACATGGCGCAAAAGTGGTAAATAAAAACGGTGGTCAAACGCTAGAATCTTTTGTTTATCCTGCAATTATGTACCCGGTTAACAGTAACATGAAATTGTATCGAGAAGAGCAGTTTGGACCAGTTATTCCTGTTGTGCCTTTTGATGATTTAGAAGAACCTATAGAATATTTAATTGGCTCGCCACACGGACAGCAAGTGAGTATTTTTAGTAATAATGCGGCAGTAATTTCGTCGCTTATTGATCCTTTGGTTAACCAGGTTAGTAGAGTGAATATTAATTGCCAGTGCCAGCGTGGTCCTGATGTGTTTCCTTTTACCGGGCGTAAAGACAGTGCTGAAGGTACACTTTCGGTAGTTGATGCTTTACGTTCGTTCTCTATCCGATCTTTGGTGGCAACTAAGCTTACCGATAATAATAAAAAATTACTAAATGAAATTGTAAGCGATAACGATTCCAATTTCTTAAGCACGAAATACATTTTTTAAATTGTAAATCTGCTTCAATAAAAAAGGTTACCTCGAAATAATTCAGGGTAACCTTTTTTTGTTTCAATGCTTTATTTAAGTTTTTTCGCTATATCTAATTTAATATCCTTAATTCCCTTTACAACCAAGCCAGCTATAGTTTTTGCCCCTTCAGGACTTAAATGAGTATTGTCTTTTTTCCCAGTTGGATAATTAACATTTCCTGAATCAACGTAGTTAAATAATTTGATTGACGGCTTATCACCTAACTGTTTCAACAAGCCTTCAGTCATGGTAAGCACATCAATTAAGGGCACTTTTAACGAGTCAGCAACCTTTTTAGTTACAGTAGGATATTCACCATGTGTATCCGTAAGTTCGCCTTTTTTAAAGCTTCTTCTTGCAATTGGAGTTAGCAAAACAGGTATTGCCTTTTTACTTCGGCTTTCATTCACATAATAAATAAGATTAGCTTTAAACTCTGCCAGCGAAGTGCCAACCGCGGGTTTATCGGTTTTCTCATCGTTATGGCCAAACTCAATAAACACGTAATCGCCAGGCGATAATTGATCTGCAATAGGTTTCCAGTGATCGGTTGTTTTACCTGTTTTTTCGTTTACATCTGTTTTAAAAGATTTTGTACTTCTACCGTTTAATGCACGATTATCTACCGTTACTTCATTATTAAAAAAAGCTTGTAATTCCATACCCCAACCAGTTTCAGGGAAGGCTTCGGGCTTTTTATTTGCCGCAGTAGAATCGCCAATAATGTATAAAGTTGTTTTCTTTTGCAGCAAAGTAAAAGATGCTAAGGTTATTAGCGCCACGGCTACTAAAGCCTGAAAAAGTTTAATATTCATATTTAAGGTTTTGAGTTTAATTTTTAAGAGGATTCCAGCCATCTGAACCGCCTAAAATGTTTATTAATGTGTAAGTTTTAAATTCTTTGCTCGTTAATTGCTTCGACCAGTTTACCCTTGATGTGGGTGTTGCACCTGCACCTATGTTTTTATATTCTGCATAAAAAGCAGTTTTCTCTTTGTCAGGAAACATGTTATCACCTTTCCAGGGGTTCCATCCTTCAGCAACAATATGATTTTCTAAAGTACATTGTGCAAAAACCGTTTTAGCGTAGGGGCGCCACGGGCGACCTAGAAACACTTTTTTTACGGATGAATCTGCTATTAATTTACAATTGAAAAATACAAAACCGAACAATTGGCGTGGCGAAGTTGCTGCGGCTGTAATGTAAGAATCGGCAAGGCTTTTAATAATGCAATTTTGAAAAACGGCTGTAGCTTTACCGAAAATAAAATCGGTTGTGCCTTCTATAAAACAATCCTGATAATACTGTCGGCTGTTTTCTGTAGCCGCAAATAAGGTGTCTTGATTGCCTAATATTTTGCAGTTTTTAGCTTTAAAACGATCGCCTTCAACATGCAATGCAACGGCTTGCCCAACCTTTCCTGATGTATTTGCAATGGTTAAGTTCTCTAATGTAATATCGTTAGCAGCAATAAGGAAAGTGTAAGATGTGTAAGTTGTTATTTTATTTTGGCCATAAACATCCCTTTCCATCGCGTTTCCTTTGCCAGAATAATCGTTATAGGTAATAACGGTTTTTTCTGTGCTTTCACCAATTAAATAAATATTGGTTTTCCACGAAGGAACAATCAGCTTTTCATTGTAGATGCCGTTTTTAATATAGATTTTAATCTGTTTTTCCCCTAAATCACGAATAGAATTTATGGCTTCCTGTATGGTTTTATAATCTCCGCTTCCATTTTGTGCAACTGTAATTTGAGTGGGGTAAGCAACTTTTTGAGCGGCTACATTAAAAGCAATGATGAATAAAAACAGAATAGTTTGCAGGGCTTTAGTTTTCATTGATAAAGAAATATTTAACCAAAATAGTTACAGAATTTAACATTAACGCATAAATAATTTTTCAAAAAAAAGGGCAGATAAAATTATCTGCCCCTCGGGATGTGATCACGTTATTTAATAGGTCCATCTAGGATCGCCAATTGCACCGCCGCCAGAAGAAGCAGTTAACAATGGAGAATCTGTTGGGAGCTTAAAGTTTGTTGTAGCTGCTGTCCAGCCTAAATTTATGTTTGTTGTAGCAATTGCTGATGCCGGGAACGCTAATGTGCCATTTGAACCATCCGTTAGGTTAAATGCATTATTGTTGTTAATCGTTGTTGCTGACGTTGCACTAATTAACCCAGGCACTATTCCTGATCTTGGAGCATTTGCAATGATTGAATTTTTCATTGAAAAGCTAACTGGATTTGAACCTGAAGTTAAAAACAAATACATGCTCGATGCACCAAAATTATTAATGGTACAATTTGCAAAACTAATTGTTGGCGCAGCAGATACTACAGTTGTCGCATTTACTAAACCTGGAGAAAAATTATACAAGGTACTTTTGGTAACCGATAAGGTTTTAAACAAAAGCTTATTCAGGTGGAACATGTAATAATTATTAACGGTTACATCGTAAATTAAGCATTTATTAAATGTAATATCGCCAATACTATAGTTGTTCACTGTAGATCTATCACCTCTTACAATTCCAGTTCCAATACCATGTATTTTGCAGTTATCAGCAGCTATGTTGGTAAATGTTGCTGCTGTGGCATTACTACTAGCACTAGTTAAATCGGCAAAATAGGTGGCAGAATAAGTGGTGCCATCAAAATCAATGCCTGCAACTTTAAGCCCAGCACCCGTACCTAAAAGTGTAAACCCTTTAAAGTTTATTTTTGTTGTATTAGGGTTATTATTAATAGAACGTAGTGTAATTGTTTTGCCAGATAATGTAACAGCCGTTGGTAAATTATAAGTACCATCTGCCAAGCCAATAACAGCTTTATCAGCTGCGTTTGCCAATATGGTAGTCAAATTATCTGCTGGACCAACTTGTATGGTGTATACAACGGTTTCCAGGGTGCTAAAAGTTAAATAGCCATAGCTTTTAGTGCCAACAAAAATTTCTGCTGTATATTTTGTATTTGGTGTTAATCCTGCCGCTATGTAAGTTTTTGCTGCAATATCAGCAGCCGTTAAAGTAATAGTTGTAGCTGAACCTGTTGCTGGAGTTAATACAATTGTTGAGCCTTGCGGAAGTGTTTTGTAAAAAAGTGCAACGTTGGTTTCTCCAGCATCTGTTAAATCATCTCTAAATAATTGTGTACCTACAATTGAAAAGGCAGAACTAACCAAATATTTTGATTCAGGAACATTTGCTGCTGATGCTTTAATACGAGCATAATATTTAGTTCTTAAACTTAAATTTGCTTCTGTAACCACTAACCCGGTGGTATCTGATTTGGCCGAATATTTTATAGTAGAGAATAAAGAATCTACAGAGAAATCGACGCTGTAACTAAGTTTTCCACTTGCTAAAAGCGGAGCCGTCCAGGTTAATTTAGCTGATGTTTCTGCTGTAGTAACTTTTACATCTCTTGGTTTAAAGCTCCTTGCGGTTTCGCTGGGTTCATCCTCAGTTTTTTTGCAAGATGTAATAGCAACTGCCATGCAGCAAACCACAGCAAATGAAAGGCTAAATTGATATATAAATTTTTTCATAACTAATGCTTAAAAATTAGTAACCATAATTTTGAACCATAGCCGTATTGTCAATCAAAACAGTTTTAGGATATGGGAAGAGTTCTTTTTTATTGGCCTCAAAATAGTATGCAAAACCAGTTGAAGTGCTGGTATTCATATTTTCTTCTGTAAGCGATTTTCTCCAGTTTTTTACTGTGTAACCGCTGCCACTTGGGGCACTTGACGTACCTAAGCCTGGCGTAATGAATACGTTGTTTGGTGTGCCACCATAAAGATCCAATGTAGCAACTTCTTGTACGCTGGTTCCTTGTAAGTACGTGCCTTCTTTAGCATAAATGTAATCAGGAATACCTGCATACTGCCCTGTACCAGCAATTAATGCACTTAGTTTTGTACGTGTTTCGGCAAATTTACTTGCCATTAAGTTCCAGCGGATTAAATCGTATTTACGTACACCTTCGCCACCAAACTCTAATAAACGCTCTTTTACAAGTGCATTAAAGAAACCACTTTTATCAGTTGGTGTTGCCGGAATTTGGCTTTCGAAACCTGCATAAGCTCTTTTTTGTACATCTTGCAAAGCTTTTATGGCTGCAGCCGATGGAGCACCATTAATTTCGTTATCAGCTTCTGCGTACATTAATAAAATATCTGCAAAGCGTAATATTGGCCAGTTTACAGCAAAATTTTGAGATGCAGATGAGCCATTAAAGGCTGTCCATGATTTACGAAACTTGCCATCGGTAAAATTGTTAAGCGTATTGATAATTTTTTTCGATGAAGCTACAATTTCAAAAACGCCAATCGTTACATCACGTCTGCAATCTTTAGATGCATCAAACTCATAAAAATAAGTAGGTATTGCATTCATACCTGCACCGCCTGATCCGAAGGTAGACGCAGAATTAAATCGAATTCCATTGTAATAACCCAATTTACTATCCGTAGAGGCATTACTTCCAAAAGCGGCTACTTCAAATATTAATTCGTGCTTATCATCCACTCGAGCTCCATGTAAAGATTTAAAAATGTTTTCGTAAACCGGATTTAAATCATGGTCGCCACGGTGATTCATAATATCCAAGCACTCATCATAAGCAATTTGATAAAATTTCAAATAATCCGCTCTGCGTTCCATGGTATGTGTTTCTGTTCTTAAAGAATAGCCACCTCTTGCTAATGCAATTCGTGCTCTTAAGCCTTTAATCGCACCTTTTGTAAAACGGAAGCTACCATATTCTGTTAGTGCGCTTCTCCAAGGCACTAAATCTTCTGCAGTTTTAAGGTCGGCAATAATCTGATCGTAGGTATTATCGCGATTAACATTAGGCATATTGGTTGATGGAAGCTCTGCAGATGGAACAAATGCAGCAGGTACATCACCCCAGTTTCTTATTAATTCATAAAAAAACTGTGCACGTAAAGTCAATGCCTCACCGTAATATCTTTGCATAAGTGCTTTATCTGAGGCAGATCCACTTGTATAGGCTTTAGATAAGGGAATGTTTTTAATGCATAAATTGGCACGCTCTATACCTGAATATAATTGTGCAAAAGGATTGGCAAGCTCCGTATTGTCAGAACTTGCTCCGTACATGCTAATTCCACGGCGATCAGATGAACTGTAACTACCCGATGTTTTAAAGTCATCAGCCGTTTGCGGATAAATGGTTGATAGCCTGTTGCCATAACCATTATCGCCACACAACCTATTATAAACACCAATAAGGGCAGAGTTTGTTGTACTTGGGGTTTCGAAAACCAATTCTGGCGTAGTGCTTGAAGGGGATTCTACATCTAAATATTTTTTACAAGAAGAGGTTAAACTTAATGCTCCAATAGCCATTACCATTAAAGCAGATTGTATCGTTTTATTTTTCATTTCTGTTATGCTAATGATTAAAATACCAGGTTAATACCAGCTAAAATGTACCTGCTGCGTGGATAAGCCGCATAATCAACTCCAGGAGTAAGTGGGTTTGATCTGCGGGTATTTGCCTCAGGATCATATCCTTTGTAACCTGTTATGGTATATAAATTATTCACCGTACCGTAAATTCTTAATTTTGAAATCACGCCTGTTCTTTTCATTAGTTTTTCCGGTAATGAATAACCAAGCGTTACGTTGCTGATTCTTAAAAACGAACCGTTTTCTATCGCATAAGAAGTTAAAGCGTAGTTACCTGTTGTAGGCGTCCAAAGCGTGGTGTTTTCGTTCATTGCCGTTAACAAAACTGGATCGGTAATTTTAATGCCATTGGCATCAAAATTTTGCCAGCGATCAGTCATAACCGATAAAAGATTGTTATCCTTAACATTGTATTGCGAAGTAAACTCAAGCTTATTTGCGTTATAAACCTTGCTACCTACAGAGAAGTTAACGAAAACAGTTAAATCAAAGTTTTTGTAAGCAAACTGATTGTTAAAACCACCTGTAAATTTTGGTTGCGAAGTACCTAAAACAGTTCTATCATCATCACCAATTAACATACTGGCAGAAGAAGAAAGTTTTTTAACTTTCATATCGCCTGGTTGTGGTGCTCTGTTACCTAACAATACCGAGCTGTTTGGTACATTAGGTTTTAAAGTATACGTGTAACTGCCATTGGTGTTTTGTACATAAGTAAAATCATCAACAGTATAGCGACCATCAGATATAAAGCCATAAAACTGACCAACAGGTTGCCCCACTTCAACTTTAAAATCGCCTAAACTATTTACCCAGCCCGATTGGGTAATGTAAGAATTTACACCATTTTGCAACTCAACAATTTTATTTTTGTTAAATGAAATGTTGAAACTGGTATTGTAAGTAAAGTTTTTAGTTTTAATGGCGTTGTAGTTTATCTGAAGCTCAAAACCTTTATTTTGTGTTTTACCTACGTTCTGTTGCTGCGTGTTGTAACCAGTTGTTGAAGCTATATTCGCGTTTAGAAGTAGGTTTTTAGTTCTGTTATCATAGTAATCCAAGTTTAACGACAATTTATTTTTAAATAAATCTATATCGATACCTGCACCTTTTGAAATATTGGTTTCCCACGTAATATTTGGATTTGAAAGAACTGTTCCATTAGATGATCCTGAAATTAGGCCAGTTGAAACTGAAGCATCAGTTGCCGCGTAGCCACCAAGAGTTGAGTTAGAATAAAATAAAGTTCTGAATAAATCTTGTCCGATTCTATTATTTCCTGCTGCACCGTAACTTACTCTAACTTTAAAGTTATTAAGCCAATCTAACTGCATCTTTTTAACAAATTCCTCTTCGGTTGCTCTCCATGCAATTTGTGCCGATGGGAAATAACCCCATTGTTTCCCTGGCGCAAATAAAGAAGAAGCATCAGTTCTAAAGTTTATTGTAGCCAAGTATTTGTTTTGGAAGCCATAAGATGCTCTTCCGAATAAAGAAAACTGTCTTGTACCCGAGATAAGAGATGTTGGTTTATCCTGTACAGAGCCAGTTGGTGGCTCAGCTTTCTGGATACTTCCAAATGCTTCATCAGCAGATATTCCAGCCGGAAACCACTTAATGGTACTGCTGTTAGATTTAAGATCCAACATGTTAATTTCTTGCCCTACCAAAAGATCTAAACTATGATTCTTTCCTAAATTTGGTCTATAGTTTAAAGTATTGGTATTGATAATAGATTGTTGATTCGAATTATCTAACTGAATGGCAGGTAACCCCCCGTTATTGCGCCCAACATTACTCACTGCACCATTAAAAGTATTCACTTTTCTATCGGTAAAGTTCATACCGATGGTACTTTTAAATGATAAGTTTTTTAATATTTGATACGAAACATAGCCACTGCTGATTAAGTCGTTTCTGTAATCGTATTTTAATTCCTGACCAGCAAGTGTAATTGGATTAGTTAAAAAGGTTGTTAAATAATCAGAATCAAATAAATCGCCCGAATCTCCACCACCAGAATATGGTTGATAACGAACTGCATTTCTTAAACGGTTTGTACCTTGAGATCCTGTAGATGATGTACCTACACCATCAATGCGCTGGCGGCTGTAACGAACGTTTACACCCATACGAAACTTATCTGAAATTTTATGGTCAAAGCGGAAAGAAGCAAAAGTTCTTTTATAGCCCGAGTTAAGCATAATTCCGTCTTCGCCGGTATTATTTACAGAGAAATTAAAAGTTGTTTTATCTGTACCACCAGCAACACTTAATACCTGTGTATTGCTCCAGGCCTGGCGACCGAAAACTTTATCTTGCCAATCAATTTTTGGAATATTTTTATAAATATCTAAATCCTCAAAAGTGCCGTATCTTTTAGTAAAATCGTCTTTTACCGTTTGCGCCGTATTGTTGTTGTACAACTCGTATTGGTATTTTACAAACTCATAAGGGTTCATTACATCCAATTTGTTCACAATCTGTCTGGCACCACCATAAGCATCAAATGAAACAATGGTACGGCCATTTTTCCCACCTTTTGTGGTAATAATAACTACACCATTTGCGCCACGGCTACCATAAATAGATGTTGACGCCACATCTTTTAAAACATCAATAGATTGAATTTCGTTAGGGGATAAAATAGAAAGTGCATTTTCTACCTGAATCCCATCAACGATATAAAGCGGAGAGTTATCGCCCGTTAAAGAACTTCCACCACGCACTTTAATTACAATTTCTGCACCCGGGCTACCTTCTGTTGTGGTAACCGAAACGCCTGCTAATTTACCTGCAAGGGCCTGTGCCGCTGTACTTACCGGAAATTGCTCTATATCTTTACCTCCGATAGATGAAACTGAACCAGTTAAAGCTTCTTTTCTTACAGATCCGTAACCGATGTTTACAGTAACTTCCTGCAGGGTGTTTGCATCCTCTTCTAAACTTACATCAAGCTTAGATTGATCGCTAACAGCAATACTGCGTGATTTATACCCCACGTAGGTAAACGTTAAAATAGCACCTTTTGCGGGGATACTTATTTTGTAAGCACCATTGCCATCGGTACTGGCGCCAATTTTTGAATCTTTAATGCTAACACTTACTCCAACCAGCGGTTGCCCGTCTGATTTATCTTTTACTATACCCGTTACCTGCTTGTTTTGCGCAAGTGCCAGGCCAACAGAAAAAGAGAGAAATGTTAATACGAGTAAAACTCTTCTCATAATCGTTTATTTATTTTGAAATTAATTTGGTTTCCGGTTAGAATGTGCCTGTTACAACACAAAGAATATTATTCTTGGTTTTTACTTTAAGGGATGGTTAATATTTGGTTTATTTTAGCTTAACAATTTTACAAACTAAATATTAATTGAACTCAGATTTAACCAAAAAACTGTGCAATCGTTCCCGTTAACGTTGTCAGGTAATGCTGTTAATTTTAACTTTAGCCAAGCTTAACGGATATTTTTTGTAAATTCGGAACTGGTACTTAATATGAGACTTGAAACATCCACAATAAAAGATATTGCCAAAGCTTTAGGACTCTCTACATCCACCGTTTCCAGGGCTTTGAGAGATCGTTACGAAATTAGTGAAGAAACTAAGAAAGTAGTGCTTGCATACGCCGAAAAGGTAAACTATAGAGCCAATCCAATTGCACGTAGCTTAAAGGAACGTCGTAGCTATTCTATCGGAATTATAGTTAGTGAAATTGCGAATAATTTCTTTTCTCAGGTTATAAACGGCATGGAATCCATCGCTTATGATAAAGATTATCATGTTATAATTTCTCAAAGTCACGAATCTCACAAACAAGAAAAGCTCAACGTAGAGCATTTGGCATCCCGCTCTATTGATGGTTTATTGATTGCCCTATCTTCAGAAACTGAGGATATAGACTACCTGAGAGATCTTTATGCACGCGGTTTACCCATCGTTTTCTTTGATCGTGTACCCGAAAATTTTGAAACCCATAAAGTAATTGCCAATAATTTTAAAGGTGCTTTTGATGCAACCGAGCATCTTATTTTATCAGGTAAAAGAGTAATTGCCCATTTAACCAATTCAGAAACTTTATCTAACACTAAAGAAAGACTCGAAGGGTATAAAGCAGCACTTGCTAAATACCATATAGAATTTAAACCTGAGCTTGTAAAATATTGTCAGCATGGCGGTATGCATAGCGAAGAATTAGAAGTGGCTGTAAAGGAATTACTGAAACTTAAGCCCGATGGCATTTTTATATCAAGCGATCGCCTAACCACAGGTTGTATTATGGCCTTAAAAAACACCAACCCGGAGGTAGCCCACAAAATTGCAATTGCAGGCTTTACTAATTCTAATTTGGTTAATTTGTTTTCGCCATCATTAACATCAGTAAAGCAACCAGCATTTGAAATGGGACAAGTGGCTACAGAATTACTTATTAAAATGATTGAAGCTAAACGACCTGTAACTGAATTTGAAACCCGTGTTTTAGATACAGAACTGGTTAAAATGCACAAGCAATCAGGAAATCGCTTCCTTTAATCTTCTCTTTTTCCATCCTACCGCTCTTTTACTTACCTTTGCGGCATGGTAGAAATCATATTAAAAAAGGGCAAAGAGAAAGCTGCATTACAAAGACATCCATGGGTATTTTCTGGCGCACTAGATAAAGTTAAAGGAAAACCCGAAAATGGTGATGTAGTTAAAGTATTTGCTTTTGATAATGAGTTTTTAGCCTACGGGTATTACAACGCAAACTCCAGAGTGGCTGTGCGCCTTTTAGAGTGGGATGAAACCCAATTGATAAATAAAGAGTGGTACCAAAACCGATTGAAACAAGCCATAGCATCACGCCAGTTTATTTTAAGTGATGAAACAAATACATGCCGCCTGGTATTTAGCGAAGCAGATTTTTTACCGGGCTTAATTGTAGATCAATATGGCGATTTCCTTTCCCTTCAGATTTTATCTTCAGGCATAGAAAAAGTAAAAACTGACCTAGTTGAAATTTTAAGAACAGAATTAAAACCTAAAGGTATTTTTGATAAAAGTGATGCCACTGCTCGCGGTCATGAAGGTTTACCTATTGAAAATGGTTTGCTTTGGGGCGAAAATCCACCTGAATTTTTAGAAGTAAAAGAAAACGGAATCCGTTATAATATCAATATTGCTGAAGGGCAAAAATCTGGCTTTTATTGCGATCAGCGTGATAACAGGCACATTTTGGCTAGTTATACAAAAGGTAAAAAAGTGTTGGATTGCTTTAGCTATAGCGGTGGTTTTAGTTTAAACAGTTTAGCAAATGGTGCCGCAAGTATTACCAGTGTGGATAGTTCTGGCCTTGCTGTTGAAACTTTAAAACAAAATGTTGCACTAAATCATTTCGATGAGGCTAAAGTTACCGCAATACAATCTGACGTGAATAAACAACTCAGAGCCTTTAAAGAATCAGGGGAATTATTTGATGTAATTGTACTTGATCCACCAAAATATGCACCATCACGCTCGGCCTTAGATAGGGCTGCAAGGGCTTATAAAGACTTAAATCGTTTGGGTATGTTGTTGCTGGAAAAAGGTGGTTTATTGGCTACTTTTTCTTGCTCAGGAGCAGTAGATTTAGAAACCTTTAAACAAATTATTGCCTGGGCTGCGCTTGATGCCGGCAAAGAAGTTCAAATTATTAAGCAATTTAGTCAGCCAGAAGATCACCCTGTTCGTATTTCATTTCCAGAAGGTGAATATTTAAAAGGATTGCTTCTTAGAGTGCTTTAAGCGCTACATATTTATTTCAAACCGTTAACAAGCGGTTATGGAATGCGATATTTTTTTTGGAAAGCAAGAACTGTAATTCTCTTGAAAGATTGTTCCTGCTTTCCGCTTTATCCGACTAAAAAGTCGGGATGACGCTTCAATCAGGTTTAAGAATTAGGAAATTTTGGCTTAATCTAAACTTTTGTATTTAAACCCGATATGAGTGAATGCCACCGATTTTTATCGGGGCAGTAACGTTAGCGGGACTACTGTTTCCCAAATATTCCTGACCGTTCATTTTCAAATAGTTTCCTATATTTAAAGTAACTATGTCTTCGAGAAATCAAATTTCTTCTGAACTTTCAGGTAGCTGGTCGTATTCTCCTTTCCAGGCGTAAAAGCCAAAAATCATTAAGCCTAAACTAATTGGTAAAAAGATAAATAGAATAATTGCCCATTGTAAAATGGTATTTGTTCTTTCAATATCGGTATGTGTTAAACCAACTTTTTCAATGGCTTGTATAAATAGAAAAGTCATGGCTAGCGGACCTAAAACCATCCAAATTAATCCTAAAAATTTCTTTAATACTTTCATTATTTAATCGTTAATGTTTTCGTCTCTTTTATTTGATAAATAAACAGTTCCAATAATTAAACTTAATGCGGCTATTCCAATTGGGTACCAAAGGCCAGATAAGGGTGTTGAGCCTGAAAAACTGGCAATCAGTGTGGCAATAAAAGGAACTAAACCTCCAAAAACACCATTGCCAATGTGGTAAGGCAACGACATGGAGGTGTACCTGATTTTTGTAGGGAAAAGCTCGACCAAAAAGGCAGCAATTGGGCCATAAACCATGGTTACCAATAAAATTTGAAAGAAAATTAAACCCACAAATTTCCAAAAGGTAGCTGTAGGCAAAACCTTATCTTTTAATGCTGTTTTAGCTGGAAGAATCTTTCCTGATGCAGAAATGGTATCTGTGCGGAGCTTTGTAAATGAAGCTCCATTTTTTAAAATTACTGTAGTTGCTGTTGATCTTAGGCTATCGCTCGTGTTTGCAATAAGTATTGATGATGAAGGATTAACGGTAGAATAAGAAATGTCTACTTGCTCAATTTTGCTGTAATCGGTATCATTTAAAAAGGTTTGATAAATTGGACGGTAAAAAATAATACCGAGAAGCATACCTGCAAGCATAATCCATTTGCGGCCAACTTTATCACTCCAGGCACCAAAAACCACAAAGAAGGGTGTTGCAAAGGCAATACCCCAGAGTAAAATATACCTGGAATCATTGAAATCGAGTTTACAGGTATTCTCTAAAAATGATTGCGCATAAAATTGGCCTGTATACCAAATTACGCCCTGGCCCATAGTTGCGCCAAATAAGGCAAGCAAAACCATTTTGAAATTCGCACGGTTGTTAAAACTTTCTTTAAGTGGGTTTTTAGAAACCTTGCCTTCAGATTTTAGCTTTGAAAACATGGGCGATTCGTGCATTTTCATGCGGATGTAAATCGAAACTACTACAAGCACAATTGATAATAAAAAAGGAATCCGCCAACCCCAGTTACCAAAGGTTTCGGCACCTAAAATATTCTTGGTAATTACAATTACGCCCAATGAAAGAAAAAGACCAAGCGTTGCGGTGGTTTGAATCCAACTTGTAAAAAATCCTCGTCGGTTTTTGGGTGCATGCTCGGCTACATAGGTTGCGGCGCCACCGTATTCGCCACCTAAGGCTAAACCTTGGATCAGCCTTAAAATTAAAACTAATATAGGCGCAGCATATCCAATGCTTTTATATGAAGGAATTAATCCAATTAAGAAGGTAGAGCCGCCCATTAACACCAATGTTAAAAGGAAGGTATATTTGCGACCAATTAAATCACCTAATCTACCGAAAACCAAAGCTCCGAAAGGACGTACAATAAAACCCGCTGCAAAAATGGCAAGTGTATTAATTAGTGCTGATGCTCCAGCATCTTCAGGAAATAACTGATGACCGATAATTACCGCTAAACTGCCGAAAATATAAAAATCGTACCACTCAATTAAAGTGCCGAGGGATGACGCACCAATAACTTTAAAAATGTTGTTTTTAGGGATGATTTCACTCATGAAAGGAATATTTGGTTTTTCTAATATAGATTAATTTTAAGAGGATAAGGTTTTTAACAAAAGATTGTAACTAAAATTGTTACATGCGCAAACATTTCGCTTTTAGAATTGTATTTTCACTCGTAAATAATTTTATATGTTATTAGTACAAAACATTCGCTTAAGTAGAATTTTAAGAAATACATGGCAGGTTGATCTTATTATGATCGTTTCCTGTACCGGAGCTTATTTGATTCGTGAATATTTAATTTCTCATCATTTCGAGGTTTCTTCTATTATTCCAGCAGTATTAGGTACGGCAATTGCTTTTTTTATTGGTTTTAATAATAATCAGGCCTACGATAGATGGTGGGAAGGTAGAAAAATTTGGGGCGCTTTAGTTAATGATTCCCGCTCATTTGCCCGTTGCTTAATTAATTATGTAGATAATGATGATGAGGCTGTAAAAAGAATGGTTTTTAGGCACATTGCTTTTTTATACGCCCTAAAAGCCAATTTAAGGGGGACCGTTGATGAGATTTATATTAAATATTTAACTCCCGATGATTTAAAGGAAATTGACAAGCACAATAATACACACAATGCTATTTTGAATATTCAATCCAGAGATCTGCAGAAATTATCTAAGGCAAATGCTATAGATGGTTTTAGGTTTATTGAGATTAATGAAATGCTTACACGTTTTTCTGACTCAATGGGAATGAGTGAGCGGATTAAAAACACAATTTTTCCTACTACTTATACCTATTTAACTAAGGTTTTTATCTGGCTTTTTGTAGTAACCTTTACCTTGGTTATCAGCCAATCGGCAGGTGTTTTCTCTATCTTTTTAGGTTGGATGATAGGCTTTGTATTTGTATCAACTCAAATTAATGGAATGAGTTTAGTTAATCCCTTCGAAAATAATTCTGCAGGTGTACCACTTAATCAGATTACAAGAACAATAGAAATTAATCTGCTTCAAATGCTTAAAGAAGAAGATATTCCTGAACCGGTAAAACCCATTAATGAAGAGTATGTGCTTTAATCTTCTATTTTAGAATGATGTTTAGTGTCTTTCATTGTGCTGTACAAAACCAACGAAATTAACACACAAAAACTCACGTAGATATAGAAGTAATTTTCATGCCCGATATTTTTAAACCAAAGCGCTAAATATTCTGCGGTACCGCCAAAAATGGCAACAGTTAGTGCGTAAGGAAGGCCCACACCTAATGCCCTAATGTGTGCCGGAAATAGTTCTGCTTTTACCACCGCATTTATACTCGTATAGCCACTTACAATAATTAAGGCACCAATCATTAATAAAAATATTACGGTTGTACTTGTCGCAAAAGTTAAAGTAGTTAAAATTGGATAGGTACAAAGCGTACCCAATATACCAAAGCCAATTAGCAAGGGTTTTCTGCCTATTTTATCAGATAGTAAACCAAATAAAGGCTGTAAAATGGCAAAAACTAAGAGCGAAGCGAAAGATAAAAGAGTCGATTTTTCTTTAGTTAAATGAACCGTATTTACCAAAAACTTCTGCATGTAAGTACTAAAAGTATAAAAGGCTATTGTGCCACCGAGCGTAAGACCTACCACCGTTAAAACTTCTTTCGGGTATTTTAAAAGACCTCTAATTCCGCCTTTTTCTGCTTTTTCACTAGTTGCTTTAAAAGCCGAAGTTTCGTTAATATGCCTGCGTAAATACAAGGCAATAAATGAAAGGATTGCTCCAATAAAAAAGGGAATCCGCCAACCCCATGCGTGTAATTCTGCCGATGTTAATAACCAGTTTTGTAAAATTAGTTGAATACCTAAAGCCAAAAGCTGTCCGCCTATTAATGTTACATATTGAAAGCTTGAATAAAAACCACGGTGCTTTTTTGTTGCCATTTCACTTAAGTAAGTAGCAGAAGTTCCGTACTCACCACCAGTACTTAAACCCTGTATAAGCCTGGCAAAAAGTAATAAAAGCGGTGCTGCAACGCCAATTTGATTATATCCTGGTGCTAAACCAATAATTAAAGAGCCAATTGCCATAATAAAAACAGATAGCGTCATTGATCTTTTTCTGCCATATTTATCAGCAATGCTTCCGAATAGCCATCCGCCAATTGGGCGCATTAAAAAGCCAACGGCAAAAATACCGGCGGTATCTAAAAGCTGGGCCGTGGGGTTGCTATTAGGAAAAAAGATTGGAGAAAAATATAAGGCAAAGGCAGAATAAGTGTACCAATCGTACCACTCAACTAAATTGCCAATAGAACCTCCAAATATAGATTTAAGCCTGTATTCCACATCCTTAATCTCATCTTTTTGTAAAGTATCAGAAGTTTTATTCATACAACGAAGGTTTTAGCACGAATGGCTTAAATTAGAATTATTGAACGGTTAGATGCAGAACAAATATAACTTATTTGTGTTTTAGTTTTTCCCAACCATGAGGTTTTAAACAATAGAATATGAAAGATAATTTTTCAACCCAGGCAGCAGAATATGCGCAGTTCCGACCTACTTATCCTGCCGAATTATATGATTTCTTGCTTTCGCTAACCAATGGACGAAATATTGCATGGGATTGTGCAACAGGTAACGGACAAGTTGCCCGCGAACTTGCGAAGCATTTTAAGCAAGTTTTTGGAACAGATATTAGTGAGAATCAATTGAAAAATGCAGCAAAGGCTGATAATATTTCTTACCTGGTTGAACCATCCGAGCGCAGTTCTTTTGCCGATCATATTTTTGATTTGGTTACTGTAGCGCAAGCCATCCATTGGTTTCACTTTGATGCTTTTTACCTGGAAGTTAAAAGAACTTTAAAGCCTGGAGGTATTTTTGCCGCTATTGGTTATGGTATAATGCAGATAGATAAAAAATTAGATGTTGTAATTAATAAGCTTTATGAAGAAATTTTAGGTAAATATTGGGATGAAGAGCGTCGCTATATTGAGGAAGGATATAAAACAATTCCTTTTCCTTTTGAAGAGATTGCTCCACCGCATTTTTCTATTAAAACAACATGGAAATTCGATCAGTTGATTGGTTACCTAAATACTTGGTCATCATTACAACACTATAAAAAAGCGAATGATAAAAACCCCATCGAATTTGTGTTTACAGCTTTAAAAGAAGCTTGGGGAGATGATGCAGAGAAAGACATCACTTTCCCGATCTTACTAAGAGTTGGTCGTTAATTGTTTTGCCTAATTAAAGAAAAAGAACAATTTTGAGTGACTGTTCTTTTTCTTTAAAAAACGAAATATACTTGTGTAAGTTTTATTTTAGTAAATCAAGAATGGCAAGTGTAGTTAACTTTTTCTGTTCACCACTTTGCATATCTTTTAAGGTAAGTTCTCCACTTGCAATTTCATCGCCACCGATTAAAATTACATAAGGAATTTTCTTAGCATCAGCATAGGCCATTTGCTTTTTAAGCTTTGCTGATGAGGGATAAAGCTCGGCAGCAATTCCTGCATTTCTAAACTGTTGAAGAATGGGTAAAGCGTATTTTTCTGCTTCTGCATCGAAATTGCTAATCAAAACCTTTGTGCCTATTTCTGCCGATAAAGGAAAAAGATTTAATTCTTCCAAAACATCATAAATACGATCGGCACCAAAAGAAACACCAACCCCGGTTAAATCTTTAAGGCCAAACATACCAGTTAAGTCATCATAACGACCGCCACCACCAATACTTCCCATTGCAACCTCATTGGTTTTAACTTCGAAAATACAGCCCGTATAATAATTTAAGCCACGAGCCAAAGTAATATCAAGCTCTAATTTTGCTGTAAGTGGCAATGCATAAGCAATTAAACTATCAACATATTCAAAAACCTGCTCAATTTCTGTAATACCTTTTAAGCCCGTTTCAGAAGTTGCTAAAACAGATTTTAAGCTTGCAAGCTTTTCTTCATTTGTTCCTTCGAGCAAAATTACCGGGCGAAGTTTTTCTAAATCCTCTTCTGTAAAACCACGTTCTAATAACTCTTTACTTACACCATCTAAACCAATTTTATCAAGTTTATCAATGGCAACAGTCATATCAATTATTAAATCAGGTTTACCTATAATCTCGGCAATGCCTGATAGAATTTTTCTATTATTAATTTTAATAACGAAATCTTTAAGGCCTAATTTACCTAAAGCTTCATCATAAATCAGAATAAATTCGGCTTCGTTTAATAAACTTTCTGAACCAACAACATCCACGTCGCATTGATAAAATTCGCGGTATCTACCCTTTTGTGGTCTATCTGCACGCCAAACTGGTTGTACTTGAAAACGTTTAAACGGTAGTGTAATGTCATTTTGGTGCATCACTACATAGCGTGCAAAGGGCACAGTTAAATCGTAACGTAAGGCCTTTTCAGAAATTAGCGAAACTAATTTATTACTGTTGTTTTCTTCGGAAAAATCAAAAGATTTCTTTTTAGGATCGTTTAAAAACTCTCCAGAATTTAAAATTTTAAAGATCAATTTATCACCTTCATCACCATACTTTCCTGTTAACGTTGAAAGGTTTTCCATACTTGGTGTCTGGATTTCTGCATAACCATATTTTTTGAAAACCGTTTTAATGGTATCATAAATAAAATTGCGTTTAACCATTTCTACCGGAGAAAAATCGCGGGTACCTTTTGCTAATGAGGGTTTAATAACTGACATAGCCGCAAAAGTACAAAAATGTAATGTTTATTAATACAGCTCAAATGCTTCTTTTATTGTACCATAAAAACAATTAAAAGGAATAAGGCAATTGGGCAGAGCGAAACCTAGGCATTAGGCTTACCGAATACTTTTATCATATCTATCTAAATATCCAATATAATACCTTGGTTTAATGGCAAAAAAACTAAATTTGCGATAACAAAATCAAAAATATAATGAGTTTCAGAATAGAACACGATACCATGGGCGAGGTACAGGTACCTGCCGATAAATACTGGGGTGCACAAACCGAACGCTCACGCAACAACTTTAAAATTGGGCCAGAAGGTTCAATGCCAAAAGAAATTGTACATGCTTTTGGATACCTTAAAAAAGCCGCTGCCTTAGCCAATACCGAATTAGGCGTTTTAACTGCCGATAAAGCAGAATTAATTGCTAAAGCTTGTGATGAAATTATTGCAGGTAAACTGGATGATCAGTTTCCACTGGTAATATGGCAAACAGGTTCGGGTACCCAAAGCAATATGAATGGGAACGAAGTTATTGCCAACCGTGCACACGTAATTAATGGTGGTCAGCTTTCTGATGATAAAAAAGTACTACATCCAAATGATGATGTGAACAAATCGCAATCATCTAATGATACCTACCCAACTGCTATGCACATTGCTGCATATAAGCTTACAGTTGAAAATACAATTCCTGGTTTAGAGAAATTGCGTAATACTTTAGCTAAAAAGGTTGAAGAGTTTAGTACAATTGTTAAAACTGGTCGTACCCACTTTATGGATGCAACACCACTTACTTTAGGCCAAGAGTTTTCTGGTTACGTACAACAAATTGATAACAGCATTAGAGCCATTAAAAATGCTTTAGTAATGGTTGCTGAGCTTGCTTTAGGTGGTACGGCTGTTGGTACAGGATTAAATACACCAAAAGGCTATGATGTTTTAGTGGCTAAAAAAATTGCCGATTTAACAGGTTTGCCTTTCATAACTGCTCCAAATAAATTCGAAGCTTTAGCGGCACATGATGCTATGGTTGAATTATCTGGCGCATTAAAGCGTACAGCTGTTTCTTTAATGAAGGTGGCTAATGATGTACGTATGTTAAGCTCAGGCCCACGTTGTGGTATTGGCGAAATTGTAATTCCTGATAATGAACCAGGATCATCAATTATGCCCGGTAAAGTAAACCCAACACAGCCAGAAGCTTTAACTATGGTTTGCGCACAGGTAATGGGTAATGATGTTGCCGTTTCTATTGGTGGTGCAACTGGTCATTTTGAGCTAAATGTTTTCAAACCTTTAATTGCAGCTAATGTTTTACAATCGGCACGCTTAATTGGTGATGCCTGCGTATCTTTTAATGATAAATGTGCAGAAGGTATTACTGCAAACTTGCCTGAAATTGAGAAACACTTGCAAAATTCGTTAATGTTGGTTACAGCATTAAATCCACATGTAGGTTATGAAAATGCAGCTAAAATTGCTAAAAAGGCACATAAAGAAAATAAAACTTTAAAAGCAGCAGCAGTTGAACTTGGTTTATTAACCAATGAGCAGTTTGATGAATGGGTTAGACCAGAAGATATGGTTGGAAGCTTAAAATAACCTTAACTCAATTAACACATAAAACCCCAAAGCGTAATAACTTTGGGGTTATAAATTTACTACCCTTTTAAAAATGCCTGCATTAAACAAAACAAATTCTATTAAAAATACAATGCACAATTCAGGTTTAAGGCTTTTTTATATTTCTCTCGTTACTTTTATCGCATTGCTTGTTGCAAGTTGCTCCTTTAGCCCTAATATACAAGGCAAGGGTGAGGTTTTTATGCAGGGTGTTTGGAATGAAGATTCTGTCGCTTTTAGTAATAAATTAACTAACTATACTCAACATCATTTCAAATTTACCTGTGATTCTTTTTATGTAGACTTAACCACGCACAGCAAGGTTAATTTTTATGAAGATTCTTGCTACAACAACGGTGTTTGGAAAGAATATGCAAAAGGCGTTTATGCCGTTAGGGGCGATACTTTGTTTTTAGGCGGAACATTTACACACGCCAATTACAAGCAAAAAATTTCCGGTTGTTACCGCATCGGCAGATATGATAAAAACTTTCTGATTAAAAAATCATCTGCAAACACATTGTTACTACAAAGTTTAAGCGATCAACGAGAAACAACTTTAACTTTGAAAGAAAAAATTACCTGCGTACAAAAAGAATTATAAAATGATATTTACATCCATTCAAAAGAAATTATTTACAGGCTTAATGTTTGTCGCATTAGCCTACATGCCAATAAAAGCAAGTGCTTGGGGTATGCTTGGTCACCGTATTGTGGGCGAGGTTGCTGATAGTTATCTAAAAGCTAAAACCCGTAAATCAATAGAAGCCATTTTAGGCGGCGAATCGTTGGGCATGTCTGCTAATTGGGGCGACTTTATAAAATCAGATTCTACCTACAATTATATGTACAACTGGCATTTTGTAAACCTTGCTGCAGGACTAACAAAAGATGGTGTTTTTAACTATCTGGAAACTGAAAAAGGACCTAATGTGTACAATAAAATCCCTGATTTAATTGCTGTACTCAAAAATTCGAAAAGCACATTAGACGAGAAAAAACTTGCTATACGTATGTTGGTTCACCTGGTTGGCGATTTACATCAGCCAATGCACACGGCACGTAAAGAAGATTTGGGTGGTAACCGGGTTTCATTATTATGGTTTGGTGAAAAATCTAACCTGCATAAAGTATGGGATGAAGGTTTAATCGATTATCAGCAATTAAGCTATACAGAATATGCAAAAGCAATTAACCATCCTTCGGCTATACAATTGGCTAATTGGCAAAGCAGTAGCCTAAAAGATGCTGTTTACGAATCATACAATGTTTGCAATAAAATTTATGATAATATTAAACCAGACGCAAAATTAAGCTACCGCTACAATTTTGAATGGATTGCTACCGTAAACGAGCAATTGCTTAAAGGTGGGGTTCGTTTAGCGAAAATTTTAAACGATATTTACGGTTAGATTATAACCGTAAATATCGCCTCTCTCATCTAAATATTAATGCCTAAATACGCTCTTTTTTTTCTCTTTGTTCTGATTTCTTCTTTTTCTAATGCCCAGAATTACTTCTTAACGGGTCATATGATTGATCATTTATCTAATAAACCGATAAGTGAGGTTACGATATCCTTGAATAAAAATAATTTTCAAACTGATGAAAATGGATATTTCAAAATTTTACTAAGGAAAGGAGAACAAATCGTTGCTTTTAGTCATGCGGCGTACATTAAGCAAACTGTGATTTTAAATGTTGCCGATCAGGATATATCAAAAGATTTTTTTTTAGTGCCTTTTGAAAGAGATTTAGCTCAGGTAGATGTCAAATCCAAAAAGAAAAATGAGGCATTAAACGGGTATTTAAACAATTATCAGGCAGTAAAAAAAAGTGATGTCGAAAAACTTCCTGGCTTTTTAGGTAATCCTGATTTATTAAATGCCATTAAAACTTTACCTGGTTTTGCGAATGGTGGCGAAGGAAACTCGGGGCTATATATTCGAGGCGGTTCTTCAGGTCAAAATTTGTTATTATTTAATAATTCAACAATTTATAATCCATCACATCTCTTAGGTTTCTACTCAATATTTAATACTTCAGCAGTTAAAGAAGCCAAAGTTTTTAAATCCGGTATTCCTGCGGAATATACAGGCAGGTTATCTTCAGTTATAGATGTTAGCAGTAACGACAGCATCATTGATACTTTATCAGGCGAGGCATCGATAAGCTTTTTAGATGCTAATGCAAGTATAGCAATCCCATTAACTAAAAATTGGTCAGTTAGTAGTTCAGCACGGAAAACCTTTATGAATTACTCTGTATGGCCCATAGTTAATCACCTGAATAATAAGAAAAGGTCATCGATAAATAATTTGACATATGATTTGTATGATTTTAATTTATCCACTAGTTTAAAAATTTCAAAACAAAACAAATTATTTGCAACGGCCTATATAGGAGGAGATCAGTTTGGTTTTACGCTGAACAGGTTTGATATTAGCAACCAAATAAGCTGGCAAAATAAAGCCGCATCCGTTAATTGGCAAAGTATATTGTGGAATAAAGGGGTTCTGAATACAATAATTTCATATACTGGTTATGAGTTTAATTTTAACCTAGTTCAACAAAGTAGTAATGCCTGTATTAAATCATCAATATTGGATTATAACGCAAATTCAACTTTGAGAGTATACCTTGACAAGCACTTAATTAAATTAGGGTTGAATTATGTGAGGCATAGATTTAAACCGAACACACCTGATGTGACCACAGGTGATATTAAATTGGATTTTGGAAAGGAAAATATATATCATGCTGATGAAAGCTCAGTTTTTTTTAGTGATGATGTGAAAATATTCAATCGATTATCAGCTTATGCTGGTGTAAGGTTAACCTATTACAGGCATATAAAACCAACTGATTTTAATAACGATATTAACCAAACTAATGAAAATTTTTATAATAAATTTTTTATTGAACCAACCTTAAGTTTGAAGTATAAAATTGATGATGAAACAGCAATAAAATTCTCCTTTTCAAGAAACATTCAAACCGTTCATCTCCTTCCTGTAACTGCATCAAATTTTCCTACAGACTTTTGGATGCCTGCCACAAATGAAATTCCGCCAGAAAAAGGAGTGCAATTTAGTTTAGGCTATTTTAAAACGTGGGGTAAAGGTTTTGAGGCTTATGTAGATTTATATCATAAAAGAATGTCGAACCTGATTGAGTTTAATGGTGGGATGACAAACTTTTTAGATAACTTAAAAATTGAGAATAATGTGTTTTCTGGAACAGGAAAAGTATTTGGTGCCGAATTTTTCTTCAAAAAGAGCTTCGGTAAATTGCAAGGTGCATTAGGTTATACAATCTCTAAAAACAGACGCACATTTGATTTATTAAATAATGGTCAGCCATTTCCTTTTAAATATGATAGAACACATGAGATTAACATTGCACCAAACTACACCATAAATAATAAATGGACAATTTCTGCCTTATTTACCTATTCAACCGGAAATGCATATACCTTACCTGTCAGCCGTTATTTAATTTCTGGAAGCATAATAAATGAATATGGACCATTTAACGGTGCCCGTATGCCTGTTTATCACAGGCTGGATATTGCAACCAATTATGTGATTAATAATAAACGAAATTTTAAAAGCGAATTGTCCTTATCCATATATAATGTATACAATCGTAAAAATCCTATATACAATTACTTCCAGTTTAACGGAGATTTAAATAAATCAATTTCTATTGAGAAAAAATCTATAAATCTACTTCCAATATTACCAGCATTAAGCTATAAAATAACTTTTAAGAGATGATAAAAAAGTCAGTTTGGCATATTATGCTTTGCATAATACTTCTTTCTTGCAAGAAGGAAAAAGTAGATGATGATTATAATCCAAAATTTGTTGTTGAGGGAAGCATTGAGCAAAACGGCTATGCCAATGTAACCATAACACATAATTTACCATTTTATACCTCCATAAATTCTGCCCAGCTTGAAGAAATTATTATTAAATATGCAAAGGTTACTGTAAGCGACGGTCAAACATCAGAAGTTTTAACGGGAAGCTATGAAAAAGGCCAGTTTCCTTATTTTGTGTATAAAGGCTCTGACTTAAAGGGAGTTGTTGGAAAAAATTATTCCCTAAAAATAGAATACGCAGGATATACCCTTAATGCTGAAACAACAATCCCGCCTGTACCTCAATTAGATCGTTTATGGTTTGAGCCAAAAGGCGGAAAGGATTTGCAGCTTAATATTCGTTTCACTGATAACGTAAACGAAAAAAATTACTACAAGATTTACACTAAATTAGAAGAAGAAAGGAATTTTAGCAGAACACTTTTGTCTAATCAGGATGATCAATACTTTAATGGTAAAACTATTAATTTGGCGCTAAATAGGGGTTCAATAAATAACCTTAACGAAGAATATGATCCGTATTTTGTTGATGGAGATAAGGTTATGGTCAAATTTGCTTCCATTCCAAAAAGTGGATATGATTTTTGGCAAGGATTTCAAAATGAAATATTAAATGCTTCAAACCCATTAATGGGGAGTACCAATGCTTTAAAGTCAAATATTAATGGGATGGCAGTTGGTATATGGTGCGGTTACGGAGTTTCAATATATAGTGCAACAGCCAAACAATAAACCATTTTTATAAATTCTTGGAAAGCAAAATGCAAGTATTTTAAGGATACTGGCATTTTGCTTTATACTGTTCGATCTTTTATTAAAAACGATCTATGTAATCTTCAAAAGCAGTAGTTAATTTACTAAAGCCTGTTTCAGTAAATGCCTTTAAGCTAAGTTTAGAATCATCTTTGAAAACCAATCTAGGTTCCATTGAATAATTAGTATAGCTATATTTTACCATTTTAGTTCCATCCCAATATTCATACGAATGAACATCCTCAACAGGAGCAAATGTTACTTTTGCAATAATTGCATTTTCGTTTTTATATACAGCATATACTGAAGTGTACTTATTATATAAATCAGCCTTTTTCTTGTTCTTTTCTGCTTCACTTAGGTTATTATTGCTTGCGCCTTCGTTAGAAATTGATTTAGAATCAATAACGCCAACAAGTTTAATATTCATTATTTCGAAAGAAGCATTTGCATTATCAAGAATACCCTTTAGCTCAGTAGCCTTAATTACCGTATTAATGTCGGCATTTCCATTTCCTTCGCTAGTAAGATTTAGAAGAGAAGTTGTTCCTTTTGCAAAAGATAACGTTGCATTCACTTTTTTAACATCGCTTTTTACATTAACATTAAAGTTAAAAGAACCCATCATTAGCTTTACATCTATAGCAGTTGGGTTGCCATCCGTTTTATAAGTCTGGTTGGTTGTAAGCTTCATCTCCTCTTTATTATCTACAACTAAAGTAGCAGTGGTAGAAGCAGGAAGTTCGTATTTCTGTCCGTCAATTGTAGAAGTAATACCAGATAATGTACTTGTAAAAGATAATACCGCATTATTTGTTGTTGCAGTTTTAGATGAAGGGAATTTAATTTCTAATTTACTATCAGAAGCAGTTTTATTCCATTTTTTCTGAACGAAATCCCAAGTATAAACAGCATAATATTCACTAAGCTTTTTTGCATTAGGTGTGATGGTAGAATTAAAAATTCCATAAAGATTACCACTTTGAGCCGAGCTATAAATAGAGAATAAAGAGCTAAAAGGTAATGTGTAAGTTGGTACATCACCATCAATTTCTATAAAGTGTTTAATCACTTTAATAAAATTTTCATCAGGTAAAGTATTTACAGTGGCAAGGAAATCTGTTCCGCTTTTATCCAAAGCTTTTTTGTGTTCCTCAACAGAAAGGTTAGAATAAGCAAGTTTAACAGGTGGTACTACTTCAGGATCGTCAATAGATTTTTTGCACGAAGAAGCAAAGACAGCCACGAAAGCAGCCATAATAAAGAGCTTTTTTTTCATTTTGAGTATTTAGATTTTTTGTAAAGGTAGGTATACTATTCTAGAACTAAAAATTAAGTTAAATGTAGGTTTGGTTACACAATGGATTTATGGAAATTAATCATAAACTTGTTTATGAAAATTTTAATGGTTTGCCTCGGTAATATCTGCCGTTCGCCGCTGGCCGAAGGTATTATGCAACACTTGGTTAATAAACAGAACCTCAACTGGGAAATTGCATCTGCCGGAACAGGAAACTGGCACATAGGTAAAGCGCCAGATCATAGAAGTGTTGCAGCAGCAAAATCTTTTGGTTACGACATAAGTAAACAAAGAGCGCAACAATTTAACGCCAATATGTTTGCAGAATATGATCTGATTTTGGTTATGGATAGAAACAACCTGCACGATGTTTTGCAATTGGCGAAAAGTAATCAGGAGAGAGAAAAGGTGAAACTCTTTTTAGATAACGGCGAAGTTACAGATCCGTATTGGGATAATTCCCTATTTAAACCCGTTTGCCAGCAAGTGGAAAAAAGATGTAAAGAAATTATCAAGGAGCTTTCTTAAATTTAGCCTTATTAATCTTTCCAAACACATATTATGAGAAAAATCCTGGCATCCTGTCTTGTAGTTGCTGTCGTAATTTTATTGCAGGCGTACATTCCTGTTAAAAAGGCAACAAGAGTTTTAGTGTTTTCAAAAACCAAAGGCTTCCGTCATAATTCTATTCCCGAAGGAATTTATGCTATTCAAAAACTTGGTAAAGAAAATAGCTTTGAAGTAGATACAACAGAAAATGCTTCACTATTTACAAAGGTCAACTTAAAAAAGTATGCTGCCGTTATTTTTTTAAACACAACAGGCGATGTTTTGGATAATGAGCAGCAGGTGGCTTTCGAAAACTACATTCATAATGGTGGTGGCTATGTTGGCGTTCATGCGGCAACAGATACAGAATACGATTGGCCTTGGTATGGTAAGTTAGCTGGCGCTTATTTCACTAGTCACCCAAAAGTGCAAGAAGCAAAATTTATTATAAAAGACAAAAACCATCTTTCAACCAATTTTTTCAAAGATTCTATTTGGATGCATACCGATGAATTGTATAATTTTAAAGATATTAACCCTAATATTAAGGTGTTAATTACACTTGATGAACATTCTTATACTGGCGGTAAAAACGGAGATTTTCATCCATTTAGTTGGTATCATAATTTCGAAGGAGGGCGCGCATTTTACACTTGCCTCGGTCATACCAAAGAAACCTATAACGATGAAATGTTTCTAAAGCATTTATTAGGCGGTATTCAATATTCAGTTGGTAAGAAATAGCTTAAACTCAACCTTATTTTTATGGTACAACAAAAATTATTTATGCTGATGCTAGGCTGTAAACCCGAAGGCAGACAAACAGAGCAGCACGATATCTTCTTCGGTATTGCTTCTTCTCTACAGGAACTAATACCTGATATTTTTGCCTTTTGGCCCGAAGCTAAAGATAAAATTCATGTTGATGCCTGGCGGGAAGTAAACTATGTTGATGGTTGTAAAGTTGAAGTAGTTGAAGCCCGTGAAACTATAAATAATGAGTTGAGTTTGTTTTTTCTTAACTTAGGTGGGTACCGGCCAAATGAGTTTGATGAGCCACATTATAAAATGCTTTTGGCAACTCCTGATAAAGCAACGGCAATTAAGCAGGCAAAAGAAACCGCTTTTTATAAACATACATGGTTTGATGGTGCTACTTCTCATATTGATGATAAATATGGTGTTGATGTAGATGATGCTTTTGAAATAAATGATGTTTTATCAGCCAAAATTAAAAGCCTATATAAACTAAAGCTAACCGCTGCGGAAAGCATCATAACCGATGAAATTCACCTCGGTTACCTTCCAATTAAAAATATTAAATAAACTAAAATAGCTGTTTGTTGTAAGCAATTTTAAAATATGACAAACCTTTATTTAATTCTTCGTGTTCCTTTTATACATCAGAACTATAAAAAGACATGAAAACAACAACAGCAACAGCAGAAGTATTGAATGACCTAGTACAAATTAATAACGACCGTATTGAAGGTTATCAAAAAGCACGAAAAGAATTAAAAGATGAAGACGCCGATTTAAAATCTTTATTCTTAAATATGATTGAAGAAAGCCAAAAATATAAAATGGCTTTAGCTACAGAGGTTTCTGCATCTGGAGAAGATATTGAAACCGGAACCACAACATCAGGCAAAATTTATAGAGGCTGGATGGATGTAAAAGCATTATTTACAGGTCACGATCGTAAAACGGTTTTAAATAATTGTGAGTTTGGAGAAGATGCAGCTCAAAATGCTTACAAAATGGCATTGGAAGAAGAATTACCTTCGAACGTTAGAGAATTAATTTCTGATCAAAAAGCATCTTTAAGACGTTCACATGATGAAATTAAAAGATTACGTGATTCTCAAGCATAATTAAATATCATAAAAAAAGTCCCGATGCAAATCGGGACTTTTTTTATGTTTTCTGGTTGCGGTTAAGCTTCCAGTTCTCTATCTAAATGCTCGGTAACCCGAAGAATTGTATTATCAATCGTATTGCTTAAAATAGTAATATAAGAACCTTTTTTAGCTGCTTGAATGGCTTGTTCCAAACATTCGGTACTCTTATTATTGATAATTATTTCTTTGTTAGGGTCAACTTCTCGAATTCCTTTTACCAGTAAATCTACCAATTCCTGCTGTTGGCGCCCGCGTAAATATTTCTCCTGGCAAATATAAATTTTATCAAACATTTGTGCCGAAATACGAGCTGTTTCAATAATGTCTTCATCTCGCCTATCGCCTGTGCCAGAAATTATACCAACATGCTCTGTTGCTTCTACACTTTGTAAATAAGCTTTTACGCCATTAAAACCATCTGGATTATGTGCAAAATCTACCAGGATTTTAAATTCTTTAAATCTAAATACATTCATTCTACCTGGCGTATGCGCTGCCGAAGGAATAAAAGTTTCAAGTGATAAGCGAATATCTTCAGGTTTATAGCCCCATAAGTAAGTAGCCAATGTTGCAGCCAATACATTCTGAATCATAAAGTTAACTGCGCCTCCAAAAGTTAGTGGAATGTGTGTAGCCTTATCAACCCTTAATTTCCAATCTCCAGTTTTAATGGTAATGTAACCATTTTCATAAATGGCTGCAATTCCACCCTTTTTGCAATGCTCTTTAATTACCGGATTATTTTCATCCATACTAAAATAGGCAACATTACAACGTGCTTCTCTTGCAATTTTAACACAATAACCGTTATCAGCATTTAAAACAGCCCATCCTTTGCGGCGTACTGCGCCAATTACAACAGATTTTACTCTCGTTAAATCATCAAGATTATGAATGTCAGAAATTCCTAAGTGATCTTCCTGAATATTCGTTACCACACCAATATCACAGGCATTAAAACCCAAACCCGAACGTAAAATACCACCTCTGGCAGTTTCTAAAACCGCAAACTCAACTGTAGGGTCCTTTAAAATAAATTCGGCACTTACAGGTCCGGTAGTATCTCCCTGCATTAACATGGTGTTGTGCACGTAAATGCCATCACTAGTGGTAAAGCCTACGCGTTTACCATTACTACGAATAATATGTGCAATTAAACGAGTTGTAGTGGTTTTTCCATTAGTTCCTGTTACGGCAATAATTGGTATTTGCGATAGTTTTCCAGGAGGATATAACATATCGAGAACAGATGCAGCTACGTTTCTTGGTAAGCCTTCGCTCGGTGCAAGGTGCATTCTGAAACCTGGAGCCGCATTTACCTCCAAAACCACACCACCATTTTCATTTAAAGGTTGGGTAAGGTTTTGCGCCATAATATCTATTCCGCAAATGTCCAATCCGATTACTCTTGAAATGCGCTCGCAAATAAAAATATTTTGTGGGTGAACAATATCCGTTACATCAATTGATGTTCCACCAGTGCTTAAATTAGCGGTAGATTTTAGGTAAACAATTTCTCCCTTTTCTGGAATCGTTTCTAAAGTATATTCCTTTTTTGCAAGTAAATCCAATGTATCCCGATCAACCGCAATTTCCGTCAAAACATTTTCATGCCCATAACCACGACGTGGATCTTCGTTTTCAATATCAATTAATTGCTGAATAGTGTGTATTCCGTTTCCACGTACATGTGCAGGATCGCGTTGCGCTGCAGCAACTACTTTATGATCGATTACCAAAACTCTAAAATCAAATCCGGTAATAAATTTTTCTATAATAACCCTTCGTGAATATGTTTTAGCGTATTCAAAAGCCTCTTTGGCCGCTTCCATTGTTTTTACATTAATGGTAGCGCCTTTGCCATGGTTGCCATCAAGTGGCTTAAAAACCAATGGAAAGCCTACTTTTTTAACCGAAGCTTCTAACTCTTCAGGGTTTGATATGGTAACACCAGAAGCCACAGGAATGGCTGCCTCCGTTAATAAGCGTTTAGTTTCTTCTTTGTTGCTGGCAATGTCAACAGCAATACTGCTCGTCTTTTCTGTCATGGTTGCCCTAAAGCGAACCTGATTTTTACCATAGCCTAATTGTACAAGCGAGCTTTTATTTAAACGAATCCATGGGATACTTCTGCTTACGGCTTCTTCAACAATTGATCCGGTGCTAGGCCCAAGGCGCTCCAGTTCGCGAATTTCCTTCATCCGTCTTATGTCGTGTTCCAGGTCGTACTCCTTATTATCAATTAAAGCCTGTGCAATATTAACTGCTGCTTCGGCAGCATAAACGCCAACTTTTTCTTCAAGGTAACTGAAAACTACATTATAAATACCTTCAGTTTTAGTTTGGCGGGTACGTCCGAAACCGGTATCCATTCCGGCAAGAGTTTGAATTTCCAGGGCTATGTGTTCAATTACATGCCCCATCCATGTGCCTTCCTTTACGCGGGTAAAAAATCCTCCTTCAACACCTTTTGAGCAACGGTGGGTAAACATGCTTGGAATTAACTTTTCTAGTCGTTCACCAAAACCATCGATTACATTAGTTGGTCTTTGTTCCAATTCTTCCAAATCCAGACGCATTTGGATAAGTTTTTTGCGATTTATTGACCAGATATTAGGCCCTCTTAGTACTTGTATGTTTGATATTTTCATTTTTAAACTCTACGATTTGCTTTGATCAACGAGCCACTTTTCGCCTGGTAAACTTAATTCCACGATATAAAATTGGTGTCTGTAAATTATACATTTATTTTGAAAATCAGCGTGGCAAATATGTAAATCAATTTTAGAGGATATTTGTTTTGTTTTCAGGCATAAGAGCTTTATTTTTTGTCATATTTATTTCAACGTTTGTTAATAACCCTGATTTTATTGACAAAAAAAGTCGTGTTTTTTATCCTAAGCTGATATATTTGAGTTTTTTGATAGAATATAACACATAAAGAATGGTTCCGAAGGGTAAACTCATCATTATAGGTGGCGCAATAAACACAGGCAGCTTTGCAGAAACGCAATTTGGACTGCCTGAAAACATGAATTTTTTTGAACGTGGAATCTTAAAAAGAATCACAACAGAATCTGTAAAAGATGCAGAATCGCGTTTTGAAATTATTACAACAGCATCATTAATGCCCGAAAAGGTTGGCGAAGAATATATTAAGGCTTATGCACAGCTTGATGTTCATAATTTAGGAGTTTTAAATATTACTAATCGTGAAGAAGCCAACTCGGCAGAGAACTGTGAACGTATAAAAGCAGCTGATGTAATTATTTTTACTGGTGGCGATCAACTTCGTTTATCTTCTATTTTTGGCGGCACAGCCATTCATCAAATTTTGATGGAGAAATATAATAATGAACCCGTTGTAATTGCAGGTACATCTGCAGGGGCAGCAGCAAGTTCTAAAAACATGATTTACCAAGGTAGCAGTAAAGATGCTTTGCTAAAAGGCGAAGTTAAAATTACAGGTGGCTTAGGCTTTATTGATGATGTAATTGTAGATACCCATTTTGTACAACGAGGTAGAATTGGCCGTTTATTGTATGCTGCAGCAAGTAATCCAGGTATTTTAGGGATAGGTTTAGGTGAAGATACAGGTTTGTTTATTTCTGATGGACACGTAATGGAAGCCATAGGCTCTGGAATGGTTATTTTAGTGGATGGCCGCCAAATGGCCGATACCAATTTAACTGATGTGGAAATGGGGCAGCCAGTTTCTATAAAAAATATGGTTGTACACGTAATGTGCGATGGCGATGTTTATGATTTAAAAGACCACAGTCTAATTATTCATCACCCAAAAGTTGTTCCGGTAGCATAAAATATAGTAGAAAGGTTTAGGGCTTAAAGTGTAAGTATTTAAATTGCCAAAGCCCATACGTACATCTTTTAAATGAGATGGCCCACTTTGTGCTTAAAAATTGAATAACTAAATCCCCATAAAAAATGAAATTGATTATACACGGAGGTTTTTTCAGTGAATCATCCACCAATCAGGAAACCAAAAAAGCCAAGCAAGATGCATTATCTCAAATTGTTACGCTTGGGCACGAATATTTAAAAACACATACAGCTTTAGAAACTGTTGTGTATACAGTTTCCCTTTTGGAAGATAATCAATTATTTAATGCGGGTATTGGTTCACAAATACAGAGTGATGGCAAAGTGAGGCTAAGCGCCGCTTTGATGGATGGTAAAACGGAAAAATTTAGTGGCGTTATTAATGTTGAAGATGTTAAAAATCCAATTAAAATTGCAAAGGATCTTTTAGCTTACGATGATCGTGTGCTGAGTGGAGATGGTGCACAAAATTTTGCCCGAGATAATGGTTTTGAATATTTTAATCCAATTATAGAGCAAAGACAAGCAGAATACGAGGCAAAACTAAATCAACAAAATAATAAAGGAACTGTAGGATGTGTAGCTTTAGATGCCGATGGAAATCTTGCTGCGGCAACTTCTACTGGTGGTAAAGGTTTTGAAATTCCTTGTAGAGTGAGTGATTCTGCAACCGTAGCAGGCAATTATGTAAACCAATATGCAGGTATTTCTTGTACCGGTGTTGGCGAAGATATTGTAAGTGGTGCCTTAGCCGCTAAAATTGTAACCCGTGTTACTGATGGTTTTTCTTTAAAGGATGCCTGCGATAAATCTTTTGTAGAATTAAAGGCTTTCGATGGCTTTGCAGGTGTTATAGGAATATCTTCTACTGGAGAAATTTACCATTGCGATTCACATCCATACATGGTTTGGGCATCTTTTGATGTTAATTTACAGGTATTTAACTAAAATTTGATTTAAAGTATTATTTTTGTTGCATGACCAAAGTTGTATTGGCTCTTGTTGGCCTGTTTGCATCATTACAAATTCACGCTCAAAATATTGATAAATCAGAAGGACAAGATCCTGTTACTGGCGGAAATTCAATTAATATAGCGGTTTCTAAATTCGACATTGCCGACGGGGATACCTTTTATGAAGAAGCAGAAGGCTTTGAGCGAAAAGGTTCTTTTAATGAGGCGCTTACCATGTTTGGTAAAGCTGCCTTCGAATATAATGCAGCAAAAAACTTTAATAGATACGGGCAAGCCATTATTAAAATGAGCAATATGCACTATCAATTAGGTCGTTTTACAGATGCAGAACAGATTCTGTTAAATGTTGCCCTTAAAAATTACTCCAAAATAGGAAGCCGTACAGGTTTAATGAATACATACAATTTGCTCGGCAAAGTTTATTTAGCTAATAGCAAATACACGCAATCCATGTGGTTTTATACGCAACAAGGTATTTTGGCAAAACAACTAAAAAGCAATATGTCTTATATAGAATCTGTTTTGGGTATTGTACAGGTTAAAATTAAAAAGAGAGATTTTACGCTAGCACTTAGAGATTTAAAAACGGCAGAGTGGCTAGCAAATTCTATTAAAACTAGCCAATATAAAGGGCAAATTAAAGAAGCTCGTGAAGTAATTGCAGCCAAAGTCATCGCAAAAAAATAATTTTCACGTCACATTTTTAGCTTTCTTATTACCTTAAAGTTTATTTATTGCTAAATATGTTGGTCTACAGTAATATTAATGCGACTTAACATCTAATCGAAACAAAAATAAACTGCATTCGTTAGGCTTTAAAGGATTGATTTATAGAAAGCTTTTAGTTAGATTTGGTAAGTTTTAACTAGAGACGGTAATAAATGCTGTCTCTTTTTTGTTTTTTTGCTAAAATGGTATCATATTGGCTATATAGAATTAGAAATGGATTTTAAATTGTTTAAAGAGATGTTAAAGAGAATATTTTTTATAATTTTTACCGCCGCAGTACTTGCTTGTCATGCCGCACCAAAAGTTCAGCCCCATGTTGATGGCGTTACCAATATCAAACCAGATGAACAACAACAATTAGTAATTAAAGAGGTTGTAAACCTTATTGAAAGCTATAACTATAAGAAAATACAGATAAACGATTCTATCTCCTCTCTTATTTTAGACAAATACATTAATACTTTAGATAAAGGAAGAAACTATTTCCTAGCGTCGGATATTAAAGATTTTGAGAAATACAGATTTCAGCTTGATGATGATTTTAAAAATGGCGATTTAAGTGCTCCATTCTATATCTATAATGTTTATTCAAAACGCCTTAATGAATATTTTGCTTATTCTATGGCACAAGTTAAAACCAAATTCGATTTTAATCAGAATGATACCTATGTATATGACAGAGAGAAATTGCCTTGGGCTAATTCTTCAGCTACTTTAAACGATACTTGGAAAAAACGTGTAAAATATGAATTGGTTAATTTAAATCTGGCAGGAACTACAGATCAGGCTAAAAATATTGAAACCTTAACCAAACGTTATAAAGATTTACAATCGCAAACTAGTAAAGTAAATAATCAGGATGTTTTTCAGTACCTGATGGATGCATTTACTGCTTGTATTGATCCGCATACCAATTATTTTAATCCATCAAACGCAGTAGCATTCAACGAAGATATGTCTCGTTCATTCGAAGGAATTGGTGCTCGCTTACAATTGGAAAATGAAGTTGTTAAAATTGCAGAAGTAATTCCTGGTGGACCAGTATTTAAAAGTAAACAACTAAATGCAGGTGATAGAATTATTGCCGTAGCACAAGGTGATGGCGAATTTGTAGATATTACAGGATGGAGATTAGATGTAACCATTACTAAAATTAAAGGCCCGAAAGGAACCAAAGTACGATTAAAAGTTATTCCTGCCGGAAAAGAAATGTCATCTAAACCAGTTATTGTAGAGTTGGTTCGTGAAAAAATTATTCTTGAGGATCAATCCGCTAAGAAAAAAGTAAAAGAAGTTACCTCAAATGGAAAAACATATAAAGTAGGTATTATTTCTTTACCAGCTTTCTACGCAGATTTTAAAGCCGCAAACGCTGGCGATAAAAACTATAAAAGTACAACCCGTGATGTGAAGTTATTAATTGATACCTTAAAAAATAAAGATAAGGTTGATGCAATTATTATGGATTTACGAGGTAATGGTGGTGGTTCTTTGGTGGAAGCCATTTCATTAACAGGTTTATTTATTGATAAAGGGCCGGTAGTACAGGTTAAAGATTTAAGAGGTAAAATTGAAGTTGATGAAGATGAAACTCCAGGAGTAGCTTGGGATGGACCATTTGGTGTAATGGTTGATCGTTTAAGTGCCTCAGCATCTGAAATTTTTGCCGGTGCCATTCAGGATTATGGTCGTGGTGTTATTATGGGAAGCCAAACTTATGGTAAAGGAACAGTTCAATCTTCTATCGATTTAAATAAATTGGTAAACCCAAGTGTTTTACAAAGAATTGCTGCTCTAGTTTCTAAAGATAAAACAACAGGAACTGCACCAAGTGCTTCTGATATTAAGTTAGGACAAATTAACCTAACTATGGCTAAATTTTACCGTGTAGCAGGTAGCAGCACGCAACATAAAGGTGTAACTCCTGATGTGGTTTTCCCGTCGGTTTATCCAATGGATAAAATTGGTGAAGATACAGAGCCTTCTGCTTTACCTTGGGATGTTATTCCAAGTTCAAACTTTAAATCTGTTGCTAATTTAACCGCTGTAAAGGCTGGCTTAATTAAAAATAGCGAACAACGTGTTGCCAACTCTTTAGATTTTAAATTCTTGGTTCAGGATATTAAAGAACTTGAAGTACGCGATAAAGAGGTTTCTGTTACTTTAAATGAAGCTAAACTAAAACAAGAGCGTGATGCTAAAGAAGCTAAAAGCTTGGTTAGACAGAATGAACTTAGAGCTTTAAGAGGTTTACCTGCCATTAAGAAAGGTGAAAAAACAACCAAGCAAGATACATTCGATTTTATTGAAGATGAATCGTTGCATGTAATGGCAGATTTTATGCAACAATCAGGCAATTACGTAATGAACTTAGGCGCATTCTAAATAGAAATATAAGTGTAAAAAAAAGGTCGTTCAGTTATTTTGAACGACCTTTTTTTGTTTATTAGTAAATGAGATTTGCTTTCGTTTGGCTGAATTTATTTCAACGTTTTTTATCAGCTTAGAAACAATTATTTCCGATCTGCTTTATCTTTATTTAACTGCATCGCCATCATTTCTTTAAGCGTTTTATTCATTCCTTCGCTACTTCCATCCAAGAAAATTACGTTACCATCACCGTTCTCAGCAAAATGCTTGATAGATTCAGTCCACATGGTAAATAAGATAACAGAAATATCAAGATTAGCACTTTCCATTTCCTGAGCAGCCTTCGTCATACCGTGGGCAACCTCAGCTCTAAACAAAGCAATACCCTGTCCGCGTAATTGGGCAGCTTCACGCTCAGCTGTTGCCGCAATTTTAATGGCGTTACCATCAGCCTCAGCAGCTTTAGTTTTTGTAATTAATAAAGCCTGACCTTCATTTTCTGCAGCGGCTTTTAAATTGTTTGATGCCACTACACGGCTCATTGAGCGCATAATTTCTTCATCGAAAGTAATATCGTTTAGTTGAAGATCTTGTAAATGATAACCCCAGCCATCTAAAACCTGGTCAATTTGTTCCTTAACGTGTAAAACAATTTCATTACGCTGAGCCAAAACATTTGCTTGTTTCTGCGTAGCAACATATGCACGGATTGAACCTTCGATGGTACGGATTAAAGCTTGCATTAAATTAGTTGCATCAACAAACTTAAAAGCTACATTTTTAATCGTTTCTTCATCCTGGTTTACTACCGAATATAAAAGCATGGCTTTGAAATAAACATTAGCCTGATCTTGCGTTACCGCTTGAAAAGATAGTTCTACCGATCTATTCTGAATAGAGATGCGTGAGTAAATTTGCTCAATTAATGGGATTTTGAAATTAAGCCCTGGTCTAAGTTGTCTTCGGTATTTACCAAAAACCGTTACCACAGCAATTGTACCCTGTTTAACGGTTACAAAAGAACTGAAGAGAATGATAACTGCCAGGAAAATTAGGATGTAAAGTGTATACTGCATAATTAGATTTTTTTATGAAGTTATAAAAAAATTCATACAAAGTACATCAGGCATTTTGTAGCTTTATATTTTTCTCACTAACTCAATTCATATGAAAAGTAAACTTTTTCTGCCCGGTGCTGCCCTATTGCTCTTAGCGGCCTGCCAGAACAACAAAACGCATCAAAATGATGAAGCAAATCAGCGTACCTTATTTTTTGATACAGCTGGAATGGACACCACGGTTAAGCCTGGTGATAACTTTTTTCTTTATGCAAATGGCAAATGGATTAAAAATACCGAAATCCCTAAAACGGAAACTGGATGGGGATCTTTCTATGTTTTATATAACGACAATTTAAAAAACCTTAATAAAATATTAGAAAGTGCTGCCAAAAGCAATGCATCTAAGGGTAGTATAGAGCAAAAGGTCGGCGATTTTTACGCCAGCGGTATGGATACGGTTACCATCGAAAAATTAGGTGTTAGCCCTGTTAAACCTTTACTTGCGAAAATTGATGCGATTAAAAATGATAAGGATTTAATCAATTTTATTGCTGATGGTTATAAAAACGGTGAAGGCGATTTATTGGGTTTTGGCGTTCAACCGGATGATAAAATCAGTTCGAAAAATGCTGTTAACTTCTCTCAAGCAGGTATTACCTTGCCAGAGCGTAGCTATTATTTAGATCAAGATGATAAAGCAAAGAAAATTAGAACAGCTTATCAAACTTACATCACCAAACTTTTTAGCCTTGCAGGCGATTCTGTAAATGCTAAGAAATATGCTGATGAAATTTTAAAACTAGAAACTAAAATTGCCCTTTCGCACTCAACACCTGTTGAATTACGTGATCCACAGAAAAATTATAACAAGTTTTTAGTTGCCGATTTTCAAAAAGAAACCCCAAATATTGATTGGAAACTGGTTTTAAATAAACTTTTGTTAAAAACGGATACCATTTTGGTAAGTCAGCCTAAATATTACAAAACATTAAACACGCTGATTAAATCTGAACCAATTGAAGTTTGGAAAGAAAAGCTAAAATTCGATGCTTTAAATAGTTCTGCAAGTGCGTTAAGCAAAGGTTTTAGAACAGCTAAATTTGAATTTTTTGGTAAAACTTTAAATGGTCAGCAAGCGCAAACCGAAAGATGGAAAGCCATAGTGAATAGTGCCGACCGTAATTTGGGAGAGCTTTTAGGCCAATTGTATACCGAACAATATTTTAAACCAGAAGCTAAAAAAAGAATGCTTGAACTGGTAAATAATCTTCAAAAGGTATACGAAGAAAGAATTAAAAAAGTAGACTGGATGACTCCAGAAACCAAAAAGAAAGCTTTAGAAAAATTAAATGCCTTCATCAAAAAAATCGGTTATCCTGATAAATGGAAAAAATACGATGATGTAGAAATTAATAAAGGTACTTATTATGCAAATCTTCAGTCGGCAGATAAGCACGCTTACAAAGAAATGATCGATAAGCTTGGTCAACCCGTTGATAAAACAGAATGGGGAATGACGCCACCAACGGTTAATGCTTATTACAATCCTTCATTTAATGAGATTGTTTTCCCTGCTGGAATTTTGCAATTTCCTTTCTTTGATTTTAATGCAGACGATGCCATCAACTATGGTGCAATTGGTGCCGTTATTGGTCACGAAATGACACACGGTTTTGACGATCAGGGCAGACAGTATGATGCTGCTGGAAACTTGAAAGAGTGGTGGACAAAAGCTGATGCCGATAAATTTAAAACCAAGGCAGATAAAGTTGTAGCCTTCTACAACAATTTTGCCCTTTTAGATAATCAACATGTAAATGGTTCATTAACTCTGGGAGAGAACCTTGCTGATATTGGTGGCTTAAACATTGCTTATGATGCTTATAAACTAACGGAAGAAGGTAAAAAGAATGATAAAAAGATTGATGGATTTACACCAGATCAACGTTTCTTTTTAGGTTTTGCTCAAGTATGGAGAATCAAAAATCGTGATGAAACTATGCGTGTAAGATTAAAAACTGATCCACACAGTCCAGAAATGTTCCGTGTAAATGGTCCTGTTTACAATATGGAAGCTTTCTATAAAGCATTTAATATTCCTACAACTGCAAAAATGTATGTTGCCCCAGAAAATAGATTGGGTGTTTGGTAGATTGTAGATTATAATTTTTTTTCAAATTGAGCTTGTCGAAGACCTTTTAAGGTTTTCGGCAAGCTCAATTTGTTTTTAAGCCAATTTAGAACTGCATTCATTTAAATAGCTTTTAAAACAAAATTGAATTTTCATTGTCTTAACTCTATTAAATTTCTAACTATGAATGTAAAGCGCACTTTTGGAACCATTTTAACCGTACTGGGTATTATAGGTTTAATTTATGCTGGTTATGGATTTGTAAACCATAGTCAGAATACACGCGGATTATTGGTGTATGGAGTTATAGGGCTTATATTTTTTGTATCAGGCATTGGCTTGGTCAAAAATACCAAAGATGAAGTTTAGCCCTTGTACTATCGGCTACTTCTTTTTCTTTGATTTGATAATTTGATACTGGCTAAATGCCACCAACGATCCTGCAATAATAATAAGACCTGCAGAAATTAAATTCTGAGGGTTTTGGTTAATATAGTAAGCTGCAACTAAAACTAAAATTGCTGCAGCTATACCAATAATATAATGAATTATTAATCCTTTTTTCATAATTAATCTTTTTTGGTAATTCTATTATTTTCAAAATTTAATGTATGGCCAGGAAAATCAACATCAGTTAATTCCTGTATTCTTTTAAAGGCCCTGTGGTTTCTATCCTGCGTTAAGCGACTGATCTTATCCTGTTGAACAGAAACTACATCAGCATATAGAAAATCGCCTTTGCTATTAATTTTAAGGTCCAATAAAGGAGCAAAACCATTTGATCCTTTTAGACTAAACATGCCATAGGTGCAAAAATTGCCTAAACTATAGGCAATAAATTTATTTTTATATACCTCTACAGCCCTTGTTACATGCGGGCCGTGCCCTAAAACTACATCTGCACCGGCATCAATAACGGCATGTGCAAAAGCATAAACATTGCCTCGGTTTTCTTTATAAAATATTTCATTTTTACGGGTTACATGCTCAAATCTTGCCCCTTCACCACCTCCATGAAAGGAAACGATTACAATATCTGCCAGTTTTTTAAGTTTGGCAACTAAGGCTTTTGCACTATCAACCTTGTTAATAGATACTGTATTTTCATTAGGTGCAAAAGCACAAAAAGCATATTTTACACTGTCTTTTTCAAATATTTCGAAAGGCTTATTTACCTGGCCTGCATAATGAATTTGAAGAGAATCTAAAATTCTGGCGGTGTTTTTACGTCCTTTAGCATCAAAATCTCCGACATGGTTATTGGCAATACTGACCAAATTGAATCCAGCTTTTTTATAAATTCCAGCATATCTTTCGGGCATACGAAAGGCGAAACAATTATTTGGGTTAATGCCATTGCACTTATTAGAGCTGCCCGAATTTAGAAAGCAGCCTTCCAGATTTCCAAATACAATATCTCCTTTTAGCAAGCTATCTACCGCCTGAAAACTATTTACGGCATCATCTGGCGGAAGGTTGGTTTTAGATGGAAATGCAGAACCCAACATAATATCGCCAACGGCAACAATGGAAATAGTATCCTTGATTTTTTTTACAACTGTATCGACTTTTATTGGTTGTGCGGCTTTTGGCGAATTATTTCCGGTACAACTTATAAAAATTAAAATGGCTGCTATGGATAAAAATAGACTTGTTATAAATTTCATTACTAATTTTGGGGGATAAAAAAAATCCTCCCAAATTACTTTAGAAGGATTATATATGTTTTTAACGTTTAAATGGTTTATTCTACCGTAAAATCTTTCTTGTAAGATTCTAATATTCGGCCGCCCTTATAAAAGAAGCGACTGTAATAAGGCTCGTTTAAATTGCTAATTACCACACCGCGTGAACTTGATGCGTGCGCAAAGCGATTATCGCCTAAATAGATGCCAATATGTGAAATGCTTTTGCTTTTGATTTTGAAGAAGACTAGATCACCTTCTTTTAATTCGTCCTTAGAAACAGGATCAACCATGCTAAAAATATCGCGAGAATTTCTTCTTATGGTTGTGTTGAAAACTTTATCGTAGATTGCTTTTGTAAAAGCTGAACAATCAATTCCTTTTTTGGTATTTCCGCCGTAGCTATACGGGGTTCCGATCCATTCATAAACAAACTTATAAAGCTTTAAGTTTGAAGTCGCATCAACTGCAACACCCATAACCTGCGAGAAATATTGTGATGCTAAGTTGTCGGGATCGTTTGATTCTTTACCAGATTCTTTTGTTTTTGTTTGCGCAAATGCAGCTGAGAACGTGCAGATAGCGATTAAGGAGGTAAACAAAAATTTTCTAATCATGTTATACAGTTATGTTTGGGTAATTCACTTACACATTAACGTACACCACATGGGCTTATTGTTGGTTGCCAAAAGTATTAATTATACAAATGTTATCCAAATGTTAATTGTTAAAAAGTAAAAGTTATTAACATTTTGATGTTTTAGCCCTGTTTAAAACGCTTATTCCGCAATTAAATTTTGAATATTAACACGGTTTCAGTTCATATAAAAACTTACATCATTATAATAATTATAGCCTAATCATGTTTGCCCAGGTGTCGTGCTATATTTAATGGGCTAACAAATAAAATCAAATATTACTGTTAAACAAAAATGCCAAAACAGTAAACTTTAACGAAATACTTATAATTAGGGATAATCCGAGTTTTGCAAAATTAAATTTCACAATAAATTAAATAGAGAATGCGATAACTTGCAAAGTTTAAAAACCATAAAATCAGTACCTCAGTTAAAAGATTCATGATCTTAACTATTTAATTGTAAAACAACTGTTAAATGTAATTTCATAGCTGATATTATGATGTTTTTATATTCAAGAGTGCCAAAAATTACAATAAAAAAATTAGATTTGCTGTCGCAAAAAACAAATACCCTAAAATGAGTGCAGTAGAAATAAATAAAGATACCTGGTTAAAGTGGTTTGAGTCGATGTTGCTTATGCGCAAATTCGAAGAAAAAACTGGCCAGTTATACGGACAACAAAAAATACGTGGCTTTTGTCATTTATACATTGGACAAGAAGCTGTAGTTGCAGGTGCTATATCTGCAATGCAAAAAGGCGATTCGATGATTACTACTTATCGTGATCACGCTCACGCTTTAGCTTTAGGTGTAAGTGCTGATAGTATCATGGCAGAAATGTATGGTAAAGCTACAGGATGCTCTAAAGGTAAAGGTGGTTCAATGCACATGTTTAGCAAAGAACATAATTTTTATGGTGGACATGCAATCGTTGGTGGTCAAATTCCATTAGGCGCTGGTGTTGCTTTTGCAGAAAAATATAAAGGCACAGATAATGTAAACATTTGTTATATGGGCGATGGCGCTGTACGCCAGGGTGCATTAAACGAAACGTTTAACATGGCAATGCTTTGGAAACTTCCAGTAGTTTTTGTTTGTGAAAACAATGGTTATGCAATGGGTACATCAGTACAACGTACTACAAACATGACTGATATTTATAAAATCGGTTTAGGTTTTGATATGCCATGTGCGCCAGTTGATGGTATGGATCCTGTTGCTGTACACAATGCAATGGACGAAGCTATTCAACGTGCACGTAAAGGTGAAGGACCAACTTTCTTAGAAATGAGAACTTACCGTTACCGTGGTCATTCAATGTCTGATCCTGCAAAATATCGTACTAAAGAAGAATTAGAAGATTATAAAGCAAAAGATCCTGTTGAGCATGCAAGAGAAACGATTCTAAATGAAAAGTATGCAGATCAAGCATGGATTGAAGAAGTAGAAGCTAAAGTAAAAGCAACTGTAGATCAAGCAGTGAAATTTGCTGAAGAATCTCCTTGGCCTGATGCATCAGAGTTATACAAAGATGTATATATGCAACAGGACTATCCTTACGTAATGGATTAATTATTTTAAGATTTCAATTAAAGATATATAATGGCTGAAGTAGTTAGAATGCCCAAAATGAGCGATACCATGACTGAAGGGGTATTAGCAAAATGGCATGTTAAAGTTGGCGATAAAGTAAAGAGTGGTGATGTGCTTGCTGAGGTAGAAACCGATAAAGCAACAATGGATCTTGAATCTTACGAAGAAGGTACTTTATTACATATTGGTGTTGAAGAAGGCAAAGGCGTTCCTATTGATGCAATTATTGCAGTAATTGGAAAAGAAGGAGAAGATTTTCAAGCCGCAATTGATGCTGCCGGTGGCGCAGGTAAAACAGAAGAAAAACCTGCTGCAACTGAAGCTCCAAAAGCCGAAGATAAAAAAGAAGAAGCACCAGCTCAGGGTGGTGGCTTAAGTGAAGAAGAATTAGCTGCAAAAGGTGTTACCGTAATCCGTATGCCTTTGTTAAGTGATACCATGACTGAAGGCGTAATTGCTGAATGGCATAAAAAAGTTGGCGATAAAGTAAAAGATGATGATGTTTTAGCTGATGTAGAAACCGATAAGGCTACTATGGAAGTTATGGGTTATGCAACTGGAACTTTATTACACATTGGTGTAGAAAAAGGTGCTGCAGCTAAAGTAAATGGAATTATTGCAATTGTTGGTCCTGAAGGAACTGACATTAGCGGTATTTTAAGTGCTGGTGATGCACCTGCTAAAAAAGCAGAAAGCACTGAAGTTAAAAAAGAAGAAGCTCCAAAAGCTACTGCTGATGCAAGTACATCGGCTCCGGTAGCAGAAAGTACTTCTGATAGCCGTGTTAAAGCTTCTCCTTTAGCTAAAAAAATTGCTAAGGATAAAGGAATCGATTTATCACAGGTTTCTGGAAGTGCAGAAGGTGGTCGTATCATCAAAAAAGATATCGAAAACTTTAAACCAGCTGCTGCTCCTGCTAAAGCTGAATCTGCTTCGGCACCTGCTGAGAAAGCTGCTCCTGCAATTCCTCAGTTTATCGGTGAAGAGAAATTTACAGAGAAACCAGTTTCGCAAATGCGTAAAGTAATTGCTAAGCGTTTATCTGAAAGCTTATTTACCGCTCCTCACTTCTATTTAACAATGGCTATTGATATGGACAAAGCTATTGAAGCGAGAGCCCGTATTAACGAATATGCACCATCAAAAGTTTCTTTCAACGATTTAGTTTTAAAAGCTACAGCTATTGCTTTAAAACAACATCCAATTGTGAACTCATCGTGGTTAGGCGATAAAATTCGTTACAATGAGCACGTAAATATTGGTGTTGCTGTTGCTGTAGAAGATGGTTTATTGGTTCCTGTTGTGCGTTTTGCTGATGGAAAATCATTAACACACATCTCTGCCGAAGTAAAAGATTTTGCTCAAAAAGCTAAAGCTAAAAAACTTCAACCAGCAGATTGGGAAGGTTCTACTTTCACCATCTCTAACTTAGGTATGTTTGGTATTGATGAGTTTACTGCAATTATTAACTCACCTGATAGCTGTATTTTAGCTGTTGGAGGTATTTCTCAAGTTCCTGTTGTTAAAAACGGAGCTGTTGTACCTGGAAACGTTATGAAAGTAACTTTAAGTTGCGATCACCGTACGGTTGATGGAGCTAGTGGCGCTGCATTTTTACAAACACTTAAAGCTTTGTTAGAAGAGCCTGTTAGATTATTAGCTTAATCAAATTATCATTACAAATTTCAGTTTTAAACTGATCCAAATAATTAAAGGCTTCCAATTTGGAAGCCTTTTTTATATTCCCTTTTTTGCTTTTCCCCAATTTCCAAGCTGGCCGATTATTGGAAGCATATTTTGCCCAATCTCCGTTAGCTCATAACCTAAACCATCGGTTTCTTTTCTTATAATCAGTCCGTCTGTTTCCAGTTCCTTTAATTGTAAAGCCAAAACCCGATCGGTAATATTTGGAATAGATTCTTTAATTGTTTTATACCTTTTTGGCTGATTAGATAAAAGTCCCAAAATGCTTAATTTCCATCTTCCGCTTATTGCATTTAAGGCAACAGCGGCATCACAAAATTCATGTAATACTTCTTGATTTTCGAAATTGGTTGAAGTTGTTTTTCTCATTCACTTACAATTTTGTAAGCCGCACTGCAGCCTATGGTAATTAACTAAATTTGCTCAACAAAATTATCAATATGAAAATAAAACACAATATTTTAGGGTTACATCATGTAGCGATCCGGGCAAAAGATTTCGATGAAACGATTAGGTTTTATACTCAGGGGCTTGGCTTTACCATAAGTCATGGCTGGGCATTGCCAGCTTTTAATATTAAACAGGCCTGTATGTTAAAATCCGCTGATGGCCGTTCTTATATTGAAGTTTTCAATTACACAGCAAATGCGCCAACTGAAGGTGAAAAGGCAAATAATGACGAAGAAATAAAAACGGGCGCATTATTACACTTCGCCTTAAATGTTGTTGATGCAAAACTAGCCTTTGAGGAGGCTATTAAAGCTGGTGGAACCGAATGCGTGGAACCTATGGTTTTAGAGTTAGGAAATCCGCCGGTAGGGGTTAAAAACTCTTTAGTTTATAGTCCTAATGGTGAAGTTATTGAATTTCTTGAGCCCAATAAATTATAAATCTAAACCCTTTAATGATTAGTTTGTTAGTATTAAAACACCTTAATCATGGACAAAGAGAAATTAATACAAGAGGCCTATTTGGTTTCGCATAAAATAGAAGAAAATGGGGGTTTTCCCAATAATAAAAACCTGCCTTTAATGATTTATAAGGGCGCCTTTTTAATTCATCCGGATGATTCTGAAGAGGTAATAAAGAAGGTTTTTGCTCAAAATGGCTATACAAACTCTTGGGTTGATTCCATTTTTGACTATCACCATTACCATAGCAATACACACGAAGTAATGGGCGTTTTTTGTGGTAAAGCCGATGTACAGTTTGGTGGCGAACATGGTGTTTGCATTGAATTAGATAAAGGTGATGTGGTGGTGATTCCAGCAGGAGTAGCTCATAAAAAATTAGATTCAAGCGAAGATTTTACCGTTGTTGGTGCTTATCCAAATGGCATCGAGTACAATATTAAGTATGGTAAAGCAGATGAACGTATTGAAGCAAATGAGGATATTGCGAAAGTGAAAAACCCAGATAATGATCCAGTGTACGGTAGCAAAGGGCATTTATTTGAATGTTGGTACAAGCAAAAATGCGAAAATGTGTAAAACTCTTTAAGAATTACGACCAAAATTCTTTATTTTTCGGGTTTTAAACTAAGTATTACTGATATAAATGAATTTTCGACATATAATTGCCGCTATTGCCCTCTCTTCAACAATATTAACCGCTTGCTCAAGTAAAAAATCAGAAGAAAAAAAAGCTGCTGAAAAGAAAATTCGAACCAAAGAAGATGATAAAGCTGATAGCCTTTTAATAGCTTATGATCCTGCTAAAGGAGATAAATGGATTGCTGATTTTGTTGATAATCTACATAAGAAATTTGGTTTTAACGGTAATATGCTTGTCGCAAAAGATGGTAAAATCCTTTATGAAAAAGCAATTGGATGGGCGGATTATCTGCATCGCGATAGCCTTAAAATAAATTCGGAGTTTGAACTGGCTTCCATCACCAAAACGTTTACGGGTACTGCCATTATGCAATTGGTTGAGGCTGGCAAACTTTCGCTTGATGATAATGTTAAAAAGTTTTTCCCAAATTTCCCATATGATGGAATTACGGTAAAGCTATTGCTAAGTCATCGAAGTGGAATGATGAATTATGTTTATTTTATCGATGATATTTGGCGGAAGGAAAAGCGCAATATGAAAAAGGGCGTAACCAACCAAGAAGTGATGGATGTTATTGCTGAGAAAAAACCTAATCCATATACTAAGCCAGATAATCGCTTCCATTACAATAACTCAAACTTTATGGTGTTGGGTGCCATTATTGAAAAGGTAACCGGTCAGCGTTATTCTCAGTACATGATGGAGCATGTTTTTAAACCCGCAGGATTAAAGCATACGCATGTATACAGCACCACTGAGTATGAAAAAATTCCGGTTGATGTAGTTGGGCACGATAGAACATGGAAATATTCTGTAGCGCAAAACTTTTTAGATGGCCCCGTGGGAGATAAAGGAATTTATAGTACCATCCACGATCTAGTTTTATTTGATAAATACCTTAAAAATGGTAGGCTATTGAGTAAAAAGAGCCTGGATTCTGCTTATGTAGGGCGTAATAAGCCAATTAATGGTCACTTTAACTACGGTTACGGCTGGCGCATGTTTGATGGCGAAGGTATGGATAAAGTGGTTTATCACACTGGTTGGTGGCATGGTTTTCGCCACATTTACGTAAGAGATTTAAATAAAAACATCGTAATAATATTTTTGGGTAACCTAACAAATGGAAGTTTAATGCATCTTGACGAACTGTATAAGCACTTTAATATGCCAGTTATTAGAAAAGGTGCATATCATGGTAATGGAAGCTTGCCAGGAAGCGACGAAGACTAGAAGATTAAATATGGCTAAAACAAAATGGATTATTGAACCAAGTAAATTAACCATTTATCCTAAACGTGGTTTACGGTTAATGGGGCTAATTCTTCTTGTTTTAGTTGTTGGTATTTCAATTTATCTTTATACACAGCAAAAAAGTTTGGCAATGCAATTTGGGATAGGATTTTTAGTCTTCATGATTCTATTTCCAATAATAATTTTACTTCTTGGAGAAAATAATATTGTTTTTGATGGGAGTAGCAGGACAATGTTTAACAAAATTGCAGGGATAACGATTGGTTCAATCCCATTTGATCAAATTGCTGCGGTAGAACCATATCAAATTCTAGGAAGTGGTTTTAATTATAGGGTTTTTAAAAAAAGCAATAGACACGGCAAGGGGGTAATTATTTCTGCTGGCTACAGCAAAGCATCTATTTTAAACTTACAAGCCTTTGAGCAAGAAGTTTTACCTAAAATAGATGAATTAGTTTTTGCCAACGCACCAGTTACACCCAAGCAAACCATCTACAGTTTCGAATTTTTTAAAGAAGATGGTGGCACCTATACTGTTAGAGATAATAAAGTGGCCGCCTTAATTTTTGGTGTTATTCTAATTGGGATTACTGTTGCCATTTTACTTAATCCTACTTTTATGGCAAATGAAGATGAATTTAAAAGGTTTTTAACTACCTATTTTCCTTTACTTATAGGTATTATTTTGGTGAGTTCTTTTTTCTCGAGCGTTACTTTTGATAAAAACCAGCAACAAATAATTCATTCTACTTTTGCTGGTAGGTTTAAAAAAGTGTATTCATTTGATGATTTAGTGAGGTTTCAAGTGGTAAGAAAATCAACAAACTTTATTTATACTGGTACTGAGGTTAAAGCTCAGATAGAGTCCAAAGCCAAAAATAAAAGCTTAGAATTAGTATTAAGGAATTTTAGAAGTACCAAAAAGATTCAACGCTTTTTAGATGAAGCCAACACTATTTTAGGTCGGATCTAGATTTATGTTCTTCTTTTACGATCAGTAATTTAAATGTAGTTTTTCTTGCTAAATATTGCTTCTCCATTTAAAAAATACTCAGAAAGAAAACAAAACACCTTAATTTCGTTTTATTATAAAAACACATATTTATGTTTGATAAATTATTTGCGGCACAACAAAAAGCCGAAGAAATTAAAAAGCGCCTGGATACCATTTCAGTATTTGGAGAGGTTGAAAATGGTGCAATAAAAATTACTGCAACAGCAAATAAAGCCATTACTGGAATTGCTATTGATGATGAATTTTTAAAATCTGCTGATAAAGAAGAATTAGAAGAACTATTGTTAACTGCAATTAATAAAGCATTGGCTAACGCAGAGCAAGTAAGCGCAACCGAAATGCAATCGGCAACTAACGATATGCTTGGTGGGTTAGGCGGCATGTTTGGGCAATAAATCACCCAATTGTTGAAATTATTAAGGGTTTCAGATTATGATACCTGATACTTAAATGTTGATACTACAATTATGAAATACACATATTATGGCCAATCTTGTTTCTTAATAGAAGCAGCAGGGAAAAAATTATTATTCGATCCATTTATTACGCACAATCCATTAGCTAAAAATGTAGATATTAAGGCTATTGAAGCAGATTACATTTTGGTTAGCCATGGGCACGGAGATCACGTAGCTGATTTAGTTGAGCTTGCCAAGCAAACCAGCGCAACGGTAATTGCTATTCCTGAAATAACGGATTGGGCACAAAAACAAGGCGTTGAAAAAGTACATCCAATGAATTTTGGTAAGTTTACTTTTGATTGGGGTGCTGTTCGAATGGTTGTTGCAACACATTCTTCGGGTTTACCTGATGGAAGTTATGGCGGTAACCCAGCTGGTTTTGTTTTAGAAGTTGAAGGCAAAACAGTTTACTTTGCCGGCGATACGGGCTTAACTATAGAAATGAAGGTATTAGCTGATATTTACAATCTTGATTATGCTATTTTACCAATCGGTGGTAATTATACAATGGATGTTGATGATGCTTTAATTGCCACCAAATACTTTGAATGTAATAATGTAATTGGAGTGCACTATAATACTTTTCCTGTTATAGAAATTGATACGCAGGCTGCCGTAGATAAATTTAAAAGAGAAAACAAAGTATTATTGTTGCCTGCAATTGGCGAAACCATAACACTGTAAATAAAAAAAGGTCCTGACTTTCGCCAGGACCTTTCAAATTATAAACCTAAACCTAGTTCTTTTTAGCAGCTGCTTTGTTTGCTTTATAACGCATATCAGCTGTGCCGTCTTTTTTAGTTGGACCTGCAACTTTAGCTACTGCTTTAGTTTTGTTTTCTTTAAAGCGCATATCTGGAGTACCATCTGCTTTTACTTTAGCCGCTGTAGTAGTTGTTTTAGTTTCTACTTTTTTAGCTTCTGCCTTAGCAGCTGTTTTAGCTGGAGCTACAGTAGTTTTAACTTCTTTTTTTACAGCTTTTTTAGCTTGAGTAGCGTTTGTTGCCGTTGCTGGTGTTTGAGCAAATGCTGTAGTTAAACCAAATGCTGCGATTGCGATTAAACTCAATAATTTTTTCATGATTTCTAATTTTTGTTTTACTCGTTATTTGTTTGATATAAAATTGGTTATTAGGAATGAAGATTCTATGAAGATAAGAAAATGATTTTTAATTAAGCCAAAAGTTAACTGATATTGTATAACGGGTTTTAACAGGATTTCCGCTTTCTTCTCCAAGGTTCCAATTTCTAACGAGTTTTAATACCCTTATCGCTTCCGTACTCAGCTCATCAGAAGGGCTAGCTATAACTCTAATATCTTCAATACCACCAGTTGGTATAATTGTAAACCCTATTAAAACTTTGCCTTGTGTATTATTCTTTTGTGCTTCAGGTGGGTATCTCGTCTCTCTAGATATTGTTTGATAAAGACTAGGTATTTCCCCACGTTGGTTGGGTGCTACCATAATAAATGGAAAAGGTAATCGACCGCCATCGTTGTCAAAATAACTAGCATTCAATAATTCGCCATTGCCATTATAAGTTTCATCAAGATTTATCTTTCCATCTTTAAAAAACATTTTCCAATGGCCAACCTTTTTTCCAAGTTTAAACTCACCCTCAGTTTTTATCTGTTTATTATCCCAATAAGAAATTATAGGGCCATCGGCCTTGTCCCATTTGTAGCCTACTCTTTCTTTTAATTGTTTACTTATGTAAAATCTAGACCAGGTTCCTGTTTTATAACCCATTTCATAATTACCTTCTTCTAGTAGCACGCCTTTTTCATAACGTTCGTAAGCGCCTTTTCTAATAGATAATTCTTCATCAGCAAAACTGACCTTTTCCTGCAATACACCTTTTTTATTAGAAAGCCTAACTACCCATAAGTTATCTTCCTTATCCTTTTTCATTATCCATTTGGATCTGATAGGATCAAGAAAATACCCTTTGGGGCTTTGGTAAATTGTAGTCGTATCTTGTTGAGCAAAAGCAAAATTGCCAACGCAATAAAGCAAGGCGATTAATAAAATCTGCTTTTTCATTAATGTGCTGCTAACCAGTTATCTCCCTCACCAATTTCTACCACAATTGGAACGGTTGTTTTTATGGCATTTTTCATTCTATCCTGAATAATAGCTTTCATGATTTCCTTTTCTGATTTTAATACATCAAAAACCAACTCATCATGAACTTGCATGGTCATGGTAGATTGTAAATTTTGCGCTTTCATATCTTTATGGATATTAATCATCGCTATTTTAATCATATCAGCGGCTGAGCCTTGTATAGGTGCGTTAATCGCATTTCGCTCTGCAAAGCCTCTTACAGTCTGGTTAGCCGAGTTAATGTCTCTCAAGTAGCGCCTACGACCCATAATGGTTTCTACAAAGCCATTCTCTCTTGCAAAGTTCATCGTATCGCTCATGTAACGCTTAATACCCGGGTATTGTGCAAAATATTGCTCAATAATTTCTGCCGCTTCTTTACGTGGTATACCTAGATTTTGAGATAATCCGAAAGCAGATTGACCATAAATAATCCCAAAATTTACCGCCTTAGCATTGCGGCGTTGTGTGCCATCTACCTCATCAATACCAATACCATAAACTTTGGCAGCGGTTGCGGTGTGGATATCAATTCCTTTATTAAAAGCATCAATCATATTTTCTTCCTGACTGATGTGGGCGATTATACGTAACTCAATTTGCGAGTAATCGGCAGATAATAGAATATGATTTTCATCTCTGGCGATAAAAGCCTTGCGTACTTCCCTTCCTCTTTCGGTACGAATTGGAATGTTTTGTAGATTTGGATTGTTAGAACTTAGTCTTCCTGTGGCAGCCACAGCTTGGTTATATGATGTATGTACACGGCCCGTTTTTGAGTTAACCATTAGGGGTAAAGCATCCACATAAGTAGATTTTAGCTTTTGTAGCTGACGGAAATCCAGAATATCCTGAACAATATCGCTTTTACTAGCCAAAGCCGTTAAAACATCTTCTCCTGTTTGGTATTGGCCAGTTTTAGTCTTTTTTGCTTTAGGATCAAGCTGTAGTTTATCGAATAAAACCTCTCCCAATTGCTTTGGTGAAGCTAAATTGAATTTGATGCCAGCCTTATCATATACATTTTGCTCAAACCTGATGATGTCTTTTTCAAGCTCGGCAGAATATGTTTTTAAAGTTTCGATATCAATTCTTACCCCTTCTTTTTCTATATCAGCTAAAACGTAAACTAAAGGGTTTTCAATTTCCTCTGCTAGTTTTGCTGCATTAAGTTCTTTAAGTTTAGGCTCAAAAATATGTGCCAGTTGCAAGGTTACGTCAGCATCTTCTGCGGCATAATCAACCACATTTTCTACAGGAACATCACGCATGGTGCCTTGGTTTTTTCCTTTAGGACCAATTAAAGTGGTAATTGAAATTGGCGAATAACCAAGATAATTTTCCGATAAAACATCCATTCCATGGCGTGTATCCGGATCAATTAAATAATGGGCAAGCATAGTATCGAAAAGTTTACCTGCAACCTGTACACCGTACCATTTCAATACTAAAATATCGTATTTTGTATTTTGTCCAATCTTTTCAATCTTATCATTTTCAAGCACCACTCTAAATTCATCAACAATGGCTTGTGCTTCTTCTCTAACTGCAGAAACAGGAATGTAATAACCCTCTCCTGGTTTTATAGAGAATGATAAACCAACTAAGTCGGCCATATTAGCGTCTGTTCCAGTGGTTTCTGTATCAAAGGAAATCCGGCTCTGTGCTAAAAGAAGTTTAATTAAATCGGCACGTTTCTCTGCCGTATCAACTAATTGATAGTTGTGTTCAGTATTTTCTATAGTTTTAGCTGGCAGTTTTTCTACAGGTTCTTCTTCAATAGTATTGGTATACTGAATGGCTTCGCCTGGCTGGTTTCCAAAAAGATCTGTTTGTGTACCTTCCTGAAATTTGGCAGTGGTTACTGAAAATCCATCACCAAAAACTCTTTTTCCAAGTGTTCTAAATTCTAACTCAGTAAAAAGGGGCTCCAATAAATCGCGGCTAGGATCGCACAATTCTAGTTCTTGCTCATTAAGCTCAACAGGAACATCCAATAAAATAGTCGCTAGCTTTTTTGAAATTAACCCTTGTTCGGCAAAATTTTCAATATTTTCGCGTTGTTTACCTTTCAATTCGTGGCTGTTGGCGATAATATTTTCCATTGAGCCATATTGCTTAATTAATAGTTTTGCGGTTTTTTCGCCAATCCCTGGTATACCTGGAATATTATCAACAGCATCTCCCCATAAACCTAAAATATCAATAACTTGTAATACATTTTCTATTTCCCACTTGGCTAAAATCTCTTTAACGCCAAGTATTTCCATATCGTTACCCATGCGGGCAGGTTTATAAATAAAAATATTTTCAGAAACCAGTTGCGCAAAATCCTTATCAGGCGTCATACAATAAACCTGATAACCTTTTTGCTCCGCCTTTTTGGCTAATGTTCCAATAATGTCATCCGCTTCGTAACCGTCAGATGTGATTACAGGAATATTAAAACCTGTTATTAATTTGATCACATATGGCATTGCAGCAGCCAGATCTTCAGGCATTGCCTGGCGGTGTGCTTTATATGCTTCAAAAGAAGTATGTCTTTCTGTTGGTGCTTCAGTATCGAAAACTACGGCAATATGTGTTGGTTTTTCTTTCTTTAGTACATCAAGTAATGTATTGGTAAATCCCATAACTGCCGAAGTATTTATCCCTGTAGAGGTAAATCGAGGGTTTTTACTTAACGCAAAATGCGCCCGATACATCAGCGCCATTCCATCTAAAAGAAAGAGTTTTTTCATAAAATATTGATTTCAAAAATGTGATTTCACAGATTTGGATTAAAAGTAACCAAAGTTAAAGGTTTAGAAAAAGATTAAAGGATAATTTAACTGAAAAGTAATTAGAGCGAAATATAAATTAAATTGAAACTGGCATGAGGTAACATTAAATACGTTAGTCAGTTACTCTATAAAGAGATTTTCTATCTTTGCTTATGGGAATAATTTGAGGAATTCTCAAAAATTGATAAGCGTTTGGTGCATTATTTATACTTTTATTTAAAACTGACGTTATTGGTTTAGATAGCTAACATATGAAGATTCTTAAAATATTTACGGTATTATTTTTCTTAAGCGTAACTGTGGTTTTAGCACAGGATTTTGTGGTTAGAAGTGATGATGAAGTTATACGCGGTACCATTAAAGGAACTGATTATTTTGCCGTGTTTATTAGTCAAAATGATGAAACCGATGTGGTACTTTCTGCAGGAAATGTAAAAAGTTTCTTTTGGAATGGCGATACTTATTTAAGCAAGGGTTTTGCAAACGGCAAAAATTTCGAATATCGTTTTGTTAAGGTAATAGAAATGGGTGCGGTAAACTTATATGCTTTTGGCGGTGGTACGTTGGTGCCTGCTCAAAAACAACGAAAAGTAAGGTTTAGTCCATCAGTTGGCATTGGCGCCGGCACAGGCGGTTATAGCGGCATGGGTTTGGGCGGTGGCATTAGTATTGGGGGCGGTATTGGTGGAAGAAATGATCGATCTGAAAAACTTGCAGGCAGCCCGGCAGTTAGATATTTTATTGAAAAACCAGGTACAGGACCCATGCAGGAATTGCCAATTAAAGCCATAACAGAGGCCGATAAAAAATCTGCAGTAAAAAGTATTTTATTGCAAAAGTTAGGAGATCAACCTGAATTATTAGAAAAAGTTGAAGCAAATACTGAGCTGAATAGTAGAGATGTTATAGAGTTGGTGAAAGCTTATAATGAAAAAAAGAATTAATTTCTAGCGCAGCAATTTATCAAGTGATCGTTTACCATTCCGGTAGCTTGCATATATGCATAACAAATGGTAGTGCCAAAAAATTTAAAGCCACGTTTTTTCATGTCATTACTAATTTTGTCAGATAATTCTGTTCTTGGGGGCACATCACTCATTTTCTCAACTTGATTTTCAATTGGTTTTCCATCCGGTAAATATGCCCAGATGTAATTGGAAAAACTACCAAATTCTTTTTGAACCTCAATAAACAATTTTGCGTTGGTTATTGCGCTATTTACCTTTAACCTGTTGCGAATAATTCCTGTATCCTGCATTAATCTTTCTAAATCATTTTCATTAAAAGCCGCCACATTTTCTACATCAAAATCAGCAAAAGCTTTTCTGTAATTTTCTCGTCTCCGTAAAATGGTAATCCAGCTTAAACCCGCTTGTGCACCTTCCAGAATCAAGAATTCAAATAGCGTTTTATCATCGTAAGTTGGTTTGCCCCATTCTTCATCATGATATTTTATGTAAAGCGGATCTGATGTAGCCCAAGAACATCTTATTAAGCTTGTAGTTGTCATTTAAAAGTGTTGTTAGGTAATTTATTAGACTGAAGTATTTTCAAAATATTTTTGCGAAGCACGGATCAACCTTAAACGATATTAGAAAAACCCAAAAGATCACTTCGTACCTCGCAATGAAGACTTTTTTAATTATTTTGCTTTAAACCGCAAGTTTTGCTGATACAAATTAGGCATTAAGCTCATCCCAATACTCTACAGCTCTTCTGTAATGCGGAATAACAATGCTGCCACCAACTAAATTGGCAATCATAAATATCTCGTTCATTTCATCGGTATTTACGCCAGCATCATAACATTTACCTAAGTGATATTTAATACAATCATCGCAACGCAAAACCATAGAAGCAACTAAACCTAGCATTTCTTTAGTTTTAACATTTAAAGCGCCATCGGCATATGAAGTTGTATCAAGCGCAAAAAACCTTTTAATATTTGTGTTGGCCGTTTCCATTATTCTATCGTTCATTTTTTCACGATAGCCATTAAATTCTTCTACAAGCTTTCCCATGTTTAATTATTGAGTTAATGATTTTTAAATTGAGAGAATGGTGTTAATTTTTAACTAAAATTAATCGAGGTTAACTTCTTCCAAAGGATCCCAAAATATCTTTTTGAAATTGACCACTTTGTCGTTTTTAACCGCTACGCCTTCCTTTTCTAATAGTTCCTGCATCATATTAGGATCTTCAAAGTGAAATTTACCAGTAAGCAAACCACTGCTGTTAACCACTCTATGTGCCGGAACTTTTGGATGTGCCAAGCCCGAATACCTCATGGCATGACCAACCATTCTGGAAGATTTTGCTGCGCCCAAACTTTTAGCGATTGCACCGTAAGAAGTAACCCTTCCCTTTGGGATTAAGCGGGCTATTTCAAAAACCTGTTCGTAAAAGTTTGTATCCATATTTTATTCAAATGAGAATTGAATATAGTTAATGTTTTTATCGTGTAGCAAGTATTTCTTTTCGTAGTAGGTTTTTATGGATAAAACGTTATCAACCAAATCTGAAGTATACAAATGATCTGTATTTTTATGCACAGGTAAGCATAGCTCATTAACTTTCTCGCAAGTGTAAGCATATAAACCATCATTATCAGTTTTTAGATTTACCTTTCCACCTGGTTTTAAAATAACTTTATAACGATCTAAAAATGCAGGGAAAGTAAGGCGCTTTTTCTCTCTGCTATCCTGAGGCTGCGGATCAGGAAATGTAATCCAAATTTCGTCAATCTCACCAGCTTCAAAATAATCCAATAAATTCTCTATCTGAATGCGTAAAAAAGCAACATTATTGATTCCGTCCTCAAGGGCAGTTTTTGCACCTCTCCAAATTCTATTGCCTTTATAATCCACACCTATAAAGTTTTTTTCAGGAAATAAGGATGCCAGGTTAACCGAATATTCGCCTTTACCACAAGCAAGTTCCAATACAATTGGATTGCTATTTTTAAAATGATCTTTTGCCCAGTTGCCTTTTAAAACCTTTCCTTGATCTAATTGATATACGTTTGCAAATGTTTCTATTTCGGCAAAACGTCTAAGTTTATCTTTACCCACTATTAAAATTTAAGCTGCAAATTTAATATTAATTGCTTACTTAATTACAAAAAGCACTGTGGGTATAATTTATTTGCCAATGCGCAAAGCCATCTGTTGGTGGTTATTTTGTATTTTTGCGTGCATTAAAAAGAATAAGTTTTGGAAAAATCGGCTAAAATATACGTTGCAGGTCACCGCGGAATGGTAGGTTCTGCTATTTATCGTAAACTACAAAAAGAAGGATTTACTAATTTGTTAACAAGAACATCGGCTGAGCTTGATCTTCGCAATCAGCAAGCTGTAGCAGATTTTTTTGCAGCTGAAAAACCTGAATATGTTTTTTTAGCTGCGGCAAAAGTTGGTGGTATTGTTGCCAATAATACTTACCGGGCTGATTTCCTTTATGAAAATTTAGCCATTCAAAATAATGTTATTCATAGTGCTTATGTAAATGAGGTAACAAAACTAATGTTTTTAGGCTCGAGTTGTATTTACCCTAAAATGGCTGCTCAACCCTTAAAGGAAGATTACCTTTTAACAGGAACTTTAGAGGAAACTAACGAACCTTACGCTATTGCTAAAATTGCAGGTATTAAAATGTGCGATGCGTATCGTGCCCAATATGGCTGTAATTTTATTTCGGTAATGCCAACAAACCTTTATGGTTATAATGATAATTATCATCCGCAAAATTCTCATGTTTTACCTGCGTTAATTCGTAAGGTGCATGAAGCAAAGATTAATGGTGATCAAGAAATCGTGGTTTGGGGATCAGGCTCACCTATGCGTGAATTTTTATTTGCCGATGATTTAGCTGATGCCTGTTATTTTTTAATGCAGAACTATAATGAGCCAAATCTAATCAATATTGGCACCGGCCATGATTTAACGATTAAAGATTTAGCCTTATTAATTAAGGATGTTTTAGGTTTTGAAGGTAAATTAGTTTTTGATGCCACTAAACCAGATGGTACGCCCCGTAAATTGATGGATGTAAGTAAATTACATGCTTTAGGCTGGAAGCATAAAATAGAACTCCCTGAAGGAATTGCTTTAGCTTACCAAGATTTTGAAAGCAGATATTAAAATAATGATGGAATGAGTGAGTGATAAAATGATTGTATATTTTATGAAACTTGGCATTATCTCATTCAATTTATCATAATTAAAATCGATATATTTGAAGTAATTAATAAATTTTAACTATATGACTTTAGTTCAGCTTGAATATATTGTTGCAGTAGATACTTACAGAAGTTTTGTAACTGCTGCTGATAAATGTTTTGTAACCCAGCCAACGCTAAGTATGCAAGTTCAAAAGCTGGAAGAATTAATTAGTGTTAAAATATTCGATAGGAGTAAGCAGCCCGTTACACCAACAGAAATTGGAGCTCAGGTTATAGCCCAAGCCAGGATAATTTTACAAGAGAGCGGGAAGATTAAAGAATTAATTAGCAGTCAACAGCAAGATGTTTTAGGTGAATTAAGAATTGGAGTAATTCCAACGGTAGCGCCATATTTATTACCCGAAGTAATTTCGGCAATGTTAGAGAAATACCCAGATTTAAAATTGTTGATTTGGGAATATACGACCGAAGATATTATTCATCACCTTAAAACTGGCGTATTAGATTGCGGTATTTTAGCTACGCCTTTAACTGATGCTAACATTACTGAACTACCTCTTTATTACGAAAACTTTGTAAGCTATATCAGTAAAAATAGTAAGCTATATAAAAAGAAGGCAGTTGATGCCGAGGATTTAAATGATGAGAATATTTGGCTTTTAAATGAAGGACATTGTATGCGTAATCAGGTTTTAAATATTTGCCGATCAACAAAAAATAATAGATTACAAGGTTTAGAATATAATACTGGAAGTGTAGAAACACTTGTTAGAATGGTGGATTTAAATGGTGGCGCAACATTGCTGCCCGAATTGGCCATTGCAGAATTAAGCACTAAACAAACCAGCAAAATCCGTCATTTCAAATCTCCTGAGCCAGTAAGAGAGATTAGCTTGGTTACACATAAAAACTTCATTAAAAAGCGCATGCTAAATGCCTTGAAGGATGAAATTTTAGAGATAATTCCAAAGGCAATGAAACAGCGTAAAAAGAAAGATATTGTGGGGATTTAGTTTCTGTATATTATTAGAGGCGGTCGCCATTGCGATTTCTTTAAGCTATATGCCTCGGAAACACTGAAACCACGGAAAATATTTCGTGTTAATTTCGTGATTCCGTGGCTATTTTTTTGCTCTTTTTTGAAGCTACTTTTCGAAGAACCCTTGTGCTAAGGTTGCAGATATATAATTATGGGTGTTTAACCATTAATTTGAGGTTGTATAGGTATAATTTGATTTATTAAACTAATCCGAAGCTGTTAAATACATATCACTTCTTTTAATTTACTACTCGGTTGAGTTAATTTACTACTCGGTTGGGGTTCTGGATATATAATTTGGGGTTACACAAGCATAACGCTAAGGTTCGGAACGTATAATTCGGGGTATATAACCCCAATTTTGGGGTTGTAAGCGTATATTTTTGGGTTATACAACCGTATCGTTGGTCTCCTGAACGTATAATTATCAGTTAGGAACCCCGCGACATATATCTGGAGGGTATAATTAAGGGTTATACAACGCCAATTTTGGGGTTATATAACCTTAATCTGCGTTTAACCTAAGTTTTTAAACCTGGGTGTAGCGGCATCCCCGATTTTTCTATCGGGATATAGCGGAAAACAGGAATCATGTTTCAAAAGAACCACAGGCCTTGCTTTACAAATAATTAATGTGTTTGATTTGGAAATGAACGGACAGCATTACTTAGCAATTGCAGTCCTGCTCCCGTTGCTGCCCCGATAAAGAATCGGTGGCATTTACTCAAGTCAGGTTTAGAAACAAAGGATAAGATTAAACCTGTGGTTGGTGTTATTACCGTACCACATTAGTATCTGCGATTATTTAATTCCTTAGCAAAGTTTTATTGATGAATTTTTAAGTGATTGGTGATAACACCAAATGATAATTATTGTTGCAACAATAACTTATATTTTATCTGATTGTTTTGCTGAATTGGCTTTTAAATCCCGATCCTGTAAATGATCTGCAAGTTTATATCCTTCAGTTGTAGGGTTCTTATCTTCTAAAAAGATTAGAATAATAAGCGATACAATTGGAATAAGAAAAGATATTAAAAACCAAAACCAAAAATTTCTCCCTGTTCTTCTGGCTAAAAAACCTGCCAATAGTTGTGGAGATAATAATAAAGCCAGAACTAAAGATCCAAGAATTATTTCAGGCATCTATACTTAAAGTTAACTTAGTTCTGCTTCTCTGGTTTTGGTCCAGAAAGAAGTCCTTTAATATCACTTTCTACTTCTTCCTCCTCACCTTTTTTCTTCTTTTTGCTTTTATTTGCCTTTCCGCTTAAACGCTCCTCAATAATTTTATCATATTCAGGCTGTTGCTCTGGTCTTAAAACGTTACGGATATTTTTAGAAGTTTCGTTCTGTAGTTTATAAAATTTATCTACATCTTCTTCACGAGAATTACCTGCCTGTTGTCTTTTTATTAAATCTGCCTGCTCTTTTGCCTGATTATATGTAAAGCTATAAATTACGCTTTTTTGAGTGCCATTTAGTTTAAGCCTTTTATCTAAATCTTCTACATTCTTTTGAGCAATTTCTGAAGGCGTAGGCATTTTATTCTGTTGTGCCCTTGAGATATTGCTGATTCCAACCACGATAAATAATAGAAATATAAACCTCTTCATCTTTGATAATTTAATAAAACACGAAGTTATCAATTAATCTTAAAATAAGAAAGCCCCGTTAATATTCTTAACGAGGCTTTTTTAAATATAATGAGTTGTATTACAATGCTTTTTTGTAAAGCTCAGCAACAGCATCCCAGTTTACTACATTCCAAATTGCAGCTAAATAATCAGGGCGTTTGTTTTGATATTTTAAGTAATAAGCATGCTCCCAAACATCGATACCGAAAATTGGAGTACCTTTTACTTCAGCAACATCCATTAATGGATTGTCTTGGTTTGGAGTAGAAGAAACCTGAAGTTTTTTATCAGCACCAACAGATAACCAAGCCCATCCAGAACCAAAACGAGTTGCACCAGCATCTTGTAATTTAGTTTTTAACTCAGCAAATGAACCAAAAGCTTCGTTAATTGCTTTAGCTAAATCGCCAGTAGGCTCGCCACCTTTGTTTGGACCTAAAACATTCCAAAATAAAGAGTGATTATAATGACCGCCACCATTGTTTCTAACAGCTGCAGGATATTTAGAAATGTTTTTTACAATTTCCTCGATGCTTAAACTTGCCTCAGGCTTACCTTCAACAGCTTTGTTTAAATTAGTTACGTAAGCTTGATGGTGTTTATCATGGTGGATTTCCATGGTAGTTTTATCAATATGCGGTTCTAATGCATCGGTTGCGTAATGTAACGCAGGTAATTCAAAAGCCATAATGTTTTATGTTTAAAGATTTAAAAATGTTTCTTGTAGCAAATATAACATTCAAAGGTTAAGATTTGTTCATGTTATTATCATCATTGTGTTTTTTGCTCATGCTTAAGTGCTTAGTTTCTGTAACCAATCACTTTCAACAAAGATTATGTACTCAACAGTGTTTTAAAAATAAGTGGTTTTGGAAATGATCGTTAGCAATTGCTGGCTTTTTCAGCCCCGCCATTCACTATAGTCCCGATAAAAGAATCGGGAGCTGCCGTTTCTGTCGGGTTTATTTAATAATGATAAACTAGCTTTAGGCTCTATTAATCAAACGTTTATTAACGCTTTCTTGCAAAAAAACTTTTCATCAAAGTAGCACATTCATCCGCTAAAATACCACCCTTTAGTTGTGTTTTAGGATGTAAAATATCAGCGTTTTTTGATAAGAAACCACGTTTTTCTTCCCGGGCACCATAAACAATCCTGCTTATTTGGGTCCAGTAACTTGCGCCAGCGCACATCACGCAAGGCTCTATGGTTACGTACAAAGTGCAATCTGTTAGGTATTTACCGCCAACAGTTTGTGCTGCTGATGTAAAAGCTTGCATTTCTGCATGTGCGGTAACATCATTAAAACGCTCCGTTAAATTATAACCTCTACCAACAATTCGGTTTTTACAAACTACAATGGCGCCTATAGGAATCTCATCTTCAGCAAAAGCTTTTTGTGCTTCCGCTAGTGCAAATTTCATGTAGTGAATATCCTCTTCGTCTTGATTGTTATTTTCGAAATTATAAAAACTCATAGTGCAAAGATAGGAATAGAAAAATCTTAAATCATTTTACTTCCGTTAGGAACTTCTCCCCTTAAACTGGTTAAAACAATATCTCCATTTTCATCGGCAAAACCAGTTACTAAAAACTCCGACATAAATTTGCCAATTTGCTTTTTAGGGAAATTAATAATACCAATTATTTGTTTCCCTGGCAATTCTTCTTTGGTGTAATGCTTTGTAATTTGTGCGCTGCTCGTTTTAATCCCAAACTCACCAAAATCAACTTTTAATTTGTACGCAGGCTTCCGGGCTTCAGGAAAATCAAAAACTTCTAATATTGTTCCGGCACGTAATTCTACTTTTTCAAAATCTGCCCAGTTAATTGCTTCCATAAATGATATTTAATTAGTCGATTACAAAAATATAAATTAATAGATAAAATTGATTTTTTAGCCTTCAAGTGCATCGTTCTTCTTTAAGCGTTACTAATGCATCCATATTCAAATAGTTAACAAAAAATTTGCAATTAAATATTTAACATCTATATTTATGCAACCGTTTGCATAACCAAATATAAAATCCTTTAATGCCCATGTATTTATTAGGTATTGATATAGGCACCTCGTCTATAAAAGTTTCAGTTGTTAATGCGGAAACACGTAAAAGTGTGGCCTCAGTTCAATTTCCTGAAGAAGAAACTGAAATAAAATCTATTCAAGCCGGTTGGGCTGAGCAATCCCCTTCAGATTGGTGGCACAATACACAACAAGCCATATTAAAATTAAATACAAGCAATTTATTTAATCCAAAAGATATAAAGGCTATTGGAATTGCCTATCAAATGCATGGATTGGTTGTAGTAGATCGAGATCAAAATGTACTGCGTGATAGCATTATTTGGTGTGATAGCCGTGCTGTTGATTTAGGCAATACAGCATTTAATACAATAGGGCAAAAAGAATGTTTACAACATTTGCTTAATTCGCCAGGTAATTTTACAGCATCCAAATTGGCATGGGTTAAAAATAATGAACCCAGTATTTATAGTCGCATTGATAAAATAATGCTTCCAGGTGATTTTATTGCCATGAAACTTACAGGAGAAATTACCTCTAGCATTTCATCCTTATCTGAAGGTATTTTTTGGGATTTTAAGAATGACGAACTTTCCGCAGATGTGATGAATTACTATGGTTTAAGCAGAAGTCTTATTCCTGAGGTGAGGCCGCTATTCTCCGAACATGGGTACTTAAAAGCAGGTATTGCTCGTTTATTGGGGCTATCGGCAGGTATTCCGGTTTCTTATAAAGCTGGCGATCAACCCAATAACGCTTTATCTTTAAATGTGCTAAAGCCTGGAGAAGTTGCAGCCACAGCAGGTACATCAGGTGTAATTTATGGCGTTAGCGATGAATTGACTTACGACCCCCAATCGAGAGTTAACACCTTTGCGCATGTAACCTATTCTAAAGAGAAAAAACATACAGGCGTTTTATTATGTATTAACGGCACTGGAAGCATGTATCGATGGGCAAAAGATCAATTTGCACCTAAAACTTCGTATTCAGAATTAAATCAATTGGTCTCAAAATCTCCCATAGGCAGTAAAGGACTAATGGTTTTGCCTTTCGGAAATGGAGCAGAGCGGATGCTAAATAACCAATATACAGGTGCCCAACTCATTGGGATAGATTTAAATACGCATAAACAAGCTGATATTTTTAGAGCGGTACAAGAGGGTATTGCATTTGCTTTTAGATATGGATTGGACATAATGCGAGAAAATGGAATGAAACCAAAAGTGATTCGTGCAGGCAGAGCCAATCTTTTTTTAAGTGATGTATTTGCACAAACCTTTGTTGATGTTACCGGTATTCCGCTGGAGTTGCATGAAAATGATGGAAGTGTGGGTGCAGCACTTGGTGCTGGCATTGGCGCTAAAATTTTTAATAGTGCAGAAGATGCTTTTACAGATCATGAGATTAAAAAATATTTAGAACCACAAAATCAAGAAACCTACGAGCAGGTTTATCAAAACTGGAAAGAAATTTTAAACAGAACCTTAAATAAATAGAATCACAACAGCATGACAAAAGTAGTAACAGGAGCAACAACCTTTTTTAAAGATATTGATCAAATTCAATTTGAAGGCTTACAAAGCGATAATCCTTTAGCATTTAGATGGTACGATGCTAATAAAATAGTCGCTGGCAAAACTATGGCAGCACATTTTAAGTTTGCATGTGCTTATTGGCATTCGTTTAATGGCAACGGTGGCGATCCTTTTGGTGGTGCAACCCACATGTTTCCATGGGATGAAAAAAAAGACGTTATTGAAAGAGCAAAAGATAAAATGGATGCTGCCTTTGAATTTATAACCAAAATGCAATTGCCTTATTATTGCTTTCATGATGTTGATGTAGTGGATTATGGCGATAATGTTGCTGAAAATGAACGACGATTGCAAACTTTGGTAGAATATGCCAAGCAAAAACAAGCTGATAGCGGCGTAAAATTACTTTGGGGAACAGCAAATCTATTTAGTCATAAAAGATATATGAATGGTGCAGCAACCAATCCTGATTTTAATGTATTGGCGCATGGCGCTGCACAGGTGAAAGCGGCTTTGGATGCAACAATTGCTTTAGATGGCGAAAATTATGTTTTCTGGGGCGGTAGAGAAGGCTATATGACTTTGCTAAATACCAATATGAAGCGCGAGCAAGAGCATTTAGCTAAGTTTTTACATACTGCAAAGGATTATGCCAGAAAGCAAGGATTTAAAGGGACCTTTTTTATAGAGCCAAAACCCTGCGAACCGTCTAAACATCAGTACGATTATGATGCCGCAACGGTTAAAGGATTTTTACAACAATACAATTTGCTTGGTGATTTTAAATTAAACCTAGAAGTAAACCATGCAACATTGGCTGGGCATACTTTTCAACACGAATTACAGGTTGCTGTAGATAGTGGTTTATTGGGTTCAATCGATGCAAATCGTGGCGATTATCAAAATGGATGGGATACGGATCAATTTCCAAATGATATTAATGAATTAACTGAAGCGATGTTGATTATTTTAGAAGGTGGCGGCTTACAAGGTGGAGGTGTGAATTTTGATGCTAAAATCCGTCGTAATTCTACTGATCCTAAAGATTTGTTTTATGCACACATTGGTGGTATGGATATTTTTGCACGTGCTTTAATTACTGCAGATGCAATTCTTCAGAAATCTGATTACAAGAAAATCAGATCGAACAGATACGCATCATTCGATAGTGGAAAAGGAGCTGAGTTTGAAGAAGGCAAGTTAAGCTTGGAAGATTTAAGAAACTATGCTGCAGAAAATGGTGAACCTGAAGTAATAAGTGGAAAACAAGAGTATCTGGAGAATATTGTAAACAGATATATCTAACTATAAAAACTGCCTAATGGGATAGAAGACATTTAATATTCGTTTTATAGCATAAATTTTATGTTAAAAACGAATATTATTTTATGAATTTATTACATTTAGAATTCGAAACCAAATAACTCCTAACCAAAAAATGAAACACAACCTCCTTGATATAAAGGATTACATTGTATTCTTAATCTACTTCGTTATTGTGGCAGCCTATGGCTTTTACATTTACAAAAAAAAGAAATCTGAATCTACAGGCTCAAAAGACTATTTTTTGGCCGAAGGTTCCTTAACATGGTGGGCCATTGGCGCATCGTTAATCGCTTCCAATATTTCTGCCGAACAGTTTATTGGGATGAGTGGCTCAGGCTTTAAGCTTGGAATTGCAATTGCAACTTACGAATGGATGGCTGCTGCAACTTTAATTGTTGTTGCCGTATTTTTTATTCCCGTATATCTTAAAAATAAGATATCTACCATGCCACAATTTCTTAATCAACGCTACAATGGTACCGTAGCAATGATTATGGCGATATTTTGGCTAATGCTGTATATTGTAGTAAACCTAATGTCGATACTTTATTTAGGTGCCCTGGCAATTAGCAACATCTCTGGTTTAAGTATTGTTGCATGTATTGTGCTCTTGGCTGTTTTTGCAATTTTTATTACGCTGGGCGGCATGAAAGTAATTGGTTATACAGATGTTATTCAGGTTTTTTTCCTTGTTTTGGGCGGTTTGGTTGCTACTTATATCGCACTTAATTTACTTGCAGAGAAATCCGGTCAAACAGGAGTGCTGAGTGGTTTAAGTTTATTAAAAAGCGAAGCCAACGATCATTTCCATATGATATTTAATAAGGAAAACCGTAACTACATCAGCTTACCAGGCTTATCAGTTCTAATTGGCGGTATGTGGATTGTGAACCTAAACTACTGGGGCTGTAACCAATACATTACCCAAAGAGCGTTAGGTGCAGATTTAAAAACAGCACGAAGCGGTATTTTATTTGCTGCGTTTTTGAAACTATTAATGCCCGTTATCGTGGTTCTTCCTGGTATTGCTGCTTATGTACTTTATACTAAATACGGCATGTTTCACACAGAAATGCTGGATTCAAAAGGAATTGTAGATGTAAATAAAGCATATCCAAACTTATTAAACTTGCTTCCAATTGGTTTTAAAGGATTAGCTTTTGCCGCATTAACAGCTGCAATTGTTGCCTCACTTGCAGGTAAGGCCAATAGTATCGCAACTATTTTTACGCTTGATATTTATAAAAAGGCTATTAATTCGAATGCGTCTGAATCAAATATGGTAAACGTTGGAAAAATTACTGTAATTGTTTCTGTTTTCTTAGCCGTGATTTTATCATTAATTATTGGTGAACAATTAATGGGCGAAGGAAAACAAGGGTTTAATTATATTCAAGAATATACTGGTTTTGTTTCTCCTGGGATTTTCGCAATGTTTATTTTAGGTTTTTTCTGGAAAAGAACAACTTCTAATGCAGCCTTATTTGCAACTATTGGGGGTTTCATTTTCTCTGTAATTCTTAAATTTTTACCAATGTGGGTTGATCTTAAATTTTTAACTCCTTATGGTTTCTACCAACCAAACTTTGATAATAATGGTGTTTATGAAATTCCTTTTATAGATAGAATGGGATTTGTTTTTGTGTTATGTATTATAGGAATGAGTATTATCACAAATATTGAAAACAGAAGAGGTGTTATTCCTAAAGGGCTTGAAATTGATAAGAAAATGTTCAAAACCACACCTGGTTTTACCATTGGTGCGCTAATCATCATTATCTTAATTACTGCGCTTTACACTATTTACTGGTAAGGGGTAATTGAGTTAATTACAAAATAAAAAAGTCCCGATCAAAATCGGGACTTTTTTTATAAAGAACAATTTTTATTGAGAACAAGGTCCATCAGGAATTTCCTTGCTAATTTTAAGCACTTTGGTTACAACCAAGGTAGAATCAAAATCATCAGAAACGGTTGCAGTATCCGATTTAGCAAAATAGCCCTGTAGCTCTACATAAACGGGCTCGTAAGGCTTTTCGAAATTTAAATTGCTGTAAGAAAGTTCCAGGTTTTTAACACTGTCTGCAACCCAATATTCGCGGCCATCTTCACACAATGTAAAAGATTTCATTTCAGGGCCAAAAGTATAAAGGCCTTTAACGGTTTTAATATTACTTTTTCCTGTAGCTGATTTATCTGTTCTATTACAAGCGGTAACAGCCACACCAATAAGCATAACAAATACAGTTGCTTGTTTAAATAATTTCATGGTTAAATAGTTTGATTAATTTGGCCAATCTTCTTTACGCTTAAATTAGCTGACAAAGCAGATGCCAAAAATGAAAAAATACCTACAGTAACAAACACTAAAACAAAATCTTTCCATTTTAATGCTATAGGATAGGCACTTACTAATGTTGTGTTTTCTTCTGCCCCCATTTTTATAATACCTGTATAGTGTTGGAAAAGGCAGAAAATTAATCCGATAACTAAACCAAATATACAGCCAGACATGGTTATCATCATTCCTTCAAAAAGGAAAATTCTTTTAATTAATCTTTTTTCCGCACCCAAACTGCTCAAAATGGCAATATCCTTAAGCTTATCTATCACCAGCATGGTTAACGACCCTATTATATTAAATATAGCAATAATTAATATAAAAGTAAGGATAACATAAATTGCCCATTTTTCGGTATTAAGAATATGATAAAGTGATCGGTTTTGCTCTGCCCGATTTCTGACATCAAAATTTTTACCGATTTTTGAAGCCACTTCTTCTTGAAACTGATCTACATTTGTACCCGGCTGGAGATTTATTTCTATTGCTGAAACATCTTTTTCTTCGCCTAAAAGTTCTCGGGCAAACTCAAGTGGAACGATAATGCCATTATCAAACTCTTGTTGTACCTCAAAAACACCACTTACCCGAATGCTTTTTATAATAAAATCATCTGCTGGATTAATGTTGCTTGCTGATATATTTTTTTTGGGTGAATAAATTTCTAACTCTGTAAATGGATCAACAGTATTAACAGCTAAATAACTTTGCAATGCAGATCCGATTACAGCATTAAATCCACTTTGGTTATGTAAAACAAATCGCCCTTCCTTAATGGTGCTATCAAGCTTATCATTTTTAAGGTAATCAAAACTTACTCCTTTTACCATACCAACAGCTTGTTTACTATTGTATTTTAACAAGGCGTTTTCTTGCAAAACTTCTGTAAAGGAGTAAACATCTTTATGGTTTCTAAGCTGACTGAAATAGGCTGTGTTGGGATTAAACGTTTTGCCTTTTGCCGGTGTTATAGCAATTTGAGGGGTAATTGTATTAAACATATTCAATACAACCGTTTCAAAACCATTAAATACGGAAAGAATAATTAGCAGTGCTGCACTACCAACCATTACCCCAACCATTGATATGCCTGATATCAAGTTGATTGCATTGGTTGATTTCTTTGCAAGCAAATACCTTTTGGCTATGTATAATGGCGTATTCACGGGGTAAAGATAAATAAAAGGTTGAGGGTTTAAAGGTAAAAGGCTTAGGGAGTAAACCTATTCACAATTATAAACCTTTAATCCGGCTAAAAAAATGGATTATGTTGTTTTTCAAATCCTATGGTTGTTGCAGGGCCATGTCCAGGATATACTTTGCAATCGTCAGGCAGCACAAAAAGTTTTTCTTTAATGTTTTGAATAAGTTGCTGATGATTTCCTCCAGGCAAATCAGTACGACCAATACTTCCGTAAAACAACACATCGCCACCAATTAAAAAGCGGTCGGCCTTGTTGTAAAAGCAAAGGTGTGCAGGCGAATGGCCGGGTACAAAAATAAGTTGTAATGTGCTGTTGCCAAAGCTAATTGTTCCTTTTTCTGATAAAAAGGTATCTGGTTCAGGAGAAAGCTCGTAACGGGTAAAGCCCATTTGTGGTGCATAGCCAGGTACTGCTTGTAAAATAGGTAATTCTCCAGGATGAAACTGAGGCTTTAATCCCCAAGTATCAAAAACAAATTTGTTGCCAAATATATGATCTAAATGGCAATGCGTATTTAATAATAAAACAGGTTTAAGGGCTTCAGCTTTAATAAATGTTGCCAATTCGTTTTGTTCGGCTCCATCATACATACCAGGATCAATGATAACACATTCTTTCGTTTCATCATATAAAACATAAGTATTTTCGCTGTAAGCGTTAAACGTAAATATTTTAATACTAATCATAATTGCTTAATTCTTCCACCTAAACGTAGAAATCATTTTATCAATATCCTTTTTAATAAATTTAACAACCGGTTCAATCGAATCATATTGTGGGCGTTCATTAAAATATAGGGCACCTCTAAAGTAATGTTTGGCACTATCTGTTAAAAAAAACTGAACAGATGAAGCTGTATTACCTTCTATGGCATAATAAATTCCGTACACTTTATTTTCAGGGTAATTGATCATTTTCTGATCAATAGCACGTGCTTTAATGGTGTGTTTAAAGGCTAGTTTTCTTGCATCTTCTACCATTTCATCATATGCTGCTTTGTTTGCTACATCATAATAAGTAAGGTGTAAAAAGCCATTAAATTGCTTAAAATGTAAATTATACCAATATTTTTCGGCGTTTTTACTTTTGTCATTTTCCATCGCAGCATATACCGGGTAATCAAAAGTGTAAGGTGCGGTGGAATTAAATTGCTGATATTTCTTTTCAGGGTATACAATTCTAAAATATGCCTTTGGTTTTGGCGAATAAGAATTATTTTGGCACGAACCCAAAAATAGAAGAAGTATGATTGAGGGAAAAAATAGATCTCTTATTTTAATTATTTTAATCATACTTTATCGAATTATAGACTGTTAACAGATTTTTGAAGCTGTAATGTAGTTATTAAAGAATAAATATAAGTTTAACTACTCCAAATTTCCCAAGCCTTTTCTGCTTGATGATACAACATCTCTAATCCATTTTTAATTTTAGCACCTTGAGCCGCTGCCTTGCCTAAAAAAGCAGTTTCTAATGGATTGTATACGATATCGTAAGCTAAATGTTTTGGGCTTAATAATGAATAATCTATTTCTGGATAAGTATCTACATTTGGCGACATGCCCAAAGGGGTTGTGTTAATCAATAAAGTATGAGATTTTATAATCTCTGGCGTTAAATCCTGATATAAAATTGTACCTGGAAGTGCTCTCCGTACAACCGTAATAAACTCTATGTTTAATTTATTCAACACATATTTTATAGCTTTTGTAGCACCGCCATCACCAAAAACTAATGCTTTGTTGTGATGTGTTTCGAGCAGAGATTTTAAAGATTCTTCAAAGCCGTAGGCATCGGTATTGTGGCCTTTAAGATAAGTTTCTCCATCGTGGTTTTTAATGCAGATACAATTCACTGCACCAATTTCTTCAGCAACTGCATCTACTTCGTTTAAAAAAGGCATTACATTTACCTTGTGCGGAATGGTTACGTTTAATCCACAAAGTGTAGGGTCATTTGCTAATAAATCGGTAATAGAATTGATATTTTCTATCGGGTAAAGCTCGTATTGATGATCGTTAAGGCCTTCGTTTAAAAACTTTTCGGTAAAATATTTTTTTGAGAAGGAATGTGAAAGCGGATATCCGATTAAACCGTAGGTTTTCATGTCGTAAAAATTTCGTTATTACAAAGAGCGAAGCAATTTCTTTAAAGACAATACTTATGATTGCTTCGTTCCTTGCAATGACGGGTAGTACTATTATTTTCCTAAGTTAAGGAAATGGTCAAATGTATCTCCGCGTAACCCCAAACGGATAGTTTCTAAAGGAATAACTTCTGCTGGTGCAATGTTGCCTAGGTTTACGTTTGTGCCGATAAGTTTAATAAACCAAACTTGTTGTTCTTTTTGAGGGGCTTCCCAAATGATGCTTTCTTCAGGGATTTGTGTTAAAATCTCATCCACTAATCCCTCTCTAACCTCTCCGCTACCTCTATAAATACCAACATTTCCACCTTCTCGGGCTTCGGCAATTACTTTCCACGAACCGGCTTCCATTTCAGCTTTCATTAATTTAATCCATTTGTATGGCGCAAATATTTTGGCAGCATCTTTACTTCCAACTTCTGAAATTACAGTTACCTGTTTGGCAAGTTTGCTAATAAATTCACATTTAAGATCGTGCTCAATAATAATAGAACCGTCAGATACTTCTGCATATTCCATTCCATATTGGTCTAAAACACGTTGATAATCGTCAAACTGATTACGGATAATAAATGCTTCGAATAATGTACCTCCAAAATAAGTGGGTATTCCTGCGCTTTTATATAAAGCTAATTTCTCTTTAAGGTTTGGGGTAACATGAGATGTAGCCCAGCCCAGTTTAACAATATCTGTATGTACACCAGCAACTTCGATAAAATCTTCTACCTGGCGCAGGCTTAATCCCTTATCCATAACCATTGTTAGGCCTTTTTGGCGTGGTTTTGTTGGACGTTCAGGGACGTTTAATAATGGGTAATTCATATAGTGTACAAAAGTGAAAAAAAAATCGAGATTAATTGTCAATTTTTTTTAACATGCTTATTAGCGGATATATCGGTTTATAACGTTCAAAATTGCACTGTTATCTTGCAATTGTGGCAAATATTCAAATAAAATATAATGTTTTTCCGGGTCGGTGGTTAAAGCTGTTTCCAGGTACTCAAGGGCATCGCTATAATTACCTAAAGCAAAAAGATAAGCCACCATACGGTAGTATAATTCTGCGGCTTCAGGGTTGTTTTTTATAGCTTCAGACATGGTTTCTGATGCTTCACGCAGTTTGCCTTGCTCGTATAAAACAGTACTAAAATCAAGCCATGCTTCAATATCAAGTGGATTATATTCTAACACTTTTTCATAAGCGATGATAGATTCTTCAATTTGCCCAAGTTTATAGTAGGCATCAGCCATGGCAAACCAAAAATCAGGATTTTCGGCTTCCAGTTCTATTGCTTTTTTATAAAAATGTAAAGATTCGAAATAGCGTTCTTCGTGGTTTAAGGTAACACCAATACCAAACCAGGCATCGGCCATTTTAGGGTCCATTTTAACCGATTTCTTGTAGTAAGAACGGGCTTCGTCCATTTGCTCCAATTTCTCGTAACACTCTCCAATGGCGCAATAGGTATCGGCATTTGGTTGCTCGTACTCAAAAGTATGTTTATAAACCGTAATGGCTTCATCATATTTATCTAGCTGAACCAATGCATTACCTTTGTTAAAATAAGCTGAGCTAAAATCTTCTTTAATCAAAATGGCGTAATCATAAGCATCAATTGCTTTTTCCCACAGACTAAGTTTATGGTAGCTGTTGCCTAAATTATACCATGCGGCATAAGAATATGGATCAGTATCAATATATTGCTGATAAAATTTAATGCTTTCTTCTTGTTTATCTAAAACATCATAACAAAAGGCCAGCTCATATAAACCGTCCTGATTTTCCATATTCTGTTCTAAACTTAGTTTAATGTAAGTTATAGCACTTTCATAATCAGACATGCTTTGGTAAACATAAGCCATTTGCAATAAAATTTCGTCTGTACTTTCGGCAAGACCAAGTGCTTTTTCATAATTTTCAAGCGCTTCGGCATAACGTTCGGTATTTTGAAAAATATTACCACGCAGCAAATAAATATCAGGTTCTGATGGTTCAAGCAATTCAGCTTTTTGCAAAGCCATAAATGCCTGTTCGTGGTTATTGGTTAAAATATAAAGGTGAGCCTGCTTAATTAAGAAAACAGTTGCATACGGATGCTGGCTTACGGCGTAATCAACTACCTGTAAAGCTTTAACTGGATCGTTTTTCTCAATGTAAAAATCTACTATATATTCAAAAGCATGCGCATCAAAAAAATACTGGTCCTTATTTCGGATCATTTCTTCGTAACGCTCTACCGAACGTTGCGCATCTTCGTTGGATTCAAAAAAGAATTCTTCTTCCATATCGTTATCATTAAAGAACCGTGCCAATTGCAGAAAAACAACATTATAAGTTTACAATATTTAATTATTCGTTTTAAAAATAATTACTAACATTAGCCTTCACGGCAGATGTAAATACCTGAATATAAACTGTATTGATTGTGATTAAGATGTGTGAATAATCAAATGATTTTTGCAGCATCGCGGTTCCATTTCCCTACTTTTACAAAAGTAACATAAATTTATTCTAAAATCAGTAATTAAGAAGTCATGAAAAGATTAGTCATTTTTGCCTTGTTTTTGGTACTTTTTGCCTCCAAATTATTTGCCCAATCTACCGAGCAAGACTTAGTTAAAAGCGTTGTTAACAAACTCTTTACCGGGATGAGAACTGGTGATAGTACTGTTGCTCGAAGTGCTTTTGCAAAGGAAAGCCTAATGCAAACAATTGTTAATAAAGATGGAAAAGTTTTGGTTAGGACAGAATCTGTGAATGCTTTTTTAAAAATTATAGGTACACCGCATAAGGGAAAGTACGATGAAAGAATCGTTTTTACGAAGATATTAATTGATGGTTCTTTGGCTAGCGTATGGACGGATTATAAGTTTTACGTAGACGATAAGTTTAGCCATTGCGGCGTTAATTCTTTTCAATTAGTAAAGGGAGAAGAAGGCTGGCAAATTGTTTATGTAATTGATACCAGAAGAAAAGATAGCTGTAATTAGCGTTATTTATTTGCCATTATGAGCCTGCCGAAGACTTTGACTGAAGTATTTCAGCAGGCTCAATGGGACAAATTTATTTGAAATTATTTATTGTTTAAATCTGTAGCAGCTTTTTTAAATAAATCTGCTTGTTTTTCCAGGTTTGCTTTTGCATCTCCAGTTGCTGCGGCAGCCTGTTTCGTTTTTGCTTGAACAGTAGAATCATAAGCGGTTGCTAGTTGTTTTGATAAACCACCTGATAGTTTTAAACGATCAATCGCATCGCTTATGTTTTTGATTCCTTTTTCTGTTACCGCTGGGTTTGTGTTTCTTGAAAGGTACTGGAAATAAGCACCAATTGTAGCATAAACCTTATTTCTATCTCCTGTAGCCATAATGTTTTCGAAAAATGGCTGGTGTGCATCAACAGGATCGCCAACATATACGGCAGCAATTGATGGTGCAATATGATCTTTAGTATCCTGATCCATCTGTGCCAAAGCAGCAATGCTTTCTTGTGGTGCAAGTTTAGCCAAACCGCTAATTGAAGCAGCAATTACTTTGTACGATTTATCTTTAAGCCCATCCGTTAACAAAGTTTTATAAGTTACATCACCTGTTGCAGCTAATTTTGCAATTGCAGCAGATCTTGCATCTGTATTTTTATCGGTTTTTGCCAATTGAAGTAAGATTGGTAAAGCAGAATTTTTCACTTGTGCATCTGCCAGGTTAAGACCACGAATACTAAGTACGCGTAGGTTTGCAGCCTGATCTTTCAATCCGCTTAGCAACACCTCTTGTGCTTTAGCATCTTTACTTTTCATTGCAAAGCCTAAAGCTTTTATTCTGTTGGCATAGCTTGGTGCATTTTTATATTGGAAGTAATAATTTTCAGCAGTTTTATTGTCTTTAATTTCTCCAACAAGGATTTTATCAACGTCAAGGTCAATTAAATCAGGCTTAGTGCTTACATCAAAACTGAAGTTTTGCTCGCGGCTATCAATCAAAATATCTTTACTTATTTTTTTGCCACCAGCATAAATATCAACTTTTAAAGGCAAACTAAAAACCTGAACGGAGCTATCCTGAGCTTGTTTAACTTTTATTGTTGCTTTACCGTTATCATAACCATATTCAACATTTAAAATCGGGTGGCCTCCATTATAATACCATTGATTAAAATATGGGCTCCAATCCTTGCCTGTTACATCTTCCATAGCTAAACGCAATTGATGTGTTTCTCCATTTTTGAATGCGTTTGTAGTTAAATAACGGTTTAAAGATTTAAAGAATGCAGCATCACCCATTTGGTTTTTAAGTGCATATAAAATGATTGATCCTTTAGCATAGCTGATGTTATCAAACATATCTTCTTTATCGTTGTAATGGAAACGAGCTAAAACTGGGCTTTCGCCATTTTCTGTTGAGCCTAAATAAGATTGCAATTTCTCATAGCGTGATTGATCTTCAGCATCTTTCCCAGCATCGTGCCCATGCCAAATTACCTCGCCAAAGGTTGCAAAAGATTCGTTCATGGTTAAATTAGACCAGGATTCTGCCGTAACATAATCACCAAACCATTGGTGAAAAAGCTCGTGAGCGATAGTACCTTCTTCGTTTCCATCCAATAATTCGCGGTCTGTTTTTTGAACATGTTCGCCGTGCAAAGTTGCGGTAGTATTTTCCATTGCACCAGAAACATAATCACGTGCAACAATTTGCGAATATTTATTCCACGGGTAATCCAGTCCTAAAGTTGTGCTGTAAAACTGCATCATATCTGGTGTTTTGCCAAAAATCTGTTTTGCGTAAGGCGCATATTTTGGCTCCAGATAATAGTTAACTTCTTTTCCTTTCCAAGTGTCTTTAGTGATTTTGAAATCGCCAACAGCCATCATAAACAAATAAGGTGAGTGTGGTAAATCCATTTTCCAGGTATCAGTACGGGTTCCATTAGCATTTGCTTTTTGCGTAACTAATTTACCGTTGGATAGTGTTACGTATTTCGATTGTACCGTCATCGAAATTTCTGCCGTTGTTTTTTGATCTGGTTTATCTATTGTTGGAAACCAAGCCGATGAAGATTCAGTTTCACCCTGCGTCCAAATTTGTGTAGGCTTATTTTTTTCATTACCATCTGGATTAATAAAGTACAATCCTTTTGCATCCGTAATTGCAGCGCTACCTTTTACTTTAAGCTCATCAGGCTTTGCTGTGTAAGCAATGTAAACGGTATATTTTTCGGTATTAGTATACTTTTTATTTAAAGTAATGTACAACTTGTTATCATTGTAAACATATTTTAAAGGCATATTCCCTTTTAGGCCAACTAAAGAAACTTCTTTAATATCCATGCCTTGCGCATCAAGCGTTAAAGAATCCGTTGCATAAAAATGGGGCTTCAAAGTAACCCATTCCTTGCCATATAAATACCGTTTTGCATAATCAAAAGATACATCAAGTTTAGTATGTACCAAATCATTTACTTTGGTTGCAGTAACCCGATAAATTTTTAAATTATCTTTTGCATTGGGCTGTGTTTGTGCTTGCAAGCCCGTAGCATATGATAAACTGAGGGCAATTAAGCCGTACAGCATAAAATGCTTTTTCATATCTTATTATTTATTTAAATGTTTATTGGATAAGGAGAACCACTCAAAGTTACAATTTATCAGAAACTAAAAATTTAATATGGATGGGGTTCTATTAATTTTTTGTTTTTTTGTATAAACCACATATATAAAAATTATGCAAGCAGATATTAAATCAATTTTAAACAAGTTAGGTATCCAGGCCGAAAATGCTGCTTTTAGTACAGGCAGTGATTGGGGTGGCGCATCAAATTCAAAATCTGTAGAAAGTTTTTCTCCTGTTGATGGTAAATTAATTGCAACGGCAAAAATTGCTGCACCAGCAGATTATGAAGCCGTTGTTGCTAAAGCGCAAGAGGCATTTGTTTATTGGCGTACTATTCCAGCACCAAAAAGAGGAGATATTGTAAGGCAACTTGGTGATGCCCTTAGATCAAATAAGGAGGCTTTAGGCACTTTAGTATCTTATGAGATGGGGAAAAGCTTGCAAGAAGGCTTTGGTGAGGTGCAGGAAATGATTGATATCTGCGATTTTGCAGTAGGCTTATCACGCCAGTTATATGGTTTAACCATGCATAGCGAACGCCCAAGCCACAGAATGTACGAGCAATGGCACCCACTGGGTATTGTGGGTATTATTTCGGCCTTCAATTTTCCTGTTGCCGTTTGGAGCTGGAACGCTGCATTAGCTTTAGTTTGTGGCAATGTTTGTATTTGGAAACCTTCAGAAAAAACTCCTTTAACAGGAATTGCTTGCCAGTATATTTTAGCCAAAGTTTTAAAAGAAAATAGCATCCCAGAAGGTGTTTCGAGTTTAATTATTGGTGATCGTGAGGTTGGTGAATTAATGACAAATGATAGTCGTGTACCTTTAGTTTCTGCTACAGGATCTACTCGTATGGGTAAAGCGGTTGCAGCTGCGGTTGGCGCCCGATTAGGCAAAAGCTTATTGGAGTTGGGTGGAAATAATGCAATCATTATTTCTGAACATGCTGATTTGGATATGAGCTTAATTGGTGCTGTTTTTGGCGCAGTAGGCACAGCCGGTCAACGTTGTACTTCTACCAGGCGATTAATTATTCAAGGAAGTGTATATGATGCTTTTAAGGAGAAACTGGTTAAGGCATACGGACAAATTAGAATTGGCGATCCATTAGATCAAAACAATCATGTAGGGCCACTTATTGATACTGATGCTGTTGCGGCTTATCTGGATTCTATAGAGAAATGTAAAGCTGAAGGCGGGAATTTTGTTGTAGAGGGTGGCGTTTTATCTGGCGATACCTATAGCAGTGGTTGCTATGTAAAACCTTGCATTGCCGAAGTAAAGAACGATTATAAAATTGTACAGCACGAAACTTTTGCACCTATTTTATACCTGATTAAATATAAAACCTTAGATGAAGCTATTGCCTTGCAAAATGGTGTGCCACAAGGATTATCATCTGCAATAATGACCCTAAATTTGCGAGAGGCAGAACAGTTTCTATCTGCACAGGGTTCTGATTGTGGTATAGCTAACGTAAATATTGGTACATCAGGTGCCGAAATTGGTGGCGCTTTTGGTGGCGAGAAAGAAACTGGAGGTGGTAGAGAAAGTGGATCAGATGCGTGGAGAGCTTACATGCGCAGACAAACAAATACCATTAACTATTCAAATACTTTGCCTTTGGCACAAGGAATAAAATTCGATTTATAATATCGGCTTAAATAAACAAAGGTCTGATTACTATTGTAGCCAGACCTTTGTTTTGGTTTAAAACTTAATTTTTCATCCTTCCTTGCTCAGATTCTAATCCTGTGCTTCTTCTTCTGGCTGGTTTAATTTCATTTTGCCCGAAACGGTAAGTAAAGCTTATCCGTGCAACTCTACTGTCGTAATCTTGGCGGATAGTATAAAACAAGTTTGGATAAGTACTTGTTGCATTAAATCTTTGCGTGTGTAAAACATCACTTAGTGAGAATTTAAGGTTCATCTTTTTCTCCATAAACGATTTGCTCAAACCAATATCAAACCCGTAGCGCTCTTTAATTGCAATTGTTCCAGCATCCAAAGGCGATTCGTAACTGGCATTAATCTCTCCGGTAAAGCTTTTAATAATGGTAAATGTTTGTTGTGATTTAAACTGAAAAGATGTTTTATTTGTGTTTATCTCTCTTCCGGCAAGTGGAGAATTATATTTAAGGTTAAAAACATTTAGGTTGTTATTAGTTTGCCACCATTTAAATATTTGTACTGGCACATTTATGTTTAAGCCCCAAACTTCTTGCTTTGCCAAATTTGCATTGGTTTGAAAAAGTGCTTTTCGTTCTTCATCCGGAAGAATAGCTTCAGTAATTAAATCATTTGTTCTACTGTAACTTAAAGAAGCGATATACTTTTTCATAAAAGTATAGTTTACTTCAAAATTATTTGTGTACTGAGGGTTTAAAAATGGATTACCCTTTTGATATGTGTATTGATCTAAAAAGTAAATAAAAGGATTTAAATCGTCATAGCTCGGTCTGTCAATTCTACGACTGTAAGAAAGTCCTAAATCATTGTTTTTATCCAAGGTTTGGTTTATAAATACACTTGGGAAGAAATCAAGATAATTTCTTTTTACAATTTTGTTCTCTGTTATGGAGTTCCCTTTTGAATTAGTTTGTTCAGCCCTTAAACCCAATTGTACACTTGTAGATTTAAACTGTTTGTTTAAATTAACGTATGCGGCATTAACATTCTCATCATAAATAAATTGATTGCTTCTACTTACGTCGTTCTTCCAAAAATCGTTTACAAGCTGCTCTGCTGAAAAATTATTATCAGTAGTAACCCAACTGCTTTTTAATCCAGCTTCAAATTTCATTGTCTTATTTAAAGGCAAAGTGTAATCTGCTTTAAGTGCTTTAATTTTAATATTAGTCGGGGTAGCATTTCTGGTAAAAAATGTAGGTCTTATCATTTCGCCAGTAGCAAAATAATAGTTGTTTATATAGTTAATATCGCTGTTACCTTTATATTTTGAATAATCTGCATCAAAAGTAATTTCTTGTCCTGCGGTATCTAAAGTAGATTTGTAGTTAATGTTGTAAGCAATGTTTTTATAACTGTTTTTGGTATAACTGGTAGATGTAGTTATAGAATCTAATTTGGTATAAGATGGGCCAATTAAAGTTCTGTTCTGTTCGTCCTGGTTACTGTTATTTGAGTAACCGTTAACTAAAAAGCCAAGCGTATTATTTTTATTTAAAAATATATCCAAACCTGCCTTATAACCATTGCTATTGTTATGACGCAGATTACCGCCCCCCTGAGAAAAATAGGTGTCAGGACTGCCATTTAGGCCATTTGAAATACGATCTATATATATGTTGCGACTATTTTTGTTGTAGAAATAATTGTAATTACCATATAGATTAAACTTTTTATCGCGGTGGTTTAAATCTATTCCAGCGTTTCCTCTAAAGTTTTTACCATGCCCAGCGCCTACATTAATGCTGCCGTTTGTACCAGCACTTTTATTCTTTTTCGTTTTAATGTTAATAATTCCAGAGTTACCTGCTGCATCATATTTTGATGATGGATTGGTAATTAACTCTATGGTTTCTATTTGCGAACTTTGCATATTGCGGAGTAAATTTGCTACATCAGCGCTGCTCATATACGTTTGTTTACCATCAAGCATAATTAAAACACCTTGTTTGCCCTGCATAGAAATATTATCGTTCTGATCTACCGAAACGCCTGGTGCTTTTTGTAAAAGTTCTAATGCGGTAGAGCCCGTAGCGATACTACTGTTCTCAACATTCATAACTAATTTGTCTGTTTTGCGCTCTATCAAAGGCTTTGTAAAGGCAACAGTAACTTCTTTTAGGTTTTGAGTAGTAGAAACTAATTGAGCTGATCCAAAATCTACTTTCTGATCTACATCTGATAGTTTTATCGTTTTACTTTTAAGGGTTTTATACCCCATCATGCTCGCTTTATAATAGTAATCGCCTTTGGCAGCAACTAAAAAGCTAAAATTTCCGGTTTGATCTGTAAATGCAGTTTTAACAATGCTAGAATCTGCAGCCTTAAAAAGAACCACTGTAACATAATCCGCAGGTTTATTATGTTCATCTAAAATTACACCAGTAACATTTGATTTAGTACCCGTTTGTGCGTAAGCGCAGTTAACACCAAAAACGGTAAGTGTAGTTAATATTAGTTTGTAAAAAATTTTCATTGAGGATCTTCGTTAGTTTAATATTATAGCAAAAACAGTTCAGCGCAGGGTTAACTACGCAAGTTTAATTTGCCGACCTATTTAAAGTTTATTTCGGGAAATGAAAACTCTCCCTTTTGTTTTAGTTATTATTAAGACGGTGGCTTTTTTAAAAGGTTACAAGTTTTTTTAAAAAATATAAAAAGCCAAATCATCATAAAAAGTAAAAGCCCGACTAACTATATACAGTTAGCCGGGCTTTTACCCTAAATAAATTTGAAATTATTTTACACCCAGTACATCTACACCTTGCTCAAACACAACATCAACCGGAATATTTTTCTTAGTTAAGCGATCTAAATCAGTTTGTAATTCTGCAGGAACCATAGCCATTGTTTTTTGAGTTTTTTCAACAGCAGCTTTGTCGCCATTTCCTTGTAGAGTGATTATAAAGGCACTTAAATCATTCATTGCGGTAGCAAACTTATCAAAGTTTACTTTATATGTCCCTTTGGCGGTACGTTCAAAAGCACCTTTTTCTTTAAAATAATTAAAGCATTGCATATTGGCTTTACCATGCGCCTCTGATACGCCAAAGCGTACCGAACGAAGTATGCCAGCCATAAATGTGGTATAATAATCCTTAATATCACCAGTTAACTCACCTTTTTTAAGTAAGCCAGTTACCATATATAAGCCTAAAATATCTGCTTTACCTTCTTCAAGCCAGCTAAATTGCTCTTTTAAGGCCTCACGAACAAAGCCTTTTCCAGTAACGGTTTTTTTAATACCTAAGCCATGAGCTACTTCATGAAACATTACATTGGCAAAAAATGCATCAAATTTAATGTACTGTTGTTGGTCGGCATCAATTAATTCTTTAGCAATAGGTACAAGAATCTTATCAAACTTGGCTTTCATTGCATTTTTAAGCTGAGAACGACGAGTACCTTTTTCCTGCTGAATCTTTTCATCATTAGGTAAGTTTACGGCAATAGTTTTAGAACCCGCATTGCAATCTCCGGCATAATAAACAACATCGTAGGCATTTAATTCAGAATCTGTACCTGGTGTTTCTGTTTTATATTTTGCAGCAACAGGTAATCCTTTTTGTAAATCAGGAAGCATTTTAACATATTTTGCCAAACGTTTGCTCCACTCTTTATCTTTAATTAAAACATAAGCCTCATAACTGGTGCGGGCATTAAACAGTTTATCTTCATAGTTTTCTATTGGGCCAATAATAATATCCAATCCATTGGTTTTCATGTCCAACCAAGCATAATCACTTGCAGTAAAATTATCGGTTACCAAGGCATCAGCCCTAAGGTTTAAGTATTTTTTTAATCCAGCATCTTCTGTAATTAATGCGGCTTGTTTTAGCAAAGAAGAAGCTTTTTGTAATTCAGATGCAAAAAGAATATGGTAAGGAACCGTGCTTAATTTGCCTGTGCTATCTTTTTTAACAACAGAATAAGCACCAAATTTATCCGCCAAATCAGATTTTTCAATCGCCTCCTTGCTCATTCCATATGGATAAAAAGAAGCACCCTCTGGCTTAACACCAACACCTGTAACAAAGGGTTTATCATTGTTTAATCTATCCCATGGGCCATAATTAATGTTTACAAAATCGCGGGTTTTTTCATCCTTAATGGTCGCAAGTAAACTATCGCGTTGCGGATAAGCCTGTTTCCAATAAAGTTCGTCCATAATTTCTGCAGCCTGAATCAATAAAGGCAACATTTTACGGTCGTTAACACTTAATTGGTTAATGTTGGTGGTTAATTTAACCCTTTCGTAAATGGGTAAACGATGCGCTACATAATCAACCAAACTATCTCTTTGTTCAGTTCCACCTTTATTATCCGTAGATTTTGTATTGCTTGTGCAGGCCGAAAAAAGACTCGCAGAGATGGCTAATGCCGATAAAATTATGGTTGGTTTGTATAAATTTTTCATTCTTAAAATATATCGCCGCTAAATTAGTAAAATTTGAAAGCTTTGTATAAAGTTTGATGGAAAGGATGAAGTTTAGCCTAACTTTGTAAATCATTTTTTAATATTGCGACTATGGCAACTATAATTTCATCAAAACTTCTGTCTTATTTTTCAATCGGTAGCATTGCATTACTTTCGGCCTGTACCACAAGTAAATATGCAGCATCAGAAAAGGTTTATAAAGAAAAAACTAAAGATTTTGCTAAAATTATTACTGCAACTCCACCCGTTGGGCAGTTGTACGATTCGTTAATGGCGAGCAACCAGCAATGGATAGGTTCCGTTAATTTTGGAATCCGTAAGCCCAATTTTGTAATTATTCATCATACTGCTCAAGATAGTTTAGCGCAAACCATAAAAACCTTTACCATTGCCAGAACCGGTACCAGTGCCCATTATGTGGTAGGGCGTGATGGTAAAGTGGTACAAATGGTTAATGATTATTTAAGAGCAAACCATGCAGGCATTAGCAAATGGGGAAAAGATACCGATTTAAATTCTTCATCTATAGGGATAGAAATGGATAATAATGGTACAACCGATATTTGGACGGATGCACAAATTAACAGCCTTCTTAAACTTTTAGCTACACTAAAAAAGAAATACAATATTCCTACAGCTAACTTTATTGGCCATGCAGATATTGCGCCAAAACGTAAACCAGATCCTAATAATTTTCCTTGGAAAAAACTTGCCGATAAAGGTTTTGGATATTGGTATGATGATGTATTGAAAAATCCACCAGCTGATTTTGATACCACAAATGCCCTTAAACTTATTGGTTATGATACTAGCGATTTGGGTGCAGCTATTACTGCCTTTAAACGCCACTTTATACAGAGTGATTTAACGCCAAAACTTACGCCAGTTGATATTTTAGTATTGTATAATGTTTATACAAAGTATTAAAAACAATCCAACGCTACCGCAAGCGTTTCGCATGTGGCAATCAGGTAGGCAACAAACAAAGGTAGTAGTAACATGCCATAATAGATTTAAAGCAATGAGCCATAATTACAGGTGCCTGAACTGGTAAAAGGTTATAATTTAATTAGCATGCGGCTACAAGCAAGACGCTTGCGGTAGCATAGAGACTGCAATTGCCAGTTAATGCTGTCCGTTCATTTCCAAATCAAACACATTAATTATTTGTAAAGCAAAGCCTGTGGTTCTTTTGAAACATGATTCCTGTTTTCCGCTATATCCCGATAGAAAAATCGGGGATGCCGCTACACCCAGGTTTAAAAACTTAGGTTAAACGCAGATTAAGGTTATATAACCCCAACATTGGCGTTGTATAACCCTTAATTATACCCTCCAGATATATGTCGCGGGGTTCCTAACTGATAATTATACGTTCAGGATACCAACGATAGGGTTGTATAACCCAAAAATATACGCTTATAACCCCAAAATTGGGGTTATGGACCCCGAATTATACGTTCCGAACCTTAGCGTTATGCTTGTGTAACCCCAAATTATATATCCAGAACCCCAACCGAGTAGTAAATTAACTCAACCGAGTAGTAAATTAAAAGAAGTGATATGTATTTAACAGCTTCGGATTAGTTTAATAAATCAAATTATACCTATACAACCTCAAATTAATGGTTAAACACCCATAATTATATATCTGCAACCTTAGCACAAGGGTTTTTCGAAAAGTAGCTCCAAAAAAGAGCAAAAAAATAGCCACGGAATCACGAAATTAACACGAAATATTTTCCGTGGTTTCAGTGTTTCCGTGGCATATGCCTTAAAGAAATGCCCTTAATTAGGTTTCTTAAAAGTATCTTTCAGGGTAACCGTTCTGTTAAATACCAATTTATCAGCAGTAGATTCTTTATCTAAGCAGAAATAACCTTTACGGATAAACTGATAACGGCCATCTAAATCTGCATCAGCCAGGGCCGGCTCTATATAAGCGTTCGGTAAAACCGTTAAACTTTCAGGATTTAAATAATCTTTAAAATCTCCTTCTTCAGCGTCAGGCGTTTCAGAAGTAAACAAGCGATCATATAAACGGATTTCAGCAGTTTTTGCATGTGCAGCACTCACCCAATGGATAGTACCTTTAACATTTAAACCACTATTATCATTTCCACTTTTCGAATCAGGGAAATAAGTACAACGAATTTCGGTTACATTGCCATTCTCGTCTTTTATAAAATCTTCGCACTTAACAATATAAGCAAACTTTAAACGTACCATTGCACCTGGAGCCAAACGGAACCATTTTTTTGCAGGAACTTCCATGAAATCCTCACGCTCAATCCATAATTCATTGCTGAAAGGAATTACGCGGGTGCCACCACCATCTTCTGCTTCCGGGTTGTTTTCGCCAATTAAATCTTCACTTTGTCCTTCCGGATAGTTTGTAATAACCAGTTTAATAGGATCTAAAACTGCCATTACACGGCTAGCCGTTTTATTTAAATCCTCGCGAATACAAAATTCAAGTAAGCTTAATTCAATTAAGTTTTCACGTTTCGCAATACCAATACGCTCGCAAAATTCGCGAATACTCTTTGGTGTAAAACCACGTCTGCGTAAACCAGAAATTGTAGGCATGCGTGGATCATCCCATCCATTTACTAGGTTTTCGTTTACCAGTTGAAGCAGCTTGCGCTTACTCATTACTGTTGAAGTAAGGTTTAAACGGGCAAACTCATACTGTTTTGACGGGAAAATCTCCAGTTTCTCTATAAACCAATCATACAATTCGCGGTGCGAAACATATTCCAAAGTACAAATAGAATGCGTAATATTTTCTATACTATCGCTCTGCCCGTGCGCAAAATCATACATTGGATAAATGCACCATTTATTGCCTGTACGGTGATGTTCTGCATGTTTAATACGATAAATAATAGGATCACGCATTAGCATGTTCGGGCTTTCCATATCAATTTTAGCCCTTAAAATATATGCACCGTCACCAAATTCACCATTTTTCATTCTGGTAAAAAGGTCAAGGTTTTCTTCAATACTGCGGCTGCGGTAAGGACTATCTTTTCCTGGCTCGGTTGGTGTACCTTTTAAAGCTGCAATTTCATCAGCACTGCTCTCGTCAACATAAGCTAAGCCTTTCTCAATCAGTTTTACGGCAAAAGCATATAATTCATCAAAATAATTTGATGCATATAATTCGTTTTTCCAGCTAAATCCAAGCCATTTTATATCTTCCTGCTGACTGTTAACGTATTCAGTTTTTTCAGTTACCGGGTTGGTATCATCAAAGCGTAAGTTAGTATAACCGCCATATTTTTGTGTTAAACCAAAGTTTAAGCATATAGCTTTAGCGTGGCCGATGTGTAAATAACCGTTAGGCTCAGGCGGGAAACGCGTAACCAATGTTTTATACTTACCACTATTTAAGTCGTTCTCAACAATCTCTTCTATAAAGTTCAATGACTTTTCTTCACTCATAAAAACCTGTAAATTAAGGATGCAAAGTTAAAAAGATTGAGCGTATTTCTTCTTGTTTTAGTTAATGATTAATTTCAGAATCAAAATATATACATTTACACTAACTTAATATTCAATATGAGCAAAATATTAAACCGCCCAATACGCGTTTTGGTAGCAAAAGTTGGTCTTGATGGTCATGATCGTGGTGCTAAAGTAATCGCTACTTCCCTTAGGGATGCTGGTATGGAAGTAATTTATACCGGATTAAGGCAAACGCCAGAAATGGTGGTAAATACGGCCTTGCAGGAAGATGTAGATGCAATTGGAATTTCAATACTATCTGGTGCGCATATGACCGTTTTTCCTAAAATTATTCACTTTATGAAAGAAAAGAAGCTGGACGACGTTCTTTTAACAGGCGGTGGAATTATACCCGAGGCAGATAGAGTTAAACTTGCAGATCTTGGAGTGGGAGAACTATTTCCTCCGGGAACAACAATGGCGAGTATTGTAGAGTACATACAAAATTGGGTTACTGAGCATAGAAATTTTTAATTATGGCATATCAGAATTTATTATCAGAAATTAAAGAAGGCATTTTATACATCACCATAAACCGTGAAAAAGCATTAAATGCACTCAATAGAGAAACCTTAGCTGAGCTTGCAGAAGCGATTACTTTTGCCGGTAAAACAGATAAGGTAAGAGGTGTAATTTTAACCGGTGCAGGAGAAAAAGCTTTCGTAGCTGGTGCCGATATTAAAGAGTTTTCTGATTATACGGGGCAACAAGGTGAAGAATTAGCCCAACGGGGACAAAACGCAGTATTTAATGCAATAGAAAATTCTCCAAAACCATTTATTGCAGCCATAAATGGTTTTGCACTGGGCGGTGGATTAGAATTAGCAATGGCCTGCCATATGCGTATCGCATCTGATAATGCTAAGCTTGGCTTGCCTGAGGTAACTTTAGGCTTAATACCAGGTTACGGCGGCACCCAACGGTTAACTCAATTGGTAGGAAAAGGAAAGGCAATAGAAATGATTACCACTGCAAACATGATTACCGCTATAGACGCGGAAAAAATTGGCTTGGTAAATTATGTTGTACCTCAAGCAGATTTAATTGGTAAAGCAGAAGAAATTTTAAACGTTATAAAACAAAGAGCACCACTTGCTGTTGCTGCTGCAATAAAATCTATAATTTCATCTGTAAATGGAAACGATGGCTATCAAATAGAAATTTCAGAGTTTGGTAAATGTTTTGAGACAGAAGATTTTAAAGAAGGTGTTACTGCCTTTGTAGAGAAAAGAAAGGCGGTTTTTACAGGAAATTGAATTTTTGTCTGATTAGTTCGATTTTTTGTGTAGAGAAAATTTCCCACTACCATTTTTTTTAAGTAATTATGTGCAGTCAAATCTAAAAGCTAACTTTTGGCCTATATAGAGTAATTTATATAACTAAAGCCTTTTTAGATTATAAAAGAAGGTCTCCTCCTAATGAAAAAAAAGATACTGATAATAGATGATGAGGTAAATATTGGACTTTTACTTTCAAAATTTTTAGCGAGAAATGGATTTGAAGTTTCCAATGCAATAACAGGTAGTTCTGCGTTGGAGATTTTAACAAAAGAAACATTCGATCTGGTTCTTTGCGACTATCGATTAGACGATACTGATGGCAAGGAAATTCTTATAAAAATTAAGGATAACTACCCAACAACAGGTGTAATTATTATAACTGGTTATTCGGATATTAAATTAGCGGTAGAGCTAATTAAGCTTGGTGCCTATGATTATATTACCAAGCCACTATATCCTGACGAGATACTGAATACCATTAACAAGGCGCTTGAAACACAAAGAGCACTTAATGAAACCAAAAGTTCTAGTCAAACAAATAATAATAGCGATCCCGAATACATAAACAATACCGAATATATTGATGGTAAAAGTGAAGTATCAGCAAACTTATTAAAGCAAATTCAATTAATTGCCCCCACATCCTATAGTATTATTTTAACTGGAAAAAGCGGAACTGGTAAAGAGGCTGTAGCCAAAACCATCCACTTAAATAGTTTAAGAAAAGATAAGCCTTTTGTTGCTATGGATTGTGGATCCTTAACAAAAGAACTTGCAGGAAGTGAATTTTTTGGTCATGAAAAAGGCTCATTTACAGGTGCATTGTATACTAAAATAGGTCACTTTGAACAAGCAAATGGTGGCACATTATTTTTAGATGAAATTGGAAATCTGTCTTATGAAATCCAGGCAACACTGTTGAGAACTGTACAAGAGCGTAAGGTTAAACGTATAGGTAGTACAAAAGAAATCGATCTTGATGTGCGTATTATCGTGGCAACGAACGAAAATTTGGCAGAGAATATCCTCAAAGGAACTTTTAGAGAAGATTTATACCACCGCTTTAATGAATTTTCTATTCATTTGCCATCGTTAAAAAAACGCGGAAACGATATTCTTATTTTTGCGGATAAATTTCTCGCTATAGCAAATCAGGAATTAAATAAAAACATTAAAGGTTTTTCTGAAGGTGTAAAAAATTGTTTTTTAAACTATAGCTGGCCAGGTAACGTTAGAGAGCTTAAAAATGTAATACGGCGTGTTGCACTATTAACAGATACAAACATCATTCAGGTTGATGTATTGCCGCTCGAGTTGGCTAATAATGCTAAGTTTTATGAGGCCGACAAAAAACTTGTTCAAACAAAAGTTAAATCTGCTGATAAACCTAAAGATTTAAAGAATGCCGCCCAAGAAGCAGAATATGATACTATTTTGAGTGTGCTTAAGGAAGTTAACTTCAATAAAACGAAAGCCGCTAAAATTTTAAAAATCGATAGAAAAACACTCTACAATAAAATTAAAGGGATTAAAATAGAAGACATAGAATAAATAGCCTTGAATAAAACAAAATTACCTGTTTTAGCATTTTAAAGAATACCAAATCATCCCAAATTAATTATGTCGGTATTCTCTTATAAGCAGCGCAATAATATAAACCTAGTTATTATAATAGCACTTGGAATATTAATTGCATATTCTTTGCAAAGTATATTCAGTGCAATATTGAGTACACTTGTACTTTACACCATAATGCGCCCTGCTTACATCTATCTTGCAGAAAAAAAGAACTGGAATAGAAGACTTGCAGCCATAACATTAATTGCTATTAGTGTAGTGGTTATAATTCTTCCATTTTATGGCTTAAGCAGCATGGTAATTAGTAAAATTTCTGAATTAAGAAACAACGAAGTTTTTTTTAAAAATATTCTGATTAAACTTCAGCATTTAATTCCGTTTAAAATTAATCAAGATCTTATTCAGGAAGGATTAAATAGATTGGGAAACTGGGCTACCCAGCTTTTTCCATCTTTAATATCTAGTGCAGTAAATATTATTTTGAGTTTATTGGTGATGTATTTTTTACTCTACTTTATGCTTATTGAGCGTAAAAAGTTTGAAAGATCATTAATAAAGTATGCACCGTTAAGAGAGCAGAATGCTTTACGTTTTGGAGATGAAATGCGCAATACCACTTATGCAAACGTACTTGGGCAGGGGCTTATTTGTTTGGTGCAAGGCTCATTAGTCAGCCTGTCATTTTATGTGCTAGGATATGAAGATGCCGTATTTTGGGGCGTAGTTACTACATTTATATCTTTTGTGCCAGTTTTGGGCCCACCGGTGGTATTTGTGCCAGCTGCCATTTTGCAAATTGCTAACGGACATAATTTCGAAGGTTGGGCAATGCTCATTTTTGGTTTTGTGGTGATTATTAATATCGATAACGTACTAAGATTTATAATTGCGAAAAAAGTTGGTAACATTCATCCCATAATAACTGTAATTGGCGTAATTATTGGTATACCATTGTTTGGTATATTAGGACTAGTTTTTGGTCCTCTGTTACTATCTTATTTTATATTGCTCGTTAAAATTTATGAAACCAGTACGCTGGCATCAGAAAGATTAGAAAGAATTAAAACAAATAATGAGCTAAATGAGTTATAAATTATAGCTTAACAATAAAATAATATAGTAATAAGTATATTGTACATGAATTGTTAACCCTTAAAATACATTATTATGAATGATAACTCAAAAGTTGTAGTTGCTCTTTTAGCTGGTTTAGCAGCCGGTGCTGCTCTAGGTATCTTATTTGCGCCAGATAAAGGTGAAGAAACACGCGATAAATTAAGCCAATCATTAAAAGATCTAGGAGATTCTATTAAAGATAAAGCAGCTGATGAAATCAATAACCTATCTAACTTAAAAGATAAGGTAGTTAGCTCAATAAAAACTAAATTGAGAAGTGTTGAAGAAGAATATAGCGATGATGTAGAGCACGCTTAATCTATAAAATATAAACCGGGTATAACTGCCCGGTTTAAATACATCTAAACTATGCAAGAAAATAAAGAGAAAGGTATTGAAGATCTGGTAGAAGATGCCAAAGGCTATGTAGAGGCAAGAATTGAGTATACAAGACTGTATCTTGTAGAAAAAGCTTCGAAAGTATTTGCAGACTTGGTTACAAGCACGGCAGTTATTGTGTGTTTTATCCTTGCATTTTTATTTGGTTCTGTAACGCTAGCCTTATACCTATCGTCGGTTTTACACAGTTATGCCGGTGGTTTTGGTTGTGTATCTTTAATTTATATTGCACTGGCTATAATCGTTTATCTTACTAAGGATAAATATATTGAGAAAGCCATTATCAATGTAGCCATCAGAAAGTACTTCGATAAATTGGCTGATAAAGAGGAGGATGAAGATGAGAAGTTATAAAACCATCAGAAATCTGGAAGATCTTCAGGCAAAGAAACTTGAACTTAAAGTAGAATATACTTTAAAGCAAAGCATGCTAAAATCGGATGGCAAAGCTTTTATTAATAGATTTACTTTAGGTTCTCTTATAAAAAAATACGCTACCCCAAGTAATCTATTTAAGGTTGATGACAAATTTAACATCAGCGGAACAATAATGTCATTATTGCTGCCGATGTTTATGAATAAGACGATTTTTAGGGGCTCAGGCCTTTTAACAAAAGCCGCTGTTGGTCTTGTATCAGGTAAACTTGGAAAATCATTAGATGCTGAACATTTATCAGCCATCTTTAATTCAGTTAAAGGTTGGTTTGGCAAGAAAAAGAAAGACAAGAAGTTTATTGATTACGGCATTCCGCCAGATAGTGAAACTTATTAAATTGAAAAGCCCTAGCATTATGTTAGGGCTTTTTTGTTTCCTCTTGAAATATAATGTCACAGTTGTGTGTGTAATTTGTTACGAAAAAACGGCTAATATTTTATTTGAATAGCTTGGGCCCCAATTTAGATTCTTACCATTTATCTATCAATGAGATATAGGTTAATTAGTGGTATAATGATTCTATAATCATACGTTTCTTGTGTCATTTGAAAGACATAATATTTTTCTCAAATGTTAAATTTCGTTAATAAAATTAATGGACAGCCTATATTTATTCTTTAATTAATAAAACATTAATCTACTAACTTAAATTTCAATGAAAAAACTTCTACAAAGTTTGTTCATTCTGATGTTTATTGCTTTTACCGCAATGGCGCAGGACAGGACAATCACAGGTACGGTTACTTCACAGGATGACAAACTGCCAATCCCTGGTGTAAATGTAAAAGTAAAAGGCACGCAAATCGGTACTAGTACTGATGGGAACGGTAAATTTACTATCAGTGTACCCTCTTCTTCTTCTATTTTAGAATTCTCTTACATTGGTTATGCACAGCAAACTAAAGCCGTAATGGGTGCTGGTGTAATTAATGTAGTATTAGTTTCTGATGCCAAAGCTTTAAATGAAGTTGTGGTAACTGGTTATACGGTTCAAAACAAAAAAGATGCTACAAGTGCTATCTCTAAAGTTTCTGCGGAACAATTTAAAGATACTCCGGTTGCCGATCCAAACGAACTTTTAAAAGGTCGTGTAACAGGTGTTGTTGTAACAACAGGTTCTGGTCAACCAGGTGCTGTTCAGTCAGTTCGTATTCGTGGTATAAACTCTATCTCATCTGGTAACAGTCCATTATATGTAATTGATGGAGTTGTTGTTGCTAGAGGTGACTTTAACCAAGGTACTCAGGTTACTGCAACTGATATCTTAACAAATTTAAACCCTAATGATATAGAAAGTTTAGATGTATTAAAAGATGCATCGGCAATTGCTTTATATGGTGCACGTGGTGCAAACGGGGTAATTGTAATTACAACAAAAAAAGGTAAAACAGGAGCTCCTGAAATTAATGTAAGAGCTCAATATGGAAAAACTAAAGCAAACTTTGGTGATTTTAAATTAATGAATGCTGATCAGTTTCTAAAATACGAAACTACTGGATTACTTAATGCAGGCGTGGCAGCAGCTGATATTCCTGATTACTTAACTGCTGCTGGTGGCAATAGTGATTTTAACTGGATGGACGCGGCTTTCAGAACAGGGACTTCGTCAAATTTTGATGTTTCTGCACGTGGTGGAAATGATATTACTAAGTATTACTTTTCTAGTGGTATCGCCAAACTTGACGGAACATTAATTGGATCAGGTTTAAAAAAATATTCTTTACTTTCTAACATCGATTCAAAGGTAAGTGATAGATTAACTGTAGGCTTAAACTTAAACTTAACATATTCTGATGGTTTAACATCTGCTGATGGTAGTCGTTATGGTAGCCCAATTTTAGGTTATATTGCCACCGCTCCTATCCAATCGCCTTACAAGGCTGATGGTTCGTTATATACAGGTAGAGAATCTGGCTGGTATGGTTTAACAGGTGATAACTTTTTATACAATACTCAGTATAACTTCAATAGCAATAAAAATTTCAGGACTTTAGGTCGTTTATATGGAGATTTAAAAATCTTTGATTGGTTAAAACTATCAGAAAACTTGTCAGTGGATTGGATTAGTGCTAAGCAAAAAGTTTACCAAGATGCACGTACTTCGGATGGTTTAGGACAGAACGGTTCTCTATTTGATTCGGCAAACGAAAACAAATTATATACTACTCAAACATCATTATCTGGTAGCTACGCACCTTCTTCGGATCATTCATTAACTTATTTAGCAATGCTTGAGTATTCTTTCAAAGAAAATGCAGGTATTAATGCTAACGGAAAATCAATTATCGCAAACGATCGTTTCAGATCTTTAAATGCTGCTATTTTACCAGTTAGTGTGGGTGGTACTTCTTCAACACAAGCAATTCTATCTTACATTGGTAACGCTACTTACTCTTACAAATCTAAATATAACTTGAATGTAAGTTTACGCCGTGATGAAGCTTCTAACTTTAAAAACAATAAAGCAGAAACTTTTTACGCTGTAGGTGGTGCATGGAGAATTATCAGTGAAGACTTTATGAAAGATCAAAAGATTTTTTCTAATGCTAAACTTCGTGCGAGTTATGGTACTTCAGGAAATTTAAATGGATTACTTGATTTTGTGTCTTATACTTTGTGGAGTCCTGTTAATTATAATGATAACCCAGGTTTAGTTCCAACACAATTAGGTAATGATGACTTACGTTGGGAAAAAACTAGCAGTTTTGACTTAGGTTTAGAACTAGGATTTTTAAACAACAGAATTACTGTAGAAGCTGATTATTATAGCAAAAAAACAAACCAACAGTTATTTTCTTTACCAATATCTTCAACTAGTGGATTTACAACAATGCCTGTTAACATAGGTCAGGTTCAAAATAAAGGTTTTGAATTTGGGTTGAACACAATTAATTTAGATGGAGAGGTAAAATGGAAAACTAATTTCAACGTTTCATTTAGCAAAAACAAAGTTAACGAAACTAAAGACGGTCAGGATTTAGTAAGTGGTTTGAACATTACAAGAGTTGGTTTGCCTGTTGGTTCATGGTATATGAGAGAGTGGGCTGGTGTTGATCCTGCAAATGGAGATCCACTTTGGTATAAAGCAGATGGTACTACTACAAATAATTATAACTTAGCTGAACGTAGAATTATTGGCCAGGCTTTACCAAAATATACTTTCGGTTTAACCAACGAAATTAGCTATAAACAATTTGACTTATCATTCTTGTTTTACGGAGCTACTGGTAATAAAATTTATAACCAAACACGTAGCTACGTAGAAAATACTGCTTATATTAACAGTGGATTTAATCACTCTGTACAAGCAGGCGAAGATTTCTGGCAAAAGCCAGGCGATGTCGTTTCTAGACCAAAACCAATCGCTGGAGGAAATAAAAATGAATCATCTGCTTCTTCAAGATACCTTGAAAAAGGAGATTATTTACGTTTGAAAAATGTTAAACTTTCATATTCACTGCCAACAAGTATTTTAGGTAAAACTGGAATTAAGAAAGTAACATTCTTTGGTCAAGGAGATAACTTATTAACTTGGACTGGTTACACTGGTATAGATCCTGAAGTTGATGCAACAGGATCAGAGTTCTTTAAATATCCAGTAGGAAAAATCTATACTTTCGGTATAAATGCAACATTTTAAGGCCCTATAAATAAGAAAATCATGAAAAAAATATATATCGTAGCACTTTTTCTTCTTATAGGAAGTGCGTTCATGAGCTCTTGTAAGAAAGAGCTTAATCAACAACCAGATGGTTCATTACTTGATGAAACTGCCATTACTGATTTCCAAACTTTGCAGGCGGCTACCATGGGTTGTTATAATTCATTAACTGATTTAAACTGGTACGGAAGAAACTATCCTACTATGCTTGAGTTAAGAGGTTCAAATATGTTTATTGCTGCTTCTAACTCAAACCGTTTAAGACCTGCTTATCAATATAATTTCACTGTTGCTGATGCAGATGTATCAGAAACTTGGAATACTTTATACAAAGCTATTGTAAGAGCAAATAATGTAATTATAAGATCAAGTGTTGTAAAAGATGGTGATGCAACTGAAGTTGCTCGTTTAATTGCTGAAGCAAAATTTGTTAGAGCAATGGCTTATTTTGATTTGACGCGTGTTTTTGGTCAGCCATATTACGTTGGTAACGGAAGTTCTTTAAGCGTACCTATCGTTTTAACTTCTAGTATTACTCAACCTAAGAGAAATACTGTTGCCGAAGTTTATGCTCAAATTATTAAGGATCTTACTGAAGCTAAACCAGCTCTACCAACAGACTTAACGGATAAATTTAGAGCTTCCAGATTTGCTGCTTCTGCTTTATTGGCTCGTGTATACTTGTATAAAGGTGATGCTGCTAGCAATGCTTTAGCAATTACTGAGGCAACCAATGTAATTGGGGCAGGGTATACAATGACTACTGCATCTAGTTATGCTGGTACTATTTTTTGGGCTAACCCAGGTCAGGGTGAAGAAATTTTCACTGCGAAAATATCTCAGTTTCAAGATTTAGGTTCAGATAACTATGGTCAATTGTACGTTAAAGAATTAGGTGGTTATGGTGATATCCGTGTTAACCCAGCTTTCAGAAATAGCTATGATGATGCTGATGTTCGTAAAACACAAGTAATTAAAGTTGATGCAACCGCTGGAAACTATATTACAACTAAGTTTTATAAACAAGATAACATACCAGGCTTATACAGCCCTAAGCTTTTACGTTTATCTGAAATGTATTTTATTCGTGCAGAAGCGAATGTTAAATTAGGAACGTCAACAGGTGCTACACCTGCAAGTGATTTATCTGCAGTACGTACTATGAGAGGTTTAGCTGCATACACTGGAACTCCAACTTTAGCAAATGTATTGGCAGAGAAAAATCTTGAGTTTGCATTTGAAGGTTTTCAATGGCCAGATAATTTCAGAAATGGCTTGCCTATAGCACGTCCACAAATTAGCGGCGCATTGAGCAATAACGCAAGTACAAATATTGCCGTAACAGATAATAAACAACTTTATCCAATTCCTCAAAGAGAGGTGGATGCTAATCCAAATATTAAACCAAATAACCCTGGTTATTAATATTTAGCTTTCAATAACAAAAAAGGTTCTGTAAATTTTACAGAACCTTTTTTGTTGATATGAATTATTAGGTTCATACATCATAAAAAAAAATCCTGATTTGTTTTTAGCAAATCAGGATTTTAATTATATCAAAAAGATAACCAGCTATAAATCTGTTTTAATTTTAAGCTCTTTTAACTGTTTATCATCAATTGTGCTCGGACTATCAATCATAACATCACGACCTGAATTGTTTTTAGGGAACGCAATAACATCGCGGATTGAATCTAAACCGGCAAAAATTGATGTTAAACGATCGAAACCAAAGGCAATACCACCATGGGGAGGTGCACCAAATTCGAAAGCATCCATTAAGAAACCAAATTGTTTTTGAGCTTCTTCTGTGCTAAAACCTAAATGCTTAAACATTAAAGCCTGTAATTCTCTATCGTGAATACGAATAGAACCACCACCAATTTCAGTTCCATTTATTACCATATCATAGGCATTTGCACGCACTTCACCAGGATTAGTGTCGAGCATAGCAATATCCTCAGGTTTTGGCGAGGTAAATGGGTGGTGCATGGCATGATAACGTTCAGTTTCTTCATCCCATTCTAAAAGTGGAAAATCTAAAACCCAAAGAGCAGAAAATGTATTTTTATCACGCAAGCCTAAGCGGTTACCCATTTCTAAACGAAGCTCATTTAACTGTTTACGTACTTTATCAGTTGTGCCTGCTAAAATTAAAAGTAAATCCCCTTTTTCAGTCTCGAATGCCTCGCTCCATTGCTTTAAATCTTCTTCGTTGAAGAATTTATCTACAGAAGATTTAATGGTTCCGTCTTCATTGTGGCGAGCATAGATTAATCCTGTTGCACCAATTTGTGGGCGTTTAATAAAATCTGTTAACTCATCTAATTGCTTACGTGTGTAGCTTGCTGCACCTTTTGCGTTAATACCAACAACCAATTCGGCATTATCAAATACAGGGAATCCTTTTCCTTTTACCAAATCATTAAGCTCAACAAATTGCATGGCAAAACGAGTATCTGGCTTATCAGAACCATATAAACGCATCGCATCTGCATATTGCATGCGAGGTACTTCCGGTAAGTCGTAATTGCGAACTTCTTTAAATAGGGTACGAATTAAACCTTCGAAAGTATTTAAAATGTCTTCTTGCTCAATGAACGACATTTCACAGTCAATTTGCGTAAATTCTGGCTGACGATCTGCCCGTAAATCTTCATCTCTGAAACATTTAACAATTTGGAAATATCTATCAAAACCCGAAACCATTAACAACTGTTTGAAAGTTTGCGGCGACTGTGGTAAGGCATAAAACTCACCTGCATTCATACGGCTAGGTACCACAAAATCTCTTGCACCTTCTGGTGTGGATTTAATTAAAACTGGTGTTTCTACCTCAATAAAATCTAAGGCATCTAAATAACGACGAACCGATTGAGCCATTTTATGACGTAAAACCAAGTTATTACGAACCGGATTACGACGTAAATCCAGGTAACGATATTTCATGCGCAATTCATCACCACCATCCGTTTCATCATCAATAAGGAATGGGGGTAATTTTGCCGGATTTAAAATTTCTAAAGCGGTAATTTTGATCTCTACATCACCTGTGGACATTTTTGGGTTTTTGTTGCTTCTTTCTACAACGGTACCAACGGCTTTAATTACAAACTCACGACCTAAAGTACGGGCCTGTTCGCAAAGCTCACGGTTATCATCCATGTTAAAAACCAACTGAGTAATACCATAACGATCGCGGATGTCTATAAATGTCATGCCGCCTAAATCTCTTGATTTTTGTACCCAACCACATAGGGTTACACTTTCGCCTAAATTTTGAAGGCTTAATGCACCACAAGTTACTGTTCTTAACATAATTATAATTCTAATTTGAGCGGCAAAAATACCGATTTTGTTTTAAAGTTTAGGAATGAAGATTTAAGGAAATTTTAATAGGAAGCACCAATAAAGAATATAATATAATTTTAAGTTGAAGATTCCAGAATTAAGAGGTTTGGGTGTTGTGTTGATCATCTAAGCATAATTCTGCGTAGGCAATAACTTCCTGATCTTCCAATTCTGTTAATTTGGCTTTGATTGCTTTATAATTTACGCCATTTGGAACATTTATTACAAAATAACCAGCGCTAAACTTCTCGGTTTCGCAACTTAATTGATTAAAAATTTCTCTAATTTCATTTATATGAACATCTTTTTTCATCATAATAATCTGAATGGTCGAGTTACCTGAATATTTAATAGTTTTCTGATAAGTTAGCATTTCCTCATTTTCATCATATGCTGCGGATACGATGTCGCCGAAAGAAAAGGGTGCGTAAAAAGGAATGTTATTTATTATATAATATCCGTTTTGTTTGTCAAAAACTCGTGCCCACAAGCTCTCTACTGTCCAATCCTCCAGGGCGTCACTATAAAATTTAAAAAGTATTCTAACGTCTTCCATTAATACTTTTCTTCTAGTGGGATTTCGACACTGATAATTTTCCAATTACCATTAATATTTTTCCAGTGATAAATTTCTTCTGTTTGGATAGTTTGTTTTTTAGAAAAGAACAAAAGCTTTTTCACTTGAATAACCGATTTTCTAGCAATTTTTTCTGTAAAAGTACCTTCTTCAAATGAAAATTTAATGCGATAATGAGTGGTGTCGATTTTATTAGTTTTGTTGAAATATCGATCAATTTCTGCACCCAATTGCTTTTTATTTAGAATTTCGCCATTGGCCTCCACATATCTTAAATTCTCATCAAAATAACCCAAATACGCCGCTGCAGATTTATTTATCAACGCCTCGTTGATGTTTTTGTGCGCTTCGTCTATTACTTTTATGATTAAATCGGTTTCCATGGCATGAAGTTAATTGTTTGTTTCAGTGATTTCAAATTTACGATGATTAAGAAGATGATTTTCCACAAAACTATTGCCGATAAAGCTTAGCCTAAAGCAATTAATAAATTTTTTTATACCTTGATGCAACGTTTTAATTTTCCCTATGTCTTATAAACAGAATCAACAAAATTTTGGAAGCCGTATACTTCGATAAGAACCTTCAATTAGTGAAAGAGTGCATGCAGGGCAGTCGGGCAGCGCAGTTTGAATTGTATAAACTGTATGCCAAGGCGATGTATAATGTGGCGCTGCGCATTTTAAATTATGAAGAAGAGGCTGAAGATGTTTTACAGGAGGCTTTTTTAGATGCATTTACCAGAATTGTTGATTTTAGGCAAGAAACTACTTTTGGATTGTGGCTGAAGCAAATTGTAATTAATAAATCCATCAATTACCTACGCAAACGCAAATTTGAATTTGTAGGTACAGATGAAATTGCTGAGGTGCCAGATGAATTAAGTGCCGATGATTACGATATTAAATTGCAGGCAGATGAAATTAGAAAAGCCATTACCGAACTGCCAGATGGATATAGAGTGGTATTAAGTTTGTATTTGCTGGAAGGTTACGACCATGAAGAAATATCGCATATTTTAAAAATAAGTGAAAACACAAGTCGTACCCAATACATGCGAGCCAAGAAAAAGTTAAAAAGTATTTTAGAATCGAAAGGGATGAGAGATGAATAATAGATTAGAAACCTTTGTTAAAGAGAACCGTAGATCATTTGATGTGCTTGAGCCATCAGCAGGTCTTTGGGCAAAGATAGAACAGGAGCTGGATAGCAAAAAGAAAAAAAAGCCAATAAACCTGTATCTGTGGATCAGTGCGGCGGCATCTATAGTAATCGTTTTAAGTTTAACCTGGCTATACGTAGGAAGAACAACAAATCGCGATATAGAAATTGCTGATGTTAATGCTGCCATTGCAAAAAAAGAGATTCATTTTGCAGGTTTAATTACCGAAAAACGCGATAGTTTGGCAATTTTCGCCTCAGCAAACCCTGATTTATATAAAAAATTTACCAGCGATTTAAAAAAGCTTGATGAAGATTACGAACGATTAAAAGCTGAATTACCAACCACGCCAAACCAACTTTTTGTTGTTAAGGCAATGGTAAAAAACCGCGAGCTTCAGCTGCAATTATTAAAACAACAGTTGATGATTATTAATCAGGTTGATGATTACAAAAAAGTAAATCAAATTTAATTTTTATAGTAGATGCAAAAGATAGTGATGGTAAAATCTTGATACCTGAATACATTATCTGCTAATAAATACGCTCACTAATTTATAAACTTAAGCCAGCCGGCAGGTTTGAGTTTTTAAATGTTTAACAATTAGAAACATGAAAACAATTAAAATATTTTTAGCCATTATGGCTTTCATCGCCGTAAAAACGAATGCACAACAGGTAAGTGTTTCAAGCATTGTACCAGAAAGTTATGCCGTAAATACGGTTACTTCAGCATCTGTAAACACATCTACAGTAGTGGATCAGGATACACAGGCTGGCGGCGATGCCGAAAAAACGAAAGCATTTAGTAAAAGCTTCAATGTTGATGGTGGCGATAAAATTAGTTTGAATAATCAGTACGGTTCTATCGTTATTAAAACCTGGGATAAAAAAGAATTTCGCGTAGATGTAGACATTAAAGCGTATAGCAATTCGAGTAGCGATGTGCAGAAATTGTTGGATGAAGTTAGCATTGATGCCGTTAAAAGTGGCGATTTAATTTCCGTTAAAACAATAATGGGCGATAGAAACGGGCGTTATGGTAGAGGCGTTAGAAATGGCGTTACCACATGGCGCAGAGAAATTAAAGTAAACTATGTTGTTTATATGCCTGCAAACAATGCCCTAACTGTTCAGCAACAATATGGGAATGTAGATTTAGGTAACTTCTCAGGTCCAACCTCTTTAAAAGTGCAATATGGTAACCTTACTGCCGGAAATTTAAGCAACAGCAACAACTATATAAACGTACAATACGGCAAGGCTAATATTCAGGATTTAAATGCTGCTGTTGTAAAACACGAATATGGTGGCGGTGTAACCATTGGTGCTGTTGGCACTTTGGATTTAGATGCACAATATGTTGCCGTAACGGTAAATACAATCAGAAAATCTGCCGATCTTAAAGTAGAATATGGTGGTGGCTTAACCGTAGGCAATATTGGTGGTAACTTATTATTGAATACTGAATATGCAAAAGTAAATATCAGTGGTGTTAAAGGTAATACGGTTGTTAAGCAAGGTTATGGTAGCCTTTCTATTGGTAGTGTAGGTAAACTTACCTTAAAAACAGAATATACAAACGTTACGCTCGGCACCTTAAATGGAGATGCCAACCTAGATATGGATTATAACCACTTAAGTGTGACTGAAATTACCCCAGCCTGTAAAACATTTACCTTTAATGGTGAATATGTGAGTGTTGGTTTAGGATTTAGCAATAATTATAATGCTAACTTTAATATTACTACCTCTTATGCAGGATTTAAGTATGGATCAAATGTTACTGCAAGATCAGCAGGCGATGATGATGAAGTGAAAAGATATGCAGGTAAAATCGGTTCTGGTGGCTCATCAACCGTTACCATAAAATCTGAATACGGTTCTATCGTCTTTAAATAAAAAATTAAAACCAAACAAGTTAAGTCTTGACTTTATAGTCAGGACTTTTTTATGATTAAAATTTATCTTCAATAGATCATAATTACCTCAACTAAACCTAAACATAATTATGCGACGACTCTTCACTTTACTAATTTTTAGTTTACTAATGATTTCGATTACCTATGCGCAAAAATCGAAACAAACCATTATTACAACCGATATTGATAACTTTTGGTTGGCTTTTGATCAACTAAAAACCACTAATGATAGTTTAAAACAACTCGATATTTTACAACGCCAATATGTAGATAAAGGAACGCCGGGGTTAAAGGCTTTTATGGAAGCAAAAGGTTACACTACAGCTGCGTGGTTAAAATGTATTCGTAGTTATCCCAAATATTGGGCATCCATAAGGCAAAAAACGTATCAGGTTAAGAGCTTAAGTAAACAATTTGATCCATACATTAAAAAGTTTAAACAGCTTTATCCTGAACTAAAACCTGCTAATATTTACTTTTGTATTGGCGCTATGCGTTCTGGAGGTACCACCCAAGGGGATAAAGTATTAATTGGAGCAGAATTAGCAACAGGCGATCCTGATGTTGACATTTCTGAATTGCCAAAGAATATCAAAACCTGGCTCACCACCTATTTTGGCACTAACCCTTTTAAGGATATTGTATTGTTGAATATGCATGAATATGTGCACACGCAAGAAAAAAGATCTGGAAATAATTTATTAGGACAAACTATTTTTGAAGGTACAGCAGATTTTGTTGCCGAATTAATTACAGGAAAAGTACCCGGAATGCCTTATATGGCTTATGGTAAAAAGAACGAAACTGAACTGAAACAAAAATTTAAAGCCCAAATGTTTTTAAGTAATTATGGCGATTGGCTTTACAATGGCTCCTCAAATAATTTTGGTATTGCCGATTTAGGTTATTATATGGGTTATTCTATATGTAAAACGTATTATAATCAAACTAAAGATAAAAAAGCCGCAATTAAAGAATTAATTGAGTTGGATTATGGCGATGATGTTGCGGTTGAAAATTTTCTGAAAAAGACAAATTACTTTGAAGAAGGATTTAATAAGGAAGAAATAATAAAAGCTTACGAAAGTAAAAGACCCGTTGTTACCAAAATTAGTCCATTTGCTAGCGGAGACACAACGGTTGATCCTGATTTGAAAGAAATGCAGTTTCATTTTTCAAAACCAATGAAAAAATTGTATTCCATAAATTATGGGCCAGGTGGCAAAGAGACTTTTCCGTTGAGTAAGGTTGTTGGTTTCTCTGAAGACAGAATGACATTTACCATCAAAATTGACCTGAAACCAGGAAAATCTTATGATTTTATAATTACCGATCGAAGCTTTCAGTCGGAAGAAGGTTTTCCACTTGTGGAGTATCCAGTTAACTTCAAAACCAAGTAAAAAGATAAAAACTACAAATATTAAGCCTCGCCAATTTTTGACGAGGCTTTTTTTATCTTTATAGTCCGTTATGAAAACTTATTTACTTTTATTGCTCCTCGCAGGTTTATCATTTTATGTGCAGGCACAGGATGAACCTGTAAAGTGGGCAACGCAGGAAACTTTTTTTGAAGAACTCCAAGGAAAAACCTTGCCAGATTTTAAAGGTTTAACTGTTAATAAAAAGTCTTTTAACAGTTCTGCATTAAAAAATCAGATTGTACTAATTAACTTTTGGTTTGAAAAGTGCCCACCTTGTATTGAAGAAATGCCCGAATTGAATAAATTAGTTGAGCGCTACGCTGCAAAAGGGATTCGTTTTATAGGCATTACCTACGATTTACCAAACACAGCCAGGAAATTTCAAAATAAAAGTGGTTATAAATATGAAATTGTTTCTTTAAGCATGGATGAAATAAGAAAACTGAATATTAATCATGGTTTTCCTTCCAATATCTTAATCGGTAAGGATGGGAAAATTATTTATGCAACGGCAAATATTTCCTTCTCTGATGATATGCCAGCATTTAAAGTCAAATCAGTTTTGCTAGAAGAAAAACTACAAGCTGAACTTGCCAAAACAGCTAAATAGCAATTATAATTTAATCACAAGCAAACTAAATCCTTGAAAATCTGTTCATAAATCAATCTGCTTTTTTATATCTTCGCCTTATCAGATAAATAAATTTATGGAACTATTAACAAGCCCTGAGGCCTGGATATCACTCTTTACACTAACACTTTTAGAAATTGTGCTCGGTATTGATAATGTGATTTTTGTGAGCATTATTTTAAACCGAGTTCAAGAGAAATCGCAAAAAACGGCCCGTATCGTTTGGATGGTTACAGGTATTATTTCTCGCTGCTTAATGCTTTTTGGATTAAGTTGGTTACTATCTCAAAAAGGAAAATATATTATCCCTGAATCGTGGTTTGGTAAAGGATTTGATTTAGCCAGTATCGTAATGTTATTGGGTGGTTTATTTCTGATCTATAAATCGGTAATGGAAATTCACCACAAACTAGAAGGCGAAGATCCAGCGTTAAATGCAGAAAATAAAAAACCATTAAGTTTCGGTCAGGCTATTTTTCAAATCATGTTAATTGATGCCGTTTTCTCTTTTGATAGCATCATTACGGCAGGTGGTACAGCAAAACATGTAGAAGTTATGATTATTGCAGTAGTGATTGCGATGATTATTATGTTTACGTTTAGCCCTAAAATTGCAGGCTTTATTCACAAACACCCAACGTTAAAAATGTTGGCTCTATCATTTTTAGTTATGATTGGTTTAAGCCTTGTTATCGAAGGTTGGGATGCCAAAGCAGCACACGAAATGCACCTTAAAAACTACATATATTTCGGTATGGCTTTCTCAGTTGGTGTAGAAGTTTTAAATATGATCTTTAGAAAGCGCCAGCAAAAAGGACGCATTGTAGAATTAAATGACCCTAAAATAGAAGATAAAAAATAGGCTTTGTAAAAAGTCGAAAGTAAAAATGTGCTTGTCTGTAATGGATAAGCACATTTTTTTATCAATTAATTTTTATAAGTAATTACTGATTTCGATTAAATTCAAATCAGGATCCCGTAAGTAAACAGAAATAATTTTGCCATTGGCACCCGTCCGCTCCATCGGGCCTTCCTCTATTTCTACACACTTAGCTTTCAACTCTTCCATTACTGTCGCAATTGGTAAATCTGTAATAAAACATAAATCGGCACTGCCAGGTGTGGGTTTAAAAGCCTTGGGTTCAAATTCATTCCCAAACTGGTGTAAATTGATTTTCTGGTTGCCAAATTTTAAAGCCCTTCTGGCATCACCAAATTCAATGATTTCCATGCCTAAAGCATTATTGTAAAATCTACAGGTACTTTCTACGTTCGCAACGGTAAGTACAAGATGATCTAAATTTTTAACTTCCATAATAAAATAGAACTAATATGGTGTAAACTTTGTTTTTGGTAGTACGTTAAAGTTAACGTAATTGTCTTGTTTCAAGGCCTTAATCCCCGTAACAAATTAACTGAATTTTATATCTTTACCATTATGCAAAATTTACCGCCGTTAGCCGAAAGAATGCGCCCTCAAAACCTCGATCAATATGTAGGTCAGCAACATTTGGTGGGTGTGGGTGCAGTTTTGCGTAAGGCAATAGAAAGCGGTCAACTTCCATCAATGATTTTTTGGGGCCCTCCAGGTGTAGGTAAAACCACACTGGCATATATTATTTCTCAAGCCTTGGATCGCCCTTTTTTCAATTTAAGTGCCATTAATAGCGGCGTGAAAGATATTAGGGAGGTTATTGATAGAGCTGCACAACTTAAAGATAGCTTTTTGGGCCTGCCGATTTTGTTTATCGATGAGATTCATCGCTTCAGTAAATCACAGCAAGATAGTTTACTTGGCGCTGTAGAGCGAGGTTTAGTAACGCTTATTGGTGCTACAACAGAAAATCCTTCCTTCGAAGTTATCTCCGCTTTACTTTCCAGGTGTCAGGTTTATATTTTAAAATCCCTAACGGAAGAAGAACTTGCGGGTTTATTGCAAACTGCGATTAAGAAAGACCAAATTTTAGCGGAAAAGAAAATTACCATAAAAGAGCATGAAGCATTAATTCGCCTTTCAGGAGGTGATGCACGGAAATTGCTTAATGTTTTGGAAATTGCAATTAATGGTATCGGTGGGAATAAAATCACACTTACTAACGACAATGTTTTAGCACACGCACAGCAAAACCTGGCGCTGTATGATAAAGCTGGCGAGCAACATTATGATATTATTTCTGCTTTTATAAAATCTATTCGTGGTAGCGATCCCAATGCCGCGGTTTATTGGCTTGCCAGAATGATTGAAGGTGGTGAAGACCCTTTATTTATTGCCCGCAGATTATTGATTTTATCTTCTGAAGATATTGGAAATGCGAATCCTAATGCATTATTGCTCGCCAATAACTGTTTTACAGCTGTTAATGTAATCGGGTACCCTGAAGCAAGAATTATTTTATCGCAATGCGTAACTTATTTAGCAAGTTCAGCAAAAAGTAATGCATCTTACGAAGCCATTAATAAGGCTCAGGCTTTAGTAAAACAAACAGGAAATTTACCTGTGCCTCTTCACATTAGAAATGCCCCAACTAAACTGATGAAAAATATTGGTTACGGTAAAGATTATCAGTATTCTCATGGGTATGAAGGTAATTTTTCGCCACAAGAATATTTCCCTGAAGAGTTAAGTGGAACGAAACTTTATGATCCTGGAAAAAATGCTGCCGAAGAAAAATTGAGAGAAAAGCTTAAACAAAACTGGAAGGATAAATACAATTATTAAAGATTAACTTGAAAAAATAAAAATAGTTTTTCAATTGATGTAACATATTGCCCATTACCCATACTAATCAATCGAATATTAAATAATTGCTTTTAATATTTTACCAAACAAACCAATAACTAATATGCTCAGTACCTTTTTAGATCATCAATGGAAATCATTTTGGCGCTCCCGAAGCAAAGGTGGCAATATTGCCGGCCAAATTGTTTTGGGCTTTTTTATGCTTTATTTTCTGGCTATCGCCGCTGGCGTTGGTTTTGGAATGGCACCTTTGCTCCCAAAAATATTCCCCAATCAGGATGCGATAACCAGTTTTAATGGAATTATCCTTTATTACTTTGCTCTTGATTTTGTTATGAGGTTACAGCTTCAGGAATTGCCCACTCTAAGCATAATTCCTTACCTGCACCTTAAAATTGGCAGAAACCAAATTATTAAGTTTCTAAATGTTAAAGCACTATTTTCAGCCTTTAATCTTTGGCCATTCTTTATATTTCTACCTTTCTGCTTTGTTAAAATTGGACCAACTTATGGCGCTTTAACAACCTTAATGTACATTGTTTCTATATTCTCCATCATGGTTTTTAATAACTATCTGGTATTGTATATTAAGCGCAAATCTATCACCAACGTAATGTATACGTTTGTAGGTTTAGTAATTATTGCTGCCTTCGCCGGATTAGAATATTATAAGGTAATTTCCATTATGAAAGGTTCTGATTATGTTTTCAGGATCATTGCAACACACCCATACCTGGGCTTTGCTTTTACATTACTCGCCTTTGGTATCTTTACCTTTAATTCTAATTTTTTACGCCGCAACCTTTATATAGAAGAGTTAAGTGGTAAGCAAGAGAAAAAAGTAAGTACAGATTATGCTTTTCTAAATCGCTTTGGTAAAGTTGGAGAACTTGCCGCACTTGAATTAAAATTAATTCTTCGCCATAAACGCCCACGTTCTGCTGTCATTTTAGGTTTTTTCTTCCTCTTTTACGGATTCATTTTCTATAAAGAAAAAGCAATTAATAGCGATGCTTTTGGACAAATGATGTTTGGAGCAATTTTTATGACGGGTATTTCAGTTATCATTTACGGCCAATTTATGTTTGCTTGGCAAAGTGCTCACTTTGATGGCCTATTAAGTAGCAAAATAAACTTTAAAGATTTTATTAAAGCTAAATTCCTGCTCTTTACAATTTCCTGTACGTTTATTACCGTGTTGGCAAGCTTTTACGGCTTTTTAAGTCCTAAGTTGTTGTTGCTCCATGTAGCTGCATATTTATACAACATTGGTTTCGGTACAGTTGTGGTACTTTATTTGGCCACCCTTAATTATAAAAGACTTGATATTAAAAAAGCGGCAAGCTTTAATTACCAAGGAACTGGCGCTACACAATGGCTTTTAATGTTTCCATATGCCCTTACACCAATTTTAATTTATGTGCCATTTGGGATGCTTAATAAGCCATATTGGGGCTTAATTGCAGTTTCTATTTTTGGTTTGGCGATGCTTTTAATGCGTGGCTTCTGGGTAAATTTCATTACAAAACAATTCGAATTAAAAAGATATAAAATAGCCGAAGGCTTTAGAGAATAATATTATGATTTTAGAAGTAAAAAATTTACAGAAAGTTTATGGCGATAAAACCGTTGTAAACATACAAGATCTACAAATTGCTGCTGGAGAAACGGTTGGCTTGGTTGGAAATAACGGAGCGGGTAAAACTACATTTTTCCGAATGCTGCTTGATTTAATCCGTCCAACGCAAGGCGAAGTTTTATCAAAAGGGAAAAATGTAATGCAAAATGATGAATGGAAAAACTATACCGCATCATTTTTGGATGAAGGTTTTTTGATAGATTACCTTACACCCGAAGAATATTTTACCTTTATTGGTAGCTTACATAACTTAAGTGTTGCTGATGTTAGCGATTATTTAACACAATATGTTGAGTTTTTTAATGGAGAGATTATAAATAGCGGCAAATATATTCGTGATTTTAGTAAAGGAAACCAAAACAAAGTAGGTATAGCTGCTGCTTTAATGCAAAATCCTGAAATATTAATTCTGGATGAGCCCTTTGCTAATTTAGATCCAACTACTCAAATCCGTTTAAAGAAATTACTGAAAGAACATACAGGCAATATGACTACTTTTATTTCCAGCCATGATTTAAATCATGTTACAGATGTGTGTAGCCGAATTATCCTGGTAGAAAAAGGACAGGTTATTAAAGATTTTAAAACAGATGAGAATACACTTAAAGAATTAGAAAGTTATTTCTCAGCATAAAATTGTACTAAGAATGATACATTTAAACAGGGCATATGCAGCAGCAAGTGCCCTGTTTTTGTTTTTAGGGATTATTTTTCACTCTAAAACCAATAAATACAGCTAGAAATTATTTTTGGCATCGTGTTTGAATAAGGAACGAATAGAATTATTAATCTAGATTATTATGAGTATTTCAAAAATAAGAGTAGCAACACTAAGTATAGGATTAGCAATTGGTGCAATGGCACTTCAAAGTTGCGATAGTTTAACTAAAACACAAAAAGGTGCAGGTATTGGTGCCGCAGCTGGTGGTGTACTTGGTGCTTTAATTGGTAAAAAAGCAGGTAACACAGCCGTTGGTGCTTTAATTGGTGGTGCTATTGGTGGTACAGCTGGTGCTTTTATTGGTCGTAGAATGGATAGACAAGCAGCGGAAATTCAAAAAGCAATTCCTAATGCAGAAGTAATTCGTGAAGGAGAAGGTATCATTGTAAAGTTTGATAGTGGTATTTTATTCGACTTCGATAAAACAGCTTTAAAAGATGCAGCAAAAACAAACGTACAAAGTTTAGCCGCTTCATTAAACCAATATCCTGATACTGATATTAAAATTATTGGACATACTGATAATAAAGGAACTGAAGTTTATAACATGGGTTTATCAGAAAGAAGAGCAGCGGCAGTTAAAGCTTATGCAGTTTCTCAAGGTGTGCCAGCTTCAAGGTTAGTAACCATTGGTAAAGGTTTTGCTGAACCAATTGCTGATAACGATACAGATGCTGGCCGTGCTGCCAACCGTCGTGTTGAGATTGTAATCGTAGCAAACGATGCATTAAAAGCAACAGCAGAAAAACAAGGATAATTTCAAGGATCTATACTTCTACCTAGGAAGATCAACATACCTTCAGCCCTAATGCTTTTGCATTAGGGCTTTTTTATTACGAATAAATATCTGCGAAATAACCAATTACTAATGATTTCATTAGCATTTCTTGCTCCAACATAGTGTAAGGTGGTATAGCTTTAATTAATTTCCAGTGCGGCCAGCCATCCTGATCTACACCTTCCAGCTCATAAAAATCCATCTCACTCAATAGTCGGCACGTGGCAATGTGCATTAATTCCTCTTTTTGGCGCTTGCTGTATTTTTTCGGTCCCTTACCTAATTCTTGTACTCCAATTAAAAATAACATTACCTTTAAGTCAGGAAAATCTGAATCAAATTCTTGAGAAATTTTCTCCTGTAAAACTTTCCACTTTGCATTAATCTCCGACGGTTTCATGAAACAAAGATAGCGTTAAAAAGGAATAGACGTTAAGGTAAAAGGTTTATGGTTTGACATAAAAGATCAATCATAATTGTATTTTTGATCACATTTATTAGTTATGGATACAAATTCAAATAAAATAATTAACGCAGGTTTATTGGCATATGGCATGAGTGGCAAGGTTTTTCATGCCCCTTTTTTAAATGCACATACAGGTTTTAATTTAAAAGCTGTAGTAGAACGAAACCATAAAAAAGCGCAGCTTGATTACCCCAATATTACCAGTTACAACAATATTGATGAGTTGCTAAATGATGATGAAATTGAATTGGTTGTTATCAATACACCAAATAATTTACATTACCAACATTCAAAAGCAGCCCTGCAAAAAGGCAAAAATATTTTAGTTGAAAAGCCATTTACTGCAACAAGTGCTCAGGCAAAAGAACTTTTTGATCTGGCAGATAGCGTAGGCAAACAAATTATATTCTATCAAAATCGCCGTTGGGATAGTGATTTTACAGCCGTGAAAAAAGTAATTAATAGCGGTAAGCTTGGTAAGTTAATCGAAGCACATTTTCGCTACGATAGATATAGAAATGTAATTGGGCCCAAAGCATTTAAGGAAAATCCTGGTGAAGCCAGTGGTTTATTGTACGATCTTGGTCCTCATTTATTAGATCAGATAATTAGTTTATTTGGCAAGCCTTTAAGCTTCCATAAAGTACTAAGTAAAAATCGGGAAAATACATTGGTTGATGATTATTTTACAATTCAGCTTACCTATCCACAAAGTGTAAATGTATTTGTAACCTCAAGCATGCTGGTTGTTAATCCCCAGGCAGCATTTGTTTTACACGGTATAAATGGAAGTTTCATTAAGCAACGTGCTGATGTGCAGGAAGAACAGCTGTTAGCAGGAATAAAGATTACCGATGATGTTTATGGTAAGGAAGCCGAGGATAAAGCCGGTTTATTAACAACAATTGATGAAGGAGGCCATAAAAAGAATGAGCTTATTGTTTCAGAAACAGGCAGTTATTTACCTCTGTTTGAAGCCGCTTATCAGGCTTTAGTACATAACAAGCCTTATCCAGTTACAAGAGAAAATGTATTAACACAACTCGAGATTTTAGAAAGTTAAATTATATGAATTCATTACCATTTGCATACCTCATACCCATATTTATCCTTACATTATACTTTATTCTTCGCAAGAAAAAGCCAGCTATTGAGCCTTTAACCGAAACGGATAAAAAAATATTAGATGATTATGTTGATTATTACCACAAATTAGATGCAACAAAAAAGCTGCTGTTTGAACAAAAGGTAGCAGCATTTTTTAGCTCAGTTAAAATTGAAGGTGTTGGTGTTGAGATGACTACTTTAGATGAGCTTCTAATTGCTTCGAGCGCTGTAATTCCAATTTTTGGTTTCGAAGATTGGCAGTATAAAAACCTAAGTAGTGTTTTGCTTTACCCAGATACTTTTAATAAGGATTTTCAATTTGAAGGTGGTGGCGACAGAAATATAATGGGGATGGTTGGAACAGGGTATATGAATGGGCAAATGATTTTATCACAATCAGCTTTAAGACATGGTTTTTCTAAAAGTGCAGGAAAAGAAAATACCGCCATTCATGAGTTTGTGCACTTGCTTGATAAATCTGATGGGGCAACAGATGGCGTTCCGGAGAATTTAATGGGACACGAATATACCTTGCCCTGGATTAAAATGATACACGAAGAAATTGGTCGAATAGAAGATAATAAATCGGATATTAATCCTTACGCCATTACAAATGAAGCAGAATTTTTTGCGGTTGTGTCAGAATATTTTTTCGAAAAACCAGAATTATTAAAAGAAAAACATCCGGATTTATATGCGCAATTAAGTCGCATTTTTGCTCAAAACCCAGCTGCATAAATTATAAAATAAATATCAATAAAATCTATGAGACTCTTAACCGCTACTTTAATCTGCTCGCTAATTTCGATCTGCAGCTTTGCTCAAAAAACATATATAATTAAGCAAAACTACCCAGTGGGTAAAAAGTATGATTATAACATTACATCCGATCAAATTATAAAAGAAAAAATAAGCGGACAGGAAATAAATCTTACTCAAAACATTGGCACCGATTACACATTTGATATTACTGACGGTAAAAATGGCGACAAAAATGTTAAAGTAATCTATAATCGCATTACGATGAAATCTGTAGCGATGGGCAATTCTATGGTTATGGATTCTGAGCAAGATAATGCCGATAAGCAAAATCCATTTTCAGGCTTAAAGGGAGCTACTTTTAATATGATTTTTGGCGCTAACGGTGAAATCAAATCAGTTACTGGAATTAGTGAAATGTTAGATGGAATGGTTGTTAAAATGACGACGGATAGTAGTCAGCTGAAACAACTTAAAACTTCATTAAGTAAGCAGTTTAATGCCGAAGCCATGAAGCAAACCATGGAATCATCTTTTAAACTTTACCCAGATAAACCTGTGAAAATTGGCGATTCCTGGAATGTTGATACCAAAATGCAAATGAGCATGCCCATTGAAACCAATACAACTTATGTGCTTAAAGAAGTTAGTAATGGCATAGCAACATTAAATGTTAAAGGCACCTTGGTTTCTAAAGGTAATTTTGAAACTATGGGAAATAATATGGAAACTGATTTAAAAGGAACAAATTCTGGTGATGTTCAGCTTGATGTTAAAACCGGAATGATTTTAAACAGCCACCTGCGTATTGAAATGTTTGGTATTGTTAAAACTATGGGGCAGAATATTGACTTCGAAATTCAAGGAATTAATAAAATTATTGGTAAGGCTTTAAATTAAAAGTTTAAGCTTTAGAAGGTAGAAATACATCGTTGCTTGCGTTAGCAATTGTTTGCCACGGAAACACTGAAACCACGGAAAATATTTCGTGTTCATTTCGTGATTCCGTGGCTATTTTTTTGCTCTTTTTTAAAGCTACTTTTCGAAAAACCCTTGTGTTACGGTTGTAGATATATAATTATAGGTATCTAACAATTAATTTGAGGTTGTACACATATAATTTGGGTTATTAAACTAATCCGATGCTATTAAATGCATATCTCTTCTTTTAATTTACTACCTGGTTAGGTTAATTTAATACTCGGTTAAGGTTCTGGATATATAATTTGGGGTTACATAAGCATAACGCTAAGGTTCGGAACGTATAATTCGGGGTATATAACCCCAATTTTGGGGTTGTAAACGCATATTTTGGGGTTATACAACCCTATCGTTGGTATCCTGAACGTATAATTATCAGTTAGGAACCCCGCGACATATATCTGGAGCGTATAATTAAGGGTTATACAACGCCAATGTTGGGGTTATATAACCTTAATCTGCGTTTAACCTAAGTTTTTAAACCTGGGTGTAGCGGCATCCCCCGATTTTTTCTATTGGGGATACAGCGGAAAACAGGAACCCTGTTTCAAAAGAACCACAGGCTTAGCTTTACAGAAATTACTTATTGCTTAAAACTGAAGTAAATTGATTTGGAAAAGAACAGACAGTAATACTTAAGAAACATCAGCCCCCGCTCCCATTACTGCCACGATAAAAAATAGGTGGCATTCACTCACATCCCTTAGGTTTGAGAAAGATTATCAAAGATTTAAATTTGATAAAGAAAACCTTAAAAGCAGAGGTGAACTATGTTCATATCCAGATTTAAGATCTAAAACCTGTAACAGACCTCTGCT
>NZ_RQRS01000099.1 GCF_004335085.1 Pedobacter nototheniae | reverse complement strand
ACAAAATTACTCGGGTCACAAGGAAATTCGTGTTCAAAGAAAACCCTGCCACAAAAATGCTGCATATAAGGATTCATGATCCAGGCTTTTTCCAACGTCTCATCGCCCAAATTATACAAATGTTTCAATAGCAAACAACCCACCATAAACCGAATCGGATGGCTCGGATTGCCCACTTTGGAATACAAGGGCGAAAATTCTTTCTCAAAATAATTCCAATCTATTTTTTCTGAAAGTAGAACAAGTTCATGCTCG
>NZ_RQRS01000098.1 GCF_004335085.1 Pedobacter nototheniae | reverse complement strand
TGTTTACGATTTTGTTTTTAACCTGGCGCTCTGTTTAAAACTGTGTAATTTTTTATTGCACCGTTATTTTAGCTGGCCCATAAATTCTTATCTATGGCATTCGGAAGTTCGGCTCAAAAGGCGGTAAGTGATTTAATACTCCCCCAGCGAATGGGTTGTGAGGTGTATATTGATAATAAGAAAATATCCCCCATACTTAAACTCAATATAAAGCAGCACATTGGCAAGCATAATGAGCTTGTGATGCACTTTAAG
>NZ_RQRS01000097.1 GCF_004335085.1 Pedobacter nototheniae | reverse complement strand
TAAGTGGATTAAGCAGTTCAGTTTTAGCTAATGCGAAATTAAGCATTGCACCGAAATCCATCACTGCAAATCAGATTGCAGATAATACGATTACTTCAGATAAGATCAAAGTTGATGCAGGAGCAGTTACAGGCATGATTCCAATCGTTGGAGCAAGTGGCACGATTACTTATGTAGATCCTAAAGTAGCATCAGGCACATTAATAGATAAGAAAGACATTAGTACCGATGGTATCGTATTAGTAAATGGATTAA
>NZ_RQRS01000096.1 GCF_004335085.1 Pedobacter nototheniae | reverse complement strand
CAAAACAGCCTAACCCACTAACAAATCCAAACCACTGTTTCTCCGTAAAGCTCCCAATCGGCATGGTCAATTATTCGGGAAGCACGATCCAAGCTTACCCACTGCCTTAAACAGAAAAATTGCGAGCTGGCAATTTATTAATAGTTGTTTGTTTTTTATTTGTATTAATGAGCTCGCAGAAATGCTCGGTTTTGGTTCTTTTTGTTGTCAAAAAGAATAAAGCCTCCGCGGCAGCGGATAAAGGAATTGCATGAGCA
>NZ_RQRS01000095.1 GCF_004335085.1 Pedobacter nototheniae | reverse complement strand
ACAATAGGAAAAGAAGACATTCGGCACTTGATTACAGAACCCCAGTTCAGGTTGAAAGAGCAATGCTGAAAAATAAAACAGAAGCGGCATAAAATGTCTCCACTTTTATATTGCAATTCCAATTGCACTTAATCCACTAACAAATCCAAACCACTGTTTCTTCGTTAAACTCCAAATCGGCATGGTCAATTATTCGGGAAGTACAATCTAATCCCACCCACTGCCTTAAACAGAAAAATTGCGAGCCGACAATTTTTGGTTCTTTTTGTTGTCAAAAAGAATAAAGCCCCGCGGCAGCGGAAAA
>NZ_RQRS01000094.1 GCF_004335085.1 Pedobacter nototheniae | reverse complement strand
CGCCCGTCTGGCAAGACAAATCTTCTATTCCGCTGCCGCGGGGGCTTCTCTTCTTTGGTCAACCAAAGAAGCAAAGTTGTCGGCTCGCAATTTTTCTGTTTAAGGCAGTGGGTGGGCTTTGCTGGTACCTCCCGAATAATTGACCATGCCGATTGAGAGCTTAACGAAGAAACAATGGTTTGGACCTGTTAGCTGTTTAGGCAATCGCTAAACTAACTTTCAATTAAAATACTATTCTTTCCGATTACGCCCAGGCATAGCAGCATTTCGCAGAATAGCTCATTATAATTCTTACACTTACTTTCATTATCCG
>NZ_RQRS01000093.1 GCF_004335085.1 Pedobacter nototheniae | reverse complement strand
AAACAACATCAAACACATTAATAGATAAGAAAGACATTAGTACCGATGGTATAGTATTGGTGAATGGATTAAGTGGATTAAGCAGTTCAGTTTTAGCTAATGCGAAATTAAGCATTGCACCGAAATCGATTACTGCAAATCAGATTGCAGATAATACGATTACCTCAGATAAGATCAAAGTTGATGCAGGAGCAGTTACAGGCATGATTCCAATCGTTGGAGCAAGTGGCACGATTACTTATGTAGATCCTAAAACAACATCAAACACATTAATAGATAAGAAAGACATTAGTACCGATGGTATAGTATTGGTAAATGGATTAA
>NZ_RQRS01000092.1 GCF_004335085.1 Pedobacter nototheniae | reverse complement strand
ACCCGCTTCGGAGGAAGAGGAATTGAGGAGAGTGGTTGAAAAGAGAGAGCGGCAATTATTTTCAAATAAAAGTTGCGATTGAATAAAAGATTGCTACCTTTGCAGCCCGGTTCGGAAGGACGGGAAGGAGGCGAAAAGGTGAAGAGAGATTAGAATTGAAGGAATGGGAAAAACGGGGTTTAGGAAAGCTTTAAGCGGACTAAGCCGGTAAAACAAAAGAAAAAAAAAGATTTTATTTTTCTTGCGGATTAAAAAAGTTTTTCTACCTTTGCAATCCCAAACGGAAACGAAGGGATCCAGAAGCAGCGGATGTTGCGGAAGGGAATAAAAA
>NZ_RQRS01000091.1 GCF_004335085.1 Pedobacter nototheniae | reverse complement strand
TGGTTTCGGCTTCCATTAAATAAGATGATGCCACTTTTGAGGCTGCAAGAGCTTTCCCTTTTTCGGTTAATATTTCCTGATTGGCCTGAAAGGTTTGCATAGGTACCACACTTTCATTGCCATACAATCTTGCTGATCTTTTATACGCATCCTGAGCGGTAGAACCGATGTTTCCATTATAATCCTTGGCACTCTGTTTCATGGCAAGGTTGCCGCTGGCATCATAATCGAAAAGAGCCGATTGTACCGGAACGGTGAGCAAAGACATGCTTACTTTGGTACAATCGCTGCCGTAAATTAAGGGTATTGAAGCTTCATTTTTAGCGGCACCGAATACCAAACCTGTACCATTGCAATAAATCCAGC
>NZ_RQRS01000090.1 GCF_004335085.1 Pedobacter nototheniae | reverse complement strand
GCAAGTGGCACGATTACTTATGTAGATCCTAAAACAACATCAAACACATTAATAGATAAGAAAGACATTAGTACCGATGGTATAGTATTGGTGAATGGATTAAGTGGACTAAGCAGTTCAGTTTTAGCTAATGCGAAATTAAGCATTGCACCGAAATCGATTACTGCAAATCAGATTGCAGATAATACGATTACCTCAGATAAGATCAAAGTTGATGCAGGAGCAGTCACAGGCATGATTCCAATCGTTGGTGCAAGTGGCACGATTACTTATGTAGATCCTAAAACAACATCAAACACATTAATAGATAAGAAAGACATTAGTACCGATGGTATAGTATTGGTGAATGGATTAAGTGGATTAAGCAGTTCAGTTTTAG
>NZ_RQRS01000008.1 GCF_004335085.1 Pedobacter nototheniae | reverse complement strand
CCTAGACAACTCTACAGCCATCTTTTTGAATTCATCATCAAATACCCTGTGTTTCATATTAGTCAAATTTAAAATTACTCCTTTAAATCTGCGAGATAAATGTCTCTACTCAAAGGTAGCAACTCCACTTGAATTTGATGTGCTAATTTAATCAATTCTCTAAATATATCAATTAAGCATCGGCTGTTACAAATCGGACAGAATTCTATCAATCAGCCTTTTACAGTCAGATAATTTCCATACGTACACTCTGGCACATTCGGCTGGCTGACCTTTTTTATTTTGCTCTACTAGAGTGATCCACCCTTAGCGCAAAGGCAATTTTGCTGAAAAAGATCACGTCTATGGAACCATTTGGCTTTGAAAAAATTCCGGAAGTGATCCGTCAGCTTTTTGAAAAGGTTGAGCGGATTGAACTGATGATTGAGCAGCTTGCACCAGATATAACAGATGAAGATGAACTGCTCAACATCAAAGAGGCAGCTGAATACCTGAAAGTATCAGTACCATCGATTTATGCAAAAGTGAGCAGGCTTGAGATACCAGTCCGCAAACCGGGCAAACGGCTGTACTTCAGCAAACGCGAGCTTCGTGACTGGGTGGATCAGTCGAGGCGGAAAACGGCAGGAGAACTATCGAAAGAGCTGAAGACACTTCATCCTTCTCCATATCTTTACTGATTATCCCATAAAACTTTTATCATTCTGAAAAGGGATTAATCCCCTCAAACCTGCCTTAAGGGCTGTGTCCTCAATTCAGCCTTATTCACCAAGTCAAAGAAGCGAATTCACAAATATTCAATTTTAAGTGCTGGTGATCTTTGTGTCAATATTTAATTTTAGTGTTGGCTAATTTTATATTTTTCAATCCTTTGGTCAATAGCACTTGAATCAGACCAAATCTATCAGATAAATCAATTTCTTCGCATACAGTTTTGACAAAGACGGAACGCATAAGTCAAGTAAAATATGCACGTTAAGATCGCAAATTAACCTGATAGGCAACTGGTTCAAAGTTTAGTTTTTGGTTATCACAAGGGATTATTTCCAGTTGGTAGGTTGGTGGATCAGTACTAATATCGAGCTGGTAAATTCGATAAATAAAATAGGCCTCCGGATTCTGCTCGCTTACAGTCTTTTGGTTTTTGCTCATAAAGAAAGGTTCTGATAAATCCATGGTTGTGGTTTTTACCTCAATTTTTATGAGTGACCCATTTTGATCAAAGGAGGAAATATCAAAGCCATAATGATCTGCTACCTGGTTGACCTGTTTCTGTTTTGCAGGGAATAGCCTGGCTATTTTGCTGCGTTCCATTTTTAAAACAATTTCTTCTCCAATATTACCAAGCAGTTTGGCATTCCGAGCCCGGGTATCATAGTCAATTTCCTTTCTGGAAGAAAATACAGGATCTGCTTTGTGCCAGACCAGTTCGATAAGTTCCTCAAATTTACGCTGGTTTTTTTTAATAAATTCAATAGCTGTATGATTAAGTGAATCCCAGTTGAGATCGGGTGTAAATGGAATTAAGACCCTTTCGATGATGTTTTCACGGAGAAATTGCTCGCAGACCTGTTGTTGGTATTTATTGAGTTTGGGATCTCTGCTTCTCTGGTAATCGATGGTGATTTCAAAGGTTTTTGCATATGCTCCCAGTCCTACACTAAAGAAAATATCGGAATGCCTCTCTCCCTTTTTGAATATTTTCGCCCAGGTGTAGTGTTTGATTCTTGTCGCCCTCCTCTTTTCCAATTCATCCCACCCTCTTTGCGACCAGTATTTGTAATCTTCAACCTCATAGCCGGACAATTCAGCGATTACGTTTCTCGCCCAGATACCGGTCTTTTTCCAGACGGTTTCCATCAACCTGTTTTTAATGTTTACATGCTCGATTATTGTAGGTTTATATAGCTGATATCCCCAAGTTTTAAATAATTCCATCTCTTCCTCTGTGAAAAATTCCTCTCGGGGCATTGACCAGTAGTTGAAGCTCGCCATCATCTGCACGATTGCAAATTCTTGCTCACGCAGTAATTTCTTTTGGCCCATGCCGAGTTCTTCGCAAACTGCGTAAAAACCTCCTCCATGATCTTCCATATCCTGGTACATTGCGACCGCGCTGAGTAATGGACGGCCGTTTTGGTACTCAAAAACAGAGATTTCCCCCAAAATTATACTGAGTTTCTTACGATCAAAAGCTAAACCAAGATCTAAATTTAATCCGCAGTCTTTAGCGATCTGGCTATATGAAACCGGGCGTTTTACTCTGGCACATTTGATCAGATATTCCCTAACAGTTGTGTTCATCGGTTGTAGCTGAGCTTAGATTATTGTGGATTGGAAGAATCAAAAGAATCGCTTTGCACTTCGGTTGCCTCATTCTGGATTTGCGGTGAGTTTGTTGAGATAAAAATTTTGCCCAAAAATTTGATGATTCCAAACGCAGTTGCTCCCAAAAAAGAAAACACACCAATAAAGTTACCATACTTATCCCACCAATGTGAGGGATCGGCCGTTAAGGTGAAATCGGAAAAGAAATTTGAAAGTTTTATTGGAGACAATAAAAATAACACCCATGTGATACTGTAAATTATACAGATAAACTTGATCGTTCTGACCAGTCTAAGGCTTGAAGGATTATTATCCTGTGGTTTGATTTGAAAGTAGATCAATTGTGCAAACATAAAAATAACAAAGAATATGGTAGATAAGCTAGCATGCCAGTTTATGAAGCTAAAAAAATCTTCTTTAGCCGTAAGCTGTTCATCTAATTCTCTAAATAGCGAATTTACCTTTTGTTGATCAGTACCATCTATCGAAAGCCTTCGGTCGTAGGAGGAAAATTTGATATAAACTGAACTTATAGGCTGATGTTGATCACTGTAAGCTATATCCAGATCAGTATAGTCTTTACCGTCCAAATCAATCTTTTCCAATTGTGAGAATCCCGTGAAAGTCTGAGACTCATTATTTCTTCCAATTTTACAGGAAATACTGTGTATACGGCCCAACTGAATGCTGTCAGGGCGATTTTCATTGTGATAATACCTTAATGACTTGATAAGTTTCGCAAGGTCATCCTTACTAATCGTAAGTCTTTCATAGTTTTTATCCCTAGAAAATTGGACTGTTTCCTGGCCAAAGGCGGCGAAATGTAGTATTGAAAGTAGGAAAAGAAGTATTTGTTTCATTGAGCATTAATTAGTAAACACAAATCTAATGTTTTAAATTTTTAGGCGATGATCGAATTAATTGTTTAAGCAAAAATAATATTGAAAATGATCCTTTAGGCCAATGCACCTAGGAAGTCATTTGGCAGAAGGCCAGATGGTGATTGGCAAATGATTTTAAATCAAAACTTTTTTTCTACACAACATGTATAGATTTGTTTTTATTGATTAAATCAATATCTTTGAACAAAATTCTATAGGATGAATGGAGAATTGTTAATTCCGCTCGGCGAACTATGCCATATTAGAAGTGGCCAAACCTTTAAAGACCGCTTGGATGCTTATGCTAAAGGTGAGGTTACTGTACTGCTTCCCAAGGATATCGCCCAGGGCAAGATCAATTCTTCTGCAGCTAAGATTTCTGCTACAGAAGTGCCGCAGCTTGAAAAACATCTTTTAAGGGCTGGGGATATCATCATCGTCAATAAGGGCGTTCGTTTCAGCACTTTTATCTTTAGCGGGGATATGGGGAATGTGGTCGCCACTACTGCTTTTTATGTGATCTCAGCGGGTGAAAAAATCGAGCCAGAATACCTTTTTTGGTATTTGAACCAGGCAGAAGCGAAGGCATTTCTTTCGGAAAATGTGCAGGGCAGTGTGATTCCCGCTATCACTAAAAACGTGCTGATGAGGATGCCTGTTCCATTTGTTTCTGATGCAAAACAGCATCATGTAGTGTCATTTTTGAAAAAGACAGCTAATGAACAACTAGTTCTAAAAGTACTGATGGAGAAAAAAGAAGCATTTAAGGACAGCTATATCTGGGAAATAATTAAAGAAATCGCAAATTAGATGGACAGCAAAATAAAAACCCTGATCTCTCTGATAAGTGATGTTTATCAGTTATCAGGTCACCATATACTCGAGTCCTATGACGTGATTCTTTCACTGTCCAGCTGGACTGCACTATCAAGGATAGCTGACACTGGAAAATCTAGGGGGGCTACCACTTCCGATTTTATTCCCGATACGGAGTTTGTGTTAGCGCCCGATAGCCGCTTATTAATTTCTGCCTTGAAAAGTCGTGAGCGGTATCTGGGTAGCTCATGGACGGGTGCGTTGGGTTTGGACAGCTCACTTTTTGACGGGATTTCTTCTTCTGATCTGCGGGCTATTCTGACGGCCCTCAATAAGCTTTTCCAGGCCGATGAGAACCCAGCTACGGTCCTATCGGAAATTTTTGATCAGCTTGAATACTTATTGAGTTCAAGCCAGAAGGGAGATAACCTCTATGTACCCCCTAAAGAAATCGCACTGGTGATGGGGCATTATCTAGCCAGCAATGAAGGAATAACCTTATATGATCCCTTTTCCCGTACTGGAAACCTGATAATGCAGGCACTTGAAAACTTGCCTTCTGTAAAATCTGTTTTTACTTTTGCGCCAGTCAATCTTCTTTGGAAGCTGACCAAGCTACGCATATTGTTTCTTTCCCAACGGCGCGATATTAATATCGGCAAAGAGTTCAGTTTATTAAAACTTGTAGACAGAAAGTTCGATTTTATTATCTGTAATCCCCCTTTTGGACAACATGCCCCCGGTGACCGCCAGTTCTCCAATATTGGAGGAGAATGGGAAGATCTGATCAGGAAGTCAAGACGTATTGAATTGTTTTACTTAGCGCATATTTTAACCCACTTAGCGGACTCTGGCCGCGCAACAGTGTTATTGCCAGGTATTTTCCTATCGGATAGTTTGGCTGTAAGGGAAATAACTGGAAGGCTTATCGAGCAGAATCTGATTGATGCGGTCATTTCCATGCCAGGTGGATTATTTACCCAAACTGGTATTTCGACTGTAATGGTCTGTATCAACAAAGCAAGAACTGAACATGCTCCGGTGCTTATCGCTGATGCTGCTGCTGAGGTTGAAAGATTGGGCAGGCAATTGATACTGAAGCCTGAAAAAGTACTATACTGGTTAGATAAGTTGAAAACAGCTGAATCTATAAAGGTCGACAGGTATGCGGTAATGGTCTCTACAGAGGAGATACGCCAGCATAGTTTTGAACTGATGATCAAGTCTTACATAGGACAAGAAGTTGATTGGGGCCAAAGGGTTTCAGCTAAGGAACTTAAGGTCGAATATGAGAAACTGGAAGGTGAACTTTTCGGTATCCAGAAGGATATCGATCATTTTCTATCTAATAGTCCATTTCTAAAATAATAGATGGGTTATGGGAGTGATCAAGATCAAGGAGATCGAAGGTGAAATAACAGACGTGCAGTCCTTGTTTAAGGATGGTAATTGTAACTTATCGAGTTACATCGGAGCAGAGGCAGCTGGAAAAAAAGTAAACAGCTATTGGCTAGTCTCAATCGTTGCCATTTTTTTTGTACTTTGTTGTATCATCTGGACAGATCTTTTGGGTCCCAATTGGTCGAAGGTCGCTATTTTAGGGGCCATATTTTCGGCTTGTATCGTTCTATTTATCGTCCATTCCAATTACCGAAGTAAATCAATTACAGGAATATTGATTGGATCTTTGATACTGATACTCACAGTAGTTTTAGGAATCTCTTCTCCGCAGGATGCCCTAAAAAAAGTCGAAGCCATCACTATAGAAAAATTTAAGCGTTAATTTTTTTCCAAAGATCTCAAAGTGTTTCGGTTCGCATTCATACTGTAACAAAGGATTTAGAAGCATTATTGCGTCCAGAATCTATTAAGGAACCAAAATTTTCCCGTTTTCCCCTTGTTCAAATCAATCATATTAGCTTTCAGCTGCAACTTTTAAAAACTGACCATTTTTGCAAACAGTAGATAAAAAGGCTTAATCAAAAAAAGGACGTGCTTGGTAAGCTTGTTAATGCAGGTATTTTAAACATGGAACGAAGAAATTTTTTGCCCTTACAAGAATCCCGGATGTAGTTTCTTAATGGGTTGATAAATCTTGGCAAAAAACAGCATTTAAGCTTTTTGACGTATTTAGTAGGCCAAAAAATAGAGGAGGCTGATGCTCCAGTAGTATCAGCCTGTATCGATTTTACCCTCATTCTTATGGAGTATAAAAATTCCCTTCCTTATAGGTTCTTCTTCTGCCTCCTGTTCCGATGTACCCCTCAAAAGGTTTTTGTTGGCAGCCTGCCGCTTGGTTTTATCAACGATCTTGGCATAAACCTCTGTATTTTTAAGAACACGGTGTCCAAGCATTTTCGAGACGGTATAAATGTCGGTACCGAGCTCGAGTTGAAGGGTGGCGAAAGTATGGCGGAAACTGTGGAAGGTGATGTTTTTATTGATTTCGGCTGTTGCAAGCCACTTGGTAAAAAAAGGTTTGAGCCTGCTGTAAACCAGTTCTGGAAATAACAGTTTTTCAGGTGACGCTCTGTTACCGATAAAACTGTAGGCCTGATCTGAAATGGGCAGCACTTCTATATTCTCGGTTTTTTCCTGGGAGAACTGTATCTCAAAACTGCCTGTTTTGCCCCTAATGTTAGACCATTTTAAAGTGGAGACATCTGACCAGCGCAGGCCGGTGAGCCCCGAAAACATGGCGGCATTTTTCATTAATTCTGAATCTGTGGGGGTTTCTGCCAGTAACTGGAATTCTTCCATAGTCAGGCGTTCCCTATGGGTTTCTTTAGGGCGGATGGGATCAACCCATACTGTGCAGGTCAATAGCTAATAACCTACGCCTATAAAGCACGCGGAGGACCGCACGGAACTTGGCAAAGTAGCTCACTGCGGTATTTCTTTTGATGGGTCTGCCGTACCGGGCTATTCCCGGCCCGCTTAGGAGATAATTCTTAAAATCCTCGCAGAGGTAGTCAGTAAGTTCAGGCAGCTTCAAATCTCTCCCACAGAAAGCAATGAAATACCTTAGTGACATGTCCCATTGATCGTGGAGGCCCTGCCTCTTTTTTCTTGCAATCTGGCGGAACATATCGATGAAACTCGCTTCCCGTTCATGTTCTGATATCAGGCCGAACCTTCTGTTCTGCAGTTCAATCTGCCGCTGGGCGCAGACATTGTTGGCGGTGATCAGGGTATGCTTATTGTGCATCCGCTGAAATTCATTCTCCGGTTTGGTAAACAGATAGAGCTTAAGACTCACGAATCTTATGGTTTTGCCCGTGGCAGGATCTAACAGCGGTGGGTAATAATCCAAAAAAAGGCTTTGCCTGTTTTTAAGGGGTTTGAATCTAAGTTTTACGTTTGACATAAAGTGAAAATTTAATCTGAATCCGTATTGGTATTTGAATCAAGGCTCAAATACCATTTTGTGATGGTTCCTAGATATCAGCAGTGAGGTTCTGAGACAATAGGAAATTTGTTGGGATGATTTCACCCTCCGTTTCTGTCTGGATAAAACGGCTTTATGTATATCAAAAATGCAAAAAATCAAGAGGATAAGCAAAAAAATATTTAGCCTACGCCTCATTTTTGGGAATTCTGTCTACAGCTTTTTTTAGAAAATAAACGTACTGGCCAACTCTAAGTTTGGGTACATTCCTTCTTTTGAAAATACCGTATAAAAGCCCTCTTTCTTTGCCTAGTAGATTAATACATTCATCTATTGAATAGCATTCAGAAATCTTCATCGGCTTTTTAGCAAGTCTTTTATTGATCTCGCGCTCCCTCTCGAGCGGATCTGCTCTCGGAACGGATTTCACTTTATGTAATCTATCTATTTGGTCCTTTGGCAACATGATTTCTTTACCTACCTTGACTTTTTCGATCTTGCTCCGCTGCAGCATGGTGTATACTGCCTCCCTGGATTTTTGAAATAAAGCCATAACCTCATGCATACTGTAAAAACTAATTTCAGAATCATTATTGGCTATTGCAGGTTCTACTTGCTTCCTATCAAAACTTTTCGGTCGTGTCTGTTCGCTGAAAAGCGAAAGAAAATCAGTCCGAAGAATTACCGTTTTTCGGGAATGAATTTTCGCAGCCTTTAGCTCACCTCTGTTTATCATGCTATATACCGTTCCCTTATGCGAGCGCAAAAGGTTCGCAACATCAGCTACCGATAAAACTTCACTTTCCAGCCGGGACACCTGGTATGAAAAATCCTTGGTTACTGTTTCAATTTCAGATGCCTGGATTTTACTGTCCCTCGCTTTAGTCTTATAATACTTTGAGTTACAGCCTTTGCTGCAAAATCTGGTGACAGTTTTTTTAGCGATAAAGGTCTGGTTACAAAACTCGCAATTTCTTAAAATTTTTAGATTACTACTCATAAGTTAAGTCTCCCTTTTATGTGCTTCATAGTGCTTCCACGTACTTCTATGACTAGTTAATACCTAACACCGAACATACAATGTATAACGTCTTCGATTGACCAAAAAAAAGCTACAAATTCACAACAAAACAATGCATAACAGTGGCAAATTACGAAAATCTAGGAAATAAAAAAATCGCTAACTACCTAGTAATTAACGATTTGTTATTCATTGTTATTCAGTAATCTACAAATTCTATAGGATTACTTGCCGATACAGAACTTAGTAAAAATATTCTCTAATAAATCATCAGTAGTAACTGTACCCGTAATTTCTCCTAGATAATGAAGTCCTTGTTTAATATCCATCGCGAGGAAATCAGATGTTACAGGATTATCTACGTTATCCAATACCCTTTGCAATGCATTTTCCGTCTGTTTAAGGGCTTCTACATGGCGAATATTCGTCACTAAAGTTTCGCTTGTATTGATATGATGCAGGTTAACCTGCTCTAATAAAGTCTCTTTTAAATCATCAATACCTAATTTTTCCTTTGCAGAAATAAATACTACATTAAGCTTAGAGAACTCTTTACGTTGTTCCGAACTCAATAAATCGGCTTTATTTAATAGCACTAAATAAGGAATTTCCAATTTATTTAAACCATTAAGTTGTTCTTCTATTTCAAGTGGGGTTTGAGCGCCATCAGCCATATAAATAATTAGTTTGGCCTGTTTCATTTTCTCTAATGTACGTTCAACACCCAAAGCCTCAATAATATCGGCAGTATCACGAATTCCAGCTGTATCAATAAAGCGAAAAACAATGCCCCCAATGGTAAGTTCATCTTCAATGGTATCGCGAGTGGTACCAGCAATATCGGATACAATGGCTCGCTCTTCATTTAATAAAGCATTTAACAACGTTGATTTACCAACATTCGGTTTACCTGCAATTACAATAGGTACGCCATTTTTAATTACATTACCTAACTCAAATGAAGAAATTAAACGACGTAAAACATAATTGATTTTGGTAACGAGATTACGAAGCTGGTCGCGGTTGGCAAACTCTACATCTTCTTCTGCAAAATCCAATTCGAGTTCTATCATGGAAGCAAAATGAATTAATTGCTCCCGAAGTGCTTTCAGTTCATTAGCAAAACCACCACGCATTTGCTGCATGGCTACATCGTGAGATGCTTTTGAATTTGATGCAATTAAATCAGCTACAGCTTCTGCCTGACTTAAATCAAAAGCTCCATTTAAAAAGGCCCGCAAAGTAAATTCACCGGGCTTAGCGGCTCTTGCCCCTTTGCTTATTAAAAGATTTATAATTTGCTGAATGATGTAATTTGAACCATGACAAGAAATTTCGACAACATTTTCTTTTGTATAAGATTTTGGAGCAACATATAAACCTGCTACTACTTCATCAATAATTTGATCGCCATCTTTTACCAGTCCAAAATGTAGAGTGTGCGTAGCTTGCTTTTCTAAATCTTTACCTGCAAAAACCTCATTTGTTAAACTAATGGCTTGCGGACCAGAAAGGCGGATAACGCCAATAGCGCCAGATCCTGGAGGTGTAGATAAAGCAATGATGGTATCTTGATGATTCATAATTATTGTCTGAAAGCTGCAAAAATAGGTCTTATCTATGGCTTTATCATTTGTGGCAGGTAATTTTTTAAAATTAGTTGTCGCCAATACGAGCTAATTACCCAGCTAAACAAAATATTACATAAAGGCTGAGAACCGAGGTTTTAGATAATTTAAATTAGAGTTTGCGAAAACATTTTTATATTAATGCTGTTTAAACCTGAAAATCAAATAAGCGAATTATGACCAACAACTTTCCTATAACGGTTAAGCGATCCATAGAACTACTTGGCCTTATGGCTCTTGTAGCTGTAATTGTAATCGGCCGGGATATTATAATGCCAATCCTGATGGCTTTTTTTATTAGCATAATGCTTTTACCTGTTTACCGTTTTTTAAGAAAGAAAAAAGTACCTGAAAGTTTATCTATTATTTTACCAATTGTACTCGTAGCCCTCTTTGTTGGTCTTATTGTATGGTTTTTTTCTAATCAGATTGGTGCTTTAGTGAAAGATTTCCCTCAAATTAAGAAGAATGTTGCTTTACATTTAAAATCGTTGAGCGAATGGGTTAGTCAGCTTACACACTACTCTACCACCGAACAGTTGAAGTTTATAGATGATAAAAGCAACGACTTATTAAACATGGGTGGCAAACTTGCTGGTGGCGCTGCGCTAACTTTAAGTGGTGTATTTGTTTTTATTGGCTTACTACCAATTTACATTTACTTAATGCTTTTTTATAAGGATATTTTATTGAAATTTATTTTCATGTGGTTTAAAACCGATCATCATCCAAAGGTGAAAGAAGCCATTTATGAAACAGAATCAATTATAAAAAGCTATTTAATTGGCTTGCTTATCCAAATTTCTTATATGACCATTTTATTAGGTGGTATTTTGATGTTAATCGGAATAAAGCATGCGTTATTAATAGGTGTTATTTTTGCCATTTTAAACCTCATTCCATATGTTGGTGCTTTAATAGGAAATATTATTGGCGTATTACTTACACTTACATCTTCTCAAGAGTTATGGCCCGTGATTACTGTTTTAGGCGTTATTGCTTTTGTTCAGTTTTTGGATAATAATATTTTAATGCCTCGTATTGTAGGCTCTAAAGTAAAAATTAATGCTTTGTTTGCTATTTTGGGTGTATTTATTGGCGGAAGCGTCGCCGGGGTTTCAGGCATGTTCCTAGCTTTACCTATTGTAGCTGTACTGAAAATTATTTTCGATCGTACGGAGATGTTTAAACAATGGGGTGTTTTATTGGGCGATGAAAGACCTGCTAAAAGCCCTATGTCGTTTTCATCATTTAGAAAGAAAAAGATTACTCCTGTTAAACCTGGAGTAGAAAAAGAACTGTAATTAAAGATATAAATGGTCATTGCGAGATAAAATTTCTGTCTCGCAATGACTATATTTTTATTATGCCTTACATACGTTCAGGTGATGCAATTCCTAAAATTAACATACCTGATTTAATAATATCTGCAGTTTTTCTACAAAGATTTAAGCGGAATTGTTTCTCCTCTCCTTCTTCAGTTTTTACAATTGGAGGTACATCGTGATAAAACTTGTTGAATAATTTAGCCAATTCAAAAAGGTAATTTGCCAAACTTGCAGGGCTATGTGCTTTAGCAGCAGTTGCTAACTCAGCAGGATATTTTGCCAGTTGCAAAATCATTTCAAGCTCTACAGGCAAAATATTTCCAAAATCTTCACTTCCTTTTTTTGCTTGGTAATTTGCTTTGCTTAATAAAGATTTAATACGTGCATGGGTATATTGAATAAATGGCCCTGTATGCCCCTGAAAATCTATACTTTCATTAGGATCAAACAACAAACGCTTTTTAGGCTCTACTTTTAAAAGGAAATATTTTAATGCACCTAAACCAATATTTTTATACAATTCCTCTTTCTCATCATCTGTAAAATCATTGGTTTTACCCAGCTCTTCCGTCTTTTCACGAGCGGTGGTAATCATATCGCTAATTAACTCATCAGCATCAACTACTGTTCCCTCACGACTTTTCATTTTACCGTTTGGCAAATCAACCATTCCATAAGATAGATGGTATAAGCCCTTAGCCCAAGTTTTGCCTAGCTTTTCTAAAATCAAGAATAAAACCTTGAAATGATAATCCTGCTCATTACCAACCACATAAATAGATTCGTCCATACCGAAATCTTCAAATTTCTTTTCGGCAGTACCTAAATCCTGTGTAATATAAACCGAAGTTCCATCGGCACGTAATACCAGTTTCTGATCTAACCCATCGGCAGTTAAATCTATCCAAACCGATCCGTCCTCTTTTTTAAAGAACACACCTTTCTCAAGACCTTCATTAATGGTATCTTTTCCTAATAAATAGGTATTACTTTCGTAGTAGAATTTATCAAAATCAACGCCCAAATTCTTATAGGTAACATCAAAACCCTTGTAAACCCATCCGTTCATTTTTTCCCAAAGGGCAATTACATCCACATCTCCGGCTTCCCATTGTTGCAACATATTTTGCGCTTCTTTTATTAAAGGTGCGCTCTTTTTTGCCTCTTCCTCTGTAATTCCTTCAGCTTTTAAAGCATCTATTTCTTTTTTATATTCTTTATCAAAAATTACGTAATACTTGCCTACAAGATGGTCGCCTTTTAAACCCGAGCTTTCTGGTGTTTCGCCATTGCCCCATTTTTGCCAGGCCAGCATTGATTTACAAATATGGATTCCCCTATCATTTACCAAGTTTACCTTCACTACATCATAACCATAGGCTTTAAGCAATTCGGCAACAGAGTAACCCAATAAATTGTTACGCACATGGCCCAAATGCAACGGTTTATTGGTGTTCGGCGAAGAATATTCTACCATTACCTTTTTACCATTTGATGGATAAACACCAAAATCAGGGTTTAAAATTTCATTATTAAACTGGTTAAGAAAGTAACTTTCGGCAATGCTTAAATTTAAAAATCCTTTAACTACATTAAACTTTGTAACCTCAGCAACATTTGCAACCAAGTATTCGCCAATCTCATTTGCAGTTTGCTCAGGTGATTTTTTAGAGTAACGTATAATTGGAAAAGCAACAATAGTTACCTGACCTTCAAATTCTTTACGGGTTTCTTGTATATTAATTACGCTTTCGGCTACATCTTCGTTATAAAGTTGCTTAATTGCTTGCTGCGCTTCGGAAATAATAAAATTCATGGCCAAAAATAATGAAAAAAGGTGGAAGCCGAAAGCTTAATGGTGCGCTATATTAAAATGGATTTGGAAAGTTACGGCAGCAATAATCAGCTCTGGCAGCCCTTCTTTTTGCTGTAGTCCTTAACCTGTAAAAACCAGTTAAGGAGCTGCCGCTTCAATAAGGTTTATGAAGTAAGTACAAGGCTGCAAACAAATTTACCGCAGCAAAAGTCCTGTTCAAATCTGCGATATCAATTCTCTTATCTGATTTTTTCTGATAGATTTGCAATAACTAATTTATATATGAGCGAGCAGAATCAAAATTTTAAAATCGGTGTTAGCACCGAAATCGGCAGGTTACGCAAATTATTAGTCCATAGCCCTGATAGTGGTTTAGGCAAGGTAGTGCCATCAAAAGCACAAGACTGGCTTTTCGAAGATATTGTACATTTGGATACCATCCGCAAGGATGAATATGATTATTACATCAAACTATTAATGTACTTCTTAGATCCTGAAAAGATTAAAGGTAAGCTTAATCAAATAGATTCAGAAGAAGCAAACCGTAGTTTCTATAAACCTAATCATGCTGATTTCCATAACTCAAATGAAGTAATTGAAGTTCAAAATCTTTTGAGCCAAATGCTCGAAAATGAATCTATCCGTAAAAAATTAGTAGCAGCGGTTTCTGCAATTGAAGGTTGTACCTATAAATTACAAATGCAATTAACCGCAACTCCGCCGCAAGAGTTGGCAGAAATTTTTATTTCGGGAACGCTGGCCAATGATACCATGATTTTTGCACCTATTCCTAATTTAATTTTCACCAGGGATGTTGGTACAACCATAAATAACCACATTTTACTAAATAAACCTGCAAAAAAAGCCCGCGTTCGCGAAACGCTTTTGATGCGCTACATATTTTTTAACCACCCTATTTTTGAATCGTACCGTAATAATGTACTGGAAATTCCTGATCCAACACAACATTTTTTAAGACCAGGCGATGAACCAGAATTTCGCACCACTTTAGAAGGTGGAGACGTAATGATGGTAAGCCCTAACCATGTTTTAATTGGTTGCAGTGAAAGAACATCGGAAGAAGGTGCAAACGAAGCTATTAAATTGTTGTTTGATAATAATGTGGTGGAAAAGGTTACTGTTGTAAAAATTCCAAGTAAGCGAGATTATATGCACCTCGATACCGTTTTCACTCAGGTAAATCGCAATACGTGGGTTATTTTAAATTCAATTGCACATTCGCCTAAATATAATCCGCATGAGCCAATTAACTTTTTAAAGGAGCCAGAAAGATTAGAAGCTACAACAGCTATTCAGTTTAGTAAAAGCAACCCCGGTCAACCAAAACACTTTGAGCATGTAGAGGCTTTGCTTAATGATATTAGTCAGAACGATTTACATAGCACAGAGCCAACAAAGATTATTTATAGCGGCAACAATCAATTTCCTTACGATTCAAGAGAGCAATGGACAGATTCTTGCAACCTTTTAGCCATTAAAGAGGGTGTTGTTTTAGGTTATGATCGTAATGATAAAACAGTTGAAGCTTTTAAGGCAAGTGGTTTTAATGTGGTTAATGTTAAAGATTTAATTCAGGATTTGGAAAGCGGCAAAGTTGACGCTAATACAATTACCGATACCTTAATTTTAATGCCATCGGCTGAGTTATCAAGAGCCAGAGGTGGTTTCCATTGTATGAGTTTACCTATTTTAAGAGATAATTTAAGTTAAAAAGTTAAGGTACTCCTTAATACTTACTATTTGATACTAAAAAAATGCAAAGTACCAATCATATATTAATGATCCGCCCGGTTGATTTTAAATTTAACGAACAAACGGCAGGAAATAATAAATTTCAGGAAGCAAGCACACAAGATAATGTACAAGCAGAGGCGTTAAAAGAGTTTGATGGCTTTGTAAATTTACTTCGTAAAAATGATGTGGATGTTACAGTAGTTGACGACACTTTATCGCCTGAAAAGCCTGATTCTATTTTTCCAAATAACTGGGTTTCCTTCCACGAAGATGGCTCTGTTTATCTCTATCCTATGTTTTCTGAAAACCGCAGGCTGGAAAGAAGAAAGGACATATTAGAGGGGCTAAAGAATAAGTTTGAGGTAAACCATGTAAGTGATTTAAGCTTTTACGAACAACAACATCTCTTTTTGGAAGGTACGGGCAGCATGGTGCTGGATAGACCAAATAAAATTGCATACGCTTGTTTAAGCGTGCGTACAGATGAAGAAGTGTTAAACAACTTTTGTATGCTAACTAGCTATGAACCAGTAGCCTTTCAGGCAATAGATGCTGAACGTTTCCCAATTTACCACACCAATGTAATGATGTGTGTGGCCGATCAGTTTGCTGTAATTTGTTTAGAATCTATTCCTAACGTAGATGAAAAGGAAAAAGTTGCATTAAGCTTAATTGATAGCGGCAAAAAAATTATTGAAATTACCTTGGCGCAAATGAACCGTTTTGCAGGCAACATGCTACAGGTTAAAAATGCTCAGGGAGAAAATCTTTTAGTAATGTCTGAACAAGCTTATCTATGCCTAACGCCAGAACAGGTTGCAACTTTGGAGCAGTTTAATAAAATTATTTATGCGCCTTTATATACCATAGAAAAAAATGGTGGTGGCAGCGCACGATGTATGCTTGCCGAGGTACATTTACCTCAGAAGTAATTTGCATATAAAATAAAAATCGTCATTCAGGTAAACCCCGTATGGCGATTTTTATTCTTCCTATTTACCAAATCGGTGGTGCATAAAAGTTTTGTAAGGTTTCACAATTGAAACCAAACCGAGCTAAAAGAGATATGGTGTCTTGACTTTTATCAGCAGTAGAATCTATTCTTAAAATCTTGTCAGAATCCGATAAATCAACGCTCCAGGTGGCGCCAGATAGTAAATTATTTAGGTGACTGGTTATTTCTTTTAACTCTGCACCTGATTGAATATTGGTTTTAAAGATCGAGATCATAATAACAACAGTTTATTGTTTCGTGATTTTTTTATTAAGGTTTAATCTTATAGACGTATGAGATTAAGTTTTACCTTAAAAAAAATGATTTTTTTTTCGCCTTTCCAAATAAGTCGTGAATTATGCGTTTAGTGATGTTATTTCTTTAAAAAAAAGGTTAGTAGCCTAATATAAAACCAGTTTTTTGGGCAACAATTTCCATTAAAACAATTACCATATAAAATTTGTAGTTACACCAAGCGTTTCTCTACAGTAAAAATATTTTCAATAACGTTTAATTCTCGATTTAAAATTACATTTTTGCAAAAATTATTTAGACCATAAATGCAGAGTTACTCAGAATTTCTCGATCTAAGTGTTGGCTTTCCTCAAGAAGGCTTTGACGTTATAGATGATGAATTATATTTTCAGGATTTAAACCTGATGGAAATGATTGAAACTTACGGTACTCCCCTACGTTTCACTTACTTACCACTGGTTAGTAAGAAAATACAACAGGCTAAAATTCTTTTCCAAACTGCTATTTTAAAGAACAATTACCGTGGCGATTATAAATATTGTTACTGTACTAAAAGTTCGCACTTTAGGCACATCGTTGAAGAGGCTTTAAAGAATAATATTCACTTAGAAACTTCTTCGGCTTTTGATATGCCAATGGTTGACGCATTGGAGAAAAAAGGGCACTTAACTAAAGATACGACCATTATATGTAATGGTTTTAAAACCTATCAGTACAAGCAATATATTATAGATATGTTGCACGATGGTTATAAAAACATCATTCCGGTATTGGATAATAAGGAAGAGTTTAACCTTTATGATGATGAGGTAGAAATGGATACACCATGTAATTTGGGTATTCGTATTGCTGCTGAAGAGCAACCAGATTCGCAATTTTATACTTCTCGTTTAGGTGTACGTATGGAAGATGTAATTGATTTTTACAACAATAAAATCGTTACCAATCCTAACTTTAAGGTTAAATTATTACACTTTTTTATCAACTCTGGTATTACCGATTCTCCATATTATTGGAATGAGTTGGAGAAATATGTAACCTTATATTGCAAGTTCAAAAAAATCAATCCAGATTTAGACACTTTGGATATTGGTGGTGGTATGCCGTTTAAAGATTCGTTGGTTTTTGATTTCGATTACGAATACATGGTAAATGAAATTGTAAAACGTATTAAAGAAATCTGTGCTATCCACGAAGTAATGGAACCAGATATTATTACCGAATTTGGAAAATATACTGTAGCAGAGGCTTCTGGCATTTTATACAAAGTGTTAGGCCGTAAACAACAAAATGATCGCGAAAGATGGTTAATGTTAGACGGTTCTTTTATTACCAATTTACCTGATGTTTGGGCTTTAAACCAAAAATATATTCTTTTGCCAGTTAATAATTGGGATGCTGAATATGAACGTGTAAACTTAGGTGGCATTACATGCGATGGACAGGATTATTATAATCAGGAAGCCCATATGAATAGCGTTTTTATGCCCAAAACACGTAAAGTGCAATATTTAGGCTTCTTCCATACTGGTGCTTATCAAGAAGTTTTAAGTGGTTATGGAGGTATTCACCACTGTTTATTACCTAGTCCTAAACATGTTTTAATCCGCAGAAACCGCGACGAAAGTTTTAACTTTGAGGTTTTTGGAGAAGAACAAAACAGTAAACAAGTATTAAAAATTTTAGGTTACTAGAATTCTAAAACATATCAAAAAGCCAGATTTAAAAATCTGGCTTTTTTTTTTATAATTTTTTATTTAGCACTGAAAATTTCTTCCAATTTTTTTTCTAAATCTACACCGTATAAATTTCTGGCTATAATTACGCCATTAGGATCAATAAGTACATTGGCTGGAATAGCTCTAACCCCATATATTTTTGCACCTGCACTGTTCCAAAACTGAAGATCAGATACCTGAGTCCAATCTAAATGATCGTCTTTAATGGCTTTAAGCCAATTTTCTTTGCTTTTATCTAATGATACACCAAATACATCAAATCCTTTTGATTTATACTTTTGAAAAAGTTTAACCACATTTGGGTTTTCAGCACGGCATGGCGGGCACCAGGAAGCCCAAAAATCAACCAACAGATATTTACCAAAATGATCTGATAATTTAACCTTTTTACCATTTGTATCAGGCAATTCAAAATCTAACGCACGATTACCCGGCTGAACAGATTTTAAAACCGGCACTAATCCCTTCAACACCTGTACATAAGGCGTTTTATCTAACCCTCTATCCAATGCGGCAATATTCTGTTCAATTTCTTGCGGAGTTAAACGGTAAGACCATTCACGATACAAAACATAAGCAGAAACAATTGAGGAAGGATTTGTTTTAATAAAATCTTCAATCTTAACATCCTTGGTTTTTCGGTATTGATTAAATAAATCCTGTGCTACAGAACCTGTAACCGTACTACTTCTATAATATTTGGCAGAATCCAGATTAACTGTTATAGCCTTATTATCCAAGAAAACATATAAAGGCGTTTTATTCTTATCGAAGGTTAAACCGTACAACTCAGGAAGTTCAACCGCTGTATTAAAGGCAAATTTACCATCGTTAATTTGTACAGAATCTACTGTGGTAAACATTTTATTGCTAAACTTTTGCAAATATACTTTACCAGTTTCTGCATGTGCAACCGTACCTTTAAGATTTAGTTTTGTTTGGGCAGAAACGCTGCTAAGGCCTCCCATACCTATAGCAGCAATTAATTTTAGTGATAATTTCATGTTTTCTTTCTTGATTTTAGTTAACATCAAACCACAATTTGGTGGTTAAAATATCGGGGCCTTGCTTTGAAACAGCCTCTGTATAGTTATTTTTATTTAACGATTGTTCGCCTCCAGGATAAATAAAACGAACTGGAATTTTTCCATCAAGCACACCAGCCACCGCGGGTTGTAACTGAGGATAATCCAATCTGCGCCACTCTGCAAAGGCCTCTAACCCTTGTCCGTAAAGGGCAATCCATTTCTGATCGCCAATAGATTTACGATAATTTGTAGCATCATATTGTACAGCTGGTTGGGCTAAATAAGTTTGTATTGCGGTTGCACCAACGCTGTAGTATTGTAATGAAGCTGTAATTGCTTTGTTATATAAAGAAACTGCATCTTCCGTACTAAAACCCCTCTGGGCCGCCTCAGCTCTATCAAATAACGATTCGGAATAACTTAAAATAACTGCCGGAGCTATAGACTTAGTAAAGAAATCACCGATTTTTGATGTTTTTGTAAAACCATAAGCACTGGCATCACCAGTGGTTAAACCATTAGGTAGACCGATATAAACCTCAGGTGTAGCATCTTTTGTAGGGTTGGCATAAATTCCTAATCGTGGATCGTTTAAACCTTTTAATTTTTGAACAATTGTTCTCGAAATGCGATAATCATCACGAGTTTCAAAAACCTTGCCTATTGGGTTCTGATTTGGTGAAGCAAAATAAGTAAGTTTAACGGTTTCGTCCTCATTGCTAATTAATCCTGCAGGATCTGCAAGCACCTCTGTAATGGTTTGTTTAGCTAAAGTGGGTTCGCGATCAGCGATACGCAAAGCTAAACGCAAACGCAGCGAATTGGCAAATTTACGCCAGCTGTTAATGTTGCCCTTAAAAACAGGATCGCCTGCAATAGCACTTCCCGAAGGATTATAAGTAGCTAACGCGGTTTTCAGATCAGCAATTAAGCCTAAATAAACTGTGCGCTGATCGTCATATTTCGGTGTTAAATTTTTAATATCTAAAGCCTGGGTATAAGGTATATTTCCGTAATTATCGGTTAATACAGAAAATATCCACGATTTTAAAGTAATGGCTACAGCCTTATAATTTGGATTATTTAACTGATCTCCCAGCTTAATAATTTCATTTAAATCAGTAAGACTTTGTGTGTAAAAACTCTTCCAGCCACCTTCAAAACTGCTATTTGTAAAAGTATAACGATCGGGATCTGTATATTGGATTTTAGACCAGTGCTGTACAAATAGTAAACTGGCATCCATAGTATTGGCTGTGCTGTAATAATTATCAGCAGCGCTTTTTATGGCATTTGTCAATAAATAATCTGGTGTTGCCGTTTCAGATTCGTTTGGGTTTTTATTTGTATCCTGAAGATCTTTCTTGCAGGCCCCTAAGGTTAAAATGGTTAAACTGAGGGCAATTATATTGGATTTTCTGATCATGATTATCAAATTAAAAAGTAAGATTTAAGCTAAAGCCATAGCTTCTGGTAGTTGGTAATTGTAGCGATTCCAATCCTTGTGCATTATCAGTAGCAAAGGCAGTTTCTGGATCGATGTTGGGAACGTTTTTATGGATAATCCATAAGTTGCGACCAATTAATGTAAAGCGGGCTTTTGATAAACCAATCTTCGAAATCCAGTTTACAGGTAAATTATAACCCAATGTAACTTCGCGTAAGCGGATGGCCGTAGCACTAAAAACATGCGCTTCGTTTACATTTGCAATGGCTTTATAATATTGTTGTGCAGGTAAAATGGTCGTATTTTTCGATCCATCAGCACGTACACCATCAAAAATAATCCCGTCATGATAAACAGTTTCAGTTCCAGGCGCAGAACCACCAGCGCCTAATTGTACTGGTAACTTTCCCTTATCATTACCTGGATAATAGTATGCCAAACCACCATGTTCTTCATCTCTGCCCGGTAAGGTTTCGGCCAAAACCCCTGTTGTAAAACCTGTAGCATGTGTACCCGAATAAATAGAACCGCCTACTTTAGCATCAACTAAAAAACCTAACGTAAAACCTTTATAACTGAAATCGTTATTAATACTTCCAATCCATTTTGGTGTATAGGCACCTAAAACTTGCTTGGTTGGGTTAACCTGTGCATAGCCACTTGAGTTTACAATAATATCGCCATTTGCATTGCGTTGGTATGCACTACCGAATAAAGTACCGTATGGCTGACCAATAGTTGCCAAAACCTGCACGCCACTTGTACCTAATACTACGCTATTTAAATAACCTTCGGCATCAAGTTCTTCAACTTTACTTCTATTTAGGGAGTAGTTAACGTTTACATCCCATTTTAAACCATCAGTTTTTTTAATGGGCGTAAATCCTAATTGAACCTCTAAACCTTTATTATTAATTTTTCCCGCATTAATTAACTTTTGTGCAAAGCCAGTTCCTGAACTAATATCTGCACTGAAAATTTGGTTAAAACTATTGGTATTATAAGCACTTATATCCAAGCGAACCCTGCTTTGTAAGAAAGCTAATTCTACACCTATCTCACTAGAGTTGGTATATTCAGGTTTCAAATTGGCATTTAAAAATTTATCTGTTAACGTTAATAATGGGTAGGTATCAAAAATTGGATTAAATGGATAAGTATTAATCAATTGATATGGATCGGTATCTTTACCTACTCTAGACCATCCTCCACGCAATTTCGCATAAGAAAGTATATCACTTTTCCAATCGAAAGCCTCACTTAAAATAAAACTTCCGTTTGCTGATGGATAGAAATAAGAATTATTTTGAACTGGTAAGGTAGATGACCAATCGTTTCTAGCCGTCAGGTTTAAATATGCGTAATCTTTATAACCCAATTGTGCTGATGAAAACAAACTATATACTTTTAATTTGCTATAATAGCTTGATGATACCAAGGCATCACGAGAGTTTGCAAGCGTATAAACCCCCGGTACGGCTAAACGTGGTGCGGTTTGATTATTTTCTTCGTAAAACTTGGTTCTTAAGTTACCTCCGGCTAAAATATCTAAGCTAAAATCACTATTTAAACGTTTATTAAAGCTTAAACTTGCTTCTGTATTATTCTCGTTTACAGTATAACCAACTTCCTGGTATGAACCAAATGGTGTTCCGTTGGTGCCATAGGCAATTCTAAATTTACGACGATCGTTATAATAATCGTTTCCAGTGTGGAAATTTGCTTTAAAATCGCTGTTAATCTGATAGGTTAACCCAACGTTGCCCAATAAACGGTCGCGACGTTGAGATACCGTATTTTCATATGCAATAAAATATGGATTGCTGTAATAACTATTGTTCCAGTTAAAAGTATTTCCATCAGGACCAATATAGTTTTTAAGGGCATTTACATCAACCTGTCTACCGAACCATAAAAACTGAAGCATAGTACTAGATGCTCTTCTGCCTGCAGCACCTGGTAAATTATCTGTAGAAGTTCTGATGTAATTAGCCGTTAAGTCTAATTTTAATTTTGGCAATAAATCAATTGTCGTATTAAAACCTAAACTATTTTTATCCAATCCTGAGTTTGGAACTACGCCTTTTTGCGAACTATTATTGTAAGAAAAACGATAGTTATAAGCATCACCACCACCAGTAAATGAAACACCATTATTAAAGGTATGACCCGTTTGAAAAAAATCACGAACATTATTTGGATGCGCTACAAAAGGAACAGCTACACCGTTAGAGTTAAATTGAGGAATTAAACGACCATCCATTTTGGGACCCCAACTTTCATCAACGCCATCGTTTACGCCACCACCTTTACCATCTACATAGCTAAATTGCCCGTTAGAACCTTGTCCGTAAACATCTTGATATTCTGGCAATACCAACAAATCTTCAAATGTGGTACTAGAATTTATAGAGATGCTGCTTGCTTTACCTCTTTTACCAGATTTTGTTTTAATAATAATTACACCATTTGCGGCCCTTGAACCGTATAAAGCGGCTGCGTTTGGACCTTTTAAAACACTAATGGTTTCTATATCTTCAGAGTTTATATCTGATATTGCATTGGCAAAATCGCGGGAGCCACCAGCGCCTAGCTGTGAGTTATCAACCGGAACACCATCTACCACAAATAAAGGTTGGTTATTACCCGAAATTGACGTTTCGCCACGAATTACAATACGTGATGAACCCATATTACCCTGGCTATTAGTAATATTTACCCCTGCCACTTTCCCTGCCAAAGCATTCACAATATTACTTTCTTTAGCTTCCGCTAAATCAGAACCTTTAACTTCCTGAATGGCATAGCCTAAAGATTTTTTCTCCTTATTAATTCCTAAGGCGGTAACAACAACCTCCTGCAGGTTATTTTTTGCCTGCTCTAAGCTAATCTGGATTTTATCAGCTTCTGTAACTTTAAAAGTTTGGGTTTGATAGCCTATATAACTGATGCTTAAAACATCACCAAGACTTGCCTGAATACTAAATTTCCCATTAGTATCACTTATGGCTCCGGTATTTTTTCCTTCTACACGGATGCTAACGCCCGGTAATGGTAAACCATCTGCTTTATCGGTTACAGAACCCGATAACTTGCTTTGCCCCTGTGCTGAGAGACTAAAAATTGTAAATAGCCAAAAAAGGCCTGATAGTAAAAGTCTGTTTTTAAACATTTGTGTGTTAATGATAGTTGAAACAATAGAATCCCTGCCCGTTAAAAAAACAGGTACCCTTTAAAAAATAAAATGATGAGAAAACTGTGCGTTAGCTACAGCAACAGCACATGACTAATTGCTGTTGATTGAGGATTGTGCCATACATTGATGGCTGAAGATTTACTGGAGTACTTAGGGATAACTTTTTCATAAAAAATAAATAATCAATTAAAATCTGGCTCAATTGATACTTATGTAAATCAGATCGTCCTTCAGATTCATTTGCAGAAATCGCAAACTCGTTATCTTTCTTCTTTGCAGAAGCAGGATTTAGCACCTACCATTTCTGGGGTTGCTAAGACTTCACAGGGCCTTTCCCTCCGTCTTTCTGGATAAGTATCTAAAGAACTACCAATTTTTGGTTCGGCAAATGTATATAATATCTACCTTTTTAATAGAATATATTTTAAAATATTTTAATCCTTACATTTTCGTGATAAAATGTGTATTTAAAATGCATTTAAAACTTGTTTGAATACTTAATATATAATAGATTAAACAAATCATTCGAGGTTTAGCTTGGTACATTTAATTATTGTATGTAAATTTGAATATGACACCTCAACAGGACATATTACTTAAACGCATAACAATTAAACCTAATTTTATGCAGAGTAAACCCACAATTAGAGGGTTAAGATTCCCAGTTGCTGATATTCTGGAGCTTTTGGCTAATGGTTTAAGCGAAGAAGATATTGTAGAGCAGCACCCTATTTTAGAAAAAGAAGATATTAGAGCTGCTTTAATTTATAGTGCGACTAAAATTAATGAAGATCTAATACATGAATAATTGGGAATTTTGGATTGATACAAATATCTCCCCTATTATCGCAAAATGGATTTCAGAATATACGGGTTACACAGCAAAATCGTCTTACAGTTTAAATCTTCATTTTATTGATGACATTAAAATATACACAATGGCAAGGAATACAGGAAATGTTATTCTAATTTCTAAAGATTCTGATTTTAATAATTTAATCGAATGGTATGGTTCACCACCAAAACTCATTAATATAAAATTTGGAAACTGCTCAAACCATATATTTTGGGACAAATTAAAACCACAGCTTAATAAAGCTATTCAAGAACTTTTAATTAATAATATGGACATTGTTAATATAGGTTGATGAATAATAATAGAAATAAATATGCAATTCGGTAAGGTAACAAACCCAGAAGAAATAGATTTTAAAATCCCGGCAGATGCTCCGGAAACAACAGCCATTTTAAAGGCAAATAAAACAAAGCAATCTTTTCAGGCTTACGTTGGTTGTGCCAAATGGAATAAAGCCGATTTAAAAGGCTTTTATCCAAAAGGTACTAAAGATGAGCTTTCTTATTACTCTACCCAATTCAATTCTATTGAGCTTAATGCTACTTTTTACGGTATGCCATCAAGCGAACAGGTAATTACTTGGAAGGAAAAAACGCCAGATGGTTTTAAATTTTTCCCTAAGCTAACGAATACCGTTAGTCATTTTAAAAGATTAATTAACGTTAAGGAGCCTGTTGAGCAGTTTTGCGATGCAGTAAGTAATTTCGAAGAAAAATTTGGAATGGCTTTTCTACAGCTACATGATAATTTTAAGCCGAAAGATTTTAGCCGCTTAAAAACAGTTATTGAAGAGTTTCCTAAAGTTATTCCATTGGGTGTTGAGGTTAGAAATGAAGAGTGGTTTTCAAATCCTGCTGTTGCAAGTGAATTTGCACAGTTATTTCAGGATCACGGTGTTGCAAATATTATTGTAGATACCGCCGGTCGTAGAGATATGATGCACATGAGATTAACCTCTCCTACCGCCTTTATTCGTTTTGTTGGCGCCAACGTGGATGATATTGATAAAAAACGTTTGGACGATTGGATTGAAAGAATTGTTGAGTGGAAAAAACAAGGACTCCAAAATTTATACTTTTTTGTGCATCAAAATGTAGAGTTATCGTCACCTCTGTTTTCTGCCTATTTTACGCAAAAACTAAATGATGCTATTGGTACAGACCTGAAAATTCCCGTTATGGCAAACCAAAGTCAGTCAAATTTATTTTAATTGTAGTGCCTTGAATATTTGTTAAAGAATATTCAAGGCAAATATTATTTATTAGCCTATCCTTTTGTAAACCGTTTCTGTGGCCTTTGCTTCTACGCCATCTGGCGAAATATTATAAGCTATAAAAACAATTTCGTCATCATTTATAATTTCCAAATCCGTTCTCCAATTCCATAGTTCATCATATTCTGGGCTTCCGTAAGTACCCAAAATAGAAAAACCATTTCCTGTAGCTTGCCCGCTTGAGAGCATAATTTGCGTACCCATATGAAAGCTATCAACCCAACTTGCTGTAAAACGTTGATAAGGAATATCGAAACCAATAATCATTTTACCATCAAAAGCCTTATTTTCTAAACTTCCCTGATAGTCATAAGAAATAAAACGACCATTAAAAAGTGTTGTTATTTTAGCCGTCATCGGAGATTCGTCAGCCAACACATCTTTTTCAAACCATGTTTTTGTAATTCCTTTCCATTCTCCAACTAAATCAATTAGCTTTTTATGTGCTCCGTGAGCTAAAGATTCTTCAAATTTGTTTGTTGCCATATCCAAAGCTAAAAAAATTATCATCAAACTTTAATAACTAAATTTTGGCGTAATTAACTGAAAAAGATAACGAAACAAATCAGAAATGGTTAAAGTATGGTTCTTATCACTATATTGTTTCATGTTAAAAACGCTCGACCTTAATCAAGTAATGGTAATCGATATAGAAACCGTTCCACAATATCAGTCATTTAAAGAAATGCCTGAACATTTTCAACATTTATGGGATCAGAAAACGCATTTCCAAAGAAAACCCGAGCAAAGCGCTGAAGAATTTTATGAACGTGCAGGTATTTTAGCTGAGTTTGGCAAAATTATTTGCATTAGCCTTGGTATTTTTAGCATGCAAAATAAGAAGCAGCTTTTACGAATCAAATCTTTTTCCGGCCATAATGAGTTCGAAATTCTTAATCAATTTGCCATTCTCCTCGAAAAACAAATTCCTACATTGATGCTGTGCGCCCATAATGGTAAAGAGTTTGATTATCCTTATCTCTGTAGAAGAATGCTCGTAAACGGAATCGAGATTCCTAAAATATTGCAAATTGCAGGTAAAAAACCATGGGAAATTAGCCATCTTGATACAATGGAACTTTGGAAATTTGGCGACCATAAACACTACACTTCATTAAATTTACTGGCTGCAATTTTTAACATTCCCACCCCAAAAGATGATATTGATGGTGGCATGGTGAGATCAGTTTATTATGAAGAGCAAAACCTCGATCGTATCGTTACTTATTGTCAAAAAGATGTGATAACTACTGCCCAAATTCTATTAAAATTTAAAGGCATGGAAATAATTTCAGCAGAAAACATTACCATTGTATCCTGATGTTAAACGTAAAAAACTTAAGTATTGATTTCTTTAATCAAGAAGAAAAAACATGGTTTAAAGCTGTAAAACAGATTAATTTCAACGTTAAAGAAGGAACAGTTTTAGGCATTGTGGGCGAGTCTGGTTCGGGTAAGTCTGTAACTTCGTTCTCCATTATACGCCTACACGACGAGCGTTCTACCGAAATTACCGGTGATATTAACTTCGAGCAAATTAGTTTACTTAATTTAAGTGCCAACGAAATTAGGCAATATCGTGGAAATCAAATTTCAATGATTTTTCAGGAACCTATGACTTCGTTAAACCCTGTATTTACTTGCGGTTATCAAGTTGCTGAAGCCATTATTCTACATCAAAAAGTAGATAAAGCCGAAGCCAAAAGGCAAACTATTGCACTTTTTAATGAGGTACAATTACCAAGACCGGAGAAAATATTTGAAAGCTACCCACATCAAATCTCTGGTGGCCAAAAACAAAGAGTAATGATTGCAATGGCATTAAGTTGCAATCCAAAATTGTTAATTGCTGATGAACCTACAACAGCACTGGACGTTACGGTTCAAAAAACCATTTTACAGCTTTTACTTAAATTAAAGGAAGAACGTAATATGGCAATGATTTTTATATCGCATGATTTAGGTGTGGTAAATGAAATCGCCGATGAAGTTGCGGTAATGTATAAAGGTGAAATTGTAGAACAAGGTCCAGCGAACTCAATTTTCAACAATCCACAACATCCATATACTAAAGGTTTGCTCGCCTGCCGCCCATCGCCAGCTTTACAACTTAAAAAACTTCCGGTTGTTGCTGATTTTTTAACAGGAAAATTGGATGATGCTTCTGCACATTTACAAGCTTCAAACCAACTTACACAAGGTGAAATTAACCAAAGAAGAACAAATCTTTATACCGCTAAATCATTACTTAGCGTAGAAGATTTATGTACATGGTACCCTAGCAATGGTGGTTTATTTAACAAAAAGCTTGAATATGTTAAAGCTGTAGATCATGTTAATTTTAAAGTTTTCCCTGGAGAAACATTGGGCCTAGTAGGCGAATCTGGTTGTGGAAAAACCACACTTGGCCGCACAATTCTACAATTAATTAAACCAACATCAGGCAAGGTTATTTTTAATGAACAAGATATTACCACAATTGGCAAAAGTGAATTAAGAAAACTCAGAAAAGATATTCAGATCATTTTTCAAGATCCTTATGCGTCCCTCAATCCTAAATTAAGTGTTGGGCAATCTATTTTGGAGCCTTTACAAGTACATAAACTTTATAATAACGATACAGAAAGGAAACAACGTGTATTGGAATTGATGACTAAAGTTGGCTTAAAGGAAGAACACTTCAACCGTTACCCACATGAGTTTAGTGGTGGCCAAAGGCAACGTATAGTAATTGCCAGAGCTTTGGCTTTAGAGCCAAAATTTATCATTTGTGACGAATCCGTGTCGGCACTTGATGTTTCCGTTCAGGCACAGGTTTTAAATTTAATTAAAGATCTTCAAAGAGAATTTGGTTTAACTTATATCTTTATATCACACGATTTGGCTGTAGTAAAACACATTTCAGATCGCATTTTAGTAATGAATAAAGGTAAAATTGAAGAAGAAGGCTTTCCAGAGCAGATATTTTATGCACCAAAAGCTGCCTATACAAAAAAGTTAGTCGAAGCTATTCCTGGTCAGTAATTTTAAAATGAAGTTAAAAAACATCCCATACCTATTCATATCCTTTCTTTTAGTCGCTCCGTTACTTTCAAAATCTCAAACGTTAAAGGTAATTCAGTCAGCGTATATTTTTAATAAAGCCCCCTTTCAAGCTTGTCATGCATCAACCTTGGTCGAATTAAAAAATGGCAAAATAATGGCTGCTTGGTTTGGTGGTAAATATGAAGGCAGTAAGGATGTTGGTATTTGGCTAGCCACAAAACAAAATAATAAATGGAGCGAGCCAACTGAAATAGCAAATGGAATCCAGCATGATACAGTTCGTTATGCTTGCTGGAACCCAGTTTTATTTAGAGCAAAAAACGGAATATTGTATCTGCATTATAAAATTGGGCCAAACCCAAGAGAATGGTGGGCAGAATATAAAACCTCTAAAAATGATGGAAAAACATGGTCTGATGCTAAAAAACTTCCCGCTGGCCTTTTAGGTCCTATCAAAAATAAACCTATTCAGCTGAGCAATGGTTTTATTCTTTATCCATCCAGTAGCGAAAGTCTGGATGAAAAAACTTGGTTGATCCACGTGGAAAAATCAGATAAAAATGGAGAACACTGGAAAAAAATTGAAATTAATTGTGATACTTTTGGCGTTATCCAGCCATCTATTTTAAGCTACGCTAATGGTAAATTGCAATTGCTTTGCAGAAGCAGACAAAATGTTATTGTAGAAAGTTGGTCAAAAGATCAGGGAGAAACATGGTCTAAACTGAAAGCTACAGAATTGCCAAATCCAAATTCGGGAAGCGATGCTGTAACCTTAAAAGATGGGCGACAGTTGTTAATTTACAATCCACTAGCTTCAGGTAAAAATTGGTGGGAAGGTCGATCTGTACTTAAATTAGCAATTTCAAATGACGGGCAAAGCTGGAATAATATTTATACTTTGGAGGATCATAAAGAAGGAGAATATAGCTACCCTGCAATTATACAATCCACAAACGGGCATATACATTTAAGCTACACGGATAAAAGAAAAAGGATTAAATACGTAGAATTAAAATTAGAGTAAATTTATTATCACTCGAAATTATACCTACAATACGCCTCAAAACATCATCCAATTTACATATTACATTCCCTTTCGTGCTGCTTTTGCATCTTTTCTGTATATTCGGTAAATTCAGTTTAGCGTATGGCAAAGAAAAAATCGGCAAATATAAAATTGGTTCTCAATCAGTTAATTAGTGATGTTTTTGAGAAAAATGGAAATCAACTGCTCAATTATAAACAAGTTTCGGCCAAATTAAACCTTACAGATCAAGAATCGAGAGAAACAATACTAGAAATATTAAAAGAAGGCAAAGGTAACGGCACCTTTTTAGAGCCTGAAAAAGGAAAGTATAAACTTAAAGAATTACAAAATTTTCTTATTGGAAAGGTAGATATGACTGCCGATGGATCGGCTTATATTGTGCCCGACGATGAGTTTGAAAAAGATGTATTTGTAGCGCCAAGAAAGTTGAAAAATGCATTACATGGCGATACCGTTAAAGTATATGTATTTGCAAAAAAGAATGGCCGCAAAAATGATGGTGAAGTTATTGAAATCATCAAAAGAGCAAAATCAGATTTTACTGGTGTTATAAAAATTTCAGATCGTTTTGCTTTTGTCATTGCCGATGATAAAAAAATGATGCATGATATTTTTGTTCCACTTGCTGATATTTTGGGTGCAAAAAATGGACAACGTGTTTTAGTTTCATTAACCGATTGGCCCGAAGGCGCTAAAAACCCAATTGGCATTGTAAAACATGTACTTGGAGATCAGGGCGAAAACAATACAGAAATGAATGCCATACTTGCGCAATATGGTTTTCCACTTTCCTTTCCTCCTGCTGTAGAAAAGGAAGCCAATGCAATTCCCGAAGAAATTTCAGCAGATGAAATTGCTAAAAGAAAAGATTTTAGAAATATTTTAACTTTTACGATAGATCCAGCTGATGCAAAAGATTTTGATGATGCAATTTCTTATCGGAAACTTCCAAACGGAAACCACGAAATTGGTGTACACATTGCCGATGTTTCACATTATGTTATTCAGGGCACCGAATTAGATAAAGAAGCATATAGTAGAGCAACTTCCGTTTATTTAGTTGATCGTGTGATCCCAATGTTACCCGAACGATTAAGCAATGGCGTCTGTTCTTTGCGCCCACACGAAGATAAATTATGCTTTGCAGCCGTATTTGAATTAGATGATGACGCAAATATTATGTCAGAGTGGTACGGAAAAACTGTTATTCACTCCGATAGAAGATTTAGTTATGAGGAAGCTCAAGAAGTTATCGAAACTAAAATTGGTGATTATGCCACAGAAATTCTGAAGCTAAATGAGCTTGCATACATTTTACGCGATCGCAAATTTAAAAATGGTGCCATTAGCTTTGAAAGTACAGAAGTTAAGTTTAAGCTCGATGAAAGTGGAAAACCGATTGGAGTTTATGTAAAAGAACGTAAGGATGCTCATAAACTGATTGAGGACTATATGCTTTTAGCCAATAGAAAAGTTGCTGAGTTTATTGCAAAAAAGGTAAAAGGCACTTCCAAATTAACTTTTGTATATCGCGTTCACGATTCCCCAAACATGGAAACCTTGAATACTTTTGCTCAGTTTGCTTCCCGTTTTGGTTATAAAATCAATACAAAATCTGATAAGGAAATTGCAAAATCATTGAATTATTTAATGAATGATGTGGAAGGTAAAAAGGAGCAAAATATTTTAACTTCTTTGGCAATCAGATCAATGGCCAAGGCTATTTATACTACAAAAAAAACCAGCCATTATGGTTTAGCTTTTGATTATTATACTCACTTTACCTCACCAATTCGTCGTTATCCGGATGTGATGGTACATCGTTTATTAGAAAATTATTTAGAAAACGGTAAATCCGCTGATGCAGAATTTTACGAAGTAGCTAGCATTCATTCTTCCGCAATGGAGAAAAGAGCAGCCGAGGCAGAAAGAGCATCTATTAAATATAAACAAGCTGAATACCTTGAAAATAACATCGGTACTGAGTATAAAGGTATTATTTCAGGAGTTACCGAATGGGGCATGTATGTAGAAATAGAAGAAAATAAATGCGAAGGCATGATTCGCTTACGTGATATTTCTGACGATTTTTATGTGCTTGATGAAAAAAATTACTGTATTGTAGGACAACGCAAAAAGAAAAAATATCAATTGGGCGACGAGGTAATGATTAGGGTTAAAAAAGTAGATCTTTCAAAACGTCAAATCGATTTCACATTAATTCCTGATTAACGTATTATAAAATGCTAACTTTTAATGATTATCAATGTTAAGGATATTAACAATAAAAATTTAGGCGAATCCAATTTAAAACTGATGATGTTAAAATGACTCAAAATTTGAGTTATAATCGTCAATTTTGGCACAAAAATCAAAAGTATAAAATGTACCGCCAAATAAAAGCGGTTAAAATTTTGAAGAAGCCCAGCAAGCTAAAAAGTAAAAATGCAAACTACAGAACAATTACAAGAGATACTCGATCAAGCAATACAAAACCTTACCTTTCCAGATCACCCCAAACACCTTTATGAACCTATAAAATACATCATCAATCTTGGTGGTAAAAGAGTTAGGCCACTTTTGGTTTTAATGGGTACTGAGCTTTTTGGTACAGATGCTAAGCACGCCATTCATGCGGCTATGGCTATAGAAGTATTCCATAATTTTACTTTAGTGCATGATGATATTATGGATAATGCCCCATTACGTAGAGGAAAAGCTACTGTACACGAAAAATGGAGTACAAATACGGCTATTTTAAGTGGTGATGTAATGATGGTTGAAGCCAATAAAAACCTTGCGAAGGTAAATCCTATATTCTTAAAAGATGTACTAGATACTTTCAATGCAACCGCACAAGGCGTTTGTGAAGGCCAGCAGTTGGATATGGAATTTGAACAACGTGATGATGTCAGTATTGAAGAATACATCAACATGATTAGACTAAAAACCGCTGTTTTATTGGGTGGAGCCTTAAAACTAGGTGCTATTATTGGCAAAGCAAGTGAAAAAGATGCAGATTTAATTTATCAGTTTGGAGAAAATATAGGCATTGCTTTCCAATTGCAAGATGATATTTTAGATGTTTATGCCGATCCAGATAAATTTGGAAAACAGGTTGGAGGCGACATTATTGCGAATAAAAAAACTTTCCTTTTATTAAAAGCCTTTGAATTGGCTAAGGATGAAAATCTTGATGCTTTAGAAAATTGGACTAGCTATAAAAAATTTGATGTAGGGCAAAAAGTAAGTGCTGTAAAACAGGTTTATGATGCACTAAACATTCAAAATATTGCAAAAGCCAGTATGGATGAATATTTAAATAAAGCATTAGCCGTATTTAAACAAATTGACGTAAGCGATGAAGCAAAATCAAAACTACTAACCTTAACAACCCAATTAATGGCTAGAGAATACTAGTTATTCAATTAAAATATTAAATCTTTCGTTAGGCAAAAATTAGTTCTAACGAAAGATCCCGTCCTTTTTCTTTAACCCCCGCTCCCTTCCTCTCGTTATAGTCATATTATTTTTTTAGCTATCTTCGAAAATAATTAATAATCAAACCTTAACGCTCAAATTCATGAAACGCTTTCATTCTGCGATTTTATTAATCGCTTTTGTCCAAATTTTTCTGGTAAGCTGTAAAAGTACCTCCAGTAAAATGAATTCCTTTGTGCTTTCTTATAATTCATCAGTAAAGCCAAGTTCTATTTTATACTCATCAAATGCAGAAGCAATTTATGATAAGAAAATTATTAAAATAAAAATTGTAACCAATTATGCTCTAGAAGATGTAAAGGATGGGATTGTAGATAAGTTTCTACCCTCTTTATTTGTTCAACTTTTAGCTAGTGAACCACTTGCAAAAGAATTAATTAACGAAGAAGGTGTTAATTTTGAAGTAACCTTTTTTACGCTAAGGCTATCAGAATTCTCGACGATTATAGTTGATAAAAAGAAACTTGCTGAACTTGAAAGTGATACAAAAGGTAAGTTAAACACTGAAGACTTATTGAGTAGTTCTACTTCCAGTAATTCGAAAATTAAAAGCATGCTCACTGCTTTAAATCAAAACTTACCTATAAAAGATAAGAATACAGGTTTAACTATTTTAAAAATTGATATTAATGCAGCAAATGAGCTAATTTATAACATTAGTGTTCCTGGTATTATTGCTAACAAAATTAAAGGTAATGATGCTAAAGAAGTATTAAAGGATGATATTTTAAGAAGTGGAAAATCCAAACAATTAATGAAAGGTGTTAGAGATCTTGGAATTACTACAATAAAATACGTCTATGAAGATGAAAAGGGTAACGCCCTAAATGAAGTTGTTTTATCAGGAAAAGACTTTCAATAGCAATGAGTGATGAATACAACGAAAGGCCAGTTTGGAGAAGTGTATTAACCATTTGCCTGTTTATTTTCGCTTTAATTAGATTTGGATTTTATTGTTCAAAAATGGATGATAGAAAACGAAATACCTACAAAAGTGATAATGATATAAATTTTGAAGAATTTAGAGATAAATTAAATCAGCAATCTTACAGTGGTTCCGCATCAACAGCAACCCAGGATTATGGAGATGTATTTTATTTCGGCTATAACTATCTTGATACCATTAGCGAATCTCAAAAGCAAATTTATAAAATTGTAAAACTTGAAAAAGATTCCTTAATAAATATTGATTTCACCACCAAATTTAGGGTATTAAAAAATTCATATTTTCAAAATACACATGATAATACTTTAAGATTCGCAGTTAAAACACCTCAAAACCTCAGCATATTCATTCACATTGTAGAAGATAAAAGCACTCTTAATAACGCTTTTAAAACCCTAAAAAATGATTCCCAACTAAGTAATCTCCGTGATTTTATTAAACTTGGTAAATCTTCAAAATTTGTATCTTATTCCATCAAAAAGAAAGCATCTTCATTTAAAGGTGTTGCTTGTTTAATGGGCGATGATGAATATAAATTATTCATAGAATTTGAAAGCAATAAGCTTTCTCAAACAGATCTAGAGGCTAAGGCTCTGCGATATATAACGAATAACCTAATAGCTAAAAAGTAATAAAAAAGCCGATAGATTAATTTCTATCGGCTCTAATTGTTAATTAAAAGGTAAGGGTTAAGATTTTACTAGTAAATATTTTATCCAGAAATCAGATTTTTGCTCAACAACATTTTCACCGCCAGAAGGACGTTGTCCGCCTCGTCCACCACCTCCTCCGCCCATCCTACCGCCACCAGCACCCATTCCTCCACGTCCACCACCCATAGTTCCACCTTTTCCATGTTCACCACCATCATGCATACCACCAGGTTTTCCGGTTCCTCTTTTAAAAGAATTTATCTTAATGTTGTAGGCAATTGGTTTTTTTAAGTTTAAATCTACCTGCAGCTGAGAAAGTGGAATAGCCATTTCATAAATTAAATCACGATTTGGCTTCACCACCATTCCTGTTTTTATTCCGTAACTATTCTCTGGTGAAACAATACCATCAGGAATATTTTTAAAACCAGTTACTTTAATGCCTTGTCCCATTGTTTTTTCATCGGGTAGTTCATGAGGCTCATGTTTTCCATCCGCTCCCATTATGTTTGCCTTTTCAACATTATCAGGCTGTATTGGCGGTCTTTCTCTTAACGGAAAAGTTAATTCTATACCAGTTTTCTTTTTACCGGCAGTATTAATATTCAATGTAATACCTCCAGAAAGTACCTTCATCGTTGTTTCCGGATCTAAGGATTCAATTACAATGTATAAGTTCTGGTCATCGTTTGCGAGTGCAAAAGCCAGTTTAGTATCAGAATTAAATTCGTTAAGTGGTTCGTTCCATTCGTTAGATATGCCATCTGCCTTAAAAGGTTTAAGCATTCTCATGTTGCTTTCAGTCTCTTGCGCATATGCAGTAAAACCAAGCACCACAAGCATCATTGGAAAAGTTATTTTTATTAGTCCCATTCTTATTTTTTTGAATGGACGAATGTAAAATACAGGTTTGTTAAAAAGTGTTATTTAACAGAGTTTAACAATGTAAAATATTTATAACGCAAAAAAGCTCCTGATAAAAACCAGGAGCTTTTTTTTATAATTATTACTGATTATTCTGCAGATGCAGCTTCTTCAGATGCTTCTGCTTTTTTAGCAGGTGCTTTTTTAGCTTTAGCTGGAGCAGCTTCAACTTCTTTAGCTTCAACTTCTTTTTTAGCAGGTGCTTTTTTAGCTTTTGGCTCAGCAACAACTTCTTTAGCTACAGCAGGAAGAACTGAAACGTAAGATTTATTATCTTGTTTCTTTCTGAAAACTACTGTACCATCAATTAAAGCAAATAAAGTGTGATCTTTTCCTAAACCAACATTTTTATCTGGATGGTGTTTTGTACCACGTTGACGTACTAAAATGTTTCCAGCGATAGCTTCTTGACCACCGAAAATTTTAATACCTAAACGCTTACTATGCGATTCACGTCCGTTTTTCGAACTACCGGCTCCTTTTTTGTGTGCCATGATTTTATATTTTTTAACTCGCTAAAAGCGAATTATTGGGTTAACAATTAATTATAACGTGATGTCAGAGATCTGAATCTTAGTGAAAAACTGACGGTGACCGTTTTTCTTTTTATAACCTTTTCTACGTTTCTTGTGGAAAACGATTACTTTATCACCTTTTAAATGAGATACGATCTTAGCTGAAACTTTAGCACCTTTAACTGCAGGAGCTCCTACAGTGATTGCACCACCATTATCAACCAACAATACATTATCAAATTCAATACTAGCGCCTTCATCTCCTTGTAATCTGTGTACAAAAAGGTGCTGGTCTTTAGCAACCTTAAATTGCTGTCCTGCTATATTTACTATTGCGTACATTGTTTAAATATTTGTTTTTAATTTTTATTTAACGAGGTGCAAATATAGAACAAATACTATTAACACACAAACAGATATTAAAAATATTTTCAGATATAATTTATACCCTCCAAAATCACAAATCCATTCGTAATATAATTCTTTTATTCCAAACAGAAAATTATTACTTCTTCTTCTGGATAAACCAAAAAAATCCATAAAAACATCTTTCCTATTCTCAAATAAGTTCTATGTAAAAACCCTAATGTATTGCCATTTAAACCAATTTGTTAAAAATTGTTAAACTCAATTCTTTGTATTACGAATATTTCGTAGTTTTACGAAAATTAAATAGACAACTTAAACTCAATTATTATGAAAAGTATTTTTTTATGCTGTTGTACAGCAATTATTGCATTATCAAGCTATGCTCAAAGCCCTGATAAAGCATTAGCAAGAGTTAGATACACTTTTAAACACATTGAAGATACAACGCAAAGAGATAAACCGCGTACAGAAAACATGTTGCTTGTTACTGGCAATAACGCATCTGTATATACCAGCTATGATAAAATTAACCAGGCTGCCAATATGCAAAAGCAGATTATGGAACAGGTAAAAAACCAAGCCGGAAACACTTCACAAAATATTAAGGTAGAATCAAAAACTACACAACCAATTACACAGATAGATTATTTCTTTTTTGCCAACGAACATAAAATGGTTACTAAAGAGCGCTTATTTAACAGTTATTTGATTGAAGAACCTGCAGCCACAATAGATTGGAAGATAACGAAAGATACTATGAGTTTTTCGGGAGTACATTGCCAAAAGGCTACAACACACTTTAAAGGAAGAAACTGGATTGCGTGGTTTGCTTCAGAAATTCCTTTTCAAAGTGGTCCCTGGAAGCTTAACGGCTTACCTGGCTTAATTGTAGAAGCCTATGACGAAAAGAAAGAAGTTAAGTTTGAATTTGCTGGTTTAGATAAAGTTACAGCTGAGGAATCTGAAAAAGGAGAAAAATCTGAAATTTCAGGAATGACAATAAAAGTAGTTGGTTTAGAAACGGACAACTATTTAGGAAGTGAAATTAAACTACCTGCAAATGCGATTAAAACAACCAGAAAGGAATTAGATAAGTTAAAGGAAGCACGAGATAAAGATCCGCAGGGATTTATGCAGGCCCAAATGGCTGCAAATGGCATTAATGGTTCTTTCAAAACAAATACAGTACGAACTCCTGGAGCCGCAAAGAAAGAAATTTATAATCCGATTGAATTACCTGAGAAAAAATGAGAGGGCTGTATATATTAATGGTTTTCTTGTTTTTGGGCATTGCTTCTAGCTTTGCCCAAAAACAAATTAAAGGAAAAGTTAAGGATATTAATGGCAAAGGGGTCGAATCTGTCAATGTAAACCTTAAAGATACCGAAGGAAATATAGTTAGTTTTACCAGGAGCAACGCTAAGGGCGACTTTAATATTCAGCTAAAGAGTGATGACGTAATTGGTTATAGTATTGAGGCTTCGAGCATTGGTTATAAAAAATCTGCTTTCAAAATTACTGATTTGAATAGTGCTCCTGAAATTGTTTTACAACACAGTGAAACTGACCTGGAGACGGTTACAGTCAAAAATCGTCCATCATTATCAGCCCGAGGTGATACCTTAAACTACCGTCCGGGCGATTTTGCTGACAAACAAGATCGAAGTATTGGCGATGTGTTAAAGAAAATGCCAGGAATTGAAGTTGCTGAGGATGGTAAAATCAGTTATAATGGAAAAGCGATTTCTAATTTTTATGTGGATGGCGATAACCTGCTGGATGATAAATATAATATCGGTACCAAAAGCATTCCTAAAGATGCAGTAGATAAGGTTCAGGTGATTCAAAACGACCAGCCAATTAAAATGATGCGTAAAAATAATATGAGCGATGATGTTGCTTTAAACCTAGTTTTAAAGGACGAAGCTAGACTTAAAATTATGGGAGATGCAACACTTGGAGCCGGAACGCCCAATCGTTTTGATGGAAATTTAACGGCTATGTTATTCAATAAGAAACTTAAATTTATTAACAACATAAAAGGAAATAATATTGGAATTGATCCAGGTATTGATTTAACATCACATAATTTGACAGACTATCTTAAACGTTTGGATAATGATAAACCAAGTGGTTTGCTTTCTACTGGTGCTGCCGGCGTACCTTCCTTACCTCAAAGTAGATATCTTTTTAATAAAGCAGGATTAATAAACTTAAATAACCTCTATAAATTTAATACCGATTTACAATTGAGGGCTAATCTTTATTATTTATATGATGAGAGAAAACAGCAATACAATAAGTTTTCTGAAACTTACTTACCAGATCAAACTATTCGTTATACTGAGCTTCAAAATAATGAGATATATCCTCAGAAATTACGCGGTCAGTTTAATTTAAATGGTAATGCGGATAAATATTACCTGAACAATAATTTGGTTATAGATTATAATCCTTTTAAAACAAAATCTAATATAAATATTAATAATACACCAGCTAATCAATTACTTAAAAGTCAAACGTTCGATCTTTCTAACGAATTTAATTACCGTAGAAAGTTAAAATCTGAGGATGTAATTAATTTATATTCGTACTTAAACAGAACAACGCAACCAGAAGAATTAAATGTTGTACCGGGTTTAAATGCAGATCTTATAAATAATGGTATTCCTTACGCCGCTTTAAACCAATATGTGAGTTTACCTACCTGGTACACTAATAATTACCTTTCTTTTGCATTTGTTAATAGTAAGTTTACCCAAACTTATAAAGCGGGTTTTAATGTACAGAATCAGGAATTAAATTCATCGTTATATCGCGTTCAAAACAATCAAACATCCGAACTGGCTTCGGTAAATGCTGTAAATAATTTAAACTGGCTAAAAACGAAACTTTATACAGAAGCCTCTTACGATTACGCAGGTGAGAAAATTAAAGCAGGCATAACCTTGCCCTTGAGTTACAATGCTATTAGTTATAACGACCCAACAAATGCATTGGATAAGGATTTAAAAAAAGTGTTTATAAACCCATCATTAAATTTTAAATATCAAACTGGGATTGAGAATTATGTTACGGCTAGTTATTCTTTTAAAAATGATCTGGGTGGTATTGATGATGTTTATCGTGGCACAATTTTAAGAAACTATAGATCATTTTTCGCCAACAATGCCCCTATCTCTGAAAGCAAAACACATAATGTTAGTGCTGGATTTAATTTTAGAAAGGCGATGCAAATGTTTTTCCTTAATTTAAATATTGGCTACAACAATACAGAATTGAATACCATTTCATCCTACACTTTAAATAATAACATACAACAACGCGTGGTATTACCATTAAAAAACTACCAGAAAAGTTTGTTTCTTAACGCAAATGCAAGTAAGTATATTTTTGCCTTAAGAAGTACGGTAACAGCAGGAGTCAATGTTTCGCAAAGCGAATATCAGCAATTGCAAAATAAAGATTTATTGCCTATTGAAGCACAAAGCATTTCTTACAAAGGCGGTATTGAAGCAAAAATTGCGAGTTTTATGTCGTGGTCTTATCTTGCAACCTATTCAGTAAGTAACAACAAAGCAAAGGTGGCTGAGAGCATAAAAAACAATTTTCAACAGCTAAGGCAGCAGTCTACCTTATCATTTGTAACGTTTAAAAATGTTTTTATTAATTTATCTGCTGAACATTTATTTACACATCAGGCTTCGCAACCTAATTTGAAATATCTTTTTGCAGATGCAAACATTAAATACAAACTAGATAAGCTGAAAACAGATTTAGAATTTGGATTAACTAATTTAACAAACATTAAAACGTTTGACGCTATTTATTTATCGGCTAACTCATTAACATCAGGAAGCTATACAATTCCAGGTAGAGTGGCGATGTTAAAAGTAAGATTCAATTTTTAAAAAATAGAAAATAATAGCCTGTTATAATGAGTCTGCCGAAATAACTTAAAGGTTCTTTCGACAGACTCAGAATAACAAATTTGATTTCAAAATAAACGATATAAAATTTAATAACAGACTATTATAACTAGACTTACGATTCTCGTTTTCCAAAAGTCTTCTAGCTCTTGCTAAATTCTTAAAATGATAAATTAGTTTTGTTTAGCTATAATTTTCACATCGCTATCAGGCTTAATAGATATGCTTGAAATTGTATTTGGAGATAGTTTCATAAATTCTTCTTTTGTAAGTTTCTTGCCATTAACAAAGTAAATTACATTTTTGACCTTTGCTGTACTATCAACAGAAATTTTCACATCCCCTGTAGTTGAAAAGGTTTTAAAGTTGTATGAATTTTCCTTCTTCTCTCCCGTTCCTTTATGTGCTACGATGGTAATATTCTTTATAAAAGTCTTTTTTTCGTTAGTTGCAGAATCTGTGAAGGTATAACTGCTTGAAAAATTAGTTTTTTTGGTGCCATTTGCAGGAAGTTCGTTTGCCTTATTTTCAAAATTATTTAAAATAACCTTTAAAACTTTGTCTGTAGAATCGGTAAAATTAAAAGTTTGGTGCATAAACAACACGATCTTTTTTAAGCTATCCTTTTCAACAGGCTTAATATCAAGAGACTTTTTTCTTTTGGTAATTATTTTTTGAATTGCTATTGTTTCTTTTTCAGGTCTTACTTTTGTATCAGGCAAAACCTGATTTACAAATTTTGAAAGTGGCACAAGTTTCTTCTGAATCTCTTTCTTGTTTATGGTAAAAGCCAATGTAATGGCGAGGATTGGTATAGCAAGCAAATATCTGGTTAAATTTAATGACGAAGATTTTTTTGTATTCATCATTTTAATACGTTTTTTAAGGTCTGATAGGTTAAAGTTATTTACAATTGCAACTGATGGTTCTAAAGTACTAACATCAAGCAAGCTATATTGATATGTTCTTTTATCAATGCCTCTTTTTAAAATTTTAGCATCAGTTATAAATTCAATATTTTCCCTTACAGCTTTTTTCATCAACCAAACACCGGGATTAAACCAGTAAAAAACCACACAAATTTCTGCAAGAATAATATCTAAGGTATGTAATTCTTCTACGTGTACTTTTTCATGCTCCAGTATATTTTGCAGATCTTCTTTTTTATGAATTAATGGATTTACATAAATAGTTTGCCAAAAACTAAAAGGACTAACTTTGTCACTCAGAATCCTTACACTATGCTGTTCTACATTTCCAGGAACTGAATTATTATGCATTCTACGCAAGGATATAAACTGAAAGGCTAATCTTAAAGCCATTACCACAACACCTACATAAAATAAAACAACTAGTAATTGCCAATAAAATGGCACTGCATCTTGCTGTACAAAACGGTTTACATTTTGCGTAAATTTGGGCACAAGTGCTTGCACTGATTGATATTTGCCAAAAAATTCTGTTAGGTTAATAAATGGATATAATGACGAAAACAAAATACCAAACATCAAAAACATTCGGTTTATGGCATAAAAAGTTAATCGCCTAAGTACAAGATAATAGGTTGCAGCAAATAAAATTAGTACCAAGTTTATCTTAAAAAGTAGAATAAAGAAATGTGGCATAGCATTACTTTTCAGGGTTTTCGATAAGGTTAATAATCTCTTTTAATTCATCAGCACTTATCTTTTTATCCTTCGCAAAAAACGCAACCAATTCTTTATAAGAACTTTGAAAGTAATTATTTACAAAACCACTCATAAAGCGTTTTTTATAGTCCACCTCTTTCACTTTTGCACCGTATCTGTTGGCATTGGCAAACTTTTCACTGGCAAGGTAACCTTTACGCTCCAGGTTTTTTATTGTTGATGCAAGTGTGGTATATGGTGGTTTTGGTTCTGGCAATACATCCATAAAATCCTTTATAAAGCCTTTTCCTATTTGCCAAACGGCAAGCATTGCTTCTTCTTCCTGCAAAGTTAATTTCTCCATTATATTACGAATATATCGTAAACATACGAAATTCTCTTAAAAAGAAAAAGACTTTATCAAAATACTCATATCGAGCACTTTAATAAAGTCTTTTTTAAAATTACAAAAATGATTAAGAGAGTTATTTCCCAGTTCTTTTTTCTGCCTGATTTATAGTTTCTTCTATTACTTTACGCATTTGCATTGCAGCATCTAATAATTTAGGATTGCCATCGAAATCGCCATAAATAACAACATGTTTAGATTTTTCTTTATAGTTAAATTTCAAATCATAACGTGGTATTGCCATTGATTTAGCGCTTTTTACTCCAATAGTATCAGGAAAATTCCAAAGGCCCAATTCGTTTGCTTTACTATGAATGTAAAGAATGTCGTCACTTTTCAAGAAAACCGTCTTTTTAACTAAAGAATCACGATTATTTACGTACTGATAATGACCATCTTTAGAATTGTATTGATTTTCCAAAGTATCTTTTACGCCCCAGGTATATTGCATAGAAACAAAATCGGCCTTACGAAAAGGTGCATTTTGTATAATGGGTTTATAATAAATGTAACAGTAAATAATCATCGGAACGATGATTGAAAGCGCTAAAAATATCTTTTTTCCTTTATTTGACACTAGTTTTAATTATTGAATGAGTAAATTATTAATGTTATTTGCTGCAAAGATATTAACTTAAACTGAACCTTCTGGCTTAAGTTCTCCCTCCCATTTACTTACTACAGCTGTTGCAATACTGTTACCTACCACATTGGTTGCAGAACGGCCCATATCCAACAGTGGATCTATACCGATTAGCAAGGCTAATCCTGCTTCAGGAATATTAAATGAAGCAATGGTACCTGCAATAACCACAAGTGATGCACGTGGCACACCTGCGATACCTTTACTGGTTAACATTAAAATAAGTAGCATAGAAATTTGCTGCTCAAAGCTTAAATGGATACCGTAAGCTTGTGCTATAAACAAGGAGGCGAAAGTCATGTACATCATTGATCCATCAAGGTTAAATGAATAACCTAAAGGCAATACAAAACTTACAATTTTATCTTTACAACCGAAACGCTCTAAAAGCATCATTGTTTTTGGATAAGCGGCCTCGCTACTGGCGGTACTAAAAGCCAAAATAGCAGGTTCTTTCATATCGCTAACTAAACCGAAAATTCGTTTTTTAAGTACAAGGAAGCCTAAGAAAATTAGAACACCCCAAAGAATGGCTAATCCTAAATAAAATTCTCCTATAAAAATTGCATATGTATTTAACACATTTAATCCTTGCTTAGCTATAATTGCCGTCATGGCGCCAAAAACAGCTAATGGAGCAAAGTTCATTACATAGCCAGTCATTTTTAAAATAACATGTGCAATGGCATCAAAAGCTTTAATAACAATGGCTCCAGCGGGACCAATTGCTGCTGTAGCTACTCCAAAAAACAAAGAGAATACAACGATTTGCAAAATTTCATTGTTGGCCATGGATTCGGCAATACTTTTAGGAAACACGTGTGCAATAAAATCTTTAACACTAACTGCAGCTTTTTGGATTCCAGTATTGACTAAATGATCTGGAAGTGGCAACTTCATGTGTCTACCTGGCTCAAACCAGTTTACTAAAATCATTCCTAAAACCAACGACATTAAGGACATAGCCAAGAACCAGCCTAAAGTTTTAACGCCTATTCTGCCCACGGCTTTTATATCACCTACTTTTGCTACACCTACAACCAAAGTTGTAAATACCAATGGGGCAACGATCATTTTAATCAAACGAAGAAAAATATCACTTAAAAGCGTAAAATATTCAAGCTTTTTTTCGCGGATTTCTTCATTATCCTTTTTAATTTTTGCGGTTGCCTTTCTTTCTGCTTTCAGTTGTGCAAACTGCGTGGTTGTTGTATCGGTAGTTTTAGCGATACTAACTTCTATATTTTTAACTTTTGCATCTGCCGTCAGGATATTCTGGTTATAAACATCAATAGAATTAACATTAAGAATATAGCCCAATGCAATACCCGCAACCAATGCAATAAAAATAAATAACGTGAGTTTGTTTTTCTTCATTAATAAAATAGTATTTGGCTTTTTTAATTTGGTAAAACTACGATATTTACGCCGTGTAACAAATTTTGATTTATGCAGCCGTTCAAATCGAACTAAATTTTTACTCAGGCTGTAACAAAATGGCTTACATACCATCTAAAAAGCAATTATCATCCCTTAAATGGAACAAAAAGACAAGTTATTTAAGCAAATCTTCGATTCGAATTCCAAAAAGATATTCCATTTATGTTATGGTTATACAGGCGATACTGATGCTGCAAACGATCTTCTTCAAGAAACATTTTTAAAAGTTTGGCAAAATCTGGATAAATTCAGAAACAAATCTTTAATATCTACCTGGATTTATAGAATTGCAGTAAATACCTGTTTAACTTACCTCCGATCTGAAAAAAGACAGGCGAAGGATGAATTAACTGATAATATCATTGAGAATAAAATAGAAGAGTTTTCAGAGAAAAATGAGCAGGTTGCCCTTCTTTACAAATGTATTTCTAAACTAGAAGAAAATGATCGTTTAATTATTACCATGGTACTTGATGAATTACCATACCATGAAATTGCAGATATCTCAGGGATTAGCGAGGGCAATTTAAGGGTTAAAATTCATCGCATTAAACAAAAATTAACAGAACTATATAGCCAGTATGCAAGCGTTTGATCAAATACAGGAGTTGTGGCAAAAGCACGAGGTAGAAGTTAAGTTTTCTGCTGATGAAATGCTGCAACAAGCTAAAAAAGAGGTAAATGGTTTAAAGTTAAAATCTGCTTTGAACATTTTGGGGATGCTGGTATCTTTTATTGCCATTGCTGCGCTGTGGATTTTTATGCACTTTGAATCATGGACTACACACGTTGGTATTAGCATTATTATAGCGGCTATTGCAGTTTACACTTTAATTCTTTATCGGGATTACCGTTTAATTGCCAAAAATGATTTTACTGCTCATCCGCAGGAGTACTTAAACAACTTAAAAACCTATCAATTAAATAGATACAAACTTTACAATTCTCTTTATTGGTTTTATGCCATTGCTTTATCTTTAGGAATAATCTTCTATTTTGTGGAGATTTTTGATTATTTAAATGTGCTTCAAAAAGTTGTAGCCATGGCATTAACCTTTTCATGGATGGTATTTTGCTCAACAATTTTAAGAAAAGCAGTAATTAAAAGAGAGAAAGAAAGAATTGCATTGTTAATAGAAAAGTTTGAGCGCATTAGCGGTCAGATTTCTACACCTGAATAATTTCGGCATGGTTTTTTCATTGTAGAAAATCAATGAAAAAACTATTTGCCGCACTTCTTATTTTTGCTTTTCCATTTGTTTCGCTTTGCCAGAGTTTTACTAAACCTGTACAGCTTAATTGGGAAGAGTATTTTAAAGGTAAACCCGAACCTGGCTCGCCTTTTTATGCACTCACCGCAATGACGTGGCGCTATAGCTACGAATCTACCGTTTACAGAAATAAAGTGACCATTAAACTTAAAAACGAAATAAGTATTGATAAAAGCAGATCATGGGTAAGGTGGGATAAAATAAAAAATGAGGATATTAGAAATAGTCTGCTTCACCATGAGCAAGGTCATGTAAACATTCAATTTATCTTACTAAAAGAAGCTGATCGAGTTTTAAAGGGAAGGACTTATTCTGTTCAAAATTATAAAGCAGAAATATCTGAACTTGCTAATAGCATAAGCAATTTTTACGATACGATGCAAAGAAATTATGACGAGGAAACCGAGCATGGAAGCAATCATAAAATGCAGGCACGCTGGGATGATATTATTCAAGAAAAAATGGAAGAAGCCATTGCCAATCAATAAATCAGAATATTTATTTAAAGCAAATAGTTAATTTTCTACAAAATACCTCAGAATAGAAAACATAGACCGTATTTTCTGAAATTCTGTAGATTATGGAAAGTAATTTGTTCTTAGTTAAAAAGCTTAGGAATAAAAATTAGCCCACCAACCAATAAGGCTAATATTGCTGAAACTAAAACGGCAGCAGCGGCTAAATCTTTCACAATTTTAATTTTGGGATGCCTTTCAATTGTAACTACATCGGCTAACTTCTCAATAGCTGTATTTAGAATTTCAGCGATAAATACAGCAGCAATTACCGCTAAAATGGCAATCCATTCAAACGTAGAAAGGTGAAGGCAAAAAGATAAGCCAACTGCAATAATGGCTGCAACCAAATGAATACGACCATTATGTTCTGAAATAAAAAATAGTTTTAAGCCATTAAAAGCGTAGATAAAACTCTTAATTCTATCCTTAACAGAAAATGGCTTATTATTCATTTAGCAAAAATAAAGTATTTAAAGTGTTAGTTAACTTTTTCTTTCACTTCTGTGGTTGAAAAACTATTCCCACTTAATTTGTACTGATAGGTTTTAATAATCTTTTTTGTACTATCAGCGCTATCCGTAACGGGAAATGACCTGAATAAATCACCATTTTTAATGAAAAATTTATCATCTCCAGCATAACCTTTCTTTTGATTTGAGTTTAAGGATGGAAAAGAAATTTTATTAAAATCGCCACCAGCGTATTCATACACATTAAGGTCTGACGCATTTTTTTTGCTCAAAAGCTGAACATAAAACTCAGGATTGCCATCATTATCCAAATCCATATTCCAGAAATCGGTTATAATTCCTTTTCTTTCTGCAGCAAGTGATTTATAATTATTTTTTACAGAATCTGACATTAATATTTGGTAACCTCCAATCGAATCCACTCCTTTTCCCCAACTTATAATTTCAAAGTTTAAGCCGGGTTTTACTTCAATATCCTTATAAAATTTAAATGGACTTTTAACGGTTTGGCTGATTTCGGTTTTAACTTCTTTTGCAGACTCTGTTTGGGTGCATGAAAAACAAAACAGCACCCCTGCTATAAGCAAAAGATGCTGTAAAGTATATTTTTTATAATTCATCATTTAGTGCGTTTGTTTGCACCAAAGTAAGAATTTTAGCCTTTTAAAGCAAAGATTTTTTATTTCTTGGCTTCTGCTTTTGCTTCAGGTGCTCCATTGTTTAAAACAGTTTCTGTAACAACGCTTCTTTTTCCACTTGGAACAATTACAATTGTTTTTAGTGTTCTTTTTTCACCTTGTGGAACTGTTATTTTAATCGGCGCTTGGTAAAGGATAGCATTTTCTGATGGTCTTGATTCATCAATTGAATAGTAAATTTTAGCGCCTTTAACCGGAACTTTCAAATCAAATGTAAAATCACCGCCAGTTAAAGGTTTATCACTCTGACCGATTGGAGTTGGTACCCAAAAATTAATGTCCATTTTATCTAAACGGGCTAAATGAACTGGTAAACGATCTTCCTGGAAATTTTTTAAATCTTTACGGGCAACGGGCGTCCATGCAATTTCGGCCAAAGCCAACAACCTAGGGAAAGCATGGTTTTCTACTTTTGCTGTTGTTCTAATATATTCAGACCATAAGTTTGCTTGTACACCGGTAACATATTTAGCTTGCTCTGGTGTTAAAACTTTAGGAACTGGATCATAAGCATAAATTTTTGTATATGGAGCTAAACCACCAATTGTTACAGGTTCATCAGGCGAATTTGATTGTTTATGATCGATATATAAACCCATTGAACCAGGTGTCATAATTACATCGTGGTTTTGTTGTGCTGCTGCAATGCCACCTTCTTCGCCTCTCCAGCTCATTACTGTAGCATTTGGAGCTAAACCGCCTTCTAAAATCTCATCCCAACCAATAATTGAACGACCTTTGCTATTGATGTATTTTTCTATTGTGCTAATGAAATAACTTTGAAGTTCATGCTCATCTTTCAAGCCTTTTTCCTTCATTAAATTTTGACAGAAAGGAGATTCTTTCCAGTACGTTTTAGGACATTCATCGCCACCAATGTGAATATATTTTGAAGGGAAAATAGCAATAACTTCATCCAAAACATTCTCTAAAAAGGTAAAAGTATTCTGGCTCGGTACAAAAACATCGTCAAAAACACCCCAAGTTTGTTGTACTTGCTTACCTTTTCTACTGCCAGACCACGGCGTATTATTAGCAACATAAGTATCACGATCCGGGAAGCAGCTTAATTCAGGATAAGCGGCAATTGCTGCAGAAGCGTGCCCTGGCAATTCAATTTCAGGAATTACGGTGATGTATTTGCTTGCTGCATATTTAACAACCTCTCTAGCTTCATCTTGAGTATAAAAACCTTTAACGGTACCAAAATCATTTCCAATTCCTGGATGATGGCCTATAATCGTTCCATTTCTTGATGAACCATTTGCGGTTAATTTAGGATATTTTTTAATTTCTAATCTCCAGCCCTGATCATCAGTTAAGTGCCAATGAAAAGTATTTATTTTGTAGTAAGCCAGTTGATCTATATATTTTTTAATGAATGATACAGGAAAAAAGTTTCTCGAAACATCAAGCATAGTTCCGCGATATTTGAAACGGGGAAAATCATTAATATCAACTGAAGGAATTGTTATTTTATCGGCTACTTTATCTGGCATCATTTGCATTGCAGATTCTACAGCGTAAAATAAACCTGCACCCTTTCCGGTTAAAATAATTTGTGTTGGTGTAACTTTAATTGTATAACCCTCTGCAGGTAATTTATCAGCACCGGTTGAAGTAACTAAAATTGATTTTTGCTTTGGCTGTACAGATTTTGCTTCTCTTAAAGCATAACCAGCTTTAGTAACAATAAAAGCATTTAATAAATCAGCCATTTTTGCGCCATCAGGACCTTCGTTAATCAATACTACAGTTTTATCGAGCACAAAGTTTCCAGTATTCTTAGTAATAGAAAATGGTGCAGGAATAATGCCGAGATTAGGATCGTTTTGCGCAAAGGCTGATGTGCTGAGTAGGGCACAAAATAGAACTGAATAAATTTTGTTCATGGTTAGAAATGTGTGTTTTACGGTTTAAATTACCTCTAATATAAAGATAAAGCAAATAGTACTATTACCACATTTTTGTTACCAAATTAATCAAACGTTTGCGTGAAGCTTATTTGCTTATATTATTTAATAGTTTGCTTTTTAAGTTTAAATACTTTTGAAAAAAATAAAATAAGCAAAAAAAAAGGCTTTCTGAAATATCAGAAAGCCTTGTAAATATTATAAAAATATAGAATTAAGCTTCTACCGGATGTTCTTTTGCTGCCAAAAAGCGTTCGGCATCAAGTGCAGCCATACAACCAGAACCTGCAGCAGTTACCGCTTGTCTGTAATACATATCCTGCACATCTCCACAAGCAAAAACGCCTTCAATATTTGTTAATGTTGATCCTGGTTTTGTTAAAAGGTAGCCAGTTTCATCCATATCCAATTGTCCTTTAAAAATATCGGTATTAGGCTTATGTCCAATTGCTACGAAGAAACCTTCAACAGGAATATCAGTTTCTACACCTGTTTTATTGTTTAACACTTTAACAGCGGTAACATTTTTACCATTACCCAAAATTTCCTGAGTTTCGGTGTTGTAATGCACTTCGATATTTGGAGTAGCCAACACACGGCTCACCATAGCTTTAGAAGCTCTAAATTCATCTCTACGCACTAATAAATGAACTTTACTACAAAGTTTTGCTAAATAGGTTGCTTCTTCCGCAGCGGTATCCCCTGCGCCAACAATTGCTACATCTTGTCCTTTAAAGAAAAAGCCATCGCAAACTGCACAAGCTGAAACTCCGAAACCATTATATTGTTGCTCACTTGGTAAGCCTAACCATTTGGCTGTTGCACCTGTTGCAATAATAACGGTATCAGCAGTGATGGTTTTAATTTCATCAACTACAACTTTATGAGGTGTTGATGAAAAATCTACTGAACTCACATAACCAAAGCGGATATCAGTACCAAAACGTTCTGCTTGTTTTCTAAAATCCTCCATCATTTCGGGCCCCATTATTCCTTGTGGGTAACCTGGAAAATTCTCAACATCAGTAGTTTGCGTTAACTGACCACCAGCTTGCATGCCGGTATACATAATTGGTTTTAAATCTGCTCTGGCAGCATAAATTGCTGCAGTATAACCTGCAGGACCAGAACCTATAATTAAACACTGAACGTGCTCGTTTTCTTGTGACATTATATTTGTGTATTGAAATGTATAACCTAAATACAAAGATAATTCTTTAAATAATTATGGACAACACCGCATTGTCAACATAGTTTACTTATTAACATTACATTAATAGTAACAGCTAAATTCCTTTATTCGCCTTAATTACTCTAATTACGTTTCCGCCCAATATTTTATTGATATCTTTTTCATTATAACCGCTTTTAATTAGTTCTGCTGTAATTTTAGGGTAATCGGCTACGCTATTTAAACCTAATGGAAAAGATCCCGCTCCATCAAAATCGGCGCCTAAACCAACATGATCTATTCCTGCTAATTTTACGATGTAGTTAATGTGTTTGATTAATAATGAAATTGGTGGTCTCCATGCTTCCAAATCTGCCTGATGATTTGATAGTAAAGAATCTAACGCCGCAGTTTTACCATATTTATCTGCGAGTATTTTCAATTCTCCATCATACTTTTTAAAAAAAGCAATTTGTTTGGCATCGTAAGTAGAATCAAGAAAACCACTATAAAAATTAAGGCATATTACGCCATTATTTTTGGCTACAGCTTTAATTTGATCGTCTTTCAAATTTCTAGGAACTGGATTTAATGCATATGCACAGCTGTGCGAAACTATAACTGGCTTTGATGAAATTTTAATGGCATCATAAAAAGTCTTTTCTCCAACATGAGATAAATCAACCATCACCCCTAACTTATTTAGTCGTTTAACCACCTCACGTCCAAAACTGTTTAAACCTGCATTTTCTGGTTTAACCTTTCCCGAAGTTTCTTCTGCTGCTGAGCTTGACCAAGGTGTGCTATTATTCCACGTTAGTGTAAGATAAGCCATGCCCCTTTTGGCTAAGCTATCAATATAATCCAGTCTATTGTTAATCATATGGCCGCCTTCTACACCAATCATCGCTGCAAGCTTATTATTTTTAACCGCTTGCTCCAACTCGGCACCAGTTTTAACCAATTGTATTCTTTCTGGGTAACGTTTAATAAGACTGTACAGAGAATCAATTTCTCGATTTGCGTAATTATAATCTCCAGTTTCATCGCACCAGATGGAAAAAAACTGTACATCTAAACCTCCTTGTTTTGCCCTAACCAGATCAAAGTTTCCTTTGGACTGCAGTTTGCCAATATCAAAACCAGTTTTAAGGGCGGCATAAAAAACATCGCCATGGGTATCGATAACAATTGCCTTTTGATGAATATCTTGTGCTGATTGCGCAGAAGCACAAAAATTAAGAAAGAGAAATAATAGGAAGAAGTTAAAGGTTTTCATAAAATGAATTTAAGCATTTACCCTTAATTTATAGGAAAATGCTTAAATTTTTGTATAAAATTATGCTGGACTCTGGCTGGTTTAACTATTGATTTACACCTGCATTGAGCAACCAATCGGCTTGCGATCTTGCTGATCCGTTTATTAATGTTTTTGAAGCTATTTTTTCTTGTGCGCTTTTAATTGAACTGCTAATCATGTTATGTTCAATCATTTCATCTTCTTTTAAACCCATTTTCCGCATCAAATCTACAATGCGATCACCGCCAAATAATTGAAAAATAGGTTCAGATAGTGAAGACAAAACCGTTATTTCATCTTTACCAAACTCTGTGGCTATTCTTTGTTCCTCGCTAGATAATGGATGATGCTCCACAAAAAGAAATTCTTTATTTGCTTGGGATGAACTTAAATAATCTGCCAAATACACTTGCTGTTCCACATTATTTTTCTGGAAATAAGCTTGTAAAGCACTCTTAGTTTCGTCAAACCAGGCAATAAATATAATGTTCTGGTTGTTTTTGCTAAACTCTACACAGGCATGAAATTTGGCTTCATCTGAGATCCAAATTTTATCAACAACTTTTACGCCTTTATCTTTTTTGCTGAATAGTCCGAACATATTTAAAAATATATAACTAATTAATTTGTATTAAGTTTGAATAACCCCCACACTAAATTGTTTTTTAATTGGCGATTGATTAGCTGCTTCAATCCCCATTGATATTACTTTACGGGTTTCTAAAGGATCAATAATACCATCAACCCAAAGCCTTGATGCGGCATAATATGGCGTAGTTTGACTGTTATATCGATCAGTAATTTCCTTGAGCAATTCATCTTTTTTCTCAGGAGTAATTACTTCTCCTTTTGCTTTTAAAGAAGCCTCCTGAATTTGCAGAAGGGTTTTTGCAGCCTGAGAGCCTCCCATAACAGCAATTTTTGCAGTAGGCCAAGCATAAATTAAGCGTGGATCGTACGCTTTACCACACATGGCGTAATTGCCAGCTCCATAAGAGTTACCAACCACAATTGTAAACTTTGGAACAACAGAATTAGCAACGGCATTAACCATTTTAGCGCCATCTTTAATAATGCCACCATGTTCTGATCTACTGCCAACCATGAAACCCGTTACATCTTGCAAAAACACCAAAGGAATTTTCTTTTGATTACAATTCATAATAAAACGAGCAGCTTTATCAGCACTATCCGAGTAAATTACCCCGCCAAATTGCATTTCACCCTTTTTTGATTTTACAACCTTACGCTGATTAGCTACAATACCAACTGCCCAGCCATCAATACGGCCTAATCCACAAATAATACTTTGACCGTAACCTTGTTTATATTCTTCAAATTCAGAACCATCAACAATACGATTGATAATATCCATCATATCGTAAGGTTTCTCTCTATTTTCAGGAAATAAGCCATACAACTCCTTTTCATTTTCTTTGGGAGGTGCAGGTTTGATGCGATCAAAGCCTGCATCCTGGGGTTTACCAAGCATACTCATAATATTACGGATGCTATCCAGACAAGCCTGATCGTTTGGGTGCTTATAATCGGTTACACCCGAAATTTCGCAATGCGTAGTAGCACCACCAAGTGTTTCATTATCTACATCTTCGCCTATAGCTGATTTTACCAGATAAGAACCTGCTAAAAAAACTGAGCCCGTTCCAGCTACAATCATCGCTTCATCGCTCATAATTGGTAAATATGCTCCACCAGCAACGCAAGCTCCCATGATTGCAGAAATTTGAACAATACCTTCTGAAGACATTATTGCATTGTTTCTGAACATTCTTCCAAAGTGCTCTTTATCTGGAAAAATTTCGTCCTGCATAGGCAAGTAAACACCTGCACTATCTACCAGATAAATTACAGGTAAGCGGTTTTCCATTGCAATTTCTTGTGCCCGCAGATTCTTTTTAGCCGTCATAGGAAACCACGCTCCAGCCTTTACGGTCGCATCATTGGCAACAATCATACATTGTCTGCCGCTAACGTAGCCAATGCCGCAAACCACGCCTGCAGATGGGCAACCACCCTGCTCTTTATACATACCATCGGCAGTAAAAGCCCCAACTTCTAAAAATTCAGAGTCTTTATCAATAAGATATTCAATTCGCTCTCTGGCAAGTAATTTGCCCTTTTCTTTTTGTTTAGCAGCATTTTTTTCGCCACCACCTAAATATATTTTTTTAAGCTTGGTTTTAAGTTCGTAAACCAACTGCTTATTTACATCTTCATTTTTGTTGAATTCGATATCCATGGTGGCAATTTAAATTTAATTTTATAAAAATCGTATTGACCATTTTGGTTTCCGGTCTACCAAATACTGGGTAATCATTTTGTTATTTCAAAAATGCCAATCCATTACGTTTGTATTTACATTTAAAACAATATTTTTGATAAATCTTTCATAAAAAATATAAAAACTAAGTATGCAAATATTTGTAAATACGGTGGCTGAATATATCAACAGTATTCCGGAAGAACGGAAAGAAGCGATTTCAAAACTTCGCAATTGCGTAGTGGAAAATTTGCCTAAAGGTTTTGATGAAAGAATAATTTACGGTATGATTGGCTACGTGGTGCCACACAGCTTATACCCAGCTGGTTACCATTGTACACCTGAGCAACCGCTTCCTTTTATGAATATTGCGTCTCAAAAGAATTTTATTGCGGTTTATCACATGGGCCTTTATTCTTTTCCTGATTTATTAGAATGGTTTAAAACTGAATTCCCTAAGCATAGCAAATTCAAATTAGACATGGGAAAAGGCTGTGTTAGGTTCAAAAAAATTGACGCTATTCCTTATGAACTGATTGCAGAATTATCGACTAAAGTTAGTCCGCAGCAATGGATTAGCCAGTATGAAAAAATGAAGGATAGCCGAAAATAACGAGTTTAACCTTATAACAAACTTCTATTTATAAACCTTTCCGTTAATCTTAATCTCCTTCCAATTATCCGCCCAACCCTTACCTTTTATATATTTTTCGGTGTGTTTGCTTCCTTTTAAGTTTGGATGATAAACCATATCGAACTCAAAAACCATATCGGAATCTGTTTTACTGAGCACTTTTACTTGATAATCATTTTCGGTTTTATCGTTTAAAGTATAAAAAATATCGCCAGGTTTGGCATTAAAGTCGGCTTTAACATATACTTTTTTTGGATCGTCGGTATAACTTTCTACTAACCTATTTTGTTCATCAATACGATAATAATTTGTACTGGTTGCATCGCCTCCTACTAAAGAATAAAATTTATAATAAAGTTTACCGTCAATCTGTGTTGTATCTTGTATTTCGGTATATGAAGTGGGAGACATTTTCCAGTAATTCCCTATTTGCATTGGAAAAAAGGAATTAGAAGGATTTTTATCTGTTGCCATTTTATTTTTACAGGATGAGGACATTAAAACCACGATTGCAATAGCTGCTGCAACAATATGGAGCGTAGTAATTTTTAGATTTTTCATAACGAGATTGGTTAGACTTTATTTTAAAACGTAGAAATTAACTTAAACGCTACAAGCACAACACCGTGTTGCACTTAAAGTTTGAATCACAAGGTTTTATATAGGCACAAAAAAGCAGAAAACTAATTATAGCCTAAATGACTTTAATTAATTTTCTGCTTATTCTAAGGTTTTGAATCTAATACTATGAAATGAAGTGGTATAAGAACACAACCTCTCCGTTGAAGGCAGGCTTTTTTTGGTCTTCAATTTCCATTTCAATTCCCATGTTAACCTTTGTTACGCCACGTAAATTAATAATTGAAGCCAGTTTTGCTCTTAATCTAATCCTACTGTTAACGGTTACGGCTTGGGCAAATCTTAAATTTTCTATTCCGTAATTAATTTCCATTTTCAGGTTACGAATATCTACAATTTCCTTCCATAAATAAGGAATTAACGACAAGGTTAAATAACCATGTGCAATTGTAGATTTAAATGGTCCTTCATTTTGGGCACGTTCCTCATCAACATGTATCCATTGATGATCTAATGTGGCATCGGCGAATTTATTAATCTGCTCCTGGGTAATGGTATGCCATGAAGAAAGGCCTAATTCCTTGCCAAGGTATTGTTCAAATTCTGCGTGGTTTGAAATAATTTGCATTATATAAAGTTAAAGCGGTTTTAAAATTAATTGCTTTATGTATTGTTAATTGTGTTGTTTTCTGGTTAGATTAAATTTCTTTCTCTAAACCAAACCTCATCAGGCACGGCCGAAAAGTTATCCATTTTATCGATCAGTATTTCAGCATCCGCCTCATTAAAAACCAAATCTCTGTTGGCAGGCTTTAAAAATTTGCTTTGTACCATCATTTCCATTTGCGCAAATAAGGGATCATAAAATCCATTTACATTTAATACGCCAATAGGTTTGTTGTGCAGGCCAAGTTGTAACCAGGTTAATACTTCAAAAAATTCTTCAAGTGTACCAAAACCACCAGGTAAAATTATAAAGCCATCACTCAAATCGGCCATTTTTTGTTTACGTTGGTGCATATTTTCAGTAACAATCATTTCGGTTACACCTTTATGCCCTACTTCCTTATCCATCAAAAACTGAGGAATAACGCCGGTTACCAAACCGTTTAATTCTAAAACATCATTTGCTAAAACACCCATTACCCCAACACTACCACCACCATATACCAAACGGATATTTTGTTTAACCAGCGATTGCGCCAGTTGTTTGATCGCATTTCTTAGCGCTACATCGCCATTAAAGTTTGAGCCACAATATACACAAACTGATTTAAGCTTATTCATTAAGTCAAAATTTGATCGAAGTTAAGATTTTATCCCTTCTATATAAATTTTAATTCTGCACAAAACTGTTACAGATGTTATTTTGACGATTGAAAAGCAAAATGACAATATTTTATAAAACAAAAAGCGCCGAATAAATCGACGCCTTCTAACCAAATATAAAGAGAGAAAAAGATTAAAATGTGTAACGGAATGTGATGCCGTAAGTTCGTGGATCTCCTAGCGCACCTGCATATAAGCCAGAATTACCAGCAGCAGCCTGCAACTGTTCGTAATAATGGGTATTTGCAATGTTTCTACTCCAAACAAATGCAGAGAACTTATCAGATTTAAACCCTAAGCGGGCATTTAATAAAGAATAACCTGCAACATTTAAAACACTTGAAGGTGTTGGGTTTGACGAATATTGTGACCGATAGCTGGCATCACCAGCGATAAAATATCTTCCGCTTTTAGTTGCCAAACTACCAGGTGTGCTAAATTCTGCTCCACCAGAGATGTTCCATTTAGATATACCCGGCAATCTACCACCAGAAGCATCTTTAAATGCAACCTGTGTAGATACGCCATTAATAACCTCGGTATGGCCAGTTTCTTCTAGTGGTAAAGGTGCATTTGTAAATTTCACATACTTACCATTAAGATAAGCCAAGGCAGCATTTAAAGTTAAAAATCTTTCCAATTGATAAGTTCCATCAATCTCTAAACCCTTTACATTAACTTTTTCTGCATTGGCAAGATAACCCCTGTTTACACCTAATTGCGGCGATTGTACATTGGTTTGATAATCTTTAATATCAGTGTTAAAAGCGGTAACATTTAACAAGAAACCTTTGGCTGGCTTTGTTTTAACACCTAATTCGTAATGCTCCACATACTCTGGTTTTACTACGGCTAATGATAAATCTGCCGCTCCTGTAGATGTTGTTGGCAAACCGCCTACGTTAACGCCTACTGGTTTATAAGCTGTGGAGAAAGTTCCATAAACGTTTAACCTTTGATTAGGGCGGTAAGATACCGTTAAGTTACCCGAAAGATTATTATTGTTTGTGCTTGTAGTAAATTGTTGATTGCTATAAACAGCCGCTTTTAAACCAAGTAAAGTAGCATCTGTGGTTTGTAAACCGCCATAAGTTACTCTATTGTAATCAACATCTTTTTTATCATAAGTAAATCTTAAACCAGGTAAAACATGAAAATGTTCTAAAAACTCCCAGTCAACCTGCGCAAATACAGCAGCACTTAAAGATTTAATGGTCGAATTGGTTTTAATCCCGAAGCCATCCAACAAACCAGGTGTTGCATATAATGCCTGAGAGCCGGTGTTGCTTGTTTGCACAAATCTCCATTGATCTTTACCTACTTCTTCTGTTTGATCTAACCCTTTTAAGTTTTGCCCAAGCGCAAATACTCCAATTACACCGCTTAATTTTTCGGTTATGTTACCTGCGTATCTAACTTCTTGAGAATATTGATCGTGACGCGAATTTCCCTGAGATTTGGTTAACGCAGCTAGTTCAGAGAAATCCCTGTCGTTGGTTGGATCCCAATTCCAGAATCTCCACGCGGTTGTAGAGGTAAGCGTTCCATTACCAATTTTATAATCTACGTTTAAGGATATACCACCTATTGATTGATTGTGTCTCCACGGCGTATTTGTATTAATCTCCCTAGAAAATGGATCAATTTTTGGCTGCTGATAACCTAAATCGGAAACAATTTTTGAGTACTGGCGAAAAGCACTTCGTTCAGTATTGGTTACACCAGCAATTACTAATGGATAACCTGCAGGGTGCTGAATGCTTACATCGCCACTAAGTAATATTTGTAATTTATCTGATGGCGTGTAATATAACTGACCTTTAAAGCCTAAATTATTTTGTCCACTATATTTACGTTCCTCGCGTGTATTCCAAATAGTGCCATCCCTTTGGGTACCTGAGATTGAAACTTTTGCAGCAAGGTTTTTAGCCACTCCACCAGAAACCGATGTTTTAGCCTGGATAAAATTATAATTTCCAAAGCTCAGCTCTACCTTTGCCGATGGCGTTTGTGTAGGCTTTGTGGTTGTAATATTAAATGCCCCAGCTGTTGTATTTTTACCAAATAAGGTGCCTTGCGGACCTCTTATTACTTCTATTTGCTCAATATCAAGAAAATCTGTAGAGGTTGCAGCCGGACGGGCGTGATAAACACCATCCACATAAAAACCCACTCCTGGATCAATACCGTCATTTGTTAAACCAAAGGTAGAACCCAATCCCCTGATGTTAAGGGTTGTATTTCTTGCATTTGAAGCATAAAGCTGTACCGATGGCACCAATTCCTTTAAACGATTAACGTTAAAAGCACCAGCATTTTCTGCAGCTTGACCACCAATAACTGTAATTGGGATGGGTACATCCTGTAAAACTTCTGACCTTCTCCTTGAGGTGACCACAATCTCATCAAGAAGCGCATTTTCTACCAGAACAAACTCTGTTGGTGTATCCTGCAATTTTAAAATCTGAAAATCTTGTGGTTTATAGCCAACTGAGCTAACTTGAATATAAAATGGTGGCTCTTGCCTCGCATTAATTGTAAACACTCCGTTTTCATCTGCAACAGTAGAAATAGTAGTCCCTCTTACCTTTACGGTTGCATGTGGAATTGTTGTGCCATTAGTTGATTTTATTATACCCTTTATTGGAGTTTGAGCAAATAAATAAGTTGTAGATATAAGGAGAGAAAATAGAATTAGTAAACTTTTTTTCATGATTGTTTGATTTGTTTGGATTATTTTTTTGTTGGTTAATCACCCGTTCGTTTGAACGGAAATATTGATTTAAGTTGCATACAACAACAATTTTCGGTTTTTTGGAAAGTCTTCATAAATTATTATATAAAATCTATAGATTTAGTCGACAAATATATTAAAAAAAAGTATCTGCCAAATTTTATTTTGCTAAAATTATTTATTTGCCATTTACCTTGCCTATCATTTGGTTTCAAATTATATAGATGAAATGTTATACTATTTTAAAATCCATCAAATAGAGAATGAGCACGGGTAAAATATACTCAAAGAAAAAGCGGGGCTGTCATTTCTGACGCCCCGCTTCTATTTATTATAATAATTTTCCTTTAAAACTGCTTTACTCTTGCAATAAGGGATTTACTGGTTCTATCTTGTATAATTTGGTGCTTCTTTAGTAATTGTAATATCATGTGGATGACTTTCACGCATACCGGCAGCAGTAATTTGTACAAATTGTGCTTCTTGTAAAGCTTCAATATTAGCAGCCCCACAATAACCCATACTTGCACGTAAACCACCAACATATTGGTACATTACTTCTGCCAATGTACCTTTAAATGGCACACGACCTACAATACCTTCAGGAACTAATTTTTTAATATCATCTTCAACATCCTGGAAATAGCGATCTTTTGAACCTTGCTCCATCGCTTCAATCGAACCCATACCACGATAAGATTTAAATTTACGTCCTTCGTAAATGATTGTTTCACCTGGCGATTCTTCCACTCCGGCAAATAATGAACCAGCCATAACTGCACTTGCACCAGATGCAATTGCTTTTGCAATATCACCAGTGTGTTTAATACCACCATCGGCAATTACAGGTACACCAGTTCCTTTTAATGCTTTTGCACATTCGTAAACAGCATATAATTGAGGAACACCAACACCCGCAATAATTCTGGTTGTACAAATAGAACCTGGTCCAATACCAACTTTAACAGCATCTGCACCAGCATCTGCTAAAAATTTGGCTGCTGCTCCTGTTGCAATATTTCCAACAATCACCTGTAAATCAGGGTATTTTGCCTTAACTTCCTTTAATTTATCTACAACACCTTTTGAGTGCCCATGTGCGGTATCAATTGTAATTACATCCACTCCTGCATTTACCAAAGCATCAACACGTTGCAAAGTATCGGCAGTAACACCAACAGCAGCACCAACGCGTAAACGCCCACGCTCATCTTTACAAGCCGCAGGATAGTTTTTAACCTTAGATATATCCTTAAAAGTAATTAAGCCGCTTAAATAACCGTCTTTACTTACTACTGGAAGTTTCTCTATTTTATGATTTTGAAGAATTTCTTCTGCCTGTACCAATGTTGTACCTTCTGGTGCAATAATTAAATTTTCTTTAGTCATTACCTCAGCAATCGGCCTTTGCATATTCTTTTGGAAACGTAAATCGCGATTGGTAATAATGCCGACCAATTTATTATCACTGCTTACTACCGGAATACCACCAATTTTATGTTCTTTCATAATTTTGAAAGCATCAGCAACAACAGCAGTTTCTAATAAAGTAACCGGATCCTGAATCATTCCACTTTCCGAACGTTTAACTTTACGTACCTCCTCAGCTTGTCGCTCAATCGTCATGTTTTTGTGCAACATACCTAAACCACCATTTTGCGCAATGGCAATGGCAAGTTCTGCTTCTGTTACGGTATCCATTGCGGCAGAAACTAATGGAACGTTAAGTTTAATTTTTTTGGTTAAAAATGATGCTGTACTTACTTCACGAGGTAAAATCTCAGAATATGCGGGTACCAAAAGTACATCGTCATATGTTAAACCTGTGGCAATAAATTTTGTGGAATCGAGTTGCATGGCAAATAAATTAGGATTTATTATATGCCGGGCAAAGATAAGAAAGTTTTATCAAAATCAAAAGGCTGATCTATTTCTGCTCAGAAATTACATTTCAGATACATTAACATCTCTAATGTGCTTTATATATTTCGAAAACCTTTTAAACTAGAAATAGATTGCTTTAATTTGTGATACCAAACAATCAAAATTTAATGCAGAAAACAGCTCTCAAATTTCTGATTCTAATGCTATGCATTGGAGTTGGAACCATTAGTGCCCAAACCAAAGTAAAAAGAGAATTTAAATTCGGTAAAATATTACCTTCAGAATTTGATGTAAAAGCTACAGGAGTAGATTCTGCCGCCGCAGCAGTTAAATTATTCGATGTTGGCGATTGCTATTTCGAAATAAGTTCATCAACTCAAAGTTTTATTTATGTTTACGAAAGACATGTTCGTTACAAAATCCTAAAAAAGAGTGGATACGATCTTGGTAATTTTAGCATAGAATTATATAAAAGCAATAGTACAGCCAAAGAAGAACTAAATTTTATGGATGCCGCAACCTATAATATGGTTGATGGTAAAATGGTTGTAAGCAAGCTAAATAAAGATGCCAAATTTACTGAGGCGTTTGATAAAAATAATATTATCAAAAAATTTGCATTACCCAACATCAAAGAAGGTTCTATTATAGAGTTTAAATACAGAATTAAATCCGACTTTATTTTTACTTTAAGAGGATGGAGATTTCAAACTGGTGTACCTACCCTATGGTCTGAATATAATGTTAAAATTCCTGAATACTTAACTTATAAAAATAACTTAGGTGGTTATTTCAAAATAGATCATCCTATCCACGAAACCACAAATGCATCATACGTAACGGGGCTAAATTCTAATGCTTTATACGATAAATACTGTGCAGAAAATTTGCCTGCATTGAAAGATGAGCCCTATGTAACTACAATGGATGATTATACGCCAAAAATAGAATTTGAATTAAAGGCTTCTAATTTCCCTGGCGAGTTGTACAAAGATTATAATGGATCATGGAATAAAATTATTGCTGGGCTAGCTGATGAAGAAAACTTTGGCTCTTACATCAACAAAAATAGCTATGCAAAATCGGTTTTACCAGGCATATTAAAGGGCGAAAAAGATTCTTTAGCCATTACTAAACTTATTTTTAGTTACGTTAAAAATAACCTGAAGTGGAATAATAAGTATTCGAAATATTCATCAGAAAGTAACCCTAAAACTATCTTCGAAAAAAAGACGGGTTCATCTGCTGATATTAATCTCGCTCTACTAAGCTTATTGAAAGAAGCAAAAATTTTAGCTTACCCTGTATTAATTAGCACCAGAGAAAATGGAGAACATCCTGGTTATCCAGTAATTTCTGCTTTTAATAATGTTGTAGCTGTAACTCAAATTGGCGAAACTTTATATTATATGGATGCTACCGACCGCGATTTACCGTTGGGCATGCTAGATTATGAAAATTTAAGTCATCAAGGGTTTTACATTAATTTAACCGAAAAAAATGGACAATGGCTTTCTACAGAGCCAAGTATTAAAACTGAAAAAACATTTGCATATACCCTAACACTAAACAAAGAAAACAAATTAGTGGGGCAAATTAATCAGTATTCGATGGGTTATTCTGCTTTAAACCTTCGCGAGAAATATAGAAAAACTAATGAAGCAGAGTTTTTAAAAAACTTTAAGAAAAACAAAACTGGACTTGAAATTTCCAACTATAAAATTAGCGCTCTTAATGATTTGGATGAGTTGCTTACCGAATCAATGGATGTTGTAATTGAGGATAATGTGGAAGAAGCTGGCAATTTGGTTTACTTTACGCCACTTCTTTTCGAAAGAACTAAAGAAAATCTTTTCAAACTGGAAGAACGCAAGTTCCCTGTTGATTTTGCTTATCCTTTTAAAGAAACTTATAGAATATCCTTAAATTTCCCTGAGGAATATGAAATTGATAAACTGCCTAAAAGCGGCATCTATAAACTATCGGATGATAAAGGAACTTTCAGCATCAACTATGTTAGTGAAGGTAAAGCGCTGATGGTAAAAAGTGTAATCAACGTAAATAAATCTCTATACTCTCCAGAAGAATATTTTGATTTAAAAGAGCTTTTTAAAACAATTGTAGAAAAACAAGCAGAACAAATCGTATTTAAAAAGAAATCCTAATGAAGTACTATTTAAGTATAATTTTAATATTCTGCGCCATTGTTAACAGCTATGGACAAGGCATTTATGATGTTGCCAAACTTACTGAAGAGCTTAAAGCAAATGCTAATGTGGTGATTCGTAATGAAGAACAGTTTTTTGATGTTAAATCATTAGGTTCTGCCCATTACGATTATAAAGTGGCTGTTACCATTTTAAATAAAGCTGGTGATGGTTACAGTGAAATGGCGGAAGTGTATGATAAGTTTTCGACCATTTCTAACATAAAAGCTACCTTGTACGATGCTTCAGGAAAAAAGATTAAGGATTATAAATCATCTGATATAAGAGATCAAAGCTTGGTATCTGATTTTTCAATATTTGATGATAACAGGTTAAAAGGATTAAAATTTGTTAATCTAACCTATCCATATACCATTGAATATAGCTACAGTCAGGATTTTAAGGGTTTACTTTATTTTCCATCGTGGAGAGATTTAAAAGGATTTGCAGTTTCTGTTGAGAAATCTACTTATACTATTCAAAAAAATAAAGGTTATCAACTTAGATATTTAACCAGTCAAAATTTAAAGACCGATTCTGTTGTTGTAGGTGAAAAAATTCAGTACAAATGGAGTAGTTCAAATGTTGCAGCATTAGTACGAGAGCCTTTAAGTTTAGGCGTTGATAATGTTAGTGCATGGGTAAAAGCATCGCCAAATCAGTTTGAATATGATGGAACAACGGGTAATTTTAACAACTGGAAAAATTTTGGACTATGGTTGTATAATTTAAATGAAGGTGGAAACAAGTTGCCTGAAGCAACTAAAGCTCAGGTACAGAATTTAATAAAGGATGCAAAAACTCAAAAGGAAAAAATAGCTATTTTATATTCTTTTTTGCAGCAAAACACACGTTATGTTAGCGTTCAGCTAGGTGTTGGAGGTTTTAGACCAATTCTTGCAGAAAAAGTTGCGCAGGTAAATTATGGAGATTGCAAGGCTTTATCAAATTACATGAAAGCTTTGCTTAATGAGGCAGGAATTAAATCTAATTTGATTGTTATAGGAAATGATTTACCAAGTTTAAATCCATCTTATTCAAGCATTGGGCAAGCAAACCACATGATTTTATGTGTACCTATGGCTAAAGACACTACTTTTTTAGAGTGTACAAGTCAATATAAACCAATAGGCTTTATTGGCTATAGCAACGCAGATAGAAATGTTTTAATGGTTACCGATGCAGGTGGAGAAATTGTGCATACACCAGCTTATAATGCAAAGGATAATTACCAGCTAAGAAAAGCAAAAATAACACTAAGCGAAGATGGAGTGGCCAATATTGTAATTAAATCAACCTACGGAAATGCGCAGTTCGAAAACAATTTTTCAATGCTACTGAAAGAACCTTCGGAGCAACGCAAAAAAGTAATTGAAGATAACAACATTCCTGGTGCCGAATTGGTTAATTATAAATTTGAACAGGCTAATAAAAGCCTTCCAGTAATGACTGATGAATTAAATTTTAAAACGAGTCAATTACTTACAAATGGTGGCAATAAAGCATTTTTAACTTTAAACCAAACCAACAGACAAGAAAGTGTTCCGCTTAAAGTAGAAAATAGAAAAACCTATTTTGCTGTTCCTTTTAGTTATAATGATGAAGATGAAATTAATTATACCTTACCAAAAGGTTATACAGTTGAATTTATTCCTAAAGACATCAGCATCACTTCTGAATTTGGAACTTATACTGCAAAATTTATTACTAAAGAGAATACCATCACTTATATTCGTACTCAAGTTATAAACGATAAAAAATATCCGCCAGAAAAGTATAATGAATATGTAGATTTTTGCAAGAAAATTTATCAGGCCGATAAACAAAAAGCGGTACTTGCAAAAGCATTATAAATTATTAAACATTCAAAAGTATGATAACAGAAAACCAATATTTTGATGGAAATGTAAAATCACTGGGTTATGAAACTTCAGAGGGAAAATCCACTGTTGGTGTAATTAATGCAGGCGAATATGAATTTGGAACTGCACTTAAAGAAATTATGCACGTAATAGAAGGCACTTTGTCTGTTCTGCTACCAAAAAAAACCGAGTGGGAAATTATTCCTGCCGGAAGCTCTTTTGAGGTACCAGCAAATACTTCTTTTAAAGTAAAGGCTGCTGTACAAACGGCATACCTGTGTCAATATAGAAATTAAGAAAAATAACAACAATACCATTTTCCATGGTCAAAATTGTAAGGAACGAAACAATCTTAAGTGCTATTTATTAAAAGCTAATCGTAAGATTGTTTCGTACCTCGCAATGAATTGTGTTCTGTAATTATTTGCTTCGCTCCTTTAATGCAATTATTTCTGTAAACAGAAGTAAGAAATGAGGTAAATAGGCTTACCAAGCCATATTCAACCATTACCAAGCCATATTCAACCATTACCAAGCCATATGCGACAGTTACCAAGTCATTCGAGACTGTTACCAAGTCATATGCAACCGTTACCAAGTCATATGCAACCGTTACCAAGTCTCATGCGAGCATTACCAAGTCTCATGCGACCGTTACCAAGTCTCATGCGACCGTTACCAAGTCTCATGCGACCGTTACCAAGTCTCATGCGACCGTTACCAAGTCTCATGCGAGCATTACCAAGTCTCATGCGACCGTTACCAAGCCATATGCGAGCATTACCAAGCAATTCTGGTTATTTTTTCCCTACTATAACTTCTGTAAACGTTTCTGTTGTTAAATATTTATTCGCCATTGCTTTAATTTCTTCGGCTGTAATATTTTTTACGGTACGAATGTAATTATCGTAATAATCATAATCTAAGCCAGAAAAGTAGATATTTTTAAATTTATCAGCGTGAGAAAAAACATTTTCAAGGCTACCCAACATAGAGCCTAACATATAGTTTCTAACTAAATTTAACTCTTCTTCACCTACCAAATCATTTTTAAGAATATCAATTTCCTTATAAATTTCTGCAAGGGCATTGCTGCAAACATCAGCTCCAACTTCTGTTGAAATAAAGAAATAACCAGCATCTTTTAAAGAAGATATCCCTGAACCAATGCCATAAGTGTAACCTTTATCTTCGCGAATATTTGCCATTAAACGTGAACCAAAATAACCACCCAAAACGCAGTTCAAAATCTGTAATCCAGGAAAATCCTGATGCTTACGGTTTACCGCGAGGCCACCTATTCTAATAGCTGATTGAATGGCTTCTGGCTTTTCTTTATAAATAGATTGTTTTGAACCTGTAGTAAAATTGAAACTATTTATGGTAGAATTACTTTTCTCCCACTTATTGCCCATCACAGCGTTTAGTAGGCTATAGCTATTTTCTTCAAACTTACCAGATACCACAATTATACAGTTATTTGGTACGTAGGCGGCCTTAAAATAAGCTATAAGATCATCACGTTTTAAAGCATCATAGTGGTGGAGTTGAATATCTACCCCATAAGCAGTATCACCAAATAAGGCATGTGCAAATTCTTTTCTTACCAGAATATCGTTCTTCTGCAAATTAACCATTAGTTTTTGCTTCTGGTTTTGGATATAAAGATCTAATTCTGCCTGTGGAAACTCACTATTTGAAAGAATATCTTTAACTATTGGTAAAACCGATGCCAAATGTTTATTTAAAGTGTATAATGTTACTGAAGATTGATCTTGAGCATATTCCGTTTGAAAAAATGCACCATAAAAATCAATTTGCTCGGCAATTTCTTTAGCCGAAAACTTTTTAGTTCCATTATTAAGCAAGGTACTGGTAGCAATGGCCTGCAAAGGTTTATCCTGATTCCAGTTTACGTTATTAAAAATAAATTCAATACGTACTAAATCTTGCTCTCCCGAATAAATTGTGAAAACAGGGATACCATTATCCAGTTCTGCCTTTTTTGGATGTATAAAATTTATAGTGGAAACCTGTTTAAAATCAGGCGCCTGTTGTCTGTTAAGCATTTTCTTCTGTTAAGTAGTACAAAGTAGAGGATGAATTTTTATTGAAGGTTTCGTTAGATATTCTTTTGATATCATCAGCAGTAACTTTCAAAAATTGAGCGGTTTCCTGATTTAACAAGTCCGCATCACCAAGCAATTCGTAATAAGCCAAATTCATGGCTTTATCCAGCAAACTCATTTCAGAAAACACTAAAACAGATTCTACCTTATTTTTCACTTTAGTTAGCTCATCTTTAGAAACCAACTCTGCTTTAATCTTTTCTAGTTCTACCCAAATTGCCTTTTCAGCCGTTTCTATTGTTATGCCTTCAATTAATTTACCTTCAACAATAAACAATCCAGGATCCAAACTACTAGAAATATAAGCGTTTATATCACTAAAAAGCTGTTGCTCTTTCAGTAAGCTATTGTATAAACGAGAAGATTGACCACGAGACAGAATATCAGATAGTAGATCATAAGCGTAATAATCATCACTTAAACGACCAGGCATTTTAAAAGCGATGTATATAGCATTTAAAGGAACATTAGCTTTAACGGTTTCTTCACGAGCTTCTGTTTGCGGTTCTTCTTGAGGCAAGTTTCTAACGTATTTATCTCCTGCCGGGATAGGTTCAAACCATTTTTCAGCTAATTTTTTAACATCCTCTGTTTTTACATTTCCACCAACCACTAAAATTGCATTTTGCGGTGTATAATGTTTCTTAAAAAAGGCCTTAACATCGCCCATTGTAGCATCTTCAATATGAGAGAGCTCTTTTCCAATGGTTGCCCATTGGTATGCATGTTTTTTATAGGCAAGCGGACGCAGTTTTAACCAAACATCGCCATATGGCTGATTTAAATAACGTTGTTTAAACTCCTCACTCACTACATTTCTTTGCGTTTCTAAACTTTTTTCGGAAAAAGCTAAACTAAGCATACGATCGCTTTCCAACCAAAAAGCAGTTTCAATGTTTTCTGCAGGCAGCGTTATGTAGTAATTGGTAATATCATTGCTTGTAAAAGCATTATTTTCGCCTCCTACCCTTTGTAAAGGCTCATCGTAACTTGGAATATTTACCGAGCCACCAAACATTAAATGCTCAAATAGGTGTGCAAAACCAGTTTTATCAGCGTCCTCATCGCGAGCGCCAACATCATATAAAATATTTAAAACTGCCATAGGGGTGGTTGGGTCTTCATGTACCAAAACCTTTAAACCATTGGCTAGCGTAAAACGATTAAAATCTACCATTATCTATTTTTAGTGTGGTAAAGATAATTTAATAATTCATTTAGCAAAAAGCGTTTCAAAATTATGACGGCTTCTCCATATATTTTTTAAATTCTTTTAAATGGAAAGTTATTAAAACATGTTTTTGTCACTTAACCAATTCAATTTTTATTATTTTAGCAACAGATAATCATTAATCATGGGCGAGGAAACAGCAAAAAGTTCTTTTGGAATTTTAAATAGCTTAAAAAAACTAATATTCGAAGATAGTGCAGAAACAACTGATAACATGCAAGATAAGGGGCAAAACCCTGTTCAAGAAAATGCAAAAGCGCCCGAACCTGTAACTAACCAGCCACAGGTTAATCTAAAAGAAAATGTTACTGTAATAGGCGTTACCGATGTTAAGCAAATGAAAGTAAAAGTTTTGGGCATGCTAGAAAGAATGAACGAACCAGGACTTGATTTTTTTGAAGTTTGGAATGCTGCAGCAGAAATGGGAAGTATTGATGCTACAACTATAAAAGCTGCTTTTACATCATTAAAATATGTAGAGAAAGATTTAAATAAACAAAAGCTACTTACTACAGGTAGAAATTATGCTACCGAATTAAAGAAGGTTATAGACCAGGAAAGTAGCCAGAAACAACAGCAAAAGCAAACTATAGAAAATAATTTGGTTGATGAAAAAGATAGCTTGGTAAACGAAATTAAATCTATTGAACAAAACATTGCCGACCTTAAAGCTAAACTACAAGCAAAAGAACAAGATTTAAAAAGTATAAACGCCAAATACGATCCGCAACTGAAAGATATTGATCAAAAAATTGCATTAGGCAATGCAGCGGTTAATGAGGTAATTGCAGATATTGAAAAAGCATTAAACATTATTGAAACAAACATAAATTAAACGATTAAAAATTAACGACAAGTAATGGAAAACAAAAATCAGTATGTAAATATTCCAGCTGAAATTAAGAGTCAGCTGCCTATATTTCAGGTCTTGGGCGATCATCTTCCCAGTCAGGTACAAACTCCTGAAGGAAAAAAGGTAATTTCAAGTATCTTTTTTTGGGCGCTTATTTTAGGAGGTGCATTTGCATTTTTTAAATTTTTACCAATCATGCTGGTTTATGCAGCTAAAAGTATTCTATTAGTTATTTTTAGTATTATACTTATTGTTTTGCTTTTATTGGCGCCAAAAATTATTGCATTATTAAACCGTTTAGGTACAATTTTAATTTTTAAAGGCGAAAAAGCAATCATTAGAGGCAACCCTATCGAAACGCTTCAACTATTATCAAAAGATGCAAAAGACACTTTAAAAAGAGTAAAAGATAAAATTGCAAATGTTGATGGCGTTCGTATTGATATGGTTCAAAGCGGAGAAACAGCACAAAAAACTGCTGAAGAAAAATATACTTATGCCAAACGTTTCACCGTTGAGGCAGCAAGTTTAGATGAGAAAGCAAAACAGGAAACCACAAACAATAATATCGAAAAAGCCAACGATTTAAACAGAGATGCCAAAGAAACCCGTACGAAGGCATTTTTATTAGGTAAGGAAGGCGAAGCTGAAGAGCAAAATGCCCGCAGCTATGTACAATATGCCAATCAGTTTGCTAAGGTTTTAGAGGTTTTGAAAGATAATGAAAGTGCTGCTCGTATTTATGTAAGTACATTGGATAGCAGTATTTCCATCATTTCTAAAAAATTGGAAGCAACTCAAAAAATGAAAAATGCTACTGAAGGTCTTGCAGAAGTATTCAACATTAAAGATGGATGGGCTTTCCAGGAAGCTATGAATGCAGCCACGGGTGCCATTAGCCAAAACATAGCATCTATTCGTTCAAATCTTGATTTCTTAGATCAAAACAATAACATTACCGTTGGCGGTGCGCCATCACAAAGTGAATTAGAAGAGTTTATCAAAAAAGTAGACGATCGCAACCTTAAAATGCTTAATGTAAGCAGAATGGCTGATGCTTCTTATGAGCTTAAACCTGAAGAAAAAGTAGATAAAGGATTTTCATTATTAGACTAATCAATATTTAAATTAAACACTTACCACAATGGAAGAAAAATCAATCTGGGCAAGATTACGCTGGCCTATAAAGGCAATTATTATTGCAATACCAATTATTGGCTTAGGCTACTGGGCTTTTGAATCAGGAAAAATTGATGCTGTATCAAATGTTGGCGGAGGTAAAAAAGACAGCACTGAACAATCATCCTCATCCCCTGTTGCAGCCAAAAATGATGATAAAAGAAGTTTTAACTACATACCAGAAAAACCTGTAAATGGCGAATATAAAGGTGTTGTTGAAGTTGGTGCATCAGGCTTTAACTCTTTCGTAGTAAATATTGATAAAGAAAAACGTTGGGAAATTATTTCTAAAGATTTCGGTAAATCTTTTGTTTACGAAGGTATGGCTAGCACAGCTGATATTAGAACTGGCCTAAAAGATTATATAGGCGCCATGTTTGATAAAGGCGTTAAATCAAAAAATATTCACTTTGTAATTAGTTCAGGTGCACAAAAAGAACCTAAAACAGCAGCTATCGTTTCCGAATTAAAGAAAATGGGCTTTGTTGTTAACTTGGTTACAGCAGAGCAAGAAGGCAAATTGGCTTTAAAGTGCGTTTTACCTCCTTCATACTACGATAATTCTTTTGTTGTAGATATAGGTTCTGGTAATACAAAAGTTTCTTGGATGGATGGTGACATTAAATCTGCTGAAGCTCCAGGTGCAAAATATTACGAGAAAAACTTAAAAGACGATGCCGTTTATAATGTTGTAAAATCTATTTCTTCAAAAATTCCATCAGGAAAACGCGAAGTTTGCTTCATCATCGGTGGTGTGCCTTTTGAGCTTGCTAAACAGACTAGAACAGGAGAAGAAAGATTTACCGTTTTAAATAATCCAGATAAATACAATACCGATAAAATAAAGATTAAAAGTGGTGTAAATATCTATAAAGCTATAAAGGATGCAACCAACTGCGATACTTTTGTATTTGATTGGGATGCTAACTTTACCATTGGTTTCTTATTAGCTTTAAAATAAAATCAAAAATATAAAGTTAAAGAGCGACTGTTTAATTACAGCCGCTCTTTTTTATGTTAAAAATTTACTTTTCTGCCATAATAACTAAGCATTGTTGTATAAACAATTTAGTATTTTTGCAATATGAATACAGCCGATTTACTGCAACGGGCATTACATTTTGAGTTTTTAAGTCTTGAAGAAGGTGTGCATCTATACCATAATGCCGATACTGCATCGCTTATGTTTGTAGCTAACGAACTTAGAAAAATTCAAGTACCGAGTGGTAAAGTAACCTGGCAAATTGATAGAAATGTAAACACCACAAATGTTTGTATTGCCAACTGTAAATTCTGTAATTTCTTTCGCAGACCTGGTCACGATGAGAGTTATATTACTGATATTGAAACTTATAAAGTAAAGATTGAAGAAACTTTCCGTTTAGGCGGCGATCAACTTTTACTACAAGGAGGCCACCACCCCGATTTAGGATTGGCTTTTTACGCTGATCTTTTCAAAAAACTTAAAGAATTATATCCTGATTTAAAATTACACGCCTTAGGCCCACCAGAAATTGCACACGTTGCAAAACTAGAAGGATTAAGCCATACAGAGGTTTTAAAAGCATTAAAAGAAGCTGGAATGGATTCTTTACCCGGTGCTGGCGCAGAAATTTTAAATGATCGTGTTCGTCGTTTAATTTCCAAAGGTAAATGTGGCGGGCAAGAATGGCTTGATGTTATGAGAGCTGCCCACCAATTAGATATTACCACATCAGCAACGATGATGTTTGGCCACGTAGAAACCATTGAAGAGCGTTTTGAGCACTTAGTTTGGATTAGGCAAGTACAAAGTGAAAAGCCAGCTGATGCAAACGGATTTTTAGCCTTTATTCCATGGCCTTTTCAGGATGACGGCACTTTATTAAAAAGATTAAGAGGTATAAGCAATAACGTTACGGCCGATGAATATATCCGTATGATTGCTTTAAGCCGTATCATGTTGCCAAACGTAAAAAATATCCAAGCCAGTTGGTTAACGGTTGGAAAAGCAACTGCACAATTATGTTTACACGCAGGTGCCAACGATTTTGGTTCAATTATGATTGAAGAAAATGTAGTTTCTGCCGCAGGTGCACCTCACCGTTTTACAGCTAACGGTATTCAACAATCTATTAAGCAAGCTGGTTTTGAGCCCCAATTACGCGGACAAAAATATAATTATAGAGATTTGCCTGAGCATTTAGAAGAACAGGTAATTACATACTAAAAAAACAAAAAGGGTTCTATTTTAACAGAACCCTTTTTTATTACCTACTTCACTTCACAAAATTTTCTATTTAAAATCTCCGTTTTAAAAAATATAGAAGTTTAATAAACCCAAAATGATAACGATACTTTTGAAGGGCGATTATAAAATGTACAAACGAAAATAGTTTATAAAAAAAGGGAAACAGAACCTAAATTCTGCCTCCCTACCTTAAACAAACATTACTAAATCAATCGTAATTAACTACAATTACTATGTTAATTTCTTGCCAGCAACAATAAATAAGTTTGCGATCTTTTTAACATCAGAACCAGTCAAAAATTCATCGAAAGATTCTGCCGCTTGCGATTGCGTAACCGAAGTGCCGTTAATACCTGTAATTTGGATATTGGCTTGTACTGTATTTTGCTCTCCTGCATAAACCCCATCTGCTGCAGTTACGCCAGTATCATTTCCATTAGCGGTGTAAGCAATCCAAGGTTTTAATCCACTTGCGCCCGTAACGTTAGCAGCTACCATTTGGCGTAAGTGTGAAGCATGACGAGCCTCTACCGAATGAATTTGCAAAGCTGTAGTTAAAACAGGCATACCTTTTAAAATTGGTGCTTGTCCTTTATAAGCTCTAACCCCAGTATCTTCAAAAGCAGTTGCAACCTTTAAAAAAGTTTGGTAATTGGTATCAACATCAGCAAATGTACCACCCGCTTTAAAATCGAAATCTGCATACACATAAGCATCAGCTCCGGTAATATTTAAAGCACCCTTTAACAAATCAACGTGTGCACGCTCATGGTCGCGAATGGTTGTAATAGCCGTTCTTGGTGCACCAGCTGGAATATAAGTGGCATTGGCAAGCGTTAAAGCGTGGTTATAATAGTTCCACTCTAAATATTCTAAAGCCAAGGCGAAATTTAATACATCATTTACGCTACTAGGATTTGTTTGTCCGTATGCTTTTTGAAACATTGAGCCTAAAGCCAATGGTAAAGCAGCAAGCGTTATTTTTTTTCCCATGTTATAAAAATCCTTCATTGCGGATCTTCTTGGGCTTAATCTTTCGTAGATTTCACCATCTACTTTTTCAATTTCTTCAATTATATTTAAGATATTCATGTTTTCTGATTTTAGGAGGGTTATAAATTAATTAGGTTAATTTTGGTTTTCACATACTTACCAGCAATATTTAATACTTTATCAGGTGACAAAGCGCCGTCCAATCCTCCTGCCGGGTTAGATCCCAAAGCTGAAAGATCATTTAAATCAGCAAAACTACCGTTAGAAATTAAATCGCGGATATAGGCGGCATGACGAGCCTCCACCGAAACAATTTTACCCGCTAAAACCAAATATGCATCCGTTTTAATACGAACACCTGCCCCATTGTAAGCTGCAACACCCAAATCTTCAAAAGCTTTGGCAGCACCTAAAACACTTGTTCTATCAGAAAAAGTAATACTCGAAAAATCTACTTCTAAACTTCCAATTGCATTAGGTCCTAAAGCATTTTTAAATAATTCTCTGTGTGCAATCTCATGGAATTGAATATCCTGGAAGTAAGCTTTTTCTGCTGCACTAAATGTTGAAGGTGGGTTTGATGCTACCTGAATGTAAAATGCAGCCTCTAATTGCTCCAATGCATAAGCGTAATTTAAAACACCAACATCATCTTTAAAATCTAATGTGGCTCCCGTACCAGGTGCAATAGTAGTCATCCTATCTTTACGGCAACCAGCGGCAACTAATGCAATACCTGCAGCGCCAGCACCTGCAAACTGAAGAAATGATCTACGACCAAGTCTAGCTTTAAATAAACTTTCGTCTTGAAGTTCATTCTGTGTTTCTAGTTCATTGTTTTTCATAAGTCTTAATTGTTTTTAGCGGTTATGAATTTATAATGAGCAAACACTTTGTATTTCTGTAACTTGCTGCACGATAGTTTCATATACCATATGTTTAGAGTTTTTGATTTCGTTTGGTGATATATACGTGACATTTCTGCCGTCAGTTTTCTATAATTACATTTTTTTTTATAAATCGATTTTAATACATTCACAAACCTTGAATTATGACCGTATTAAAAGCCATTATTGTTGATGATGAGGAGTTTGCCCGATCATCACTTTTTTTCTTACTTCAACAAAATTGCCCTGATGTAGAAATTACTGGCATTGCTCGCTCTGTAGCCGAAGCAAAAGAAATTTTGGCGCATCATCCTATTAACTTAATTTTTTTGGATATTGCAATGCCAGGGGGTAATGGATTTGAATTGATTCCTGATGCGCAAAAACATAATGCTGCCGTTATTTTTACAACCGCATACGATCAATATGCGCTTAAAGCAATAAAAGCCAATGCATTGGATTACCTTTTAAAACCTATTGATATTGATGAGCTTAAGATTGCCGTTGATAAGGTTGCTCAACACTTAAAATTGTATCAGAATAACGATACAGACGAAAGAATTAGTAATCTTGCTTCCAGTTTAAATAGCAAATCAGAAATAAGAAAACTGACTTTACCTCACGGTCAAGGCTTTAAAATGATTGATATTGATGATATTATTTATATTGAAGCCGATAGTAATTATTCTGTTTTTCATTTAAATAATCACGATAAAATCGCGGTTTCAAAAGTGTTACGAGAGTTTGAAGAGTTACTTCCCTCCGATCAATTTGTGCGAATCCATAAATCAAGCATTATAAACTTAAATCACCTAAAAGAATATAATTCTAAAAATGGCTTGCAGGCTTTTTTAAAAAATGGTGATAGTATAAATGTTTCCCGAAGAAGGGCGAGCGATTTCTTTGAAAAAATTAAGCTCTTTACAAAATCCAATAACGATCATTAATCCAATAAAAATGGCTAGTATTTTACCGTTAAATATTAAAGTTAATACGGGATTCAAAATTGCCATACTCTTTTGCTGGATATTAATTTCTATTGTTTTTTATTCTTCAAAAACCTTTGCCCAAACCACTTACTTACCACATTATACTTCTAAAAATGGTTTAGCAAGCAACAATTGCTACTATATTTTACAAGATAAAAAAGGCTTTATATGGATTGCTACCGACGGTGGATTGAGCCGCTTTGACGGTACCAATTTTCAAAATTTTACTATTGAAGATGGCCTGCCTGATACTCAGATTCTTCAAATTAGGGAAGACAGAGAAGGTAGACTTTGGTTTTTAGCTTTAAATGGCCAATTGAGTTACTTTCAGGATGGTAAATTTTATAATAGAGATAACAATAAACTACTAAAAGAACTTAGCTTTAATACAGTTGTTGTTTCCTTTTTAGAAGATAAACTCGGTCGGATATGGCTGGGTACAAACTCCAATTTAATTGCCCTTTGGGACGGTAAATCCATAAAAAAATTTGTTTCACCCCATGCCAACAATCAGTTTACCAATACATTTATACACGAAGATGAAAAGGGAAATATTTTTTCCTACAGTGATTTAAATGTTCAAAAATTTGATGGCAAAAACTTTAATCTGATTAACTCCAGCGTTCAGCCACTTTCCTATATGAGTGCCTGCAATATGCCTGGGCAAACATTGGTTTATTTAGATCAGGGCGGTGTAAAGGAGCTTAAAAACGGAAATGTGCAATCCTTAATTAATGTACCCCAAAACTTGATTAAGAATGTATCCGGCTACTTTTACTACGATAGAATTGCTAAAGAGGTTTGGTTGGCCAATGCCAACGGCGTACTCGCAATGAACCAAAGTGGGAAAACAATTCAGTATTTACAGGATATTTCGGTTAACCAAGCTATAAAGGATAGCAACCAAAATATGTGGTTTGCTACTAATCAGGGCATTTATATGTTGCCTAATGCAAACGCTCGCTTATCTATTATTGATGCAGAATCTGGCCTCAGTAGCAACGTAATTAAAAGTATTACCAAAGATGCTAAAAATAGACTTTGGCTAGGTACCGATGATGCCGTTGTAGATGTTTTAAATATTAGCAATTATAACGTTCAGGAAATTGGATTAACTGATTTCAAAAAGTATCGGGTGGTTAAACAGATCACATACGATCCTAAAAATCAATCTATTTATTTCGCTTCTGATTACGGCATGGGTGTTTTTAAGAACATTTACAATACCTATGATGATGTAAGTTATTTAAAGGAAGTAAACAACTCCATGTTTGTGGTTAAACACTTTAGTTTAAGCGAAAAAGATAATCATTTGGCATTGGCACTATCTTCTGGTGTAGTATTTTTATCTGATAGAATTAAGAAACTTGAATTTAACTCCTTAAAATATAAAGAGAAGGAAGATTTTTTTAAAGATCGCTCCTATCACGCATTTTATGATAGAGAAGGTAATTTATGGTTTTCAAATATTAGCGGATTATCCCAGTTTTCTAACGGAAAGTTAATTAAACATTATGAAAAGAATCTACTGTTAACCAAGCGAATAAATGACATACAGCAGCTGGAGGATGGTAGCCTTATTTTGGCGACAGATGGTTACGGATTAATTTTTTATAAAAACAATAAAATAACACGTTTAATTACCCAAAATGATGGTTTAACTAGTAATGTATGTAAAAAGGTTTTCGTAAAAAACAACGAAATTTGGGTACTTACCAGCAAAGGAGTTAATAAAATAGCAAATTATCCAAACGAACCTACAGTACTTAATTTCGATTATGGAAAGGATTTATTAAGCGATGATATCAACAGTTTATATATTGATGATAGCACGGCTTACTTTGGTACAAACCGAGGTTTAATCTTGTTTAAATACAACAATAGCAGCATTAGCCGCAATTTGCCAAAGGTTTATGTAACTTCTATTATTAAAGATAAAGAGCGATTACCGCTGAATAAAACCAATTTCACTTTTGAAACCGGAAACAATACGATTCTTTTTACTTTCAGCGCCGTTGATTTTACAACGAGTGACATTACTTATCGCTACAGACTTAATGAAAATTCAAATTGGGTGGAGACTAGAATCAGGCGGCTTGATTTTTCTTCATTACAACCCGGCGATTACGTTTTTGAAGTAAGTGCAAAAAGCCAGAACAGCAACTGGGGTCCATCAGCAAAAATCGCCTTCAGCATTAAAAAACACTTTTGGCAAAGCCTTTGGTTTTTATCCCTTTTAATTCTCCTGGTGGGCTATATTTTTTACAAAATTGCCGTTTACATTACACGTAAGCAAAAAGATAAGGAACAAGAGCAATTGCGGTTAAAAAACAAAATTTTAATGCTCGAGCAGCAAGCATTACAAGCCATGATGAATCCGCATTTTGTATTTAATGTGATGAATTCCATTCAGCATTATATCAATACACAGAATACCGCGTCGGCTAACAAGGTTTTAACTGGATTTGCCCGCTTAATTAGAAAGAACCTGGAGATTTGTACAAAAAGCTATATTTCGTTAGAGGAAGAGCTAGAATACTTAAATTTATACCTAAAGTTGGAGAAAAATCGTTTTGGTGATAAATTGCAATACGCTTTTATTATTGATCCAGAAATTGAACTGGAAGAAACTTTTGTTCCCTCCATGCTTTTACAACCATATGTAGAAAATGCAATATGGCATGGTATTATGCCAAAGGAAACCGGAGGTAAAATTCATATTAAAATGCAGCTTGAAAACGAAACACATTTAAATATTGAAATTATTGATGATGGAATTGGAATAGATAACTCCTTAAAAAGTAAAAAAGAATCTCACATTAGTAAAGGAATGCAGCTAACTCAAGAAAGATTAAACCTTTTAGGTCAGATTGGAGCAAAACCTATACACTTAACTGTTAAGCAAAATGCAGTAAATGGTACAACCGTATTCATTTCTATACCGTTAAAATAGATTTTTTACCGTTTACTCAATTATTAATACCACTCACTAAATAGAAGCTTAAAGATTGAAGCTTTAGCCTTAAACTTGTCTTAGAAATAAACGATAGTGTTTATCAAAACGTTCTTATAGAATTGATATAGATATTTAACAACCTAACCTAAAACTATATCTTAATTCAGGTTTCATTTGTGTGTTGAAAGCGGTCTTGTTTTTAAAAAGCGAGACCGCTTTTTTTATGCCCAAAAATTATATTTTTGTATATGCCCCAAACCAACCTCATCAGGCACATCGAAGCCCTTATTTTTTCATCCGTACAAAGTATTAGTGTACAAGAAATTGCCGCTGCCCTTAGCGCCGTATTCGAACAATCTTTTGATGAAAAAATAATTGAAGAAAATTTACAAGTCATCAAAGATCGTTATGCACAGGATGATTATGCTATGGAACTTATCCATCTTAATAACGGTTATCAGTTTTTAACGAAAAAAATCTACCACGAAACAGTAAACCAACTTCAACTCCACCGTTCAAAGAAAAAATTAAGTCAGGCTGCAATGGAAACATTAGCCATAATTGCTTACCGCCAACCCATTACAAAACTAGAAATTGAACAAATAAGAGGTGTAAATTCTGACTACTCCGTTCAAAGATTATTGGAAAAAGAGTTGATTAGCATTAATGGCAAGGCCGAAACTCCTGGTCGCCCGATATTATACAGCACCAGTACTTTATTTATGGATTATTTTGGATTAAACAATTTAACTCAACTACCACAGCTAAAAGATATCTCAAAAGAGGAAAATACAGTTGGAGAAACAATTGAATAAAATATTTTAATTTGTTTGCATACAGATTGTTATTAAAAAAAGTTTTTTTGTATTTTTAAACTATAAAAGCAATTTTTATTTTTGTGTAATGAAAACCCCAAAGAAATCCCCGGCAAAACCAACTACCAAAAAACAGGTAGATGATCAAGATGAATTAGAAGATGATGATGAGGTTCAAACAACGAAAAAGAAACCTCAGGACGATGATGAAGACGATTTTGATCTTCCATTGGACGATCTTGATAACTTCGACAATTTTGATGACGACGACGACGATTATTAATATTTAAAAATATATATTTGAAAAGCATCCGCCAAAAGGCAGGATGCTTTTTATTTTTTAAATCTGCCCATGCAAATTATATCTGTAACTTCCCCTTCTTTAAAAAAAGACTTTCTAAATACTGCCAAAATACTTTATAAAAACGATAAGAACTGGATTTGTCCTTTGGATTCTGAAATTGAAAACGTTTTTAACCCAGATAAAAATCCGTTTTTTAAATACGGCAAATGTACCAGATGGGTTTTAAAGGACGATTCAGGAAACTTAATTGGGCGAATTGCTGCATTTATTAACGAGAAAAAGGCTTTTAACTATGAGCAGCCAACTGGTGGTATTGGTTTTTTTGAATGTATAAATGATTTAAAGGCTTCTACCCTACTTTTTGATACAGCAAAAGCTTGGTTAATAGAAAACGGAATGAAAGCTATGGATGGCCCAATTAACTTTGGAGAGAATGATAGCTTTTGGGGTTTGCTGGTAGAAGGTTTTACACCGCCATCTTTCGGAATGAACTATAATTTTCCTTATTACCGAAATCTATTCGAAAATTATGGCTTTAAAACAGAATATGAACAGCTTACCAATCACATTAATCTAACGATTCCTTTTCCGGAGCGTTTTACAAAAATTGCCAATTGGGTAAGAAAAAAACCAGGTTATACTTTTGAATATTTTAACAAGAAAAATGCTGACAAGTATATTTCCGATCTAATGGAAATATATAATGATGGCTGGCAAGATTTTGAAAATTTCGTTCCTATAAAAAAGGAAACATTGCAAGAAAGCTTTAAAAGCATGGAGCCTATTATGGATGAACATTTAATTCAATTTGCCTATTTTAATGGCGAACCAGCTTCATTTGTGGTCCTTATTCCTGATGCCAATCAAATGATTAAAGGTTTTAATGGTAAGCTCGGTCTTGTAGAAAAGTTAAAATTTGCTTACAGACGCTGGGTTGGCGTAACCAGAATGCGGGCAATTGTTATGGGTACTAAACCAAAATTTCAGAAACATGGTTTAGAATCTGTTTTGTTTATCCAATTAGGAGAATATGTACTGCCTAAAAATCAATATAAAGAGCTTGAATTAAGCTGGGTTGGTGATTTTAATGAGCAAATGATTGCCATCCATAAAGCAACTGGTGCAACATTTGGCAAAAAACATTTAACCATGAGAAAGGTTTTTTAAACCCATTTCGAATAGAAAATCATGACTTATATTTAGGATAACGAAAAATTTAAATCCCTAATTTATCATAGAGATCAATAACCTTTTTTCTGAGTTTATTGATCTCTTCTTCTTTTGCAAGAAGTGCCGCTTTTAAAGCACTAATTTCTTCTGAAAATGAATCTGATTCTTCCTGTTTACCAGAAAGCAATTCTCCAACGGAAACCTTAAATGTTTTAGAAATTTGAAGTAATCTGGAAACATTTAAATCGGTTTGACCGGTTTCGATTTTACAAAAACCTGGTGTAGAAATATTAAGCTGTTTTGCAGCATCAGCCTGGCTTAATCCAAGTGCAATTCTGCTTTGCTTAATATTTTCTCCAATGCTATTCATTTTAAAACTTCAGATTATCTTTTTAATTCTGCAGCTAATTCTGGCAAATCAAAGCCGGCATAATTACCAGAGCTCATCATCAATAAATTAGCATTTTTATAATTTATAGCTAATAAATAAGCCTTAAGTTTTGATGCATCATTAAAGAATTTCAAATTTGGATTTGAGAATGCTTTTTGCACGTCATCTTCGGTAAAAGGCTCCATTCTTTTCTGCTCAAAGCTTTTCAAATCTATAAATACGATCGCCTCATCAGCCATATCCATGCTTCCGGCATACTCTTGTAAAAAATCTTTATTTAAACTACTAAAAGTATGCAACTCAATACAGGCAATCAACTTACGATCTGTAAATTGTGATTTTACAGCTTCTATTGTGGCTTTAAGCTTTGATGGAGAATGTGCGAAATCTTTGTAAACATTAGTAAATTCATCCGCAGAAATTACCTCTAAACGTTTAGCTGCGCCAGTAAATGAAGAAATGGCTTCATTAAATTCAACTCCAGAAATATTAAGCTGAGCACAAACTAATTTAGCCGCATTTAAATTCATAAGATTATGATCGCCAAAAATTTTCAATGAAGTATGGTCTGGAAGTAAATAGGTTATTCCATTTTTAATTTCATGCTCTGGAATGGCGTAACCAATTTTTTCAACTTGCGCTTCTGATTTCGTTACAATTTCATTTAAATCAGCGTCTGCTTGGCAATAAATTAATTTCCCATTTGGCTCAATTGTATTAATAAATTGATCAAACTGACTGGTATAATCTGCATAAGTTGGAAAAACATTGATATGATCCCAGGCAATGCCACTAATTACAGCAACATTAGCTTTATATAAATGAAATTTCGGTCTTCTATCTATCGGCGAAGCTAAATATTCATCGCCCTCAATAATCATTACTGGTGCTTCGTTTGTTACTTTAACCATGGTTTCGAAACCCGCAAGCTGGGCACCTACTAAATAATCAAAATCTCGGCTATAAAAATTCAATACATGTAAAATCATGCTGGTAATAGTCGTTTTACCATGACTACCGCCTATTACTACGCGAAGTTTATCTTTACTTTGCTCATAAATATATTCAGGATAAGAATAAATTTTTAAGCCCAGTTCTTGTGCTTTTAATAACTCAGGATTATCAATTCGGGCATGCATACCCAAAATAATAACATCAATATCTGTTGTAATTCTGCTTTCGTTCCAGCCAAGCTCAGCAGGAAGAATACCGTATTTATCCAATCTGGATTTTGCTGGTTCAAAAATTACATCGTCAGAACCTGTAACCTGAAATCCTTTTTTATGTAAGGCAATAGCTAAATTGTGCATCGCACTACCGGCAATTGCAATAAAATGTACACTCATATAAATTAATTATTGAATGAGAGAAGGTTTGAAGGAGAGAATGGATGTAGCTTCAAAACTCAATCATTCAGTCATTCAAAATTCAATCATTATTTCTTCTCAAACTGAGCGGCTATCCAATCTCCATTTTGTTTATGATCGATGTATTCAATATTAAATTTAGCACATTCATCTTTAATCATTTGTAAATCTGGTTCAAGATAAAATCCGCTAAAGAAAATTTTCCCTTCAGATTTTAGAACTTCTGCATAACGATGAATCTGATCTAAAAGGATATTGCGGTTAATATTTGCAAAAATAACATCGAAAAGTTCATTCGGAATCACCTCTTTACTTCCGCAAAGCGCTGTTAAATTATCAATATGATTTAGTGCTGCATTTTCTAAAGTACTATCATAGCAAACTTCATCATAATCAATAGCAACCAAACTTTTAGCACCTAATTTAGCTGCAAGAATAGCTAGTATCGCCGTTCCGCAGCCCATATCAAGGATAACTCTATTTTTAATATCAGCAGAAAGAATGTACTGCATCATCATGGTTGTGGTTTGATGATGACCTGTACCGAAGGACATTTTAGGATCAATTACAATCTCGTAAGGATACGATGTTTGTGGTTCATGAAAAGTTGCCCTTACATAACACACATCATCAATAATTAATGGACTAAAGTTTTTTTCCCATTCGGCATTCCAGTTTTCATCGGCTACGTTTTCTAATTTATATTCTGTCTTAAAATCTTCCGCATAACCGGATAAAACATCTTTTAACGCAGCTTCTTCAAAATTATCCTTAATTACAAAGGCCGTAAAGCCATTATCGCTGTCTTCGAAAGTATCAAAACCTAAATCAGCAAGATCTGCAATAAGCAAATCTTGCTGATATTCTTCAATATTATCGAAAGTAAATATTGCTTTAATATATTGCATTAGCTGTTAAAAGCTTTAATAATGTCTGTAAAATCACGTGATTTTAATGATGCACCACCAATTAAACCACCATCAATATCTTTTTGCGCAAATAAGCTTGCAGCATTTCCAGGATTACAGCTTCCGCCGTATAAAATAGTGGTATCATCTGCAATATTGAAACCATAGTTGGCTTCAATTTCCGAACGGATAAAAGCGTGAATATCTTGTGCTTGCTCTGGTGAAGCTGTTAAACCAGTTCCAATTGCCCAAACAGGCTCGTAAGCAATTACAATTTTAGAAAAATCTGCATCACTTAAGCTAAAAACACCTTCAACAAGTTGTTTTTTAAGCACTTCGTAGTAACTACCGTTGTTACGTTCATCTAAAGTTTCGCCAATACAAAAAATTGGCGTTAAACCGTGTGCCAAAGCTATTTTCGTTTTCTCTGCAAGCAATTCATTACTTTCTGCAAAATATTGTCTACGCTCTGAGTGACCTAAAATTACATATTCAGCACCAACTGATTTTACCATTTTAGCAGAAATTTCGCCAGTGTAAGCACCACTTTCCTTATCATGAATATTTTGTGCACCAATTTTAACATCGTTACCACCCAATTTCACTAAACTGTTTAAATGTATAAATGGTGAGCAAATAATAGCCAATTGATCGCCTTTGCGTTCATCTTTAACCATATTTACAATTTCACTGAATAACGAAATACCTTCGTTATAATCTAAATTCATTTTCCAGTTACCGGCTACTATTTTTTTTCTCATGATTATGATTTATGGTTACTTATTTAATCTTTAATTACTATTTAAACTAAAAATGACGGTATATTGCTGTCATTTCAAATACTTTATTTAAAATATCTCTTTCTATTTTGTCGAATTGCAAATTACGCCTTTCATAAACTTTCTCTGCCGTTTCGAACATTTTATCGAGGCTATATACATCAAATCCATGCGCCCCGCCCCAGGCAAAATCAGGAATAAAGTTACGAGGAAATCCTGCACCAAAAACATTAGCACTTACTCCGGCAACAGTTCCAGTATTAAACATGGTATTAATGCCACATTTAGCATGATCCGCCATAATTAACCCACAAAATTGTAATCCTGTTTTACGGAAACTTTGTTCCTCGTAATCCCACAGCTTAACTTCTGCATAGTTATTTTTAAGGTTAGAATTATTACTATCAGCGCCAATATTACACCATTGACCTAATACGGCATTACCTAAATAACCTTCATGTCCTTTTGAGGAATATCCCCAGATTACAGCATTATTAATTTCGCCACCCACGCGACTAAAAGGACCGATAGTTGTATTTGGATAGATTTTCCCTCCCATTTTCACAGAAGAACCTTCGCAAAGTGCAAACGAACCTCTAATAATGCTTCCCTCCCAAACCTGACTATTTTTACCTAAATAAATTGGTCCTTGCTTACTATTAAAAATGGAGCATTCTGCTTCAACACCTTCCTCAACAAAAATATCGTCACCCAAAAAGGTATTAGTTTCGCTCAATTTAGCTGAAATACGCCCTTTAGTAAGCAAAGCGAAGTCTTTTTTCAACTCTTCACCATTAAAACTAAAAATATTATCAGGATAAACGATACGAACAAATTTAGATTTATATTCTATCTGTTTTAGGGATTTTGCAAGGTTTAAACTATGCTCCGTTGAAGAATCTGTTTTATATGCCAAAACCAAATCTTTCTGCACTAAAGCTTCTCCACTTTTCAATCCAGTTATAGCTTCCAGTAAGCCTTCATCAGGACAAACAGAACCATTAATAAAAAAATCAGGTGAGGTTGCCGATGGATATTTTGTGGTAAGATAATCTTGGGTAACAAAGCCAAAACTGGCAGTTAAATATTTGCTCCACTTCTCGGCTATGGTTAAAATACCGATTCGTAAATCGGCTACCGGTCTGGTAAAAGTAAGTGGACGTAATGATTCCCAACTGGAATCATCAAACAGATTGATTGTCATAAGCCACAAAAATAAAAAAAGTCCCGATGCTTTTGGCAAAGGGACTTCAAAAAATGCTTTTTGTAGCTAAAATTATTTCTTAGCGTAACGGTTTTTGAATTTATCGATACGTCCTGCAGTATCAACCAATTTCATTTTACCAGTATAAAAAGGGTGAGACATGTGAGAGATCTCTAATTTATAAAGAGGATACTCGTTACCATCTTCCCATTTGATAGTTTCTTTAGTTTCTACACAAGATTTTGTTAAAAAAGCATATTCGTTAGACATATCTTTGAAAACAACTGGTCTGTAGCTTGTTGGGTGCAAATCTTTTTTCATTTGAAATATTATTTTAGTTATTTATGTGAAAGCATCAAGAACATTCTTGCAATTTGCTGGCAACAATGCTTATGACATTTCCTATTAATCTTTCTACCTCTATTTTAGAGGATGCAAATGTATTGAAATATTTTATAAAAATCAAGTATCAACAACTTTTAATAAAAAATATTTACTACACGGGCGCATCGGGCATAGATTATGTTATGGAAAAACGATCCGTTAGGCATCTTTATTAAAACACAAAGAAAATGAAATCATTATTAAATTTAAAATCAATGTACAAATTAGGCTTTTTGATAGTTGGATTTTTAACCATATCAATTGCTGCAAAAGCAGATACCATCCGGTTAACAATAAAAGAGGATTTAGCCAACTGTACCGGCGTTGCTCCACAAACGTGTTATCAAGTAAAGTATAAAAACAGTAAAGACTGGGAGTTTTTTTATAGTCAGATTACAGGCTTTGATTACAAACCAGGCTTTAGATATATTATTGATGTAATTAGAACAAAAAGAAAAAATGTTCCTGCTGATGCTTCTGCGTACACATATAAATTAAAAAGGGTAGTTAGCAAAACGCAAATTTTCATCAAACAGCCTGATATCTGGACTTTTGTAACTAAACATAATTGGAAACTAATTCAAATGAATGGCGTTACGCAAAACAACTCTACAGCATACTTAACCTTTAAAAACGATAAAAATTCAATGAGTGGATCTGGTGGTTGCAATCGAATTTTTGGTGCTTTTGAACTAAACGGAAATCAAATTTCTTTTAAAAACATAGCCAGTACTATGATGGCTTGCCCAGATAACGAGAAAAATAAACTTGAAGGGGAATTTGTAAAACTATTAACGAACAATAACTTTAAATTCGATGTTGCCGATCAAACACTAAACTTTTATAAAGACAATAAGTTAGTATTGATGTTTGGAATGGCTCCATTGGACAAATAAACAATAAAAACCAGCGTAAACTGAGAAACTGCTTACGCTGGTTTACTATATTTTTTCCAAGTTTCTATTTTAGCCAACTGGCGATTAATATACGCGTTAGCAATCACCTCGGCAGAGCTTAAACCTTCGGTATTCTCCAATAGCTCCTTCAATTTGTACTGATCCACATCTGCTTTATATAAAATTTGAATCAGTTTAGGGAAATCATTATCAATCAAATAGGCAAAAGCATCAACCATTGCTTGCTGCAATTGATTTTCTGACAAATTTTGTTCTAAATCAAAGTCTTTACTTATAATTTTGATTAAAGATTGAATATTACTCATTTTTATTAAAATACTTTTATTAGCTCTTATTAGATTATGTCCATTTTATTTCCTGGCAAAGTTCAATTAACACACCGTTTGTATTTTTAGGATGAACGAAACAAACCATTTTATTATCTGCGCCTTTTTTGGGTACTTCGTTGAGCAAAACAAATCCATTAGCTTTTAAACGTTCCATTTCTGCTAAAATATCATCAACGGCAAAGGCAATATGATGAATGCCCTCTCCTTTTTTCTCCAGAAACTTGGCAATAGCACTCTCCTCAGAAGTAGCCTGAAGCAATTCTACTTTGTTTTCACCAGTTTTAAAAAAAGCTGTATTTACATATTCTGATGCCACCATTTCGGTTTTATAGCAAGAAGTATTTAACAATTGTTCGTAAATAGAAACCGCCTTATCAAGGTCTTTTACGGCTATTCCAATATGTTCTATCTTGTTCATCGTTTTAAAAGGTTTGTTGAATGTAAAAATGCAGGTTTTAACTATAACCTCATAGCTATTATTTATAATTGTTAGAAAACTTTTTTTGTATCTTTGTACTACAAATAATAGTAACTGAAATGAAACAGCCGATATATTTAGATAATAATGCTACTACTCCACTTGATCCAAGGGTGCTGGAAGCAATGCTACCTTACTTTACCGAGAAATTTGGAAACGCCGCAAGCCGTAATCACGCTTTTGGCTGGGTGGCAGAAGAGGGAGTGGATTATGCTCGTGAGCAGGTAGCCAAATTAATCGGCTGTACTGAAAAAGAAATTATTTTCACATCTGGTGCTACAGAAGCAGATAACCTTGCAATTAAAGGTGTTTTTGAAATGTATAAAGAAAAAGGTAACCACATTATTACTGCGGTTACTGAGCACAAAGCTGTTTTAGATACTTGTAAGCACCTTGAAAAAAACGGCGCAAGAGTAACCTATTTAGGCGTTAAAGAAGATGGTTTAATAGATTTAGCTGAATTAGAAGCTGCCATGACTCCAGAAACTATTTTGGTTTCTATCATGTATGGCAATAACGAAATTGGTGTAATCCAACCGATTAAAGAAATTTCAGACATTGCACACAAACATGGTGCTTTGTTTATGACTGATGCTACGCAGGCAGTAGGAAAAATTCCTGTTAACGTAAATACTGACGGTATTGATTTAATGGCTTTCTCAGCACACAAAATGTACGGTCCGAAAGGTGTTGGCGTTCTTTACGTTCGTCGTAAAAACCCAAGAGTTAAAGTTACAGCACAAATGGATGGCGGTGGCCACGAGCGTGGAATGCGTTCTGGTACATTAAACGTTCCAGGTATTGTAGGTTTAGGTAAAGCTTGCGAACTTTGTCGTTTAGAAATGGAAAGTGAATCTGCTCGTTTATCAGCCTTGAGAGATAGATTAGAATCTACTTTAAACAAAATGGAAGAAAGTTATGTTAATGGTAATACACAACACCGTTTGCCTCACGTAGCAAATATCTCTTTCAAATATGTTGAAGGTGAAGGTTTAATGATGGCAATGAGTGATTTAGCGGTATCTTCGGGTTCTGCTTGTACATCAGCATCTTTAGAGCCATCTTATGTATTAAAAAGCTTAGGTTTATCAGATGATTTAGCACACTCTTCTATCCGTTATGGATTAGGTCGCTTTACAACTGATGAAGATATCGATCATGCAATTGAAATTACTCAAAAAGCAGTTAATCACTTAAGAGAGCTTTCTCCACTTTGGGAAATGTTTAAAGAAGGAATTGATTTGAGCAAAATTGAGTGGGCTGAACACTAGTCAGTTTGCATTTAACATTAGACAGTTTTGAGTTGCTAACTGATAATTAAAAACTGGCAAGTAGTAATTAATGAACAAATCATCTCCGAAAAGAGATTTAAGAAATAGAAAACATGGCATATTCAGAAAAAGTAATTGATCATTATAATAACCCTCGTAATGTGGGTACTTTAAATAAGGACGAAAAAAATGTAGGTACTGGTTTAGTTGGCGCACCTGAGTGTGGCGACGTAATGCGCTTACAAATTGAAGTTGGTGCAGATAATGTAATCACAGATGCTAAATTTAAAACATTTGGTTGTGGTTCTGCAATTGCATCATCATCTTTAGCTACTGAGTGGTTAAAAGGAAAAACTATTGATGAGGCTTTAGCTATCGACAATATGGACATAGTTGAGGAATTAGCTTTACCTCCAGTTAAAATTCACTGTTCTGTATTAGCAGAAGATGCAATTAAATCAGCAATTAACGACTACCGCGTTAAAAATGGTTTAGATGCATTAGTATTAGAAAAATCACACCACTAATAACAGTAACAAGTATAAAAATTACCGAATTAGATTAACTCTGGCTTGGTAAAATTTAATACTTAATACTAATATATTGATATTATTATGATTACTATAACCGATAAAGCAAAAGATAAAATTGATCACTTAATGCAGGATTCTGAATTAGGTTCTGATTATTTTTTACGTGTTTCCGTAAAGGGAGGAGGCTGTTCAGGTTTATCATACAATTTAGATTTTGATAACGAATCTAAAACAGGCGATCAGTTTTTCGAAGATAGAGGCATTAAAATTGCACTTGACATGAAATCTTTCCTTTATTTGGCTGGAACAGAATTAGATTTCTCTGATGGCTTAAATGGAAAAGGATTTAACTTCATTAATCCAAATGCAAGCCGTAGTTGCGGTTGCGGCGAAAGCTTCTCTGTATAAAATATTTTACAAAATAGAAAAGGTTCCATCTTTATGGAACCTTTTTGCGTTAAATGGGATTTATAAATAAGAAAATTATAAATCTCAAAAATTGTCATTCCAAGCCCGTCGAATAATTACGCTACAGTTATAAATCGTAATAATTTCCAAAAGCTATTCATCCCTAAGTTTTATTCAAAAGATTAATTAAAAGCATTCCCATAAAGATTAATGCGATGAAATCATGACCAAATTAAATTTATGATTTACACTACTTTGCATTATTAAACCAAAAAGCATTATAATTGTTAATTATAACGAACACACTATTACGAGCATGCCATTAATAAACGAGTTTTCAACTGTACCTACCCTTTTACGCAATGTTGTAAAAAACATTCATAAACCGGAAGAAACCTTTTTAATACATAAACAAGGTGCCGATTGGACTGAAATTTCTTTTGAGGATACTTTGAAAAGAGCAGATGCAGTTTCTGCATTTTTTCTTGAAAAGGACATTAAAAAGGGCGATAGATTAGGTTTAATGATCGAAAACTCTCCTGAATATGTTTACTACGATCAAGGAATTCAACAAATTGGCGCCATTAACGTTTCCATATATCCAACATTATCCGAACAGGAAGTTGCTTATATTATAAATGACTCAGGGATTAAATCCATTTTAGTTGGCAATAACTTTTTATATCGTAAAGTGTTAAAAGTTGCGGCAAATTGTAAAGAACTAAAATATATTATTCCTGCATTTAAGGATTACGAAAAAGTTGTTATACCAGAGGATGTAAAAGTTGAGGTAATCAGTTTTTCGGATATTTTAGCTTTAAAACACCAGGTTACAGTAGCGGAGAAAGCAGCAATAGATGAAGCCAGAAACTTAGTTTTACCAAGCGATGTTTCATCTCTAATTTATACTTCGGGCACTACAGGTACGCCAAAAGGCGTAATGCTTACTCATAGTAATTTTGTAGAAAATGTAAAAGTATGCTTGCAGCAAATCCCTGTAATTGACCAAACCGAAACCTTTTTATCTTTCTTACCACTTTCTCATGTATTTGAACGTACTGCAACCTATCATGTATGCTGTGCGCAAGGTTGTAAAATAGCTTTTGCTCAAAGTTTAGAATTATTGGCAAAAAATATGGGCGAAGTCCGTCCTACGGTAATGAGTTGTGTGCCACGTTTGCTAGAACGCATCCACGACAAGGCAATAAAATCTGGAACTGCGGCTGGAGGAACTAAGGCGAAAATATTTACATGGGCTTTAGAAACTGGTAAAAATTACAGAGTATTAAAAGAAGCTGGTAAAAATCCAGGATTGATTCTATCAGCAAAAAAAGGAATTGCGGAAAAATTAGTTTTCAGTAAAATAAAAGAAAAAACCGGTGGGCGCTTAAAGTTTATGATTTCTGGCGGTGCTGCGCTTCCTAAAAACGTTGGTGAGTTTTTTGGTGATTTAGGCATTAAAATATTAGAAGGTTTTGGTTTAACAGAAACTTCGCCGGTAATGTCTGTAACCGAATACCACAGACAAGTTTATGGAACGGTTGGCCGAGTTATTCCCGGAATAGAAGTCGGCATTCAGGATGTAGAAAGTAAAGCCATTATAAATATACAAACGCACGACACCTTTAAGGAAGATTTTGAATGTGCTGAAGGTGAAATTATAGTTCGTGGCCATTGCGTAATGAAGGGTTATTTTAATAAGCCTGCTGAAACTGCTGAAGCGATTGACAAGGATATGTGGTTTCATACCGGTGATATTGGTCGCTTTTATAAAGGCAACCTCCAAATTACAGATCGTTTAAAAAACATGATCGTTAATGCTTATGGTAAAAATGTTTACCCTACTCCTGTCGAAAACATCTATTTAAAAAGCCCTAAAATAGATCAGTTATTTTTAATCGGCGATAAACGCGAATTTATTACTGCCATTATTATCCCAAATAGGGAAACTATGGAAGAAACATTCAATTTAAAACCTTCTTTCTTTGAGGAAGCCGATCCATTTATTCAAAATAAAGAAATTATAGATTGGATTGAACAAGACATTAAAAAGATTTCGAACGAACTGGCTAAATTTGAACGTATCAAAAACTTCAAAATAAAACGCAATCCTTTTAATATTGATGAAGGTGAAATTACTCCGACAATGAAAGTAAAGCGCCGCATAGTCGAAAAGAAATATGCTGAAGCCATTAACAATATGTATGAAGAAGGTATAGAAGCCGAATCATAATAAAAAAGGGTCTTTACTACATTAGTGAAGACCCTTTTTTAATAAAATAAATTTCGACTCGATTATAAGTCTAATCCATTAGCATCAGTAGTTAAAATTTCGCTCATATAATCAAAGAACGGACGCATATTCTTAAATGCCTGATTACATTTATTCAAGAAATCGCTGCCTAATACTTCTTCATCTGTAAATTTCTTAATCAGCAAAAACTGTTTGTAACGAAGTAAATCGATAGCTTCATCATCGGCATCGAAACCTTTTGGAGTTGTTTTTAACTGTTCGCCTTTTAAAGTTTCAAAAGATTCTATAAAAGTTTTATTCTTTAAAATATCTCTTAGTGGTTTAGCATCAAAAGCAATATTTTCTCTTATTAATTTTAAATCCTGTGGAGATGGACCGAAAAAGCCACCGGCAACAAAACTATTTCCAGGCTCGAGATGAAAGTAATAGCCACCTCTTCTCTGTTTGCTGGCACGCTTAAAACTTCCACTCCAATGCGTTTTATAAGGTGTTTTATCGTTTGAAAAACGTGTATCACGATAAATCCTGTACAAGCTTTTCTTTCCTGATAAAGTTTCAATTACATCATGGGTATTCATTAAATCTAACAATGCTTGAGCAAAAGATTCTATAAGCACTTGTTCATTTTGAAATTCAGCCTTATGTTCATTAAACCATTCCCTTTCATTGTTCTTCTTTAACAAATTCAAAAAACTAAAGCTGGAAAGTTGTATTTTATTTATATCAGACATATGCAAACTTATTAATTAGAGGTTATCCTCATTTGAAAACAAATATACCATCTGAAAAAAATTAAACTTCAATTTTAATCAAATACACAGTTAAAATTTTTCTGCTATATCAACCAAAGCATTTAGTAATTCCCTTTCCTTTCTTATCTTTGTAGCCATCAGCATTTAAACAATTATTGCTGTTAATATAATTACATAACGAATTGCAAAATCATTACTTTTGCAAAAAATACCCGAAATGAGTATAGGATTATCAGAACAAGAAATATTACGACGCGAGTCGCTAAAACAACTACGCCAATTAGGCATAGAGCCATACCCAGCAGAATCTTATGAGATTAATGTAAGTGCTGCAGATATTTTAGCAAATTACGAAAAGGATAAAACGGCTTATAAGACAGTTAGTTTAGCTGGTCGTATTATGGGTCGTAACATTATGGGGGCTGCCTCTTTTGCTGAAATCCAGGATTCTACAGGTCGCATTCAAGTTTATTTAAAAAGAGATGAACTTTGCCCTGGAGAAGATAAAACCTTATATAATACTGTATTTAAAAAACTTTTAGATATTGGTGATTTTATCGGTGTTAAAGGTTATGTTTTTACAACCCAAACTGGAGAAATTTCTATTCACGTTACCGAATTTAAGGTATTAGCTAAATCTTTACGCCCTTTACCTATTGTAAAACGTGATGATGAAGGTAATGTATACGATGGTTTTACAAATCCGGAGTTGCGCTACCGTATGCGTTATGTAGATTTAACGGTTAACCCTGATTATAAACAAATTTTCATCAAACGCAGCAAGGTTATTAATAGCATGCGTAATTATTTTGATGAACAAGGATGGATGGAAGTGGAAACTCCAATTCTTCAGCCTATCCACGGTGGTGCTGCCGCAAGGCCTTTTGCAACGCACCATAATACTTTAGATATGCCGCTTTATTTACGTATTGCGAATGAGTTGTATTTAAAAAGATTAATTGTTGCAGGCTTTGATGGCGTTTATGAATTCGGTAAAATGTTCCGTAACGAGGGTATGGACCGTACGCATAACCCAGAATATACTTCAATGGAAATTTACGTAGCCTATAAAGATTATATCTGGATGATGGCTATGGTTGAAGAGTGCTTGGAAAAAGTTGCAATAGCAACCAATGGTTCTGCAGTTGTTAAAGTTGGTGAAAACAATATTAATTTTGAAGGTCCTTACGAGAAATTAACCATGTATGAGTCAATCCAGAAATATACTGGAATTGATGTTTCTGCAATGACTGAGGATGAGTTAACGCAAACGTGCAAAAGTTTAGATATTGAAACCGATTCTACCATGGGGCGTGGTAAATTAGTTGATGAAATATTTAGTGCTAAAGTTGAAGCGAATTTAATTCAGCCAACTTTTATTACAGATTATCCAATAGAAATGACTCCGCTTGCCAAGAAACACCGTTCGGCAGAAGGATTGGTTGAGCGTTTTGAAATATTTGTTAATGGTAAAGAAATTGGAAATGCTTATTCTGAATTGAACGATCCAATTGACCAAAAAGAACGCTTTGAAGATCAATTGAAATTAGCTGATCGTGGTGATGCTGAAGCAATGGCAATGGATGATGATTTTGTTCGTGCTTTAGAATATGGTATGCCTCCTACTTCTGGTTTAGGTTTCGGTATCGATCGTATAGTGATGCTAATGACCAATCAAAGCACTATTCAGGAAGTTTTATTCTTCCCGCAGATGCGCCCTGAGAAAAAGAAAATTGAAATGACAGCTGAAGAAACAGAATTATTTTCACTAATTTCTGAAGGATCGCAAGATCTTTTATCAGATGTAAAAGCAAAACTGGCTGATTGGAGTAACAAAAAATGGGATACTACTTTAAAGGCTTTAACATCAAAAGGGATCTTAAAGGTTACAAAAACTGATGACGGTTTATTTTTATCTCATAAATAATTAAGGTACACTCCTAATTTTGAAATAAAAGGAGTTTCATCTTAACAAAAACATAACACAAACTTAAAAGGCTTGCTAATAAACAATTAGCAAGCCTTTTCTATATTTACAGCAGTAGTTAACAAAATACATCTGCTATGAACTCTAGTTTAGAAATTACAGAAAGCGAATACTGCATTAAATTAAGCAAGGATACTTTTGACCTTTCTTTAGTACATCAGTTAATTAAAAGAATTCAGGCCGAAGCCTTTTTCTTTAAGAAAGCCAATGATGAAGATGACATTATTAGTCGCAGGGCAAAAAGAGAAGAGTTTGAGGGATTTGATTATTTAGGCGATAAATAATCAAATACGCTCATACAATTAATCAATATCCAACATCCCTTCAACAGAATCATCCATTGTTTTACCGGTTATAACTGAAGCTGCAATTTTTAAAAATGCAACAGCAGTACCGTGTTTGGTATCCCAATAGTAGCCTTCAGAAGGAATTACCTTAATTAAGGTGATATTTGGATCATCTTTTCCACCCTGAAACCATGTTTTAATAAAAGGGCTCCACAACTCATCTATCTTCGCTTGGTCTCTGCTAATTTCTGCTATACCATATATATTTACAAAGCCAGAATGCGCTCCAGCCTGAAACAATAAATGCGTAAATGGATCAGCAGCAATTTCATCGTTCTTTGTGCTATCCTTCATACTCATAAACCAAATATTACCATCTTCATCCACTTCCTGGATAGCCATTGGTCTTACGGATAAAGGCACACCAGTTTTAATATTGGTACAAAAGAAACAACTCTCAGCCTTTTCTGCTAAGCTTTTTAACTTTTCAATAGCTTCTTTTCCGCCTAAATCTTTAATATTTTCTTCTTGAGTATTATTTGTACTTCCTTCTTGTGATGTTTCCATAAGTATAAGATTTTATATACACTACACTCAAAAAATAGATTTGGTTTTATTTTTTTGAAAAGCAGCTGCAAATAAAACCTTGTTCTTGTAATGGTTATAGGCAACTTTCAGCTTCAAACGAAAAAGATTATCTTTAATATAACCTTCTTACTATGACGCACGTAAAACCAGAACCATTTAGTACAGAAATATTTATTATAGGAATAAATCCGTATGTTTTTATTCCTGATGCTTATTTAAAGTATCTTTTTAAACAGGCAAAGAAGGAAAATGGTAAAATTCCAGTAGTAATAAAAATAGATGGTCTATCATTTCAACAAACGCTAATAAAATATTCTGGTAAATGGCGTTTATATCTCAATACTCCAATGAGAAAGGCTGTTGGTAAAGATGTTGGCGACACAGCAATCTTTGAATTAGAATTTGATCCAAAACCAAGAGAAATCGAGATGCATCCTCAATTGGTTGAGGCTTTGCGTAAGAATAAAAAAGCTAAAGAAGTTTTTAATCAGCTTGCCCCCTATCTTCGAAAGGAAATTATAAGATACATTAACAATTTAAAAACAGAAGAATCCATAAATCGAAATGTGATTAAGGCTATTCAGTTTCTTTTGGGAAATGAAAGATTTATTGGCAGAGACAGGCCATAAAAAAAGCCATTTCAATTAAGAAATGGCTTCATTAAAATTTGAATATTTTAGCGGTAACGCACTTGTTGTTGCTTATCCATCATGCCCATCTGATCTTTCATTTGTTTGATCTGATCTGCTAATAATTTATTTTTATCTGCTTTTTTAGCTTCTGCAAGATACATTGTTGCTTCTCTCTTATTCCTTTTAGCCATTGCAATACCAGCTAAACTTAACTTTGCTAAGGCAACATTATGATCCATATGCATACCTAACGCAAGTGATTTTTTGAAATATTTTTCACTTTGCATCGGTGCTCTTCTGCTTTCAATTAAGCCTATTAATAAATTATAATATCCGTGTTGAACTTTAATTAACTGAGTTTCGTAATTGGTTATGCGTTTTAAAAACATTTCTGCTTTAGGCATATTGTCTTTACGTAAAAACCATTGTGCTAAAAGCATATTTTCATTAAAGAAATAAGTTACCAGTACAATTATTCCTAATAAGATGGCAACTATACCCCATGGCCAGAAACCAAAAATAAATAAAGCTACTGCGCCACCCAATAATGCAAACCCCGCAATTAATCTGATAATATTTGGCATAAATTTTATTCTAATTATTTTTTTTTTGCAAATATCGTGTTTAAATAGCAGAAATTAGATTTTAAAACAATAATTTCATTAAAAATTTCAAAATCATGAAAACCTTCTTCTCCATTACCCTAATCATACTTGCCATGAATGTTTCTGCTCAAGAAGTAAATAAAAAAATCCACGACCAAGCTCATAATAAAGATATTTTAATTAATAATTGTACTCGTGAAGGAATTACAACTTTTCCTGAATTTAAGGAAATGTACGATCCACTTTACGAAGCTTATGTTCCTGAAGCTAATACCATGATTGAACTTAAGAAGTTAATTAAAAAAGAAAGAATCAAAATTGTTTTAGGCACATGGTGTGGTGATAGTAAAGTTAATGTACCCAATTTCTTTAAAGTTTTGGACGGTCTCCAATTCAAAGAAAAGAACGTTGATATTGTAGCCGTTGATGGTCATAAAAAAGCTGAAAATGGAATTATAGACGGACTCAATATTGTTAGCGTACCTACTTTTATTGTTTACGATAAACATGGAAAAGAAATAGGCAGAATTGTTGAGCATCCTAAAACAACTCTTGAGGGAGATTTGTTAGCAATATTACAAAAGAAGCAATAATCATTAATGATTATTTAATTTGATAGTTTATGAAATTTGGACGCATTAACCGAGTTTTGTAAACTATCATTTACTTTATTATAATTACATTTAAAAATATGTCTGCATCGTTGGAGCCAGGTTGGTTAGCTGTTTTAAATCAGGAGTTTGAAAAAGACTATATGATTAAGCTCAAAGCATTTTTACAAGATGAAAAGCAAAATAATAAAGTTATTTATCCGAAAGGAGCAGACATTTTTAATGCCTTAAATACCACTCCATTTGATGAAGTTAAGGTTGTAATATTGGGACAAGATCCTTACCATGGTGTGGGACAAGCACATGGGTTATCATTTTCTGTACAAAGAGGAATGACTGTTCCACCTTCATTGAAAAACATTTATAAAGAGTTACAAACTGACATAGAAGGCTTTAAAACGCCAAACCATGGCAATTTAACGCATTGGGCAGAGCAAGGTGTATTGCTTTTAAATGCAACATTAACAGTGCGTGCATCCGAAGCTGGATCACATCAAAATCAGGGCTGGGAAATTTTTACGGACGAAATTATTAAGGCACTTTCCCAAAAGAGGGAACATTTGGTTTTCTTACTTTGGGGCAAATATGCACAGCAAAAAGCAGCCTTAATTGATGAAAAAAAACATTACGTTTTAACGGCTGCACACCCTTCACCATTTTCTGCTTATAATGGTTTTTTTGGAAGTAAACACTTCTCTAAAACAAATCAGTTGTTAATTCAAAATAACATAACACCTATAGATTGGCAATTACCGGCTTAATGAAAGTTTACTTTATAAGTGGTCTTGGTGCCGATAAACGGATATTTTCTAAAATTAAGTTGGATGAGCAATTTGAAATTATTCATTTAGACTGGATAGAATATCTAAAAGAGGATGATTTAAACAGTTATGCGGCAAGATTGAGCAGAGAAATAGATTGTGCAAATCCATTTTGTATAGTTGGAGTTTCTTTTGGAGGAATGATTGCAACAGAGATTGCTAAAATTTTAGACCCAAAGGTTACAATCGTTATTTCAAGTGTTATAAAAGAAACTCAATTACCGTGGCTTTATAAGTTTTCAGGAAAATTAGGTCTAATAAATGTTATCCCTCACACGCTTCTAAAAGCTTCAAATAAGCTAACACAAAATTATTATTTCGGCATTAAAACGGAAGAAGAAAAAGACTTATTGAATAAAATTATAGATGATACCAACTCAAAATTTTTAAAATGGGCAATTGGTATTATTCTCCCCTGGAAGAATCAAATAAAACCGAAAAATCTTTATCAAATCCATGGATCAAATGATAGGATATTTCCAATAAAAAAAGTGGAACCCGATTTTGAAATAAAAAACGGAACCCACTTTATGGTTTATCAAAATGCTGAAGAAATCTCAGCATTACTAAATAATTTAATCTATAAAGCCATTAATTAATACTCTAAAGGCACAATTGGTTCTTTCTTAGTTGTTGACATAATCATCATCGTTTGGAAAGTTTTAACCACAGATATTTTACTAATTTTATCCATAATTAAACGTTCGTAGGCTTTAATATCCTTAACATACACCTTTAATAAAAAATCTGCCTGACCCGTAACGTGATGACATTCAGTTATTTCCTTAATTTGATTTACTTCATCCAGAAAAATTTGGATGGTATTATTTTTATGAAAATCAAGCTGAATCTGAATAAAGGTTTTTATACCTAATCCAAGTTTTTCTTCATCTACTAACGCGTGATAACTTTTAATGTAGCCTGCCATTTCAAGCTTGCGTACACGTTCTAATGTTGGAGCGGGTGATAAACCGATTTCCTGAGATAAAAGCAGGTTGGTAATTCTTCCGTTTTCCTGAAGAATTCTTAAGATTTTAAAATCAATTTTATCTAATTCTGATGCCATATAGTTTCAAAGGTATTGAGAATACAAACATAACCAAATTATATTCTAAATTTTAACATAATTTATCTTATATATTTTAATTTTATTTTTTTAGATTTACCTAAAAATAAAATTAGACACATATAAATGCAAAGCTTCACCGAAGAGAATTATTTAAAAGTAATTTATCATTTATCAGAAGGCGCAAATGCGGTTCAAACCAACGCTATTGCAGAGCAAATTCAAACTAAACCCGCATCTGTAACGGATATGATTAAGAAACTAGCAGAAAAAGGCTTAGTTGACTACATTAAATATCAAGGCGTTACTTTAACTGATAAAGGCAAACAAGCAGCCATAAATATAGTACGTAAACACCGTTTGTGGGAAGTTTTTTTGGTTGATAAGCTTAATTTCAAATGGGATGAAGTGCATGATGTTGCCGAAGAACTCGAACACATTAAGTCGGAAAGTTTAATTGAGCGCTTAGATGAATTTTTAGGTTTTCCAAAATCAGATCCTCATGGTGATCCTATTCCAGATAAAGATGGTCGTTTTGCGAAAACACAGTTTGTTAAACTGATTGAATTAAAGATTGGCGAAAGCGGCACTATAACAGGCGTAAGTCAGCATAGTTCAGCATTTTTAAAGCATTTAGAAAAACTAGGCTTAACACTTGGCAAACAAATTAAAATTTCTGATGTTACGGATTTCGATGGTTCTGTAGAAATCATAGTTGAAGAAAAACAAATTAATATTAGCAGAGAAGTGGCGAAACACATATTAACAACAGGAAATGGCAAAATCTGAATCACTAAGTGAAGTCCATCAAAGCGTAGCCACGGATAAGAGAAAAGGATGGCGCAGAATATTGGCATTTATTGGGCCTGCTTATTTAATTAGCGTTGGCTATATGGATCCAGGCAACTGGGCAACCGATTTAGCTGGAGGAAGTAAGTTTGGTTATCAGCTTATTTGGATTTTATTAATGTCCAACCTCATTGCATTATTACTTCAATCTTTAAGCGCCCGTTTGGGCATTGTACGCGGATTGGATTTAGCTCAGGCATCAAAACATGCTTATCCTCGCTGGGCAAACATTCCTTTATTTGGATTAGCACAAACAGCAATTATTGCTTGCGATTTAGCTGAAATTATAGGAATGGCAATTGGTTTACAACTGCTCTTTGGCTTACCCTTAATTTGGGGAATTTCTATTACCATTTTTGATACCATTCTTCTATTATTTCTTTTAAATAAAGGCATGAGGGCTATGGAAGGCTTTATTGTATCAATGGTTTTTATTGTTGGGCTTTCCTTTTTGGCTGAAATGTTTATTGTAGAACCTTCCATAAAAGAGGTAGTTAAAGGTTTTGAACCTTCTCTTTTAAGTGGAGATGCTTTATACATCGCCATTGGAATTATTGGTGCAACGGTAATGCCCCACAATCTTTATTTGCATTCATCTTTGGTGCAAACTAGAAAAATAGAGCGTACAAATAAAGGTATAAAAGAAGCTTTAAAATTTAATTTGATTGATACAACCGTTGCCCTAAACTTAGCTTTTTTTGTTAATGCCGCCATTTTGATTCTTGCTGCAGCTGCATTTTATAAAAATGGATTGCATGAAGTGGCGGAGATTCAGGATGCACATAAATTACTATCAAACATATTCGGAAATATTGCCCCAACTTTATTTGCGATTGCTTTAATTGCAGCAGGGCAAAGCTCTACCGTAACAGGTACCCTTGCTGGGCAAATTGTAATGGAAGGTCATATTAGTTTAAGAATCCAACCTTGGTTAAGGCGTTTAATTACCCGTTTATTGGCAATTATTCCTGCATTTTTTACAATTCTACATTACGGAGATGACGCCCTGGGTGGCTTATTAGTGCTTAGTCAGGTTGTTTTAAGCTTACAATTAGGTTTTGCTATTATTCCTTTAATACACTTTACTTCCGACAGGAAATTAATGAAGGATTTCGCTATTAAAACTTGGGTTAAAGTTTTAGCATGGGCAAGTGCTATCGGAATTATAGCCTTAAATGTTAAACTGGTTATTGAAGAAATTAGTACTTGGACAAAAAACTCTGGTGGTTGGTGGATTTATGTAATTATTTTTCCGGCGGTAATTTTAACGGTTCTTTTCCTTATTTATGTTTTTTTGCATCCCATTTTGGATAAAAGAAACCTGGAAAAACAAATGGTGCCACACGGCAATGCTTTGTCAATTGGTAATATTGAAAAAATTAAATATGAAAGAATTGGTATCGCAATTGATTTTTCTAAAAACGATCGTAATACCATTAGGCATGCCCTAATTCAGGGTGGCAAAGATGCACACTATTACTTAATGCATGTGGTAGAAACTGCTGCTGCACGTTATCATGGAGATAAAGTTATGGATCATGAAACACAAAGCGACGCAGAAAATCTGGAAAAATACAAAAGTAATCTTGCAGATTTAGGCTATGATTCAAGCACTTTTATTGGTTTCGGAAGTACGGCAAAAGCCATTGCAGATATCAGTAACAAAAATGAATTGGAGCTTTTAGTAATGGGTGCACATGGTCATAAAGGCTTAAAAGACTTAATTTTTGGCACTACAGTAGATTCTGTAAGACATAAAGTTACTATTCCAGTGCTTATTATCAGATAGCAACTTACTTTTTAATAGCCTTAATTATGGTTTTAATTCCGCCTTCGCCGCTGTTATATTTTACTAGTTTCCCGGTTGCGGAATAAAGATACATAGCTGGATATTTAGAGGGCAAAAACGCTGGGATAAAGGTTTTATTTTTATCTTGAAGAACCGTAACATTAGGTTTTGTATCTAATCCTGGTGCGTATGTTTTAAAAAACTGGGGAATAATATAAGCTTCATCAAGAGTAATCATGTAAATATTTACATTTTTGAATTGTGCATAGTTATCTTTCAAAAGGTAAGCTTCTCTTTGGCAATGTTCGCAACTACAATCAAAAAGAATAAACAGATTTTGCTTACCCTGTTTCATATCTTTATTAGAGAAGGTTTTACCATCTAATTTAAAAAACGAAAATTGAGGCAATAAAGCTGGTTGTTGTGCATTTGTTTGAATAGCCGCAAATAAAACAAAGACGAAAAGAAGGTTTTTTAATTTCATTATAGTATTGATTACGTTCAAACATATTTAATTAATTCTTTAAAAAACAATAAAAATTGAGGTTTTACAAACAGATGAACAACATTCTTGTTAAATATCTTCAAGATGATTTAATTAAAAATAGTTATAACATTAATTTTTAAGATATTTGCATCCCAGCTATTTTAGCTAGTATTAAATGCCGGTTAACTTTAAACCTGCTAACAGAAAGAGATAAATTTTGAAAAACGATATTAATATAAAAAATAAGAGAGCGTATTTTGATTACAATTTAATTGATAAATATGTAGCTGGAATTGCACTTTTAGGAACTGAAATTAAAGCTATAAGACAGGGAAAGGCAAACATGACAGATGCTTTCTGCATGTTTATTGGCGATATTTTATATGTAAGAAATCTGCATATTTCGGAGTACAGTCATAGCTCATTTTATCATCACGATATTAAAAGAGATCGGGCGCTGTTGCTTCAAAAAAAGGAGCTTAAAAAGTTAAGAGTTAAAGGGGAAGAAAAAGGTTATACAATAGTTCCTTTGCGCATTTTCATAAACGAACGTGGTTTCGCTAAAATGGAAATTGCTTTAGCTCAAGGTAAGAAAGAGTTTGATAAACGTGATAGTATTAAGGATAGGGACAGCAAACGCGAACTGGACCGTGCAATGAAAAGATAAATTAATTAGCAGTTTTCGGTTGGTAAGCAACTAACTGAAAACTGCTATCCATATGCTCACCAAGCTTGATCGCCAACTAAGGGCACAAATCTAAAAGTATCTAAAACTATTTTTTCGTATTCTGTATCGCTTACACGAATTACGGTTACCATTTTTTGGGTATTTTCGTCACCCACGGGGATCACCAATATGCCACCAACTTTAAGTTGTTTCAATAATATTTCGGGAACCAAAGGTGCGCCAGCAGTTACAATAATTTTATCGTACGGCGCTTTCTCGGCAATACCTTTAGAACCATCGCCACAATAAAAACTTGGCTTATATCCCATTCCAGGTAACACTTGAATTGTTCTATTAAAGATATTTTCTTGCCTTTCGATAGTAAAAACTGTTGCGCCCAGCTCCATTAAAATACAAGTTTGATAGCCTGAACCTGTTCCAATTTCTAAAACTTTATCGCCTTTTTTAATGTGCAAAAGTTCACTTTGATAAGCAACAGTATAAGGTTGAGAAATGGTTTGTCCATCTCCTATTGGGAAGGCAATATCTTTATAAGCCTGATTCCAAAAGGTTTCATCAAAAAAGAAATGACGTGGAACTTTACCAATTGCCTTTAGTACATTTTCATCTTCTATTCCTCGAGATTTTAATAACTCTACAAGTTTCTTCCTTGCACCACGCTCACGATAATTATCAACAAATTTATAGGCCATTTGATGCCAAAATTAGCTTTTTTAAATGGGGAAACAAGGCTAAAATCATTCTAATATGATAAGTGACAGTAAATCAAAACTAAAAACATTTTCTTTAATTTAGCCATAAGAATAATAATTATAAGTTTAGTAAATAATTATTTTTACTTTTGATATCTTAAAAAAAACTACCATTTTACATGAAAAGAACTCTATTAAGTTTATTTATTTCACTTATAACGTTAAGCTCCTTTGCACAATCTACAAGTGCCGATTATAACTATTCAGTAGGATTAAGAGTTTTTAGTTTAATGCAATTGCCAAAAATTTTAAACCAAACCAATACACAAGATTACACAAATGCTTACGCAAACGGTCTTTTATTAAAATTTAACGATAATCAAATAAGTTATAGAATTAGTGCAAGCTACTTCCGTAATAACGTTAAATTTGATAATACTTGTGCTACATGTGAAATCGGAAGTGGAAAATCAACAGATTATTCATTCAAAATCGGATTCGAAAAAAACTTTAATTACTCACGAATACAGCCTTATTTTGCTTTTGATTTAGGTTACCGTTCTAACCGCTTTACTGGAACGGTTTCTCCAAAAAACGCAGCAATCAATAGTGTTAATCAAACAGCAGATGCAACCAAAAATGGTTTAGTTTTATCACCAGCAATTGGGTTAAAGGTAAATGTTGTTTCGCAATTGAATGTTTTTGTAGAAAGTAATCTAGATTTCTATTATTCTTACGAGAAGCAAGATATCACTGATCCAAATGGAGCGGCAAGAACAGTAAATACGTATAGAAAGTGGGAATTTTTATTAAATCCAATATCTGCAGGGATTCAGTTTAACCTTAACAGAAAAAATTAATAAGGATCTACGTCAATTTGGATTAGCACGCTTTTAAATTCTTTAGTTGCATTAAACTCTGTTAAGGTTTCTCTTAATGCATTTTTAACCTTTTGAATTGCGGTATGCTTATCGGCCTTAATAATTATTTGCTTAATGTAAAAGTTCCTTACACGACTTACCAATGGCTGTTCGGGACCTAATACACGTTGCCCGAATTTACTTTTAAGCGTATTTGCAAGCGTTGTAGCTGCACGATCCAACACATGCGAATCTTTATGCTTTATGTAAAGGAAAATCATTCTGGAGAAAGGCGGATATAAAAATCGCTCCCTTTCGGCAATTTCATCATTATACATGCCCAAGTAATCATTATTAACTACTTGCTTTATAATTCTATTCTCCGCATCGTAAGTTTGGATGCAAACGCTCCCTTGATCGGCCCTCCTTCCTGCCCTACCAGCAACCTGCGCAAGTAACTGAAAGCTTCTTTCATAAGCTCTAAAGTCAGGATAACCTAGTAAAGTATCAGCATTGATAACACCAATTAGATTAAGATTATCAAAATCTAAACCCTTGGCAACCATTTGAGTACCAATTAAAATATCAGTTTTTTTGTCCTGAAAATCATTCAGAATTTGTTGTAAGCCATTTTTGGTTCTTGTACTATCCATATCCAATCTGGCGATGGTTACCTCTGGATAAAGAATTTTAAGTTCTTCTTCAATTCTCTCCGTTCCAAAACCTTTTTGCTCCACATGTACCGATCCACATGCTGGACAAATATTTACGCTACTTTGGTAATATCCACAATAATGGCAATGTAATTTACCGCTACTTTTATGATAAGTTAAGCTTACATCGCAGTTTACGCATTTTGGGGTATACCCACAGGTTGCACAAATTAAAATGGTTGCATATCCCCTTCTATTCTGAAAAAGAACAATTTGTTCTTTTTTTTCAAGCGCTAAATCAATGTCTTTAATTAATACACTCGTAAAATAAGAAACCATTTTTTTTTCTTTGGTTTCTTTAGAAATGCTAACAATTTGCTGATTTGGAAGTTGAACTCCACCAAAGCGTTCTTTCATTTCTACCAGCCCGTATTTACCATTTAAAGCATTAAAATAACTCTCCAGTGATGGCGTTGCAGAACCTAAAATTACCTTTGCCTGATGCAAATGACCTAGATAAATTGCAGCATCTCTGGCTTGATAGCGTGGTGCGGGATCATATTGCTTATAAGATGGTTCATGCTCTTCATCTACCACAATTAATTTTAAATCCTGAAAAGGCAAAAAAACAGCAGAGCGGGCACCCAAAATCACTTTATAGTTACCGTTTCTAACCTTATTCCAGATTTCTACACGTTCACTATTGTTAAATTTAGAATGGTAAACACCTATTGCATTTCCAAAATAGCGTTTAATCCGTTCAACAATTTGAGTAGTTAAAGCAATTTCTGGTAATAAAAACAGTACCTGTCCATCGTTTTCCTGTATAATTTTCTCAATAAGTTTAATATAAACCTGTGTTTTACCTGATGCCGTAACACCGTGCAAAAGCACAACATCTTTTTCTTGGAAAAATTGATTTATACTTCCCAAAGCCTTTTGCTGACCATCATTTAGAGTGAAATTTACGCTAAACTCTTCATCATGAGCGGCAAGCCTACTAACTGGCCGTTTCATCACAACAAAAACATCTTTATCTGTTAGGGCTTTTAAAGCAGCTGTCCCGCAATTACTTTCATCAAGTAACTGCTGTTTAGAAATTGGTATTCCTGTTTTGTTTAATTTGAGGTAGGTAAGCAATGCATCCAACTGCTTTGGCGCACGTTCTAAAATTTCGAAAAGCTGTTTTAAATTCTCCTCTTCAGCATAGAAATCATTTAATAGAATAAAAGATTTTAGTAATGGTTTATATTTCTGAACAACTTCTTCCGCCACATAAATCAACTCTTTATCAAGCAAATGATTTATAATTGGATAAATTGTTTTTTGACCAAGAAGCTTTGATACGTCATTAACTGTTAGTTTTTGCTGTTTTTTTAAGGTAGAAATAATCAATTCTTCCTTATCGGTTAATGTAGCATCTTCATTATAATCATCACGAAGGATAAGAATGGTTTCGCTAGCCAATTTTAAGCTTGCTGGGAGTGCAGCGGCCATTACATCACCTTCATTGCACATGTAATACTGTGTCATCCAGCTCCAAAATTTAAGCTGATTAGCATTAATTACTGGCGTTGCATCTATAACATCAATAATATATTTGGCTTCGTAAGCTACTGGTGGATTGGTGCTTACTCCACTAATTAATGCAGTATAAATTTTATGTTTACCAAACTGAACTACAACTCGCTTCCCTATTTCTATTTGATGATTTAAATCAAAAGGTACACGATAAGTATAGTTTTTTGCTAAAGATAACGGCAAAATAACTTCTACAAAAAGTGTTTCTCTTTCTGAAAAAAAATCGGTTTCGGATGTGTTCATTATTTATCTTTTATTGCCGCAAAAAATAGCATTATCCAACCTAAAACAAACAATAAGCCTCCTATTGGTGTAACAGGACCTATTAAATTAGTAAAACTTAGATTTAAAATGCTACGGGTGGCAAGCAAATATAAAGAACCGGAAAATAATATAATGCCAAAAGTAAAACAGAAATATGCAATATTTATTAGTTTATTTCTATAACGGGCAAATGTAGAAAGGTATAAAAGTGCAAATGTATGATAGAACTGGTATTCTACACCTTTCTGCCAAATTTCTATTGACGGTGCATCTATTAGATTTTTTAAGCCGTGAGCACCAAAAGCACCTAATAATACAGCAACAGCACCAAAAAAAGAAGCAGTAAGGATAATTCGTTTATTCATAAAACTTTGCTTAAAGCAGCCGCTAAATTAATAAATTGGCGAAGAACTTCTTACTAATCGATGTAATAAATTAAATTTGTTGCATAAACACATGAAAAAAATAATAATATTATTAAGCGCATTATTTCTTGGGGTAGCCTTTATGGCTTATTTATATTTTACAAAATTAAGTACAGATAATAATGCAAAAGATTTAGCATTACAATCGGCTACCAATAATGCCTCTCTAATATTTTCCTTCCAAAATGATAAGGGATTTTATGATATTATTGCCGGGCAAGGGCTTATACAACAGGTTTTAGGAAAAGAAAAAACTAAATTATTAAGTGATTTAAAAGAAGCAATTATAAACAAACCTGCGTTTAACAACTTTATTAAAGATCAACAAATTTACCTAAGTGTTTTACCTGATTCGAATAAAACCTTAAATTTCTTGTTAACGGTTCAAATTCAGACTGAAAAAAAAATCAAGCAATTTTACGATCAACTTAAGGTGAGTGGCGCAATCTCTAAAGGAGGAGAAAAGAATATATTTACGTTGAAGCTAAATGATAGCACCTCAATTTTTATTGGAATAGAAAACAAAGTGATTACAGCCTCTACATCAATAAAGTTGGTAAAAGATGCCGAAACCAGGTTAACTGAAAATCCATTTACGGAATATATAAAAGAGAATAACCGTTTTAACAAAAATGTATTAGCACATATTTATATAAATTTTAATCAGGCACCTTTGCTACTTAAAAACATAATAGCAGGAAATATTAATGGCGAAATTTCTTTGTTTAATAAGCAAAATAGCTTTGCATCACTTAATTATAACTTCAGCAAAGAGAAAATTTTGTTCAATGGCAGTACAGAGTTAAAATCGTCAGATAACTATCTTAAACTTTTTGAAAATACACCGTCACAAAATATCACCATTACCAATTTACTTCCAGATAATACTGCAAACTATACTTTGTATGCTACAGATGATTATAAAAAATGGCTTAAGAAGTTAAACGGTTGGTTAACCGAAAAAAATGAAACTGAGAAAGCATTAAAAATAATTAAGAATATAAAAACGGAATACAGAACAGATTTAAATACGATCTTTCCTGTTTATGCAAAAAATCAATTTATTATTTTTCAACTAAGCACAGCAGAAAAATTAGGTGCGATTTCTTTAACCAATGGAGAAAAAGTAAAACAATTGCTGTTGGATATAAGTGCTGATTATGATGAAAATATTAAACTTTTTAAATCGGCTGATATTTTATATCCATTTTTTGGTGAACCATTTAAAAAATTTGGCAGACCATACTATACCATTATCGATAACAATTTAGTTGTAGCTAATAACGCAAGCACAATTCAATCATTTCTTAGTCACTACAAAAACAATAAATTATTAATGCAAACGCCACAATATGTGGATGCATTAAATCAAATTTCTAATGTTTCTAACATTAGTTATTACATTAACACTAAAAATTCGGCAGATATTTTTAGAAGCAATATTTTATTGCCATTTTACAAACATTTAAGAGCAGATAGCGCATTGAAAAATTTTGACACTTTCTATTACCAAATGAGTGCCGACAAAAATAAATTTATCACTAACATGCTTTTAAACAAATATTTAAAAACTGAAATACCAGATTCAACCAGCAACCGTTAATACAAAATAAGCCGTAACTCTCGCCTACATGAAGAAACTTTTACTAGTGCTAGCCATAATACTTAGTTTTAATAAATTAAGTGCTCAGCAATATTCCTTATTTGGAACGAAAACCATGTTTGATGCTTTTGAAAATCCATCACAAAAGTCATTCACTTTAGATTCTTCAAGAAAATTTTCATCTAATTTCTTCCTACCATATTTTGGTGTAAATGGCGCAAATAAAGGTCCTGCAGAATATGTAATTAGAAAATATGTACAAGAAGGTGTAAATGACACCAGAACGCTGGATATTGGAAGTGGTAAACTCAACAATTTCTACGAAAACAGTAACGTTTACATTGCAACATTTCGAATTTTCAAATCTTATAAGTATCAAAAGGAAATGGGATTTGCCTGGCAAGTCAGATCAGATTCTCACATAGATTATACAAACGAAACTTTGGCAATTTTTGATTCTTATACAAGGTTTCCAACAAATACCCCTCTCAATAATATTTTCAACACAAATGGCTATCAGCAAACTTATCATCAATTTAGTTTTACCTATCGCGAGAACTACAATAAACGCTTGGCTTTTGGATTGAAAGCCAGTTTATTAAGCGGTATTTTATACAACAAGCTTAACATTTATAATTCTAGCCTTTACATTAGCGAAGCACAAAATGCACTAGCAATTGGTTTGAATGGAACCTATTCAAGCAACTTCAGGGATACAAAGGATATTGATAAAAAAACGTTTTTCCCTGATTTTAAAAACCCCGGCTTATCTTTTAGTTTCGGAACAAATTACACGACTAAAAAAGGCTTGTTTTTAATAGCTAACATAAAGGATTTAGGCTTTATCTGGTGGCGGAATAGTTCTCAAAGAACATCAATCAACACAAATAAAATTATTGATGATTTAGCTTTTAATCAATCAAATACAAATCAAGAAATTAAAGACATCTTTTTACTTTCAGAGCAACCTAAAAAGTTTTTAAGTCCAACAAATGCAAAAGCTGATGTATACATTTCTAAAGTATACGGTTTTTACAAACCAGGGTTAGTGATATCTAAAAATTTGTTTTATCAAGGTGGAGATATTGCTTTGATTAATACATTTAGTTACAATAATTTTTCGGCAAGTGTTACGCCACTGTATAACCTAAATAATATTTTCATGGTTGGTTTACAGGGAAAATATCAAACCCCAAATTTCGAACTGTTTTTAGGAACGGATAATTTAACATCGACAGCAAGCCAAGTTAATGGGCTTATAAAAAGTGATGCAAGCATTGGCAGTGGTCCAAATGGTGCATCGTTCTACATGGGTGTAGGGATTAAATTTGGTAATATTGTAAACCATCCGCAGTTTAGCGATACAATGCCAGGCATTAACGACAAAGAAGGTGGAAGTTTCTTTAAAAATCTGTTTTCAATTTTTAAAAGAAAATAGTTAAACTTTCTTTTTCGGTTGAGTTAAAACAAAATCCTTCAGGTAAAAAGGTTCAAAGTAAGCTACATTTTCAAAGTTATTTACTTTAAAGGCGTTAAAAGCTAAAGCAGACATATAACTAGCTGAATTAAAATTAATTGCGTTAAAAGCTGAATTTGGATGTGATAAAGTTTCAGCACATTTTGCAGCACCATCACCCAAAAAAACCATTTGATTTTTATCAAGAATGGATTTAAAACTTGTATCATCAATGATTTTTGCTGAAGTTGGCTCTAAAACCATTAATTCAGCATCAAAAATTGCGGTATAAACTTCCATTCTTCTGGCGTCAATCATTGGACATACTAGACCGTTGTACTCAGGATTTTCGTAAAAAAAACCAGCAGCCATCATTTCCAGAGTTTCTATTGCAATTAATGGAATATCTAAGGCATAACACAATCCTTTAGCGGTAGAAACACCAATACGAAGACCTGTATACGAACCAGGGCCCTTACTTACTGTAACAGCATCTAAATCTTTATAAGTTAAGCCAGCACTCTTAATAACACCGTCAATAAATAAGGTTAAATTACTGGCGTGAAGATTTTGGCCACTTTCTTCTTTTAAAGCAACCGTTTTTCCGTCAATTGATAATGCAACAGAGCAAATTTGAGTAGCTGTTTCAATTTGAAGTATTTTAGCCATGAGGCAAAGATATTAATAAATGAAAAATGGATTATAGAAAATTGCTAAGAACTAAAAAAAATTTAAGGAACTGGATCGTGCCCGTGTTTACCCCAAGGATGACAACGCCCTATTCTTTTAATCGTTAACCAGCCCCCTTTAAAAGGTCCATGTTTTTTGATGGCCTCCATTCCATATTGAGAACATGTTGGTGTAAACCTACAATTTGCACCAAGCATTGGAGAAATGGCATACTGGTAAATTCTGATTAACATTAAAAAAAACCAGCCGAAAATTTTATTTATGATCTTCATTTGGTTGAATCAGAGTTTTAAATCGCTTAAAAGTAGACAGAAGTTTTTTCTCTAAAAAGGCGTAATTATATTTTTCTTTGCCAATAAATTGAATAGAAAATAAAAGCAGGCCTTTATCTTCAGGCAGTTGGCTATAAAAATTTTCTTGCTTATTTAAACGGTAAACTTCTCTAATACGGCGTTTTAGTAGATTACGATCTACCGCCCTTTTATATCTTTTTTTAGGAACATTAATTACCACTTGAGCCTGAACATCAGCCTGATAATCAATAAAAAGATAGGAAATACGAAATGGGTATAATAAAAAAGAAGAACCGTTTTTAAACAACAGATCTAAATGTTTTCTGCTGCATAACCGTTCTTCTTTTCGAAATGTGTACATATTTTTTTGATTGATAATTGCAGATTTTGATCTGCCGATTTCGGTTAGCCCGAAAAAGCAATCAAAAATTATGCTTTGTGCTTGCGCTCGTCAGAAACTGTTAATCTTTTTCTTCCTTTAGCACGACGTGATGCTAATACTCGTCTGCCGTTAGCTGTTGCCATTCTTTCGCGGAAGCCGTGTTTGTTTCTTCTCTTTCTTTGCGAAGGTTGGAATGTTCTTTTCATGACTGTATATTATCTGTTGTAATTTTTAAAATTAAGAGGTGCAAATATAAAATTATTCGTTTATAAATGCAAGTCTCTTTTGTTTTTATTTTTTATTGAATGGCAAATGTAGCAATTATTATTGAACCTCCCAGCCCAACCTTAATCTATGTGAGTAAATTTTGGATATTAACCATCTATTTATCTCTATAAATGCATTACATACCAAGTGCAGCCTTTAATTTAACATAACCAGTTTTGCTCACAGGCAACCAGATATCTGATTTTAAAAGAACTACATAACTATCTTTTTCCTTAAGTTCAATTTTAGTTACTTGTGCAAGGTTAATAATGTAAGAGCGATGGATTCTTATAAATTGAGTAGCGTCGAGCGTTTGCTCAAAGAAAGACATGGTTTTATTCTTATAAAATGAGCCATCAACAGTGCTTAATTTCACGTAATCATCATCGGCTTCTAGATAATTTATATCAGCTACAGGAATAATTTTAATTACGCCATCCTTTTTCACCACTACCCTATTATTTTGAGCAGGGCTTAAAGCTGCTGCATCTAAAACTGCTTCGGTATTTTCTGACTGATTTAAACGCGAAGGTAACTTCTGCATTGCCTGATCAAAACGAGTTTTATCTATAGGTTTTAATAGGTAATCTACGGCATTTACCTCAAAAGCCTTTATTGCAAACTCATCAAATGCGGTAGTAAAAATAACGGCAGGCTTATTTTCAACAAGTTCGAGCATTTCGAAACCGCTAATTTTCGGCATCTGGATATCCAAGAAAATAAGGTCAGGCTTATGCGAACTAATGGCTTTCAGGCCTTCAAAACCATCATTACATTCAGCTATAATTTCTATGTCTTTATAATCAGAAAGATAATGTTTTACAATATCCCTGGCTAGAGGTTCATCATCAATTAGTATAGTTCTGATCATTTTTTTGAGGAATTTTTAAGGTGGTAATATATAAATTATTTGCCTCAGTTTCGGTTTGCAATAAATCGGCGTTAGCAAAAAGCAAATATAATCTTCTTTTTATCGCTGTCAAGCCGAAACCTGTTCCTCCGGCAGCTTTCATTTCAGGATCGAAAGGATTTTGCACCCTAACCTTTAAAATTTGCTGCTGTACGCTAACATCAATTTTTATAGTTATACCTGCCGATGTGTTGTATAAACCAAACTTTATGGCATTTTCTACGATAGGCTGAAGCAATGTTCCTGGTAAACAAAGCTTAAGAGTGTCATCAGCAACATTAACTTCTATATTTAATCGATGGCTAAACCTTACTTTTTCAATATCCAGGTAAAGCTGAATGTATTCCATCTCCTCCTCTACCGAAACCCATAATTCATCATCACGTTTTAACGTCCCTCTTAAAAAAGATGCTAATTTAGTAATCATTACACCTGCTTCTTTTGGATTAACCATTGTTAATGCAAAAACTGAATTTAAACTATTGAATAAAAAATGTGGTTGTAGCTGATGTCTTAGCTTGTTTAATTCTGCTTCTTTGGCAAGGTTTTGAGCAGATAAAAGACGCGATTGAGTTTCCGATTGTTCCTCTAGCCTATACCATAAAATATTAGCTAAGGCACACCATCCCAAGCACATAAACGTAATTAACCCTCTAAACGGAAAAGAGAAATTATAAAAATCCTTGTAATTTTTAAAATCAGCGAAAACATAAAACAAGCTATATTTTGCTATATAAAGTATTACAAATGTTAAAGCCAGCGTAACAATTAAAACATATAAAATCCTTTCGTTTTTAGGCTGATAATATCCTAACATATTGCTAATGCTTATGCAAGCTATGGCCAACAAAAAATTACTTATAAAACTATCGGTAAAGGAAATTAACCACGAAAAATTAATATAATAATGCAATCCTACTGCACATAAAACAATCCATGCAATAGCGATTGCCGAAGATATTTTTTTTATCTGTGGTACAGATAGTGGTCTAGTTGTCAAAGCGGTTTAGTTAGTTTGTGTTAACAATTTATTTCTGTGCTTTATTTTTTTTAGATAATCTTTAACCGACTGGGGTTCTAAAATTATCGAACTTATTTCTACGCCCTCTGCAGGTTCAACAATCTCAACTATACTGCCAACACCTACAAATTTCCAGATTACATTTTCATTGAAAAAGTTTTTGAATGAGCTGTTGTATTCATTTGCCAATATTTGAGCTTTTTTAAAAGCGCATTTAATATCCGTTTCTTTAATCAGCCGTACTTGTTCATTAAATTGAGGCGCATGCTTACCCTCTCCACATATAATTTGGTAAACATAATTTACTGCGAACCATTTCATCATTTAAGGTTTAAAAGCTTTTTATTTCGATGCCACCAAACATGGCTGTACCATCCAATACTAATGTTTTTTGGATCTCTCCATTTGGCATCACATGTGATCTTTTATCTTCTACACTTCCAAAAATTGCAGTTACATTAGATTTAATCGCCCAGTTTTGAGGAACTATCAATTTTATTCCCCCAAAAATTGCGGTTACATCAAGTTTAACGGATTCATTAAAATCTGCTTGTGTTAAATTAATATCTGCACCTCCAAAAACTACAGTAACATCCCCTCCTTTAAAGTTTTTAGAGTAAACAGTTTGGTGGCTTCCTCCAAAAACAGAAATCACATCAATCAAATCATTATTGTTAATTGTTTCGGCATTTTCGAATGATCCCATATCGTTTACTGGTGCAGTAAACTCTTGATTAAAACGATCTCTAAATCTTTTTTTATCTCTATAAGTGTATTTAGGTCTCAAAATTAGATAAGCACCTAAAATTAAGAAACCAATTCCTAAAGCATATTTAGAAAAATCGAAATCCACGCCAACCATATCGTCGATGGTAAAATAGCCGCCTATTAAAACCATAATTAACCAGCCTGCGCCTCTAAAATGACGTCTGATCCCTATAAAAAGACCTATAACCATTAAAAGTGTATGCCAGCTAAATACCCAATGTGGGATACGCAAGCCTACGTTATCGAGCAGGAAAGCAAGTCCGATGAAAATGATGATAACACCACTTAAAGCTCTGCCTGAACGATTATTATTTGAATTTTCCATTTCGTGTACTGATTTAATATTCAAATGTATTTATAAACTATAAATTACTGGAAGGTTAATCCGTAGGTGTTAAACAAATAGCGGTAAAGCACATAATTTCATCGGTGAAATTTATTTTGCTATTTTGACGGCATGAAATTTCTTTTAATAATAATTGCTTTTATAGTTCCTTGTAACCTTTATGCGCAGGATATTAATACACGCTACAAAATATACGATGTAAAAAAGCAACAGGTTATTTCCATAGATAATATTGTATCAGACATGGAAAACGCAGATGTTTTATTTTTTGGAGAGGAGCATAATGATTCGATAGGACATTATTTGGAAGCAGAAATATTCAAAAAGTTAAATGAAAAGTACGCAAAACGCACCTCTTTAACTATGGAAATGTTTCATACCGATGTGCAACCGATTTTGAATGAATATCTAGTAGGATCAATTTCTGAAAAAAACTTTATTAAGGAAAGTAGAGCATGGGGAAATTATAAAGATTATAAACCTTTGATAGAATATGCAAAGCAGTATAATTTGATTGTAATTGGTGGCAATGCCGCAACGCGATACAGTAATGCAGTAACAAAAGGCGGCTTGGAAGCACTAAAAAACTTCCCTAAAACATCAATGCAATATCTACCACCTCTTCCAATTGATACAGCCGTAGGAAGATACAATGATAAATTTGCAGAAACTTTAGGCGGGCATAGCATGGGTCCTATGAAAATTTATCAAACTCAAAACCTTTGGGATGCAACGATGGCATGGTCTATCGCTAAATTTTTAAAGGAAAATAAAGGTTTTAAAGTTTTGCAATTAAATGGGCGTTTTCATAGTGATGAAAAACTTGGAACTGCAGCAAAACTTCAAAAATACGCACCAAAGGCAAGGATATTAAACATCTCTTCATTTTCTGATGCAGGGTTTAATGATCCCAACTGGAATAAATTCTCAAATTTAGGTGATTACATTATCATCACCGATCCGGAAGTAAAAAGAAGTTTTTAATTAAAAGTAACTATAAAGAGGGGATGAACTTCTTTATAGTTACTAGATATAACTAATTAGGCTTTTGCTTTAAGCAAATCTCTAATCTCAGTTAATAATACTTCTTCTTTTGTTGGTACAGGAGCTGCAGCAGGGGCTTCTACTTCTTTCTTCTTAATATTATTTACTGTTTTAATGATGATGAACAAAACTAAAGCAATAATAATAAATGATATTACCTGCGATAAAAAGTTACCATACTTAATTGCCGTACCCGCAATGGTAAGTTTACTCAAATCTTCAAGTCCTGCGGCTTTAAGTGCAGGTCCTAATACAGCTGGTGTGATAATATCTTCAACCAATGAGCTTACGATTTTTCCAAACGCAGCACCAATAATTACACCGACAGCCAAATCAATAACATTGCCCTTTACAGCAAAATCTTTAAATTCTTTTACAAATCCCATATTTTTAGTTTTAATCAATAATTCATTAAAAGTAACAAACATAAAATTGATTACAAATGTTTAGAAAATATTTTAGGCAATCTTATCATAAGCATTTAGGTGATTTCTGAGGAATATCTGAGATCATTTGTTTATTTTTGCGAAATACTTTAATATTAAATATGCTAAAGCAACATCTACAACAAAAATTATTACAGAAGTTATCACCTCAGCAAATACAATTTATTAAGCTGCTGCAAGTGCCAACTGTTGCTTTAGATACCCGGGTTAAAGAAGAACTGGAAGAAAATCCTGCACTCGAAGATCCAAGTTTAATGACTCAGGATGAGCCAAAAGGCGAATATGACGATTTAAATGATGGTCCAGATGATTATGAAAAATCATCTGAAGATACCAGTATGGATGAGTTTAATGTAGATGATTACCTGCAAGACGACAGTACGAACGATTACAGTACTAATTATAATAATGGCGATGATGATGAGGAGAAAAAAGAAACTCCAATTGCCATTGAAAGTACATTTTTCGAAAGTTTACAGGAACAATTAGACCTAATTCCCCTATCCGATCAGGATTTTATAGTAGGTAAGCAAATTATTGGAAGCTTAGATGATGATGGTTATTTACGCCGTCCGTTAAGTTCCATGATTGATGATTTAGCATTTTCTCAAAATGTTATGGTTGAGGAAGAGGATGTATTGGAAATGCTTAGGCTAATTCAAAGCTTTGATCCTCCAGGCATCGGTGCCAGAGATTTAAAGGAGTGTTTACTTATTCAGTTAAAAAGAAAAGATATTCAAAATCCGATAATTATTAAAGCAATAAATATTGTAGAAAATTATCTTGATGAGTTTACACGTAAACATTATGATAAGCTTGAAAAAAGCTTAGGCCTGGATAGCGAGGAATTAAAAGAAGTTGTAAATGAAATTTTGCGTTTAAACCCTAAACCGGGAGATGCTAATCAGGTAACAACCAAGCAAATGCAAATCATTCCTGATTTCCACATCAGTAATAATGATGGCATTTTAATATTGACCTTAAATTCAAAAAATGCACCAGAACTTAAAGTAAGTAGATCTTACCAGGAAATGTTTGAGCATTATGATAAAGCATCTTCTAAGGACAAAAAACTAAAAGAGGCAGTACAATTTGTTAAGCAAAAGTTAGATTCGGCTAAATGGTTTATTGATGCAATTAAGCAAAGACAGCAAACTTTACTTAAAACAATGAATGCAATTATGCACTATCAATATGAATATTTTTTAACTGCAGATGAGCGTAAAATGCGCCCAATGATTTTAAAAGATATTGCAGATAAAATTGATATGGATATTTCTACGGTATCTCGTGTTGCTAATTCAAAATATGTACAAACAGAATTTGGAACGTTTTTATTAAAATCGTTCTTCTCTGAAGCCATTCAAACAGAAAATGGTGAAGAGGTTTCTAATAAAGAGGTTAAAAAAATTCTGGAAGATTGTATTGGCAATGAAGATAAACGTAAACCACTTGCTGATGAGAAATTAACAGAAATTTTAAAGGATAGAGGTTATAATATTGCCAGAAGAACGGTTGCAAAATACCGCGAACAAATGAATATTCCTGTTGCAAGATTAAGAAAAGAACTTTAATTAATCAGTTTCAATTTACAGTTACATAAAATTGTAAATTGAAGCTTATTTTTTATTTCATAAACACAAGCTGATTTTGAATTTGCGCCAGCGGCTGAACTACCACATTTTAATATAAGAAGGAACCTTATAAATGTTGTTCAGCAATAATCCTAAAACAATTTCATGGCTACCATTACTAACCTGATTTAGTTCTGAAGTTGTAAAATCGTAGGAATAAGTTAAGTTAACCATCTTTCCTATATTAAATCCTGCCATAGCAGAAAAGGAATCATCTTTACGATAACTTCCACCTAGCCATACTTTATCTTTAAATGCAAATTTAATATTTAAATCTACTGAAACAGGCGCAGGCTGTGCATACTTAACCATAACAGATGGAATGGCAGCAATATCGTCATCCATAAAAAATTTATAGCCAACTGTACCAAAAACGTGCGGCACTTCCTTTCCTTTATTATAAACATTATCAGCAGAGAAGCTAAGTTTTTGAGGTAAAATTTGTTGTACAGAAAGTCCGGCAAACATCCTTGCTCCATATAGCCACAAACCTATGCTTAAATCTGGTTTTATTTGATTTACTAAGGCTCTTGATAGAGCAGGTTCATTGGAATTATCAAAAGTTAAGGCATTAACATCAAGAGATATGCTCGAAATACCTGCAGCAACACCTGCTGACAAATTGAATTTATCGCTCAATTGTATATGATAGGCATAGGTAACATTCGCATCCAACCGTGATAATGGCCCTGTTTTATCCAATACAGCCGTTACCCCCATACCGTGATGAGATGGAGAAGAAGTATAATTTTGGGTATAGTTTCGATCCATCGGATTTCCTGTTTGCTCAGGAAAAGAAGTTAAGGCATTACTCCATAGCTGATTATCGCCCAACGCCCAATTTGCTGAGGCAAATGAAGTTCTAGGCGCATCATTTATTCCTGCCCATTGCTTACGGTACCCCATTTTAAAATCAATATAATTTTCAATTCCTGATAATGCAGGATTGAGCAAATATTGATTGAAAATGTATTGTGTATATTGAGGCTTCTGTTGCGCAAAACCAGCAAAACAAATGGCAAACATTGCAAATATGAATAGATATTTCTTCAATTTTATCTGATTATTGTAAGAGATCCGCTAATAATTTTTCTTCCATTTTTTGGACTTATAACATAATAATAAACCCCCACAGGAAGTGGCTCATTTTGATAATTGCCATCAAAAGGCACTTTATATCCATTGCTAAAGAAGACTCTGTTTCCATTTCTATTAAAAATTTCAACGGTAGCGTTAGGATAACTATCCAAATATTTTATTACCCAAACATCGTTAATATTATCTCCATTTGGACTAAATGAATTAGGTGGATTTAAAGCTTCTAATACTTTAACAGTTACATAGCTAATAGCCGAGCATCCTCCATCACCAAATACTTCTAGTTTATAATCTGTATCTTTTGTTGGAGCAGCCATTGGATTTAAAATGGCATCATTATTTAATCCAGTAGAGGGTGTCCATTTATAGGTTAAATTTGAGCCTTCTGCCGTTGCTGGTATTTGAATTTCTCCACCAGCCAAAATATAAAGTGCACTTCCTGCATCTGCGCTTGGCGATTTATAAACTTTCACGCTTTTTGTAATGGAAGAAGAGCATTGATTATCCCCTGTAAACGTATAGGTAATATTATGTATCCCCTCGCCCGCTATTTTAGGGTTGTAAGTTCCATCTTCCGACATTCCGTTTCCGTCACTTGTAAAAACTCCACGACCAGGAAAGCCTGATGTTTCGCCTGCTTCAGTAATTATCACTGTGCCTTGGTTATCACAAAGCGAAGTTATATCTGAAAAAGATATTTGCGGGGTCGGTTTCAGCGTAATTTCTTGTAAAAATTCTTTCGTACAAACGTCATTATCACCAGTATACCCCACTACCCTAATTACATATTTTTTAGATTCTGTGCCACCAAATGAATCATATGTTAAGTGTATATCATCCGTATTATTAGGATACATAATTGTTTTTGTAATTGTACTTGGCGCACCAGTTTTGTAATCTTTATAAATATCAATTCTTACAACTTTTCCAATTAAGGCGGTAAAGCCATTCGTAATTATAACATCATTATTACTACATAAATTATCAGCATTATGAATAGTAACCTCAGCCTTATCTACCCTACCATTAACGGTAAAATTTTGAGTACTTACAGATTCGCAACCATTACTATTTGTTATAGTTAAAGTAACTGTATACGGCCCAGGATTAATATACTGGTGTTTCCCGTCCTTTTGTGTAGAGCTATTACTTGAAGATGTATTTGTTGGATCGCCGAAATCCCATTTATAGTTGAAATTGCCATCTCCGCTAGTTGCATCTGTAGAAATATTATTGAAAACTGCCACATCATCAGAAGAGCATACATCTGGCAAAGTGAAATTGGCTTGCGGTAAAGCATAAACCGTAATCAATTTTGGCGTTGATACATTTATACAGCCATTTTCTGAAGTCGTTGTTAATGTAATCTGCTTTTCTCCTAATGTATTGTATTTATAATAAAATGGCATACCATCGGTCTTATCAATCGGCGTAGATCCATCTCCAAAATCCCAATGCCATTTTACAATTTTATTTGGAGTTATTGCACTGCTAATGGTGGATTTATCTGTAATTAAATAATCTATATTGATACAAGCTTTCGCTAAACTTTCAAAAGACGAAACTGGTAAAGGGTTAATAATAACTTCTTGCGTAGTACTGGAGGCACAACTTGTTCCTGCTTTAGCGGTTAATGTTACTGTATATTTACCTTCTTGCGCATATGTATGCTTAGGATTTTGATCTGTTGAAGGTGTTGTACCATCTCCAAAATCCCACAACCAACTTACTATTCCGAAATTAGCAGTATTAGAAATACTTTTATCTACAAAATTAATTTCTGTTTTCGCACAGGTTGTTGCAATTGGATCAAAGCTTGCTTTTGGTAAATCATAAATACTAAATGGATAAAGCATAGTAAAATCGCCACTCTGACAATTAGAGGCATTTGGTGCCAAATGTGCCTGCACAACCAAATTATGTATCCCGGCGGCAGCAAAAGTTAATACATTTGGATAGGTATAAACATAAATATTTTGTCCATTTACTACTTTAATTTCATGTGCAGGATTTGGCTCCGATAAAACTGGGGTACCACCATCTAAACTCCACGAAATCTGATCTGGCTCGTAAGGTAAATTTATTTTAAATTTAGTAGCCGAATTTACACAACCATAAGAACTTTCTTCGTTGCTGGTTTCTTTTACTAATGTAAGATAGTTATTTGACGCTAGATTAGTTCCTGCTGAATAGGCGTAAGATTCTGCATTACCGAAACCATATGCAGTTGCATTAAAGCCATCATCAGCCGTTAGTGTTAAGCTTTTAAATGTTGAGCTTCCACTGGTACCTACAACAGGAATTTGATTATAGGAATATAATGGATTACTAGCCATGATACTCCATGAGCTTGACGGCGGTAAACCATCAACTTTAAATGTCGATGTTTTATTTGTAGCCATTATAACATTAATATAACGCTCTGTTATGTTTTGCAAAGTTGAAGAAAATACGGTTACAGCTTGAATATTAAATTCAATTGGATTTAATATAACCATGTCAGGATCACCAACTAACGTTCCTCCGATGGCAGAGGTACATTTTTGACTAAGCGAAAACTGTGCAACAGAGATTAACTTATCGCCCGTTACAAAAGTAGGCTCAGAAAGTGTTGCACTTTCTTTATATTCTCCTTTATTAAGCGTAAATGTTTCTCCATTAAATTTAACTGTAGTATTATTTTCTTGCGCAATAATTCTTAAAATATAAGTTCTATTTTTAAATGGTACTACTCCATAGTTTTTACCCCAACTTACTGTAGGATAAAGCTGTTGATATAAAGGATCATAAGAAGAACCACCATTGATTCCACAAGGCTCAATACGAATCATGGAATTACCAGAAAAAGCTGCGAACTTTTTACAAGAAGATGTGGCAGGATCAGTATTTACAGATAAACCTGTAAAATCTGTTTGTCCAGACATATATTCATAAGCATCACCGGCTTTATTAAAATGAATTGATTTTGCATTACCATTCTTTTCGTGTATAATCAAATCCATATTATCATCGGCAGCTACAAGTACCAAAAAATTATTTCCAAACGAAGTTCCAAAATCAACTTGAGTATAATTCATGGAATAATAAGTTTGGCCTAAAGTTTCATAAGGTAAAATTAATGAGGCTGCAGATCTATTATTACCATAAATATGTGCATACGCAGAAACTTTGGGTTTACCATCAGTTACTTTTATGTGGATACCTCTATTTACGAGTGGGCTTAAGCTATTTGCCTGGGTAAAATCTATATAAGCATTGGCTCTTGGTACATTAAACTGAACTGCTGTATTTGCTGGAATAAGTTTTGTTTCCGTATAGCTACCACAAGAAACAGTAGCTTCAGAACTAGCTTTAGAAGTTACAAAAATGGCGATTTCAGCTAATGTGCCACTAGGAACATGCGTAGGAAACACCGCCCAAAAATCAGTTCCTTCATTAGAAATATTTTGGCTGAGAACACGAGTTGACAGAAAGAAAAAAATGCAAAAAACTAATAATACAATTTTATTCATTTATTATTAGCAGTTAAAAAACAACACATTACATCAATAATTATCTATGCAATATACTATTAAACATAGTTATCAAAACATTTAGAATTAAAATTTAACATTTTTCCATCACGATTATCGGGTTTCGTGTAATAAAGTGAGGTGTTCGTGTAAAAAAGACTTTAATTATTTTTCAATAACCATATTTTGTAATGTTCCTATAGCTAGGTTTTTTATGCTTTTAAGCATATTAAACAAACACATCTCATTTTAGAAATTACAAAATCATTTGTTTATTGATTTTAAATTATTTTTCTATGAATGCATATAAATGTTTGCTAAATAAGGTTTATCCTGCCAGAATTGGAGAACAAGCTGATTTATTAATTTACTTTAATGCTGAAAAAGCATTCTTTAATCTTCAAAACTCAAATCTCGATTTTGAGGTGTTAAATTTAGAGTTTAGAAATGCCTTTTATTTTTTAAGAAAGCATGTAAACAACTGCGTTAATGATGCTTACAGAATATTGGAATGCCAAATGGATGATTTTGATAAAAAGCAATTAGGTTATTGTATAGAAAAACTTACTAATTCATTTTATGATATAACGGAGCTAGAAAATATTTTAACTTATATTAATACCGTTATTTCTGCTTATAATTTAACTTTTAACGAAAAGAAGTACTTAATTCTAAGTAAATCTGCTTAATAATTAAAATAAATTACTAACCAAATTTACCTCAGTTTTCATATTATTAGCCTGTATAAAAGCAGGCTTTAAAGCAATTAATACAACAAACTAGCTTATAGGAGGTTCATCTTTAGCATTTTTAAATTCCTTAACGCTCTTTCCGATTCCACGCATTAATTCGGGCAATTTCTTACCTCCAAAAATTAAAAGAATAACAACACCAATTAAAATAATTTCTACTGCTGACATATTTAGCTATTTTTCACAATGTACATTAAAAAAATCTATTAGCGTTTTTAAAATTAAAATTCTTTATTTATTTAGGCTAAAAGGGCCTTTAAACTTCTAACCTTTATATTAGGAACTGCCCCATGGCGAATAAATTCTGAGAAACCTTTTAATTGCTTAATTGATTTTATAGCTTCATATCCTTCAAAGTTGCTTCTAATTTTATTTAAAAGAAGTGTATCTGTTTTAAAAAGATCATCTTTAACTAAAAGCCCTCTTTTTAAAAAACTTTTAATTAATTCGGCCATTTTACCATTTGCATACAAGTGAAGTGGCAATTTAAACACATCATTATTTAATTTATCAAAAATTTCATTAATCCAAACTGCTTCTTTTTCAATTGTTATAGCAATTTTTCCATCTTTTAATACAATAGCTTGTAAAAACTCTTTTGCTCTTTGTCTGCTTATAATCCCTCCATAAATTGCGTCACGAAGTGTATAATCTAACCGATCAGCACAGAGTGAAGGTAATTCCTGTTCTAAAATATTGAATTCTCCGTCAAAAATTTGATCTATACGATAGCCATGCTTCAGTAAAACAGCTGGAATATCTGAACTTAAAATGACCTGCTTAAAAATTGTTTCATGATAATCTTCATTCTCATGATTAAAAACATAATCTCCTACGTGAGAAAAGGCAGTATGAGAAACATCATGAAGCAAACCTGCAATTTGCTCCAAGGTTGATCCTCCAAGCATTTTAATCAGCATCATTACACCAGTAGTATGCTCCAGGCGTGAATGACAAATATCGGGGTTAACTAAAAAAATAGCTCCACTTTGGTGTACACCGGCTAAACGTTTTATTGCTTCTGTTTCAAACAAATCAGCAATAACCTGTGGGAATTGCATTTTTCCATATAAAAAATCATTTACCTGTACCATAATGAACCGTTTTAATTAATTCAAAATTACTAAAATTATTAGTAATAAATATTAAAACATCTATATTTAATTACACAAAAAGCTAAAATATTTAGAATCAGCTTATTGATTTATTAACATTATTTTAGTCGATAGGTTTTAATAATTTTTTAATAGGATAAAAAATAAACCAAATTGTACAAAGTATACAGTTTTATATGGCTTAAAGGATTATGAATTTGCTTGCTTATCCTTCTGCATTACGTTTAACTACATCAACCATATGATCGATATCAAATGGTTTTTCAATGTAATCATCTGCTTTACAATCTTTAGCTTGTTGGGGCAATTTATCGGAAGTTGAAGTTAATACAACTGATAAATCTTCGGTTTCAGGATCATTTTTAAGATCCTTAACAACTTTAGATCCTTTAACATCTCCTTTAATATGATCGTCAATTACAACTACATCTGGATCAATCTTATCAATATTTTTGATAGGTTCTGTTGTTAAAGATGAAGTTACATCAAATCCTTCATCTTCCAACACTTGATCCATAATATCTAAGATATCTTCATTATCCTGAACAAGAACAACCTTTTTTTTCATAAAATAAGTTGAATTAAAATTTCTTATAAAGATATGAAAAAGAATAATTGCTCTGTAAATCTTAATTTATTTTACAATTCATTTAAGATTCGATTTTTTTCGTCTGTTAATAATGCCCGTTCGTCGATTAGTTTATAGTGATAGTATAAAAATGAGGGTTAGGTTGCAACGTTTTTGATGAAGCTGCGTCTTATATACAAAAGCTTTAAAAAAAACTTAAAATATTAAATTACAGTTAATTATAAATTAAAATATTATGAAAACCTCATTCAAAACCCTAATCGCTTCATCATTAACAGCTATCGTTTTATCAACAGCGTTAATCTCTACAAATGTTTCTGCAATGGAAACTAAACCTACAAAAATTTCTGCTCCGGCAAATGTAAAAAGAGTTTATGTAAAAGGAAATGTAGAAGTTTTATTGGTACAAAGATCATTTGCAGGAATAAGTTATGCGGATGACAACACAGGAAAAGCAAAAGTTATGCAAGAAGGAGATATTCTTAGAATTAATTCTGAAGGTAAAGGCTTAACTAAACTTGTTGTTTATGTTGATAATATTTATAGAATTGAGGCATCAGGCAATGCAATTGTTAAAACTGATGGCAAATTAACAACTCAATTTCTTCAAATTTTATTAAGTGGAAGTGCCCATGCAGAAATAAATACTAGTACAGAGAGTTTGTATACAGTAATTAAAGATAAATCTGATTTAAGATTAAGTGGTTCTACTGATAGCCACACATTACTTATGGATAAAACTCCAACTATTTCAATGGAAAGATTTGCAGCACTAAAAACAAGTGTAAGCAATGCTGAAACCATTAATGCAATTGATAAAGAAATTGCTTCGAACTAATAAATCAAACTATAATATATACAAAAGCGGTTGGTAAATACTAACCGCTTTTTTTTATGTATAAAGCATTAGAATTTCCAATTTATTATCGAAACTTCAGTTTTTCTTCAGAATATGTAATTATCTTGCGTAAATTTTCTTACACGCAAATGACCAAATTATTTAAAAGCAGGTACTCCATCTTACTGGGGTATTTAGCTTATTTCCTCCTATTTTCCTTTATTATTAGAAGCATTTTATTTATTTGTGCTTGCCAGCATACGGATTTTAAAATATTGGAAATTTTTAAACTTTATTTTACTGGTTTATTTTTTGACTTAGGAACAGGATTACTTTTAGTTTCCTTTTATGCACTTTATTTGCTGCTAATTCCGAATCGGTTTTATCATAAAAAGTGGAATAAAATAGTTACCTACATTTTATTTTTCCTTTTTCTATTAATCACATTATTTTCTTTTTTTGCTGAATTAACATTTTGGCAAGAGTTTGAAAGTCGTTTTAATTTTATTGCAGTTGATTATTTAATTTATACATACGAAGTAATTAACAATATAAATGAATCTTATCCGCTGCCATTATTAATTTCTGGAATGTTATTTTTGGCTGTTGCAGTAACTTTTGTTTTCTATAAATTAAAAATTTTCAAAAATAGTTTCATCAGTCAAACTCCGTCCAAAAGCCGTGTTGTTATATCATCCTTAATTATTATCCCTGCCATACTTTTTGCGGTAATTGTAAAAAATAGCTGGGCCGAAAGTGGAAATAACAGATATACAAATGAACTTAGTAAGGCTGGGATTTATTCTTTCTTTGCTGCATTTAAAAACAATGAACTAAATTATTTAGAATTTTATAGCTTAATTGATAGCACAAAGGCTTACGATTTAGTTAAAAAAGAACTGAAAGATAATGGTACCACATTTGAAAATGGCAATACCATTAAAAGAACAATAGAATTTACCAACACCAAACCTTATAAGCCAAATGTAATTATGATTACGGTGGAGAGTTTAAGTGCTGACTTTTTAGAGCATTTTGGCAATACCCAACATATAACACCCAGATTAGATTCATTTGCAAACAACAGCGTATTTTTTAGCAATATGTATGCTACTGGAACTCGTACAGTAAGAGGAATGGAAGCTTTAACTTTGGCAATTCCGCCAACGCCAGGAAATAGCATTGTGCGAAGAACAGACAATGAAAATCTTTTTACTGTAGGGCATGTATTTAAACAAAATGGCTATACCAACACGTTCTTTTATGGTGGTGATGGATATTTTGATAATATGAATCACTTTTTTGGCAACAATGGATATGATATTGTAGACCGTGGACGTAAATTACTTGATGAAACATATGGCGGTAAAAGAACGCTGATTCAAGATAATGAGGTCACTTTTGAAAATGCCTGGGGTATTTGTGATGAAGATATTTTTAATGTTGTAATTAAGGATGCTGATGAAAAATATAAGCAGAATAAACTGTTTAATAATTTCATTATGACTACCTCTAACCACAGACCTTTTACTTTTCCTGCTAATAAAATTGATTTACCTCCTGGAAGTAGAGAAGGCGCTGTAAAATATACAGATTATGCCATCGGAAACTTTATTGATAAGATTAAAAATAAACCTTGGTTTAGCAATACGGTTATTATTATTGTTGCCGATCATTGTGCAAGTAGCGCTGGCAAAAATGAAATAGATATTTCTAAATATCAAATTCCATGTATGATTTTAAACCTGAAGGATGTTGCAAAAACCAATATCAGCAAAATGACTTCTCAGGTTGATCTTTTTCCAACTTTATGGAGTTTGTTAGGCTGGAATTATACAAGTGAGTTTTTTGGTAAAAATGTGTTGGATGAAAAATATCAACCAAGAGTATTTTTAGGCACTTACCAAAAACTGGTTTATATGAAAGGTGATAGTCTTGTTATTTTAAGTCCGCAACATAAAATAGACACTTATTTTTACAATAAGGCTAAGAACGAGCAGAAACCGGCTAAACTCCCCAAAACAATAACCGATCAAGGAATTGCAAATTATCAGGCAGCTTTTGATATGTTTAAGAGTGGAAAACTGAGGGTTAAATAATTTATTTAAATATTTAACAAAGACATTGAATTCACGGAAATACAAGAATATCAAAAATCATAAAAAAGGTTCCCAATTTAAACTGGGAACCTTTTTCTTTTATACTGAGGCTTGTAAAATTTCTTCAGCTTTAATTAAAACTTCTCTGGCTTTGGTTTTAGTTTTTTTCTCTTCCAAATATTTAACACCAACTCTTAAGGCTTTTAATCCAGAAACCCCCTGAAGTTCGTCCAAATCCAATTGCTCTAAATCATCACTTAAAAAGCCTTGATCCTGCATATATTTAATGTATTCGGTATATTCTTTAGCTTCTTCGGCATTAAAATAAACCATTGCAATTTTATGTGGTTGTGTTAAACGTTCTGTTGTGCCTTTAATCAACACTTTATCTATTCTCTTCTTAACTACCTCATATCTAATATTATAAGCGCCTTCTACATCAAATCTACGTTCATCGTTTCTAAAGCTAATATCAATTGCATTAGAGTGGATAAAAATTAATTGCGTGGTGTGCAAAGGTTTTGGCATCTCTCCTATTAAACTATTTGAAAGACGGGCAATTTCGACCATTGAGGTTAATTGCCATAAGCGAATATTTTTGAGATAAAGTAAATCGAAAGGTTTATCTGGCGCAATTGCCTGTCCAATATAGATATCGTATTCAACACCATCTGTTCTAAATTTAGCGAAATAACAAGGATAAGAAGTTTGCAAATTTTGTTGTGCTCTTTCTAAATATTGACTTACCTCTGTATTAATTAACTGCATAGAATTTTCAAGTTTCCTTCTATTTTCAAATGCAGCTCCAGCTTCGGCACTAATATCCTCAAAGTATCGATCAACTGTTTCTACAGTATTAGGATAATTTGTTTTCATGATGGATAAAAAAGGATAAACTTCGCTTTCCAGGAACTCGTTCAATAGCATTTCTTCATTTGATGATGCAAAATTACTGATGCGCTTAATCCAATCTTTACAATTAAAAAGAAGCTTATCTGTAAGTTCTAAATAAACAAATTTTCTAAGTTCTTTTAGCGTACGGATTAAGCTGCCAAGCTGCACGTCCATATCATCTTTTAAAGCCTTATTTCTTTCTATTGTAGAGTTACGAATATCAATAGCTCCAAAAAGCGGATACATGTGCTTAAAGGTGACTGTTTCTATCTCTTTTAATTTATGATAGCTTTCTTTTTGTTGCAAAAACTGCCAAACGGCTTCATTAAATTTCCATTGTACTGAAGGTTGCAAAGCTGTAAACTTATCCATCAATACTTCATCCATTTTAGAGTTAAATTCTTCAATACTATATTGAAATAATTGACCAATTAATGGGATTGCCGGACGCAGACGAGATAATAGCTTATCATCGACTACAATTTCCTTTTTAGAATAAATCTCCAACACACCAGCAAGCTGCGTATTATAATAAACTGGTAGAATAGACCAAGAGTTTACTCCGGCTTCTTTTAAAACCCTTAAAAACGGATCTTTTTTAATCTGGTCATCATTAATTGATGTTACAAATATTGATCGTGGATTTTCTTTATACTGATCAACTAGCGAATAAAAAACTTCTTCTTCCAAATTGGCTGCCTTTGCTGAGTTAATCAGCATACTTTGCGAGAAATCTTTATTGTTAAAAACCAGTTTGTCATTTACAGTTAAAAATGGCATTAAACCAAACTCTAATTGGCCATTACCACCCAAAGTTTTTAAAGCATGAATTACGTGAGTATAAGCTTCTTTTTGATAATTATGATTAACTAATGCATCTCTAATACCATCAATTGCATGCTGTAAGGTAACATCTGTAATAGAAATTACGGTGAAACCTTCGAAGCTTACATTTTTTAAAGGAAGTTTTTTAATCAGGTATTCTAATTCATTACCTTCTTGAAAGCTTTGAGAAAGTTCTTCAAAATTAAGTTCTGGTAAATCACCTTTGTAAAAAATATCTACAAATTGCACATCTGTATGAATGTTATAATACTGGGTTAAACCTGTATCGGTATTAACGTGAGCATATATAATTTCATTTTTAAGTACAGAATTAAAGTTGTAGAAACGATCCAGAATTAAGTTATAAATAAATTTTAACTGTTTCTTTTCTACTGGCTCATCGTCTTTTTTAACTTTATTTTTGGGATCGTGGTCTTTAAAAAAATTATAAAAAGCGTTGGTACTAAAAAATATTTCATCGGGCACGGGGGTACTTAATGCCCAAAACATATCATTTTCATTCGCCATTAACGGCGTAAGGATCGTAAAAATTAATTCAAGTGTATCTTTATATTTCGATAACTGTTGCGCATCAATATTACCCATTAATGCATCTTCTTTCTCAATTTTTTCTAGTAAAAATCTATAAAATTCTGATTTTACAGATTTCTCGGTAACTAACCTGCCTTTTAAATAAGCCACAAGAGGACCAAATGACAGGCTTGATTTGACCTGGCAACCAATACATTCATTTTTATGTATTTTAATTACATTGGTATTCATTGTATGTTTTTATTATATATTTTATTTAATTAGCGCTATGTATTTAATAACTAATCAATTGCAAAGATATGAATTGAAAAAGTTACACAAAGTCTTCTTAAGGTAATACTATTTACGAAAAAATCATGTTTAGCGTTTTTTTACAATTGTTGTTAATACCTAAAGTTCATGGATACGTAAGGATACCAGCCATCAACCGAGTGCCCCATTACAAAGCTGAAAACGGCTAATGAAGCGGGTGCAAAATACACTCCCCCTCCTACGCCATGGTGCCAAACTGTTGATGGTTCATCGCGTTTCCAAACTCGCCCTACATCGTAAAAACCAAGTAAACCTACCTGCCCTGGCAATACATAACTAACTAAATCGCCGAGTTTTGCCCTTAACTCCAAATTGTTGTAAAAACTTTGCTCGCCTGCAAATCTATATTGGCGATAACCCAATAAGTTACCTTGCCCACCTAAATATTGTGCTTGATAAAATGCAGGCTTTCCAAGCGTTAGTCCTCCACCAAAACGATCGGCAAGTATAAAATTCTTTCTACCATCCAGGTTTTTATATAGCGCAACGCTAGCCGTGAACTGCCCAAATGAATTTGAGTTTTTATTTACCCCTTTATAACCTACCAACTTAAAATCTACATAGCTTCCTAAAGTTGGCAACAAATCATTATCACGTGTGTTGTTGGTGAAGTTTACAATTGCACCTGCAAACATTTTCTCATTTTTTACCGTTAAGCTGTCGGAAGAATGCAGTTGAGAACCATTTTCTATAAAACGACCATTGTTACCATCTTTATTGTATTTATAGTATTGATATGATGGGCCAATGCTGAATGTTGATTTAGGTCTGCGCCATCTTAAGGCAGCATCAACCTGGTAAAGGTTAAACCTTGCACGATAATAATGCACATCATCAGCCCGTTCGTCGAAATAAGTTTCATTACCAAGTCCGAAAAAGTTTTGGAGGTAATTTGGGGCGTTTGCACTCCCTTTTAAAACAAAATCGGCCTTACCAATTGCTTTTAACCATTCACCTTTGTAATCAAATTTAAAGGCAGCTGTTTGAAAAGAATGCAAAAACGAAATGGTTTGCGAATTTCCATAAGGCATTTTTCTAAAGCCAGGGTTTGTTTGCTTATAAATTAAGCCCAATAATAATCCATCATCACTATTATAACCTGCATTAAGTAATATTGAATTTCTGCGATACATATCTTTAGCAATGTAACTTACGTTTGAGGTATCGTTTGATAACGTTTTGGTGATTTTATTAGCATCCTCTCCTTTAAATTCTGCTTTACCCTTTCTATCGTAAAGATTCACTTTGCTATTGCTATTTTCAAAATCATAAACCTTTTTACCTTTTCCGCCTATAATCCTAATTTTAATATTTGATGTTTTATTATTTAAAATCAAGCTATCATTACCATTATGAAGATAAACGCGAAGTTCTTTAGTAACTTTTGGATCGAAAACACGGTTAAATAGCTCTCTTTTTATATTTCCTTCTTTAGAAATTTTATTGATTTTTACGGCTAAACCTTTATTCTCTGTATCATTTATTTGCACCAGCTCATTCTTATCAGATACTTCAATATCAACAATACGATTAAAGAAATGATAATAATCGTTCATCAATTTTGGCAATGTTGCTCTACGCTCCTTCAATTCGGCTAATATTGCATCGTGGTGCAACGAATAAACTGGATCGGGAAGTTTCCTTAAAGCTTTTTCAAAAATCTCATCTGTATAATAGCTGCAAAATTCTTTTACAATTTTGTTCCATTCATCTTCATCAATATTTGCTGTCCAACGGCTACTTAACTCTCTTCCTTCCCACAAAAACCAATCGATATTTTTAATATTTCTTTCATAGCCCTGCATCATTGGTAATAACGAAGATGTTTGAGCATAACGCTGGAGAAAACCATCTGATCTAAAAAATACCTGATCGCGATCTCTAGGTACGGGAATATAATGTTTACCGCCACTTTTTTGAGTGTCTTTCCAACGCCATTGGTCATCATGCCTATCCCAATCGCCAAGTAAAACATCAAATGCTCTAGCTTTTACCCAAGCAGCTCCATCAAAAGTATTGTCATTATCATCATTCAGCTTTTTATACATTTTTGCCGAATTATCCGAATCACCTAAGGGCTCTCTTTCTTCCAATAGGCAAACGGTATTAGCAAATGCAGGGGCAAATTCGCCCAAATTATCATCAGGAGAAACCATTCCTATTAAGGGTTTGGTGTGAGGAATACCTGCGGCTTTGGCTAAATCGGGCACTACTAAAGCAGAGAATGGGTGTTGTGCCGACATATTATCACGGATAACATCTTTGGCAAAGGTTTCTCTCAATTGTGCTGGCAATAGTACTTCCGGATATTTTTCTACACTTCTTAAAACCCATTCTTTACCATTTTTATCTTCTAAGCGTAAAGAACGAGATTGATTGCCACCACCGCGTTTTGTTGCCTTTAAGCCGCCAGCTATTTCAGAGATTCTAATTACTGGCATTTTGGTTTTTACAGCATATTCTTTACGATAGTTATCACCAAATAGGAAACGATGGAAACGCCCTACGCTGTCATACTCGGGTTTGATGCTTACCAAAACACTATCGGCTGTTATTGGTTTTGCCTTTAATCTTTCTTTTAATGTAATTTTTTCAAAAGGTTTTGTATAGCTATAAACTCTTTGCACACCCGTATCTGCGTAAACATAATATTCGTATCGCATGTCATTATTCATCAGCTGATCTGCAACAACATACCCTTGCTTCATTTCATGAAACAAAGAGTTTTTCCCTTTTTTATTTGGCGAAATTTTGGATCCTGAGCCACTCACAATTTGCAATTGCTTGCTTTTAATTAACTGTAAACCATGCTCATGGCCAGCCACATAGGTTACATTTGGATAATCACCAAAAACATCGGTTACCGATTTAATCATATCTTTATATGCAGGATGATTTAAATCTTCAGGGCTTAACAAAGTGGAACGTAACAATGGATAAACCGACCCAAGCACTGGCATTGGAATATATAAATTCTTATTTAGCGATGTTAACGGAAAAATATGGTTTCTTAAGTTAAAATAACCACCATGTGGGCCGTAACTTTGAAATGGATGGTGGGATGCCAAAAGAATAACTTTTCCTTTATTTTGCTGAAGTAGTTCTTCCATTCTGATAAGCACTTCATCTTTAGTATTACAATCGCACTCTGCAATTGGATTTTTTTTATTGTAAGGAAAAAGCCACCATTCGCTATCATAAGCAATAATGGTTAAATGATCTGTTAAATTTATAGCAACGGGATCTGGGCAGCCATTATCAGGAATCAGCTTTAATAATGGATCATTTTGCAATTGTAAAAATTCACCTTGTGCTTTAATTTTGGCTAAACCTTTTGGTCCAGATTTATCCCAATCGTGATTTCCAGGAATAAAATACACCGCAGCGCCCATTGCCCGCATAGGTTCAAACTGCGATTTTAAAATCTTTTTGGTATCTTCTTCTTCAATGCTGCCAGGCAAACCCATTCCTGTGGGATAAATATTATCACCTAAATATAAAACTGTAGTTTTATTTGGGATAATCTGCTTAGCTGCATTTTTCAAATCCTGTGTTTGTCCAGAGTTCATTTCCCCGGCATCACCAAAAAGGATTACACGGTATTTAACCTCCTTTTGGGCAAAGGCAATTAAATTAAGCAGTAACAATGTTGTAATCAGGGTAAATTTCTTAATCATATTGGGCGTTTAGGGATTCAATTCTTTATCGTTCAAAATTCTGGCTTAAATCTAACCACTGTATATTTAAGTGATTTATTAAGTCTATTTTCATTTGTCTACTTCCACCTTTTATTCGTTTCTCCTCAGCAATGGCTTCTTCAATGCGAAGAAAAAACATAGAATAAACTAATTTATGGCACTTAATTTAGAACTAAAACTTTTAGGATAGTGATTGTTTTTATGCTGCCACATCCTACTCTTTAAATTTGAGGTTACTCCTGTGTATAATACAGAATGGTAAACATTTGTCATGATGTAAACGCAACCCCCTCTTTTTATGGTTTATATTTTATTCTTAATTCGTTTTAAATACCCTAGTCTTTATGGGGCACAAAACAACCTCTTTATTTTTTTACTTTCTATCCTTTTATTGCTTTAAGATTGCTTTGTTCCTCGCAATGACGGTAAAGGTTAGTATTTCTTAAGTTTTATTTTTTGTATTTAAACATTAATATATTTCCAGCCGCCAGTGTTCCGCCTTCATTAGAAATGTACAAATTATTATCCTTATCAAAAGTAATTCCTTCTGGTTGGTTAAATAAATCTCCATCTAAAGGCTGACTAGATTTAACCTTAAAATCTGCATCGGTAATTAAAATCATTTTATTTATTGATGAAAGAATATACCACTCGCCAGTAACAGGATTTTTAGCGAGTGCCGAAGGGCGAAATTTCACTTTAGAATTACCAGAAACCGCAGCAATATCTTTAAAAGACAGAGTAAATTCATCGCTTTTAGTTAAAGATCCATCATCAGCAATTTTAAAAGAGTATACAATCGTTTCTTTATTTTTTAATTGAGCTTTATTTTCTTTGGTTAAAATATAAAGCATACCAGTTTTTTCATCAGCAAATAGGCCTTCATACTCAGCCTTTGGTACAACATCTTTTGTTTTAACTACATTTGCTGCTTCGGGTTTATTAATTTCTGAAATTGGGAAAGTATGCAGTTCTCCGTTACTTTTTAATACAATAATCAGATTTTTATAAATGGTTAAATCTTCATAATCACCTTTAGCACCAAACTTAGTATACTTAGCTTCTTTATCACTCAAACCTAAACGAAATAAATCCCCATCTTCATCCTGAATTGCAAAAACCTCTTTTGGATCGCCATTATGAAATACAATACCGGATATTTCGAAAAGGTTTTGAGGCATATTGTACTTAACAGGATTTTTGAGATCATAGCTGAAATCTGTTTTTACAGAAACTGCTGTTGTATCTTTAGCATTATCTTCTTTATGCTCACCATTTACACAGGAAACCGTTAAAAATCCAAATCCCATGGCTAGGCATGTTAATAATATAATATTTTTGCTATTTTTCATATTAGGTATTCTGTTTTAATCTTAAAAATTGATAGATTTCATACTGAGACTGAATTGGTTTATTTCCTTCTACAATTGGCACATTATTCATCTCTGCATCAATAGTAACCGCCTGAACATTATCTTGTTTTTGGAGATTGATTATTTCTAATAACTCTGCCTTAATATTTTCATCATATATTGGGAAACACACCTCAATTCTTCTATAAATATTGCGGTTCATCCAATCTGCCGAGCCCAAATACATATCTTGCTTGCCCAAATTATTGAATATAAAAACCCGGCCATGTTCCAGGTAACGATCTACAATACGAATTACCTTAATGTTACTGCTTAAACCAGGAACCCCAGGAACGAGGCGGCAAATGCTCCGCACAATCATAGTAATTTTCACGCCTGCTTCTGATGCATCGTAGAGTTTACTAATTAAAGTTTTCTCTTCGAGGTTATTCATCTTTATGGTAATGGCAGCTTCTTTTCCTTCTTTTGCGTGCTTAATTTCACGATCAATTAGTTGCAAAAAAGCACTTTGCAAATTAAATTGCGCAACCAGCAAATGTTCAAAATTAATTAAGTGTGGCGAGCTAGGTTTTTCTCTCTTTGCTAAAAAGATAAACAGAAGTTCAACTTCGCGTAGCATTGCTTTGTTGGCGGTCATTAAAACATGATCGGTGTAAAATGCTGCCGTACTCTCATTAAAATTTCCCGTTGCAAATAAGCCCGTATAATCAGTACGATCACCAATTTTACGTTTAACAAGTGCAACCTTCGCATGTACTTTTAAGGCAGTAACGCTATAAATAATATCTACACCAGCCTCTTTCATTTTTTTTGCCCATTTAATGTTATTGGCTTCATCAAACCTGGCTTTAAGCTCTACTAAAACCGCTACTTTTTTACCATTTTTTGCAGCACTAATTAGAGCATTAACAATTTTAGAATCGCTGGCTACACGGTACAGAGTAATATAAATTTCGCAAACGGTGGGATCAATTGCCGCTTCATTAAAAAACCTTAAAACCGGATCGTAACTTTGATATGGTGTATGAAAAATAAGATCTCTTTTATGGATTTCCTCTGTTAAGGTACCGTTGGTAATTTCATTATAATTTTTTGGCCATAGCGGATTAGATAATGCGCCAGAGCTTATAGGGAAAGCCATGAAATCTTTAAGGTTGTGGTATCGCCCACCCGCTACCATATTGGCTTTTTTCAAATTAAAAAGCTTTTTAATTAGCTCTAATCCTCTTTCGGAAATGCCTGGCTCATGCAAAAAACGAGTAGCTAAACCAGCATCACGCTTTAAAAGCTGGGCTTCTATTTGTTCTGATAATTCACCCGAATATTCATCAGTAAGATCAATCTCAGCATCTCTGGTTATCTTAAAACTAAAACATCCTGTAATTTCGGATAATGGGAAAACCAAATTTAAATGCGTTCTTATAATGTCATCTAAAAAAACAATCGAAGTTTCTTCGCCATGTACCACCTTATAAAAACGCGGCAGCTGGCTGGATGGAATATTTAAAATTACGCCTTTGTCTTTACCATCCTTTTTTAGCGTAACTAAAAAATAAAGTTCGTTGTTGGAAGGGAAAAAATCTGTTTTCTTATTAATGTAAACGGGTTGTAGAAATGCTAAAACCTGACTTTGAAAGTATCTGGTAAGTTCCTTTTTTATCTCCTCTGGTATCACGGAAGCGTAAACGAGGTTAATTTTATTCTCTTTTAATGCTGGAATAATATCTTCTTGCAGGGTTTTACCATAACGTTGTTGCTGCGTTAAAATAAGCGTGTTTGCCGTATTTAATAAGTCTTGCTCAATTTGAATATCGTTATCACTGTTATTACTCAACTTCTCTAAAGCCAGTAAAACGGGCATCCTAACCCGGTAAAATTCATCCAGATTAGAAGAAAATATTGATAAAAACTTAATCCTTTCTAAAAGCGGCACATTTTTACGTTCGGCTTCCATCAAAATCCGTTCGTTAAACTTTAACCAGCTTAAATCTCTGTTAAAAAAAGAAGTGGTATTTTGTATTTCTACCATAGAATTTAGTCTTTACCAAAAAGTAAAAAAGCAACCATAAATGATAATACCGATACAATTAAACCAAACATAAAAATGTTATATGCTAAGCGAATCAGTTTATATTTTCGCCCAAGTACAACCCCTTGAGAGTATACATCGCGGATGAGTGTGCCATATAAAAAATCTTTATCATTCATTACCTTAACCATTCCTTCGGTATAGTTTTGTAAAGACATTTTGTAAAAATTGCCAAAGAATAAAAGATTTACGCTTTTTTTATCCAAATCTTCTGGTGTAAAAACTCCAGCTGGAATAGATGGGCGTGTTGAAAGGATGGAAACAACAACGCAGGATAAACTCACCATTAGCAAAATAAAGGTTGGTATCATTAAAAAATTACTGCTATCGAGTTTCCTTAAGAGTAAACTCACTACTAAAGATAAAATAATGGAATTTACCGTAATTAGGATGTGTGCCTTATTATCGGCCATATCGCTCAACCTTTGATTGTTTGCTGAAGTAATTCTAAACATCGTTTCAATTCCTTTTTCAGGTCGATCTTTCTTATTACTCTTAGTTTCCTTTTCGATAATAGTCATTGGTTTTTCGTCGACATTTGGAACGACTTCTGCTTCCTTTTCATCTTTATCTTCAAGCGCTTCTGCCAATCTTGATTTGAGTTTATCTATATTTTTTAGCTTTTGATCGCCCAGCAATAAATTTGCATAATCTGTATGATAATGATGAGATTCCATAAACTGGATATCTCTTTTTCTCCATTCTAACTTACTTATGTCTGCTTTATGGATCAGCTCGACCTCTTTATGCATCAGTTTAGCTTTTTTCCTAAAATCTTCTAATCCCAAATGAAAAAGATCGGCATCGCATAATATTTTATCAAGTTGATTAACTGGTTTTTGAGGGATTTTTGTACTCAAAATCGCTGCACTCACTAAATCTATAACCTGTTGCTCTACATTATGCATTGTTAGGTAATGTGCTGCAAGCTCTGCCCCTTTCTGTTCATGATGTAAGGCATCCTCAAAGTAACCCGTATCATGAAACCACGCCGCAACTATGACCACAAAATAATCCTGCTCATTTAATTGATAGTGATTAGCAATTTGTTTTGCCGCATGTACAACATCTTCTGTGTGTTGCAAATTGTGGTAAACTAATCTAGGATCGTGATGTGTATTAAAATAATGAGTAACATGTTGTTCTACATCCTCCTGCAGTTTAATATAATTCATTTCTTTGTTTGGGTATATAAATAGGTTCTAGGTAATTAAAAGCTTGTTAGGCTCTTTTAAATGCTATATTTTAAGTATAAGCAAATAATAAATATAAAAATAAGCTAATTTTCAGATTTATTGCACTCCGCTGCATTAACAATAATAATGCCTGTTGAAACAAAATGTTTTATTCATTATTACTATACAAATTTAAAACAATGATTAAAACCCTGCCTTGACCTTTGGTAAGAAATAAATGCATGATTTTGAAATAAAAAAAAGTATAAATAGAGATTGCCGAGTTTTAATTAAAAATTATGTAATTGAAAATGAGTGAATATTATTATTTTTTGAAATTTAAAGACAAAACTTTTTCCAAAATTGAATTCAAATTTGTAACATTGCACTCGCAAAAAACAAATGTTTTTTCCGGGCCTATAGCTCAGCTGGTTAGAGTAGAAGACTCATAATCTTTTGGTCCCTGGTTCGAGCCCAGGTGGGCCCACTGCTTAAAAGGCCGCTTTCTGAAAAGATAAGCGGCTTTTTTCGTTTATAAAAATAAAAGTTGGTTGGAAAAAATCACTTTTTACACTCTCCTCTACAACAGCGGCGGCGATTAAAAAAAATCAGTTTGCAGAATAAATGATAAGGTGTTTATAGTTTATAAATGCTAGCGAGCGCAAATAATAAAGCCACATGAAAATTTTCGTGTGGCTTTGTTTTAAATAATCTTTAACTCTTTTATAATTTCTTAATGAGATTAATAAGTTATGTAGTCTTTACTTTAAATTAAGTATTTTAATTACAACTGGATTTAAAAGTAATATTTCATTAGATTTTTTATTTTTTGGAATCATAGAAGTTAATGAACTTTGAGCAATATCTAAGGCTGATTCAATACTCATAAGAGGTTCACCTCGTGTTTCGTATCTTCTTTTTGCACTTGGTGAAGTATTTGAAATTAAAATTGGAATAATAATATTTAATTTTTTACGCGTTTTTAGTAAAGAACTATAGTCAATACTATAAAGATCTTTATAACTTGGGAATAGCTTGTACATTAAACTATCACTTACTATTAATTGATCAACCTTTATTTTATTTTCTTTTGATTTAATAATTTTTAACTTAAAAGTAAAAGAATATAGTGCAACACTATCTTCTAAGACCTCTCTAGACTTATCTCTCATCAGTATTTTGTACACTTTCTTTTGCCAATCTGGGATTGTTTCTGATTGTTGGGTTTGCGCAATTGAAATAATTGGGAAAAGCCCTAATAAAAATACAAACAGAATATTAAATGTTTTCATAAGTATTATTGATTATGGTTTTATTCAAGACATTTTGTACCTGTTGCTCCTGGATTATTAGGATCATATGGATTTCTTTCCTGACTATTAATTTTGCTCTCAGCCGGAAGTGCCTGGACAATCCCTGATTTTGCTATAATTTCAGCCCTATTAGGATCAAAGCCTGGATTGAATGCTAATATTGTATTTTTTATTCCTGTCACAAATCTCTGATACCCCATACTTATATGTGCTTCGTCCTGTACTAATAATCGACCACCATTTACCTCTACCCCAAGAAATTGCCTATCAAACTCCGCCTTCCCTAAATCGCTCAATTTTTGAGCAAAATATGCATGCAAAGCTTCGTGATATAAAGTTGCGAGTATAAACTCTTGCGTTGAATTATTTAATACATCAGGATTAATACCAATTTCATGAAAACCTACTCCTGATTCAGGAGTCGTATTTCCTCTCATGTAATGTCCATCTATGTTGGTTCCAGCCAACGCAGGATCTGCTACAAAATTAAGGTTTTTTAAATCATTAGTATTAAAAGCATTTTTTATCAAATTGGCAATATCACTATTCAATGTTTTCATCTTTTGCACAAGTGCCTTTGCGCAAGGGTAATTTTCGAACTCGTCAGTTATTTCAGGAACAGTTGTAGTCACGGGTGTCTGGCCTATTGGTCGAATGGGATCAGGTATAACACCGCCACTACCATCTGGCGAAATTTGTACCCCAGGGCAAAACTGTCCATAGACATACCCTTTAATGTAAATTGAACATATTGGTGGTGAATCCTCAACTGAGATGCAACTTGTGGCATAAACAGGGATTGTCATAGTGTAACAGCTGTTCCCAGGCGCTTCCACTTGAATTCTGCCGTTACCAAAATTACTCATGTTAATTTTTTCTCTCAGACTAGGATTCATTGTTTCTTTATATCCAGCGTATGTTCCAGACCTAATACCTTGTACAGCTTTCCCAGCATCAAATGACCATCCATTTATGAAATTACCTTTTGTGTTATAAAAATAAATATAACCAGTAAATTGATCTGTTTGGGTGTAATGTACAGGTTCATTTGAAATACTAGACATATAATAACCATCAGTTATTTTATCCGTTTTAGCATCTTTCAATATTAACAACTTAAACCTACTCGTCGATTGATAGTTGTTTTTATCGCCCTTATTTAAAAAGCCGTTCGTCATAAAGGCATTATCAGTAGGGGTTAACTCAACCTCATACACGATTTTATCTTTTAATTGATTTACATAAATATTACTCCAATTTGGAACCATACCGGAAAACAAAATGCTGTTTTGATCAAAGTGTTTACTTTGCCAGTCTTTTAAAGTTTGAAGGTCGGTTTCTGATAGTTTTCCATCACCAGTCTTATCTTTTTTACAAGACGTTATGGCTAAAAGGCAGACTATAAAACATAGCCCGATTGCCCGAAAAGGCAAAGAGAGTGCATTAATTTTTTTCATCAGTTTAATAATTGTGTTAATAAATTAATTGTTAAATTTTAAGGATGATGATTCCCCTAAGATAATTTCATAATTTGAATGATTAGCCGTTATAGATTGAATTTACACCAAATGGAATTAGGCGTTATCTGAATAGCCTAAAAAGGCAATCGGATCAAATAAATTTACATGAAATTAATTTTTCACGTACACCAAAAATAAAATTTAAAGTCAGTAATCGTAGTTATAAACTTACGAATTACATTATCATTATTTGAATTTTAAAGCGATATAATTAAGCATATAAATGATGTTGATAAATAATGTTGTTTTCGACTTCACTCACTATTTAATTTACTAAAAATATCAGTAAATTAAATATAGTCAAATTTGAACTTTAATGCGAAAAGCTTACTTTAGAGAATATTACGGCTTTCTTCCATTATAAAGAACTTAGACTAACTTAAATGATTAATGAACGTTTCGAATGTGAAATTTTAAGAGCTAGCAGAAATAGGCTTTTTCAATTAATTGAAGCGAATAATCATGAAATATTATTTAAAATTCCAAAAGGTTTCAACAATAATATAATTTGGCAAATTGGTCATTGTATTACTTCTCAACAAAGGCATATGTACATGCGTAGTGGATTACCAATGTATATATCCAAAGAATTTATGGATTGTTTCAAAATCGGATCTTCTCCAGGTTCTTGGAAAATTACTCCAGATGTTGATGAGGTAAAACATTTATTGATTGATACAGTTAACCTCCTTGAATCCGATCTGGAATCCAAGCTATTTGTCAATTATACCCCCTTTGAATTGCCTATAGGGTTTCAAGTGAAAAATCATGTTCAAGCACTACAAGCTGCTAACTATCACGAAGCGGAGCACAGCGGGAAGATTTTTACGTATTTGAAGCTATTAATCAATGAATGAATTACATCTGTGAAATTTAATTATTTCATAATATCGGAAATTGCCCGTAGCAATAGCATAAATATCTTTTCTAAATGGGCAATTACGCTTAAACCAGATAGGAAATGATTTGAGAAGCACACAGGTATGACAATTTTTAGTTTCCAAATAAACATAAACTAATTAAGTTGATTATTTTCGCCCAAAACTGCAACCTTATTTACTTTGGTATTGTCTACTTAATATGTCTATGGGCGAAGAGCAAAAAATTATAGTACGTATAATCAAAGGAGATACCAAGGCATTTTCACTTTTGGTGGATAAATATCAGAATTTGATTTTTCATATTGCCAAAGGAATCGTTCCAGAACAAATGGATGCAGAAGATGTGTGCCAAGAGGTATTTGTAAAAATTCATAAAAACATAGGAACATTTAAATATCAATCAAAACTATCTACCTGGATTGCTCGCATAGCTTATTTTACGGCTCTTAATCATCTAAAAAAAAGCAAAAAAAACTTTACTGAAGATTATCCTGATGATTTATTGAATATTGAAATGGATCAGGATGACCCTGAAGAAATCCTAATTAAAAAAAATACTTCAGCATATATAAATAAACTCATTAATCAGTTACCAGAAAATTATCGGGTGGTATTAACGCTTTACCATTTAGAAGAATTTTCAATCGAAGAGATAAATGAAACTACGGGAATGCCTGAGGGTACAATAAAAAATTATCTATTTCGAGCTCGAAAAATGCTTAAAAATAAAATTACACCTCATTTAAAAGCAGATTATGAATAAGGATGAAGACTTAAGAATTCAAGAAATTCTTGACCAAAAAATAAAAGGAATAAAAGGGGTTTCTTCTGATATGATGGATACAGAGGATTTAAAAGCCTATGAATTAATTTATGAGCAATTGGGGAAAGAACCTATTGAGCATCTTTCTCTTTCCTTTAAAGCTAACGTATTAAGACGAATTAAACTCGAAAAGAAAAGGACAAGCGATACCCTTTTTTACTGGGGATTAGCCATAATTTCTTTGATTGGAATTATTGTAATTGCTATCATTTTCTTCGCCTTTAAAGATGCCTTTGCTCCTATTTTGGTGGTTATAGATAAGGCGAAAGGCTTTATTGGCATTGGAATCGTTGCTATACTTGTATTCACCATCGTGGAAAAAAGATTAATTAAGAGCAATATTTAAGGTCTTATTTGCGCCATACTTTCTTTTGCCTTTTTTATAGGTATAACAAAAACGCAAACTCATATTATTTGCGTTTTTGTTATTAATAGAATCTACCAATTACTTTTTATTACTATTTCCTAATGTTTTAATCCATTGTATAGCAGCAACAGTTGGTTCGGGGGTTTTAGAAGATGATGTATTATGCCCCAATTCAGGAAACAATCGATATTCGTACAATTTACCCTTTGCTTTAAGTTCATTTAAATGCTCTATTGATACATTAACTGGGACTTGAATATCCTTCTCTCCAAAAAGCCACAATCCTTTAATTGATAGTTTAGCAAGAGATTTTTGTGGATCAGTGGCTGTAAATTGATACCGATCAGCATCATTACGGATATGTTCGCGTGCTTCGCTTTCTGTATGGGTATCCCAAAATTTAGTATTTCCTTGTGTAAAAAACTGAAATCGCAACTGCTCCAACGTGTTAATAACCGGTCCGCTAAACAATACCATAAAGTTTACATTATTATTTTTTTCCGCCGCCAGAGGAATTACCCAACCAGCCTGACTAAAACCCATTAAACCCAACGGCCCATGGTTACGCGGTAAATTTAACAATAGTGCATTAGCTGCAGCACTAGCATCAACTGCTAATAAATCAAGATTGGTAGAATCAATATTGTTTGTTCCAACTTCTGGTCCAACATAAACCCCACCAGATTGCCCCACCCCACGTTTATCGTAAGTTAATACAGCAATTCCATTTTTGGCCAGAAGCATTGCCATTTTTACCATCCTTTTTTCCTGACCAGAACCATGGATTAAAACTATTGCCGCATATGGCTTTCTGGGTATATAGATTGTACCTGCTAATGAATCGGCACCACTTTTAAATTTTATATTTTCTTCTATAAAGCTAGAATCAGCCACAGTCTGGCTAAGTGCAGTAAAACTCAAAAAGCATAATAGCAGAAGCAAATATGGCTTAATTGTTTTTAAAATGTGGAGGTATTTAATTGTTTTCATAATAAATTTTTGACATTAGTGTTCTACCCCAAGCATTTTACCTAGGTTAAAAGTTATTAATAATTAGTTATAATATGTGGTTTGTGCTTTTACAAATTTGTTAAGAGCTTGATGATCTTAAATGAAGCTTCTTGAAAGTAAATTTTAGATTTTATTGTGATTTTTTCGACAGATAATTTGTTGCCAGATAATAAAGCAAAAGGCCAATAGACAAAAATACAATGATTACACCATATGGCAGCAGTGATTCATCCATATTATAAGGCAAAAATTCTTGAACAATTAACCCCAGACCACCAAAACCCATTACAAAAACCCATTTTAATACATTCTGCTGCTTTTCTTCAGGGCTTTTATTATCTTCTAAAATGGCTTTAACAAGATTTTCATCAACCATGCCAGCTTCAATTATCTTTCTTTTTATTCTATATCTTAATAATTGAATAACAGCCAACGCACTTATCCAAGTGGTCATTATAATCATTATAAAGGGTGCAATTTTATATAACATAATATGATTTTTTCTAAGTAGACAATCGCTTTTGGGTTTAGGTTGCAGTTATGGTGAATTTAAATTTTACTTTTTGCAATAATTTCAAATCGTTTAATAATAATCTTCCATCGGTAAAAACCTCAATTTCATCGGTAGCTTTTCTATTTCATTTCAGTGGCTTATAGTTTTGATAAAAATTATAAAAGATATGTCACTACTAACACCACTTATTTGGATTCTCATTATCCTGCCAATTATCATCATTGCATTCATCAAATCAGAAAAAGGCAAGCTTAAATACCTAGCGTTTTTTGTTATTTACTTCTTAACAGATTGTTACATTCAACAATTATCAATGGCACATTTTAGTCTGAATTTTTTAGGGCTTAAATTTACGTGGCTTGGGAAGATTTTAAGCTTGGCTTTATCATTAATAATAATTTATTCTGTTTCAAAATCCGATCGTCAGGAAATTGGCTTCACCACAAAAACAAATTCCAAAAGGCAAATAAAAATTGGTTTATTGATTTTCTTCGGATTTTTACTTTTCGATTTAGTTTTCAAAATGGTGTTATTCCCTAAAGGAGGTCGTTTTGATATAGAAACCTTTGCTTTTCAGGCAACCATGCCAGGTTTAACAGAGGAAATTGCCTTTAGAGGAATAAGTTTATGGCTGCTCGACAAAGTTTTTATTCCGAACTGGACATTTAAAGGCGTAAAATTTGGCTGGGGATTTATTATTGTAACAGTTCTTTTTGGAGTGGTTCACGGCGCAGCACTTACAGAAAATCATGCTTTTAAATTCGATTTAATGACCATACTTTATCTAACCTTAATTTCATCTTTAAGTGTTGGTATTCTCAGAAAACTATCTGGCAATCTTATTTACTCTATGCTTGGGCACAACACCATTAATATTATGAATGCCATCATCAGAATTTTATAATTAAATATTATACGCGAGCCAAAAAAGTTAATTTTGGTTCGCTTTAAAAACAAGAAATGCAGAATACACAGGTTTTTTCCGGCTATTTCACTAATAAGATTGAAGAATTCGATTTTGAAAAATTTTATACCAAAGGGAGAAGAATTTTTCTTCATAGCATCATGTGGCTTGGCTTCGCTATGCTTTTATTTTTAAGTTATACAATTGCCTATCAACTCAATTATTTCAACAGCTTTATATTCACATTACGGATGGTGGTTGTTAATATGGTTGTTTTTTATTCGTTTTTCTACATCGCTCTACCCTTAATTTTTAAAGGAAATGTAGGCACGGCCATACTCTATACAATTATTGCTTTTCCGCTATTTGTTATCATTTGGTTGCTGGTTACCTACCTGTTTTCTATTGCCTATTATTCGCTTGGCTTTGAAATTTTAAGTGGCGAATTAAAAGGCGCAATTAAAGGCAGCGCAAGCCAAACCCTTTTAGAAGCCATATCAATAAAAAGAATTATATCTCAAGCCATCATTATTATTTCCATATTATCTCCCTTCTTCTTTGTTAAAATCCTTTTCGAAATATCCAGACTTTATAATAGAACTTTAAATATCCAGAAGCAAAAAGCAACCCTGGAAATTCAGAATATTAATATCGAAAAAGACTTTCTGAAAGCTCAACTCAACCCCCATTTCCTTTTTAATACTTTAAATAATCTTTATAGCTTAAGCCTTAAAAAAGACGATTTGGCACCCGAAGTAATTCTTAACCTTTCGGATACGATGAGTTATACACTTTATGAATCAAATACCGAAAAAGTATTGCTAAGCAAGGAAATGGATTTTATTAAAAACTACGTAGAACTTGAAAAGATGCGGTATTCCGGAGATAAAAACATTCAATTTGAGTTTTCTTCAGAATCTGAATATTCAGGATTTCATATCGCCCCCCTTTTAACCTTTACCTTTATTGAAAACGCTTTTAAATATGGCTTAAAGTCAAAAGATGATTCATTACTTATCTTAAACATAAAAATCAGTAAAGGATGCTTTTATTTCTATATCGAAAATGATATAGATGAAACTATAAAAAAAGCTGTTTTTGGAGGCATAGGTTTAGAAAACTCAAAAAAACGACTACAATTATTGTATCCAGATAAACACGAATTGCAAATTGAAAATGATGGAAATCGTTTTAAGGTATCATTAAAAATAGAATTGGAAAATTAATGAAAAAATTAAATTGCATCATTATTGATGACGAACCTTTGGCTAGAGATGTTGTAGAATCATTGGCTAAATCTGTTCCATTTTTAAATATTGTGGCAACCTTTGAAGATCCTGTTGAAGCACTTTTGTTTATTAAAGATAACCATGTGGATATTGTTTTTAGCGATATAGAAATGCCAAAACTGAATGGTTTGGAGTTTGTGCGTGCTTTAGGAAATACTGTTGTTACTATTTTTATTACTGCTTACAGAGATTTTGCATTGGATGGTTTTGATGCCGGAGCAACAGATTATTTGGTAAAACCAGTAAGGTTTGATCGCTTTTTGAAAGCGGTTAATAAAGCTAAAGATTATTTAGAGTTGAAAAAATCGTCATCCATTCAACAAGTAAATAATGATCGGATTTTTATAAAATCAGAAGGAAAACTGATTAAAATTTTACTCAATGAAATTTTATATATTGAAGCGCAAGGCGATTATCTAAAAATTGTTATTCCATCAGCAACTTATACCACGCAAACCACACTTAAATCTATGGAAGAGATGCTATCACTCCCTATTTTTTTCAGAATTCAGCGTTCATTTATTTTAAACCTCGAAGCCGTAAGAAGTGTTAATGGTAATATGGTTGAACTTGTTAATGGAAAATCAATTTCAATTGCTTTAAATAAAAAAGAAGAACTTTTTAATCTTTTAGGTATTAATTAAATCCACCAAAAATGAAAGTTATATTGCTTTTATCTATTATATTTTTAGGTGCTCAAGCCCAAGAAAAGCAACCTGATAATTTTTCCTTAGATAATGAGGAATGGGTTTGGACAGCTGGAAATAAAGCTGCTGGTAGTGGTACAGTGTGGCATTTTTTTAAGGATAATACTTTTACAGCCACTCATTGGTATTCTGGGGGAGCATATTGGACACATAAATACCAGGGCACTTACCATTACGATGAGTCCAAAAAGACAGTTTATTTGCAGTATAAAAAAGATAAGTTGTTACCTGTTGTTACAACAAACTTATGTATTCAATTGGTTGATGATTTAACTGGAGGCTACTATCCTATTTTTTATAATAGCTGGAAAAAACAGAACAATAAATATATAGCATTTGGTGTACCTCAGGTTAAAAAGCCTAAGGCAGTAATAAAAAACGATAATATTATTGATACCAACTTTACAGAAAGTTTTACAAGAAAAAAAATACCTGTTGACAAGCTAAAATAAAAAATACTTCTTCTACTTCTGATTATAAATTCTTTCTTAAAGCTATTTTAGATTAAATGGTAATGATTTGTTTCATTCACTTATTTAAGTTAACTTACATATTAGTAACCGATTAAAGCAAATTATTTAGAGATATGATTACATTATATCACACTAAAAACAAGCCATAACATATCGGTACCGCTATACACAGACCGGCGTGGAAGGCCTGTAAGATCTAACCAAATCTAAACTTAACATCATGAAAAAAGGGAATTTACTTAGTAGAACTGAAATGAAAAAAATCAGTGGAGGAGTAGCAGCTTACAATTGTGAAAGCTGGAGAAACCAAGAATTTTTAACTTGTTTTAACTGCTGCATTACTGTTTACTCGGCAGATGACTGCCTTACTCCAAAAAATTGTGGGGAAACTCCAATAGTTGTTCATCCTACAAATGATTAACAAATTTGTAAGCACCTGTAAATGCAGGTGCTTATTTAAAAGTTAACTTAGGTTTAATAACGTACATCGAAACTACCCTTTGCATGTAGAGCCGTAAATGTAAACGAGTATTTTTTGCCTTCGGCATAATCAACCTTAACTTCATCTGAAACTGTATCTTTTATATCTTTTTCATAAATGGTTTTTGAACCGGATTTGATTGCAAGATGAAGCGTTCCCTTTTTTATAATGGCTGAATATTTAAAAGTAAAACTTTCCTTTTTATTTAGCTTGATTTTAAAATCTTGCTTTCCATTAAATTCTTCAAAAGTGGCATAAGAATGTCCAGGAGTATCGCTTCCATCCCAACTTCTGGTAATGTTCTGCGTTTGAAATAAAATTGATGATAGAACAAAGAGTATTTTGATATACATAATAATTAGTTTTTAACTTCAAATACAGAATAACCGTGCCAATAGTAAATAATGCTAATGGTGCCAATAAAGGTTATTTTACAAACAACCACTGTTCATTTCCGTACATACCTGTACGCGAACGAACAATAAAAAACATAAAAAAAGCCTGTCTGTTAGACAAGCCTTTAGATAAACAAGGATTATTGTATTTATTGATTCCATCCTCCACCCAAAGCGTGATAAATATTTACCACGGCATTTAGCTGTTGTTTTTTAGTTTCAATCAGTTCTAATTTAGATTGTAAAGCATCTCTTTGGGTCATTAAAACCTCAAAATAATCTGCTCTAGCTGATTTAAATAAAGCATTTGAAATTTCTATTGATTCTGTAAGTGCTTTTACTTGCTTGGCTTTTAAATCATAGCTTTTTTGAAGGTTAGAAATATTCGACATTTGATTTGCCACTTCTATATAGCCGTTCAGAATAGTTTTTTCATAATTATAAACAGCTTGTAATTGTTTGGCGTTAGCAGTTAAATATTCTGCTTTAATGGCGTTTCTATTAATCAATGGTCCTGCTAAATCACCTGCCAATGAATACACTAAAGATTCTGGCGTTCTAAGTAAATAGGAAGGGTTAAATGCCTGATAACCTACGGTTGCCGAAATTCCTAAAGAAGGATAAAACTGCGCTTTTGCTACTTTCACATCCAATTTTGAAGCCGCTAAATCAAGTTCAGCTTGTTTAATATCAGGTCGATTAGCCAATAATTGTGACGGGATGCCGGTGGCCACTGCTGGCGGAACGAGATCAGTAAAACTGCCTTTATTTCTAATAATTGGCTGAGGGAAACGTGCAAGCAAAAAGTTAATCTTATTTTCAGTTTCTGTAATATTTTGCTGAATATCATATTCCAAACTCTTTGAGCTTAATACCTCGGCTTCAAACTTACGCACAGCCAGTTCTGTAACTCTTGTAGCTTCTTTTTGAATTTTCATTAATTCCAAAGCGTTGTTTTGTAAATCGATGTTCTTTTTAACAATCTCCAACTGATTATCTTGCGCCAATAATTCATAATATGAATTTGCAATTTCTGCTACGAGGTTGGTTACAACAAAGTTTTTCCCTTCAACAGTTGATAAATAACGGGTTACTGCAGCTTTTTTCGCATTGCGTAATTTATGCCAAATATCAGCTTCCCAATTGGCTTGCAAACCAAAATTATAATCTGGCAACACTTCAGGCACCTCTTTTCCTGGTGTGATCTCTGTTGAAGCATCCCCAGCTCCTGAACTGGTATAACGACCAACTTTTTCAAAACCTGCTCCTACTTTATAACCTACACTTGGCAAAAGATCACCTTTTTTTGCTCTAATATCATTTTTAGCAATTTCAATATCCTGCAAGGCGATGTTTAATTCCTGATTATTTTTCAGTGCGGTATCAATTAGGTTAATCAAATTAGGATCAGTAAAAAACTGACGCCACTTAACGCTGGCACTGTTTAATGTATCCTGCGAGGAACTAAAACTCGCAGGTACACTTTTATTTTCGTTACGTTGTGCAACCTCAGGCAATTTACAAGCGGTATATGCAGCGCATATAAGCACTAAACCAAGGCTTTTATAAATGCTATTTTTTAACATTGTTTTCAATTTCTTCAGTTAATGGATGTTCTTCTTCAATCTTAACTAATTTGTGTTTTTCGGCTATTTTACCAAATATGAAATATAATCCGGGGATAATTACTACACCGAATAGTGTACCGAAAAGCATACCTCCGGCGGCTGCAGTTCCAATAGTACGGTTACCAATTTTACCTGGTCCTGATGCGATCATTAACGGTATTAAACCTGCAATAAAAGCAAAGGATGTCATTAAAATTGGACGGAAACGCACACTTGCACCCTCCATTGCCGCTTTAAGTACCGATGCACCCTGACTGTGTCGCTGCGTGGCAAACTCAACAATTAGTACGGCATTTTTACCGAGCAAACCAATTAGCATAACCATAGCTACCTGTGCATAAATGTTATTTTCTAAACCAAATACTTTAAGGAATAAAAATGCTCCAAAAATACCTGCAGGTAAGGAAAGGATAACTGATAGTGGCAAAATAAAGCTTTCATATTGGGCTGCAAGCACAAGATATACGAAACCTAAGCAGATTAAAAAGATATAAATGGCTTCATTACCTCTTGATACCTCATCTTTAGAAATACCTGCCCAATCTATACCGAAACCACGTGGTAACGTTTTCTTTGCAACTTCTGTAATGGCTTTAATGGCTTCGCCAGAGCTATAACCTGGTGCTGCCTGACCACTAATTTCTGCAGCGTTATACATATTGTGCCTAGTAATTTCTGATAAGCCATATACTTTTTCCATACGCATAAAGGCTGAGAATGGCACCATTTCATCACGACTGTTTTTAACTGAAAGTTTCAATATATCTTCTGGTAAAGCTCTATATTGTGGTAAAGCTTGAACCATCACTTTGTACTGACGATCGTATTTAATAAAACTGGTTTCGTAATCACTACCCACAAATGTAGAAAGTGTGCTCATGGCATTATCAATTGTTACACCCTTTTGTTGCGCAATATCATTATCTATATGCAACATATATTGTGGGAAACTGGCACTATAAAAAGTAAATACAGATGATAATTCTTTACGCTTATTCAACTCCTTTACAAAATCTTTACTTACTGTTTCCATTTTTGAATAGTCGCCACTTCCAGCTTTATCAAGCAAACGCAATTCAAATCCTCCGGCGGCACCATAACCAGGTACTGCTGGCGGTTGGAAAAATTCTATGGAAGCGCCAGGAATAGTTTTGGCTTTTTCTTCTAGTTCCTTGATAATTTCAAGTGATGAATTTTTACGTTCGGTCCAGTCTTTAAGGTTAATTAAACACGTTCCTGAGTTTGCGCCTGTACCTTCAGTTAATATTTCATATCCAGCTAAAGAAGATACAGATTGAATACCTTCAATGCCTTCAGAAATTTTTTGAAGTTTTTCTGCAGCTTGGTTTGTACGCTCTAAAGTGGAGCCTGGAGGTGTTTGAATAATAGCATAAACCATTCCCTGATCTTCGTTAGGGATAAAACCAGAAGCTACGCTTCCATTTAAAATCCAAATGCCTGCACAAAATGCTAAAAGCACGCCGAAAGTAAAGAAACGACGGCTAACTACTTTATTTAAAACATTTTCATATTTGCCGGTAAGTCTTCCAAACCAATTGTTAAAGCCATCTAAAATGCGATCAATAGCTGTTTTTCTTTTAGGCTTACCATGATTATTTTTAAGCATAATAGCACATAAAGCTGGTGTTAAAGTAAGTGCAACAATACCCGATAAAATAATGGCTGTAGCCATGGTTATAGAGAATTGCCTGTAAAAAATACCTACTGGACCAGACATAAAAGCTACGGGAATAAATACCGACGCCATTAAAAAGGTAATTGCAATAATAGCACCGCTAATTTCTTTCATGGCAAGTTGCGTAGCTTTTAGTACCGAGAGCTTAGGATTATGCTCCATTTTGGCGTGTACAGCTTCAATTACCACAATGGCATCATCTACCACAATACCAATGGCTAGCACCAACGCAAACAAGGTAATCAGGTTTAAACTGATTCCGAAGAATTGCATAAACATAAACGTACCAATTAGAGATACAGGAACTGCAATGGCTGGAATAAGTGTTGAGCGCCAATCACCAAGAAATAAGAACACAACTAAACCCACCAATATAAAGGCTTCTACAAGCGTGTGAATTACTTTTTCTATGGATGCATCAAGAAATCTAGAAACATCGTAACTGATTTCGTAATCCAAACCTTTTGGAAATGAACTGCCTTTAATTTCAGCCATTTTCGCTTTTACATCCTTAATTACCTGACTTGCGTTACTACCATATGATTGCTTTAATACAATTGCTGCTGATGGTTTTCCGTTTAGGTTAGAGTAAATATCATACATCGAACTGCTAAAGTCTACGTCGGCTACATCTTTTAACCGAAGCATTTCTCCATTTGCATTTGCGCGAAGCACAACATTTTCGTAATCTGCTTTGGTATTAAATCTTCCCGAATACTTTAAAACATATTCAAAAGCTTGAGAACGGCGGCCTGAACTTTCTCCTGTTTTACCTGGAGAAGCTTCTAAACTTTGCTCATCAAGGGCTTTCATCACTTCATCAACAGAAATTTTATACGCCTGCATACGGTCTGGTTTAAGCCAAATTCGCATTGCATAATCGCGATTACCCAAAATATCTGCAAAGCCTACCCCATCAATCCTTTTCAGCTCAGAAAGCAAATTGATATCGGCAAAGTTATACAGGAAATTTTCGTTCATTTTAGGATCCTTACTGTACAAATTGATGTACATTAACATATTGGATTCCTCGCGAGTAATTTTTACGCCTTCACGCACCACAAGCGGCGGAAGTTTGTTGGTAACGGCTGCCACCCTATTTTGCACATTAAGCGATGCCTGATTAGGATCGGTACCTAAATTAAATACCACCTGCACGCTGGCTTCGCCATCATTACCGGCATCTGATGCAATATATTTCATTCCTGGTACACCATTAAGTGCACGCTCTAGTGGAATAATAACCGATTTAATTAATAATTCATTGTTCGCTCCAGGGTATTCTGCCGTGATGTTTACTTTCGGCGGCGAAATGGATGGAAATTGTGTTACAGGAAGGGATGTGATAGCCAAAGCCCCCAAAAACACAATTACTAGCGATATAACTATAGAAAGGACGGGCCTTTGTATGAATTTGCCAAACATAAAATAAGTGTAAGAGTTAGATTATTCTGTTTTTAATCGTAATTGCTGAATGACTTCTTTCGGTTGCTGAAACTTGAAAGTAATCTTATCATCGTCTTTTACGTTTTGAACACCTTCTAATAATATTTTATCGCCAGCTTTTAACCCACTTGCAACTACATAAAGATCAGGCAATTCATCTGCTATGGTAATTACTCTTGAGTGTACCACATTTCGGTTATCAACAACAAACACATAAGTTTTATCTTGAATATCGTAAGTTGCTTTTTGCGGAATAACCAATGCATTTTTTAAAGGTACTTCCATTTGTATTTTTCCGGTTTGACCGTTTCTCAGCAAGTTATCTCCATTAGAAAATCTTGCTCTGAATGCAATGTTTCCTGTTTCGTTGTTAAACTCACTTTCTATAACTTCTACCTGTCCTTTAGATTTCAGCAATTCATTATTAGCAAGCAACAAGCTCACTTCTTGTTTTCCTTTCGCTTTTACAGCATTTTGATAACTAAGATATTCGGGCTCTGAAACGTTGAAATATGCAAATACCTGGCTATTATCCGATAAAGTGGTTAGCAATGCGCCTTCATCTACCAAACTACCTAGTTTTAAAGGAATGCGATCAATTGTACCATCAAATGGCGCTCTGATTTCAGTAAATGCCAAATGAAGTTTAGCAAGCGTAGTTTCGGCATTAGCAGATTGCAATTTTGCCTTTGCCATAGCTAACTCGTTTTTAGAAACTACATTTTTATCGGTAAGTAATTTTGTATTTTGAAGTTCGATTTCTGCAGCTTTAGTTTCTGCCTGCGCTTTAAGTACTTCGGCCTCGAACAGTTTTGGCATAATCTTAAATAGAACCTGACCTGCATGTACTCGCTGCCCTTCATCTACATAAATCTTTTGCAAATAACCCTTTTCCTGCGCTCTAATTTCAATGTTACGGACAGATTTAATCTGCGAAACATATTCTTTAGTAAACGAAGTATCCATTTGTAATGGCGAGGTTACTGCATAAGTTACAACTTCTGCTTTCTCTTCTTTTTTTGATGTACAACCTGTTACGTAAATCAAAGCGCTCAAACCGAGGCATATGACGTTTCTTTTCATCGTTGAATAGTTTATCTGATTTGTTTTCTTTTCTAATTTATAGGAGAATGCACATGAAGACTGTATCCTGCGGAGCGGTGTTACAATTAGATTTCAATAAATTACAGTACCCTATTTGATTATTACTGGTACGAAATAACTACAGATTTATGAAGTTATAATGAAGTTAAAATTCAGGTGGGAAGAGAATTATGAGGATAGGAGATGAAACATGCCGAAATGGTTTCGGCACAATAGCTTAAAGCATGGTTTGCCACGGAAGCACAGTATACTCAAAATTAAAATTTCGGTAAATTCTGTATTTCCGCGGCTAAAAAAATGGGGAGAACTACATTAACCGGCCTTTAACATCTTGCACTCCGGTATCGCGATCGCGTTTATCTTTAACACTCTGTTTCCCAAAAGAATAACTAAGCACCAAATAAACACTTCGGGTATCATTATAGTAATTATCATGTATTTGTAAATCGCCCAATTGAATTTCGTAACGATCTTTATTACTTTTAAATAGATCTTGTGCTGCAAGTGTAATACTAAATGGACCTGCAGATTTTCTGAGTCTAACTTCGGTATCAAGTCTGTTTCCAATACGGGTATTTACAATTGTTGCAGGGAAGGTATTATTGGCTACTAGTGTACCATAAAGACCAAATTTCTTCGAAAAAGTAAATGTTTGGTTGGTTGATAAACTTAATAATCCAGTACGATTATCAATAGCTATATCGTTACCATATTCGCCTTTTGAAATTACATAGCCAGTTAAAACTGTACCCGAAAATCTCCACCACGGATTAAACTGATTAGAATAACTTAAACTGCCAGAATAGCTATATTTATTACCATAATTTGTTTTCTTATTGATAATTGTATCACCAACATTGTAAGGAAGTGCATAAATTTCGCCAATGGTTTGGCTGGCGGCAAGCTGAATAGTTAATGATCCCAATTTGCCATTAAGGCTATGACTTAACTCTTCTCTATAATATTTAACAGGAGATAACAATGGATTGCCAGAAAAATATGTTTGATTGGTGGTGTATGTTCTAAAAGGATTTAAATCCCAATAGCCTGGGCGTGTTATTCTGCTGGTAAGCGCAAGTACATAACTTTGCTTTTTCTTATTTGTATACTTTAAAAATGCTGTTGGAAATAGGTTGACGTAATTATTATCTACCACTCTTTTATCGTCTAACCAACCCTTTGCAATTGTATTTTCCAACCTTAATCCCAATTGATAAGTCCATTTTAAGCTTGCCTTATAATTAAGCATCCCATAAACAGAATTGATATTTTCGTTATATCTAAAACCATTGCTTTGGTTCGGATCAGCTATCCAATTATCCCCACTAGCATTATTTTCGAATAAAAAGTTGTTATTAATTTTAGAGAAAGATGATTTTAATCCAAAACTAAGCGAAGTAGTTTTATTTACAGGCCAATCGAAATCAGCTTTAACAGACTGGTTATTAATATCTTGAGGCGATGACGTTCTAAAGTTATCCGTAATTACGCCTGAAGCAGTTGTATTACTCTTAGAATAATAACCTGATTGATATTTCAAGGCATCAAAATCAATAGTTAAAGTTTTACCTAACGAATCTAACTTGCCTTCATAATTTAGGTTTAAAGAATAGGTTTGCGAATTTATATCATCCTTATTATCAGTTTGAGAAGATAATTCTTTATCTAGATAAAAATCCTTACTAATGGCATTTCGGGTTTCTTTATGCCAATTACCAGAATAATCAAATAAAACACCAACAACATTCTTGGCATTAACCTGATAATCGGCCCCAAGATTAACGCCTGGATAAAGATCTCTAAAATGGTTAGATGAGTTAATTGTTCGTTGAATTAAGCCACTGCTCACTCCCGCTGGATAAAAAATATCCTTACTGCTTTCAGGTTTTCTGTTTCTATTTCCCATGTACAAAGAAGAATACACATTCCAATTACCTTGCCTATTGTTTAGGTTAAGGCTAGCCGCCTGAGAATTAACCGCCGTTTGCCTAGCACTTAATACGGTATTTCCCATAAAGCCTTCTTCTTTAGTTTTTTTGGTAACAATGTTAATAATGCCGGCGCCACCCTCAGCCTCGTATTTGCTTGGCGGAGTTGTAATTACTTCAACAGCATCCAAATTATCTGCCGGAAGGCTACTTAAATATGCTTTAAGTGCAGTACCCGAAAGAATTTTCTTCTTATTATTGATGTAAACCACAGCACCTGTTGTACCACTTATTTGAATTGCACCATCATCTGAAGCGGTAACTAATGGCGTTTTTTCTAAAACATTCCATACATTATTACCAATGCCTAAATCTGTTTCGGCAACGTTAAATCTAAATCGATCAATCTCTCTTTGAAAAATGGGCTTTTTGGCTCTTATTACCACATCAGATAGCATTTGAACGTTCTTCAGCTGCATATTAATTAAAGTATCAGCATTTATTGAAATATTTAACGTAGTATCTTTGTAAGAAATAAATTTGAAAGATAAATTGTAAGTTCCCTTTTTAACACCATTAAGCACATAATTTCCTGCTGTATCTGTAATTGTATTTAATGGATTTCCGCTATTCTGCTTTAAACTGACAAGGGCCAATTCAATTGGCTTTTTATTTTCATCGGTAATGCGGCCTTTAATTTTAATTTGTGCAATTGCAAAATGAGAAATTAGAAGAAAGAATATAACGGAGCTGAATTTAAACATGGGATGAGGAGCTATTAGAATAAGAGTATTTTAATTGGTTTTGCTATAATGGATGCTACTTTAGTGTGTATCACTTGCTAAAATAACGTTTTTACTAAGTGTTTTAAAACGAACAGAATCTTTTTGTACAACGGTAATGGTAATGTGACCGGTTTTACTCAAATTAATATCTCTAACTATACCGGATTTACCTTTGTGCGTACCGCTAATAACGGTACAATAATCACCATCTTTTAAATTTTGAGGCATATTTTTCATAAAAACTATTTGGTAAAACTAAGATAGTACAATAAAATAAATTAACGTTTTTTAGGTTTTAGTGTACATATTAAATTTCTTTATATGCGTAAAAAAGAAAACGTTCAGGAACTAAAGTAGCTCCTGAACGTTTAAACACATATTGCTTTTTTTCTTCTAAGGGATTGTAATCGTTTTACGTTCAGTAGTATGAGCACTAAAAAAACCTAATGCACCGCCACTAATATTGCTTACCGGGTTGGCAGGTGCGGCACCATCTGCAGAACCATTTGCATTAAAAAGTGTAAATAAATAGGTGTAAACTGGTGCATCAATACTATGCATTTCTACGGTAAGTCTATCGCCTTTTACAATATCCTTACTTTTATCATTCGTATTATTTTCATAAACTAAATATTCGTTTACTTCTTGACCAGAAGTAAATTCATCGCTTGAAACTTTGTATCTCAACTGGATTTTATCATTAATATATTGTTGAAACCAATAGTAGTTTTTAATTGCGGCTACATCTTTATATTTTATTTTTGGTGTTACTCTTGTTGGCTCGTAATCGCTTGCCTTAAGTGTAAAATCTAAAAGAGGAACAGGTTGTGGCATTGTGCTACTGGCAGTAAAAACCTCATTTTTAACGTTTACCGTTAATTTATAGGTTTTACCGGGTGTACCATTAATTTTATCGGTTTGATAAACGCCATTACTTCCTTCTTGCAACGTGGTTGTTATTCCATCGCTCTCTATCTTTACCACAGCACCACTTACACCATTAAAATCATTGTTATCCTTAAAATCCTTTGTCTGACTGATCAATACTTTACAAACACCAGGCTCATTGGTAATTACGCCTTCAACAACATATTTAAGTTGCAGGTCTTTCAAATTTAAATCTATCGTATCTTCACAGGATGACAGAAACAATAGCATAATTATAATATAGAATATAGATTTCATTAGGTTAAAATTTAAAATTATAAGATACTGACGGTACAAACTGAAATAATGTTGTTCTAACCGCTTCAGTTTTACTTGCATCCAATTCATTATCGCGGAAGGTAATACGGAATGGATTTTTACGCCCATAGGCATTATACAAGCTAAAATTAAGTTCGGAAGAGTATCGTTTTGTTTGCGATAGCAATCGTGTTGCGCCCAAATCCAACCTGTGGTAGGCAGGCATACGATCGGCATTACGATCTGAAAAGTAAAAATAACTTTTCCCCAACATAGTGTATTTACCTCTAGGATAAGTAATTGCATTACCTGTAGAATATACCCAATTTGCAGAAACTGTCCATTTCGGACTAACTTTATACATGGCTACAAAAGTAATATCATGTGTTTTATCCTGGCGGGCGTTATACCATTCATCGTTATTAATGCCATCAATTTTTCTTTCTGTTTTAGATAAAGTATAACCCAACCATCCGGTTAAACGACCGCTTTTCTTTTTAATTAATAATTCGAGACCATAAGCACGTCCTTCGCCAAAAAGCAATTGCGTTTCTATAGGTTTGCTTGTAAATATATCGGCACCGTTGCGGTAATCAATCTGATTTTTAAGGCTTTTATAGTACGTTTCTGCTGAAAATTCGTAAATATTATCGTTAAAATTTCTATAATAACCTAATGAAACCTGATCGCTTAATTCGGGTTTTATAATATTTGTAGAAGCCACCCACCTATCTGTTGGCGATGCTGCATTTGAATTGGAAATAAGGTGCAGGTTTTGAGCATTTCTAACATAGGATGCCTTAAGCGATGATAGTTCGTTAAGTTGTAATGCAACTGCTAGGCGTGGTTCTAAATTAACATAGGTTTTTACAATTTCGCCGCTTTTGTAAGTGGTTGTTCCAATGATATTTCCATTGTTATCTAAGTTATAAAAATCACCTTTTCCAAATATGCTAAACGCCGATAATCTTAATCCATAAGTAATATTTAAGGCATCGCTAGCTTTCCAAGTGTTACTAGCGTACACTGCATTATCCAATGAATATCTGTTTTGAAATTCTTGAGAAATAAAGCCTGAATTACCCGAAGCCAATACTTCGCCAGGTTTTATAGTATGGTAAGTGGCACTTAAACCAAAGCTAAGTGTGTTTTTTTCATTAACATACCATTGCATATTTTCCTTAAAACTCCAATCTCTTATCTGCGAGAAAAGTGTTAAGGAGCTTTCATCATCATTTGCTTTTACCTTGTAATTGTAGTTGCTAAATATTAATGAGGTATTGGAAAACAGTTTATTATTAAAAACATGGTTCCAGCGCAAGGTTGATGTTGCATTACCCCAATTTATACCTGATAAATTTTCAGAAGCGAGCACATCTTTTCCGAAATAACCTGAAACATACAAACGATCTTTTTGACCTAAAATGTAATTTGCCTTTACATTAATATCATAAAAATACAGTTGTGCATTTTTAATGGATGTATCGCTTGATAGCTTTAAAAACATATCTGCATAAGTTCTGCGGGCCGAAATTAGAAAGGAAGATTTATCTTTTTGTATCGGTCCTTCAACATTAACGCGTGCGGCAATTACACCAACGCCACCGCTTACGCCAAATTTTTGATTGTTTCCATCGTTCATTTTAACATCCAATACGGATGATAATCCACCACCATATTGTGCAGGCATTCCACTTTTATAAAGGGTAACATTTTTTATGGCATCAGAGTTAAAAGTAGAAAAGAAACCCAGTAAATGACTTGCATTATACACAGGTGCTTCATCCAAAAGGATAATATTCTGATCTGAAGTACCGCCACGCACAAACATACCTCCATTGCCGTCACCGGCTGTTTTAACACCTGGCAGCAATTGCAAAGTTTTTATAATATCGGCTTCGCCAAGTAAAACGGGCACTTCTTTTGTTTCCTTAATACTAAAACGTTCCATTCCCATTTGTGTACTTTTAAGGTTTTGGTTGTTGTTTGCATTAGCACTTACTGTAACGGTTTCCAACTGGTTATCGTCCTCATCCACTGCTATATCAAGTTTAATATCTTGGTTTAATTCTACAGAAGTTTTGTAAGTTTTAAAACCTACGGCCTTAATTTCAATTGGATAATTTCCTTTGTTTAAAGTGATTGAATAAAAGCCATATTCGTTGCTCATTGTAGCTTGGTTAGTGCCGGCAACCTTAATGGAAGCTGCTATCAATGTTTCTCCCGAAGCCTTGGATTTAATAATTCCGCTGAGGGTAAATTTTTCTTTGCTTGAATTTGGATTTGCCGCCGGACCGGCCTCCTGCTTTTTTGGTGTATCGGTATTAATACGAATAAAAATTTCTTTATCTAAAGCGCTAAATTGTACCGGTTTATTTAAAAACGCGGTAGATAAAACTTCTTTTAAACTTTTGTTGGTTGCACTAACGCTTACCTTTATTGGGCTATTTGCAATTTGCTCATTGTAGGTAAATTTAACCCCCGATACCTGTGTTATTTTATCCAGTGCACTTTTAAGCGGCTCATTATCTAAATTTATACTTATTTTTTTATCAAACGGATTTTGAGCGTGTGCTTGTGATTGTATTAAGGCAACAAAAAGCAAGATTAAAGCTATGGCCGTTAGGATCTTTACAGGTCCAATTTTTTTCATTGTTTTTCTTTTAGCGTTACAATACCATGAGTTAATCCTCATAATTATTTTCAATTATGGCAATAACCTCAAACAGGTTTCATAACTTTATGATTAATATTAATTTATAATGTCTGATAGTTCTCAAGGCTAAGACATTTAAGTTGATTGGATATTTGCCTGGATTCTGTTTTACAGAAACAGGCATTTATTTTATAATTTCATATTGTTCCCCTTTCTTTTCCCATGTTATTTCCATTACGGTACACAACTTATTTAAAGTTTGAGTAATGGAATCGTTCATGTTTAAATTGCCGTAAAATGTTTTTTCTAATAAATTATTATTCAGGTTGATGTGTAAATTATACTGCATCTCTATATCCTGGAGCACTTGTTTTAAGGCAATGCCCTTATATTCGTAAATACCTAGCCTTTTATTTAAGAAAGAAGCAGCATCAGGGTAATTTATTTTACTTAGCTTTTCATTATTTCTATCAACAATAACTTGCTGATTGGGCAATATAATTTCTGTGTACGTTTTGTTTTTAGTTGCCAGCGCTACAGCCACCTTACCACTAACCAACGTAACATTTACCGTATTTTCTTTTGAGTATGCCGAAATGTTAAAGCTTGTTCCAAGTACGGCTGTATTAACCTTGCCTGTTTTAATAATAAAGGGGTGTTTTTCATCGTGCGCAACTTCAAAAAAGGCTTCCCCATCAAGGCTAACAATCCTTTGTTTATCATTAAACTGATCAGGATAATTCAACTTACTATTTGGACTAAGCCAAATTTTAGAACCATCTGCCAGCTGTATTTTCTTCCTTTCTCCTGCCTTACTCCAAATTTCTTGTTGGTGCACTGGATTAATAAAACTGCTTAAGTTTGACCTAAAAAAGTATATGCCAATTGCTACAACTAATATTGCCGCTGCAGAACCGATAAACCTGCGCAGATTTATCCCTATAAGTGGTGCAGTTTGTAATTTAATTTGCTTTGCTTCAACCGGAAGGAAATCCGGAATAAGATCAATATCTGGTAACGTATGTGTGTTATCCCAGGTGGCAGCCATTAATTCTAAAATTTCATTATCATCATCTTGATGCTCAAGAAGCTCAAAAAAACGTTCTAGTTCTTCTTCGCTACATTGATTACTTAAATATAATTTATAGAGTTTTTCTAATTGCTGCTGTTCGTTCACCGCGTTTAAATAAGCAAAACGAGCTGCGCTGCCCGCCTTGTTTATACCTAATACAACTGCGAAAGACTATAGGACTAGTTGGAATGAAAATAATTTGAGGCTACAATGAGAAAGCAAATCACACTATCATTTTTACTTACATAATTACGGATAAAGCGAGTTGCTTCTACCATGTGATTTTTGACTGTATTTTTGGATATACTGAGTTTTTGGGCTATTTCATCATGGCTCAAATCTTCCGTTCGGCTCATATAATAGATGAGTTTCTTTTGGGGCGGTAAATTATTTATAGCCTCATCATACGTTTTAAGGAGCTCTTTTTCGAATAAATTTTCTTCGGTACTATTTCTTAAAACTTCTATGTAACTAAATAATTCTTTTTGCAGTAATTTCTCTCTCGAAATTTTTTTTAAATGGTTAAGAACGTGATTAAGGGTTATTTTTTTGATGTAGGCACCAAAATGCATATCCGGGTTTATTTGCATTCTCTTTTGCCAAATTTTTATAAAAACTTCTTGTACAATCTCTTCCGCAAGATCTGCTGATTTGCATAAAGCGGTTGCATAAACTAATATTTTGCTTCTATACTGATTATAAATTTCGGCAAATGCTGATGGATTTCCATCTTTTAGTTTAAGCAATAGCTCAATATCTTGAAGCGGTACTGATTGTTTTACGTGCATGAAAAGCTATTGTGCCCAATGTTAGAGATTTTTTTCTATTAAAAAAAATATGAACAGGGTTTTAACAATCCCACCCGCAGCACCATCTGCACAACTTATCTTGCAAATCTTTTAGTACCTGCTACACATATAATTACACCTGCCATTATGCCTAACATGCCTATGCTAACTGCTTCATGGAGTAAAGTAGCGGCAAGCGCTAACCCAAATAAGGGTTGCAACAACTGTAATTGTCCAACGGTTGCAATACCGCCTTGTGCCAAACCACGATACCAAAATATAAAACCAATAAACATACTGAACAGACCAATATATCCTAAACCAAACCATGCGCCTGTACCAATACCTTCAAATGTTGCAGGCCGTAAGAAGAATAACAAAGGAAGTACAACGGGTAATGCCAATACCAATGCCCATGAAATAACCTGCCAACCGCCTAAAGTTTTAGATAGTTTAGCACCCTCTGCATACCCTAGTCCACATAACACAACGGCTAATAGCATTAATATATCCCCAATGGGCGATGCATTGATGCCTTGAGCAATAGCATAACCTGCCACTAAACAACTACCGATTATAGAGAAAAGCCAAAATACGGGCTTCGGGCGCTCTCCACCTCGCAATACTCCAAATATGGCAGTAACCATTGGTAGTAATCCTAAAAATACTAGCGAATGCGCAGAAGTTATATATTGTAAAGCTAAAGAGGAAAGCAGTGGAAAACCTAATACAGCGCCCGAAGCAACAATTAATAAAGAGGATAACTGCTTACTTGTAGGGCGCTTTTCTTTAAAAATAAGCAAAGCACAAAGTGCAGGCAAACCAGCGATAGCTGCACGAGCTACCGTTAAAAAAAATGGATTAAAATCTAAAACCGCTAATCGTGTGGCGGGCATGGAGCCACTAAAAATAAGTACTCCGATAAAACCGTTTATCCACCCTGCGGAAGTATTTTCTATAGATTTCATGATATATTTCTTTTATAAATGTAATTGTTGTACAAAAATGCAAAGGAGTTTAAAGCAAATACAGTATCAGTTTTATATATTTGAATGGACACAGTTATAAAGTAAAATGACTAAAGTTTTTATATACAATGAAATTGCAAATGGAATTGCCGCTCAAATTAGAAACGGTGTATTAAAAGCAGGAGATAAATTGCCTTCTGTAAGAATGCTTTGTCAAGAACATGGCATTGGTATGAATACGGCAAAACGTGTTTTTTTAGAACTGGAGGCTCAATCTTTAGTTGAATCGAAACCACAATCGGGCTTTTTCGTAAGTAAACTATTGTTCTTAAAACTTCCGTTACCGGCGGTAAGTAAACCATTATTAATGACAAAAGACCATGAACCAAACGAACTCATAACTAAGGTTTATTCCAATATTGGGCGAAACGACCTTACTCTTTTTTCTATCGGTGTGCCATCAGGAAATTTGTTGCCGCTGGCGAAACTAAAGAAGGAAATTGTATTGGCTACAAGAACGCTTGAAGAAGGTGGAACGGAGTACGAACCTTTGCAAGGCAATGTAAAATTGAGGAGAATGATTGCTGTAAGATCTTTGGCGTGGGGTGGCAATTTGACCGAAGACGATATAATTACCACAAGCGGTGGCGTAAACTCACTATCTCTTGCGCTTATGGCTTTAGGTAAGCCTGGCGATACAATTGCAATTGAAAGCCCATGTTATCCTGGTATTTTTCAACTGGCTTTAAGCTTGGGTTTAAAAGTACTAGAATTGCCTACACACCCCATTACAGGCATAGAAATAGATGCTTTAAAGAAAGTGATTTCTACAATCAACCTTTGTTTATTAATACCAAATTTTAATGCGCCAATTGGCAGTTGCATGCCCGACGAAAATAAAAGAGAAGTAGTAGAACTTTTATCAAAACATGATATTCCGCTGATTGAAGATGATGTATATGGCGATTTGTATTTTGGTACACATCGTCCAAAATGCTGTAAATATTTTGATTTAGATGGAAATGTTTTGTGGTGTAGCTCTGTTTCTAAAACGTTAGCGCCAGGCTATCGGGCAGGTTGGATTGCACCTGGAAAATACAAAGAAAAAGTTTTAAAGTTAAAGTTGGTGCACTCTATATCCTCACCTTCTATTGTGCATGAGGCCGTTGGAAACTTTTTTAAAACTGGTGGCTACGAAACTCATATCCGTGGTTTACGACGGATTTTGCAAAGCAATTATCAAAATTATGTGCAAGCCATTGCAGAGTACTTTCCCAAAGGAACAAAAACCAGCAGACCGCAAGGTGGATTATCACTTTGGGTTGAATTTGATAAAGGAATTGATACAACAGAATTATATGATTTGGCGATGAAAAAGCAGATTAGTATTTCTCCAGGGCGTATGTTTACCGTACAAAATCAATTTCAAAATTGTATGAGGCTTTGCATTGGATTGCCATGGTCTGACGATATTAAATTTAAACTAAGGCAACTTGGAAACCTGGCAAAAATGCTTGCAAAAGACTAGTTACCCTAACAATTCTTTTTATTTAGCTTTTCACAATCAGATTTTCTGATTGTGAATTTTTAATTCTATTAACCAAATACCACATCCTTAAATGGCAAATAAAACTGTAAAAGGCCCACAGTAAAACGAGGTGTAAAATTGCCCCTGGATTAGCCCAAATACTGGCTCCAGATTGCACCACGCTGGTATATATTTTAAGAAACGGTGTGGTGGGCAACAATTGTGAAAGCCATTGTAATATTGTTGGTAAAGATTCAAAAGGCCAAGAATAACCTGTAATTAAAAAAATTGGGTAGGTAGAAAACGCCATCATTTGCAGGCAAAGTAGTTGCGATTTAAACAATGAACCAATAAATTGTGCCATCGGAATTAAGGTTAAAATAAACAGCACAAGCAAAATACTTAACTGAAAGCCGTTACCTCGCATCGGCAAATTAAGTAGGCTATAGTTTACATTTAAAAAGAAAAATGCATAGGCTGAAAATAAAATCAGGTAAAACAAACCCTTGCCCCAAATTCCGTTTGATATTCGGCCTCCTAGCCATGCTGGTAACCTTAAATGTTGTCTTTCTCCGGCAACGCTCTCAGATAAACCAATTAACAGGGTTTGTTGCAGAATTAAAGCCAGTAAACCCGGTAATAAAAAAGCTCCATAGCTAGATCGTTCATTAAAAAGTGGTCTGTAATCTAAATTAATAGGCATTACATTTTCCATTGATGCTGTGGTACTCATTCCCTCACTTTTCTGAAAATATTGAAGTCGCACACCAGCGCCAATGGTTAGACAAATTTGCTGTACATTGAGTAATAAATCACTTGAAGGTAAAAAACGGGCAGCATTTACTGCCAATATCACATTACTTTGCTTTATAGATAGTAAGTTGTTTTCTGTTCCCTTTGGAATATAAAAATAGCCTTGACAGTTCCCCTGATACATTTGTTCTTCTGCTTCTTGCAGATTAGGAAAATGAATTAACTCCACAATGGGAGAATTATCAATATTTTGCTGCAACAATCTTGATAACCTCGAATGGTCATCATCAACTACGGCTAGTTTTACATTTTGTTCTTCTTTGTTGATGTAAATACTTCCATAAAAAAAAGCATAAAGCAACGGAGCAATTAATAAAGTAAGCAGCAAACTATGATCTTTTGCGACTAATGATGCTTCCCTAAAAAATAACTTAATCAGCGATGGCTGCAACTTTTTTTTCATCTGTGCTGGGATTAAATTTAGGTTGAAACAATAAAATCGCTGTTGGAAACATTACGACACAAAAAAGCAATAGTTTATTTATATCTGCCTGTGCATAGTGTAAAGGCAGGTTCATGTAGTAAACTTTAAAAAACGAATCCAAAAAAGGCGTATAGGGCATTATGGTTGCATAATACTGATCGTACCATGGCATAGCCCAGCGTGGAAAAGTAAAACCACTAAATACAAAGGCTGGCGAAGTATAAAAGAGTGCGGTATCGCCCGCTAGCATAACATCTTTAAACAAAGCAGAAATAAACATGCCTATACCAATACATGCCAGAGAGAGTAAAGTATAAACTACAAAAAACTTTCCTGTAGCAGATGAGACTCCAATATCAAAAAAAGGAAAAATTATAAAGGCGATGATTACAAAATTTAACCAGCTAACCACTAAATGTGCAATTGTTTTACCCGCAACAACCCGCCAAGCAGAACCACGGGCAAGATTATACAAATCTTGCATGGTTTCGGTTTTCCACTCGTAGTTTAAAGCGAGCATGCTGCTAATAATTAAAATCATTTGCATGCCTACAGTAATTAAACCAGGAACCAAATATTCTTGATAATTATAAGTAGCGTTATAAAGTTGGTAGGAATTTAATTTGATAGGATTTGCAAGTGCCATAGCCCGATCTTCTTTCATTCCTGTTTTAACTAACTTTTGTAGAATTACACCAGAACTCCCCGTTATAACAACTTCTGCAACAGCTTTATAAACCATTTTTGCTGGCACAAGTGATGCCGCATTAGTGTAAAGTGTAACGGTGGAAGGATGCCTGCTATAAATGTTTTTCTGCAAGTTTAGAGGGAAGTGAATTGCACCCAATATTTCTCCTTTTTGAATCAGTTGTTGTATTTCTGCTTCGCTATTTACTCTTTTTGTAATATTTAAAGCTTCCTTTTGTTCTAATAAAAATATGAGCTGCCTGCTTACAGGACTTTGATCTTCATCCCAAATGGCAAAAGCCATGTGTTTAGCTTCATGTTTTTGATAAATTAAGGCATAAAATGAAAAAAGCAATATAGGTACAATCAGCATCACCAGGTAAAACACCTTTAAGCTGAGAATCCTTTTCCATTCTCTAAAGATAATTTGACCTATTCTACTCATTAAGGAAGGATTAAAGAAGCTGTCATGCCCGAACGTAGCCCTTTAACATTTGAGCCATCCTCCGGTTTAAACTCTATAGTAAAAGTTCTCAATTCCATTTCACCTTTATCTTTTGATGGCACCCAATTGGCAAATTCCAACGTTGGTGAAATGGCAGAAACCTTAACCTTAAATGTTTCTGGCTCGCAACCTGGCACCCGTACAGATGCTATCGTTCCAACCTTTAATGCATTGGCTTTATCCTGTCGGATATTAAAACGAAGTAAGGTAGAATTCTTTTTTTCTATAGTCATCATTGGGTAACCGATAGATACGATTTCGCCCTGATGGGTTACCAAGCTAGAAATTACACCATCTGCCGGTGCATAAACTTTAGTATTATCACCAAGTGCCTTTGTTAATTCATATGCCTGCTCAGCCTGTTTTACAATGGCATTTGCCGTTTTAAGCAACTCGGGGCGAGCTCCATTTTTAAGCATTTGCAAATTTAGCTTTGCGGTTTCCATTTCCTTTTTAGCAGCCTGATATTTGAAATAAAATACATCTTTTTCCTGTCCAGAAATTACATCAGCATTGTACAATCTTTCCATCCTATCATAAGTAGTACTAAAAAGTTTATACTGCTCTTCACTAATCTGGTAAAGCTTGGACGTTGCTTCAATAAGCTCGGGCCTTGCACCTTGAGTTAGTAATTCTTGCTGCCCCTTAGCCGCATCAATTGCAGCTAAAGCTTGTGCCTTTACGGCATTAATTTCGTTGGATCTTAATATGGCAACCAACTGTCCGGCTTTAACGGTATCTCCTTGATGCACCAATAAAGAATCTAATCTGCCAGGAAATTCTGCGGCAACATCCACACTGGAAGCATCAACCATACCAATATAATTGTTTTCATTTTCTTTATTTCCCGATAGGAAAAAGAACAATGCAATAACCACAACCAATACAGGAATGAGCACTGCCCAATAATTTTTTATAATCTCTTTCATCTATTTGATATATTGAGTGATTTGTGTTGGCTTGCCCAAACTATTAAGATAAGCCGCTAAAGCCATATAATAACCAAAAACTGCTGTATGATACCCCTTTTCTATTTCGGTTTCAATAACGAGCGCATCATTTACATCTTTAGGAGAGGATAACTGATTTTTCATCCTTTCGGTAATTAACCTACTTGTGGTATGTGCTTCTTTTCTGGCACTATCCAACGATGAAACGTCATTTTGCAGTGCAACCATTTTATTTCGGGCTACCTTAGTTTGAACTTGTAAAGTTAAACTTGCATTTTCTTCTGCCAAGTTGGTTTCTTCTACTAATTGGCGTGCTGCTAGTGTTCTTTTACGCGTTTGCCCATTAAAAATTGTCCATTGAAGTTCTACCCCAACAAACCAATCCGGCATTAAAACGGGTAAATCTTTTTGGTAGAGATTATAATTTCCTACAGCAAAAATATTGGGTAATGAAAAAGATTTACTGATTTTTTCAGCAGTTTTAGCATAAGCACGCTTGCTGCCTGCCATTTTATAAATTGGATTATCAGACCAGTAATCGCCTTGCGGAGATACCGGATTAACCACTGCATATTTTAGAGTATCTGTTACAACAATATTTGAATCCAGCGGTACGCCCATTAATTTGTTAAGCTCTACCAGTGCATTTTGCTTTTCGAGCTTTATGTTGCTATATTGATTTTGCGCTTGAATTAAAACCACGTTAGTCCAGCTTTTTTGATAAGGAGCTAAAATTTGATTCTTAACCAACTCATTTGCATAGGTTTTATTTTTATCCAATGCAGCAACCATCGCCTGTTGTTTATTTAACATTGTATTGAGGTACAATATTTTAAGATATTGCAAAGCGATTAAAAATTCAACCTCTTTGCCTACTAAATCCACATTGATATTGGCAGATGTAACAATAGATTGAGCGAGATTGCCCGCTGCATCCAATTTATTACCTAAAAATATAGGCTGCCTAAAACCCACACCTGCAACAAAATAAGATTGCTTGCTTAACGGTGGATTATAATCAGGATAAATTGCACCAATAACATTTTTAGATGTATTGTAAATCCTGTCCTGTACGGTTTGAGAAAGATTATTACCTGTTATTTCCTTAAAAACCTCATTCGCTGCATTTACACTTTGCCTAGATGATCCATCTACAATACCATCCTTTACGGTTTGCAAATTTACCGTTAAAGGGCTACTTAAATAGGTATAGCTGGATAAAAGATCAACCTTTGGCAAATAGCTTTTCTTTTCGGCTTGTAAATTATATTGCCCTGATAGCAATGCCGATTTAGCCTGTTTAACCAGCATATTATTTTGGCGGGCAAGGTTAAAGCAATCCTGAAGCGAAGTAGTATTTTGTGCATTAACCTTAAAACAAGTTAAAATAAGCGCTGATAAGAGCAAATAGCCTCTAAGTTTCTTAATTTCTATCCTCATTTGTGCTATTAATTTACTTATTTCTTTAAAATTTTGCTCAATGAAAATTCCCAATTCATACGGGCAATATTTAATACTGAAATATTTTGTGGGCACTCCACTTCACAGGCTTCGGTGTTGCTACAATGACCAAATAATTCGTTATCCATTTGTTGTACCATGGTTAAAGCTCTTTTTCGCGATTCCATTTTACCCTGGGGCAATTTAGCCAGGTGAGAAATTTTTGCTGAAGTAAATAAAGCAGCACTGGAATTTTTACAAGTTGCAACACAAGCACCGCAACCTATACAAGCGGCAGAATCAAAAGCAGATTCTGCGTTTTCATGTGTAATTGGAATACCATTAGCCTCTGGTGCTTGCCCTGTATTGACAGAAACAAATCCTCCGGCCATCACAATTCGGTCAAAAGCAGATCGATCTATTCTTAAATCTCTTTTTACAGGGAATGCCGTTGCTCTAAAAGGCTCAATATAAATGGTATCACCATCCTTAAACTCCCGCATGTGCAACTGGCAGGTAGTTAAATGCGCTATTGGGCCATGCGCCCTTCCATTTATCATCATCCCACATTGCCCGCAAATGCCTTCCCTACAATCGTGATCGAACTCTACAGGCCTATCTCCCTTGAGAATTAATTGCTCATTAAGGGTATCCATCATCTCCAAAAAAGACATATGAGAAACGACATTATCAAGTTCATAATCAACCATTTTGCCGGCACTCGAAGCATCACTTTGTCTCCATATTTTTAGATAAATCTTCATAGCTGATCGTTTTATTTGTAACTTCTTACCGTTAATTCAACATTTTCAAAGTGTAAAGGCTCCGGAATTAAAACTTCTTCTTTGTTTTCTCCCTGCCATTGCCACGCCGATACGAAACAAAATTTCACATCATTTCTTATCGCTTCGCCTTCTGGTGTTTGATATTCTTCTCTAAAATGTGCTCCGCAAGATTCTTCACGCGTTAATGCATCCATACACATCAACTCTGCAACTTCAAGATAATCAGCAATTCGACCTGCTTTTTCTAATTCACCATTCATTTCATTTTCGGTACCAGAAACTTTTAAGTTTTGATAAAAATCTGCTCTTAAAGCTTTAATCTCTTCAATGGCCTTTATTAAACCACTCTTACTTCTTGATAATCCACAATGATCGTACAACAGTTTACCCAAAGTTTTGTGATAAAAATCTGAAGTTTTATTTCCATTGATAGTGAGTAATCTAGTTAATTGCGCTTTTACATTTTTTTCGGCTTCTTCGAAAACGGCGCTATCTGTTGAAAGTTTTTCTGTTTTTATTTCTGCCGAAAGGTAGTTTGAAATGGTGTATGGCGCTATAAAATAACCATCTACACAGGCTTGCAATAAAGAATTTGCGCCTAATCTGTTTGCTCCATGATCTGAAAAATTCGCTTCACCTAAGGCAAATAAACCTGGAATGGTAGTCATTAATTCGTAATCTACCCACAAGCCACCCATAGAAAAGTGTGCCGCTGGCGAAATCATCATTGGCTCTGTATAGGCATCCGTAGTGGTAATTTTTCTATACATTTCAAATAAATTGCCATACTTTTCCTGAATACGGGCTTTCCCCTGTTCTCTTATTGCTTTTGAAAAATCGAGGTAAACAGCATTTCTCTGTGGTCCAACACCAAAACCAGCATCAATACGCTCTTTTGCAGCTCTGGAAGAAATATCACGAGGTGCAAGATTACCGAACGCAGGATAACGGCGCTCTAAATAATAATCTCTTTCATTGTCGGGAATATCGTTTGGCTTTCTATTTTCACCTTCTTTTAATGGCACCCAAATGCGACCATCATTTCGCAAAGATTCGGACATTAAGGTTAGCTTGGATTGGTAATCTCCCGATTGTGGCAAAGAAGTTGGATGAACCTGAGTCCAGCTGGGACATGCCATTAAAGCTCCTTTCTTATGTGCACGCCAAATAGCTGATGCATTACAACCCATTGCGAGCGTTGATAAATAATAAATTTTGCCAAAACCGCCCGTTGCTAAAATTACAGTATGTGCGCTGTGTCTTTCTATCTCTCCGGTATCTAAATTACGCACAATAACGCCTCTTGCTTTACCATCCGAAACCACTACATCGAGCATTTCATGCCGAGTATAAAGTTGTACCGTTTTTGCGGCAACCTGCCGCATTAAAGCCTGATAGGCACCAAGCAAAAGTTGTTGCCCGGTTTGTCCGCGTGCATAAAAAGTACGACTAACCTGTACGCCACCAAAAGATCGATTATTTAAATAACCGCCGTATTCGCGTCCAAAGGGTACACCTTGTGCTACCGCTTGATCGATCAGCTGCGCTGAACATTCTGCTAGGCGATAAACATTGGCTTCTCTTGAACGAAAATCACCTCCTTTAATGGTATCATAAAACATGCGATAAACGCTATCACCATCATTTTTATAATTTTTAGCCGCATTTACCCCACCTTGTGCGGCTACGGAATGTGCCCTTCTGGCAGAATCCTGGAAGCAGAAAGATTTCACGTTGTAACCCATTTCTGCCATTGAAGCAGCAACAGAACTGCCTGCCAAACCTGTGCCTACCACTATAATATCCATCTTTTTCCGGTTGGCGGGATTCACCAATTTTGCATGGTCTTTGTAATGGCTCCACTTATCCTTCAAAGGACCAGGAGGTATTTTTGCGTTTAACTCCATAAGAATCTTGTTAAATAAATGTAAATGGGAATAATGGCAAAGCCGATGGTAATAGTGTAGCTATAGCCACGACCAAAAGCCCTGATCCAGTTTACATACTTTGGATGATAAATACCCAAAGATCGTGCTGCGCTGAAAAAGCCGTGTAACAAATGATAGCCCAAAGCAAACATAGAAAGGACATAAAACATTACATACCACCAATTTTGGTATGCAGCTATCACAATAGTATACAAATCCTTATTTCCTTCTTCATCTAAAGGCAATTGTTTAAATTTATATTGATACCAAAAATCCTTAAAGTGGAAAACCAGAAAAATTAAAATTAGGGTACCTAAAATCCCCATGTTTCTGGAATACCATTTACTGGTTGCCCCTCTTTTATCCAGCACATATTTACCTGCAGTTTTTTTATTGTAAATGGTAATCAACAAGGCATCTAAACAGTGAATTATAATGGATAAATAAAGAACATAAGATATAATTTTAATGAAAATGTTGCCGGATAGCAGATGCGAATAACTGTTAAAACTTACTTTTGCTTGCATTGCAGGCATTAATAACTGTAAATTACCAAGTAAATGTATCACCAGAAAAAAACAGAGAAATAATCCGGTAAGTGCCATCAGCGTTTTGCGCATCAAGGTTGCTATTTTATTATTTTGCCTCATGATTTTGAAATTAATATATGCCAATAACTTTCCACCAAAGGCCGCCAATTCCCATCCAAATAACTAAAAATACAATACTGAGAATAAAGCCCCTAGACCACCAATCTCGAACTTCGACAAATGTGCTACCAAAAAATACTGGTGCCGGACCATGCCCGTAATGAGTTAATGTACCAAAAATGCCACCGCAATAACCTAAAGAAAGTGCAAGTAACATTGGCGGAATGCCAATACTTACACCTACGCCAAGAAGTGCTGCGTACATAGAAGCTACATGTGCTGTTGCGCTGGCGAACATATAATGGCTATAAAAATAAACGAGAATGATAATTGGAAAAGCCATTGTCCAGCTCATTTCACCAATTTTATTTTTAACCAAACCGCTAAACCACGGAATTAATCCTAATTGGTTTAAAGCACTTCCCATCATAACCAAAGCGGAAAACCAAACGATAGTATCCCAGGCTCCTTTTTCGCTTTTTACATCATCCCAGGTTAAAACTTGTGATAGAAGTAAAAATACCAAACCAATAAATGCGGTTGTTGTGGCATCAATTTTAAAAATATCTCCGGTAACCCACAGCACAAGCAAAACTACAAAGGCGGTAAGCATAAGCCATTCGTTTTTGGTTACAGCACCCATTTCCTTTAGTTTTTCTGCCGCCATTTTTGTTGCGCCATCTGTTTTCTTTAATTCCGGTGGATAAATTTTATAAAGAATGTAAGGAACTGCAATTAGCGAAATTATTCCTGGGATTAATGCCGCCCACATCCACGACATCCAGGTGATGTGAATGCCTAAATCGGCTGCAAATTTTTGACACATTGGGTTACTTGCCGTTCCAGTTAAAAACATAGCTGAAGTAATTAAATTGATGTTATAGCAATTTAAAGATAGGTAAGCACCTAATTTTCTATGTGTTTCGGCTTTTTCTGGAATAGAGCCAAAATTAAGTGCCATTGATTTCATAATGGGGTAAATAATACCGCCACCTCTTGCTGTATTACTTGGTATAGCTGGCGCTAAAACTAAATCTGCAAGTCCAAGCCCATAACCTAAACCTAAGGAGCTCCGCCCAAAAACCCTGATAAACAAATAAGCAATCCGGCTTCCTAAGCCTGTTTTTATAAATCCACGGGCTATAAAGAAGGAAATTCCTATTAACCAAATTACTTTATCACCAAAACTGCTTAGTGCTAATGTGATGGATTTACCAGGATTACCAGGTGCTAAAACACCTGTTATGGCAACCATTGCAATGGCAATCATAGACATGGTGCCCATGGAAGCCGCTTTTAAAATGATACCAAGAATTGTTGCCAAAAATATAGCCAGCAAATGCCAGGCTTCGGGTTTAACACCATCAGGAATTGGCAGAAACCAAATCAGCAGCCCGAAAGCGAGCGTAACCAGCAACATTTTGTAATTAATTTCTTTCATGGTTTTGAGATTAAAACAGGTTTAATAGTGGTAAATAAAGCCTTAAAAACGAGCTTGTACCTGACAAATAATTCTATTGGTATTGTACTCTGTAGTATTTGGAATATTTCTTTCGTAGCGATCCATTAGCAAACCCACTTGAATCCTAATGGCATAAGCTTCGGCAAAAGAAGCGCTAACCATGGGTATATAACTTTGTCTTGCATTTCCCGACCGCTTAAAATCGGCATCCAGGTATTCATAACGCATGGCGAGCTCAAGGTTTTTCAATCTCGAATTTTTAATGTTATAGCAAACATTTGGCTGTGCATAAATACCACGCATAGCATATTCGCTAATGGGTACAATGGCGTCGGTTTGCTTAAAAAAGGCAACACTATTAATTCCCTGCTTATATTCAGAAACAAACTCTACTCCCCAACGCTCATTCAAAGCTTTTTTATAATCTACATCTGCACCATAAGCCCAAATTTTTTGTCCAAGATTTTTACCTGCACCTCCGCTTATCCCTAACAACATACTTTTTGATAGACCTAAAACAACACGTGCAGGAAAAATTTTTCCATCATCATTATCACTCACCTGATTGCGATTATTACCGTTGTAAACACCAACATAATATTTTATTGGAATAGCAGAATGTTTAATTTCACCAAAATAGCTAACCCCTATTTGAAAACTTTGCCAACTATTGGCACCAAACAAATAATATTGATTTGAATAATCAACCGAGCGTACAAAATCAACGGGATAGTTATCTTCCTGACCAAACTGCGGTCTGAATTGTCCAAATTGAAAATTAATATAATCGTTTACGCTATATTTAATATATGCGTTTTCTAAAACCTTATTTTGTGGATTACCCGTAAAATCGCCAAAATTGACCAATACAACCGCATTGATACGGTCGTTTATTACCGCATTTACCTGAAAACGAGCTCTTTTAACTGAAAAGGAATTATGAGAAAACTGCTCATCGCCAGAATGATGCAAACCATTAATATCAATATCCTTATCCAAAGAATAATTGAACTGTGTTTGAATCATACCTGAAAAATTGATTTTTGCTTTTTCAGAAACAGCTACATCAATGCCTTGACTAAATACGAGATAAGGAAAAAATAGAAAAATAAAAAAGTAGAGTATTTTCATAGATAAGCGTTTAGAATTTGAAATTTTAAAACAGCAAACTGTTTGATTTATTTTTTATAAAATTTAATTATAAATCATAAAATCCATCGTATTCGAAATCGAAAATGAATAAAATATAGGCATGAAAAGTTCGCACGAATAAATTCGATAATTAAAGCCCGAAAGAAATTTCCTTAAGCTTTGAACATTCTGATCCATATTCTATTATTTATCACCAACTGTTGGGGGTGTTTTGAATAAATGGACAACGCTCTTTTTTGAACGGCTGCAATAAATGTTGATCGGTAATTTTTAGGTAGATTATGATTTTCATTTTGCCAGGTTTGATTGATAGCAATTTAATAAAAAAAAATTAAGCTACAATGAGACTCTATTCTTTTGTAGTTTTTTTCTATTATTTATGTCTCTAATTACGATCAAAGGTATAGCAAAGTAATGGCAATAAATTGACAGGCATCAGTTTAAAAAGTGATGAGGATTTTTAATTAGGTTTAAAAGAAAGTATCATAAATTTTATGCAATGGCGTTCCTATTATAAACTATCCAAATCATAAGTGGAATAAAAATAGCCAATGCAATTAGAAGAGGAATCCAAATTGGTTTAGCCCTATATTTTGTTTCTCTACCGATGGTTTTATTCTAGAACAACTCATACATAATTACTACACCTAAGGCGTTAACAATAAATGTATAAGGTAATCCTCTTGGTAGAATAGCCTCCTACACCGCCCAATCCAATTATAGTAAGTTCTTTCATTTTCATTTTTAAGAAATTCTTTTCAATTATCACAACGAATGTAGAAATAATAATGGATTTGCGTCTTACCCCTTATCCGTTCCGAAAAAGAAATTAAATATTTTTTGGAAACAAAACAATTAATCGTAATATTGCGATACAATTATGGGGCTAAGCAAAACAGAAATATTTACAGAAGAGCAAAATAAGCTGGCGCAATTTTTAAAGGCAATGGCACATCCTGCTCGTATTGCTATTTTGCAACGTATTTTAGTGTCTAATACTTGTATTTGTGGTGATTTAGTAGAAGAACTTGGTCTTGCCCAAGCAACTATATCACAACATTTAAAAGAGTTGAAAAATGCTGGCATTATCCAAGGCACCATTGAGGGCGTAAGTATTTGTTATTGCATTAACCCCGTAACCTGGAAATTAATTCAAAATCAATTAGGCAATTTCTTTTCTTCTTACAAAGGCGAAGTTAATTGCTGTTAAAATTTTTTACCCGATTCAATCGTAAAATTACGATTGAATCTTAATTAAAAATACAAAATGAAACTATCAGAAATTAAAAACCACTTAAGCCAAGCTCAGGGCGTAAATTTTCAACTGGAAAACGGAACAATGGTGCCAGAGAACTTCCATGTAACTGAGGTTGGTATTATCACTAAAGATTTTATTGATTGCGGAGGAATAGTACGCCATGAAAAAGTAGCCAATTTTCAGTTATGGGATGCAAATGACTACGAACATCGCTTAAAACCTAGTAAATTACTTAGTATTATCTCTCTTTCAGAAAAAATTTTGGGTATGGAAGATCTTGAAATTGAAGTTGAATATCAGGCAGAAACCATTGGCAAATACGACCTGGATTACAATGGTCAAAACTTCATTCTGTTATCAAAGAAAACTGCTTGCCTGGCTATGGATAAATGCGGTGTACCAGTTGCAAAGCAAAAAGTTAATCTGATTAATCTTTCGTCGGGTTCAAATTGTGCGCCAGGTGGTGGATGTTGCTAATTTAAGAAATTTCAAATGAAAAAGATCCTCGTGCTTTGTACAGGCAATAGTTGCCGCAGTCAGATTGCTGAAGGTTATTTAAGGTATTTTGCAGGAAACTTAGCCGCAGTTTATAGCGCTGGAATAGAAACTCATGGTGTAAACCCAAAAGCAATTGAGGTTATGAAAGCTGATGGAATAGATATTTCTGCACATACATCCAATAATATCAGTGAATATTTGGATCTAGATTTTGATTATTTAATTACCGTATGCGACCATGCTAAAGAAAGTTGCCCCTACTTTCCTACCAAAGCCATAAAATTTCATTATAATTTTCCTGATCCGGCAAAAGCTATAGGAACGAAAGAAGAAATCAATCTTCAATTTATAGAAGTAAGAAATCTGATTAAAAATTATACTGAGAATTTTATAAACACATTCATAAAAGCATAATATGAACCAAATAAAGGTTTCCAGTAATAAAAAGCGTAGATCAAATTATTGATGATATTCTATTTTGATTGTTTTGAAATAAATCAAAACAATCAAAATAGAATATATACTTTAAACAACAAACCCAACAATTTTAACCTTTTGCTGTATTTTTTGAGAACAGATTTAATCAATGACATAGTTTATTGAACAGAGCCTAAGACTTAATACACACTGTAGATTTGCAAGTTATTTGCGATCGTTACCAAGTCATTCCAGACCGTTACCAAGTCATTCCAGACCATTACCAAGTCATTCCAGACCGTTACCATGTAATTCCAGACCGTTACCAAGTCATGTCAGACCGTTACCAAGCCATTCCAGACCGTTACCAAGCCATTCCAGACCGTTACCAAGCCATTCCAGACCGTTACCATGTCATTCCAGACCGTTACCAAGTCATTCCAGACCATTACCAAGCCATTCCAGACCGTTACCAAGCCATTCCAGACCATTACCAAGTCATGTCAGACCGTTACCAAGCCATTCCAGACCGTTACCAAGCCATTCCAGACCGTTACCAAGCCATTCCAGACCGTTACCAAGCCATTCCAGACCGTTACCATGTCATTCCAGACCGTTACCATGTCATCCCAGACCGTTACCATGTCATTCTGGAACGTCACCAAGTCATTCCAGACCGTTACCAAGTCAATTGCGACTGTTACCAAGTCATTCCAGACCGTTACCAAGCCATTCCAGTCAGTTACCAAGTCATTCCAGACCATTACCAAGCTACTTAAGACCAGGCTATTGTGCTAATTATCCGATAGGAGCTACTCGAAATACACGCTAAATAAAACAAAGCCAACTATACTTTTACATGGCTGTCTTTATACTTTCGGATTTCAAATCCGTCTTTATCTTTAATTCGAGATGACCTGTGAAACATCTCGAATAGCGGGTATTTCTGCTTCCCTCTGCTGTTTTGTCCCTCGGTAGTACCTGAATGCCTAACCTCACTTGTACCAGCAAAAGTAGCGGGGGTTTCATTTATTATTTCGGGACAAGCGGGACGCTTGCGCCAGCGAGGTACTACCCCAGTAGTGGTGGCAAATACTCATAATAATCTTTGTTATATTTATGTGCTTCAACACTAGTAAGGCCTACACTATAAACAAATAGATCAAAGTCAAAAGTGAAAGGGATATTTTTATCCAAATATTCTTTATGTTCGAGATATAATTTTTCTTCTATAAAATAACCTATCGAATCATCAAATAAAAATCTTTCTTCTATAACTTGATCTCTAAAAAGCTCTTCAAGCTTGCTATAAGGAATATTTGAGATATTTATAAATCCAAATACAAAATCTGCTCCTTTAAGCACAACTTCTAAATATACCTTGTAATAATAGTTTTTCTCCATTTTATAATTATTAACCACCTACAAACGTTAAGCTATTATAATTTATAAGGGCACCAACAGCGATTCCCCCAAATCCTCCAATTACATATGAAACACCTCCAATCCCTACATTTTTAACAGCTTCACCTGGTTTGCCATAATTCTATTACCAAATGAAGGGTATTTATTTGTAATGGTAAAGTTTAACTATCTTACCATCGGACTTCTGAATTTCAATATGGGGAACACCTCCATCCACACCTTCATCTACACTTCCTTCTACTACCCATATATCTCCATTTTTCAAAGTTGCAATAAAAGGTTTTTTCTTAAGTACCTTCTCTCCATAAACACGAACAAATAATACTTGTGCAATTTGTACCGCAGTTGTGCTATCCGGAACATACCCTTCACTAATATCCCACTCGGCTTGACTTATACCAGGACGGCATTTCACTAAAAGCGGAACCGTTATTAATATAACAAACCACAATCTAATATTCCTATGAAATAATCTCATTGTTTCTGTTTTAATTAATGATAAAATGCAATCCCTGATCTTACAGAATTTATAAAACCGTTAAAACCTGTTCGTAAATTATTAACACCATTTGGTTAAAGAACTAAATTGATCGAATAAGGATAAAAAATATAAATCATTTGGTATATCAGGAATAGGTTCCCATTTATTAAACATTTTTACTTCCATTTTCTATTTATATCTAAATTTTATATCTGCTTTTTTTGTTTGAGGTAAAAATATCAAAGCAATTGTACCAGCAACCGCTTGCTGTACCGGTCTCGACTATTTCTATACCTTCTGCAACAGCAGCAAGTGTCCTTCAAATAGCTGCTCCAACTGTGGTTGCTCCTGCTGCTGATACAGCTGCTTTAGGCTTAGGCCCGGGTTCTTCAACAATTCGTTAAATAAAAACAAGGTCAACTATGTTTTTGCATCATTGTCTATTCTTTCGGATTACAAATCCGACTTATCTTTAATTCGAGATGACCTGCGGAACATCTCGAATAGCTGGATTCTCAACTATTATTCATTAATACCATAAAACTCAGCTAAATCAAGCCATACTTTAGCCAATTGCCTATCTTTTTTCACACCAATACCATAATAATATAGTCTTCCAACTTCATAAATAGATTGTTTATGCCCTAACAAAGCTGCTTTTACATAATTAACAAATGCTTCATTTACATCTTTTTGCGTTCCAACCCCCTCTTCGTACGAATTTGCAACATCAAAACAAGCCTCTGGAACATTATTTTTTGCTGCTTTTAAAAATAATTCAAAAGCCTTAAAAACATCCTTCCTAACATGGGTGCCAAATAAATACCATGTTCCCAATGCATATATCGCTTTATAATTGTCAACCTTTGCTGCCTTGACAAGTAAAACAAAAATCTCATTTAGATCAGCATCCTCCATCAATGCTTTCTTTAAGGCCAATTGATATAACCTATCTCCTTTCATATTATTATATATTATTATTTTGGTGGCCAGCTTCCAGTCCAACCCTTTGGACGCTTTCTTGGTGGTAAATTTTCCCCCTTTTCACCTCCACGAGCTTTTATCTTTGTTGCTTGTCCTTTTTGATGTTTGCCTTTTTTACTTGCTCTTGCTCCTTTTGTATGTTCAGCACCACCAGACAAAAGCCCTTCCCACTCTTCAGCTTTCTTCGCTTCGTAGTAATGTTTTGTAGCTTCATCTGCTACAACAAGTACTGAATAAGCCGTCAAAGCGATTGCACCTATTGTTTTTGAAACAGGCTCAGGGTTTGCACCCTCTGCTAACCAACCACTTCCCGTGCGAAGTGTTAAACCAAACCCAATTGCAACCCATGCCGAAGACGGCTTTTTAGCCGTTATCGATACTGTACTTAGTTGTGGGATTGGATCATACTGAAGTGCGCCTAACTGCTGGCCTACAAATAGATTATAATCTACTCCGGCTTTCTCTGTACCTATCTTAATTTCTCTACCATTAATGATCTGATATATAGAATTATCCTTATCATTTATATGATTTATTACCTTTCCTGTTGCATCTATTCGAGTCGAAGCTATGTATTTTGGGGCATCATCAACCCAAGTTCCATCAGGGTCAGTGAAATTTATCGGATTATTCAATACATAATTATATGGCGAAACATCATCATAGTCCTCCGCCAGCGGTTAATCTCTCAATTTAAGTAAATGATTCTTCAAAACCTGAATGATTGATCCTTTTCCTTTATACTCCTCTTCAAAATCATTTACTACATCTATATCAGCAATGCTTAGCATCCTTAATTCCTCGCCCAACACTCCATCCAAAAGAATTTCACTGACACTTAGCTGTTCATCAAAATTTAAATTTGTAATATTAGGTGCTTTGATAATTATTTCAAACATACCATCCTGATACTTTAATAATACGTATTGCCAAGAAGAACAATCTATCTCTATTGTTTGATTATTATCTTTCTGAAAAATAAATTTTTCTTCCCATTGTTTTGGCTGTTTTGCATAATAAAATTCCCAGCCATCACAAGGTATAGCGTAAGAAACTATTTCCTTTGTTTGACTTAATAAATCCAAGTCGCCACCAGGAGATATAACTAACATGTTATCTTTTTTAATTCCAGGTCCAACTTCCCATACAAAATCCCCCAAAGAAAGTATTTTTTCATCTAACTTATTTAGTAAAACTTCATTTTCAAAGTTTTCACCAAAATCATTATAAATTTCAGTAAACCAAGTCCAAAGTTTCGTTGTGCTGCTTTTAGTGTCATTGCTCATTTTTTCGTTTTTTTTCAATTTCTTTCATTCTCTCCTCACTAACTTCTCTTCTTTTATTATCCAAATTTTGTACTCCTCCATTTTCATCTATTGCTTTTTGTTCTTTGTATTGACCTTCTTCCTTATTATTGGGATCATAGTGGTCGATAACTTCAGCTTTGGTCCTATCTCTTCCATCTTTAGATTTTCTAGTTTTTTGAGGGGTAGATTTATTGTGTCTCCCAACATAAGCTTTTCCACTTTTTGTAGCGCCACCAGGTACTTTATAGATGGTACCTTTTTTTTCATTACTTTTTAGCATGGAAGGTACGATGGGTGGTGGAAGATAGGGTTTTGACGGTTTCCAACCATTCATTCCCATGTCTTGCGGTAAAAATACCAAAGCAATTGTACCAGCAACCGCTGTCGCTGCACCGGTCCCGACTATTTCTATACCTTCTGCAACAGCAGCAAGTGTCCTCCAAATAGCTCCGCCAACTGTGGCTGCTCCCGCTGCAGCAACAGCCGCTTTAGGCTTGGGCTTAGGGCCTTCCTCCTGATCAAAATCATCATTTACATCTTCTCCAAACATTCCATCTGGATCGGTATGCCGAATAGGATCATCAAATGCATAAGCATAAGGAGTTGTCTTTCTGTCAAGTTCAGATGCAGGATCCACCACATTCCATCTTCCAATCACCGGGTCATAGAACCTTGCTCCGTAATCGTATTGCCCTAACTCTTCCTGCAACTCCTTGCCATTATAAAGGTACTTGTTTACATTTGAATTTGGAGTACCCATTTTCCTTAATCCAAAAGCAAAATAATCATCCCTTTGGATTACCTCTGCTAGTTGCCCGTTTGGATTCTTGTAAAAAGTAGCCCTCACATTACCTAAATGATCGGTCAGGTTATATTCGTAACTGTAATCTGTTCCGTTTCTTCTTGCAATACCTTCCTCTGTCTGGATAAAATCTATCGCACCATTGGTGTATGCATACCAGCTATATGATTGGTGGTATTTGTTCCACTAACCTCCTTAGTTTTTGCCCTATTGTGTCTAAGTATAGGTGATGTCCTCATCGCATTGTAATACCTCCAATATCAGACTGCTTGGAAATTTCCAAACAAGAGCAAAAAGCAGATAATTAAAAGGAGCAATGAAAATTTGCTCCTTTTTTTGTTTAGGGTTAATTTTAATTCAGGGCTACTTGAAATGTACGCTAAATAAAACAAAGTCTAATATGCTTTTGCCTCGCTAAGCTTTATTCTTTCGGATTTCAAATCCGTCTTTATCTTTAGTTCGAGATGACCGCCGGAACATCTCGAATAGCTGGGCTTGGTTTATTGGTACACAAAAAGGTGCATTATGGATAGCTAGCTTAAATCCTCTATTACAAAATTAATGCAACCATCATGCCTTATTGATAATATCCAATTCAAACTTTCATCGAATATATCAATATCATCAGAACTAGGAAACCAAATATCAAAGAAGTATTTATTTAAATCATCTAAATTAAATACGTCGATACTTTTAAAATCATCCCAGTTAACAAACACATTTTTTAATGGCTTTATTTGAAGTTTAGCTAATGCGTCTATTAAACTAAAATTATCTAAAGCATTTGAAGTTTCGTAAAAATGTTGTTTTAGCATTAGCTCCTTTTCAATATTTTCAATAGGAATCGTATACTTGTTCGAAATAATTTTCAATAAATTTTGACATTCAACATCACTTAAGCTTTTATAACAAGGAAAGCTTACTTTATACTCATCTTCAAATAAGGAAATTTTAAATTCATCCATAGTTTTCTATTTAAGTATTGGAATAGCGGTACCTCTACCCCCTTTATCTCTTTTCCCATTTGTGTAATCCCACCAATTTACATGAGGATACTCTTCCCCTGAACCTGGCTTAGCATTAGGGTGTGCTGGATCCAATCTATATCCTTTTTTTGAATCCCCTCTTTGAGGACTTCCATATTTACCCTGTTTTCCTTTTGGCAAACTAGTTCCAGGCTCAAGTCCGAGTTCTTTTTTAGCCTCCGAAACAGCCTTTTTTGTCTCGCTTAAAGAGCCTTTCGCTGCGCCTTTTGTACTTTTTTCTTCAGTTGCCTGAACACTATTGTTAGCTCTTTGTTGAAAATCGCCCTTAACCTTATTTGTATATTCAATACTTTCTTTAAACGTAAGCGCTCCAGCGGGGACTAAAAGCCCATTTGGATTAGGTGATGGCTTCCAGCCATTCATTCCTCCATTATTTGGCACTGGTGTCAATACTAAAGCAGCCGTACCAGCGATAGCAGTTGCTGTACCAATGCCTACAATTTCTACCCCTTTAACTAAAGATTTAAGTCCTTCCCAAGCAGTTCTACCCACGGTAGCAGTACCAGTTCCAATCGCTACTGCAGATTCTCCTGGGCCAGGTCCTACTTGATCAAAATCATCATTTACATCTTCTCCAAACATTCCATCTGGATCGGTATGCCGAATAGGATCATCAAATGCATAAGCATAAGGAGTTGTCTTTCTGTCAAGTTCAGATGCAGGATCCACCACATTCCATCTTCCAATCACCGGGTCATAGAACCTTGCTCCGTAATCGTATTGCCCTAACTCTTCCTGCAACTCCTTGCCATTATAAAGGTACTTGTTTACATTTGAATTTGGAGTACCCATTTTCCTTAATCCAAAAGCAAAATAATCATCCCTTTGAATTACTTCTGCCAGTTGCCCAACTGGGTTCTTGTAAAAAGTAGCCCTCACATTACCCAAATGATCGGTTAGGTTATATTCGTAACTGTAGTCTGTTCCGTTTCTTCTCGCTACACCTTCCTCAGTCTGGATAAATTCTATCGCACCATTGGTGTATTGGATCCCAGCAATATAGTCGGTGGTGTTTATGCCACTAACCTTTTTTAGTTTTTGTCCTGCGGTATTGTAAGTATAGGTGATGTTCTGGTTCCCGCTTACCTGTGTTGGCAGGTTCAGGTAGTTATAGCTCAGGTTAATCCCTTTTTGGCTATCGCTCTTTAAATTCCCGTTTTCATCATATACATAACTACTATTGGTAAAACCAATAATCTGTGTCAGTTGGTTACCTGTGTAACCTGTATAATTGTTGGTCCCAGCGTTATCTCGCGTCAGGCTGGTGATGTTACCCATCACATCATAACTAATTGCCTCACCCAGGTTAGGGGAACTGGC
>NZ_RQRS01000089.1 GCF_004335085.1 Pedobacter nototheniae | reverse complement strand
TGAATAGCAACATTATAATTCTGACTACAGTAATATGAGGCTTAGCCCAACACAATCCCAACCCTCGCTGCATATTCCTTTGATTATTCGGATAATGAAAGTAAGTGTAAGAATTATAATGAGCTATCCTGCGAAATGCTGCTATGCCTGGGCGTAATTGGAAAAGATGGTAAATAATTGAAAGTTAGTTTAGCGATTGCTTACACACTAACAAGTCCAAACCATTGTTTCTTCGTTAAGCTCTCAATCGGCATGGTCAATTATTCGGGAGATACCAGCAAAGCCCACCCACTGCCTTAAACAGAAAAATTGCGAGCCGACAACTTTGCTTCTTTGGTTGACCAAAGAAGAGAAGCCCCCGCGGCAGCGGAATAGAAGATTTGTCTTGCCAGACGGGCG
>NZ_RQRS01000088.1 GCF_004335085.1 Pedobacter nototheniae | reverse complement strand
AATCGGTAATTTGTTTTTCGTAACGCGATTTCTGATCGTGAACCCAACCCATAAACTGAACCTGAACACGGCCCTGGTTTAGTGGATCGGTATTGGCAACTACTTTAGCAAGCATCGGGAAGGTAACCGGTTGCTCAAAATCTAGTTTGGGTGGCGTTTCTGCACCAGCAGGTACCGCTTTGAAATGATTGCTGTACATGCCGTTGGCCTGGAGATCGTGCTCCGAATAAACAATCCGCATTTGCGGGTGGACTGAACTTTCTCCTTGCCGCTTAAATTCAAAATCGACCAAAGTGCCAATGCCTAATCTAAAATTATTGGTTTCGGCTTCCATTAAATAAGATGATGCCACTTTTGAGGCTGCAAGAGCTTTCCCTTTTTCGGTTAATATTTCCTGATTGGCCT
>NZ_RQRS01000087.1 GCF_004335085.1 Pedobacter nototheniae | reverse complement strand
GTAGAGCCGATTATTTAAATGAAATGGGTTCTAATATTCAATCAACTTTTGGACCTGTTTTATCTACCGAAGGAATGAATAATTTTTGGGCATCAAACAAAGAAAATTTAAGTGTTTTAGAAGATGATTCATCAGCTTTACAATATAATAGTGGATTAGGAAGAAATTTTGATGTTGATGAAACTCATTTATCATTTTATGGTATGGGAACTTTAAAATCTTCTGAAAAGTGGACTATTTTAGGAGGATTAAGAGCTACAAAAACGGAAACAAAAGTATCAGGATATGTTGTTGAAAATGATGCTTTGAAAAAATCAATAAAGACTAAAAAATATTGGGCGGTATTGCCAATGTTACATGTTAAATATTCTCCTAAAAGAGATTTAAATATCCGTTTTGCAGCAACAAGA
>NZ_RQRS01000086.1 GCF_004335085.1 Pedobacter nototheniae | reverse complement strand
GTTTGCTATTCGCTTCAATAAAAGTGCAGTGCGCCGCCCCTCTTGATATCGCCTCAAAGCCTAACACACCGCTACCAGCACAGCAGTCTAATACGCTAGCCTCAAAAAGATCGGCCATGAGCCAGTTAAAAAGAGTCTCGCGCAGTCGATCTGGAGTAGGGCGCAGTCCTTCAGCATCGATAAAAGCCAATTGACGCCGCTTAAACTGCCCCCCGATAATGCGAACGCTACTGCTCGCCGGTTTTGAGTGGCGAGCAGGTTTACTGGTATGAGTGCTTTGCTTAGCAGAGGGTCGGGCTTTATTGTTTCGCATAGGCGGACTTAATAACTCAGTAACTAAAGATAAACTTACAGCCCTTTGCGGCAATCGTTGAAGCCGCTAATAGAGCAGTTATGGGTGACAGGTTATTC
>NZ_RQRS01000085.1 GCF_004335085.1 Pedobacter nototheniae | reverse complement strand
CAATGGTGGAATTGGGACATTGAAAAAATTACTAAAAACATTCAAAATCTTACTGATGATAAAATTGACTCGTTTATAAATTCGGCAAATAACCTTGAGCTGTAAACTCTAATATGTTCATGACAATGACTCAAAGGTCAAAATAAAAAAGACTATTTCATTGCTTTTTTTAATAGTCTTAGTTCCGTTTTTCATAGCTATTGTTGATATAGTAACGTAATATAATTTTAGATTTAAAAAAAATATACGAATTTAATTTATCATAAATTAATGTCTTGAAAAAATTAAGACTATTATTTATGTTTTTTTTAGAGTAGAATATAATTAAAAAAAAACATCAAAAAAATTATCCCAACCAACCATCGCGGTCTAGACTTAGATATTGAATGGCTTCGGCAATATGATTTGACTGTA
>NZ_RQRS01000084.1 GCF_004335085.1 Pedobacter nototheniae | reverse complement strand
ATAAACTAACTTTGTAAAAATTATAACACTATGGAAGCGATAATATTACATCCTAAAAATAAAACCCAATTATCTATTTTGAAGAATTTAGCAAAGGAAATGGGTATGTCTTTTGAAACAAAAAAAGAAAAAGAAAGTCCTTATAGTGCTGAATTTGTTGCGAGTATATTACAGGGAGATGAAGATTATAAAAACGGAAAGTGTGTTAAAATAGCTTTAGAGGATTTATGGAAATAGAATACACTCCGTTAGCAAAAGAACATAGAGAATATTGGAAAAAGTCAGGTAATTTAGCTGTTCAGAAAAAAATATCTGCTTTGATTGAAGATATTATAAAACATCCTTACGAGGGTGTCGGAAAAGTTGAAGAATTAAAATATGAGCTAACAGGTAAGTGGTCGAGAAGGATAACACAAG
>NZ_RQRS01000083.1 GCF_004335085.1 Pedobacter nototheniae | reverse complement strand
ATTCAGCGTTTTAGCTACCGGAAGGTTTTGGTCGTTAATACTACCCTACTTGGTATTCTAATTTTGCTGCTTGCCCAGTTTGACGCGAGCGTACCTTGGTATTGGTTCATCCCTGTATTGACAGTGATGGGCGCGTGCAACTCCATGCAGTTTAGCGCCATGAATACCATTACTATTGGTGACTTAGAAGGAGCGCAGACCAGTAGTGGCAATAGCCTGATGGCGGTGAACCAACAGCTCGCTATGAGCTTTGGTATTGCCTTTGGTGCGGCAGTACTTAACATCCTAATTGATAATTATCAGATTGATACCCTTGCTGCGTTCCAGACCACCTATTGGATATTAGGTATTCTTACTATCGCCTCAGGGTTGTACTTTCTACGCCTGCAATCGCATGATGGAGATGGCTTGTATTAATAGGC
>NZ_RQRS01000082.1 GCF_004335085.1 Pedobacter nototheniae | reverse complement strand
AGAATTTTTCAAATTGGGTGGTGGATAATCCATTAAAGCATCAAGAGCCTGTCGATAAATTGTTGGCGACCATGAAAACAATTCGCTAAAAAACGTATCTTTGAGAAACTCGCTTAATCTACTCATGCTAGTAAACAAACTCTGTCAACGTCACTTGACCTAAGATGATGGATAACTTAGAATGAGTTTCAGTATACTAGAACACGAATACATAGATTTGTCTTTCATTTTACTTTCCATTTAGCAATATAGTGGTTGGTTTATGACTAAAATACCTGAGGTTGATTATGACAACAGCAAATAACTCTAACTCTCATACTGTAAATAAAACTCAAGATACCCCCCAAAAAACCTGCGATAAGTATGGATTGCATCAATCCATTTTACCCAGTGATGAGGGGTTATATGGTGAATATGGTGGTAAGAT
>NZ_RQRS01000081.1 GCF_004335085.1 Pedobacter nototheniae | reverse complement strand
GTGATTATTTCGCAAAAAACATTAATGATCGCAATGACTTTATAATTTCATAGGACTCAACAGGAACAGATGTAATTTATTCGAATGAAGTTTCTTTAAAAATAGAAAAAACGAATGAAAAACTACCTTATATTCAGATTGAGAAAGAAGCAAAAGGAAAATCATTATCTGAAGCCAAGAAAAGAGCTGAACAAATTAAATACAGCTATAAAATAGAAGGAAGTCATTTAATTTTAGACAACTATTTGTTAACAGATTTAAAAAACAAATACAGAGATCAAGAAATTGAAATCACTTTATATTTACCAAAAGGAACTTTATTAAAACCGGATGAATCTTTGCGAAACTATGACCGTACCGATGCAGATTACTTTTTATGGAATCCAGAATCTAATACCAATGTTTACAAAGTTGAGGAGAACAAAGTAAGATGTTTAA
>NZ_RQRS01000080.1 GCF_004335085.1 Pedobacter nototheniae | reverse complement strand
AAATCAACCAATAGCCATCGCGGTGACTTTGTTTATTAGAGTTGTAACGTTATGGTTTGCTGTTTTGATTGGTATTCTTTCTTTGTTGATTGTTTTCTTTAAACTATCTATAAATAAAAATGAATCAAATATATTCTTGGAATAGGATTCCAAATTTAAACATTGAAAGTAGTATTAAAGTTAATGATATTACTTCAGAAGTTTTTAAAAAAAATATTGCCCCTTATACCATTTATGGAAATGGTAGAAGTTATGGTGATGTATGTCTGAATAATGTTGGTACTATTATCCAAGCAAGAGGTCTAAATAAGTTTATAGATTTTAATGATAAGGAAGGGATTTTTACAGCAGAAGCTGGAGTTACATTAGAAGAAATTCTAAGTGTTATTGTTCCCAAAGGATGGTTTTTAACAGTAACACCTGGTACTAAATTTGTTACTC
>NZ_RQRS01000007.1:166896-189447 GCF_004335085.1 Pedobacter nototheniae | reverse complement strand
ACTAAAAAGCAGAGGTCTGTTACAGGTTTTAGATCTTAAATCTGGATATGAACATAGTTCACCTCTGCTTTTAAGGTTTTCTTTATCAAATTTAAATCTTTGATAATCTTTCTCAAACCTAAGGGATGTGAGTGGATGTTCTGATCTTTTATCGGAACAGAAACGGGAGCGGGGCTACTTTAGCCAATTAACTACAGACGCTGATTTTCATATTTTCATCCTAAAATATAATTGATTTATTAGGGCAAAGTATGTTTTTCTAATTTTTAAACTGTTTATCTAAAAACTTAACCATTAAATCTGCAACTTGATCAAACCATGGATTAAATAGCCAAAAAGGGTGGGGCGTATCAGGTAATGTATGCACTTCTGTATAAATATTGTAAGGCTTTATTTTAGCAATTAAATCGTCTCTACCGGCATGGAACCGAGGTAAAGAACTATTAATAAACAGCATGGGAACACTATTTTGATCGGCATGTGTTAAGGCAGAAGCGGTTTCCCAAACTTCGGGATTGGTTTTGATATTTGCCCCGAGCCATATTTCAGCAACCGACTTTTTATCTGGATCGTTACTAATTTCAGAAGATTCGGGGTGATTAAAAGCAAGTACGCCATCTACATCAATAAGTGCTTGTACATTACTACTTTTGTTATTAATTTTTTCTCCTTCAAAAGCCTTGTATCCATTTGTTGTAGCCACAAGAGCAGCCAATTGGCCACCTGCAGAAAAGCCCGTAATTGCAATTTTATTAGTGTCGATGTTAAACTTTTTAGCATTAGCTTTAATCCATCTAATGGTATTTTTTAAATCGAAAACAGCGGCTGGGAATTGAGCATGTGTTGATAATCTGTAATCTGTAGTGATGGCTATATAGCCATTTTCGGCCATCTTTTGTGCTAGAGGGATGTTTTGAGCACGATTACCAGATCTCCAACCGCCTCCAAAAACAAATAAGACTGCAGGCAATGGCTTTGCCGATTTAACTTTTGGATATACGACATCAAGCGCTAAATTACCTGTTGGATATTTGGCATAAACAATATCTCTTTTTGTGATAAAGCTTCCTGTTTTTGAGGGCTCGGCAATAGTAATGTATGGTCTTTTCTTTTTCTCCTTAACATAAGTAGAGTATACGCTAAAAGAGGTGTCTGGCTTTATTGTTTGCGCAGAAGTGGTTAAATAAAGAAGAGATAAAATAGGGATGAGATATTTCATTTTAGTAAATATAGAGAAATTGTTTATTTAAGCTGTTAGCTAATTAGTAAATCAAAGTCGCTTTTTTTCGTAAAGCCCTCAATCGGCATCGTCAAATTTTCGGGAAGCACAAGTAAAGCCTACCCTAAGCAATCGCCTATCATCCCAATAAGTCCAAACCACCGTTTTTTAGTTAAGCTTTCAATCGGCATGGTCAATTATTCGGGAAGCACTGCCCAAGCTCACCCACTGCCTTAAACAGAAAAATTGCGAGTCGGCAACTTTGCTTCTTTGGTTGTCAAAAAGAATAAAGCCTCCGCGGCAGCGGATAAAAGGTTTGTCTTACCAGACGGGTTTCGTACCTTTTTCTTAACAAAAAGGTACCCAAAAGTCAAGGCTTGCATCCTTTCTTGCATAGCAGCATTATAATTCTGAGTGCAGTAATATGAGGCTTAGCCTAACACACAATCCTGCCCTCGCTGCATATTCCTTTGGTAATAAGTAAAACAAAGTAACTGCAAGAATTATAATGAGCTATTCTGCGAAATGCCGCTATGCCTGGGCGTAATCGGAAAATTCAGTAATATAATTGAACGTTAGTTTAGCGACTGCCTAACCAATTAACAAATCCAAACCACTGTTTTTAGTTAAGCTTTAAATCGGCATGGTCAATTATTCGGGAAGCACAATCTAATCCCACTCACTGCCTTAAACAGAAAAATTGCAAGCCGACAACTTTGCTTCTTTGGTTGCCCAAAGAAGAGAAAGCCCCGCGGCAGCGAAAAAAAGAATTGCATTACAATCATAGCATTGCAATACAATTATAGAATTGCATTAAAACCATGTAAGACATTTAAGAGCATTTAAGGCTATCGTTTTTTGCGAACTGATGCAAGGGGCGTGAAGCGATACATAAATAATTATCTATTGTTGGGTAAGATTGCTTCGTGCCTCGCAAAGACGATAACGAAATATTATGAATTGTTGTTATAGCAATACGCTTAATACACTAACAAAGTCCAAACCACTGTTTTTTAGTTAAGCTCCCAATCGGCATGGTCAATTATTCGGGAAGCACAATCTAATCCCATTCACTGCCTTAAACAGAAAAATTGCGAGCCGACAATTTTTGGTTCTTTTTGTTGTCAAAAAGAATAAAGCCTCCGCGGCAGCGAAAAAAAGAATTGCATTACAATCATAGAATTGCATTAAAACCATATAAGACATTTAAGAGCATTTAAGGCTATCGTTTTTTGCGAACTGAGGCAAGGGGCGTGAAGCAATACATGATAAAATCATAATTATCTACTGTTGGGTAAGATTGCTTCGTGCCTCGCAAAGACGGTAATAGTGAGGCTGTACGAAGATGAAAGTTTTTATAGCAATACGCTTAATACAGTAACAAATCCAAACCACTGTTTTTTAGTTAAGCTCCCAATCGGCATGGTCAATTATTCGGGAAGCACGGGCCAAGCCCATTGACTGCCTTAAACAGAAAAATTGCGAGCCGGCAACTTTGCTTCTTTGGTTGCCCAAAGAAGAGAAAGCCACCGCGGCAGCGGAAAAAAGAATTGCACGAGAATTATAGAATTGCATTAAAACCATATAAGACATTTAAGCGCATTTAACGCTATCGTTTTTTGCGGACTGAGGCAAGGTGGCGTGAAGCAATACATGATAAAAAAGAATGTAAAACGAAACATAAGTTATTTTGTTAAGTTTGGTACAATAAACATTCAATGCGAAAATTTTTACAGCATTTTTTAGGAAATTGGGTAATTCGGATGTCGAATAAATTTGGGTCACGCCCAAATCTTAAACGCATACACAAAGCTTTAAGTCAGCTGTATAAAACCATAAATAAAGAACCAGGTAAAAGAGGACCGATATTCGAATTAACTACCGAGAGTAAGTTTATCATATTTTCCGATCAGCATAAAGGTGCAAGAAATAACGCTGATGATTTCGCAATTTGCGAGCAGAATTATTTAAAAGCACTTGAGTATTATAATCAAAATCTATTTAACTATATCAATTTAGGGGATAGTGAAGAACTTTGGGAAAACTTACTTGAGCCAGTAATTAAACATAATAAACAGACTTTCGAGTGTGAAAAGTCATTTATAGCCAGAAGTGCTTTTACCAAAATATTTGGAAACCATGATTTATATTGGGATAACGACCCTTTGGCGGGCTTCAATCTTAACCGTATTTATGGAAAGAAAATCCCAATTTATGAAGGCGCAATATTGAGGGCCGATTTTAACGGAAATGTTTTAAATATATTTCTTACTCATGGGCATCAAGGAGATTTGCAAAGTGATGGAAATTGGTTTAGCAAATGGTTTGTGAGTATGGTTTGGGCACCTTTACAATCTTATTTACAGATTAATCCAAATACGCCTGCATACGATAATCAGCTAAAAACGGTGCATAATACTTTAATGTATAAATGGGTTGCCGAGCATAAAAATATAGCTTTAATTACAGGGCATACACATCAACCCGTGTTTTCTTCGCTTACACATTTAGAAAGAATTTATGTGGCTTTAAGAGTAGCGAGGAAAGATAATGATAAGGGGATGATCGATAAATTAAATGCAGAGTTAGGCAAAAGAATTGTAAAAGGTGATAAGGCACCAGCGTTTAGGAAATATAAACCGAATTACTTTAACAGTGGTTGTTGCTGTTTTAGTGATGGAGACATTACTGGAATTGAGATTGAAGCAGGAATGATTAGATTAATTAAATGGTCTTGTAAAAATAATATACCACCAGCACGTGTAGTACTCGAAGAAATGGCGCTGGCGGATTTATTAGAACCTTAAAAATTTATTTAATTGGGAGCTCTACAAAAAAGGTGCTTCCAAGTTTTTTTCCATTACTTTCTGCCCAAACGCTTCCTTTATGTAAATCTACAAGGGTTTTCACGATAGATAATCCCAAGCCGTCAGAACGCTCTCTTCCAGTAGGTGCAGAACTTAATTTAGCAAACTTTATAAAAAGCTTTTTTATATCTTCATTTGATAAACCAAGGCCATTATCTTTAATGGAAACAGTAACCATATTATTGCTGGAAACTAAATTTATACTGATTTCTGAACCAGGTTCAGAGTACTTTGAAGCATTGCTTATTAGGTTTTCGAATATATCTTTGATCTTTTCTCCATCGGCATAAATCTCAACGGCATCTACCACATTGTTGGATAATTTTTGATTTTTATCCTCTAAAATAATCGAGAAATCACTTTGTATTTCTTCTAAAATGGTGGTTAAGTTTACCTTAGTTTTAATCAATTTAACGCTGCCATGTTCATTTCTTGCTGCACTTAAAATATTATTCAAGCTTTCGACAATGTTTTTTGATTGCTGATTAATCTTTCCTGCAATCATAACCGCTTTATCATTCATTTCGGGTATTCTGCCAATCAATTCAGACTGCAGCGAAATGGTGGTCATAGGGTTTTTTAAGTCGTGCACCAACATATGTAGGCGATCATCGTGCGCACGTAGTGTTTTACGCGTTGCGATTCTCGATTCGAGCTTTTCCATAACCACCGCAGAGAGCATTTGTAGCATACTCAATTGTTTTTTTGTTGGTTTTCTAACTACAGAATCTATCACACAAACAGTTCCCAACCTTAAACCCTCGCTAGTTTTTAATGGAGCACCAGCGTAAAAACGAATTCCGCCATCGGCAGAAACATATGGATTGTTTAAAAACTCAGGAAAGGTGTGTGTATCTTCAAAAACAGTAACATGGTGATCTAATATTGCTAAAGAGCAGAAGCTTTCGTTCCTTTTTACCTCGTTACTTGGTAACGTACTAAAGTTGGCTTTAAAATATACCCGGTCCTGATCTACAAAAGATACAAACGCACTTGGTGTTTCAAAAATCTGCGCAGCAAGTAATGCAATGGTATCAAAAGCATTTTCTGGTGGTGTATCAAGAATTTCATAATGTCTAAGCTTTTTTAAACGCGTCTCATCGTTTTCGGGTATTATGGTTTTAGGGATAGTATAGCCAGACATTTAATTAGGTATTTCGGGTATAAAGATAAGATTATGTGTTTATATAATGTTCTATGTTAACTATTCCTTACGAATAAAAGCAAAGCATAGTTTTTATAAACAATAACTCTTAAATTTAGTTTAATATAATTAGACAAGTTTTCAGTCAATTAATCAAATCATCACCATTAACGGCAAAACAATGAGATTACCTATAGAACGTAAACCTGTAAAAGTATATCCAGATACCAAACGCGTAATCGCACGTTTCTTTTTCAATGGAGAAGAGAGAGCATTAGAAGTTATTAGAAAGGTGTTGGAATTTTCTGATGAGAAAGTATTTTCCCTTATTTCTCCCATATTGCAAGAGTATTCCAAAAGGCATCGTAACATCACAAAAATCTTAACGAGGCATTGCAAAAAGCTTAAAAAGCAATTTACAACGTTGGATACTTCATTTGAAGATATTGATGATTATACACGTTTGCTAATTGGCGCCTATTTTACACATGAATATTCAATAGAATCTGCTGCCTTTTTTAATCCTAGTATTGTGGATGATCCCGATCAAACAGATTTAGTTGAAGGAGAGAAAAGAGTAATTATTAGTTTTAGAGCAGTAGGAGAAGGACATATTTCTTCAATCGTTTTTAGAAGAGCCCTGATAGATGCCAAAAACAATATACAGGTTTTACCGGTAGGTAATTATGTTGATGAAGCAGAAGTAATAAAGAATGCTATTTATGCTAAAAAACTATTCCTAAAAAAAGCTGCTTATGCGCAAATAGATCCATCGGTTTTACAGGAAGTAGAAGATAAACTGGATGATAAATTTGAATATACCAGCTTAAGTAATGTAATTAAAGATTCTAAAAGTTTAAATAAAGATAATCCTCAGCGATTAATAGAATACGATAAAGTGCTGTGGCTATCTGATACTTACCATACCATTATTTTTTCAAAGGATACAGATATATCTGATCGTGTAATTTTTCCAATCTCTGAGTTTGAACGTAAGGGAATTGAAGATGCCCGTTTCGTAAAGTTTATTAAGGATGATGGTAAGGTTGTTTATTATGCTACCTATACCGCATTTGATGGCTCATTAATTATCCCTAAATTGGTGCAGACAGAAGATTTTTATGAGTTTAAAGTAATCCCACTTTATGGCGATGGAGCACAGAATAAAAATCTCGCCTTATTTCCTCGCAAGATAAAAGGAAAATATGTAATGATGAGCCGGATTGATGGATGGAATAATTATCTTATGTTTTCTGATAAGATTAACGTTTGGGAGAATCCAATTTTATTGAAACAGCCGCGCTACTGTTGGGAATTGGTTCAAATAGGGAATTGTGGCTCGCCTATTGAAACTGAAAAAGGCTGGTTGGTAATTACCCATGGCGTAGGTCCGATGCGAAGATATTGTATAGGCGTAAGTTTATTGGATCTTGATGACCCCAGCAAAGAAATAGGTCATTTAATTGAACCGCTAATTATACCCAACAATGATGAACGTGAAGGTTATGTACCAAATGTGGTTTACTCATGCGGCTCCATAATCAGCAATGGCGAATTAATAATTCCTTATGGTTTATCAGATTATAGCTCATCATTTGCTACTGTAAATTTAGAAATGCTGCTAAAGAAACTGTTGGAAGAAAAGCCTCAGTTTTAAGCATTAAGATATTTAATAAAGATAGCCACGGAAAGATCAAAGCAAAGCGAAAAATAATTCCGTTTTACTTCATGTTTCCGTGGCTAAAAAATAATTAAGAGCACTGATCTATTTCTACCAATGGCGATTCTAAAGTTTCATATTCAGTTTCTGCAGCTTTTAAAACTGCTAAATGCGAAATAAAGTAAGCCAATGTACTCTCAGCACCCTGATTTCTATTTACGCTATTAAACTGTAAACCATCTGCACAGCCTTGAGTTTCAAAATCATACAAAGGGATGTGTAAACTATTTTTACCTAAAAACCACTCGTAACTAATGTGCATTAGGGTTAAATACTTACTGTCGTTGGTAAGTGCAAAAGTTTTGGAATACAATAAAACCATTGCCATAGTTTCTATTGCCTGTTGATCGTAAATCGGATTTTTGCCATTTTTTCTCATCCACCCAGCGTTACCAACAGGATTTAAATAACCGTTTTTAAAAGAAAAACTGTTCAGAAATTCAATGCTTTCCATTGCAATTTCATAAGATTGTACGTTGCCAGTTGCCTCATAATGACTTAGCAGTGCCAAAGGTAAAATAGCGTTATCGTAAGTTAAAATATCTTCAAACCAGTGCCAATCGCCATCTTTATTTTGCTGGTACGCCTTAATTAAGGAGTTTGATAAACGATTAATTTCAGTAATCAACAACTCATCCCCAGGGTGTGCATTTAAATAATAAGCAATTCCAATAATTGTATTTGCCATACCACGTATGTACTTCAAGTTTTTAAAGTGAGGTATTGAGTGTGAAAATAATTCTTTACCAAACTCCCTATAAGAATTATTCGGACCGGCACAAATTAAATAGCCTAAAGACCAAATAGTACGACCAAAAGAATCTTCAGATCCAATTTCATCCAGATAGTTCCGATTAAAACTTAAAAAGTTTCTAAAATTACCATCCTCACGTTGCATATATTGAATAAAACTTAAATATACGGGCATTAACTTAAGTGCCTTTTGATTTTTATCTTGGTTATAAGCCATTAATGCCATAATTAAGGCACGGGCATTATCATCAATACAATAACCTTCTTTTAAATTAGGTATACCAAATCGGGCGTGCTGTATAATTCCGGTATCGTCTGTCAAAAGTACAATGTGGCTTAGGTTTAAAACTGGCATACTTTCTACATCTACAATAGGAGGTACAGCCCGTTGGGGCTTTTGCTCAGTTGTTAATGCATTTTCCAGTACATTTAAGTAAACATTGCCAATGGCAGGCCATCTTAAGTTTAAACCATAACGATAAGCGTTTTCCTTTAGTTGCTTATGTTTTTTATCATTTTCTAAAAGCGTATTTAATATATCAGCTAGTTCCTGATCGTTTTTAAAATCGAATAACTTGCCTCTATTATCTGCAAGTAGCTCTTGCGCATGCCAGTAAGGCGTAGAAACCACAGCAGCACCAGCGCCAATTGCGTAAGATAATGTGCCACTTGTAATTTGCGCTTCGTTTAAGTAAGGAGTAATGTAAATGTAGCAAGCGGTAAGATATTGGTGTAATTCTTCCTCGGATACGAACTTATTTACAAAAGCCACATTTTTTTCTACGCCCAAATTCTTAGCTAAGGATTTTAGGCTATCGCGATATTCTTCGCCATTATGTTTAACCACGCCAGGGTGTGTATTTCCTAAAATAACATATAAAACATCGGGGTGTTGACTTACAATTTTTGGTAAAGCTTTAATAACTGTTTCTAAACCTTTATTTCTACTAATTAATCCGAAGGTGAAAAGTACTTTACGGTTTTTAAATAAATCACTTTGCGCAATGTCGTTATTTAATACTGGCTCCAAATCGGGTACACCATGTTCAATAAGTTTTATTTGTGACGAAGGGATTTGATAAATGCTGTTTAAAAATAAGACAGCTTTTTTGCTCATTACAACAATTTTTGATGCTTTTGCAGCAATTTCTTTAATAATAGTTTGCTGCATAAAACTAGGTTCTTTTAAAACCGTATGCAAAATGGTTATAAACGGTTTTTTTAGCTTATTAATTAACGATAATAAAAACACACCGCTATTGCCGCCATAAATGCCAAATTCATGCTCAATTATGCAAGTATCAACCTCGCTGTTGTTTATAAAATTAGCTGCTTCAATATAATCATCCTGGTTTTGCTGGCGAATAACAAACTTTACTTCGCTTGGGTAAACATGTTCTTCAAGATTATCAGATTCATTTAGTGCTACGATAAAACTCTTTTTAGAGTTATAAGATGGATTTAGGCCTAAAGCGTTAACTAAATTTTGATTAAACGTAGCTAAACCACATTCTCGTGGTGGATAAGTGGATATATAGGCGATTTTCATAAATAAAAAAGGAGTAAGATTAATTAAATAACATATGATTACTTAAATAGTTTCAGATTTTATCAATTTAACCCTTTTATTATCAAAACAATATGATTTAGCATCTTGTTAATAAGTAAAATTTAATATTTTTATTATGAGATCGATTTGGAAGGGGTCAATTGGCTTTGGTTTGGTAAATATTCCCGTAAAATTATTTTCCGGAGTACAGAATAGCAACCTAGATTTGGATATGTTGGATGAACGCGATCATGCCAAAATTAAATTTTTAAGGATAAATGAAAACAGTCATAAAGAAGTGCCCTTTGATAAAATAGTTAAGGGTTACTTTTTAAAAGATCAATATATCATTTTAGATAAGCACGATTTTGAAGATGCCGCACCAGAGAAAACCAAGATTATTGAGCTAGAAAATTTTGTTGATATTAAAGAAATTAATCCCATTTATTACGAAACATCCTATTATACTGAACCAGAGAAGCAGGGCAAAAAAGCATATGTTTTATTATTAAAAGCTTTAGAGAAATCGGGCAAAGCTGGCGTTGCTAGGTTTGTACTGCGTAATACTGAAAATTTATGTGTTATTCACCCAATGGATGGCGTACTGGTAATTACTAAAATTAGATTCGATCAGGAGGTGAGGAGCCTATCCGAAATAACAAAGGTTGATGACATAAACATTACCAAAAAGGAAATGGACGTAGGACTTGCGTTAATTAAGCAATACAGTTCTAAGTTTGATTTAAGTAGTTTTAAAGATGAGTACAGTAATGAGTTGCTTAAAATTATTAAGGCTAAAGCTAAAGGTAAACGTGCTACAGTTAAAAAAATGAAACCTCAAAAAGCCAGTAGCGATGATTTGTATGAACAGTTAATGCAAAGCCTTAGCACAAAAAAAGGTGCTTAAAATAATACACCTTACTTTGAAGAAAATACGTTGCTTAACCTTTTTCTTCCACAGCATTTTACATTAAGGGCTATTTTAACTATTAAATCAATTCGTGCGGTAGCATATTTACGACACTAAAAGTGATTACCCCATTCGGAATAATTATAATAGAAGATGCATATTAGTTCCACTTTAAAGAATTGTTAAATTAAAGTTCGCTCAGTATTGAACTAACTTTAATTTAACATAAGCAACAAATTTTAAGCTTAATAAGCCCAAATATTTTAAATACCAACAAATAATTTACTTAGCGTATTTGTCAGTTTTATTATCAGGTAAATAGTTGATAGGTAATAGGTCGCCAAGGCGCATGTTGGCCCAGTAACGTTCTAGTTTTAAACTCATGGGGTTAATAAGAACCCCATTCCAATCAAAGAAAACACGATCATCTAAAGTGGAAATTAAACTAGCCATCTTATTCATCTCAGGTGAAGGCGAAAAAGATTCTTGCCTAGGAGATCTAAATTTTCTATCATTTTGTACCAATGTTTTAGGGATATTTTTAACATAGGTTATGTATAGAGAATTTTTAAATTTACAAGTATCACATTTAAAATTTCGAGAACCTTTACCTGGTATTAATACATTTGACCATTTGTTAATAAAGTTAGTCTCTGTATTTATTCGAAGAGCGTATAACCCGCTTTGATCGGTCAACTGCGTGATATCCTGCGCTGTCAATTTTAAGGTATCTACCACTTCAACATATTTAGGTAGCTGAAACATACTAGTCCAGAAAAAAAGTGAATCCTTACTTGATTGGCTATATTTACCAGTATATGAACGAATTTTTTCTTTGATCAAACTATCTGTCAGTCGCCTTTTGTTTGGTGATCGTGTATCCATTGCTACCAGAAAGCCAGTTTCTCCTTCTATACTAATATTTTTTCCAAGAACGGATCTTAGAAAATGTTGCAATGATCCAGTATACGCTTCAAGGCGATTTGCATTCCAATCTCGTTCCTGCTCTTCATTCCCCTGCATAGGTTCGAATAGTACATAACCTAAATATGATATTATTTCTCTTTTTTCATTCCATTCAAAGTCTTCAACCAAATACTTTAAGCGATATCCCAGAGCTTTATTTTCAACGATCATAAAATCAGATGTGTAAGCTGTGAGCTTGTTTTCATTTTTCTCGAAGTTAAGATGGATCACTTTCGGATTAATGATTCGACATTGCTCGCCAAATTTGGTAGTTCCTAATATCTCTCTTTTAAACATGTTCATGTACCTACCATCTATTTTTTTTACATTGGTAATTTTGACTTCATTTAAAAGAGTAGCTTTTTCTTCAATAGCGATTGTTGGGACTTTTGTATCAGATTTCACTGATATTGAAACATTATAAGTTTTATAACCAATCATTGAAACAATAAGCTCATAATGACCTGATAGTACATTATGAATTTTAAAATTACCGTACTTATCTGTTTTTGTTCCATAATTGGATTTATTTACAAATACGGTAGCACTTTCTAAAGGCTTTTTATCCAGCATGTTTAATACTTTACCAGTTATTGTAAACTGAGCAAAAGCTACATTTAAAATAGATAAAAAAAATAAGGTCGAAAACGTTCTTTTCATAATTTAGATATTAGAGATGAGCAACTTTATGTTATTTATAGTATTCTTTATTATAATTTCTTTGTTGGCATCGTGTTTAGCCATTTGAAGTGGCCAATTAAAATAGATGTCTTTTAATTATTCACTATACCAAATAGCTTTTTGATGTATTTAGCATATGTTATTTTATTTAAATTAAAGACAAAATAATAAGAAAATAACATACATGCAAATGATAGTTTTTCCCTTTTGAAATCGCATTTAGAATGGATGAATTTTAAGTCATTAGTCCATCTGTCTCTATTAGAGAAATGATTTGTTGATTTTATAAAAAAACTTCTCTGAAATTGGGTTTAAGTTTATTATGCTCTATTTCTGTAAACACAATGCTTCTTTCAAGGATATGTTTAAAACAAAAAAGCCTTACATTTCTGTAAGGCTTTCTGTGATCCCGCTGGGATTCGAACCCAGGACCACTACATTAAAAGTGTAATGCTCTACCAGCTGAGCTACGGAATCATTTCCTTTTGTTTAAGGAGGTGCAAATATAGAAAATAATATATATCGTGCCAATACTTTTTATAATATTTTTGTGTTAATTAAACTATAAGCTTGGTTATAAAATAAATAGATTTTAAATTTATACTAATAACGCCATAGTTTCAGGAATTAATTGTGGTAGTTTCATCAAAATTGAAAAGAACAAACCTTAATTGTTAATACTAAATTTACTGTATTTCTTATTTCTTAATCCCAATGAAAGGTTTTTGATGCTTTAAAATTATTTTTATCTTTGTTTCATTAATAAAAAAAACACCAGCATAATGTAATATCTAATTTCTTTCAGAAAAATTAATGGAGTTCAGTTATTCAACTCCTAGGTTATTCATCTTTTAAAGAAAGAAATTATGCTTATTCTTCAAGATATTACATATATACACCCAAATAAAGATTTGTTGTTTGCCAATTTGAGCATCAATATTAATAAACACGATAAGATTGCCTTAATTGGTAATAATGGCATTGGAAAATCTACGCTTTTGAAAATCCTTGCAGGTAAATTAGAACCACAATTAGGCAATGTTAAAAGCGATTATAATCCTTACTATGTGCCACAACTTTTCGGGCAGTTTAACCATTTAACTGTTGCACAAGCGCTTCAGGTTGACGATAGATTAACTGCTTTAAAAGAAATTTTAGCAGGAAATGTTACTAATGAAAACATGGCTACATTAAATGATGACTGGACCATCGAGGAACGTTGTCAAAATGCATTAATACATTGGAAACTTGACGCATTAACTTAGATGGAATGATGGAATCATTAAGTGGAGGACAGAAAACGAAGGTTTTTCTTGCAGGAATTATGATTCATCAGCCTGAAATTGTTTTGCTTGATGAACCTACTAACCACTTGGATTTATGGAGTAGAAAACAATTATACAACTACATTAACGCTACTAAAAGTACTTTAGTGGTGGTAAGTCATGATAGAAGTTTGTTAAATCTATTAAATACCATTTGCGAATTAGATAAGAATGGAATTACTGTTTATGGTGGCGATTATGATTTTTATGTAACGCAAAAGAATATTAAGGGCGAGGCTTTAAATCAGGACTTAAAAAGTAAAGAAAAGGCACTTAAAAAGGCTAAGGAAGTGGAAAAGGAATCGGTAGAGCGACAGCAAAAGCTTGATGCCCGCGGGAAAAAGAAACAGGAAAAGGCTGGTCTTCCTACTATTTCTATGAATACACTTAGAAACAATGCTGAAAAAAGTACTTCACGCTTAAAGGGGGTGCACATAGAAAAGGTTAATGCAATAACACAAGAACTTAATCAATTGCGGAGTGCTTTGCCTGATTTTGATAAGATGAAGGTAAATTTCGACCATTCTGTACTTCATTCTGGTAAGGTATTGGTTAATGCTGTACAGTTAAATTTTGGTTATGGTAAGAGCTTGCTTTGGAAGCAGGATCTTAACTTTCAAATCAGAAGTGGTTCTCGCACGGTTATAAAAGGACTAAATGGTTCGGGCAAAACCACATTAATTAAACTAATACTCGGCACATTGCAACCTCACAAGGGTATTATAGATGTGGCTACGGTAAATGCTACTTATATCGATCAGGATTATTCTTTAATAAATTCTTCGTTAACGATTTATGAACAGGCGCAACACTTTAATTCTGGTGCTTTAGAGGAGCATGAAGTTAAAATTAGGTTGAATAGATTTTTATTTTCTAAAGCCTATTGGGATAAAACCTGTAGTGTTTTAAGTGGTGGCGAAAAGATGCGCTTAATGCTTTGTTGTTTATCTATTGGCAATGGAACTGCAGATATGATCGTTTTAGATGAGCCAACAAATAACCTTGATATCCAAAATATAGATATTCTAACTTCTGCCATTAAAGAATATAAGGGCACGCTAGTAGTGGTTTCTCATGATGAATACTTTTTAAAACAGGTGGATATTCAAGATTGTATTAATCTGCTTTAAAGGCTTTTAAATGCTTTCTTTTGAAAATATGCTTGAAATATTGCAATTTGCAACTTAAAATTCTTGTGTATGCCTAGGAAAATAACTGACGGTCCGGTTAGAAATAAAGAAAGAACAAAGAAAAAGATAATTGATGCGCTCGGAGAGATATTGAAGAGAGAGGGATTTACTGATTTGAGTTTAAGTAAGGTTGCTACGGAGGCAAATATAGATAGAAGACTGATTTACGACTACTTTGGTGGCTTTGATGGAATGATTAAAGAGTATTTGAGTAGTCGCGATTATTGGAGGATGACCCCCGAAGATATTGCCAATATTATAGAAGTTAGTAAAGAGGATCATGGTAAACATATTGCTTACATGCTTGTTGAACGCCAATTTGATTCTTTAATGGAGAACCCTGAGATGCGGCAGATTATTAACTGGGGGCTGAGCGAAAGCTATGCACCCTTAAAGGAGTTAAACCTGGAGCGTGAGGAGTTTGGTGAACAGGTTTTTACTCAAATTACCGATGAACATTTTAAGGGTAAGGATAAAAACCTTAGAGCTGTTGAAGCCATTTTAGTAAGCAGCGTTTATTACCTCACCCTTCATAGTCAAATAAATGAAAGTACCATGTGTGGTATCGATGTTAAGCAAAAGGAGGGGGCAGATGAGATTAAAAAGGCTATGAAACAGATTATTGATTGGGCATATTCTTAATTAACGTATCCAGCAAAAGTTTAATTTTATAGATAATGAAAAGAATATTATTAACGATTTTGCTTATTGCTACATCGTTCTTATTGGGTTTCGGTTTTAATACAATAATTTCTAAAGCAAAAAATAAAAAGATGAAAAAGGTTACAGGTATTGGTGGGATCTTCTTTAAATGTAAAGATCCTAAAGCGGTTAACGAATGGTATAAAACGCACCTAGGCTTTGATACTACTCCTTATGGAACGAGCTTTGAATGGCGTGATGCTGAAGATAGTACCAAAAAAGGACTTACTCAATGGAATCCCTTTGCCGAAAATACGAAGTACTTTGAGCCTTCCGATAAAGACTTTATGATAAATTATAGGGTGGATAATTTAGAGGCTTTGGTTGAGGAATTGAAAAAAGAGAATGTAACCATCGTTGATAAAATTGAAACTTATGATTATGGTAAGTTTATACATATTTTAGACCTTGAAGGGAATAAAATTCAACTTTGGGAGCCTAAGGATTAGGTTTCTATACGGTTATCAAACTATTTCTGTCATCCTTGGTATCACGAACATTCCAATCTTTGTATTTAAACCCGTGAGTGGAATGCCACCGATTTTTATCGGGGCAGAAACGAGAGCGGGACTGCTGTTTGCTAAGTATTGCTGTCTGTTCATTTCCAAATAAGTTTTATTGCCATAGTTTCTTAAATCAGTAATTAAGATTAGGAAAGCAGAGACTGTACGTTTCTCTCTATTGTGATAGTTTCTTAAATCAGTGATTAAGATTTAGGAAAGCAGGGACTGTAGCTCTTTTGAAACTTTGTTCCTGCATTGCGCTGTATCGCGATAGAAGAAATCGCGGATGCCCCGCTGCACTCAAGGTTTATGGGTGAGCGGTTGGTGGTAAGCTGATGTATAAACAAATCGTCATGCTGAATAATAGAGATACCTAAATACATTCAGCATAACGATTTTTTTAAGAAACTGTTTAAATTTTGTCTAAAAAAATGATCGTCCTTCTGAACTTGTTTCAGAATCTATCTTAAAAGGCCCTGAACTAAATTCAGGGTGACGGAGTAAAATATTTAGTGAAATTTAAACAAATCGTCATGCTGAATAATAGGAGAGAGATACCTAAATACATTCAGCATAACGATTTTTTTAAGAAACTGTTTAAATTTTGTCTAAAAAAATGATCGTCCTTCTGAACTTGTTTCAGAATCTATCTTAAAAGGCCCTGAACTAAACGACGTAGTCCTCTTGAAGACAAAAGCAACAATAACTGCTACTGAAAAATTCAGGGTGACGGAGTAAAATATTTAGTGAAATTTAAACAGTTTCTAAATGTTTATTGAGTTTTAAATTTAGTTGGTATCATCGGGTTGGTCATCATATTACAACTGCCCAATTGGGTTTTTAAGGTATACAACCAACCTACCGGTGGACCTGGTTCTAATACATAATACATAGTTGGCTTACCAGATGGATCAATTGAAAAATAATCTGTAATTAATACCATAGTTTTAATTTTCCCAGTAGGGTCTGGGCCAGTAAATATTGTACCTGGAGGATACAATGATGCAATATCTGCATATGGAATACTGGTAGCACAGCTGGTAAATGTTTTTGTGCCATTTATTAAACCTGGGCAACTGGCTTTAAAAGATTCTGGAACGTTTATATTTAAAGTAAATGGATCATAAATTGGGGTTTCTCCGCAGGTTCCAGGAGTATAACCTATAGCAAGCTTATAGTCAAAATCGGCTCCAGATACTGCTCCTGTGCCCGCAATTTTACCATTTATTGCAATGGCTTTAAAGTAGGGGTTTAAATCTGATGTAAGTAAAAAACAATTATCACTTATCTTAACCTTATATTTTAATTTCCCAACAATTGTTGCAGCATCGGTGGGTACTTCTAAATCTGCTATATTCCATTTAACTTTATGAGCAATAGTGGAGTTTTTAGCATCGGTTAAATTGCTAATATCTGGTGGTGATGAAATTACATTACCGCCTTTAGTAAATTCTGAACTAACGAAGGTTACATTTTGAGGAAGCGTAATTTCTACCGCCGTATTTTTTAGGGCTTCATTGCCTTTATTGTATAAATCAATTTCAAACTCTAATTCTTGCCCAGGGCTAACGGAAGCTTTAGTTTCTAAACTATTGTTTGATTTGTTAACGGCAGTAATTAATGGCACATAGGCATCAAAAGCAAAAGTAACGTTATAAAGAGCATATTCGTCACCTATACCTTGCCCCAAAAATGATGTACTGGTTTGGTTATTATCCAAAATTTGATTGTTTTCATTAGGTACATCAAATACAACTAAATCAAAACCGTTATCACCATGATTTGGAATCCGGTTATTACCTCCTGTTAAAATTGAACCATTAAAAAAATCAAACGTTGAGTTAAGGCTGTGAGATAAAGTAAACCAAGCATTACTACTTCTTTTTTTGATTTGGAAAATATCCGCTTGGTTTTGATTTCCAACTGCAGACATTAGCCCCAGTTTAATTTTAACAGGCCCCGATTGGTTTGTACGAAAACCATTTAGATCTATTTGTTTATTTACAGATGGTCCAACGTAACTATAACCGTCAAATACGCCAATGTTTTTTAAGGGGAGTGTAGCATTTTCATAAATAATCACCAATCCCCAGCCGGCTATACCACCAGTAGTGTGATCATTTGGCCCAATGTTAGCAACAGCATAGGTGCCCACGCCACCGGCTTGAACAAGATTTGTAACATCGCAATATCCAGCATATATGGAGCCTTGATTGGCGCCAAAGCTAATGTCACCTGTGGTAGAAAGATCTTTGTAAGCATTCATTGCAGGTGTTTTAAATTTTACCGTTTTAATATTCAGTGTATTAGGTAGGGCGTGAACTTGACCAGTCCAGTATAAACCTGCAAAAATAATTTTGGTACATGCATTATTGATTGTTGAGGGCAAATTAAAATCAGCCGATGATGAATTAAGAATGCCAACTGGCTCATTGGGCAATTTAATGTAATCAGCCATCGCATCTTTTGTAATAGATACATTTGTATTACCAAGCATCACGAAATCACCTTTTACCGTATATATTTGTTTCCCGGCAAAGTCTCCGGGCGCTTGCTGAGAGGTTCTTAATGTAAATGGTTTGTCGTCGGCTTGCGCACTTACCTTAGTGCTTGTTAATAAAAAACTTAATACCACCACCACTGCGTACAAAGCAGGTTTAGTAATTAGCTTTTTTAACTTGTAAAATTGGTGGGGTAATTTAGTTTTACTGTAATTGTTTGTTTTCATTTTATTTATTAGTTTAATTTTTTGGTGCTTATTATTAATTCAATTGTTTAATCACTCCATAGGTTTATCAACTGCCATTTATAGCGTAATTAAAAACCAGTTGCAGGTTTTAAGAAAGATTGATTATTTAGGGATGAACTAAAATAAAAGGGGAGTAAAGAAACTGCTTATTGTAATGAGGGCGCAAGTTGTAGAAATATATTCGCATTGCTGCATGCAGGTACTACGCATATATACTGCAAATGAGATATTTTTAAATAAAATAGTAGATTATCTAAAAAAGATTAAGCATAAGTTATTTGTTAATGTAAGGTTAACAGGCTTTTAACAGGTAGCATTAACCCAATTTTTCATCGGAAGAAAGAAAGCGGGGCTTCCATGAGCCAAATGTTTTTGTCCATTCATTATTAAATAAGTTCTATTGCGATAGTTTCTTAAATCAGCAATTAAGATTAGGAAAGCAGGTACTGTAACTCTTTTGAAACTTGGTTCCTGTTTTTCGCTGTATCGCGATAGAAGAAATCGCGGATGCCGCTGCAAACAGGTTTAGGGGTGAGCGGTTGGTGGTAAGCTGATGTATAAACAAATCGTCATGCTGAATGATGGAGAGAAATACCTAAATACATTCAGCATGACGATTTTTTTAAGAAACTGTTTAAATTTTGTCTAAAAAAATGATCGTCCTTCTGAACTTGTTTCAGAATCTATCTTAAAAGGCCCTGAACTAAACGACGTAGTCCTCTTGAAGACAAAAGCAACAATAACTGCTACTGAAAAATTCAGGGTGACGGAGTAAAATATTTAGCGAAATTTAAGCAGTTTCTAAATGTTTATTGAGTTTTAAATTTAGTTGGTATCATAGGGTTGGTCATCATAGCACAACTGCCCAATTGGGTTTGTAAGTTTAAAAAACAATTACTTGCCGCCCCGGGTACTATTGCATAATATATAGTTGGCTTACCAGATGGATCAATAGAGAAAATATCATTAATAATTGATGTTTCATAACCCCAAGTGCTTGGTATAGTGCCATAAAATTTAGTGCCAGCAGGATAGCTTGATGCAATATTTGCATATGGAAAATTAGTAGCACAGCCAGTAAATATTTTTGTTTTATATATTGCCGCTGCTGGGCAACTGGCTATAAAAGCATCAGAAACGTTAACGTTTAAATTAAAGGCATCATAAATTGGGGATTCTACACAGGCCCCAGAAGTAAAACCTATAGCAAGGTTATTGTTAAAATCGGCTCCAGAAACTGCTCCTGTACCCGTTATTTTGCCATTTATTGCAGTGGTTTTACTGCAGTTTGTTATACCTTTTGTAAGTAAAAGGCAATCATCAGTTACCTTAACCTTATATTTTAATTTTCCAATAATAGTGGTAGCAACTCTGGGTAATTCTATATTCCCTATATTCCATTTAACCTTACCATTAGTTGCCAAGGTGCTAATATCTGGCGGTGATAAAATGACATTGCCACCTTTAGTATATTCTGAGCTAACGAAGGTTACATTTGTTGGAAGCGTAATTTCTACCGCGGTATTTTTTAAGGCTTCATTACCTTTATTGTATAAATCAATTTCAAATTCTAATTCTTGCCCAGGGCTAACGGAAGCATTGTTTTGTAAATTATTGTTTGATTTGTTAAGCGCAACAATCTCTGGTGCATAGGCATCAAAAGCGAAAGTAACATTATAAAGATAATAATTATCAAGGTTACTATCTTTTGCTAAAAATGATGTGCTGGTTTGGTTATTATCCAAAATTTGATTATTCTCATTAGGTACATCAAATACAACTATATCTATCATATTATCAGTATTATTTGGAATCCGGGTATTACCTCCCGTTAAAATTGAACCATTAAAAAAATCATTGATTGTGTTAAGGCTGTGAGATAAAGAATACCAATCATTAGTATTTCTTTTTTTAATTTGAAACGACTTGCCTTGATTTCCATTTAGAGCTGAAGCCATTAGCCCCATTTTAATATTAACATGCCCCGATTGAGTGGTACGAAAACCGTTTAAATCTATTTGTTTACTGTTATTAAAAAATCCTAGATAAGAATAACCATCAAATACGCCAATGTTTTTTAAGGGGAGTGTAGCATTCTCATAAATAATTACCAAACTCCAACCTCTAGCATATGTCAGTGCTTGATTGTTTACCCCAATATTAGCAACAGAATAGGTGCCAACCCCACCAGCTCGAACAAGATTTGTAACATCACAATATCCTGTGAATACGAGATTCAAATCAGTATCAAAGAAAACATCATCTGTAGTAGAAAGATCTTTGTAAGCATTCATTCCAGGGGTCTTAAATTTTATAAATTTATCGTCCTTCCCATTAATCCCCCCCGTAATACCGCTAGTCCAGTATAAACCTGCAAAAATAATTTTGGTACAAGGATTATTGATTGTTGAGGGCAAATTAAAATCAGCCGATGATGAACTGAGGACGTCCTCTGGAGCATGTGTAGCCCAATCACTAAATGTCTTCTTCTTTGCATTTGCTACATTCGCATTACCAATCATGGTAAAATCACCTTTTAGCGTATAGATCTGCTTCCCGGCAAAGTTTGCAGGTGCTTGCTGAGAGGTTCTTAATGTAAATGGTTTGTCGGTGCCTTGTGCATACACCATATTGCTTGTTAATAAAAAACTTAATACAAGCACCACTGCGTACAATACAGGGTTAGTAATTAACTTTTTTAAATTGTAAAATTGGTGGGGTAATTTATTTTTACTGTAATTGTTTGGTTTCATTTTATTTATTAGTTTAATTTCTTTGGGTGCTTACTGTTAATTCAATTGTTTACATCACTCCATAGGTTTATCAACTGCCATTTATAGCGTAATTAAAAACCAGTTGCAGGTTTTAAGAAAGATTGATTATTTAGGGATGAACTAAAATAAAAGGGGAGTAAAGAAACTGCTTATTGTAATGAGGGCGCAAGTTGTAGAAATATATTCGCATTGCTGCATGCAGGTACTACGCATATATACTGCAAATGAGATATTTTTAAATAAAATAGTAGATTATCTAAAAAAGATTAGGCATAAGTTATTTGTTAACGTAAGGTTAACAGGCTTTTAACAGGTAGCATTAACCCTATTTTTCATCGGGAGAAGGAAAGCGGGGCTTCCATGAGCCAAATGTTTTTGTCCATTCATTATTAAATAAGTTCTATTGCGATAGTTTCTTAAATCAGCAATTAAGATTAGGAAAGCAGAGACTGTAATTCTTTTGAAACTTGGTTCCTGCTTTTCGCTGTATCGCGATAGAAGAAATCGCGGATGCCGCTGCAAACAGGTTTATGGGTGAGCGGTTTAGTGAAATTTAAACAAATCGTCATGCTGAATGATGGAGAGAAATACCTAAATACATTCAACATGACGATTTTTTTAAGAAACTGTTTAAAATTTGTCTAAAAAAATGATCGTCCTTCTGAACTTGTTTCAGAATCTATCTTAAAAGGCCCTGAACTAAACGACGTAGTCCTCTTGAAGACAAAAGCAACAATAACTGCTACTGAAAAATTCAGGGTGACGGAGTAAAATATTTAGTGAAATTTAAACTCGCTCTAACCCAGCCTCGCAATGACGAATGGGTTCCGAGGAGCATCATTTAACCCAGCTGTTTGAGATGTTAGCTTTTTCAGCGCATCTCGTACCATTGATAAAGCAGGATTTTCAAATTATGAATGTCATTTATAGCTTTTACCTATTTGCGGGTTCAGAGAACCCTTTTTATTGTTAATTCGAGATGCCTGCGGGACATCTCGAACAGTTGGTTAAAACGCTTGGTTTTTAGCCACGAAAGCCATTAAAAGCAAATAGTTGAGTATTATAGATTGCTTCGGCTCGCTCTAGCCCAGCCTCGCAATGACGAATTGGTTCCGAGGAGCATCATTTAACCCAGCTGTTTGAGATGTTAGCTTTTTCAGCGCATCTCGTACCATTGATAAAGCAGGATTTCCAAATCCTGAATGTCATTTATAGCTTTTACCTATTTGCGGGTTCAGAGAACCCTTTTTATTGTTAATTCGAGATGCCTTCGGAACATCTCGAACAGCTGAATTAATAATTTGCATAAAACATGCTTTTTGGCTTTATAACAACCACCTCGTCATTGCGAGGCACGAAGCAATCTTATCTAACCAGCTGTTTGAGATGTTAGCTTTTTAGCCACGGAAGCCATTAAAAGCAAATAGTTGAGTATTATAGATTGCTTCGGCTCGCTCTAGCCCAGCCTCGCAATGACGAATGGGTTCCGAGGAGCATCA
>NZ_RQRS01000007.1:0-166886 GCF_004335085.1 Pedobacter nototheniae | reverse complement strand
ACCAGCTGTTTGAGATGTTAGCTTTTTAGCCACGGAAGCCATTAAAAGCAAATAGTTGAGTATTATAGATTGCTTCGGCTCGCTCTAGCCCAGCCTCGCAATGACGAATGGGTTCCGAGGAGCATCATTTAACCCAGCTGTTTGAGATGTTAGCTTTTTCAGCGCATCTCGTACCATTGATAAAGCAGGATTTCCAAATCCTGAATGTCATTTATAGCTTTTACCTATTTTACGGGTTCAGAGAACCCTTTTTATTGTTAATTCGAGATGCCTGCGGAACATCTCGAACAGCTGATTTAATAATTTGCATAAAACATGCTTTTTGGCTTTATAACAACCACCTCGTCATTGCGAGGCACGAAGCAATCTTACCAGCTGTTTGAGATGTTAGCTTTTTAGCCACGGAAGCCATTAAAAGCAAATAGTTGAGTATTATAGATTGCTTCGGCTCGCTCTAGCCCAGCCTCGCAATGACGAATGGGTTCCGAGGAGCATCATTTAACCCAGCTGTTTGAGATGTTAGCTTTTTCAGCGCATCTCGTACCATTGATAAAGCAGGATTTCTAAATCCTGAATGTCATTATAGCTTTTACCTATTTACGGGTTCAGAGAACCCTTTTTATTGTTAATTCGAGATGCCTGCGGAACATCTCGAACAGCTGATTAAACTGTCTACTACAAGTTCTAAACTATCAACTGCAAACCTTAAACTGTCTACTACAAGTTCTAAACTATCAACTGCAAACCCTAAACTGTCTACTACAAGTTCTAAACTATCAACTGCAAACCTTAAACTGTCTACTACAAGTTCTAAACTATCAACTGAAAACCTTAAACGGTCTACTACAAGTTCTAAATTATCTACTACAAACCCTAAACTGCCTACTGCCAATTCAATACTATCCAGCTGTTTGAGATGTTAGCTTTTTCAGCACATCTCGTACCATTGATAAAGCAGGATTTCCAAATCCTGAATGTCATTTATAGCTTTTACCTATTTACGGGTTCAGAGAACCCTTTTTATTGTTAATTCGAGATGCCTGCGGAACATCTCGAACAGCTGATTGCTTCGACTCGCTGTAGCCCAGCCTCGCAACAACGGACGTTCCAATCTTTGTATTTAAACCCGATTTGAGTGGATGCCACCGATTTTTCATCGGGGCAGAAACGGGAGCGGGGCTGCTGTATGCTAAGTATTGCCGACCGTTCATTTCCAAATAAGTTCTATTGCGATAGTTTCTTAAATCAGTAATTAAGATTAGGAAAGCAAAGCCTGTAGTTATTTTGAAAGTTTGTTCCTGTGTTTCGCTGTATCGCGATAGAAGAAATCGCGGATGCCGCTGCACTCAGGTTTATGGGTGAGCGGTTGGTGGTAAAAAACAATCGTCCTTCTGAACTTGTTTCAGAATCTATCTTAAAAGGCCCTGAACTAAATTCAGGGTGACGGAGTAAAATATTTAGTGAAATTTAAACAAATCGTTATGCTGAATGATAGAGAGAGGTACTAAAATAAATTCAGCATAACGGCTACTTAAAGGTTTATTGAGTTTTAAATTTAATGGGGATCATTGGGTTGGTCATCATATTAGATTTGCCACAACTTCCTAATTGGGTTTGTAATTTGAAGTAGCAATCTGCAGGCATTCCATTAGCAATGGCATAATATTTTGTAATGCCATTGGCAACAGGAAAATCACCATTAATTAATGTTGCTTCATAACCATCAGTATTGGGCAATTGGCTATAAAATTTAGTTTCAGTTGGATAAATAGCCGTAATATTAGTTCTGGCTATAGTTGTTGCATCACAAATGGTAAAAGTTTTAAAACCATCGGTAGTTATATCAGCACAGTTAGCAGGGTTAATATTTAAAGAGAATACATTATTAATGGGCATGCTTGCGCATTCATTAGCCATGTAAGCGGTTATTAAATCCCATGATGCATTATTATTTGATTGATCTCCGGTTGCCGTAACCTTACCGCTTATAGTAATATTTTTGGCACAGGTAGAGGTTTGCAAAATACAATCATTAGCTACCTTAACCTTAAATTTTAGTTTGTAAATAACGCGTTCCAAATCATCTCGGAAAAGTATATTACCAATATTGCAGGTAATTTTACCACCTAAGGTAATTGCAGGATTAGTACCAGCTGTAGATGACCAATTAGCCGGAATGCTAGCTGGGGTAGAAGCACCGCTAACAAAATAAACATTTGGTGGTAGGGTAATTTCTAATTTAGTACCTGTAACGCCTTCATTGCCTTTGTTTCTGATGGGAACCTCAAATTCTAAAATCTGATTTGGTTCTACTGTGCCATTATTGCTGAAACCGCCCAGGGGTAATAATAGGGGGGCAATTTTAGGAACAATGGCATCAACTGCAGTAACGATGTTATAGATACCAAAGGTGCCACCAGATAAATTATATCGTAATGCCATTTGTGTTTGGTTGCCAGAAACAAGGCTGCGATTTTGATTAACAAAATCAACAACCCCTATATTTGTTCCAAAATTTGTTCGGTCGTAAGGGATTCGATTGTTATCGCCAATATAAATAGAAGAATCAAAATAAAAATCGCCCCTCATTTCAGGATGCGATAAGGATACATATTGATCATTCCCTCCTTTGAACTGAAAACTATCGCCAGTTTCCGAAGGATTTATTCGTGTTGCCATCATTCCAAATTTACCTTGAGGATTGTAATCTGAAGTTCGGAAACCATTTATTTCCAGGGTTCCTGATTCTGTATTAGGCATAGGGCCATTGTTTGCTGGTTTTATATAATTGAAACCATCAAAAACAGTGATATTCCGCGGTTTTAATGATTGATTTTCATAAATAATTACCATGCCCCATCCGGCAGATATATTGTTGCGATATGGCTCATATAAACCTAATTGGTTATAAATATTTCCTACGGAATATTCACCTACTCCTGCGGTACGTACCAACTCGGTAACATCATAATAGCCAGCAAACATGGTCATGTATTCGTTAATAAATGGGTTTGAAGGGATGTCTGTTTTGCGCTCGCCAAAATAAATATCAGTGCTTTTGGCTGTCAAATCTATATAATTAGTCATGGCTGGCGTTTTAAACTTGATACTTTTTTTCTTATCAGACGTTACACCATTATCCTCTTCGGTTTTTCCAAACCAATATAAACCCGCATAAACAATTTTAGTACAGGCTAAGGGCACACTTTGCGGTAATTGAAATTCGGCCATTGAAGAATTATAAATATCAGCAGGTACCCCTGGTAAGTTCGAAAATATATTTGAGTTTCCAATCATTATAAAATCTCCCCTTAAATTATAGCTGGTTTTACCTTTAAATTCATTAGGCACAAGGGTAGATGTTCTTGGTGCAAAAGGTTTAATTTGAAACCCCTGCGCATTAGCTTTTGTGGTTAGTAGTAATATAATAATAAGGTAGGAGATATACTCGGTACATTTTTTTATAAAACTTTTTAATTTGAAGGTCAATATGCCTTTATTGTGAAAAACTGACGTCATTTTATTTGGAGGATTAATTTAATTACTTCTCTATTCTTTTATTCAATTGTGCTTCCAATAGTTTAATTGCGGGTCATAAAAACCACTTAATGGTATTATTGGAATATTTATTATTTAAGGATGAATAAGAAATAAGGAAAAAAGCATTTGTTTTATTTATGCCTATGGTGCAATTTGTAAATTTATAATTAAATCACAGCCAAACTGGGTACGCATATATACTGCATATGCTAAAAACGCGAAAACATCATATTCCTTAATGTTGAGTTAACAAACGGTTAATATGTGCAATGGTACATTTGCGCAACTCATACCAAACAAAGTATTTATGCATAAGTAAATTAAAGCTTACCCCAAATCTCCCCAAAAACCTTTCTTTTTTTGTTGCAAGCAGCGTAAAGTTCCCGCAAGCTGAAAAAAATCACCTTGCTTTTGTGTTGTTTTTATTATCGGTAATTGTAGGTCATATCCCATGTAAAGTAGTTGCAGGTTTTACTGTGTGCTACTTATTATTTGCTTTTATTTTAATCTATTATTTATATAAACTATGAACAACCGCTACCTTAAAAAAACATTTTTTATTGCTTTATTTAACCTCGTCTTTGTTATGGCAAGTATGGGGCAGGCAAACCTTGCCAATGTTACCGGAAAAGTAACCGATGCTAGTGGCTTATTGCCGGGCGCTACAATTATTATTAAAAATGAATCGACAGGGTTTACGATAAAAACCACTACAAATGAAAAGGGCGTATTTTTCTTTAAAGAGCTTCCGTTGGGTTCGCCATATAGTATTACGGCGGCAATGGTTGGTATGGCCACACAAAAGCAAACAGGTTATACTTTAAACCAGGGCGATGTTTTGCATGTGGATTTTAAGCTGACGGGTAAAACCGAAGAATTACAAATGGTAGAGGTTAAGGCTAGCTCAACATCATTACGTAATAAGATAGAAAACATTGGATCATCAACCGCCATTACGCCTAAAGATATTGCACGGTTGCCTGTTAACGGGCGTAATTTTACTTCCCTAACAGATTTATCTCCATTAAGTAGTGGTTCAGGTGGTAGTTTAAGCGGTCAGCTGGGTTCGGCAACAAATTACACGATTGATGGCATGTCTGCCCGTGGCACAATTTCTGGAGGTTTGCCAACTGGTGCTTATTCTATTTCAATGGAAGCCATAAGAGAGTTTCAGGTGGTTACCAACCAGTACGATGTTACATATGGTAATGCAGGTGGTGGTACAATTAGCACGGTTACAAAATCGGGTACCAATGATTTTTCTGGTAGTGTGTTTACTTATGCCCGTGCCAATTGGCTTACTAGTCCGTACGGTTTAAATGGTGCAAAGCGAACACAAGATTTTTCTACCTATCAGTATGGTTTCTCTTTAGGAGGACCAATTGTAAAGGATAAAGCGCACTTTTTTATTGTTTGGGATCATCAGGCAGATTCGAGGCCATTTACCATTGCCAATATACAAGGTGCCGATGATGAAAAACGTAATAATGTTACTCAAACCACGCTTGATAATTATTTATCAATTGCGAGGGCAAAGTATGGTGTAGCCAATACGCCACAATTTGGGCAGTTTGGTAAAAAGAAAAATACACATGCAGCCTTTGCACGTATAGATTGGCAAATCAATTCGAAAAATCTATTTACCATCCGCAATAATTTTATTTATGATTATGATAATTTATCTGATGGTGATAATACTGCAATTAACATTTATGAGGTTTACAGCTCCAGAAAAAGTATAAACAACAGCTTAATGGCATCTTTACGTACGGTGGTAACTCCTAATTTAACCAACGAGCTTAAATTGCAGTATTATTGGGAATATAATAAGCTATTTGCCAATGATGAATTACCTGCCGATAATATACCTAGAGCAACCGTAATGGGTGTTTCATCTGCTGTGGCTGGTGGCACCAAACCATACTCTACAGATATACAACTTGGCGGGCAGCGTTATGGTGGCGATTACTTTAATAACAACTCTGTACAGCTTACCGATAATTTATATTGGACAAAGGGAAAATATAATTTCACTTTTGGGGGTGGCATTACCTTTACCAATCAAAATACCATTTATGGCAGCGAAGTTAATGGACGGTTCTATTTTGATGGCTTAACAAACTTTGATAACCTTAAACCAAGTCGCTTTACAAGAGAAGTTTATTTATCGCCAGATAGAAATGTGAAGTTTAACATATTGGCTCCAAATATTTATGCACAAGTAGAAACCAAATTGTTGCCAGGTTTAAGTTTAACCGCAGGCTTAAGGTTAGATTATACAACCTATTTGGATCATGCAAACTTTAATGAGGTAGTTTATAGAACTTTGGGCTTAAATACAGCGAATAAATTATCGAGCTTGCAAATACAACCACGCGTACAGGCTACTTGGGATGTAGCTCAAAATGGTAAAAATATTATCAGGCTTGGTGGTGGTATTTTAGGTTCGGCGCTTAACCCATACTCTATGATTAACAATATGGTTTTTGATGGATCGCGTATTTTGAGTGTGGATTTAACTGGAGCTTCGGTACCTACACCAAATTTCCCTAGTTACAGGCAAAACCCAGCTTCGGCACCCGGTTTGGATTTAATAAGCAACCCTGCAATACCCAAAATGGCAACCATAAACATGAATGGTAAAGATGCTAAAGTACCTTTGGTGTATAAAGCAAACGCATCATATTCGCACTTTTTTAGTCGCAATTTTAGAATAACCCTTGCAGGCTATTTAAGTTTAGGAAGACACAATTATATGTATTTAGATAAAAATATGGTTGATGATCCTTATTTCAGAATAGCAGCAGAAGATAATAGAGGCGTTTATGTACCAGCAAATACTATTGATGCAAAGGGAAATGTGGATTGGACAAAAGGTAGAAAAACAACAGAAGTAGGCCGCGTATTACAACTGGAAAGTGTAGGCAAGGTAAATCAAATGGCTTTTGTGGTAGATGCAGATTACAAATACTTTAAGGATGGCGAAATATCATTCTCTTATACATGGAACCAAACAAAAGATAATACTTCTTACAACGGCAATGTAGCCAATAGTGCTACACGTAGTTTGTTTGTAAAGGATAACCCAAGAGATTTAAGCCAAATGAGTTATTCTGACAATCACTTTAGAAACAAAATTGTTTTTTATGGCAGCTCTCCAACTTTTTATGGTTTTAGTGTAGGCGTACGCTTCTCAGGCATAGGCGGAAGCAGATATTCCTTAACAGTAAATGGAAACGTAAACGGCGATTTTGTTGATATGAATGATCTGGCTTATGTTTATGATCCTAATGCTGCCACCACACCGCAAGCGATTAAAGATGGTATTAACGCCATTTTAAACAATGATTTGGTTGAGCCTAGCGCTAAAGAATACATCACTAAAAGTTTTGGTAAAATGGCAGAAAGAAATGGAGGTATTAATCCATTTTTCGGTGTGTTTGATTTAAGGATTCTTAAAAAGATTAAAACCTATAAAAAACAATACTTAGAGCTATCTGCCGATTTATTTAATGTAGCCAATCTATTAAATAAAAATAAGGGCGTAAACCATAGCTTGGGTGCAACACAACTTTATAAAATTGCCAGCTTTAACCCGGCAACCAATCAATACGGATATACTGTAAGAACCAATGCAGGGGTATCTGCTTTGAGTGGTAACACCTATCAATTTCAGTTAGGTTTACGTTACGGTTTTTAATACATTACAGCCCCACAAGTTTTAAATCTGTGGGGCTTTTTCTTTTTGTACGCAGCCTATTAATCTATACCTCAGTGCTGTGAGTAAAGATTTTCTTATTTTTAATGTAACTTTTTTGATGGTTTGTGATCTTAGACAATATTATACTTGAATATTAACACATATAAGCACAAACAAATGAAGTTGAAAATTTCCATCATTCTATTGATTATCAGCAGTAGCCTAGGGCTATTTGCACAGGATAATAAAACCATTTCTGGTACGGTTATTTCTACCAATGGCGATGGCAACATTCCTGGTGTTACCATTTATTTTAAAACCAAAGGATTAAGTTCCATTACCAATAGCGATGGTAAGTTTATAATTGCGTTACCAGCGCCTTTTGCCACTACAGATTCTCTCACCTTTTCTAGCATTGGTTATAAATCAAAAACCATTGCAATAAATAAAGCATTAAAAGAAAATACGCTTGTAATAAAGCTTGATGATTACGCCGAAAATCTACATGAAGTAACTATTGCCCGGTTATCCTTAAAAGAAGTATTAGATAGCGTAAAAAGGCAGGTAAACCATGCACTAGTTAAACCAATGAAGCTGAGTGGATATTACAGAGAACTTGTTTTTACTAATGGCAAATGTAGTGAGTATGCTGATGCCCTGGCTGAATATTTTTTAGACCAGCGAACTAAAAAAGATGGACAATTTAAAATCTTAGCCTCTAGGTGTAAAAATGATGAACGTGCAGTATTTAAAGGTGATTCTGCAGTTGCCAATCTCAATTCGAAAATCTCTCCAAATCATGCCTTTCAACTTGCATTAGTATCTAGAATGATTGATAGGTATTTCCCAATAAAAACCTTATCAGATTATAAGTATAAACAGGAGCAGGCTGATGAGAAGGATGGTAGCGACATAAAAATTACCATTAGCCCTAAGGATGATGCCGTGAAAGGAATATATAAACTGGTGTTAAACCTAACTAGTGATTTTGTACTAAAATCATTCCACATGGAAATACCAGATAAATTTGTAGAAAAAACGCCGCAAAGAAATATTCTTGGTTTACATGGCAAGCCATATAAGCTTATTTTTGATGTTAATTATATTGCAACGCCTAATGGTATTTACCCTAGTTATTACTCTATTATTGGTGCCAGTAAGCTTTGGGGTAAGTTTTTAGGAACAATTTACGATCAAACTGTTGAGTTTAAAACTGAGTTTTTGGTTACTAAAATTGATCAATCTGCAGATTTAAAGCCATTTCCTGGTAAAGAGGTTTACAGTAAGGGCAATATTTGTAAAAATGGTGTAGCCATGAATGATAATTTATTAAAGGAATATACTACAATTTTGCCATCGCAAAAAGATACAATTTCTATAAAGCCCTTAATTAAATAATCCGTTTTTAAGGTAAATTATGGTAAAGCAGGGTAGCATTGTTAAAAACATAAACCCTGCTTTACCTATAAAGGATTTTCAATAAATGCTTTTTGGCTTCAATATTACGCCTTTTGGTTATTTCTTGTTATTTGCTATTGCGGATTTTTGCATAAACAAATAACAATAATTATGAATATTATACTAACTGGATCTTTAGGGAATATAGGAAAGCCACTTACCCAACATTTAATTAAAAGCAACCATGTCGTTACCGTAATTAGTAACGATGCTAGAAGAAAAGAGGCTATAGAAAGCTTAGGTGCAAAGGCTGCAATAGGAAGTATTTTTGATACAGATTTTTTAATCAGCACTTTTAAAAATGCCGACATTGTTTACCTTATGGAAACCATGGAAATGGCAGGAGATATGTTCAATCCTTCCGTAGATTTTATAAATAAGATTAGCAAAATTGGCGAAAACTATAAACATGCTATTGAGGCTACAGGTGTAAAGCAAGTGGTACACTTAAGTAGTATTGGCGCAAATATGGAGCGTGGCAATGGCATTCTTAAGTTTCATTACAATGTAGAGCAAATATTAAGTGAACTACCACAGGATGTAGCTATTAAATTTATTCGCCCAGTTGGGTTTTACATTAATATGTTCTCTTTTATTAATACCATTAAAAGTAAGGGGGCAATTATATCTAACTATGGAGGGGATAAAAAAGAACCTTGGGTATCACCTTTGGATATTGCTGCGGTAATTGCCGAAGAAATGGATTTGCCTTTTACCGGTAGATCTGTAAGATACGTAGCGAGTGATGAGGTATCTCCTAATGAAATTGCCAAAGCATTAGGCAACGCAATTGGAAAGCCAGATTTGGAGTGGAAAGTGATAAGCAATGAGCAATTACTAAATGGATGGTTGGCAATTGGCTTTAATACACAGGTGGCTAAAGGTTTTGTTGAAATGCAGGCAAGTCAGGGTAGTGGCTTATTATACCAAGATTACTACTTGCACAAACCAGTACTGGGCAGGGTAAAGCTTGCAGATTTTGCTACTGAATTTGCTTCTGTTTTTAATCAGCAATAATTTAATTAAGCGGTTTGCACTTTATTAAAGCCTTAATGCAGTCTTTTTTGATAGATGCGATTTGCCTGGTTTTATTTATTTTTAATTTTACCATAAATTTAATGCAGTAGCCCATGTCTGGCATAAAAACAAAAAGAGTAAGTACAATAGTAGAGTACCATCAACTTAGGGGCTTGCCAAAACCTGAGCATCCGCTTATTAGTATTATAGATTACAGCACCATGAGGCGCCCTGCTGATATTAGCGAATTTAATTGGGTACTTGATTTTTATATGATCTCCGTAAAAAGAGGGTTAAATGGTAAGCTAAAATACGGACAGCAACAGTACGATTTTGACGATGGCTTAATGTTTTTTATTGCACCAGGGCAGGTTTTTAGGATAGAAGTAGAGCCAGAACAAAACGTTAAACGTAGTGGTTGGATGTTGCTTATTCATCCTGATTTTTTATGGAATACGCCCTTAGCTAAACAAATAAGGCAATATGAGTATTTTGATTATTCGGTAAGTGAAGCTTTATTCCTGTCTGATAAGGAGGAAAAAACCATTATTGGCGTTATACAAAATATCAAGCAAGAGTATCAATCTAATATCGATAGTTTTAGTCAGAATATAATTATAGCGCACTTAGAAGTTTTACTTAATTATTCTGAGCGGTTTTACAACAGACAGTTTCTAACGCGTAAAATTACCAATCACAAACTTTTGGATAAATTAGAAGCACTGCTAAACAAGTGGTTTGATAGTGGCGATATTTTAACCAAAGGATTACCAACGGTTAAGGATATTGCCGATGCCCTAAATGTTTCTTCAAAATACTTAAGTAGCTTATTAAAGGTGCTTACAGGCTTAACGGCACAACAACATATCCATGAAAAACTAATTGAGCATGCTAAAGAAAAATTATCTACAACCGATCTTTCTGTAGCAGAAATAGCCTATGCGCTAGGGTTTGAGCATCCACAGTCTTTTAGTAAGCTATTTAAGCTGAAAACCAATCTATCACCCGTAGAGTTTAGGCAATCGTTTTCTAATTAATTTACAAAGAAGGCATCATAAAAAAGGCTCCATCATAATTGCAATTCAATTACGATGGAGCCTTAAATTTTTTATTTTTGGGTGGTTATTTATTTAAAGGCAGCCTTTAATTGATCGGCAGCATAAGCCTGAGCTTGTTTAGCCTCGGGTACTAAAGCAGCCATACCAAAAAACTCATGTGTAACCCCTTCATAATTTTTACTATCAACCCTAACGCCTGCGGCTTTTAATTTATCGGCAAGCATTACCCCGTCATTATTTAGGGGATCAATTTCTGCTGTAATTATAGTTGTGGGCGGTAAACCTTTTAAATTAGCCTTTACTAAAGATATTCTTGGATCTTGCGCTTCAAGCATACTGTTTACATATTTTTCGGTAAACCAAGCCATCATTGCTTTATTTAAAGGTTTGGCATTAGCATAAGTTTTGTAAGATTCTGTATCCATATTAGCTTGAGCAATAGGGTATACTAAAACTTGATGTACTGGAACCATAATGTGTTTATCACGAGCCATTATAGATACGTTTGCCGCCAGGTTACCACCAGCGCTTTCGCCAACAACGGCAATCTTTGCAGGATCGGCCTTTAAGCTAACCGCATTTTTAACAGCCCATTCATAAGCACCAAAAGCATCATTATGAGCGGTTGGAAATTTATTTTCGGGAGCAAGGCGATACGCTACAGAAACCACAACGGCACCAACTTGCTCTGCCATGGCCTGTGCCGATGCATTATAAACATCAATATTGGCAATTACAAAACCCCCACCATGATAATATACAATTAATGGAAAAGGCCCTTTACCTTCTTTAGGAGTATAAACCCTTAAATGAATTTTGGCTCCATTAACATCAATATCCTTACCCATTGTATCTACTTTTGGGGCAGGTATTGTAATGTTATTTTGCTTAATCAAATCCATTACAGCATCTGTAGGTGTATGGTTTTTTCGGGCTTCAACAGCACTTAACTGCTCAATGGGTTTATCGCCATAACTGCCTAGTTTTTCTATCACGGCTTGCATTTCAGGCTTAATGGTTTTACCCCATTCAGGGGCTGGTCCAGCAGGTTTTATGCCTACAACTTTACTGGTATCACTCCTGGTTGTATCGTTAGATGTTCCGTTTTTTGAACTGCTATTACAAGCGGTAAAAATTATTCCAAGCGCACAAATTGCAGCAGGAATCTTTATAAAATTAGTTTTCATAGGGTAGTTATTCGTTTCGATAAAATTTATATCCATAACATCATCAGCTAGATAACTGTTTTAAACATTAAAACAACTTTTAAGAATTTTTTTAATTAAAAACTTCTTTTAGGATTAGTTTGTTCTAAGTAAATAATTTATAAAACTATGTTAACAGAGATAACAGGATTACCAGAAAATGTTTTTGGAGTAAGGGCAACTGGAGAAGTTGATGCCGACGATTTAAAAAATGTTTTATTACCAGGTTTAAAAAGAATAGTAGATCGCTTTGATGAAATAAGGTATTTGCTGGTATTGGATACCGATGTAAAAAACTTTACCGCAGGGGCGTGGGTGCAAGATGCAAAAGCAGGGTTGCAAAATTTTACCAAATGGAAAAAAATCGCCGTTGTTAGTCATGAAAAAGGCGTAGAATGGTTTACCGATGTTTTTACAATAGCCACACCTGGAAGCTCAAAAGGTTTTAAACCCAATGAACTGGAGCAGGCTAAAGCTTGGTTAATGCAGGATTAATAAGTTATTATTTTTTATACAGATTATTTAAAATATTCATCATGAAAAATTCAAAAACCTCAGCAGAAGAAAATAAAGCTACTGCCCCTAAAAATGCAAAGGCAAAAGGAGCAGATGATAAAACAACATCAGCCAAGGATGCTAAAAAAGTAAGTGTAAGTAAAGATCAACCTTCCAAACATAAAAAGCCCTAATTAAGAAACAAACATCCCTTTTATATGATAGCAGATACAAATAACGTTAGCCATTTTTATGATAAAGCTTATGATTGGATAATAGATAGAGGACCATCAATTTTACTCGGTTTAGGTTTACTTATTGTTGGTTTCTGGGTAATAAAGTTAATTGGAAAGTGGCTACAATCTGGCATGCATAAAAAAGATGTAAATCCATCTTTACGTCCATTTTTAACCAGCTTAATATTAATAACCTTAAAAATTATTCTGGTGCTTACCGCCACACAGGTAATTGGCTTGCAACTTACATTTTTAACCGTTCTTATAGGCGGTATAGGTGTTGCTGCGGGCTTGGCACTATCTGGTACGTTGCAAAATTTTGCCAGTGGTGTATTAATCTTATTGTTAAAACCTTTTTTGGTAGGCGATAATATTATTGCTCAAGGGCAGGAAGGCACGGTAACTTCAATACAAATATTTTATACCATTGTTACAACATTTGATAACCGTACGGTAGTTATTCCAAATAGTAAACTATCTAACGAGGTAATTATAAATATTAGTACCAAAGGGAGTAGAAGACTGGATATTGAAATGAAATTTAGCTACGGTATTGACTATGATAAGGTTGTTGCAGTTTTTAATAAAACTGTTGATGAGTTTAAAGATTGCTTAAAATCGCCCGAACGTAGAATAGGCGTTTCAGTTTTGGATGATAGTGGCTTTAAGGTAACGTTAAATGTTTGGGTAAAAGCTCATGGTTTTACAGATACCAAATTTAACTTTCAAAAGGAATTATTAGAGAATTTAAAAACCAGTGGAATTAAATTACCAGGAATGGCAGATTAATGATAACTCTATTTTAATAGAGCGTAAATTTTATCCATCAACTCATCTATATTAAAAGGCTTAGCCATAAAATCATTAGCAGCAACATCATCAAGCATGTAGTTGTTGGAGTTGTAACGGGCAGAAATCATTAAAACAGGGATGTGCGCTAGGGTCGGGTCGTTACGTAAATCCTTAAGCAAAATTCTGCCATCAACATCAGGCAGCATAATATCCATAATAATCACGTTAGGTTTTACATCACCAACGTGGTTAATAAAATCTGTACCCTTGTTTAAACCAATAACGTTAAAGGCTTCGCTTTCAAGGATTAAAGTAATTACATCTAAAATTGCATGGTTATCTTCAACCACTAAAATCGTTTTCTTAGCCAAGGGATGTTTTAATTTTCAGCAAAGATATAATAAAATCCAACTTAGAAAACTCAATTAATTAAACTTTTTGGGAGTGAAAATAAGTTTTAATACCTAAACAAATCTTATATTTTTGTGTTACTAATTCTTAATATGAATAAATTTTCTGTAGATCTTACCAACTGTGATAAAGAGCCAATCCATATACCAGGAAAAGTTCAGTCGCATGGTTTCTTAATCGCTGTTGATAAAGCAAGCTATAACATTAGTTACGTGAGTGAAAACGTATCTCAATTCATTTACAAAACCGCTAAAGATTTACTAGAAAAGCCGCTCGAAACCTTAAATACTTTTTTAAGTAAGCAAGAGCCGGATTTTAATATTGAAGATTTATTGAGGCTAGGCATTATCAGAAAAAGCTTTGATGCGATAACGCCACACCCAATTGAAATAGATGGAAAGCCGTTTTACCTGATTATTTCTTCATCCACCAATGATTGGTTGCTGGAGTTTGAACCTGTAACGCTTCAATATGATATTCAAAGTTCTGTAGGCAGATCAGCAGCAGCAATGTTGGCCAATAAAAATATTGCAGAATTGCTTAAAAGTGCAGCGGTAGAGGTTAAAAAGCTGATCAATTATGATCGGATTATGATCTATAAATTTTTGTATGATGGGCATGGAGAAGTTGTTGCAGAAGAAAAAGAGGATGATTTAGAACCTTTTTTTGGCTTGCACTACCCAGCATCAGATATACCAAAGCAAGCCCGTGAGTTGTATAAACTTAACTTAACCAGGCTTATTGCTGACGTAAATACAGAAGATGCTCCAATTTTAACTTTTAAAGAAAATACACCCCTTGATTTAACAAACGGGAGTTTGAGGGCGGTTTCACCAATCCATATTCAATATTTAAAGAATATGGGCGTTTATTCCAGTTTCAGTATTTCATTAATATTAAACGGTGAGCTTTGGGGCTTAATTGCCTGCCATAATTATAGTCCTAAATTTATTGATTATAAGGCAAGAGAAGGCTCTAAATTAATCGGACAAATACTCTCTTCAGCACTTGAATATCGCCAGGAAGAAGAGGATGCAGAAATTATAGAACAATTTAAGGATACTGCAGCCGTACTAACAGAACATTTAAATCGTGATAAGTATTTATTAGAAGCCATTACCAGCCATACCCGTACCATTTTAGATGTTACCCAAGCAACGGGTGTAGCTGTAATATTCGAAAATACCTTAAAAACATTAGGAAATGTACCAGCAGATAATGATATTTTGGACCTCGCGGCCTGGATAAAATCATCAAATGATGAGTCTATCTATTATACCCATCGCTTATCAGAAATATTTTTACCTGCTAAAAAATATAAAACTGTAGCATCAGGAATATTAGCTTGTACCTTAAGTAAAGAGCTTTCAGAATTAATTATTTGGTTTAAGCCTGAGCAAATTTCATCAGTAAATTGGGCCGGAGATCCAGAGAAACCAGTAACTCCTTCAGAAAATGGGTTGTTAAATCTTTCACCAAGAAAATCTTTTGAAACATGGTCTGAGGTTGTAAACAATACTTCAGAGCGTTGGCTACCTGAAGAAATTGCTTCAGTGTTACGCATCCGCGAGATTATTATTACAGATGTAAATAAAAAGGCTAATGAAATAAGACAGCTAAATGAAAAGCTACAAGCTGCTTATGAGGAACTTGATACTTTTAGTTACACCATTTCTCATGATTTAAGAACACCATTAACTTCTATCAAAACCTATACAGAACTGCTGTTAAAAAATAAAAGTATTGATGAGGGTGGCAGGAAAATGCTCGGTCGTATTTTAACGGGAGCGGATAAAATGAATTTTTTGATTAAGGAAATCTTAAATTTGGCAAGAGTAGGCCGTTCTGATATTAGTTTTGAAACCATTAATATGCAAAATCTTATTAATGAGGTTTGCGCAGAAGTGTGGGCTGCCTATAAAGCAGGTAATGCAGAACTGATTTTAGGTCAATTACCAGATATTAAAGGTGATAAGACTATGATTGCTCAAGTGTTTACAAATTTAATTGGAAATGCGGTTAAATACTCCCTAATGGTTGAAAAACCATGTATTGAAGTTTCTGCGTATATAGCTAATGGAGAAACAATTTACAGTATTAAAGATAATGGTATAGGAATTGATAATCGTTACTATGACCGTGTGTTTGAGTTGTTTAAACGCATGGATAATGTTAAAGAGATTGAAGGAACAGGAGTGGGATTAGCCATAGTAAAAAGAGTTGTAGAGCGCCACAATAGCAGAGTTTGGTTTGATAGTAAACTAAACGAAGGTTCTACCTTTTATGTGGCTTTTAAAAATAGATAAAATGAAAACGCCGGATATATTTTATGTAGAGGATGATGTGGATTATGCATTTTTTATGCAGAGCGCCATACAGGAGGTTAAAGATACTTTGAGCATTAGTATTGTAGAAGATGGAACCGAAGCATTGCTTAAACTTCAAAATTTTGCCGAAAGTAAAACGAAACCCAAATTAATATTATTGGATTTAAATTTACCAGGCTTGTCAGGATTGGATTTATTAAAGTTTATAAGGGATATTCCTTATTTAAAATCTATCCCAGTAATCTTATTTTCTACATCTGATAACCCTGACGATGTAAAAGCATCAATAGAATTTGGTGCCAACGCATACCTTACCAAACCCGATGGTTATGATAACCTTGTAAAGTGCGTACACTCCGTACACGACTTTTGGTTTAACCAACACCTTAGATTAAATTAATTTTTTTATAAATATTAAACAAAAGATTCGAGCCAAATTCGAGTCTTTTGTTTTTAAACCCCCGTTTGAAATTTAAATATGATCGCCAGTTTATTAAGAACAGAAACCGCTGAAAAACACAAGCAATTAGAATCCTTAATGTTTGTTAATGAGATTATGAACAATTCTTTGAGTATAAACGGCTACAAAAAACTGTTAACAATCAATTACATTATTCATCAAGAATTAGAACCTAAACTAATTCAACAGCTTAACCAGGAAATAGCTTCGAAGTTAGAAATGGACAAAAGAGTAAAGTTGCCAGCCCTGGAAAAGGATTTGCAATATTGGAAAATAGATACCAATACACGCCCTGATTTAAATTTTGAAATGTTTGTTCCAGGTAATAGCACGGCAGAAATTCTGGGTGCCCTATACGTGCTTGAAGGGGCTACATTAGGTGGAAATGTAATAAGGAAGCATATTTTAGCGAATACAAATTTTGTAAATGATGCTGCTGGCCTTAGTTATTATGGCGTTTATGGAGAAGAATTAGGTGCAAAATGGAAAACATTTGTTTCAATATTGAATGAAAGCGTTGTAGAGGCCGATTATGATAAATGCGTAAATAGCGCAAATGCCACATTTGATAATTTAATAAACTTATCAAAACAGCTAGCAGAAGAGGCAACAATTGGTGAATAATTTCAATTGGAAAAATTGAAAAATACGGTTATTGTAGTAATAGGGGCATGTTAACAGCTTAAAAATGTGCAAAACTTCTTCTAAATAAATATTAAGTTTCTCTTGTTAATTCAAGGTAAATATGTATTATTGAAAAAATAAATTTTTTAAACCTTAAAAACATCAATTAGCGATGGAAAAATTCTCAAAAGTTAAAGCTGCAGTTGCTGCTATCGAAGCAGATGTAGAAAAATTTTACAATGCTGGCAACGCAGCTGCTGGTACTCGTGTGCGTAAAGCAATGCAAGATCTTAAAGTTTTAGCACAAGAAATCCGTGCAGAAGTAACTGACAAGAAAAACTCTGGAAAATAATATTTCGCGAGTAGAAACAAAAAGGGTTCCGATATTCGGAACCCTTTTTGCATTTATAGCCTTTATATCTTGCTTTTACAGCCGTTATAATTCTGTCTAAGCATTATATCACTAGTGAATGTTTTGATATGCCCTAAAAGATAAAGCTCCCCATCGCGGGGAGCATCTATCCAACTAACAAAACATATTTTCAATAAGAGCGCTAATGTCTCTTAGGCTTTTTTAACTAATTTATATTCAATCACTGGTTTACCACGCGTACCACCATCATTAGAAATAAAGCTTACAAATTTTAGTTTATAAACGTTTCCTGCGCCATCTTTAATAACATAAAAACGATCTGATTTTACTCCTAACGGACCGTTAGAGGTAAATCTCCAGTTTCCGGCAATTACATCACGCTCTGATTTAAAAACAACATTGGCAATATCTGATTCTTTGAAATTGGCATAACTTACTGTTGAAGTAAGTATTTCTCCAGCCTGAACTCCTGCAATGAAGTTTATTACTACGAAGTCAGAAAAAGTATAGGGTACAAAATCAAGTGGCGCAGGTTTGTCTGTTGCTGCCCTGTAAGTATTTAATCCCCATTGTATGTCCCAGTCAGCTTTTGTCGGTTCTGCATTTACAATACCGTTTACGAATGAAACTGTTTTAAAGTTATAATTGGCATCTTTAGCAATAGCTAGAGTTTTAAATGTGGTTTCATTAATTTTAGCATATTGTAAAATATAACCGTTTGCATTACGTAAAATACGCACTTTTTGCCAACCTCTGTTTTCAGTAGAGCCAGCTGTTCCACGATTGATAATGTAAACTTTATTATTGGCATCAGTTGCAGAGATTTCTTTGATCACTGTTCCTGCTAAGTAAGTAGATTTTGTACCTAAAACAGGATCAACATGTGTAAGTGTGCCAGCCCCTTGACCAATAGTAAGTGTCGTATTTAGTGCTAAACTTATTGTATCTTGAGCTGTAACTTGATTAAGATCTGTTTTCTCAAGGGCAACAGCAGCACTTCCCATAGTACTATTTAAGATCACGCGAAATTCATCTCCACTGTAAAAACCTAAATCCCATGATGCTCTGACAACTGAGGTTTGTTTATCCTTGCTCAAATCAACAAATACGCTGTTACCTGCACTGCTGCCTAATTCAGCACCAATTAATCCATTTAAAGTTAGCGTACTACCATCAGAAGGCGGGACTACAATAACAGGTTCGTTGCTATCTTTTTTACAAGCTGTAAATGTGGCTGCAACGATAGCCATAGCAATAATTGAGTTAAATTTATTCATGTTTCCTTTTTTTTGTATTATGATGATTTATTAAAATTTGCTCCAGTTATAGGTTAAACCAACAATGTAAGATCGGCCGTAGTTATAAGGCAGTGAAGTACCACCCGTGCTATGTGCGCCACCAGTTGCGGTTGAGGTATTGGTTAATTGTGTTACATTAAATAAGTTTTTTATACCAGCATTAATATTTAAACCTTTGTATAACTTCTTGTTAATCATTAAATCAGCAAGGTTGTATGCACCAACTTCTCCTAATGTTGCTGTTTGCACGTTATTTAGAGTAGTTAACTGGTAGCTTGGTTTTTTACCTACATATTTATAAAAAACACTTATGGTTCCGTTAATTTTAGGAAAACTGTAAGAGACGCTTGCATTTATTTCAGCACTCCAAACAAAATCTGGAATATCAAGTGTAGGAGAGTCTTCTAATATTTCATTGTAATTGCCAATGTATGAGAAACCTAATGAGGCTATTATGTTTTTGAAAACCAAGCTGTTTTCCAAAGTTCCACCTGTTGTTTTGGATTTCGATACGTTAAGTAATGTAGTAATTTGTGGATTTGCAGGGTCGGTAGCAAATATGATTCGATTCTTATATTTAGAGTAAAAACCAGATAGTGTAGAGCGGAATTGGATATCTTTTTCTTGTACACCCGCCCATGCTAACGAAGCATTAAAACTGTTTGATTGTTCAGCTTTTAAATTAGGATTACCATATATGTTGTGACTGGCATCAACAAAATCATAATAAAGTTCACGTAAAGCTGGTGATCTAAAGCCACGAGCATAAGAAAGGCGGAAATCCAAACTTTTACTTAGGCTAAATTTGGTATTTATGGATGGAACAACGGGTGCTTTATAAACGGAGTTTTTAATAATCCTTAATCCCGGACGGATATTAATGCCTTCAATGGGTTTAATTTCAGATGATAAGAAAAAAGCATAATCATTAATTACTGGTGATCCAGTTATCCTTGCACCACTTGCTGCATCATGGTTAAATTCAAAACCAGGTTGAAAGGAAACATATTGATTGTAAATATATTGCGCTGTAGATCTGAAAATAATAGATTTAAACTTCGCAACATCCTGTTCGCCCGCTGCAGTAGTTAATTCCTCTGTGTTATTGGTAAAATCATGTATTACCGTGCGTGTTCCTCTTTGCAAATCGGTATAACCAGCAATACCAGTAAAACTAAGCTTGTTATTAACTTTCCATTCAGATTGAACTTGTTGCGTATAACGGTTTGTTGTATAGGTTTGAAGTCGGCCTCTATAATTATTAGGGTTTATTCCATTTCGAACATCAATGGTTTCTTTTAAACCATCCAGGCGGTACCAAATATTAAAGTTATCGTTTCTATATCCAATTTTTGTATTGCCAAACCATTGTTCTTTTGGCTTCCAGCGGTTAGTGTTTGAGTTAACTTCATCAATAGTTGCAGTTTTCGAAGCCAAGTTCCATCCACCGAAATCATTATGTGTAAAGCCAACTAAAGCATTCCAACCTTTATTTTGCCAGCTTAAACCAACATTTTGTATGTGATTTCCTTTATCACTAAAAGCTTCATACTCTTTGCCTGCGGTTTCTTCTTGCACCCTTGCCGTAATGTTTAATAAAGATTTACCTGCACCTTTAGTAATAATGTTTACAACGCCAGCCAATGCATCTGTACCGTAAACAACAGACATTGGCCCTTCTATAATTTCAATACGCTCAATAGTATTAACATCAATTTGGCCTAAACTTTCTCGTGCATCAGAACGATCAACCATGGGTACGCCATCCAGTAGTATTTTAATATTTCTACCACTCATTCCCATTAATTGTACATCACTTACACCTAAAGTTAAATCATTGCTAAAACGAAAACCTAACTCAGTATTTAATATCTGCTGTACATTTGTTGCCGCTCTTAATGCTATTTTTTCTGCACTGATTGTGCGTACGTTATACACAGAATTTTTTAAAGACTGTGGACCAAATTGCCCCGTAACCACTACATCCTTTAAGTTATTTGTTTTAGTTGTATCTACTTTCGGGGCCTGCCCAAATGCAATAAAACCAGTTAATAATAAGGCAATTGATAAATATATCTTCATTTATTTAGACTAATTATAAATAATTGTGCAAATTTGTCAATAATCATTCTAAACTGATAACGTCAAACGGATAATTTATACCGTTAAACGGATTAAATAATTATGGAATTAAAACTCTCAGAACATATTTCAGGAAACATTATTTACAAAAACACTTATCCCGAAAATTTTGACGGAAAACACGACATCGATGCAGAAGAATATTGTGTAACGGATGAAGCTTTACAAGTTCATTTTAAAGAAAAATGGTTTCTTGGGATACACATTAGTATTGTTTCTGTAACGGCCAGAGTTGGTAAATTTTCTTTTGAAGTAAAGCATAAGCACATTGGCTTTTTGTATAATATGGATGGCATTTTAAATATCCATACGGGTGAAAATACAATCAGTATCAACAAAAACCAACAATATATATCTTTCAACTTACCTATATGCCTAACATTTAATGAGCAGGCAAAATTTGTTTATATACAATTAACACCAGCTTATTATCGCCAGTTAACTAATGGATTGTTTAAACAAGAACTCCTTGCCAGTTGCCAATCTAATATACCCACTGAAATTAATTTGGTAATACAATCGATAATCAACCAAAAATATGCTGGACGAATAAAAAGGTTATTTCTGGAATCAAAGGTGTATGAATTAATAATCTTTTATGCGCAAATAAATAATTATTTGACAACGATTTCATTGAAACAGGTTGATGTTGAGAAAATTTTGCTTGCAAAAAAGCTTGTTGAAAGTGATTTACAAAACCCCAATTCACTTTTAGAGCTATCACGAAAGGCTGGAATAAATGATTACAAGTTGAAAAAAGGATTTAAGGAAATAACTGGGCACACCGTTTTTGGCTATTTATATAAGTTACGAATGGAGAAGGCACATTTTATACTCGCTAATGAAAAGAAAACCGTAAATGAAGTTGCCTTTTTAGTTGGTTATAAAAACCCACAACATTTTATTGTAGCTTTTAAAAAACAGTACAATATTTTACCAGGAAGTTTGAATAAATCTTAAAACTCAACGCAAACGTTTGAGTCGTTTATTATTTTTCAGAATTTATAATCAAATCCGACTCTACCAGGGTATTATAAAAGGCTTGATTTTCTGTATTAGGGCTATTAATTAAATCTAACAAGATGTTTGCTGCCTTTTGTCCCTGTAAATAAGGATATTGCTCTATAGATGCAATTGGAGTATGATCTAAATAACTTATAAAAGGTAAGTTGGCGAAACTAACCACATCAAAATCATTAACAACGTTGGCTTTTTTCAAGTATTTAATTAAGAAAAGGGCAACATAATCGTTAAAAGTTACAATAGCAGTTGGTTTACGTTTGTGATTAATAAATTGATTTGCAGCCTCTATTGTCCCTTTTTCAGTTAAATCGCAGTTTACAATTAAGGAAGGATCAAATTTTAAGCGATTAAATGTTATCGCTTGCATATAACCTTCTTTACGCTCTTCGCTGGCAAATAGGGTTGAAGGACCATTAATCATTCCGATAGTTCTGTGACCTTTTTTTAGTAGAAAATTAACGGCCTTTACAGTTGCATTTTCAATGCTACAGGCAACATAATGCACATTTTTAAAAGGAGGGATGCGATCAAAAAATACAACAGGAATATTAAAAGAGTTTAAGCGTTCAAAATGGTCAAATTTAGAAGTATCCTTGCTAATTGATACGAGAAGACCATCAACACGCTGGTTTTTCATTTTTTCTACCAATTTTACTTCCTGCTCATAATCATCATGAGATTGAGCAAAAATAACAGTATAGTTTTTCTTTAAAGCTTCATCTTCAATTGCAGAGATTGCAGTAGAGAAAAAATGTTCAGAAAGTTCGGGTAAGATAACACCTATTGTATAAGTTTTACCTTTTTGAAAGAGAATTGCTGCGTTATTTGGTTGATAATTTAAAGATTGAGCTAGTTGTTTAATTTTTTCTCTGGTTACAGCACCAATACTTGGATGATCATGTAAACCCCTTGATACACTTGAAGGTGAGATGTTTAAAATTTTAGCAATTTCTTTAATTGTTGTTGGTTTCGATGACATATTAAGCACTAAACTACATTAAATTCTTCCAATCGTAATAATACGAAATTAATCAAACGTTTGCGTAGTTTTTTTTAAGCTGATTTTTTTCAGTCATAGTAAATATCTATACATTCGAATAAAATCAATTAAAACCTATACACACAATAACCAAATTATGAATAGAAGAGATTTTGTGAGAAACGCAGGATTAACTACAGCGGCTTTCGCAGCTATCCCAGATCAAAGCCTATTTGCTTCATCAGCGCCAGAAAAAATTAAAGTTGTAATGATAGGCGTTGGTCTTCGCGGTCAAAACCATTTATCTTTATTATTAAAAAGAGACGATGTAGATTTAGTTGCCATTTGCGATGTAGATGATCGTATGCTCCAAATGAGTAAGGCTATTATTGCTAAAAGTGGTAAACCTATGCCTAAAATTTATACGGGCAGCAATGATGCATGGAAAAAAATGCTTGAATTAAAGGGCATTAAAGCAGTAGTAATTGCCACTCCATGGGAATTTCATAAACCAATGATTTTAGGGTCAATCGATGCTGGGATTAAATATGTTGCTACAGAAGTTATTCTTGGAATAAATATTCAGGATCATTGGGACGTTGTACACGCTGCAGAAAAAAATGATGCACATGTTATGATGCTCGAAAATGTTTGCTATCGCAGAGATGTAATGGCGGCACTAAATATGGTTAGACAAGGTGTTTTTGGTGAGATTTTACACCTACAAGGAGGCTATCAACATGATTTAAGAGAAGTTAAGTTTAATGATGGCGTTAATCCTTACGGGCACGGCGTTGAGTTTGGTGAAAAAGGATTTTCTGAAGCCAAATGGAGAACAAATCACTCCGTACATCGCAATGGCGATTTATATCCAACACATGGTATTGGGCCAGTTGCACAATGTATTAATGTAAACCGTGGAAATCGATTTTTAAAGCTGAATTCTTTCGCCACAAAATCAAGAGGATTGCATAATTACATCGTTGAAAAAGGCGGTGCCGATCATCCAAATGCAAAGGTTAATTTTAGATTAGGCGATATTGTAACCACAACAATAGACTGTGCAAATGGCGAAACCATTATTTTACAGCACGATACCAATTTGCCAAGACCATATTCGTTAGGATTTAGAGTACAAGGAACTAAAGGTTTATGGATGGATGTAAACAGCAGCATTTATGTGGAAGGTGTAAGCAAGCCACATACCTGGGATAAAGCAAAGGAATGGTTGGATAAATACGATCATCCACTGTGGAAAAAATATGGTAATGATGCGCAAGGAGCAGGACACGGTGGTATGGATTTTTTCGTGATCCACGCATTTATAGAAGCCGCGAAACGCAATGAGCCAACACCACTTGATGTTTATGATGCAGCAGCGTGGAGCGCCATTACACCATTAAGCGAGCAATCTATCGAAATGGGCAATGAAACCATAGATTTTCCAGATTTTACTGGCGGAAACTGGATGCATAGAAAGCCTATTTTTGCGCTCAACGACGATTACTAAGTTATAATGCCCAAATAATACCCTTAAAATGCCCCTGTAAAAAGGGGTATTTTTTTTATTGTTAAATTTTAAAACCAAATTTTTATTAAGTTTACTTTAGGTTAATATTAACTATGTTACTTTGATGCTTGAATATAATTAAAACCTATCGTGTTGTATTTTCCCTATTTAATTCTCTCTTATTGTTCAAAAATATTGAAAGCATGTGTTACAATTAACTCATTGTTTTAAAATAATATGTATCAGGAATTAGATAGTAACTTTTTTATTTTAGTAAAGCTAAATAAAGAAAAAGCCTTTCAGCTTGTGTTCGATGCATATTGGCATCCATTATACAAGCAGGCTTTTAAAAAGGTTCAATGTAAAGATCTTGCTCAAGATATTGTTCAGGATGTATTTATCTGTCTATGGGATAAAATAGAATGGCTTGATGCCGAAGGAAGTGTTTTGGCGTATGCACATGCAATTTTGAGGAATAAAATTTTTAAGCTTTACGAAAAGAGTGAGGTTAGATTGCGTTATGCTTTGAGTGTTACTGCAATGGAAACTCCTTCCGATCAATATTCTCAGCATGCTATTTTAGAGAAAGAGTTAAAAGCAATTATAGATCAGGAAATAGAACGTATGCCACCGAGGATGCGGGAAATCTATATTCTTAAAAAAGAAGACGATTTATCCATCAAACAAATTGCTGAAGATTTGGCAATATCCGAGCAAACTATAAAAAATCAACTTCAAATGGCATATCAAAGATTAAGAGATCGTGTTAAAAGCTACGATTCTTCTCTTGCCATTTTAGCAATACTTATTGCTAAACATTTATAGTTTTAACCGTATCAATTAATTTTATTCTTATACCAAGCTATCTAAAGACCGTTTTTTCTAATAAAAATAAAAAAATAAATACCTCATGGTACTTTATTGCGGTTGAACGGATATACTAACAAAGACCCAATAATTTTGAATCAAGAAGAATTACAAAGCTTATTAAATAAATACAATAACAAAACGGCTACACCGGAAGAAAAACGGAAGTTGGAGTTTTGGTATGATGGCATAAATGGGCACGATTTAGAAAGTAACTCTGATGAAATAACTCAACTTAAAAGTGAAATATTTGGTCGTATTACTTCTAAAATAGAAAATAAAAACAAGGTAGCTACTTTAAAAAACAGAAATAAGGTTTTAGCTATGTTTATTGCCAAAGCAGCAATTTTAGTTGCCATTTTATCTGTAGGCATATTCTTTTACTTAAAACAAAACGATTTCGTACCAAATGCTTCGCCAGTAATTGGGATTGCAAAAACAACCATAAAACCAGGTGGCAATAACGCAGTTTTAACCCTTGCAGATGGTTCAACTATAATTTTAAATAATGCAGCGAATGGAGAAATTGGCAATCAACCGGGGGTAACCATTACAAAAACTAAGAGTGGCGAATTGGTTTATTCTTTTGTGGGGCAAACAAATGTAAAAAATGCCAGCATTAATATGGTAAGTACGCCAAAAGGAGGGCAGTATCATTTAATACTGATCGATGGAACTAATGTTTGGCTAAATGCAAATTCATCCATAAAATTTCCGGCGGCTTTTTCGGGTAATGATCGTAAAGTTGAGGTAACTGGAGAAGTTTATTTTGAGGTTTTTAAAAATAAAATCAAGCCATTTATTGTAAGCACACCACAATCTGAAATAAAAGTATTGGGTACACATTTTAATGTAAATACTTATCAGGATGAGGCTTACGAAAGAACAACTTTATTGGAAGGCTCAATAGAGCTTAAAAAAGGACAAGAGAAAACAATTTTAGTGCCTGGTAAGCAATCACTTATTGCTAAAAATTCTCCTCAAATAAAACTAAGGGATATTGATGATTTAGAAGCCGTTATTGCATGGAAAAACGGGTATTTTCAATTCGATCATGCCGATTTGCAATCTGTAATGCGCCAGATATCCCGTTGGTATAATGTTAATGTAAACTATAATGGCTCCATTCTAAATAAGGAATATTCGGGCAAAATTCCACGCATCGTTACGGCAGAAAAGTTGATTGAAATGCTAAGTTTTTCGGGGATTAAATGTAAGATAGAGAACAACCAAATAACTGTAAATCCATAATACAAAACTAGAGCAAACCCTTTAAACTAACTATTAATGAAGAAATAATACAAAACCTACCTTATTCATTAATCTCAACTAAATAAAAAAAACGAGAAGTGTTCGTACCACTTCCCGTCTTAAAGTTTGGGATTACCTCCTGCCAGGAAAAATCCTCAGCAGGCACACTAAGTTATCTAAGCTATAATGTTTAAAACCCAAATTCAAAGTTATGAATTTTAGTACATTCTTTAGTACTGTATTTAGGCTACAGTACAAACCAAAACAAATAATATTGGTAATGAAGCTAACAACAATACTTTTACTTGCTACACTTTGTCAAGTTAGCGCAAGTGTTTATAGCCAAAACATCACCTTAAAACAGAAAAACGCCACCATTGGGGCAATTTTTAAATCGATTGAAAAACAAAGTGATTACGTGTTTCTTTATGATAATCTTGAACTTGAAAAGGCTCAAAAAATAAATATTGACGTAAAGGATATGTCGATATTTGAAGTATTGAGTATATGCTTTAAAGATCAGCCATTAAGTTACAAAATATTCGAAAAAACAATTGTTCTTCGTAAAAAGGATCAAATTAGTTATCCCAATTTTTTTGAAGTAATTCGTGGAAAGGTCACAGATGAAACAGGATTTCCGATTGTTGGCGTCAGTATTTTAATTAAAGGAACCAAAATTGGTGCTACAACAGATGCAAATGGAGCTTTCTCCATCAACGCACTAAAAGGAAGCACTTTAGTTATCTCTTATATTGGCTACACTACAAAAGAGATTACCGTTGGTGATGATAAAAGCTATAATATTAGCTTACAGGTAGCTACAAACAGCTTAACCGATGTGGTTGTTACTGCTTTAGGTGTAAAACGGTCTGAAAAATCTTTAGGTTATGCGGTTCAAAAAGTTGCAGGTAAAGATTTACAAACTGTTAAAGGGGTTGATATCGGCACCTCCTTAACAGGGAGAATATCTGGATTGGTAATTAAAAATTCAACTGAATTTAATGCCAAACCAACTATCGAATTGAGAGGCGAAAGCGCTTTATTAGTTATTGATGGTGTACCTTACGAAAACTTAACACTTAGAGACGTGCCTACCGATGATATTGAGAGCATGGATATTCTAAAAGGACCAACAGCATCCGCATTGTATGGCTCAAGAGCATATGGTGGCGTACTTTTAATTACCACTAAAAAAGGAGCAGGGTCAAAAGGATTTTCTATTGAGTTAAATAGCAATACCATGGCTAGCTTAGGTTATTTGGCTATCCCTAAAGTTCAGAGTTCTTATGGCCGTGGACAAAATGGTGTTTTAGATAACGATTACGTTTGGGGCCCAAAATTAGATGTTGGAACTACCGCTACAGATTGGAATCCCGCTACCAAGCAATTCGAACCAAATCGCCCTTTAGTTTCTGTTGGAAAAGATAACCTTAAAAACTTTATGAATACAGGTTTAGTATTTAACAACAACATCAGCTTAGCGCAAACAGGTGACAATGGAAGTTTCAGAATCGGCTTGAATGACATTTATAATAAAGGCGCTTTTCCAAACCAAAATCTGAATATGATTAACTTAACCCTTGCTGGTGAAATTAAGATCAATGATAAATTTAAATTGGAAAGTCATGTTGGTATAGGCAGGCGTTGGGCAGATCAAATATGGGGTGGAGGTTATGGAAATCAAGGTTATTTGTATCAGCTTGTAATGTGGACTGGTCCTGAATACGACGTAAGAGATTATAAGGATTACTGGAAAGTGCCTAATAAAACACAAAACTGGATGTACACCAATTGGTATGATAATCCATATTTAATTGCATATGAGAAGCTAAATGGTTATCAGGAAAATACTCTAAATGCAAATGTTACAGCAACTTATCAGTTTAATAAAGATTTTAGTTTATTGGCTCGTTTAGGTTATGACAACTACAATAATAAAACAACTTTTAGAAACCCAACAGCCAACATTTACTCTACAAGGGGTGGAGCGGTTAATGGCACCGGCTGGAATGCAAAGGGAATGTATTCAATTGGCGATAAACGCGGTTTTAGTACAAATAACGATGTTATTTTAAGCTACAAGAAAAAGCTAAATAAATGGACTGTTGATGCATTGGCGGGTGGTACAATTTTCTACTATACGAAGGAAGAATTAAGAGGAACAACAAAAAATGGATTAATTAGTCCAACTTTTTATTCACTTGCTGGGTCGATTGAGCCACCAACTGTTGCTCAAATATATGAATCAAGACAAATAAATAGTGTGTACGGCAGGGCTTCTTTTGGTTGGAATGATGCCGTATTTTTAGATTTTACAGGTAGAAACGATTGGAATTCATCGCAGCCAAAATCCTCACGTTCCTATTTTTATCCTTCAATTGGATCAAGTGTAGTGCTTTCGGAGTTAATTACTATGCCGAAAGTAATTGATATGTTTAAATTAAGAGGATCGTGGGCGGTGTTTAAAAGTGCTTTTGATCCATATGCAATTAATAGGGCTTATGGCACAACAACCGCTGCATGGAATGGACTTAACTCTGCCAGTTATCCATCTTATTTAATCGGCGAAGGACTTTTACCAAGTTCTCAAAGAACTTATGAAATTGGTACAGCTGGTTATTTATTAAATAAACGTTTGCATTTCGATGTAGCTTACTTCAATAAATATTACTACAACAGGCAAACGGATCTTAAAGAGAATGGAAACACCGCTTATCTTCCAGGGTCAAGCGGTTTCAACATGGCAATTGTAAATACACAAGAAACATACGAAAGACGAGGTTTAGAGATTACAGTTGATGGATCGATCATTAAAAATAAAAACTTCGAGTGGCATTCAACAATCAACTGGTCTAAACAACACCGTTATTATGTAAATCTAGATCCTGTTTATTCTCCTGATAATTTATGGGTTAAAAAAGGAGAACGCTTAGATACTTATACCGGTAATTATTGGCTAAAAGATCCAAACGGAAATGTAATTTATGAAAGTGGCTTGCCTGTTTGGAGTGATTATGTTAAAAAATATGGTTACGGTGATCCCGATTTTAGTTTCGGTTTTATCAATAACTTCACCTACAAAAACTGGAATCTTGGTCTTAATATAGATGGCCGCATTGGTGGTTTAATGTACAACTATATATACGATAAAATGTGGGATTCTGGTACCAACCCAGAAAGCGATAATATTTATAGATACAACCAAGTAGTTTTAAAGCAAAATAATTTTGTTGGTCAGGGAGTAAAAGTTATTTCTGGAAATGTTACTTATGATAAATACGGACAAATTACCAGTGATACCCGTAAGTATGCAACTAATGATACGCAAATTGGTTACCAGGATTATGCTCAATGGTATCGTGGTGGAGATGCTGGTATTCAAAATGAATCTTTTATCAAATTGCGTGAAGTTTCTTTAGGCTACCGTTTCCCCGCTAAATTACTTGAAAAAGTAGGAATGAAAAGCGCTTCTTTTTCTTTAACCGGACAAAATTTATTTATGTGGACCAACTTTAAGTTTTCTGATCCTGATGTGGATACTGAAAATCTAAACTCTCCTTCAATGAGAATGGTTGGTTTTAATTTAAAAGTTGGATTCTAATAAAAACTAATCTCATGAAAAATAAATTAATAAAATATATATTAATAATTCCTGTAATGGTTTTATTAACAAATGGTTGTAACAAGTTCGATTCTATTAATACCAATCCAAATGTAACTACTCAAGTAAGCTCTGCCATGCTTGCTACTGGAATGATTTTGAATATTACCAGAAGCGATATCAGCTCTCAAAAAAGTTTTATGCAGCCTTCTTTACTCGGTAAATATATGACTTGGGGCGAAGGACAGGAGAATTTCCAGTATAATAAAATAGGAAGAACAGACTTTAACAGAATTACTTTATTGCGCAACATTACGCCGATGATTAATAATGCAACTAGTGATGGTTTAAAAAAGTCGTACACTGCTTTAGGACATTTTATGAGAGCATGGCAGTTTTATATGACTACAATTCAAGTAGGAGATATTCCATTTACTGATGCCGTTAAAGGTGAGTCAGAAAATATTTTAAAGCCAAAATACGATTCACAAAAAACGGTTTTCTTAGGTATATTGAATGAATTAGATCAAGCAAATCTATTATTCGCCGATGGTGCAAACTTTGAAGGCGATCCAGTTTATGCTGGTAAAGTTGATAATTGGAGAAGACTTACCAATAGCTTTGAATTACATGTTTTAATTAATCTGTACAAAAAAACTGCAGATGCTGATTTAAAGGTAATTGAGCGCTTTAAAGATATTGTAACCAATAGACCATTGATGCGTGATTATAAAGATAATTTTGCATTGACTTACAACGCAACTGCTGGTCAAAATTATCCTTGGAGCGATGTTCCGGCAGGATCTGGAAATTCTTTCGTTAAGTCGAATTATACCATGTTAACCAACGTGTTATTAGAACCATTAAAAGCTTTAAAAGATCGACGATTGTTTTATTTTGCTAAGCCATCACCAGTAAAAATAACAGCTGGTTTAAGCGAAACTGATTATAACGCTTATCCAAGTATAGAGCCTTCTGATTCTTTCTCAAGCTTACAAACTCGTAGGGTAAATAAAGATTATACCGATATTAACAACCGCTATGTGCAACTGGTAAACGCCGAACCTGTAAGTGTTTTTAGTTACTGGGATTTGCAATTTATTTTGGCGGAGGCTGCTGTAAGAGGGTGGATAACAACTATGCCAGCCCAAGCCTATTATGCCGCAGGGATTACAAACTCTATGAATTCTATTGCAGCAAACACTCCAGATGTGGCAGATTATCACCACAATATGAAAATGGATGCCGCTTATATTGCCGCTTATCCAACTACAACAGGAGTGGCTTTAGCAGGAACAACTGAAGAGCAAATAAGCCAGATCATTACGCAAAAATATTTAGCAAATTTCCTTCAAGGCAGTAAGTACCAAGCCTGGTTTGAGAACAGAAGAACAGGATACCCTGTTTTTAAACTTAATTCAACAACCAATTTAAATACGCCATCAACAAACTTTCCATTAAGGTGGTTATATCCATCAAATGAGTTAAGTTATAATTCGGTAAATTTAGATGCCGCCGTTGCCAGTCAATATAATGGCAGCGATGATGTTAATCTAACCATGTGGCTTTTAAAATAATATAAACCTCTAAATTAGTTCTCTTAAGCCCTTCAAAAATTGAAGGGCTTTTTTTATAAGCAAAATTCAGCTTACTTTAGCTTAATTATTATCCTTAAAATGATCGCAATTTATATTTTAATACCGCTGGTTCTTATCTTTTTCATTGTAACCAATTTACCTGTTTTTGGTCGTTTGCCAAAAGGAAACCGATTAAAGATTATTCATCACTTAGCAAATTATAAAGATGGAGCTTTGCAAAATTTATCTGTTACACCAATGCAGCCAGGAGGCGTAAGTTTCTTCAAAATTTTAAAAGCCTTCTTAATAGAAAAACATCCAGATAAAAGCCCTATAAAGCCTTTACAATACATTAAACCAGTATTAAATGGCGTTAATGAAGGCGTTAATCCTGAAATTATTTGGTTCGGACACTCATCTTATCTCATCAAAATTAATGGGCGTAGGGTTTTAGTTGATCCAGTCTTTAGCCAAACGCCTTCACCATTTTCTTTTATTGGAAGTAAAGCCTTTTTTGGGACAGATTTTGTAAAAGCAACAGAATTTAAGGATATTGATATTCTACTGATTACACACGATCACTACGACCATTTGGATTATCCAAGTATTTTAAAAATTGCTCCAAATGCCAAACAAATCGTAACCTCAACAGGAGTAGGCGCTCACCTGGAGAGGTGGGGTGTACCTACAGCTAAAATTTCAGAATTATGCTGGGAAGAAACTGCAACTTTTTTCGATGATTTAAAGTTTACCGCAGTTCCTGGCAGACACTTTACGGGGCGTAAGTTTAAAAGAAATCAAACTTTATGGTCTGCATTTGTCCTGCAAACAAAGGGTTATAAACTTTTTTTAGGCGGAGATTCAGGATACGATACTCACTTTAAACAAATAGGAGAAAAGCATGGGCCTTTTGATTTAGCTCTATTAGAATGTGGACAATACAATGCTTATTGGCCGTATATCCATATGTTTCCTGAAGAAACAGTTCAGGCTGCAAAAGATTTAGGCGCTAAAATTTTAATGCCCGTTCATTGGGGCAAATTCAGTTTAGCCATGCACCCATGGTATGAACCCATTACCAGAATTGTTGCAGAGGCTGAAAAAGAGAATTTTAAATTAATTACGCCAAAATTGGGCGAAACTGTTGTTTTGAACCAAAGTTATCCAACAGAAAAATGGTGGTTGACAGAATAAAATTTAAACAATAAATCAGCTTAATTGTTTAATCGATATAACTCAAAAAGCAATTATGAAAACAGACCTTGTAGAAATTTTTCAGACAATCAGAGCTGGAGTTCAACCTTATGCAACTCGCGGTTACACGGTTCATGAAAATTCTGAAACCGGATATGATTTATACAGTGAAAAGAATATAAAAAATGCTGAGGAAAAAACTACCGAACGTTTTTTTATAGGAATATATATTAGTGGGGATGAAGTTTTAGTTAAAGTAAATACCACCGATTTTGAACCTTCAAGCGATAATTTGTCTGACTTTGAGCAAGATAAAAAAGGATTTAAAATTAAATCTTTAGATAACTCAAAGCTTAAAGAAGTAGAAACACTCGTTGAAATTATTCATACCCATTTCAAAGAAAAAGAATGGATATAAAGCCATTTTGATTAATGATGATTAGATTTGCAGTAGGCTTTGTTTTTAAAAGTCTTTTAAAATTTAAATCTGATTGAACAATTCTTTTAAAGCAATAAAAAATAGCCAGCCTGATTGGCAACAAAATCTTAAAAACGCTTTAAGTGATGTTCATTTACAATATAATATAGAATTTGAAGGCGATTTTTGTTTAATTAACTTAAATGAAAATCGCCTTTTAATTAACTTAGTTAGCATTGGAAATTCTTTTAATCCTAACGATTTATTAAATCTTCAGAACCATTTTCAACTTCAAAATATAAAGCTTGTTCATTTGTGGGAAGATGTTTGGCTTACCAAACCCCAACAGGTTTTGGCAAGAATTAAATCTCTATTAGGATTAAATATTCGCATTCACGGAAGAAAAACGAAAATTCAAAAAATTACCAAACCAGTTTCAGATGCCTTTTTAAATATCAATCATTTGCAAGGAACTGTAAGTAGCAGATATAAATTAGGACTTTTTTTAAAGGATCAATTAGTGGCCGTTGCTACTTTTTCCGCTTTGCGACAAATGAAGCATACTGAAAATTATAAATCTGCGGAATTGATTAGGTTTGCCGTAAAATCTGGTTATTCTGTTACGGGTGGTTTAAGTAAGTTAATTGTTCAGTTTTACGACCTTCAAAAGCCAAACGATATTATGAGTTATGCCGATAGAGATTGGTCTGCCGGTGCAGCTTATTCCAAACTAGGTTTTGAACAAACCAGTATTTTACAACCACAATTTTTTACTTTAGACGAACTACTGAAAAGAAAAATAATAAAACATGAGGAATCTATTTCTCCCACTAATGACATTTTCAATACTGGGAGTTTAAAGTATTTATTAAAATTTTAACATGTCTGCAAACCCATTGGTTATCATATTAGGCGCAACAGCCTCAGGTAAAACTCGTTTGGCAGTTAATTTGGCTCATCATTTAAATGGCGAAATTATAAGTGCCGATAGTAGGCAGGTTTTTAAACAGATGGATATTGGCACGGGGAAAGATTTAAATGAATACAATATTAATGGCAAAGCAATTCCATATCATTTAATTGATATTTTGGAACCTGGAGAGCGTTATCATGTAAATTCTTTTAAACACGATTTTTACAATGCTTTCCAAACCATTATCAATAACAAACATTTGCCTATTCTTTGTGGCGGTACAGGAATGTATATTCATAGTTTGCTGCAGAACCAGGAATTTACCGCAGTTCCAGTTAATGAAATTTTAAGGCAGAATTTAGAATTATTGTCCAAAGAAGATTTGATTGAAAAGCTTCGTTCATTTCCTGCCCAAGAGCATGTAGATATTAATTCTAAAAAACGATTAATCAGAGCAATTGAAATAATAGAATATTTAAAACTAAATACTTTAGAAACAATCGAAAGACCGGAGCTTAACCCAATTGTCTTCGGATTGAAAAACACGGTTGAAACCACAAGATCTAAAATATTAAAGCGGCTTGATGAAAGATTAAAAGCCGGAATGATTGAAGAAGTAGAAGTTTTACTTCGATCAGGCATTAGCCAGGAAATGCTTATTTTTTATGGCCTTGAATATAAATTTATAGCGCAATATTTATCAGGTGAGTTTAATTATGATGATTTAAAGTTAAAACTTGGCATAGCAATTTGCCAATTTGCAAAACGACAAGGTACTTTTTTTAGGAAAATGGAAAAAGATGGAGTGGTTATTCATTGGCTCGATGCAATTAAGGAAATCGAAATATTAAAAGAAGAGGTAATTGAGGTGCTTGGTAAAGAGAGCATTATCTAAATCCTTTGTTTTATGACATTAATTGGGTGTTAAAATAATATTAAATCTCTCCTTTGGCACACAGTTTGTATTTGTGAGTGTATATTATTTAATATTAACTCAAAATCACAACAATGAAAACAATTACTAAAATTCTTGCTACTTCAGCAGCTGTAGTAGCTTTATTTTTTACAACAACTACTGTTAACGCACAACAAAAATTAGGTATAGGCTTAAGCGTAGGTTTACCAACAGGAGATACACATAGTTTTGCTATTGGTGGTGATGTTCGTTACCAAATCGATGTGGATAAACAATTATCAATTCCGGTAACTGCTGGTTACACTCATTTTATTGGTAAAGAAGTTGGAAATACAGGTATTGATTATTCAGACTATGGATATATTCCGGTTAAAGCAGGTGTTAAATATTTCTTTGATCCATCTGGAGCTGGTTTGTATGGTTTAGCAGAGCTCGGTGCTAGTATTGGTGTAAGTCCAAGTGGTGTTGGAACAGGTTTCCTCTATGTTCCATCTGTTGGATACGCATGGAGTAGCGGGTTAGATTTAGGTGTTAGATATGAAGGAAATACAACTAAATTTTTTGACAAAAGCTTAAGCCAAGTTGCATTAAGGATTGCTTACGGTTTCAAATTATAAGAGATCATCAACAAATTTTAAAAACCTCCGGAAGAATTTTCCGGAGGTTTTTTTATGTTAAAATTTTCTTAAAAAATTGTTTAATTAAAAAACTGTGTCATTATATAATTCGTATATACCACAAACCCTTAATTAATAATTCTAATATGAAAACAATTACAAAACTTTTCGCAACGGCTACATTAGCTTTTGCATTTTTCACTTCAACAAACTTAAAAGCGCAAGAAATGACTACCATGAGTAGCAGCAATGGCATGGCTTTTAAAGTGGGTGTTGGTTTAAATGGTGGTCTTTTCAGAGATAAATCTCCGATGGATTATGCGTATGGAGCAGATTTGAGACTACAATGGGATCTTACCAAGGATGTAGCGATTACGGCATCAGGTGGTTACACCAAACTAATGGGTAAAGATAATGTGCTGGATGTTGATTTTATTCCTGCAAAAGGAGGTGTTAAAGTTTTTGCCATTAAAAGAATGTATTTAGCAACAGAATTTGGTGCTGGATTCGGAATCAAAGATGGTTCAAAAACAAATCTAATTTATACAGGTGGCTTAGGTTACGAATGGAATAATGGATTTGAAGCCGGAGTAAGGTATGAAGGTTATGTAAACAATAGTGCTTCTACAACATATTTCAGACAAACAGGACAATATGCATTACGCATCGGTTATAATTTCAAATTATAATTATAAAATCATATAATTTGAAGCCTCCGAATTTTCGGGGGCTTTTTTTGTGGTTTTAATATTTAAATTGCTATTTTGAACCCAAAACCAAATAACAATGAAACGGATACTCGGAATAGCCATATTAGCTACTACGTTAATGGCCTGCAATCAAGCAGAGAAAAAAACATCAGATACCAAAGATTCCACAACAAAAGATAGTTTAGTCGCTAAAAATAATGTGGTTTTAAAAGACACAAAAATAAATGCCATTTTTAACCAATATGAGGGCGTTAAAAATGCACTTGTTAAATCAGATTCAGTTGCTGCTCAACAATCTGCAGCATTATTACAAGCAAGTTTGGTTGGTTTTAAAGGTTGTGAATCTACAGCCGTTACCGCTAAAAAGATTGCTGATAGTAAGAATCTGGTAGCTCAAAGAAAAGATTTTACCGCTTTAAGTTCAGATTTAATCGCATTATTTAAACATGCTGATTTAACTGCAGGTACAATTTATGTGCAACATTGCCCAATGGCCAATAAAGGTGATGGAGGTGATTGGCTATCAACAGACAAGGATATTAAAAATCCTTATTACGGCGATGAAATGCTCACCTGTGGTAGAGTTGTTGAAGAAATCAAAACAAAATAAAATGTAAAGCAATTTTAAATTAAGCATGATTGTTACGTCTATCTGACTAATATTTCATATTAATTTAACAGATTTGCTATGCATGTATATTAATTTTACATAATTTAGAAGCTATAAACATAAGATAATAATATGTCAGATATTGCAGAGATTAAAGTTGATGGTAATACATTTGAATTACCCGTAATTACCGGAACAGAAGATGAAAAAGCTATTGATATTTCGAAACTTAGAGATTTAACCGGATATGTTACCTTAGATACTGGTTTTAAAAATACAGGATCTACAAAAAGTAAAATTACTTTCTTAGATGGAGAAAAAGGAATCTTAAAATACAGAGGTTATTCAATTGAACAACTTGCTGAAAAATCTAGCTTTTTAGAGGTTGCTTATCTTATTGTTTATGGAGATTTACCTACACAAGAACAATTAGATGGCTTTCAAAATGAAATTAGCAAGCATACGCTGATTCATGAAGACATGAAAAAGTTTTTTGATGGTTACCCATCAAGATCGCATCCAATGGGCCAGTTGGGTTCTTTAATCTTCTCACTTTCAACATTCTATCCGGAGTGTTTGAAACCAAATCAAACCGCAGAAGAACAGAACTTAACCATAATTAAGCTTTTAGCTAAATTACCTACAATTGTTTCTTTTATCTATAAAAAATCTTTAGGTCACCCACTTATTTATCCAAAAAATAAATACGATTATGTTACTAATTTCCTTTGGATGACTTTTGGTCAGCGTACTGAGGATTATGAGGTAAATCCAGTTGTAGTAAATGCAATGAACAAATTGTTGATTTTACATGCAGATCATGAGCAAAACTGTTCAGCATCAACTGTACGTATTGTAGGTTCTTCTGATTGTAATTTATATGCTTCAATTTCTGCAGGTATCGCAGCCCTTTGGGGTCCGCTACATGGTGGTGCAAACCAAGCTGTAATTGAAATGCTTGAGTTAATTAAGGCTGATGGTGGTGATACTGAAAAATGGATTAACAAAGCAAAAGATAAAAATGATTCATTCCGTATGATGGGCTTTGGACACCGAGTTTATAAAAACTTTGATCCACGTGCTAAAATCATTAAAAAAGCTTGTGATGATATTTTAGAAAACTTGGGAATTGATGATCCAATTTTAGAAATTGCTAAGAAATTAGAAGAAGCCGCTTTAACAGATCAATATTTTATTGATCGTAAATTATATCCAAACGTAGATTTTTATTCAGGTATTATTTACAGAGCTTTAGGTTTCCCTTCAGAAATGTTTACGGTATTATTTGCCTTAGGTCGTTTACCTGGATGGATTGCTCAATGGAAAGAAATGCACGAAAATAAAGAACCAATCGGTCGTCCTCGTCAAATTTATGTTGGTGAAACAGATAGAGAGTTTGTTGAGATTAAAAACAGAAAATAATCTTAATCATAATAAATAGAAAAGCCCCAGAAATTAATTCTGGGGCTTTTCTATTTAAAAGACTTTTATAAACTTTTACATCAACTATCTATACAAACATTGTATCTAAACCCGATCCGAATGAATGCCACGATTCTTTATCGGGCAGTAGCGGGAGCAGGACTGCAATTGCTAAGTATTACTGTACTTTAATTTTCAACTATTTAATAATAATTAAGCTAAGAAATAGTAAATTAAATTTTTGATAACCATTTCCGATAAGCGAAAAGCTACCGAATACAGAATTATGATTAAAATAAGCTTTTTAATGGTTGCGTTACGGCTTCTTTGGTAAAATACTTTTAAACCGATATACATGTACCAAATTACGGCGGCAATTACCAGCCATTTAATTCCAGTACTTATAATAGAATCCTCACCAAAAATATATTGCTGCAAAGGCACAGTTGCTATTTTCAAAAGGAAAAAAGCCGTCATACCGTGGATGGTGAAGATCAGATGATCTAAATAATAAATGTGATTGCGCCTAAAAATCCGCATAATGAAAAAGGCAAGTAAAGGCATCAATAAAAAGTATTGTTTTGCTCTGTAATGCTCAACCTCTTCTGATAATGACCAAAATCCATTTGATGATTTTTGATTAATAGAAATATCACGTTTTTTAATGAGCCTTTGATACCAGTTATCACGGTCATCAGCAGGTAATTTACTTTGCCTAGATAAATAAGATTCGTATGTACTATCTTGTTTTATGATATGGAAACCACGATAAGATTCCAGTATATCTTCAATTGAATCCTGATTTGCAGCTGTTTTTTCTGCTTCTAAACTTTTAATAATGCTATCCTGAGTTTTGAAAGATAACCTTTTAAACTCTTTAATTGAAAGGTTATGGCTTATTCGGGTTACAGCACTATTGATAATCCTTTTACCAATACCTACTTCCTCCAGCTCTTTACCCAAAGTATCTTTTAATAGCTTTGTAGCATCTTTAGCTTGTGCTTCTACCTTTGCATCATGTTTGGTTTCTTTATCCTGGCTTCCCATGCCTTTGGGTACAATTATAAAATATACAATAGATACAAAAATATACATGCTAACCGGATTGATATAACGAGCACGCTTTCCGGCTAAATAATCTAAAGTAACCTGTCCTGGCTGAGTAATTAAAGGTTTTAAAGTTTGGAAAAACTTATTATCGAAGTGAAAATAATGAGCAATACTGTGGCTTATAAAATCCCAAAAGTTTTCTTTCAACTCTAAATTGGGCTGCCCACAAGCACTACAGTAATGCTTTTCTACGTGAGTACCGCAATTTAGGCAATTATGTTCTTTTCTGTATTTACCTGTTGACATGGGGATGGTTTGAGGTTAAAGTTTAGTGAGTAATCTTTTCGATCGCTTTTTCTTGTTCCTTTGTGTGTTTATGTTTAAAAAGAATGGCAAAGAAAATAGTAATTATCAATGCATATATAGCAAACGTTAACCATACGCTATGCCAATCTATTATTGGAATTGATCTACTCAATTGCCCGTTATCCAATATTGAAATTCCTTTAGAGCCTAAGAAATTGACTAACAGTTTGTTATTTGCTTCAGAGCTTACCAAAGTAGCTACTTCCTGAATGCTTGTATAGGCTTTAGTAAAATACTTTTGAATAATCCAGCCAGAGGTTAAGCTTCCTAATATTGCTCCAAATCCATTTGTCATCATCATAAACATACCTTGTGCGGATGAACGCGTTTTTGGTGTGGTAGAGGTTTCAACAAATAATGAACCCGAGATATTGAAGAAATCAAATGCCATTCCATAAACAATACAGCTCATTACTATCATCCATAATCCATCTCCAGGGTTTCCAAAAGCAAATAATCCAAATCTAAATACCCATGCAAGCATAGAAATTACCATAACTTTTTTAATTCCATAACGCTTTAAAAAGAAAGGAATAGCTAGAATGAAAAGTGTTTCTGAAATTTGTGAAATAGATAATATTAAGGTTGATCTTTTTACTACATAAAGTTCTGCATACTTAGGGAACATTTTAAATTCATCAAGAAATACATCTCCATAAGCATTAGTTAATTGCAAGGCCCCGCCCAAAAACATTGAAAACACAAAGAATAATGCCATTTTATAATCGGCAAATAATTTGAATGATTCAAGCCCTAGCTTTTGAACCCATGATTTTTTCTCGCTAATTAAATTGGATGGTTTACACGCTGGCAAAGTAAAAGCATAAACGCCTAAAGCTAAAGCGCTTACTCCGGCAATATAAAATTGATTTGCACTTGCTTTATTTCCTGTTAAATTGGTAATCCACATAGCAACAATAAAGCCTACCGTTCCCCATACACGTATTGGAGGGAAGCTTTTTACTACATCGTACTTACTGTTTTTAAGCGTTGTGTAACTGATTGAATTACTAAGTGCAATTGTGGGCATGTAAAAACACATCGCTAACAACATTACCCAAAAAAAGCTGTGCGGACTTGTTACCTGAGGCAGGTAAAACATTACGCAAGCATAAAGAATATGAAGAACAGCATATAATTTTTCAGCGTTAATCCATTTATCAGCTATAATCCCAGTAAGAGTAGGCATAAACAATGATGCAATTCCCATGGTAGAAAAGATGATTCCAAAATCTGCACCGTCCCATTGTTTGGTTCCGAACCAATAATTGGCGATCGTAATTAGCCATGCAGCCCATACAAAAAATTGCATGAAACTCATTAAGGTTAAGCGAAACTTAACATTCATAATAATAGTTTAGTTGTTGTTTTGAAAGTAAAAGTTGAATATAGAACTATTTTAAAACAAAATCTAAAATGCGCTTAAATTATTTCGCACAATTCAAATTATCTTAATTATTAATGATTTTCGGGTAGAATATTGGGGCAAAAATAGATTAATTAACCAATTAAAATCAGTTAAGCGCTACTTTTATTTAAAAATTATTCAGAATTTCTCTTGTTTAGCTCATCTCTTAGTCTTGCAGCTTTTTCATAAGCCTCATCCGCAATGGCTTCCTGTAGTTTTTCTTGCAATTCTTCAAGGGTTAATTCGCTATAACCTTGTTGTTTAGTAGAAGTAGGAAGGCTATCTGCATCAGGTTCTTTGGCAATGTTATCCATATTCTCTAAAAATAGAAAATCATTACCCTCAATTACTATTCCTGCAGAAGCTAAAATAAATTCGTAAGTGTAAATCATTGCATTAAAGCGTACGGCAAGTGCAATTGCATCTGATGTTCTGGCATCGATTTCGTGTGTGTTTTTGCCATCACTACAAATTAATTTGGCATAAAAAACACCGTCAACCAGGTTATAGATAATAATCTCCTGTACATTTATATGAAAGGTTTCGGCAAGCGATTTAAATAAATCATGTGTTAATGGCCTACTTGGTGTCATTTTTTCAATCTCAATAGCAATAGCCTGAGCTTCAAATGCACCAATAATAATTGGTAAACGACGGCGTCCGTTAACTTCACCTAAAACCAATGCATAAGCACCGGATTGTGTTTGGCTGTAAGATAAGCCAACAATATCTAATTTTACTTTTTTCATATTCATGAAATGTCAAGTTGAGCCTGCTGCATATCAATTAGAATATTCAGCAGGCTCAGAATGACAAAAACTATGCTTTATGTGCTTTTAAGGCTTCAATTAATTTTGGTACAACTTCAAAAGCATCTCCAACAATACCATAATCTGCAACTTTAAAGAAAGGAGCTTCAGGATCTTTATTGATTACAACAATTACTTTTGAAGAACTAACGCCAGCTAAATGTTGGATTGCTCCAGAAATACCAATGGCTATATATAAGTTAGGGCTAATGGCGATACCAGTTTGACCAACGTGTTCTGAGTGAGGTCTCCAGTCTGCATCAGATACTGGTTTAGAACATGCAGTTGCAGCGCCTAATAAACCCGCCAATTCTTCAATCATTCCCCAGTTTTCAGGGCCTTTTAAACCACGACCAGCAGATACTACTAATTCTGCATCAGGTAAAGAAACTTTATCTGTTGCTCTAACAATATCTTTAATTACTGTAGCCAAATCTGATTGTTTTACATCGGCGGCAAAATTTTCAATTGCTGCATCAGCTGCATTTTCTTTAACACCAAAAGCGTTTGGATTTAAAGCAATAACTTTGTTTGCAGAGGTTAACTCGGTAATAGCAAATGCCTTACCAGAGAAAGCGGTTTTTTTAACTTCAAATTTACCGCCATCAGTTTTTGGCAATTCTACTGCGCCATCAGCCAAACCTGCTTTTAATTTTACAGCTATACGTGGCGCTAAACCTTTACCCGAAAATGAATTAGATAATACAACAATATTAGCACCTTCTTTTTCTGCAGCGGCAGCTATTACTGTTGCATAAGCTTGATTTACAAAGGTTTTTAATTGATCGGCACTTACATTTAAAACTTTTGATGCACCATATTTACCCAATTCCTTTAATTCTCCTTCGGCAACATTGCCAATGGAAATTGCAGTTAAGTTGGTCGATTGTTGATCTGCAATGGCTTTGGCATAAGAAACAGCTTCGAAAACAGATTTCTTAAATTTACCTTCAGCTTGTTCTACATATACTAATACTGACATATATTTATTTCTTGATCCTATTAAAGGATGTGTGAATACTTATTATTAATTATTATTTGTTAACCTTAAACTAAATTACTTTCGCTTCTGTGTGCAATAAGTCAATTAATTGCTCGGCAGCATCAGCTGGAATAAGTTTCACGGCACCACGAGGGGCAGGGGTTTCATATTTGGCAACCTTTGTTACTTCTTCAATAGCTACAGCCTCAACAACGTTTAAAGGTTTTGTTCTAGCGCTCATAATACCACGCATGTTTGGTATTTTTGGTTCTGCAACACCTTCAGCGCAACTAGCAACAAACTTACCATTTACAGTTACAACTTCCTTACCACCTTCAATTTCACGTTCTAAAGTGGCAGAATCTCCATCAACTTCTAATTTTTTGATAATGGAAATAGATGGAATGTCTAAAAACTCACCAACCATTGCAGCCACCTGATTACCATTGTAATCGATAGATTCACGACCGGTTAAGATAATATTGAAATCCTTATCCTTTGCGTATTCTGCAATTTGCTTTGCAACAAAATAAGCATCACGAGGAGCAGCATTTACTCTTACGGCATCATCAGCGCCAATTGCAAGGGCTTTTCTAATGGTTGGATCTGTGGCAGCTTCGCCTACATTAATTACGGTTACGGTGCCTTTACCGCCTTCGGTTAACTCAATAGCTCTTGATAAAGCGATTTCATCGTAAGGATTAACAATATATTGTACTCCTGCAGTATTGAATTCGGTATTATCGTTAGTAAAAGTTATTTTTGTCGTTGTGTCTGGCACGTTACTGATACAAACTAATATTTTCATATTTATTATGTTTATTATATAAGGTCTTTCTGCAAATTTAATTAAAAAAGCAAGGAATTAAAATGTCAACTACCCGATTAAGTAAGTTATTAGAATTTTTAGAGAGTGAACCAAATGATCCATTTATACTATATGCCTTAGCCACAGAGTATAACGCCCAAAATGATAAAGAAAAGGCGTATTCTTTTTACCTTCAGTTAACGGATAAACATCCTGATTATGTGGGTACTTATTACCATTTAGGCAAATTATACGAAAAGGACGATCAAAAAGACAAGGCAATAGCTATTTATGGTAAAGGAATGGAAGTGGCCAGGGCAAAGCGAGATATGCACGCTTTTTCAGAGTTACAAGGTGCTTTTAATTCAGCATCAGGACTAGATTATGAAGATGATTAATTCAATTAGCAGTTTTTAGTATTCAATTAATGCAAATAAAACCTATCGCTGCTAAAAAGCAATGGCTATTTATCCGCAATGTAGTCTTCTTTACATTTACTTCTTTTGGTGGTGCACAAGCACATTTGGCATTACTTTTAAAGTATTTTGTGCATCAAACTAAATTTATAACTGAAGAGGAATTATTAGAGTTAAATGCTCTGGCTCAGGTATTACCAGGGCCAGCCTCAACACAAACTTTAGTTGGAATAGCATGGAAAGTTGGTCGCTTAAAATTGGCTTTAATTACTTTTTTGATTTGGATTTTTCCTACTGCAGCCATCATGACTTTTGCTGCAATTAGCTTCGGGATGTTGGATCAAAAGCAGAAGTTTATTGATATTCTGGAATACATTCAGCCCATCGCACTGGGTATTGTGGCCTATGGCGCATATAAATTAGGAAGAAAGGTTTTAACAACCCAAGTTTCGATTTTTTTAGCTGTAGCTGCAATTGTAGCAACATTTGTTTTACGCAATGCCTATGTTTTTCCTTTAGCTATATTAATTGGAGGCATGATTTCTTCAGCCATGGAAACGCCAAAGGAGGAAACAGAACTTCGGGTTAAACTTTTCTCCAATGTAAACCCTAAAAAACTGATCTACTTTTTAGGCGCTTTACTTCTTTTTGCAATGGTAGGGGCAATTATTAATAGAACTTCGCCATTCAGTTTGCCTATTCGTTTATTAGAAAATTTTTACCGTAACGGAATTTTAGTTTTTGGTGGTGGCCAGGTTTTGGTACCGCTAATGTTTACGGAGTTTGTAGAAATGAAGCATTACATCGCATCATCAGGCTTTCTCTCTGGTTTCGCACTGCAACAAGCGCTACCAGGACCAACGTTTTCATTTACCAGTTATTTGGGAGCATTAAGTATGAGAAATTTTGGTTACGGGATGTGGGGTCAAATATTAGGTGGATTAATTGGGGTAATAGGAATTAATTTACCAGGCTTAATTCTTGTGCTTTTTATTGTTCCATTTTGGGATGACTTAAAGAAAATTTCACGTATTAAGCACAGTTTATCAGGTATTAATGCTGTAAGTGTTGGTTTTATTATAGCAGCATTTATTTTATTGCTAATTCCAATGGGTTTTAATTTGCTCTTTTTGGGGATTATGATTGCCACTTTTTTACTGTTAAACTTTACCAAAATAAGTCCTCCAATTATTGTTTTAGTAGGAATATTAATCGGTTATGTGTTCTAAAAAATTACAGTTTTCAGCCACATATTTATTTTTATAACAATATAGAAACTTAGTATTTAGTTTTTATCTTCGAGCAATTTTAAATTAAAAAATAAATATGAGAAAACCATTAACGCTACTTTTATTATTATCTGTGGGATTTTTCACAGCAAAAGCACAACAAAAAAATACCTTTGAGTACGGTTTTAATGCAGGATTAAACCTTTCAACTGTACAAGCTGGCTCTACAACCAACAGTTCTTACAGAAATGGCTTTAACATTGCAGCTTTTGGCGATTATTATCTTTCTGATAGGTGGAGCATTAAAGCAAGACTTGCATACGACCAAAAAGGATGGGATAGAGGTTATTTAACCGATTTAACTACCGGCCGCAGTGCTATAACAGATTATCATTTGGATTATTTAACAATCCCAGTACTTGCAAACTGGCATTTTGGTAAAAAAAGAAATTGGTATTTAAACTTTGGACCGTACGCAGGTTTTTTATTAAGCGCCAAGGAAACCAAATTTAATAACGATTTAAAAGATTTCTTACACACAACCGATATTGGTTTCGATTTAGGAATTGGTGTTAAAATTCCAGTATCAAGCAGAGTGAAAATATTGTTTGAATTGGATGGTCAGGCAGGTTTTACAGATGTTTTTAAGCAAAATGATGACTCAAGAGTAACCACATCAAGATCTAGCTTTAATACTGGATTGGTTTTCAGCTTAAAATAAAAGGTATTTAAACAAAAGATATTAAACAAAAAGCCAGCAATTTTATCGTTGCTGGCTTTTTTATGGCTTAATATTTTAAATTAAAACGGAGGATCATCATCATTATAATCATCCATTTTTGATGGTCTTATAATTACATTGCTCTGTTTTTCAAAATCTTGTGAAGGATACATTCCTGAAGAAGGACTATCAGCTGCAAAAGAATTTGGTGGGCTAAAATCTTCTTCTAAATCTTGGAATTTAACAAACTTACCAACGAATTTAAGTGGTACAATTCCGGTTTCACCGTTACGGTGTTTTGCAATAATAACTTCTCCAATACCCGCCTGAGATCGCCCTTGTTCATCCTCGGTAATACCATAATATTCAGGACGATATAAGAACAATACCATATCCGCATCCTGCTCAATGGAACCCGATTCACGTAAATCGGATAGCATTGGTCTTTTACCTTGTAAACCTGGTCTACTTTCTACCGCACGACTTAACTGTGATAATGCAAGAACAGGAATATCAAGCTCTTTGGCTACAGATTTAAGTGCCCTTGAAATACTACCAATTTCCTGCTCACGGTTACCGCCACCTTTACCTTCGCCTTTACCATGCATCAACTGCAAGTAATCGACAATAACCATTTGAATATCGTATTGTGCCTTTAAACGACGGCATTTTGCTCTAAATTCAAAAATATTAAGTGCTGGGGTATCATCAATTAATAATGGAGCTTCAGTTAATCTTCCAATTTTACTGTGTAATTGTTGCCATTCCCATTCCTGTAAATTTCCTTTCCTGATTTTTTCCTGTTCAATTTCAGCTTCTCCCGAAATAAGACGATTTACCAATTGAACTGACGACATCTCCAGGGAGAAAACTACGCAAGGTTTGTGAAAATCTACAGCCGCATTTCGGGCACAGGTTAAAACGAATGCCGTTTTTCCCATCGCTGGTCGTGCAGCAATAATTACTAAATCTTGTTTCTGCCAACCTCCTGTAATTCTATCCAAACCGGTAAAGCCTGTAGGCACACCAGTTAAACCGTCAGTTTTAGTTCTTAATTCTTCTAAAGTTGCTAACGACTGTTTAATAATATCGTCCATTTTTTGCGTATCACGGCGAAGGTTATTTTGAGCAATTTCAAAAAGTCCTTTTTCAGCCTGATCGAGCAAATCGAAAATATCGGTAGTATCTTCGTAGGCGTTGGTTATAATTTCTGTTGAAATCCGGATTAATTCACGTTGAATATATTTTTGTGAAATAATACGAGCGTGAAATTCAATGTTTGCTGCTGATGCTACTCTGTTTGTTAAATTGGTGATGTAATATGCACCGCCAACCATTTCTAATGAACCGAGGGTACGTAGCTCAGCAGTAACAGTTAAAATATCAACCGGTCTTGATTTTTCGAATAAAATATGGATGGCTTCAAAAATCTTTTGATGGGCCGCATTGTAAAAAACTTCTGGCTTTAAAACATCAATTACGGCAGATAAAGCATCTTTTTCAAGCATTAAAGCACCAAGTACAGCCTCTTCTAAATCAAGCGCTTGCGGTGGTATTTTACCTTGTGAACTAATTGTATTGCTAAGTCTGCTCTTTCGGGCAGTCATGCTATTCTTTCCGCCTTGTTCGTTATCCATACCACAAAAGTAGCTAAATTTTGCCCGTTTTGTTTTAATTAGTTTCTACTTCTTTGTTAACAAATTGATGCCTAAATGGATTAATTTTTCATGCATTTTGAAGCTTTTAAAAATTTCTACACAATTAAATGTTAATAAGGAGGAGATTGATACAAGGCAAAACAATTATTTGCTTTACTTTTGTATAACAATTTTTAAACATGGATAATTTTAGAAAACCGCAACGCGTAAAAGAGAATAATGAATTTGTTTTTGGGATAAGAGCAGTGATTGAAGCTATTAAAGCTGGAAGAGATATTGAAACAATTTATTTGCAACGCGGCTTGTCTGGCGGTCTATTTTTAGAATTAAAAACACTTTTAACAGGCACTTTAATTCCATTAAATTCTGTTCCTATTGAAAAATTGAACCGAATGACGCAGAAAAACCATCAAGGTGTTATTGCAGTAATTTCTCCAATTACTTATCAAAATATTGAAGATATTATTCCTGCTGTTTTCGAAAAAGGAGAGGTGCCTTTAATTTTGGTTTTGGATAGCGTAACCGATGTTCGTAACATGGGGGCAATTGCCCGTACTGCGGCATGCGTTGGCGTACATGCCATTGTTGTTCCATTAAAAAATGCTGCTCAAATTAATGCCGATGCTATTAAAACTTCGGCTGGTGCCTTATTCAGTATTCCAATTTGCCGCCATTCTAACTTGCACAAAACCTGTTTGTTTTTGCAAGAAAGTGGCTTGCAGATTGTAGCTTGTACTGAAAAAACGAACGATTATATTTATGCTCCTGATTACACTATGCCAACCGCAATTGTAATGGGATCAGAAGATGAAGGTATTTCTAATGAACTTTTGCGTGTGGCAGATCATTTAGCAAAAATTCCAATGGCTGGGAAAATAGAATCATTAAATGTTTCTGTTGCTGCTGGTGTAATATTGTACGAAGCTGTGAGACAGAGAACAGTATAATTTTAAAGCTTAAAAAGGAAAAGGGAGATAGAAATAAGCAAATTGCCTAATTTTCTATCTCCCTTTTCTTATATCTTTTGTTGTTTATATAAACTTATTTCCAAATCTGGATTTAACCTCAGCTACAATTTCCTTAACTTTTTGCTCTTCATCTCTAGGACAAATCATCAGTATGTTGTTATTTTCAACTACAATGTAATCGTGCAAACCTTGTAAAATAACAAGTTTATCCTTTGGTACATTAATCATGCAATTTGAAGAATCAAACATGATAACCTGTTCAGCCGGAATTACCGCATTACCAACGTAATCTTTTTCGGCCATTTCATAAATAGATGCCCAGGTACCTAAATCAGACCAACCAAAATTGGAAGGAAGAACGTAAACATTCTCTGCCTTTTCCATAATCCCAAAATCAATGGAAATGTTCGTGCATTGTAAATATGCATTATTAATAAAAGCCTTTTCTCTTTCGGTATTCATTTCTGAGCGGCCAAGATTAAAAATTTCATACATATCTGGCAGATGCTTTTCGAAGGCATTTAAAATAGATTTTGCCGACCAGATAAAAATGCCCGCATTCCATAAAAAGTCGCCACTTTGAATAAATGATTTTGCCAGTTCTAAATTTGGCTTTTCAGTAAATGTTTTAACCTTATGTAAACTTGGATCTGTAACCAAAACATGATCTGTGTGCTGAATATAGCCATAGCCTGTATCTGGGCGATTGGGCATAATTCCTAAGGTGATTAAACAATCGTTTTTAGAAGCGGCATCCAATGATTGATTTATAGACGTGTAAAAATCATCTAAATTTGCAATGGTATGATCTGATGGAGCTACAACAATAGTTGCATTAGGATTAAGTTCAGCAATTTTTAGTGATCCGTAGGCAATGCAAGGAGCAGTATTACGTAAAAGTGGCTCAGCTAAAATTTGGTTTTCACTCAGTTGAGGCAATTGCTCCTTTATTAAATCAGTATAAATTTCATTGGTTACAATAAAAATATTTTCAGGAGGACATATTTTTAGAAATCGATCGTAAGTGCTTTGAATTAAAGTTTTTCCAACACCGAAAAAGTCTATAAATTGTTTAGGAAACTCTGTTTTGCTCACAGGCCAAAAGCGGCTTCCAACGCCACCAGCCATAATTAATGCATAAAAATCTTTATTCATTTTATAATTTGAAACTACACAATTCCTTCTTTTAAAAGATCGTGTAAGTGAATAATGCCAAAGTAAGTATTTTGTTGTAAAACCAACAATTGAGTGATGTTATTTTGTCTGATTATTTCAAGTGCTTCAACAGCCAAAGCATCAAATTGAATGCTTTTTGGGTTTCTACCCATAATGTCTTCTGCCTTTAAATTATCGATATTGGTATTGTTTTCAAGCATTCTTCTGATATCGCCATCCGTAATTACGCCCAATATTTGGTTTTCATCATCAATAACAGCAACAGCACCTAAACGGTTTTTACTAATTTCAATTAAAACCTCTTTAACTGATGCTGAGCGCTTTATATGTGGCTTTTCATTTGATAATGCTAAATCTCCAGTCTTTAAGTATAATTTTTTTCCAAGAGCTCCTCCAGGATGATATTTTGCGAAATCAGCTTCATTAAAATCTCTGCATTCTAGTAAACAAATAGCTAGCGCATCGCCCATAGCCAATTGAGCTGTTGTACTGGTTGTTGGAGCAAGATTATGAGGACATGCTTCTTTTTCTACAGAGGTATTCAGAATTAAATCAGCATGTTGCGCTAAATAAGAATTTAACTCACCAACCATTCCAATTAAAATATTACCGGAAGTTTTTAGTAACGGAATCAAGACTTTTATCTCAGGCGTATTTCCACTTTTAGATAGGCAAATTACAATATCGTTTTGCTGGATCATACCTAAATCACCATGAATGGCATCTGCTGCATGCATAAAAATTGCTGGCGTTCCTGTTGAGTTAAATGTAGCCACTATTTTTTGAGCAATAATAGCGCTTTTACCAATTCCGGTAACAATTACACGACCATTGCAGTTTAAAATATTTAAAACTACCTTTTCAAAATCGGCATTAATATTATTGGCAACATTTAAAATTGCAGCAGCTTCCAACGCTAATGTGTCTACAGCTGATTGAGTTATTGATTTTTTACTTTTCAAAGAGAAAAAAATTGTCGGTTAATACTTGAAATTCTTGTAAAATTATGTTATTTTGGATACAAAAATAGCATCGCATATTTTATTACACAAAATGGACGTGAAAAAGTCGTTATTTGATAACCTACAAAATTTCTTTGGGTTTGATAATTTCAAAGGTGATCAGGAGTCGATCATTACAAATATTTTAGAAGGCAATAATACATTTGTTATTATGCCAACAGGTGGGGGGAAGTCTATTTGCTACCAATTACCTGCTTTAATGAGCGAAGGAACAGCAATTGTTATTTCGCCACTTATTGCATTAATGAAAAACCAGGTGGACCAATTAAGGGCATTTGGGGGTAATGACAGCATTGCTCATTTTCTAAATTCATCCCTAAACAAATCTGAAATTACTCAGGTAAAAACCGATCTATTGAGCGGTCAAACAAAATTGTTATATGTAGCACCAGAATCGCTGGCTAAACAAGACAACATTGATTTTTTAAATTTGATTAAAATTTCTTTTGTTGCCGTTGATGAGGCACATTGTATTTCGGAGTGGGGCCATGATTTCAGACCTGAGTATCGTAAAATTAGGCAAGTAATCAGTGGTTTGGGTAATAACATCCCAATAATTGCTTTAACTGCTACTGCAACTCCAAAAGTTCAGCAAGATATTGTTAAAAACCTTGGAATGACCGAGGCTACGTTGTTTAAATCATCATTTAACCGTCCAAACTTATTTTATGAAATCCGCCCCAAGCGTGATATTACTAAGGAAATTATAAAATATATTAAGTCAAATACAGGTAAGTCTGGTATTATTTATTGCTTAAGTCGTAAAAAAGTAGAGGAAGTAGCCGAAGCTTTAAACCTTAACGGAATTAGTGCTTTACCATATCATGCAGGCTTGGATCCTAAAGTTAGGGCAGAAACACAAGATAAGTTTTTGATGGAAGATGCTGAGGTAATTGTGGCTACAATTGCTTTTGGTATGGGAATAGATAAACCTGACGTACGTTTTGTGATCCATCATGATGTGCCTAAGAGCATGGAGGGTTATTACCAGGAAACTGGTAGAGCTGGTCGTGATGGTGGCGAGGGTGTTTGCATTGCATTTTATGCGCAAAAAGATGTAGATAAACTAGCTAAGTTTATGAAGGATAAACCTGTTGCTGAACGTGAAATTGGTACACAAATATTAAAAGAAGTAATTGATTATGCAGAGTCAGGCGTTTGCCGTCGTAAACAGATTTTGCATTACTTTGGCGAAAACTTTAATGAAACAGGCTGTAATTGTATGTGCGATAACTGTAAAAAGCCTAAAAAACAGTTCGATGCCGAAGAAAGCTTATCTACCTTATTAAAGTTTATTGAAAAAACCGGAGAAAAGTTTGATGATGCTCACTTACTGAACGTTTTTCTTGGCTTAGAAACCGCCCAAACAATTGCTTACGAACATAGTAAAGTACCTGAATTTGGCTTAGGTAAAGAAGACGGAGAACTGATGTGGAAGTCAATTGTTCGCCAAGCGGTGTTAAATAATTTCCTTTTTAAGGATATTGACAACTACGGTTTATTAAAGCTAACCAAACAAGGTAGGGAGTTTATAAATAATCCTTACAGTCTTAAATTTATCTTAAATGAGCCGATTGAATCTGGCATTGATGATGACGATGATGATGTAAAACAGGGCACTGGTACGCTAGATACTCAACTTTTACAGTTACTTAAAGATCAGCGTAAAAAAATAGCCAAATTAAAAAATGTACCTCCGTTTGTGGTATTTCAAGATCCTTCACTGGAGGAAATGTGTACGCATTACCCAATAACTATGGAAGAGTTACGCCAAATATCTGGCGTAGGTTCTGGTAAAGCCATGAAGTTTGGTTCTCCATTTATTGAGCTGATTAAGAAATACGTAGAAGACAATGACATTGAGCGCCCTATTGATCTAATTATCAAAACACAGGCTAATAAATCTCAAATGAAAGTGTCAATCATTCAAAATATCGATAGGCAAATTGGTTTGGAGGATATTGCGGATTCAAAAGGCATTACTTACGAGGAGATTTTGAAAGAGGTGGAATCCATCGTTAATTCTGGAACAAAATTAAACCTTAATTATTTTATTGATGAAGTAATTGATGATGACAGGCAGGATGAAGTTTTTGATTATTTCAGAGCTGCTGAAAATGACTCGATTGATGTAGCCTTGAATGAATTAGGCGAAACAGATTATACTCGAGAAGAAATCCAGCTAATGCGCATTAAATTCATGTCGGAATTAGGAAACTAGATCATATTTAAAGAGGGAAAATGCTAATTAAAATTTTCATTTTCCCTCTTCCATTTTACATATACCCAATACATGCTTAACTATTTAGATAATATAAAAAATACAGATTCAGGAAACTTTTTTTTAATGGCAGGTCCATGCGCAATAGAAGGTGAGGATATGGCTTTACGCATTGCTGAAAAAATTATTTCTATAACAGATAAACTTAAAATTCCTTACATATTTAAAGGTTCTTACCGCAAAGCGAATAGAAGCAAAGGCAGCTCTTTTACAGGGATTGGTGATGAAAAAGCATTAAAGATTTTGGAGAAAGTTGGTCGCGAATTTAATGTGCCAACGGTAACAGATATTCACGAAAGTGGCGAGGCTGCAATGGCTGCTGCTTATGTAGATGTACTTCAAATTCCTGCATTTTTATGTCGCCAAACTGATTTATTAATTGCAGCAGCAGAAACTGGCAAAGTTGTTAATGTAAAAAAAGGACAGTTTCTTTCTGCTGGTTCGATGAAATTTGCTGTTGAGAAAATCGTTGAAGCAGGTAACAACAAGGTAATTTTAACTGATAGAGGAAATACTTTTGGTTATCAGGATTTAATTGTTGATTACCGTGGTTTACCTGAAATGCAAAGTTTTGGTGTACCTGTAGTTATGGATTGTACACATTCTTTACAACAGCCAAATCAAAGTAGCGGTGTTACTGGAGGTAAACCAGAGTTGATTTTAACAATCGCTAAAGCTGCTATTGCAGTTGGTGCGGATGGCTTATTTATTGAAACGCATCCAGATCCTGCAAATGCAAAATCTGATGGGGCTAATATGTTACATCTGGATTTGTTAGAAGATACATTAGTAAAATTGGTTCGCATTAGACAAGCAATTATTTAATGAATATAAATAAGGGAGTATTCTTAACTGCTGAATGGCGAAAACTTGCTTTGGCAAATTATGCTGTAGATAAGAATATCCTTTTAAAATATTTGCCACCACATGTAGAACTGGATAGCTGGCAAGGAAAATATTATGTGAGCCTCGTAGGTTTTATGTTTGTAGACGTTAGACTTAAAGGATTGACTATTCCATTTCACACTACCTTTGAAGAAGTTAATCTTCGTTTTTATGTAAAATACAATGAAAATGGTATTTGGAAACGTGGAGTGGTATTCATTAAAGAAATTGTTCCCAAACCTGCAATTACATTCATTGCCAATACCATTTATAAAGAAAATTATCAAACTTTGCCAATGAAACATATGTGGATTGAGCAAAAAGACCAGCTGGAGGTAGAATATCAGTGGAAAAATAAAGACTGGAATAAGTTTTCTGTAATAACATCTTCAACAAAAGAAACAATTGCAATCGATAGCGAAGAAGAATTTATAACTGAACATTATTGGGGTTACACCAAAGTTGGTACAAATAAAACATCAGAATATGGTGTAGAACATCCACGATGGGAAGTTTACCCCGTTAAAGAATATACTATAAATGTTGATTTTGGTACTAACTATGGAGAAGAATTTGGTTATTTGGCAAGTACTAAACCAGATTCTGTAATGCTTGCTGAAGGTTCGGAAATTAGAGTGCTTAAAGGGAAAAAAATATAAATTATTATCTTTAAGCATGAATTACAATCTCTTAAAAAAATCCGGCATTGCCATTTTATCGGTATTCTGCCTTTTAACTTCTTGTAATAATACGGTAGAAGTAAAGCATAATTTTAGTTTTGAAACTTCGTTAAGACCAGGCAGCGGCAGAATGAAGGATTTTGCTAATAACATGAATAATGTGCTAATGAACAGCGCAAAAGAATCCGGAGCTGATAGCACTTTACAAATTCAATCAGAGGAGGAACAAGATCTACCGCTTTATGATGATGTAGCCTTTCTACCTGTTGTTAGTGCTGAGCAATTAAATAATATTATTGGAGATTATACCGAAAAAAGATTCAGAGTAAATAAAGAAGATTATTCGGTACAAGTAAACTCAATAGATTTTAATAAAAACCTTGTATTTATTGTTTCTCACCCAAAAGCTCCAATAATGGTTATGGGAGAAGTTAATAACACCGGGCATGCCATTTATGTAGATAAAGTTTTAGATGACGGAACCCAAAAAAATAAACGCTTTATTAAATTACAATCTAAACGTTTAGGAGATGTAGCAAGTGGAATGGCCTCATTAATGCAAAAATGGGAATCGAATGTGTATATTCTTGAAAAAAAAAAAGCCGATAGCTTAGTAGTAGAAATTGATAAAAATTTATATCCTTTTAGCTTGAAAAAATAAGGATTATACTTTCGTAATTACAAAAGAAGTTCTTCGATTATTTTTTCTACCTAATTCAGTTTTGTTATCTGCAATTGGTTTATTGGCACCAAATCCTTTAAAAGTAAGTCTTTTAGCACTAATCTTATTCCTTATCAGATATTCATAAACTGCATTAGCTCTGTTTAAAGATAGCTTTTCGTTCAATTTATCATCACCAACATTATCGGTATGGCCTTGTATTTCAATCTCTACCGTTGAATTATCGTTTAAAAAACCAATTAGAATTTCTAATTCTTTAATAGAGGCTGGCAGAAGATTGTATTTATTGGTATCAAAGAAAATGTTTTTTAAAGTTACATTGCCACCAGCCTTAATTTTTTCAATAAAAACCTCAATTTGATAAGGACTATTAATGTCACCAGGCTTTAATTCAAAGTTTTCTGAATAAAACATATAACCTTCAGCATTTACATTAAACATGTAATTACTGCCAACGGGCATTACGGCTAAAAAGCTTCCCGTTGTTGGATCTGTATAATCATCAAAAACTGTTTTATTTGTTTTTAAATCAACAACCTGTACATTGCTTTCTATTGTTTTCTGACTGTCTTTATCCTTTACAATACCTTTTACGTAGCTTATTTTTAAGGGTTTTGCTTGTTCAGGTATCCCGAAACTATAAATATCCTGCAAGCCATATCCATCTTTAAAATTAGAAGAGAAGAAGCCATAATTACCATCAGCACTAACTATTAAGCCACTTTCATCATCGAAAGAATTTACAGGATAACCTAAATTAACTGGTTTTTGCCATTTACCGGAATCATCCAAGCGACTGTAAAAAATATCTTTGTTTCCAAACCCTGGCCACCCATCTGATGAAAAGTATAATGTTTTACCATCTGCATGAATAAATGGAGTATTTTCATCATATGGTGTATTAATATCAGGACCAAGGTTTACTGCAGGTCCCCATTTTGAATCTGTAATTGTACTTTTCCAAATATCATAACCACCTAAACCGCCAGGACGGTTACTTACAAAATAGAGCGTACTTCCATCAGGACTAATAGACGGCTGTGATTCCCAGTATTCTGAATTTACGGGGCTACCGATATTGTAAGGCTCTCCCCAATCTGCACCTTCTCTGTGGGAAACGTAAATATCGCATCTGCCTAAACCATCAGGACGATTACAACCAGTAAAGAATAAGTACTTACCATCAGGAGATATCGTTTGAGCACCTTCATTGTATTTTGCCGTATTTATTTTACTCGAAAGTGGGGTAGCAGTATTCCACTTATTATTTTTAAACTGGGATGTCCAAAAATCTTCATTGCCATTAATTTGTCTAGTAAAAATTAAGGTCTCTCCATCAGCCGTTAGGGCAGGAAAATATTCGGCATTTGAAGTATTTACACCTTCGCCAAGATTTTTGGGTGTATATTTAACTGGCTTTTTAATTCCTTCAATAGCAAAATCACAATCTAAAAGGTACTTTTTTGCTTTTTTATTTCTTTCAGACGATTTATCTAATGTGATAAACTCTTCAAAATGTTGCCTGGCTTTTGAATATTCCGAAGTGGCGAATTCCATTTGTGCCAGATTGAAAATAACTTCTGGCAAAACATTTTTATTAATGTTAATGGCTTTCTGATAATTAAGCTTCGCCTCAGTATATTTTTTTTGTATTCGGTAAAGATCAGCCAAAACTATTATCGCATTTTGAAACTGTGGATCAGTTTGTATAGCGCTTTCCAACAGTTGTGCTGCTGCATTATAATCTTGTTTCTGAATAAAAGGATTAGCTTTCTCAAATAAGTTCTGTGCTTTCTTATTCGGATTTTGCCCAAAACAATAAATGCTCAGTATGCTAAATAAAATGATTAAGCTATTTTTCATTACATTAACATTTGGTTATCAAAGCTAATGTAAACTATTTAAGGAATATTTAAAAATTTGTGCGTTTGTAAGGAAATTTCCCATTTTGGATTTGCCATTACGTAATCTATAATTAAAGGCGTCATTTCCTTTGATTTAGACCACTCTGGCTGCAAGTATAGTTTACATCCTGGAGATACAGACTGTGCATATTCTTCAGCCCATTTAAAATCACTTTTATTAAATACAATTACTTTTAGCTCATTTGCAAAAGGTGTAATATCTGGCCTTGGTGCCTTGAATTTTTTAGGAGATAAGCAAATCCAATCCCAGTTACCTGATAATGGATAAGCACCAGAAGTTTCAATAAAAGTTAAAATCCCTTCCGCTTGTAGCTTAGAAGTAAGATAATCTAAATTATAAATTAAAGGTTCGCCACCAGTAATTACAACTGCCTTACCTGGATATTTTTTTGCATTCTCCACAATAACATCCGCAGGAGTAAGCGGATGCATCTCTGCGTCCCAACTTTCTTTAACATCACACCAGTGGCAACCAACATCGCAACCACCTAAGCGAATAAAATAAGCCGCTTTTCCCGTGTTAAATCCTTCGCCCTGTATCGTGTAAAACTCTTCCATTAAAGGAAGTAAAGTGCCGTCTTCTGGTATGTCTTGTTTCATTTTTGAGGATGCAAATATCCTAAAAAAATCGGTGTAAAACTTTATCTTAGTAAAAAATAACCCTTAGATGAAGAAACAAATAAATACTCGTCTAAAATTTTATGCAAATGCGTTGGTTTAAAGCTTTAAATAATTTTCAAATTCCTAAAACCGATGCCATCCATTTAGTAAAAATTGAAGGAAAGCAAATTTGTATTATTAAGGATGGCGAACAAATTTTTGCTACACAAGCTTATTGTCCACATGCTGGTGGCCATTTTAATGGCGGTTGGTGCAAAAATGGAAATCTGGTTTGCCCAATTCATAGATATGAATATAACTTAAAAACTGGAAGAGGGGCAGAAGGTCAAGGTGATTATATAAATATTTACCCAACGGAAATAAGAGATGATGGTTTATATATTGGTTTTGAAGAAAGCTGGTGGACAAAACTTTGGTCTTAAACCGATAAGTATTGTTTAAAAAATGCTTTACAATTTAATACTTCAATCTCCGAAAAGTAGAAATCTTCAATATCTTCTGTTATTATACATTTACAGCCTTTTTCCTTGGCTGCGTGATATTCTAAACCGTCTTCAAAATCATGAATCGCCTTATTTATTAAGGTATGATGAACGCCATGCATTGAGTTTTCAGCTATTTTGATATGCTTACAGAGCAAATCTATCTTTTCTTTAGCCATTTGAGCATTTTGTTTTTTTTCTGCAAAGTAAAAGGCTATTGCAAGGCAAAGAGGAGAGGTGTAAACTTCAAACTTTGGATTCGAGGCAAGGCTTAAAATTCTGGAAGAATAAGTAAATAATGGATATTCCTTATTGAGAACAGAAACCAACACATTGGCATCTAAAAAAATCTTTAGCATTAATTACTTTCTGGAAGAAAAGAATTCATCTTTTGAAGATTTAGATGTTTTTTTATACTCAACTTCACCTTCGGCAACCATGCTTACCCAATCAGAAATAGGGTACTCTTCTAATGATTTATATTCGTTGGAAGTAACCTGAGTTAAAAGATACTCAATAAGGCGAGATAAACTGATGTTGTGATCAGCAGCATATTTTTTAGCCTTAGTTACAACTTCCTGATCTAAGCTTAATGTTAATTTGGTATCCATCTTTTTATGATTTACACAAATATACATTTTAATTACGTGATTAAAAAATATTTAATACGTATAAAAATAACTATATAAGATCCTTGTTATCAGGCAGTAATCTTTATGGATAAATCTCTTTTCTAGAAGATGCTAAAGTGTTTTTTAATAAACCAACTATAGTCATTAAACCTACACCGCCAGGAACAGGCGTAATATAAGATGACTTCGGCGCTACATTTTCAAAATCTACATCACCAAATAATTTGTAGCCAGATTTTGTTTCAGTAGAAGTTTCACGGTTTATACCAACATCAATAATTATAGCGCCTGGCTTAACCATGTCTGCTGTTACAAAGTTCTTTTTACCAATTGCGGCAATAATAATATCTGCCTGTAAAATTTGCGCCGTAAGGTCTTTAGTTTTAGAATGGGTAAGTGTAACTGTACAATTGCCTGGGTTTGCATTACGAGCCATTAAAATACTCATCGGACTGCCAACAATATTACTTCTACCTACAACAACACAATGTTTGCCAGTTGTATCGATATTGTATGCTTGTAACATTAATAAAATCCCGTAGGGAGTGGCAGGAATAAAGCAAGGCAAATTACGTATCATTCTACCTAAATTTACTGGATGAAAGCCATCAACATCTTTACGATGGTCGATTTTTTCTGTTACTTTTTCTGGATCAATATGTTTAGGAAGAGGTAATTGAACAATTAAACCATCTACATCAGCATCTTGATTTATCTCTTCAATCTTTTGCAATAATTCTTCCTCAGTTACGGAATTATCATATCTGTATAAAGAAGATTTAAAACCAACTTTCTCGCAGTTTTTCATTTTACTGGCTACGTAAGTTTCACTACCTCCATCATTGCCAACTAAAATGGCAACTAAGTGTGGTTTACGACCGCTGGTTTTTAAAAAATCTGCAGCTTCTTGAGCAATTTGAAGCTTAACTTTTTCTGATACGTATTTTCCGTCGAGTAACTGCATTCTACTATAATATATAAGAAACTAAAGCTAAGATATGAGGTTTAAAACAGAAATTTAAATCTCATATCAACGCTCTAAATCTAACTTTTTAATCTAATTTCAAAACTGCCATAAATGCCGTTTGTGGAATTTCTACGTTTCCAACCTGGCGCATGCGTTTTTTACCCTTTTTCTGTTTTTCAAGTAATTTACGTTTACGAGAAATATCACCGCCATAACATTTTGCAGTAACATCCTTACGCAAAGCACTGAGTGTTTCACGAGCAATAACCTTAGCACCGATAGATGCTTGAATTTTAATTTCAAATTGCTGGCGTGGGATTAACTCCCTTAATTTTTCGCAGATTTTCTTTCCAAAATCGTAAGCATTACTTCTGTGAATTAATGATGATAAAGCATCAACAGGTTCATCATTTAGCAACATATCCAATCTTACTAGATCAGATTTACGATAACCAACTTGATGATAATCGAATGAAGCGTAGCCTTTTGAAATCGTTTTTAACTTATCATAAAAATCAAATACAATTTCACCCATCGGCATTTCAAAAATCAATTCAACACGATCTGAAGTTAAATAAGATTGATTAACGATGATACCTCTTTTTTGAATACAAAGAGACATTACTGGACCAACAAACTCAGCTTTAGTGATAATATTAGCTTTAATATAAGGTTCTTCTACAGAATCAAGCTTACTTGGATCAGGTAAATCTGAAGGATTATTTACAATAATTTCATCACCCTTTGTAGTGTGGGCAATATAAGATACGTTCGGTACGGTGGTAATTACCGTCATATCGAACTCACGCTCTAAACGCTCCTGGATAATTTCCATGTGAAGCATACCAAGGAAACCACAACGGAAACCGAAACCTAATGCGGCAGAACTTTCTGGTTCGAAAACAATTGATGCATCATTAAGTTGCAATTTGTGCATGGCTTCACGCAACTCTTCAAATTCGTCGGTATCAACTGGGTAAATACCAGCAAAAACCATTGGCTTAACCTCTTCAAAACCTTGAATTGCTTCAGCAGCTGGCCTATCAACAGTTGTTATTGTATCACCAACTTTTACTTCACGAGCTTCTTTAATACCGGAAATAATATAGCCTACATCACCGGTTTTAACTACGCTTCGCGGAGACATGTCAAGTTTTAAAACACCAACTTCATCTGCTAAATATTGTTTACCAGTGTTGATGAATTTAACTTTGTCTCCTTTTTTAATTTCTCCGTTAACTACTTTATAATAAGCAATAATCCCTCTGAATGAGTTAAAAACAGAGTCGAAAATTAACGCTTGCAACTCACCATCAGGATTACCGACAGGAGCAGGTACACGGTCTACAATTGCTTGAATAATATCAGGGATACCCATACCTGTTTTACCAGATGCAGGAATAATATCTTCACGTTTACAGCCAATTAAATCAATAATTTGATCCTTAACCTCTTCAGGCATAGCGCCTGGTAGATCCATTTTATTTAAAATAGGAATAATTTCAAGGTCATGCTCTAAGGCAAGGTATAAGTTAGAAATTGTTTGAGCCTGAATACCTTGTGAAGCATCCACAATCAATAAAGCACCTTCGCAAGCTGCGATTGAACGAGAAACTTCATAAGAAAAATCTACGTGACCGGGTGTATCAATTAGGTTGAAATTGTATTCAATTCCACCAACTTTATAATTCATTTGTATGGCATGACTTTTAATTGTTATGCCTCTCTCACGCTCCAAATCCATATTATCGAGCAATTGTGCTTGCGCCTCACGCTTCGAAATTGTCTCGGTATATTCTAATAACCTATCGGCCAAGGTGCTTTTACCGTGGTCAATATGTGCAATAATGCAAAAATTACGTATATGCTTCATCTTTGCGCAAAGATAGCTTTTTTAAGGTAAATTTTAAGGGAGAAAATATTGTGGTATTTTATAATTCTATATTCATTTTATTTATGACTTTAAGCGACTCTTTTTTTCTATGCTTCTTACCTGTTTTTTAATCTTATTGCACAGAAGAAAATGAATGATATTTAAATTCTAATTATATAAAAAAGTATATTCGAATAACTTAACCTAAGTTTAAATACATGAACCTGAAAAATATTATTTGGAGCTTTTTCTTTTGATCTATTTTAACTACAGCATCAGCACAACAGAAATCATCAACCCAAACAACGCCAATTATGGGATGGTCTAGCTGGAACAATTTTCGGGTGAATATTAATGAATCTAATAAGGGGTACACCATGCAGGATTTATGGAAAACAAAAGATTTTGGCCCGCTAAATGTTAAAACACAAACATTTGAAGTGCCAAAACACGGTGTTGTTGTTCTGAAAATTATTGGAGAAGCCATTACCTTTAATGTTTTTCAATCTTCTAAATAAATGTAGATTGATTTGAATACAATACAATAAACTGCTCATAAAAAATCAAACCACATTATTTTTAAAATAACGTGGTTTGAAATAAAGATAAATTAGACTTTAATTTTTTTCCATTTACCCTTTTTAAACAAGATATAAGCGGCTATTGCAATTCCAACTTCTGCTGTTGGTATGGCAATAAAAACACCTGTTGGTCCCATTCCCATATATTTAGCCAAAAAATAGGCAAAAGGAATCTGAAAGACCCAAAAGGCGAAAACATTAATTTTTGTTGGTGTCCAGGTATCACCAGCACCATTAAATGCGCTTGTTAAAACCATTCCCATTCCATAGATTATAAAACCACAGCTTAAAATTTTTAATGCTTTAGATGCGACACTGATAACGAGTTGATCTTTAGTGAAAAATGCAGCAAATAAATGTCCGCAAGTTAAAAAGGTAACACTTACCACAGCCATAAAAATGATTGTATACTTCATGGTTTGAAATACTGATTTTTCTGCCCTGTCTATACGTCCTGCCCCCAAATTTTGTCCAACTAGTGTGGCGGCGGCATTGCTTAAACCCCAAGCAGGAAGTAAAAAAAACATCATTAATCTTAGTGCTGTTTGGTAACCAGCAGAACCATGATCTCCACCAGTTGTGGCTACCAATTGTGCTAAAAATACCCAGCTGCAGCTAGCTATAACAAACTGAAGAACGCCGGGTGCTGCAATTTTAATAATAGCTTTTATCTGTTGCCACTCTGGAACTAAAAAGCCAAATTTTATTTTTAAAGCGTTTTTCCCGTTAAATAAATGATAAATTTGGTAACAAACGCCTAAACCACGACCAATAGTAGTTGCAATAGCAGCTCCTGTTAATCCAAACGCAGGTATAGGACCGAGGCCATTAATAAAAATAGGACATAAGATAATGTTTGCAATATTAGCGATCCATAAGCTTCTCATAGCTATTGCAGCGTTTCCAGCCCCTCTAAAAATCCCATTAATTAGAAACAGCAAAACAATGATAATGCTTCCGCCCATCATAATTCTAATGAATGCAGTTCCATGGTCTGCAGTTTCGGGCGAAGCGCCCATAAGCATTAAAATCTCCCTTGCGTAAAATAGACCTAAAATACTTATTGCAAGATTTATAATTACAGCAATAACAATAGTTTGCATCCCAGCCTTACCAGCGGCATCAGGATTTTTCTCGCCTATTCTTCTTGCAACAACTGCTGTTGCTGCCATGCTTAAACCAATGGCTAAAGAATAAATTATTGTTAAAACAGACTCGGTTAATCCAACTGTTTGTATGGCATGACTACTGTTTTCCAAATGACCTACAAAATATAGATCGACTAAGGCAAAAACCGACTCCATCGCCATTTCCAGCATCATTGGAATGGCTAATAAAATAATGGCTCTGTTAATGCTTATTGATGTTAAATCTACTTCTTCGCCTTTTAATGATTGCTTTAAAACCGTATAAAATGAAGATAGTTTGCCCTGTGTCTTTATTGACTGTGACATATATAATAATGTGAAAATTTGTAAAATAGACAATTACGCGTTATTAAAACGCATAATTTAAAAAGTGGTAAAGGAGGAATCCTCGGTTATTTAGAACCTCAAACGGATTGCAAATACTATCATTGCTTTGGTTTTATTGGTAAGGCAAATATAGACATTTTTTTAAACCGTCAAATTTTTATGACAGTTTTTCAGCTTGATGATTAACTTATATTAGAAACGTAAGGCGGTAACTATATACTATATGCTTTAATCATCTCTTCAGAAACTTTAGTTCCTCTACTGGTATTTAAATCAATCAGTACATAATCGAATATACCATCTGAAGCCACTTTATTTGTTTTCTTATTAATGATTTCGAATTGAACAGAACAACCTTTTTCGTGCATTATTAATATTCCGGTACGGATAAGCATTAAATCATTCATTAATAATGGGCGTTTAAAACTGATATCAACCCTGCTAACTACCCAACCTAAACCTTGTTTGGTAAAATGTTCCCAAGGCATGCCATAAAACTTTTCCATTTGCTCATAACGGGCCGCCAATACATAATCCAAGTACTTGCTATTATGTACGTGGTTAAACATGTCTATATCATCTGGGCGTACACGTAACTCACTTTCGAAAATGCTATACTGATTTTTTTCCAAGGTAAAATATTTTTACAAAAGTATTAATAATAGGTTTGATGCAATCAATTACTTGCATTTTTATTACATAATGTAAATTATTGCTGCCTTTTTCGTATTTTTGGGTAATGAGTAGGTTAAGATTATACGATACAACTATTCCACGCGAAACAATAGCTAGTGAACGCGAAAGTGTTTACCTCAGCCGTTCGGCTGAGGAGCGCTTCTATAGTTTATTACATCTTAATCACATTTCTATAACAATGAACGGCGGTAAGCCTTTAAAAATCCCACAAGGTAAAGGCATTATTATTCGTCGCTCCAATTCCTTATAGCAATGTCTTTTGATAAAGAAAATCCTGAAATGCTCTTGCTTTTACAAACATTTGAGCAATTTGATGTACAATATCTTATTGTAGGCGGTTTTGCGGTAAATAGATATGGTTACAATCGAACAACCGGAGATTTAGATATTTACCTAAAGGATACCAAAGAAAATAGACAAAACTTGATTAACGCTATAGATAAGATGGGGTATGGGCGGTACGATATGTTACTTGAAGTTCCTATTATAGCTGGTTATTGCGAAGTTTTAATGGACGATGGAATGTATGCGGATTTAATGACAGATATTCCTGGATTAGATAAACAGAAGTTTGATGAATATTTTAAAAGGGCTACCGTTGATGAAATAAATGGGATTAAGGCCAGGTTTTTGCATTATAATCATCTACTTGAAAATAAAAGAGCTACAAATAGGCCAAAAGATCAATTGGATGTTTTAGAGCTTGAGCGTATTAATAGTAATAAATAGCACTTTTTGGAAGATTTGAATCTTTAATGCTCAATGCATTACAACTGTTTTTATCAATTAATTTCCACTTGCTTATATACAAAAGTTAGCTTATCTTTGCACTCAAATTAATTAATTTTTAATCACTTTAATATTATTCAAGAATGTATTTAAGTACAGAAAAGAAAGCCGAAATTTTTAAAACACACGGCGAAGTAGAAACCAATACGGGTTCTGCAGAAGGTCAAGTAGCGTTATTTACATACCGTATTGCGCACTTAACAGAACACTTAAAGAAAAATCGTAAAGATTTCTCTACTCAGTTGTCACTTCAAAAACTTGTAGGTAAACGCCGTGGTATCTTGGCTTACCTTTACAAAAAAGATATTGAGCGCTATCGTGCTATCATCAAAGCTTTATCGCTTCGTGATATCATTAAACAAAAATAAGCGTAATTTTATCAACAAGAGCCATTCTTTAGGGAATGGCTTTTTAATTTTGTTAGCTTTACATTTTAAATGCTAACAAAATACGATAAGCTGTTGTAAGTTTATCTAAATTGCAAAACAAAAAACATATATAACCCGGTGTGTAGAAAGAGGAAAACACACCATAATTCTTTTTAAATGAATGTAATAAAAAAATCGTTCGATTTGGGCGATGGCAGAATTGTAGAAATTGAAACTGGTAAATTGGCTAAACAAGCCGATGGTTCAGTTGTAGTAAAAATGGGCGATACCATGTTGTTAGCAACGGTTGTATCAACTGTTGGAGCTAAACCTGGTACAGATTTTTTACCATTATCGGTAGATTATCAGGAAAAATACGCTGCTACAGGTCGTATCCCAGGTGGATTTTTACGTCGTGAGGCTAGATTATCTGATTATGAGGTTTTAATCTCTCGTTTGGTAGATAGAGCTTTACGCCCAATGTTCCCATCAGATTATCACTCTGATACTCAGGTGATGATTTCATTAATTTCTGCTGATAAAAATATAATGCCTGATTGTTTAGCTGGTTTAGCTGCATCTGCTGCATTATCTGTTTCAGATATTCCTTTTAATGGTCCTATTTCTGAAGTACGTGTTGCTAAAATTGATGGCAAATTGGTAATCAATCCATTAGCTAGTGATTTAGAACGTGCAACTTTAGAATTTATGGTTGCTGGTTCGGCTAACGATATAGGAATGGTTGAAGGCGAGTGTGATGAAATTCAAGAAGACGAAATGGTTGAAGCTTTAAAATTTGCACACGATGCAATTAAAGTTCAATGTGCCGTTCAAGTTGAGTTAACTGAAGCAACAGGTAAAACTGTAAAACGTGAATATAACCACGAAGATCACGATGCTGATTTAAAAGCTAAGGTTTACGCAGATACTTATGATAAAGTTTATGCAGTAGCGAAATCTGGTTCAAATAAAGATGAACGTAAAGTTGCTTTTACAGCGATTATAAATGAGTTTTTCGAGGCAATGCCTGAGGATACTGAGGATTTAACTAAAGCAATGGCTAAACATTATTACCATGATGTTCAATACGATGCAATTAGAAATCTATTATTAGATGAAGGCATTCGTTTAGACGGCCGTAAAACAACTGAAATTCGTCCAATTTGGAGTGAAGTTGGTTATTTACCTGCAGCTCACGGGTCTGCTGTATTTACTCGTGGAGAAACTCAATCGTTAACATCCGTTACTTTAGGTAGCAAAGATGATGAACAAATGATAGACGGTGCGTTCTTCAATGGTTACCAAAAATTTCTATTACACTATAATTTCCCAGGTTTTTCAACTGGAGAGGTTAGACCAAATAGAGGTGCAGGCCGTAGAGAAATTGGTCACGGTGCTTTAGCGCAACGCTCATTAAAAAAGGTTTTACCACAAGGTGAAGCAAATCCATATACAATTCGTGTTGTTTCTGATATTTTAGAATCTAACGGTTCATCATCAATGGCAACTGTTTGTGCTGGTACATTAGCATTAATGGATGCAGGTATTAAAATTAAATCTCCAGTTTCAGGTATTGCAATGGGTTTAATTACTGATGAAAAAACTGGTAAATACGCAATCCTTTCTGATATTTTAGGTGATGAAGATCATTTAGGAGATATGGACTTTAAAGTAACTGGTACAGAACATGGTATTGTTGCTTGTCAAATGGACTTAAAAATCAATGGTTTATCTTACGAAGTTTTAACAAAAGCTTTGTTGCAAGCTAAAGAAGGTCGTTTACACATCTTAAATGAGATGAAAAAGACGATCAGTCAGCCTAATGAAGATTACAAACCACATGCTCCACGTATTGTTTCTTTAACTATTGAGAAAGAATTTATTGGCGCAATTATAGGTCCTGGAGGTAAAATTATCCAAGAAATGCAACGCGAAACTGGTGCTTCAATCTCTATCGAAGAAGTTGATGGTAAAGGTATAGTTGAGATTTTTGCAGATAATAAAGCTTCAATTGATGCAGCGGTAACACGTATCCGTAACATCGTTGCTAAACCAGAAATTGGTGAAGTTTACCAAGGTAAAGTAAAATCAATTATGCCATTTGGTGCATTTGTTGAGGTTATGCCTGGTAAAGATGGTTTATTACACATCTCTGAAATTTCATGGGAACGTTTAGAAACTATGGATGGTGTATTAAAAGAAGGTGATAAAATCGAAGTTAAATTATTAGACATCGATAAGCAGGGTAAAATGAAACTTTCTCGCAAAGTTTTATTACCAAAACCTGAAAAACCAGCAGCTCCACAAGCATAATAATAAATATGCTTTACTGGATTTGATTCAGTAGCTATTGATAAATTCTGAAAATAAATTCAGATTTATGCATAAATTATAAAGCCCTTTTAGTTGTCACTAAAAGGGCTTTTCTTTTATAAGCTTTAATTTATGGTTTTACTTTTACGTCATTTTTGTAAAACTCTTTACGAGTAACCTTACCATTTTCATCATAGCAGATCATTTCGCCTTCCTTTTTGCCTTTTACTGATAATACAGCACACTTTACTTGTCCGTTTTTGTGATAAGAAGCTTGTTTTCCATCAGGAAGATCATTTTTCCATTCAGAAATATCCTGAGGTTTGCCATTCTCGTAATAAAATTTCCATTCTCCATCCTGCAGATTTTTAGCAAAATTTCCTGCACTCTTTAAAACACCACTTTCATAATAAGTTGTTTCAATGCCATCACGAACATCATCTTTATAATACCTGGTTACCTGCAGCTTTCCATTTGGATAATAATATTTAAAAAAGCCTTCTTTAAGTTCCATAAAATCTTTATAAACAAAAACTTCTTCCGCTTTTATGGTACCGCTTTCATAATAAAATTTCCACACGCCAGTTTTCTTATCTTTCATGAAGTTTCCGGTTGCTTTAAGGTTTCCGTTTTCAAAATAATAGCTGGCTAAACCTTCTCTTTTTCCTTTTTTCCAGTTTTCTGAAGAGTTTATTTTACCATTATCATAAAATTGTTTACAAGTACCTTCCTGTAATCCATCTTTAATTCCACAAGGTTTTTCTTTTTGAGAAAATGCAAGATTAGCTGTGAAAAGCAAGCATAAGCTAAAGATATATTTTTTCATATGAGTTGTTTTTTTGGCTAAAATAATATAATTATGCATCTGGAAAACATCAAAAACTAAAAAAAATCTGAATATGAAAAAAACACATTTGGTTTTAACTACGCTAATTCTACTTTTTTCTGCTGTAACCCTTAAAGCACAAAAGGCAGCTTACTACCCCCAAGTTCCATTCGATTCTATACAAGCCAAAAACATGTTGGCATTAGGAAAATCATCAATTGAAGGCGTTGCGTTTACCAGACCAAAAAATGGATATGGTATGAAAGTAGGCTCAAAAATTTTAGCTCAAAATGTAGTTGTAACGTTATTTCCTGTAACTCCTTACTTTGAGGAATGGTACAAATTGCGTGGCAAAATGGAAAATAAAAAAACAAGTGTATATATGTCTGAGCAAGCTTTTCGATACCGAATTACTGTAAATACAGATTCTTATGGGCGATTTAAATTCGATAAAATGAAGCCAGGGAAATATTTTCTTCAGTCTTTTGCCAGCTACAGTCGGTCTGGCTCAACACCTGTATATCGCGGTAGCGGATACAACAATTATGGAGGCAGAACGGATTACTATGATTACCAAAGCTATACCAATAATTATACCGATCGGATTGAAGAGTTTGTTGAAATAACGAGAGATGGGCAAGCAATTGAAATGAAACTTAAATAATCGATAAACCTTTTGTGAAAAGCAAAAGGTTTTTTGTTTATGGCTATTTCTTTATCTTTATAAAATGAAACATTTAATTGCACCATCTATTTTATCTGCTGATTTCGGGAATTTACAAAGAGATGTAGAAATGATTAATCAAAGTGAGGCTGATTGGTTTCATGTAGATGTAATGGACGGCGTTTTTGTTCCAAATATTTCTTTCGGTTTTCCAATAATGGCTGCTGTGAAAAAATATGCTACAAAGCCTTTGGATGTTCATTTAATGATTGTTGAGCCAGATAAGTATATTGAAGATTTCGCTAAAGCCGGAGCCGATCGAATTACCGTTCATTACGAGGCTTGCACGCATTTACATAGAACTATTCAGGCGATAAAAGCAGCTGGCTGTAAAGCTGGAGTGGCTTTAAATCCGCATACACCTGTTGTTTTGCTCCAAGATATTATTGCCGATTTAGATTTGGTTCTAATTATGTCGGTTAACCCAGGTTTTGGCGGACAAAAATTTATTTCTAATACTTACAAAAAAATTAGAGACTTAAAAGCTTTAATTCAGGGCGTAAATGAAAACTTGATTATTGAAGTAGATGGAGGAGTTGGTTTGCAAAATCTCGGAATGTTAATAGAAGCGGGTGCGAATGCTTTTGTTGCGGGAAGTGCAATTTTTGTAACTGATAATCCAACAGAAACGATTTCCAAAATGAAAGCTGTAAATAGCTTGGAGAAATTTATTTAATCTTTTGTAATTTAAAATCTCTGATTAATTATCAAGGAACATAAAAATTATATAGGATAAAGAAATCTAGCACAATAGAGTTACCTGTGGTTGTTCTGAATAAAGAATAATTAATTTAGGAATTGGATTATTTTAATGATATCGATTAGAAATATAAATGCTCAAATTTCGGCTCTTATTCTTTTTTCTTTTAACGGGCTGCACATTTGCACTTGCGCAACCTCTGGTAAGAATCTCCGGAATTGTTTATAATGAAGATAAGTTGCCACTTTCGCAGGTAACAATTATAGTTTTAGGGCAAGGTCAATCTACTGTAACGGATGAATTTGGAGTTTATACAATCTATTCAAAATCTCGGAATTTCAATATAAAATATTCACTTTTAGGCTATCAGCACCAAACATTAAAATTTAATGAACGTTCTGGTGCCCGTATAAATCAATCCATAGTTTTAAAGGCAAATGCTAACGAGTTAGATCAGGTTAATATTACTGATAAGCAAAATCAACTTAGTAATGCAACAACTTTAAATGTAAGCGATATTACATTTATGCCATTAGTGTCTGGTAATTTCGAAACTATGTTAAAAACATTGCCTGGCGTATCTACAAATAATGAATTGAGTGCACAATATAGTGTCAGAGGAGGCAATTTTGATGAAAATCTAATTTATATTAATGATGTCGAAATTAATAGGCCAATACTAATCAGAAATGGTCAACAGGAAGGTTTAAGCTTTATAAATACAGACTTGATTAGTAAGGCGAAATTTTCTGCAGGAGGTTTTGAAGCTAAGTATGGAGATAAGCTTTCTTCCGTTTTAGACATTAAATATGATAAGCCAGATAGTAATCAAACGATATTAAGTACCAGCTTTTTAAATACATCTATCTCAACTAAAAGAACATTTAAAAATAGTTTTCTACTTGTAGGCCTACGTTATAAAAATAACTCAAGTGTACTCATAAAAAGTGACGAAAAGGGAAGTTATAATCCCAATTTTGCCGATGGTCAACTTTTATATCAATATGATTTTTCTCCAAAATTTAATGTCAGTTTTTTAGGTTTTCTTAATGGCGGGCAATTTAAACTAGTTCCAGAAAACAGAGAAACGAAATTTGGCACATTAAATACTACGTTGAGGTTAAATGTAGATTACACAGGGCAGGAAATAGACGATTATCGTACTGCAGGAAGCGCCGTAACCGCAACATTTACACCTAAACCAAACTTGGTTATTAAATTTATTAATAGCTATTTTAATACCATCGAACGCGAAAGGTTTGATATTGACGGAAGTTATATTTTTGATGAGCTGGATGATTCCTTCCCAGTAGATAACTTTGGCCCTGTTAAAAAAAATAGAGGAGTAGGTTCTTACTATAATTATGGTAGAAATAGTTTAGACACAAAAGTTTTTACTTCTGAAATTAAAATAGATCAGAATTTTAATAATCATGTTTTCTCTTGGGGACTAAAATTCGATCAATCAAAATATAATGATCGCTTAAATGAATATAATTATACAGATTCAGCTGGATTTATAACACCTAATAATTCTAAAAATATTGTTTTGCAAAATGTCATCAATGCAGAAAATAATATTAGCATTAAAAATTATAGCGCTTATATTCAGGATAGCTATTCGCTTTCTGAACATGCTGAGCTGCAGTTAGGAGCAAGGGTAAATTATAATTCCTTAAGTAAACAAATTTTGGTTAGCCCGAGGATGTTATTAGCTTATCGCCCAAACTCAAATAATAAAATTTTTAGGTTTACGGCTGGTATATATCAGCAGCCTCCATCTTACAGGACTATAAGGGATTATAATGGCCTTTTAAATGTTAATCAACGAGCACAACGCTCTTATAATACGTCTTTTGGTTACGATTATGCTTTTGATGCTTTCGGAACACGATTAAAATTTACTTCCGAAGCTTATTTTAAATATTCTGATCGTTTAATTCCTTATAAAATTGACAACCTGAGGATAAAGTATTTAGCCAATCAAGTTTCTGAAGGTTTTGCCTACGGTGCCGATTTTAGTATTGGTGGGGAGTTTGTAAAAGATTTGGTTTCTTATTTTAGGCTTTCCTTAATGCATGCCAATGAGGATATAATAGGGGATAGTTACCTAGAGAACGGGAAAACTGTTTATCCTGGTTATTTGAAACGTCCTACCGATCAACGTGTTAATTTTTCAATATTTTTTCAGGATCGTTTACTTAATAGTCCAACATATAAAGTGCACCTAAATGCGATGTATGGCTCAAGATTGCCAATTGGTCCATCTTCTACAGATCGATATTTAGATAAATTTTACATTCCATCATATAAAAGAATTGATATTGGTTTTTCTAAGGACTTTCTGGATGACGCAGCCGCCCATAAACCTAGATTTTTAGATAAAAATTTTAGTTCAGTTATTTTATTTTTTGAAATCTTTAATATGTTGAATATCAATAATACGGTTTCTTATTTGTGGCTAAAGGATGTAGATAATGTGCAATATGCAGTTCCAAATTATTTAACAGGAAGGCAGTTTAATCTAAAACTAATAGTAAAATTGAAAAATACTAAGTAGAGATTAAAAAGAAAACCAACCATTATAAAAACAGCAATAAAACAACACATTTTTGGTGAATTTTTAACAAAATTTAATTTTTTATGATACGATTTTATAGCTATAACTGCTTTAAAAATTTTACATTTACGGCGTAAAACATTATATAATAAGATGAAGCATAATTTTGGCGCAGGCCCTTGTATTTTACCTCAAGAAGTGTTTAAACAAGCCGCACAGGCAGTTTTAGATTTTAACGATGGATTATCAATTTTAGAAATTTCGCATAGAACAACCGAATTTGAGGCAGTTGTTGCTGAAGCTGATAAATTGGTTAAAGAATTATTAAATGTGCCTTCCGGTTATTCCGTTTTATTTTTACAAGGTGGTGCAAGTTTACAATTTGCTATGGTACCAATGAATTTGTTGGGAGATGGACAAAAGGCAAGTTACCTTGATACTGGTGTTTGGGCCAGTAAGGCACTAAAAGAAGCTAAGTTTGTTGGCGATGTAAATGTTGTTGCCTCTTCTAAAGATGCAAACTATACTTTTATTCCAAAGGATTACGAAATCCCTACCGATAGCGCATATTTCCACTATACCTCTAACAATACAATTTATGGTACAGAGCTTTTCGAAGTTCCCAAAACAAGTGTACCAATGGTTTGTGATATGTCTTCGGATATTATGAGCCGTGTAATTGATGTTTCTAAGTTTGACTTAATTTACGCAGGTGCACAAAAAAATGTTGGCCCAGCAGGCTTAACAATTGTTATTGTTAAAGATGAAGTTTTAGGTAAATCAGGACGTAAAATTCCTTCAATGCTTAATTATCAATCTCATATTGATAACGGCTCAATGTATAATACACCGCCGGTTTTCTCTATTTATGTTGCACTATTAAACCTTCGTTGGTTAAAATCTAAAGGTGGTGTTGCGGAGATAGAAAAGGAAAATAAGCAAAAAGCTGAAGCACTTTATAGAGAAATAGATCGTAATCCTTTATTTAAAGGCACTTGCACTGTTGAAGATCGCTCTAGAATGAACGTTTGTTTTGTTATGGAAAACCCTGAATTGGAAAAACCATTTTTAAAATATACTGAAGAATTAGGTATCGTTGGCATTAAAGGCCATAGAAGTGTTGGTGGTTTCAGAGCATCAATGTATAACGCTTTACCAATTACAAGTGTACACGCCTTGGTGGATGCAATGCAACTATTCGAAGAAAAACAAGCAAAATCAAATTAAATTTTATCCATAGGGAAAACTACGCATAGCTTTCGTATCTGTGCTACGTTTATTACTTATGACATCATAATAACCGAATGATTAAGATATTAGCAAACGATGGAATAGATCCAATCGGAAAAGAATTATTAGAAAAAGCTGGATTTGTAGTCGATACAGATACAATTCCTCAAGACCAATTAGCCGAAGCTTTAAAAAACTACGATGCCATTACGGTACGTAGTGCAACAAAAGTTAGAAAGGAATTAATTGATGCTGTTCCAAACATTAAATTAATCGGTAGAGGCGGGGTTGGTATGGATAATATTGACGTAGAATATGCACGCAGTCAAGGTGTTGCAGTTGTTAATACACCAGCGGCTTCATCATTATCAGTTGCCGAATTAGTATTTTCTCACTTATTTACTGGAATAAGATTTTTGCAAGATGCAAATCGCAAAATGCCGGTAGAAGGTGCTACACAGTTTAATAATCTTAAAAAAGCATACGCAAAAGGAACGGAATTAAGCGGTAAAACAATTGGTATAATTGGTTTTGGACGTATAGGTCGTGCTACTGCAAAAGTGGCTTTAGGATTAGGAATGAATGTTTTAGCTTACGATTTATATCCGTTAGAAACTGAAATTACTTTAGATTTTCAAGGTGGAATCTCTGTAAATATTCCCATTAAAACTGTGTCACTTGATGAAGTGATTGCAGGAAGTGATTTTATTAGTTTGCATACTCCGTTTGCTGATAAACCGATTTTGGGTGAAGCAGAGTTTGCTAAAATGAAAAATGGTATTGGAATTGTAAACTGCTCAAGAGGTGGAACTATTGATGAACCAGCACTAATTACTGCATTAAATTCTGGAAAAGTATCTTTTGCAGGCTTAGATGTTTTTGACAACGAACCTACGCCTTTAGCAGATATTTTAACTCATCCTAAAATTTCATTAACACCACATATTGGTGCCTCAACAAATGAAGCTCAGGAGCGTATAGGTACTGAATTAGCAACCTTAATTATTGAACATTTTAAGAAATAATAATAAATCAATCAAGAAAAAATAAAAGGCTAATCGAAAGATTGGCCTTTTTAGTCTAATGCATTTGTTAATACCCAGTAACGGTATCCTAATATTGCTTTTTGAAGAGTGCTTAGCTTGGATGGATCTTTTTTGTATAAACTTGGTAAAATGATTTTGTTAATTTTAACCAAAGCCTTAAATAGTGCTTTTTTCATATCTTTTTAATTTTTTGAAGAAAAAATAACTTCCACCCATCATAATTAGAAGCAAGAAAACAATAATATAAACTGAAATACTTTTAGCGCCAATATCTTTTTTTGCTTCATTCTTTAACTGTGTATTTTGATCCTGAAGCTTTTTTATTGTACGCATATAATTCTCTATCCTTTCTTCTGAATTATTAGCATTTACCACTATTTTTTGGTTCTGAACATCTTTATAGTCCATTAATACCTTTAACTCCTTAAAAATATTATTGTCGTTAAGCACTATTTGCCTTAAAATTTCATTTGAATTTTTAATATCTCTTTTGGTTTGCCAGCCAAAAATTCCAGTTTTTTCATTAAGACTTTGGTCATATTGTCCAAATTTTACACTTCGCTCATTTAATAAGCCATTTATTTTAGCCCTTTGCATTTGGTAAGCAGAAGTATCTTGTTGAGCAAAAGCGATCACACCAAAAATAGAAAAGCAGAATATTAAGATGTATTTTTTCATACAATAGAAACAAGAGATCAGGAAAGATGTTTTTGCAATCTTTTTTATACTAATATTTATAAGCATAAAGTATTATCAACAATATACTTACATTCTTTATATGAGGTATTTATTTAGCTTTAGTTATGGAATTCAACCCTTACAATATCGCCAAGGTGTAAACCTAACAAGCCACTTGCTTTACCTTTGTTTATCGCTATTTCTAGGTGATTACTTATACCGAATAAGCACAATTTTTCGCCTTCTTGTACTTCATTATAATGCCAGCTAAGTTGGGTAATGGTTTCACTTTTTCTGAAGTATAAAGTAAAATCACGATTTTTTTGAATTTTTGTAAAAAGATCCTTGGTAATATTCGTGATTACATTGCAGAAAGTATCAATATAAACAACACTTCCACGGATTATATCTTTCTCTATAACAGGGTGTAAAAGCATCTTTTGCTCAATTTCTGCTACAGGTAATCCAATATCCTTAAGTTTGCCACCTTTGGCAAGATGAGTAGCCGCTTTAACAAAAATATCTACCAAAGGAAAATGTAGATATTTTAAATCCTGCATAATGTTAAGTTCAACTACATCCTCTGGCGTATCATCAAAAAGAAGCGAAAAAATTCCATTATCTGCACCTACAAAATAATGATCTTTATGCTTTACCGCAATGTACTTTGTGTTTTCACTATATACAGAATCAATCCCGATTAAGTGTACCGTATTTTTCGGAAAATATGGATATGCATTTTTTAGAACAAATGCAGCATATGAAATGTTGAATGAAGGAACTTCATGAGTAATATCTACCAAATTAACAGTCGGCATAAGCCTTAGCAGGCTACCTTTTAAGGCGGACTGATAAAAATCTTTTGAACCTAAATCTGTTGTTAAAGTAATTATACCCATTAAAAATTCATTAATTATGCTTATTCTTGTGTAGAGGCTAAGCGCCTACAAATATTCAAATTTAAATTAAATATAAGCCTGCAAACTTAAAAAATACTACAGCTTGAACGAATTAAAATTAACATTGGATACCGTAAATCCTGCGCAATTCTGGGGACCGAACAACGAAAATTACGAAATGATTAAGGGCGCTTTCGCTAAGTTAAAAATTGTAGCGAGAGGTAGTGATGTTAAGGTTCTTGGTGATGAACAGGAACTTAAGGCATTTGAAGAGAAGTTTAACCAACTGGTTGGGCAGCTCGAAAAGTACAGCTCTTTAAGCAATAATGATGTTGAATCTATTTTAGGTCAAAAGGCAAATGGCGTTGTAAAAAAAGATGTATCGGAGCCTACCGGAGGTGGTGGAGAGGTGATTGTTTTCGGTACAAACGGTCTTTTGGTAAAGGCCAGAACAGCAAATCAGCGTAAAATGGTTACTAGTATTGGCAAAAATGATATACTTTTTGCCATTGGCCCCGCCGGAACTGGAAAAACTTATACAGCCGTAGCATTAGCTGTTAGAGCTTTAAAGAATAAAGAAATTAAAAGAATTATTTTAACTAGGCCAGCCGTTGAAGCAGGTGAAAACCTTGGTTTTTTACCAGGAGACTTAAAGGAAAAAATCGATCCATATTTAAGACCGCTGTATGATGCTTTGGATGATATGATTCCGGCAGAGAAACTTAAGTTTTATATAGAAAATCGTACCATAGAAATCGCGCCACTAGCATTTATGCGTGGTCGTACATTGGATAATTGCTTTGTAATTTTAGATGAAGCGCAGAACGCGACCGATATGCAGTTGAAAATGTTTTTAACACGTATGGGCCCAACTGCTAAATTTATTGTTACTGGAGATGTAACACAAATAGATTTGCCCAAAAAGCAAATGTCAGGATTGTTTAATGGTTTAAGAATTTTGGAAGGCATTAAAGGGATCGATATTATTTATTTGAGCGGGGAAGATGTAGTAAGACATAAATTGGTAAAAGATATTCTTAAAGCCTACGGCGATATTCAGTAAATGAAATTAACCTCTATCTCGTTTCTTTTTATTTTATTTGCTACTATTAATGCTTTAGGTCAAAGTATAAAAACTATAGAAAAGGACTTAGTGACAAAGATTAAAAATGTAAACCATTGGGCCGAAAATTATATTTATACAAAACAAGTAGATAGAGATAAAGAACTTACAAAAGCAAACCAAGTGCTTGCTAAATCATTATTAGACTATACGAGCAAAAACTTAAGGACTTTTAATTATAATTTTCCGCAATTAAAGAAACATGGAATGAGTATAGTGTCATCCAGCGACAAAAAATTCAAGATTTATTCTTGGGACGATGGGCAAGGAGGGACGGAAAGATTTTGGGAAGTAATCTATCAGTATAAAACTACAAATTCAATTAAATCATCTCATCGAGTTCGTAAATATAATGAGGATGTTGCTGGTTATTTCACTAAGATAGAAAATGCTGTATTGAATAATAAAATCTATTATTTAGCTTTTTATCGTTCAACATATATGTCTTCTTACTACGGGCAAACAGTTCAATTTTTCTGTTTTACTAAAGATGAATTAATTACAGATGCTCCATTAATAAAATCTAGCAACAAAATAAATTCAGATATTAGAATTGCTTATTGGCCAATTATGCAGCAAAAAAACAAGGATTTAATAGCTTACAATGATATTTCTAAAACTATAACCATTCCATTATCAGAAGATAAGCATAATGAAAATGGGTATTATACCGTGATTAATAAAATGCAAACTTACAAGTTCAATGGTAGATATTTTGCCTTAATGAAATAACGAGAATTAATTCAAAATAATTAAAACCTCATGGTACAAACTATGGGGTTTTTTGTTTAAAAGTCGTATTTTTATCGCCCATGAAAGCACTTAAAGAAACCCATTTCAATTTCCCTGAACAGAGTAACTATTACAAAGGAAAAGTTCGTGATGTTTACACCATAGCCGATAAATTTATGGCCATGGTTGTTACCGACAGAATTTCTGCTTTTGATGTTGTTTTACCTGAAGCCATTCCATTTAAAGGGCAGGTTTTAAATCAAATTGCTGCAAAATTTTTAGCTGCTACGCAAGATATTGTCCCTAATTGGGTATTGGATGTTCCTGATCCAATGGTTACTATCGGAAGAATTTGTGAACCATTTAAGGTTGAAATGGTTATCCGTGGTTATTTATCAGGTCATTCTTGGAGAGAGTATAGCGTGGGTAAAAGAAGTGTTTGCGGTGTGGCTTTGCCAGAGGGTTTAAAGGAAAACGATAAATTGCCTAACCCTATTATTACGCCAACAACTAAGGCATCGGTAGGGCATGATGAAGATATTTCTAGAGAAGATATCTTAGCAAAAGGAATTGTTTCTTTAGCTGATTATGAAAAACTTGAAGAATATACACGTGCTTTATATCAACGTGGAACTGAAATAGCAGCAAAAAGCGGATTAATTTTGGTCGATACAAAATATGAATTTGGCAAGGCAGATGGAGTAATCTACTTAATTGACGAAATTCATACACCAGATTCATCTCGTTATTTTTACGCAGAAGGTTATCAAGAACGCCAAAATAGTGATGAAGCTCAAAAACAGCTTTCAAAAGAATTTGTACGTAAATGGTTAATCGAAAATGGTTTTCAGGGTAAGGATGGACAGGTTGTGCCAGAAATGACACCTGAGATTGTTAATTCAATTTCAGAGCGTTATATAGAATTATATGAACAAATTGTGGGCGAGAAATTTGTAAAAGCTGATGCTGATGCTATTTCCGCAAGAATTGAAGCTAATGTGTTAAAGGCAATAGAAAAGCTTTAATTCGAAACAAAATATATACATTAGTAAAATAAAGAATAGAGAGATGAAATTTTCAGTAGATAAACATGAGAAATACGTAACCTTAAAGTTAAAAGAACCTAAGTTTACAAATGATAATGCGCCTGGCTTAAAATCAGAATTTTATTTACTAAATGCCGAAGGCTTTAAAAATATAATAATTGACTTATCGCACGTTAAAGAGTGTACGGATGCTCAAGATTTAAGTTGTTTATTGGTAGGAGATAGGCTGTGTAAAAATGCAGGTGGCTTATTTATCGTTACAGGTATTAATGATGCAATTGCTCATATTATAGAATTATCAAACATATTTCAATCTGTAACGTTTGTTAATACACTAGCTGAAGCAACAGATTTCATTTTTATGGAAGAGTTGGAAAAAGAATTCAGAGGCGCAAAATAAAAACGCATTAACCTATTTAAAAAAGCCTCGTAGTATTTAAACCTACGGGGCTTTTATATATCTTTAGAAATATGAAGTTTGAAGTTACAATTTTAGGAAGTAGTTCTGCAACCCCGGTTTTTAACCGTAATCCATCGGCACAACTTTTAAATTGTAATGAAAAGTACTATTTAATTGATTGTGGTGAAGGTACGCAACACCAACTGATTCGGTTTAATATTAAAGCTGCAAGAATCGATTACATTTTTATAACACACTTACATGGCGACCATTATTTGGGCCTTGTTGGGCTATTATCCAGTTTGCATTTAAATGGTAGAACAAAACCAATGCAAATTTTTGGTCCGGCCGCTTTGCTTGAAATTCTGGAAATTCAATTTAAATACTCGGATACAACATTGAGATATCCAATTGAATTTTTTGCCATTGACCCGACAGCATCCACTCAAATTTTTGAAAATAGTGATTTAAGTGTAAGAACAATTATTTTAAACCACCGGATTCCTTGTACCGGATTTGTTTTTGAGCAGAAGAAAAGGCAGCGGAAATTAATTAAGGAGAAAACTGATGATGTACCGATGGCTTATTATACGGCTTTAAAAAAGGGAATTGATGTTACCTTACCAAATGGTGATGTTTTACACAGTGAGGATTACACAACGCCTGCTGAAGCGCCAAGAGCTTATGCTTATTGCTCTGATACTTTATATGACGAACGTTACTTTCCAACAATAATGAATTGCGATACATTATACCATGAAGCTACATTTCTTCATGAGTTATTAGATAGAGCAAAAGAAACGCATCATACAACTGCATTGCAAGCCGCAGAAATCGCTAATATAATCCATGCGAAGAAATTATTAATTGGTCATTTTTCATCAAGATATAAAACCCTACAAATGCTTTTAGAAGAAGCTCAATCCGTTTTTGAAAATACGGAACTTGCGATAGAGGGTAGAACTTTTCAGTTATAAGCCAGCTAATAATTATTAGGCATAAAAAAAGCGTACAATTTGATAATTGTACGCTTTTTTATTTATGTAGGTTTGTTATTTGTCTTTCTTATTTCCACCACCAAATACAGAGAAGTGTACGTAACGTTTAGGATTAGCTTTTAAATCGATCATTAATTCATCCAGGTTTTTAGATGCGCTACTTAAGTTATCATACATTTTAGTATCATTTAATAATAAGCCTAAACTACCCTTGCCATTTTTGATTCCTGTGATTACACTTTGTAAATCTGCAATTGCATTATTCGCATTATCAAGTGTTTGCTTAAAGTTAGCGGCAGCAAATTTATCGGTAACTGTATTAATATTAGATAAAATATCACTGATTTTTTTATTGTTGTTATTTAAATTAGCTGTAATGCCTTCAACATTTTTGAAAATTGCCGAAATACGCTGACTTTCTGATCCAACTAAACCATCAACCTTTTTAGATGTTGTTTCTAATGATGCCAATGTTCCAGCAATACTGTTAAAGCTTTTGTCAACATTTTTTTGGAAGTTTGGACTTAAAATAGTGTTTACGCTACTTAATATAGAATCCATTTTACCTATAATCAACTCTGCTTTTTTCTGAATTGGCTGAACTTGTTCCATCAAACCTTTTTCTACATTTGCATTTAAGGTTGCACCATCTTCAGCCATTTTTTTAGAGTTACCTAATTCCATCACAATCGCTTTGCTGCCTAAAAGGTCTGTACCTTCTAAACGTGCAGTACTATTATCAGGAATATCGTATTTACTGTTAATGCTTAAAGTTGCTAAAATAGTACCACCTGGCTCTAATTGCAGTTTAGCTACGCGTCCAATTTGATAACCGTTAATTAATACAGGTTTTGACACTGTTAAACCATCAACTCTTGAATATCTTGCAAACAAACTTGTTTCGCTTGAAAAGATTGAGTTTCCTTTTAAAAAGTTATATCCAATTATTAATAAAGCAATGGCAAATGCAGCTAAAATACCTACTTTGGTTTCGTTCTTAATTTTCATGAGTGTTTCTATTTAATGGCTACAAGTTCCAAAGTTTATTAAATCTTCAGTTCCTATAAGAGCGCTTTCTTATTTTATGATACTTTATTAATTATCTGATAGTAGATAATAAAAGCATCAGCACTTTTGTTTTGTTTATGTTTAAATTGTGTTATTAATATTCAAAGGTAAACTAACTATCATTTATAATGCCAATTATCTTACCTCAATATTTTTCTTATATTCTTTAATTGCCTCCACAATAGAGTCAGCAATTTCATTTTGTCCTTTTGATGAGTTTATATACTTTTCTTCCTGTGTATTTGATATAAAACCTACCTCAGTAAGAACTGCGGGCATACCACAACGTTGTAATACTAAAACTCCTTGTTCTTTAACACCACGACTTACTCTATCATCTCTTTTGATGTAACTATTTTGAATAAGTTTGGCAAATTTAATGCTTTTATCTCTAAACGCGTTTTTTAATAGCGATAAAATAATAAATGTAGCAGGATCATTTGGATCGTAGCCTTGATATTTTGTTTTATAGTTCTTTTCTAATTTTATATCGGCATTTTCTCTTATTGCGGCATCTTGTTCCTTCAATCTGTGAGAACCTGCCACTAAAGTTTCTACACCTTTGGTACTTTTATTACCTGCAGGCATGGAATTACAATGCACAGATATAAAAAGATCGGCATTTGCATCATTGGCAATCTCAGCACGGCGATATAAATCAACATCTACATCTTTTGTTCTTGTGTAAATAATTTTTATACCCGGCAATTCATCTTTTAATTTCTCACCTAACTTTAATCCAATTTTTAATGCAACATCTTTTTCCTTAGAAAAACTTCCTGATGCTCCAGGTTTTCTACCACCATGACCAGGATCTATTACAATAGTTTTAATTTTATAGCCCTGAGCAAAAGCACTTTGAAAGGCAGCACTTGATATTAAAATTGAAAAAATAACTAGAAGTTTTAGCTTCATTTATGCAGGGAGATTTTGATTGTTGATTAAAAAGAAGTTTCGGCCAGTCGCTTATAGTTTTTAATAGCCTTTATAATACCACTAACAATTTCATTTTGTCCTTCGGGCGAGTTCATATAATCTTCTTCCTCTGGATTACTTACGAAACCAATTTCTGTTAAAACCGCAGGCATAGCTGCACGAGCTAATACTGCTAAACTTTTTTCTTGCACACCACGATTAACTCGTCCTGCGTTTACATATTCTTGTTGAAGCATAGAAGCAAATTTCAAACTTCTTTCGCGATTTGTTTGTTTCATTAATGAAATCATAATATCGCTTTCTGGCGTATTGGCAATAAAACCTTCGTAGTTTTTTTGATAATTATCCTCTAAAAACATAGAAGCGTTTTCCCTTTTTATTACTTCATCTTGCTCACTCAATCTTCCTGTACCCGATACAAACGTTTCTGTACCATGTGTTGATGTACTTTTTGTTGCTACAGTACGATAAACAGGAACTTTTTTTCCTCTAACTTTCTTATAATAATCAACCACTTTGGATACCCTAACTGGCATATCATTTAAATGGATGGAGATAAAAAGATCAGCTTTTGCATTATTTGCAATATTAATACGCTCATAAAGCGGAATAAAAACATCGGTTTCGCGGGTGTAAATTATTTTAAGATCTTTGATACTATCCTGAAGTGCTTTACCGAGGTTTAAGGCCGTTTTTAACGCTACATCTTTCTCTTTAGAATATACCCCATGGGTAGCGCCATCTTTACCACCGTGACCGGCGTCAATAACAATTGTTTTAATTTTATATTGTTGCGCAAATGCTTGATTATCAAATGAATTTAATGATATTGTACAAATAATAAAGGCTAAAATGGTTTTAAGATACATCAATGGTATATTTTTCACTAATTTTGGACGTTTTTGATTAAACACTTTTGCAAAAATAACATTCAAATACGAATTTGAAACTTCTGAACAACTCTATTTTACTAATTTCTGTCATTTTATTAACACTTAGTGTTGGTAAAGCTAACGCATTTTCTGGTTTTTCATTGCAACAAATCATTAAGCAAGACACGGCGAAGAAAGATACAGCCAAAGTAAAACCTAAAAGTAATAGCGATCTCGAACAAAAAGTAGAGTACAAAGCTGATGACTCAGTAAAAATGAGTAAGGATAAAAATATTATCTATTTATATGGCAATGCGAGGATAAAATATGGCGATTTTGAGCTGGATGCTAACTATATAAGAGTAGACCAAAAAAACCACACTATTTTTGCTAAAGGAACAAAAGATCCAAAAACTGGACGTTATGTTGGTCGTCCTATTTCAAAATCAGGTACAGAAGCATCTGCAATTGCAGATTCAATTTTTTACAATACAGAAACAACACGAGGAAAAATTTATGGAGTTTTTTCTGAACAAGAGGGTGGATTTTTCTCTGGTGGACAAAGTAAAAAACAGATTGACGATGAAATACACATCAAAAATGTAATGTATAGCACGTGTAATTTGCCGCATCCTCACTTCGGTTTAATGATTTCAAAAGGTGTTGTAACTGAAAAGCAGATTATTACTGGACCAGTTTATATGAAGATAGAGGACATACCAACACCGCTAGCTTTGCCTTTTGCCTTTTTTCCCAAGCCAAATAAGCGATCTTCAGGTTTTATATTGCCAACACCAGGTGAAGATGCCACAAAAGGCTTTTTCTTACAAAACATAGGCTATTATTTAGGTTTAAATGATTATTGGGATGCTAAATTTTTAGGAACTATTTATACCAATGGTTCCTATGAAACTAGTTTATTAAGTAATTACACCAAGAGATATAAATTTAACGGTAATATTAACTTTAACTATAGCAGCTCTAAGAATGGATTGGAAGGAACCGAGGCATTTAATAATCCCGCAAAGGTATTCCACTTGGCTTGGACACATAGTCAGAATGCAAACGCAAGACCAGGAACAACATTTAGTGCAAGTGTAAATTTAGGATCGAGCAGTTATTTTAAGGCCACAGGTGCAAATGCCACTTACGATCAAAGAGCAATTGCAACAAATACCATGAGTAGTAGTATTAGTTATGCTAAGGCTTTTCCAAACGGGATGAACTATTCATTATCGTTGGGTAGTGATCAAACATTAAGTACAAAAGACATTTCAATAAGATTTCCAACTGGAACTTTCAATGTGCCTACTTTTAGTCCTTTTGATTCTAAAAATAGAGTTGGCGAGCAAAAATGGTATCAAAAAATTACTATTGGTTATGGTTTGCAAGGAACAAATACCGTTACCACAAAAGATAGTTTGTTGTTTCAAAATGATGGTTTAAAAAGACTACAATCTGGTTTTCAACACACAATTCCAGTTAGTATGTCATTTACTTTACTCAAGTATTTAAACTTCTCTATGGGTGGTACTTATAATGAAGTTTGGAACTTTCAAACTACAAGGAGTCGATACACAACTTTTGCTGATGGAACTTATACAAGCAGAATGGATACCATTAGTGGCTTTAAGCGTGCAGGTAGCTATAATTTATCTACTAGTTTAACGACTAATATTTATGGCAAAAAAACTTTTAATAATCTTGGAAATATAAAAGCATTAAGGCATGTAATGACGCCTAGTATCTCGTTCAATTATTCACCTGATTTTACAAAAGAAGGCAACGGTCCATATAAAAATGCAATTGATCAAAACGGTCGTTTCATTTATGACAGTTACGGACAACAAATTAAATACTCCATTTTTCAAACGAGTGCCTTTCCAGGATCTTTTTCAGGTAAAGCGGCCTCAATTGGTTTTGGTTTAGGAAACATAGTGGAGTTAAAGGTAAAATCTAGTAAGGATACGACGGGCACAGGAGAGAAGAAAATTCCAATTATACAAAACTTAACCATTAATGGATCGTACAACTTTTTGGCGCCAATCCATAAATTATCAACATTAAGTTTGGCTGGTCGTTCTCAATTTACCGATAAATTAGGTATTAACTACAACGGTACATTCGATCCATATGCACTAGATGAAACTACGGTTTCTGGTGTTAGAACCTTTACAAGAAGTAATGATTTTACCTGGACAAGAGGAGCTAAATTACCAAGATTAACTAATTTTGGTTTCTCTTTCGATTACAGCCTAAATCCTGAGGCCTTAAAAAGTAAAAACGAAGCCAATGATAAACTAGCAGATGCGGCAAAGAAAAAAGGCCTGTCTGATATTCAATCAGAGCAATTGGCGGCTATAAGTCGTGATCCAAATGCCTTTGTTGATTTTAATATTCCGTGGAACTTTTCTTTTTCTTATAGCTTTCAATATTCTAATGATTTAGGCGTTAGTTCTACCAGTAACACTTTAAACTTTAATGGTGATTTTAACTTAACACCTAAATGGAAATTTACTTTTAACTCTGGTTACGATTTCAAAAATAACGGCTTAACGCCAATGAATATCGCAATTTATAGAGATTTACATTGTTGGGATATGAGCGTTAACTGGGTGCCTTATGGTGCTTACAAAAGTTATTCGGTAACTATTAAAGTAAAAGCATCTATTTTACAAGATTTAAAATTAAGCAAGAGACAAGGTTTCTACAGTACCTACCAATAAAAATATGTTAGCTGAAATTATTACCATAGGCGATGAAATTCTGATTGGACAGATCGTTGATACAAACTCTGCCTGGATGGCAAAGCAATTAAATTTAATTGGCGTTTCTGTAAAACAAATTACCTCAATTTCTGATGATGAGCAGCATATTTTAGATGCTTTGGCGCAAGCGGAAACTAGAGCAGATATTATTCTAATTACAGGTGGTTTAGGTCCAACTAAGGATGATATAACCAAGCTAACCTTGGCAAAGTATTTTAATATGGGCTTTAGGAATGATTCTGAATCATTAGAGATCATAAAATCCATCTTCAAGAAATTTAATCGCCCAATGCTTGATGTAAACATTAAGCAGGCTGATGTACCTGATGGCTGCGAAGTTATCTTAAATAAAAACGGAACAGCGCCTTGTATGTGGTTTGAAGAACGCGGAAAGATTTTTGTGTCTATGCCTGGCGTTCCTTACGAAATGATGTATTTAATGGATGATGAAATTTTGCCAAGAATTAAAGGGCGATTTAAACTCCCATCAATTGTACATAAAACCATTCTCACTTCTAATATTGGCGAGTCTTTTTTAGCAAAGGAAATTGAAGAAATAGAAGATAGTTTACCTAAACATATAAAGTTAGCCTACTTACCAAAATTAGGTCAGGTACGATTACGTTTATCAGCCAAAGGTGAAAATGAAGATTCGCTAAAGGCAGAAATTGAAGTTTATGCACAGCGAATAATAGCCAAGGTTAAAAGTTATGTTGTTATTGATGAAGATATTGCTTTGGAAAAAGCGATACTGAATATAATGAAAGAGAGAAAACTAACCTTATCTACCGCTGAAAGCTGCACTGGAGGCTATATTGCACATTTAATTACGCAACATCCTGGCTGTTCATCCGTATATTGGGGTGGAGCAGTAGCTTATGCTTACGAACTTAAGGAATCAGTTTTGGGTGTAAAGGAAGCAACACTAACAAAATATGGTGCCGTAAGTGAAGAAACGGTTATAGAAATGGCTGAAGGTGCATTAAATAATTTTAAAACAGATTATTCTATCGCTGTTAGTGGTATCGCCGGACCAGATGGAGGTACAGAAGATAAGCCAGTTGGTACGGTTTGGATAGCAGTTTCTAACAAACAAAAAACAGTAGCTAAAGTGTTTAATTTCAGTAATAAACGCTTGCAAAACATAGAGCGATCAGCTGCATCCGCACTAACTATGTTATTAAATCTTCTTAAAGAATCGTAATGTAAACAATAAAAATCTGTATTTTTGTCGCGTTACCAAATAAAAACTTACTGTAATTAATATGGCTCAATACGAACTATTGTTACCAAAAATGGGTGAAAGCGTTGCTGAAGCAACAGTGATTAAATGGGTGAAACAACCTGGAGATACGATTGATTTAGACGATACCGTTTTAGAAATTGCAACTGATAAAGTTGATTCTGAAGTACCTTCTCCTGTAGCTGGTAAATTGGTAAAGCAGTTATTTAAGGAAGATGAAGTTGCGCAAGTGGGCGATGTAATCGCAATTATAGAAACTGAAGGTGGAAACGATTCTACAACTGAGCTAGCAGCAGCTGCACCGGCTCCAATAAAAGAAACAGAACCAGAAGCATCAATTCCTGGCGTAGATCAGTTAACCACTGCAAAAAGCACAGTAGATTTTAATTCATCAGAACGTTTTTATTCTCCTTTGGTTAAAAATATTGCCGCACAGGAAAATATTTCTATTGAAGAATTAGATAGTATAAAGGGTTCGGGCGCCGATGGTCGTTTAAATAAAGATGATTTACTAAATTATATTAATAGTAAAACTGGAGAAAAATCAGCTGTAGTGGCACCAAAACAAGAAACTGCAGTAACTTCAGAAAATAAAGTTCAAGCAACTCAGCCTCAATCATCAGCACCAGCTGCAAGTAAAACATCAACAACAAGCGTAAGCGGCGGTGATGAAATTATAGAGATGGATAGAATGCGTAAACTTATTGCCGATCATATGGTAATGAGTAAAACAACTTCACCACACGTAACCTCATTTGTTGAAGCTGATGTAACTAACATGGTTTTATGGCGCAATAAAGTGAAGAATAGCTTCGAAAAACGTGAAAATGAGAAAATAACCTTTACACCAATTTTTGTTGAAGCAGTTGCAAAAGCAATAAAAGATTTTCCAATGATTAATGTTTCGGTTAACGGAACTCAAATTATTAAAAAACGTGATATAAATATTGGTATGGCGGCTGCTTTACCAAGTGGAAACTTAATTGTTCCGGTAATTAAAAATGCCGATCAACTTAATTTAGTTGGCTTAACTAAAGCGGTTAATGATTTAGCAGTTAGAGCAAGAATTTCCAAATTAAAACCAGACGAAACTCAAGGTGGTACATTTACCCTAACCAATGTTGGTACATTTGGTAATGTAATGGGTACGCCAATTATTAACCAACCACAGGTAGCTATTTTAGCTGTAGGGGCTATTAAAAAGAAACCAGCAGTTTTAGAAACAGAGCATGGCGATGTTATTGCCATCAGACATATGATGTTTCTGTCGTTATCTTACGATCATAGGGTAGTGGATGGTTCATTAGGTGGCATGTTTGTTCGCCGTGTGGCAGATTACCTGGAAGGTTGGGATTTTAATAGAGAGATTTAAAAATAAAAAAGAAGTCCATTATGTTTTAATGGACTTCTTTTTTGCCTAATTATAAGAAGATGCTTAATTTAAGTTTAAAGAAAATAGTTGCTGATAATACATTGCATGCTAAATGGTTAAATACCTTATCCTATATGGAAAATGCAGGTGCAAAAAAGATTTCAGCATCAGAGCATAAGGAAAATGTAAATCTTATTATTTTAAAGCATGCTGCAGAAGAACATCGTCACGCTTACTATTTAAAGAAGCAAATTGCTAAAATTGATGATTCAATTTGTAAAACTTATAAAAATTCAGAATTACTTTCTCCAAATCACACTAAATTCTATTTACATGCTTTGGATATTGCAGTTTGCAGATATTTAAAATTAGAATTTAATCTCTCAGGTTATGATTTAAAGTTTGCGGCTTATCTTTTTGTAACCTATGCTATTGAAGTTCGAGCAGATGAATTATATCCAATTTATCAAGCGATTCTTGACGAAACCAAAAGCAAGGTAAACGTAAAATCGATTATATTAGAAGAAGAGGGGCATTTAGAGGAAATGATGAACCAATTAATTGAATTTTCTTCAGATTGGGAACATCATGCAGCGGAAGTTATTAAAATTGAACAAAAGCTTTTTAAAAATTGGGTTGAGGCACTAAATGCAGAGCTGCCTGTAACTGCCTTAGCAAACTAAAAGATAAATTTGTTTGTTTAAAGATAAACACTAAAATCATGTCTAAATTTTCTGATTTAATAAATGGCGATAAGCCAGTGCTGGTTGATTTTTTTGCTGAATGGTGTGGGCCATGCAAAATGATGAAACCAATATTGGAACAATTGAAATCGCAGATTGGAGATAGTGCATCCATTATTAAGGTTGATATAGATAAAAATCAATCTGCTGCAAGTGCTTACAACGTTCAGAGTGTACCAACTTTAATTCTATTTAAACAAGGTAAAGCCGTATGGCGTCAAAGTGGCGTTGTACAAACCTCCCAACTAAAACAAATTATAGATATACACCAATAAATTATACTTCTATAACTTTATCTGGAGTTACAGCAAAAATGCGTTCATTTACTTTAGGTTTAACGCTGTAAAGCCCTGTAAATAAGCTGAAAGCAGGTAGTATTGCATGTTTATTTCCAAAGTAAAAGCATGGGAATTTTAATCGCTGTTTAGCCTTTCCAATAATAGAAACTCCTGGATGAACATGACCTGTAATAGAATAAAGTTCTTCACTTGTGTGTTTTGGCACATCATGAATAAAGCAAAAAGGGCCTAAACAAAAACTTGGTTCATGAATTTCAATCCCTAAATCAGCGTAATTATTTGTGGATAGTTTATCATGATTTCCTTTAACAAGCAGAAATTTTAGATTTTGATATTGCTTTTTCCAATCATAAAAATTGTCTATATCCGTGTTTAAGCCATGATGAAACATATCTCCATTTGTTAATAATGTTGTGGGTTTATATTTCTCAATCAATGTGCCTAATCTTTGTAAATCAGTGTTAGAAATTGTAGAAGGAACTTGTAATCCAGCCTGACGGAAATGTGCAGATTTGCCTAAATGCAAATCGCTAATAGCTAAAAGTTGGTATTTGGGTAAATATAAAGCACGCTCTTTATCTAAAATCAGTTCTTCTCCCTGGCACGTTATCGTCATTCTTATTTATTTAATTTTTTCAGATTCAGCTTTCATTCTGGCAATTCTTTGTTCTAATTCTTCCGAGCTCATGTTTTCTCTTAAGCTATCTACTTTTATAGGAAAGGAGAGTGGCGTAAAGCTTTTAGGATTTGTTATTACAATAATTCCCTCCTGGATTCTTTGTAAAGCTGCCGCTAATCTTGGCTCTTCCAATTGCTGATAAAATACTTCGTCGTAAGCCTGTCGCAAAAGTAAATTATGTTTGTCATAATCACTAAATACATTGAAAAACAAACCCGCAGATGACTGCAAATGTTTATTAGCAACATATTTGCCAGGGTAACCTTGAAAAACCAAACCTGAAATACAAGCAATATCCCTAAATTTTCTTCTTGCCATTTCTGTCGAATTTATGCTCAAGGTTATATCTTCTGTTAAATTTTTTGGCGAAAAAACCTCATAAGCAATAGATTCATCCATAGGAATTTCTGTTTCGCTTAGTAATTCAAATCCATAATCATTCATGGCAATTGAAAAGCTGATTGGCAATAGTTTACTCAAACGATAGGCTACAAGTGCAGCCAAAACCTCATGTACTAAACGGCCTTCAAATGGGTATGCAAAAAGATGAAATCCTTCTTTATTATTTATCAATTCAATTAGTAATTCATCGTTTCTAGGTACGTGCGAACGTTTTTCCTGCAACAGAAATAAAGGATATACAACATCCAACTCCTCATCTTCGTGGTTTTTATCAAGGGCTTCGTTATACTTTTTCCGTAGTACGGAACCTAAATTTGATGATAAAGGTAAGCGACCACCGTTCCAACTGGGAGAAATGGCATTTTTTTGCTTGCTATTTCGAACAATAACAGTCATATCTTTAACGTGGATAAATTCCAATACACGACCAGCTAACCTAAAATTATCCCCAGCTTTTAATCGAGTTACAAAATATTCTTCAACCATCCCCACATAGCCGCCCGAAAGAAATTTAACTTTAAGCATGGCATCACTTACAATTGTGCCAATATGTAGGCGATGGCGCATAGCAAGCATTCTACTTTTTACCTTCCAAAGGCCATCTTCATCTTTGGTAACCTTTTTAAATTCATTATAAGCACTTAAACTATCGCCACCATGGGTAATAAATTGCATAACCCAATTCCATTCTTCAGGTAAGATTAATTTGAAAGCATGGGTGTTTTTAACTTCCTCATAAATTGTTTTATCATCAAAACCATCGCCAATGGCCAAAGTAACCAAATACTGAATTAGAGTATCAAAAACCATAATAAAAGGCTCCCGGCTTTCGATATTGTTATTTTTTGCAGCTTCTTTAATCGCTGCTGCTTCAACCAACTCTAAAGCGTGAGTAGGGAGGAAATAAATTTTAGAGGTTTCGTTGGGTGAATGCCCTGAACGGCCTGCACGCTGTAAAAAGCGAGCTACACCTTTTGGAGATCCAACTTGGACAACCGTGTCGACTGGTTTAAAATCTACCCCTAAATCTAAAGACGATGTGGCTATCACCGCTTTTAGCTGTCCGGTGTGCAAGGCATCTTCAATCCAATTTCTAAGTTCAAAATCAATAGATCCGTGATGAATGGCTATTCTCCCAGCCAATTCTGGCTCCAGATTGAGCAGATGCTGATACCACATTTCTGACTGTCCACGGGTATTAATAAAAATTAAGGTCGTTTTACTTTTCTCAATAATTGGTAAAAGTTTGTACGCTAGCTTTAAACCCAAATGTCCTGCCCAGGGTAGAGTTTCTATATCATCAGGTAGAATCGATTTAATTATTATCTTTTTTTCAAGGTCTGCTTTAACAATAATTCGCTTTGATGTTTGATTAGGTTCCAAAACATCCAAGGCTTCATCTATATTTCCAATGGTAGCAGAAATTCCCCAAACCCTCAAATATTGATTTTTTTCTAGCTTTTGCAGTCCTTTTATTCTCGATACTGCAAGTTCTACTAATACACCGCGTTTACTACCTAAAAGCTCATGCCATTCATCGGCAACAATACATTTTAAATTTTTAAATAAAGTTGAAGAACCTTTTTGTGCCAATAATAAGTGTAAACTTTCTGGTGTTATCAGCAAAATTTCGGGCATGGATTTCTTCTGTTGTAATTTTTCAGCTTGTGATGTATCGCCATTTCTCACGCCAACATGCCAGTCTAATTCAAGCTCAAGTAAGGTTTCACGCATTGCTCTTGCTATATCTTTGGCAAGCGAGCGGAGTGGGGTAATCCAAATTAATTGTAAACGGTCTTTTGCTTTTTTGTTCTTTGCTGAAGAATCATTTAAAGCTTCAATTACAACTGCTAAAAATAATGAAAAAGTTTTTCCAAAGCCAGTAGGTGCATTAACCAAGCCGCTATAGCCATTAAGGTAATATTGCCAGGCATCTTCCTGAAATTGAAAAGGCTTTCGGCGATTTGATTTCAGCCATTGCTTTACTTTTTTATAACCTTTGGTTTTGGTTTGATCCATATTCCTTTTATAACATTGTAAGAATAATTTTGTGTGAATATTCTTACTAATAAAGAAACAAAAACTTTGTACGATTTTGTTTAATGATAATCTGTTATTACTTTAGTGCTGTAATCGTTCCGAACTAATTAATCTCTCAGTAATGAAAAAAACAGTATTTTTTCTATGCGCCTTATTTGGCGTTCTTAATCTATCTGCGCAAACAAGCAATCAAAAATCTTTTATTGGTATTTCTGTAGGACCAAGTTTTCCAGTTGGTGATTTTGCTAATAAAAATGCATATGATGTAAATTCTGGATTAGCATCAATAGGAGGTTTTCTAAATATCAATTATGGGTATAAATTCTCGGATAATTTTGGAGCAATCGCCATTTTAAGGGGGAGTATTCATGGTGTGGATAGTCAAAGTTTAAAGAATGGTTATTCACTTCCTGATGGTTCTGGAGGAAGTTTATCATACGAGGCTGGCACATGGAAAAGCGGTGGATTACTGGTAGGACTTTTTCAAGGATTTTCTCTTAATGATAGTAAAAACTTTGTTTTTGAACTAAAAGGAGCAATTGGTGTACAAAGTACTTCAACTCCATCCTTAAAAATAAGAGGTAATATTCCAGGATTTGGCAGCTTTGAAGGAAACCAAGAATCAATTTCAGCTACTTCTTTTGCCTATTTATTAGGTATTGGTTTAAATTATGGATTGGGAAACAATCTAACATTGAAATTTCATGGCGATTATAGTGGTTCTAATCCAAACTTTAAGGATGTGGTTCTAAACCCATCGTCTGATACTAAAACAAATTCTCAACAAAATATCGGCACTATAGATGTTGGTGTAGGCTTGGCGCTAAGTTTTTAAAGCATTGTAGATTTTAAAAGCTGTTGTAAATCCTCTAGAGTATTAATTTCATCAGCTTTTTTATCTTTTCGCCACCTTAATATTCGTGGGAAACGTAAAGCCAATCCAGCTTTATGTCTTTTACTTTCTGCAATACCCTCAAAGGCAATTTCAAAAACCAGTTCAGGTTTTACTGTTCTTACTGGGCCAAATTTTTCAATTGCATTTTTAGTTACAAAGGAATTTACTTCTTTAATTTCTTTATCTGTTAAGCCAGAATAAGCTTTAGCAATAGTTACTAAGTTTTCTCCATCCCGCACAGCGAAGGTATAATCAGTAAAGAAATTAGCTCTTCTTCCACTACCTTTTTGTGCATAAATCATAACAGCATCAACAGTGTAGGGATTAATTTTCCATTTCCACCAATCACCACGTTTACGACCACTGTGATAATTGGAATCTAATTTTTTAAGCATAATCCCTTCACTATTAATTGATCGTGAGGTTTGCCTTAATTCTGCTAATTCTTCCCAGCTTTTACAATGAATCACTTCAGAAAGTAAAACAGGTGAATCTGGATTTAACTTTTGTATAATTTCTTCTAATCTTTTTCTTCTTATTTTTAAAGGCGTATCTCTAAAATCTTTAGTTTCAAACTCTAATAAGTCGTAAACAAAGAACCCTATTGGAGCATCTTCCAATTGCTTTTTATTTATTGTTTTTCTATTTAAACGTTGCTGTAAAGTACTAAAGGATAAAACTTGTTTATTTTGTACTGCAAGTATTTCGCCATCTAATACGATACCATCGGGTAAAACATCTTGTAAAAAATGTAATTCAGGAAATTGTTCTGTTACCAATTCTTCACCTCTAGACCAAATAAACAATTCCCCGTTCCGCTTTACAATTTGCCCTCTAATTCCATCCCATTTCCATTCTGCCTGCCAATCGGTTATTTCTCCAAGGTTTTCAGGTTCCTGTTCCAAAGCATACGCGAGGCAAAAAGGGTAGGGCCATGAATTATCAGTATTTACATGAACACCGTTAATAAGTTCGTTAAAAGTAATGGCATATGGATCCCATTTGCCCATAATGCTATGCATAATTTGAGCGCTATCCAAATTGCTTTGTTTAGCTAAAGCGTTTACCAGCATTTTATTAGATACACCAATTCTAAAGTTTCCTGAAATTAACTTATTGAAGATAAAACGTTCCTGCGTTTCGAGATTATTCCAGGCAGATAATATAAATTCTTTTTTAGTTTCGTCGTTCTTACCTTCAAGATCATGAAGATCTTCTATCCATTTATGTAGTTGAAAATCAGAAGTGTACTCGGCTGGGGGCAATAATAAAGCAATAGTTTCGCTTAAATCTCCAACATTTGAATAACTTTCTGTAAACAACCATTCTGGAGTTTGAGTTATTTCAATAGCCCAATACTTTAATAAAGATGATTTTATTGGTCGTTTAGGTTTTTTTCCAGTGAATAATGCAATTACCCAAACCTTATCTTTATCATCAGCATAATTAAAATAATTAACCAAGGCAGCAATTTTATCATTGGTTTTATTGCTAAGTTCGAGCTGCTGGATAAGTTTGGAGAAACGTTTCATAGCTTATTTATTTTTTGGTTGCTCGGCTAAATCCACTTTGTTTTCTTCATCATCTTCCTGTCCAAATTTTGTTGTCACCTCAGATGCTTCTATTCCATTATCGTTTAGAAAACGGCTAAAAGCTGCTGTAAAACCATGTGTAACGTACACCTGTTCTGCTCCTGTTGCTGTTATAGCTTCCATTAATCCAGGCCAATCTGCATGGTCGCTTAATGCAAAACCTGCATCTGCACTTTGCCAGCGTCGATGCGCTCTAACCTGCATCCAGCCCGAGCAAATTCCTGTAACTGGATGGCTTAAATTTTTAATCCATCGACTGTCTCTCATCACTGGTGGTACGATAACGATTCCTTTTTGCAAATCATCCTTTGTTATTTCAGGTGTTATTCTAATGGTTTGAGGTAGATTTACCCCTGCATTGATGATTACTTCATTTAAGTTTGCAATGCTATTATGTACATAAATTGGAACGTTGCCACTTAAATTTTTAATTAATCGCTGTGCTTTACCTAAACTATACGCAATTAATACACTGGTTTTTTGTTGGTGGATATTATCATTAACCCAGCTTCTGATTCCATCAAAAATAATTTCCTGCTTTTGCCATTTGTAAACAGGTAATCCAAAAGTGCTTTCAGATACAAATGAATGGCATTTTACTGGTTCAAAAGGTGTAGTTATCCCATCATCTTCTATTTTATAATCACCAGAGATTACACATATTTCTCCTTTATATTCTAATTTGACTTGCGCCGATCCAATTATATGACCGGCAGGGTAAAAAGAAATACTAACTCCGTTTCTAACAATTTTTTCTCCATAAGCTAAAGTTTCTACACTTAAATCTTCACTAATTCTACGTTTTATAATAGGCGCTGTTAAGGTATGACAGAGGTAATGCTTATTGCCAAATCGAACATGATCGCTATGCCCATGCGTAGTAACGGCGTAATCTACAGGCCACCAGGGATCTACATAAAAGTTACCCTGTTTACAATAAATACCTCTTTTAGTAAATGTGATTAATGCCATGGTGTATAAACAAACATTTAACATTTTAGTTTTAGGTTAATATCGGGTAATTAGCCGATAATCTTAAATATCGGCTAATTAGCCGATAATCATAAATATCGGCTAATTAGCCGATAATTTGGAAAGATGAATAATAAATAGGATATTGGTAGTATGATTTGCATTATAACAGGCGATATTGTAGGCTCAAGAAAGATAAAAGATAGTTGGTTAACTAGCCTTAAATCTGCTTTGAAATTGATTTCTTTAAAAAATAGCAAGTGGGAAATTTATCGGGGAGATAGTTTTCAGGTAGAAGTTAAACCAGAAGATGCAATAAAAGCTTCGGCTTATATTAAAGCCTGTATTAGAGTTAATAAACCTGCAGATGTAAGGATGGGGATAGGTTTAGGGGATATTAAAAGTAAAAGCAAAAAGATCACTGAAGCCACCGGAGATGCCTTTATTTACTCAGGATTTGCTTTTGATGGCTTAAAACAAGCTAAAGTAAATCTTGCAATAAAAACTAGTTCAACCGATTTTGATGAAGAAATAAATGTCCTTCTAAAACTTTCATTAATTGCAATGGATAGTTGGGGCATTGTAGCTGCAGAAATGGTTAAATATGCGTTGGAGAATGAAAATATTTTGCAAAGTGAACTGGCTGCTATCTCCGGCAGAACGCAATCATCCGTTAGCGAGGCGTTAAAAAGAGCTCATTATAATGAAATTTTAGAAATGGATAAGTTATACCGTAAAAAATTAAACCAAACAGAATTTAAATAATGGATATTATTCTAATTAAAATTATTCTTGCACATTTAATTGGTGACTTTTTTTTACAACCAAATTCCTGGGTAAAGGAAAAGGAAAGTAAAAAGTTGAAATCAGGCAAACTATATCTCCATATAGCCATTCACGTTGTTTTAATATTTGTTGTTTTTTGGAGTTTTAGTGTATGGAAACTTGCCCTATCAATAGGTGTACTTCACTTGATTATTGATGCCTTGAAGCTCCTTTTACAGAAAAAGAAAAATGCAAGGATATTATTTTTTGTTGATCAGATTTTACATTTCATCTCAATATTATTTGTTTGGAATATTTTTTATTATGGTATAATCAATATTAGTTTTTTAAACGATCCTAAAGCTTGGTTGGTTATCTCCTGCTTATTATTCCTAACCATGCCTACATCTATTATTATGCGGGTAATTATCAATAAATGGATTCCATCAAACCGGGTAGAGGATCAGCAATCGCTGCAGGATGCGGGAAAGTATATTGGTGTTTTAGAGCGTTTATTAATTTTTCTTTTTATTTACACCAATCATTTTGAAGCTGTAGGTTTTTTATTAGCAGCGAAATCTATCTTCCGCTTTGGTGATTTGAAAGATGCACACGATATTAAACTTACAGAATATGTGCTAATCGGAACTTTATTGAGCTTTGGAATAGCTTTAGCAGTTTCTATGTTAGCTTTAAAATTATAAGTAAAGCAAATAGACAATAAAAAAAGCCCCTGATTATAAGAATCAGGGGCTTTTTTATTTAACAATTATTTTGCTCCAGGAGGGCAATTTTCTTTCAAAAACTTGGTATAAGTTAATGATAAATGCTCGCTTGTTCCTTCGCCTTCATTAATACTGTGTGTACGATTAGGGTAACTCATTAATTGAAAAACCTTTCTATTTTTAATCAATTCGTTAATCAACATTTCAGCATTTTGATAATGTACATTATCATCACCAGTACCATGAATGTACAATAAATTACCTTTTAGGTTTTTTGCATAAGTAATTGGAGAACCTTTTACATAAGCCTCTTTACTAGGAAAAGGAGTGCCCATATAACGTTCCTGATAAATATTATCGTAAGTTAACTGGTTTCCCACAGCAGCAATAGCTATTCCTGTTTTGTAAATTTCGGGATATTGAAACATTAAATTAAGGGTAGAAGAACCACCACCACTCCAGCCCCAAACAGCTACACGGTCTTTATCCATAAAAGCGTTGGTTGCTAATAGCTTTTTAGCCGCCATTGCTTGGTCGCGGATATTAAGAGTACCAATATTTTTGTAGATGCTTTTGCGCCATGCTGCACCTTTAGGTACAGGCGCACCACGGTTATCCATTGAAATATAGATATAACCATCTTTAGCCATATCTCCGTGGTAAAGGAAATTATAACCTGCTCCATAAGTATCAGAAGCTGTTGGAGAAGCGGGTTCTCCATAAACATAAAATACAACAGGATATTTTTTATCAGGATTAAAGTTATCTGGTTTTTTCATCCAACCATCTAATTCTACACCATCCTCGGTTGTAACCTTAAAAAATTCAACTTTGTTTTTTGAAACTCCTTGCTTTGTCAATTGTGTAGTAATGCTACCGTCCATAGTAAAAGGATTGCCAGTAGTAAAGTTCATCCACTCGGTTACAGGTCTAATTACGGAACTGTTATAGGTGTGGCGGGCAAATGCTGCATTAGGAGAAATATCATAGTTGTGTGTACCTGCAAGAATTGAAGGGGTAACCATTTCTAATTTGCCTTTTCCATCCAACTTGGTTTTATACAGATATTTTTGTGTAGCATTTGTTGGCGACGCTAAAAAGTAAACTAGATTATTTTTTTCATCGATAAGTTTAATATCAATTACATCATAATTTCCTTTAGTTACCAAAGTTTGTTTTTTGCCATCTCTACTAATTCTGTAAAGATGTTTCCATCCGTCTTTTTCTGTAAGAACAGTAAATTCCTTATTATCATTTAACCATTTCCAATCTTCATTGGCATCTATCCATGCTTTATCCGTTTCAGAATAAACTACATTGGTGTTTCCAGTTTGCGCATTACAAACAAATAATTTACTTTGATTTTGCTCACGATTTAATTGCTGTAAAATGATCTCATTGCTGTTTGGAATCCATTCCATACGTGGAATATAATGCTGCACATTATCGCCAGGTACATTAACCCAGTTTGTTTTAGCTGTAGCAATATCAACTATACCAACTTTACAAGCCGAAGGATTTTCGCCAACTTTTGGATATTCTACCGGAACAGTGAAAGAATAAATAGAATCGGTGTTATCAATCATCAAGAAATTTTTGATTTTAGTTGCGTCAATTTGCCAGTAAGCAATTGATTTTCCATCAGGGCTCCATCTAAAACCATCACGACAATCAAATTCTTCTTCATAAACCCAATCAAAAGTACCGTTAATCATTCTGTCGGTACCATCGGTTGTTAAGGCTTTTGAGTCAGAACCATCAATATTTTCTACATATAAATTATGCTTGCTCACGTAAGCTACTTTGCTGCCATCAGGCGAAAGCTTTGCAAACATTAGAGAAGATGCAGGCTTATCTTTTCCAATTTGGGTAATTTTATTTGTAGTTAAATCTGCAAGCCAATAATCACCACGGGTTTCATAACGCCAAACTTTTTTGCTATTGGTATAAATTAAGGCTTTTGTACCATCATCAGAAAGCTTAAAACTTTTTACGGCAATGGAATTATCTTTCCCCGCAGGCGTTAATAAAGCTCTGGAGATTACAGTTTTGCGCTCACTTTTTGGTAGTGTTACCGAAATAATTTCGCCGCCAGCTATTTGGTAGTAAGAATTACCATCCTTTGCCCAGTTTATACCCTGTGCTTTGGATTCAATTAACGGGCATATTGCAATGCAGATAACTGATAATTTGAGAAGGAGTTTTTTTATCATATATTTTTAGTCATAAAAAAAGCTTTTTAACTTTTGGCTAATTTAAATAAAAAGCCGGCAGTTAAAAAGCCTTTAAAATATTTGAAATGGTTAATTATTCACCACCACCTTGCATTGCTTTTAATTCAGCATAAGTAACTTCATCATATCCTGCTGGAATAGTTGTAACTGAAAGTACACCAACTTTATCTGCTGCAATAGATTTCATAGTGATTGTTGCTTTCTCACCTGAAAATTTAAGAACAGTTCCTTTAACATCTTTAAATTCAGAAGTTATAATGTTTAAAGGAGTTTCTAACTCTGTAGTAGCCCACAATTCATAAGCGCCACCTTTTTCATCCTTAAAAGTATATTTTTCAGCATTATAACCTGCAATAGCTTGTTTTTCGCCAGTTGCTTTGAAATCAGAAAATTTTGGCTTTGCAGCATTTGCTTCTTCTAAATCTGCTTTAGTCATTTTTGCAGCAATTTGTTTTTGAGCAACAGGTACATCAACTAAAACTAATCCTGTTTGACTTTTAGTATCTAAAAATACACCAATTGATGCAGGGCCAGCTTCAATTTCTAATTTAGAAACATCGCCACTGAACTTAACTTTTTGCTCTTCAGGTGCTCCAGGAGCCTCAACTTTATACTGTATTCCATATACAATAGTACCTTCTGTAATTTTCTTTTGTGCATGTGCAATAACTGCAGTGCTTACTAGAATTACAGCTAAAACGCTTGTTTTGATTGATTTGAACATGTTTTTATTTTTAGTTTTATTTAAATTTACCAGTTAATTTTTTCTTTATTTAAAAAAGCGGCAACTCCTTTTTTAAAATCATCACTCTCTCTAACACGGGCATTAATTTGAACCGCGGTTTCGAGACTTTTTTCAAATAGGGGATTTGTGGTTTGCGTAATTAATTGTTTCGTAATCATTAAAGAATTGCCTGAGCTATCTTTACACAAACTTAATGCAAATTCTTGTACTTTAAGATGAATTTCTGTTGAAGATGTTACAAAATTTATCAATTTATAATGCAGTGCTTGCTCCGCTTTAAACGTTTTTCCTGTTAATAAAATTTCTTTAGCAATAGTTTCATTCACTTTACGCATTAAAAAACAAGATACAATTGCTGGCACAAAACCAATTTTAACCTCAGTATAACCAAAATTACTCTCTGGGGTTGCAAAAATAATATCGCAAACTGTAGCCAAACCACAACCACCAGCAATTGCATGGCCTTCAACTTGAGCTATCACAATTTTAGGGAGATAATAGATTGTTGTGAAAAGCTTTTTAAGGTTGTTGGTATCTGCAACATTTTCCTCGAATGAATTATTTTGCAACTGTTGCAAGTATTCTAAATCTGCACCAGCACTAAAAGCATCTCCATTTGCTTTTAAAACAATTACCTTAACCAAATCGTCCTCTGAAGCACGGATAAAAGCTTCAGTTAAAGCCAAAATTAACGCAGGGTTTAGTGCGTTACGTTTTTCTGGTCTATTAATCGTAATCGTTGCTATACGATCTGAAACCTGATACAAAACTAAATCATCCATATGGTATTGGTTAGGGTTTTAAAATGATTTAATTCGCTTTAGGGTCTTAAATCGACCAAATATGCTTTATTTTTCTTTAAAATATGAATGTCTAACTTATTATTTTTTGCAAAAATTTTAAACATGTTAATCTTGTAATCTTTATTGCTTGCATCAACTAAAATATTTTGGAACTTGATAGATGGCTTTAACTTTTCTAACTTAAACTTTGTATTTTGATGTAACCAAATACTAGAAAAATTTAATTGACCATTAATCAATTTATAATTTAACGTTTCATCTACCACCAAAATCTTGTACTTATAAAAAACAATCTGTTGGTTCTTTATTATGAAATTTTTGAAAATAGTATCGGATTTAAGATTAATGAAATTTAGCTTATCGATTTGCAATTGTTGCAATGCTGGATCTACAAAAAATTGATAGTTTTTATCTTTTTTGCTTAAATCGGTTAATAAAATGGCATTTCTACCTTCAATAAATGCTACTGCGTAGTTTTTGCGTAAGCTAAAGAAAATTATTTGCCGCTGATTTAGTGCTTTTACATCATCAAAAACAACGAGAATTTGATAAGCTATAAAAAACATAAATGCAGAAAAAAGTATCTTTTTATTGAAATGAAAAATGCCATAAATGAATAAAGCAAGAACCAAACTGAGCAAAATAAATTCAGGTAAAGTTAACCAGATAGATGAAAACGTTGAAAGTGGCAAACCCGAAATCCATTTTAGCGTTTGATTGGTAAAATTTATAAGCCATTCAAATATGATAGCAAGAAAGCTGAAACCCGGTATTAATATTAAGATGCCTAAATACATCATTAAAACGAGTGGAAGCGTAATAAATAAATTTCCAAGGAGAAAATAAACAGGAAATTGGTGGAAATAATAAATACTTAAAGGAAAAGTAACCAGTTGTGCCGACAAAGACAAAGCGGTGAAATTCCATAATTTATCTACCCATTTATTTTTAATAAAAAATAAACCATAAATTTTTGGTTGGAGATATATTAATCCAAAAACTGCTAAATAGGAAAGCTGAAAGCCTACATCCCAAACTAAGAATGGATTATAAATTAGTTGGCAAAATGCAGCAAAGGCTAAAATATTATAGCTGTTTTTATCTCTTGAATACGTTTTTGCCGTTATGAAAATTGTAATCATAATAGCTGAACGAACAACTGATGGTGATAAACCAGTAATCAGCGCATAAGCCCAAATTAGCGTACAGATTAAAATAAATTTAATGCTTTTCAGCGTTTTCTTTCGATCCAAATATCCCAGCAGAAATTCCAACACAATATAAATAATAGCAACATGAGCGCCAGAAACAGATAGTGCATGGATTGTTCCTGTTTTGGAATATGCGGCTAAAGTTTCTTTACTTAAATCGGCTCTGTAACCCAAAATCAATGTTGAAGCAACTGCAAATGCTTCATCGTTTTTAATTAATTTCCTATACTTTGATATTTGCTTTTCTCTTAAATCTAGTGCAATTTTAATGATCGTATTTCCTGAGTTTTTACCTGTTTTAATTAACTGGTTTTGGTTTACGAAGGTTTGATGATAAATATTTTGAGCTGCCAGCCATGCTTTGTAATTAAATTCTCCAGGGTTATAAGATGGCTCAACTTCTACATATTTTGTTGCAACTATAAATTCATCGCCATATTTCAATTTAATAGGATTAAGGCTATCTAACTTTAAAGCAACAACCAATTCTCCTGTAAGCTTTATTTGTTCACGGTTTTGGTAACCAGATAAAACAACAGCTTTAAAACGTAAAATATCATTAGTTAAATTAGGCTCATCATCTACCCGAACCTTTAAAGATTTATATTCTCTAATCGCAAAATAGTTTTTTCTTATGCTTTTATTATTTAATAAGCAAATTGCTCCTCCGAAAATGAAGAAAAAAACAAAGAAGAAAAGCCCAGTAATGCCTTTAAGTTTATAGAGATTTAATTTTTTATATGCGAGGTTGTTAATTAGTAGAATGCTAAAAAATAACATACCGAGAATTTCAAGTGTATTTAATAATTCTATAGATGGAATAAAATAGAACAAAGCAATACCTAATAGAAATGGAAATAAAATTCTTACAAAAATATATTCAGCTTTAAACATAACTTAAAACTGATAACGCATTTGAATTTTTATATCGGATTTCTTATTGCCTTCAATTTCATCTAAATAAGAACCTATAGTTTTTACATCTTTATAATAAAACAGTGCATATCTAAACCATAAATTAGTTCTTTTACCTAGGTTATATTTAACGTTTAAATAGGTTCGGTAGCCTTTGCCACTGTACATTCCAAATGCAAAACTGTACAGTACATCATCTTCATAAGCATAAATTCTGCTGTTATAACTTATAGTATTGAAATAGGCAATTCTAACATTGCCAGATAGTTTTGAGAATGTAGGCGCATAACTAACATCCTGATAAATTAGGTAACCAAATTCACTGTGAGCATCACCTTTTTTATATTGTGAAACCTCAACATGATGCTGAAGACTAATTTTTTTATTCAATCGCCAATTAAACTCCAAGCGATAACCTTCTTTTTTAACATCATCCAAAAAGTTAATTGGCGCATCTAAATCTGTATTTTGCTGTTTATTCTCCGTTTTATATCTAGCAAGTACCTTCAGCGTTTTAGTTGGTGTATAAATTGCCTGTGCTAATATTTCATATCCTTTTGATGGTGCATCAACTCTGTATTTTAACCACGGAAACTGAAAATAATCTCCATAAAATGAAAAAGACCATCGTTTGTTTGGTATAATATTAAGGCCTGCGTAAACTCCCTTTTCATTGTTTGTTTCGCCAGCTTCAGCCATAGGTTGATTAAAAAAGTTATGATAATTTGGAGAATAATTACGATACACCACAGCTGCAGAAACTGTAGCGGATAAGCTAAATAAAGCCCCATTAATACAGGCTAAACCACTATTTAAACTTTTAGCTGCCTCACCAAAGAAGTAAAAATTTTTATATGTATAATTATAATGTAAACCCAAGTTGGTTAACAAGTTACCTGTAAAACTGAAACGATCATAAACTGCATTTTGGGTAGTAAAGTTATTGCTGTATTTACTTTGATAAGCAATTAAACCAATGCTCAACTCATTCTTATTGTATTGAGCAACTGCACCATATATTTGCTGGCTCAAACTATTTTTGTTTGCAATTTCCGTTGATGTTCTATGCAAACCTGTTTGATTTATGGTAGATTGAACTAAGTTTCCATCTAAGTCAAAATCCTGACTGGCATCTAATTTTCTAAAAGATACAAAAGGTGTAATGTCAATGTTTTTATAAACATTAATTGTAGCAGAGATACCTCTAAAAAAAGAATATTCATTGGTTGATGTGTAAGGTCTTAAACCTAAATCCTTCTTCGCCACACTTGTTACATCAGGTCCCTTTCCAAAAGCAAATCCAGACCATAAAGTTAATCCTTGCCCAAATTGTAGCGCATAATCTCCTAAAACAACTTTTTTGATCCTTCCAAGTTTAAATAACGCAATGCCTCCAGATAAAAAATCAACAGGTTTACCAATAGTTTTTTCGCCGGCATCCTTTTCCAGTGTAATTGCTGCAGAAGCGATAGTACTATAATTATATCGATAACGAAATTGGAGCTTTTCTGGGGATCCTAGATACCTATTTCCAGGTAAATCAGTAAAGCCCTTTTGTTTTTCTAATGTCGTGCCAAATCTTGTTATTAAGTCATTCTCACCTAGTTTAACCATGTTGTTAAAACTCAGTTTTTCATATTCACCATTTCCAACTAGTGTTACAAATGGAAGTATATTTTGAACAGTTTTAATATCAAATCCATCTATCGCCTGCAGTTCCAAAACATCAACAAGGTTTCCATTTTCCTTAAAATAAACGAAAAAATTACTGATTTGTAATGGAGATAGAAATACGAAAGCTTTTAACTCTTCAGGATTAGTTTTATTCAGATTTATTGGGTGCTTACTCAGCCGAGATAAAACTTCTGTCAGTTCTGAAAGATCATAATCATCTGGTAAATTTTCAGCAACACTTTCTATAATATCATGAATTATAGTAGATTGCTCCGTTGTTTGCGCATATGAAAAGCTGAAACATAACAGGAGTGGAGCAAGTATTAATTTTTTAAAATGCATAGCCAATAGCGATTTGAGGTGCGTAACCAAGATTTGGATCGTAAGCTGTAGCCATATCTATTAACATTTTTTTGTAGCTAATTCCAAATCCAGCATATTGCTTAAATGGTTTAATGCTTAAACCTGCCCGTAAGCTTAAAATATTTAGGATTTTATAATCTAGACCAACTTTTACATCAATTGGCTCTTTTAAAATTTTAGTGATGGTAGAAGCAATTAAAAGTTTATCAGACGTTTTATAAGTAGCTCCTATATTTAAATTAGAAGGAATTTTTGCCTCAATTTCTTTACTACCGTATTTTTGCCTAGAGGGGTTGCTAACAAAAGCGCCTAATGTGAGTTGCTCATTAAGATGATAAAGTAAACCAATATCTACAGAGAACCCATTGGAAGCCCCATAATTAATAATTTTTAATTGAAAGTAATTGATGTTTAAAGCTATGGCTAAGTTATTATGAAATTTCTTTGCATATGCGAAGCCAATTTTCATTTCACTGTACGCAGAAAAGCCATAGCGTTGAAAACTTAAGCCTACAAAATTTTTCTTTAAAGGAATTACAACCGCTAACGCTTGCGTAGAAACGTCATTACTAAAAAGATGTTTAATGTAATTTAATGAAATCGTTGGGGAAACTATACCAGTTATGCCGGCTGGATTAGCCTGTAAAGACCATATATCCGTTGTAGAAGCTCCATTATTGCCCATGGCTGTTAGCCGAGGACCTAGATTATTTTGTGCAAAAAGAGAACTAGTTGATAAAAGTATCAACAAAAAACTATATATTTTCATGAGCAGGCGTTAACCGGGACGAGAAGAATATAGAGTGATTTGTTTAGACTCTAAATGTAAGTAAAATATTTAGTTTTTGTATAATAAATATTACTTTATAGTTCTTGAGATAGATTTACAAGAAATCCTTTAAGCTTTTCTAATGAATCAATAATTTTTTGATTCTCTTTAACATCACCCTTGTTATTCTTTAGATAGTCTTTTGCACCTTTTAAAGTAAAACCTTTTTCATCAACAAGATTAAAAATTATTTTAAGGTTTTCAATGTCTTCAGGTGTGAACAGACGGTTACCTTTTTTGTTTTTTTTAGGCTGAAGAATATCAAATTCTTTTTCGTAAAAACGGATTTGTGACGCGTTTACATTAAACATTTCAGTCACTTCGCCCATAGTATAATACATTTTATTAATGTCTCTTTCTTTATACGGCATAACTTGTGATTGATTATGAGTGATTTATATCGATTAATTAAAGTATTCAAATGTAGCTTGATTTTTCCTGATTAACGCAATAAAATTTTAATTTTGTTGGCTCAATATTATATGTAATGACAGCAAAAGAGATCAGACAAGCATTCCTTAGTTTTTTTGAACAAAAGCAACACCATATTGTTTCATCCGCGCCAATTGTGGTTAAAAATGACCCTACTTTAATGTTTACCAATGCGGGTATGAACCAGTTTAAGGATCTTTTCTTAGGAGAAGCTCCGATAAAATATAAACGTGTTGTGGATACTCAACGCTGTTTACGTGTTTCTGGCAAGCATAACGATTTGGAAGAGGTAGGAATTGATACTTACCACCACACCATGTTTGAAATGCTGGGCAACTGGAGCTTTGGCGATTACTTTAAAAAAGAAGCCATTGCATGGAGCTGGGAATTATTAACCGAAGTTTACAAAATACCGAAGGATAAATTATATGTAACTTATTTTGAAGGAGATGAAAAAGAAGGGTTAGAAAAAGATCAGGAAGCATACGATCTTTGGAAACAATATGTTGATGAAAGCCATATTTTACCTGGAAATAAAAAAGATAATTTTTGGGAAATGGGTGATACTGGTCCATGCGGTCCTTGTTCTGAAATTCATGTTGATTGCCGTACAGATGAAGAAAAATCTGCTGTGGATGGTGCAACATTAGTAAATGCAGATCATCCTCAAGTTATTGAAATTTGGAATAATGTATTTATGCAGTTTAACCGTTTAAAGGATGGTTCGTTGCAAAGTTTGCCTGCAAAACATGTGGATACTGGAATGGGTTTTGAACGTTTGGTACGTGTTTTACAAGAAAAAACTTCCAATTATGATACAGATGTTTTTCAACCATTAATTCAGTTTATTTCTCAAAAATCGGGCATTAAATATGGTGTAGAAGAAAAAACTGACATCGCAATGCGTGTAATGGCTGATCATATTAGGGCAATTTCTTTCGTGATTGCCGATGGACAATTGCCTTCAAATAATAAAGCTGGTTATGTTATCCGCAGAATTTTACGCCGTGCGGTACGTTACGCTTATACTTTCCTTAACTTTAAAGAACCGTTTTTAAATCAATTGGTGCCTTTATTAGCCGATCAGTTTAAAGGTGTTTTTGATGAATTATATGCACAGCAAGATTTCGTTCAAAAAGTGGTTTTAGAAGAGGAAGTTTCTTTCCTAAGAACATTATCTACAGGAATACAACGTTTTGAAAAATATCAAGCCTCCAATAAAGTAATTGAAGGCAACTTTGCCTTTGAATTATCAGACACTTTTGGCTTTCCTATCGATTTAACCGAATTAATGGCAAAAGAAAAAGGTTGGACAGTTGATTTAGCTGAATATGAGCAAGCGCTTAAAAAACAGAAAGATGATAGTCGTGCCGCTACTGCAATTGATACAGGCGATTGGATTATTGTAAATGCAGACGATCAAAGCGAATTTGTGGGTTACGATGATCTTGAAATTGAGACTGAGATTTTAAAATATCGTAAAGTTAAAGCTAAAGGCAAGGAGCAATATCAAATCGTTTTACGCCAAACACCTTTTTATGCAGAAAGCGGCGGTCAGGTAGGAGATACCGGAAGATTAGAAGATCATAGCCGCCAATTTTGGGTAGATATAACTGATACAAAAAAGGAAAACGGGCTAACCGTTCACTTTGCGGATATTCTTCCTGATAACTTGGAAGGTAAATTTTGGGCTGTTGTTGATGAAGATAAAAGGATTTTAACTGAAGATAATCATTCTGCTACGCATTTGTTGCACGCAGCTTTAAAACAAGTTTTAGGACAGCATGTAAATCAAAAAGGTTCATTGGTAAACCCAGATTATTTACGTTTCGATTTTTCTCATTTCTCAAAAGTAACTGACGAAGAACTTGCACAAATAGAACAAATTGTCAATCTAAAAATTAGAGCCAATATTAAGCTTAAGGAGCAAAGAAACGTTCCCTATCAAGATGCAATTGAAAGTGGTGTAACCGCACTGTTTGGTGAGAAATATGGTGATTTTGTTCGAATGATTACTTTTGACGATCATTTCTCCAAAGAGCTTTGCGGTGGTACCCATGTAAAAGCTACTGGTCAAATTGGATCTTTTAAAATTATTTCTGAAAGTGCGGTTGCAGCAGGCGTTCGCCGTATAGAAGCAATTACCGCAGATAAAGCAGAACAATTTTTCTTAGATCAGAATAATGAAATAGCACACTTAAAAACTTTATTAAGTGGTAGTAAAGATTTAGCGGCTTCTGTACAAGCTTTACTGGATGAAAATGCTAAACTTAAAAAAGAAATCGAAAAATCTACAAATGAAAGGGTAAATAACCTTAAACATGAGGTTGTTCATCATATGAAAACAATTAATGATGTAAATTTAATTGCCACACATATTGATTTACCGAGCGCTGATGCAGTGAAAAATCTTGCCTTTGCAGTAAAAGATTTGGTTGATAATTTATTTCTTGTATTCACTACAGAAATTGATGGTAAACCAGGTGTTACAGTAATGCTATCAGATAATTTGATTAAAGATAAAGGCTTAAATGCTTCAAATATTGTTAGAGAATTAGCCAAAGAAATTCAAGGCGGAGGAGGCGGTCAGCCATTTTACGCAACCGCAGGTGGTAAAAATCCTGCAGGATTGAAAGCCGTATTGGAAAAAGCAGAACAATTAATTTCTTAATAGATTTTAAAAAATTATAGCATAAAAAAAGAGGCCCTAAAGCCTCTTTTTTTATTTTAGTGTCTTCCACCACGTCCTCTCGAAAAATGATCATTTCCATGTTTGTCGTGGTTTCTATTATCATGACCGCGATAATCGTTACGTCTATCCGGTCTATAGTTTCTATAATTGTTATACCTCACTGGCGCTCTACCTCCATAAAAAGTATTAGTATAATGCACATTATTAGCATATCTAATTCTGTGCGTATTATAGCTTCTGTAAGGACTGTTGCCATACATTACAATTTTTCGTCCGTGGTTTAAATCATAATGTCTATACCTTGCAGGTAAATAACTTGATCTAATCCATCGGTTTCCACTTAAATAAACAAACTGCCTTTGTGGTACATAATAGTAAGATTGTACTTCGGGTAAATAATAATAGTTTACACTTTGGTAACCAGCCGGAACCCATGCAGGTTGCGAACCAATATTTATGTTTAAACTAACTTGAGCGTGAGATTGATTAGATGTTAATGCCACGATACCTACAATCGCGGAGATGATTAATAACTTTTTCATAATCTATAGTATTTGTGTGTACTAATTTAAATTCAAACGCTGTGCCAAAATTTCTATTGTAACAGAGATATAAAAAAAGGGAAATCTTTCGAAACCCCTCTTTTAAAATTAATTAATCAAAAATTTATTAATGGCGTTCATTTCCTCTACGCTGCTCGTTTACTCTTTCTCCACGTCCGCTATTATTCCCTTGTCTTTCTGGTCTTTGATTGTTGTTTCCAGGTCTAAAAGTCTGGTTAACACGACTTGGCCTGTTATTATTACCGTTATAATTTGGATGTCCTTTAACCACATAATATTTAGAATCTCGGCTATCCCTTATAACGGTTTGTTTGCCTCTATAATTTTTGTATTTGCTATATTGTGCTATATAAATGTTGTTTTGTAGGTAAGGTTTTGGTTTATTAATTACAACCTTATAAGCATTGTATAAATCGAAATTGCCATAAATAGAAGGCAAACTATTTACCCAAACCCACCTACCGTTATTTAAGTATATGTACTGGCCAGATGGTACATAATAATAAGCGTTAATATCTGGCAGATAGTAATAATCTACATGGTTATAACCGGTAGGGCCCCAAAGCGGCTGTGAACCAATATTTATGTTTAAACTAACTTGTGCTTTCGCTCCATTTATGCTGAACAATGAAACCATCAATATTGCAGCAACTAAGAATATTTTTTTCATGACGTTTTAAATTAAGGTTTCCTTTTCTGTGTTAATTACTAAATAGACAATAGTATTACACGCTAGTTTAATTAGCCCAGTTTGTTTTAACAGTATTTAACTATATTTGCCTTTACAACATAGTTAAGCCGCATAATTTAAATATGAGTTTAGGTACAAAACCAAACAAATTCGAACTCGTTTCAGGACTGGAAATTCACGTTCAGTTAAATACCAATAGTAAAATATTTTCTGCTGATAGTGCTTCATTCGGTGCTTTGCCTAATCAAAATATCTCTACGGTTTCTTTAGCATTACCAGGTGCTTTACCTAAGTTAAATAAAGAAGTAGTTGCAAAGGCTATTAGAATAGGTTTAGCATTAAATTGTACCATTAACCAGCTTAATTACTTTGATAGAAAAAATTATTTCTATGCCGATTTACCAAAAGGCTATCAAATTACACAAGATAATCAGCCCATTTGCATCAATGGTTTCTTAGACGTAGAGCTAGCAGATGGTTCGACCAAAAAAATTGGAATCAATAGAATCCACTTGGAAGAAGATGCTGGTAAGAGTATTCACGATCAGGATGATAATTATTCCTTTGTTGATTTAAATCGTGCTGGCGTTCCCTTAATTGAGATTGTAACCGAGCCCGATATTCGTACGGCAGAAGAAGCATCAGCGTTGTTAAGCGAAATTAGAAAACTGGTTAGGCATTTAAATGTAAGCGACGGAAATATGGAGGAAGGCAGTTTGCGTTGCGATGCCAATATTTCTATCCGCCCAACTGGTGCTACAGAATTTGGTACCCGTTGTGAAGTTAAAAACCTAAACTCTATGCGTAATGTACGCAGGGCGATAGATTTTGAATTTGGTAGACAAGTAGAAGTTATTTCTGGAGGAGGAAAAATTATTCAAAGCACACTAAACTTTGATGCAGATAAGGGCACAACTTCGCCAATGCGCACAAAAGAAGAAGCAAATGATTACCGTTATTTTGCCGATCCGGATTTACAACCCATCCAAATTTCTGATGAATGGCTTGCTGAAATAAAATCGGCTATGCCAGCTTTGCCAAATGAAATCTCTAAACAACTGATCTCAGAATTTAAAATTAGCAAGGCAGATGCTACGCTTTTTGCTGAAGATTTAGATTTGTTAAACTATTTTAATGCTGCATCGCCATCCGTAAACCATAAAAAAACGTTAATTAATTGGTTAATTGGTCCAATTAGAGCTTTGCTGAATGAAAAAGGAATTAGCATTGCTAATTTTAAAGTAAAACCGAACCAATTGGCAGAAGCAATTAACTTGGTTGATGATAAAAAAATAACACAACAAATAGCAATACAACAACTGTTGCCAGCAATTGAAGGAAAGGAAAATGCAAACGTATTGGATTTAGCCACTACTTTAAACTTACTTATTTCTGATAATGGAGATGAACTGTCGGATTTTATAGATGAAGTTTTAAATAAATATACCGCACAGGTAGAATCATATAAAAAAGGTAAAAAAGGCGTTTTAGGTTTGTTTGTTGGCGATGTAATGAAAATGGCAAAGGGTAAAGCCGATGCAAAAAAAATTAATGAATTGATAATTGAAAAACTGAAATAATAATGAAATTAAAACAATTAAGCCTGATTGCGCTTATCGCCGTTGCATTTGCAGCATGTAAGCCAAAAGATAGTTTTGTAATAGATGGAACTTTCCAAAATCCAGGAGCGGAGAAAAAAGTATTTTTATTCGGAATGAAAAGTAGCAATATGGTTGCTATAGATTCTACTAACCTATCTGAAAAAGGCGAATTTAAGTTTATTCGTAAAACACCTTCTGTTGATTTTTTCAGAGTTTCAATTGGTAATCATGAGTTTATGCTGATCGCTAAAAATGGCGATAACATTAAATTAGAAGCCGATTTAGCAGATAAAACATTGGCTTATAAAATTTCTGGAGCAAACGAAGTTGATAAACTCTCTGAACTTAATGCCCTGAGAAATAATTTTGCCAAACAAGTAGAAGGAATTCAAAAAGACTTTGATGCAAAAGTTGCTGCCCAACCACAAAACAGAGCCGCAATTTTAGATGCCATGCGTCCTCAATACGAATCATACATCAAACAACTTAATAATTCTGTTTTAAAATTTGCCGCGGATAATAAAGGTACACTTGCTAGTTTTTACGCCATGAATACTTTAAGCCCTCAAGATTATGAGGCAGAATTGGTAAAATTTAGCGATGAAATTAAAGATCAGATCAAAGGAAATGCAACCGTAGATACCTTTGTGAAGCAAATGCAATTACTTAAAACTGTTCAGGTTGGTCAGCCAGCACCAACTTTTACCATGAACACAGCAGATGGTAAACCAGTTAATTTAACAGATTATAAAGGTAAATATGTATTGCTTGATTTTTGGGCTTCATGGTGCCAGCCTTGCCGCCAGGAAAACCCGAATGTAGTTAAAGTATACAATAAGTTTAAAGCAAAAAACTTTGATATTTTAGGTATTTCATTAGATACAGATAAAGCAGCATGGTTAGGAGCCATTAAAGCTGATGGTTTAGCATGGCAACATGTAAGCGAATTGAAGGATTTTAACGGTACTACAGTTAAAAAATATCAAGTACAAGCCATTCCGTCATCTTTCCTGATCGATCCTAATGGTAAAATAGTTGCAAAAAACCTTCGTGGAGAAGAATTGGATGCCTTTTTGAGTAAAACATTACTTTAAAAGAAATTCAATGTTAATCTATTTTTATCGATTAACAATTTCTTAACCTTTAGTTAACTAAATATTGCATCAGAGACACTACTTTCGTAACAAATATTTAATTTATGAATAACGCAGGTCAGAAAATATTAATTGTTGATGATGAACCAGATATTCTGGAATTGATTGAATACAATTTAAAAAAAGAAGGATACCAAGTTTTCCTAGCTTCAAATGGCCAGGAAGGCATTACAATTGCGAAAAAAGTACACCCCGACCTTATCATTTTAGATATTATGATGCCTAAAATGGATGGGATAGAAGCCTGCCGTTTAATGCGTGCAATACCTGAATTTAAGAATACCTTTATGGTGTTTTTAACCGCTAGGAGCGAAGAATATTCAGAAATTGCAGGTTTTAATGTTGGTGCAGATGATTATATTGCCAAACCAATTAAGCCTAGAGCTTTGGTAAGCCGTATAAATGCAATTTTAAGAAGAAACATCAGCTCAGAAGAAGTATCTGAGAATAAATTAGAAATTGGCGATTTAGTAATCGATAGAGAAGCTTATTTAGTTTTTCAAGGTGGAAACAAAGTTGTACTCGCCAAAAAAGAATTTGAGCTGTTGTACTTATTAGCATCAAAGCCCGGTAAAGTTTATACAAGAGAATCTATTCTTAAAAACATTTGGGAAGATTCTGTAGTGGTAACCAACCGTACTATTGATGTACACATTCGTAAATTGAGAGAAAAACTAGGCGAAACTTATGTATCAACCGTTAAAGGTGTAGGATATAAGTTCGAACTTTCTTAAAAAAATAAAATGATAAAAACCGCAGGTAATTATAACCTGCGGTTTTTTTTATACCTTGTAACCCCATAAAAGGTCTTTTTAATTTCATTTCCTGAGATAATAACTTCTTCTAAATGGCATCTCCGAAATTAAATTGTATTTTTGCGATTCATTAGCATTATCAAATATTGAAGTTTCCAAGTTTTAAAGACCTTATTCTGTTCGAAGACAACGATTTTATTGTTGTAAATAAACCACCATTTCTTGCATCATTGGATGAAAGAGGCGCAGCAGGTGAAATTAACCTTTTGCGTTTAGCTAAACAATATAGTGATGATGCGCAGGTTTGCCATAGATTGGATAAAGAAACTTCTGGAGCATTAATTATTGCTAAAAACCCTGAAGCCTATCGTCATGCATCTATGCAGTTTGAAAGACGTAAAGTAAATAAAACTTACCATGCCGTGGTTGATGGGCACGTAATATTTGATGATTTATTGGTTGATTTACCCATTTTAAATGCAGGTAACAAAAACGTAACCATTGATAGAACTGACGGAAAAAGAGCCGAAACCTATTTCAATTCCTTAAAATATTATAAGCATTATACTTTGGTAGAGTGTAAGCCAATAACAGGTAGAATGCACCAAATCAGGATTCACCTCGCCACACAAAAAGCTGCTATTGTAGGTGATGACATGTATCGTGGAAAACCCGTATTTTTATCTTCTATTAAAAGAGGCTTCAAATTAACCAAAGGTGAGGAGGAGCAACCTATTATGAAACGCTTTGCCTTGCATGCTAAACATTTAGTGTTTAAAGGACTTAACAATCAGGATATTGTAATTGATGCACCTTACCCTAAAGATTTTGCAACCTTAATAAAACTTTTAGATAAATTTGATGCGTAGTTAACGACATAAAAATTGTCTTGCATCTATGTTTTTCTTACTTTTGGATTATCGCTCCTGATAAACTCCTAAGAAATGTATATTCGATTTGTAAATTACCTAGATAGCTTAAACCAGTACCGAAAATCTAAAATATCAAATCGTAATTTTCTTATCATCCTAGCCGTTATTGTTGGTGTATTAGCAGGCTTGGCTGCTGCTGCCTTAAAATCACTTACACATCATATCGAAGAATTTCTTCAGTCTGATTGGCAATGGAAGTATAAATATTATTTGTATTTACTATTTCCGTTAATTGGTATACTTTTTACGGTGCTTTATGTGAAGTATTTTATCCGAAAAAGTAAATTTGAAACAGGTTTAACACCTCTTTTATATGCCATTTCTAAAAAGTCCAGTAGAATAGAGCCACATAATATTTATTCTCAAATCATTACTGCAGCAATTACAGTAGGTTTTGGTGGCTCAACAGGGTTAGAAGCACCCATTGTAACCAGTGGTTCGGCTATAGGATCCAACCTCGGTAGGTTTTTAGGTTTATCTTATCGTGAAATCACTATGCTTGTAGCTTGCGGTGCAGCCGCAGGGATAGCCGGCGCATTTAATAGCCCCATTGCAGGAATTGTATTTGCCATTGAAATTTTACTTCCCGAATTTACTATCCCAGCATTTATACCATTGCTATTATCAGCAGCAACCGCAGCCGTTGTAGCAAGAGTATTTTATACACAGCAATTATTCTTCTTAGTAACAGAAGGCTGGCAAATGAATGCTCTATTTTATTATGTTTTATTAGCTGGCGTTATTGGTTTATTCTCCATTTATTTCACTAAAGTTAACTACGCAATTAAAGGCTTTTTTTATAAAATAAAACATCCTTATACCAAAGTTATAGTAGGTGGTTTGATGCTAGGCGCAATGGTTTTTCTATTTCCTACACTTTATGGTGAAGGATATATTACCATTAAAAGCTTATTGCGTGGCGATTATCTTGCGGTTATAAACAATAGTATATTTTCTGAATACAATAATATCCCTGCCTTGGTAATTCTTTTTACAGTAGTAACTGTATTTATGAAATCTATAGCAACATTGGTTACGCTAGGTGCAGGTGGTAATGGTGGTACTTTTGCGCCCAGTTTAATTATGGGGGGACTAATAGGTTTTGTATTCGCCTACGCCGTTAATCTCTCGGGTATTGCACATTTAAATGTTTCTAATTTTATTGTTGCAGGTATGGCTGCCGCTTTAAGCGCTATTATGCATGCACCCTTAACCGGAATATTTTTAATAGCCGAAATTACAGGAGGCTACATTCTGATGGTTCCATTAATGATTACTTCAGCAATTTCTTATGCAATAAACCGCAGTTCACAAAAACACTCTATTTATACTAAAGCACTGGCTGATAAAGGCGAACTTTTATCGTACGAAGACAAGGATACAACAGTTTTAAATCAAATGAAGCTCAGGTATTTGATCGAAAAGGACTATGTAAAGTTAAATGTAAAGGATAAATTTTCTGATAGGATGGCTGATATTTTACAATCAAAAAGAAATATTTGTGTTGTTGTAGATGAAGCTGATGATTTTAAGGGCTTAGTTTATGTTGAAGAGTTATTTAAAGAAATGATGAACAACCCTGAAAAAAATGAACTAACCGCAAACCATCTTGTTCAGGCAGCACCAAACACCATTAAAGAAAATGATGACCTTAAAATTGTATTACAAAAGATGGAGCAAGATAATGTTTGGCTTTTACCCGTGGTAGATGAGCTTAACCGTTACAAAGGGTTTGTATCTAAAACGGCAATCTTTAATAAATATCGTGCTTTATTAATGAGACAGAACGATTATATGGGGTAATTAGAATTACTTTAAAACAAAAAGGTTGGAATATTTTATAATGTTCCAACCTTTTTTTATTGTTATTAGTTTATTTTATTCAGCTCTTTTCAAACCAAATTTTTCTATTTTACTGTATAAGTGACTGCGTTGAATATCAATTTCATCAGCAGTTTTAGAAACATTCCAGCTATTTTTTTCCAGTTTAAATTTTATAAACTCACGTTCTGCATGGTCTTTATAATCCTGAAAGTTATTAAAGCTATCAAAAGTAGAGGCCAGGCTAGAGCCACCAGAACCAGCAATTTGAGCACTAGTTGCCGCACCAATATTGGTACCGCCACCTGGATTAGCAAATGCCCTAACATCATTTTCAGTAATTACCTTATCACTTAAAATAATTAAACGCTCAATCATATTGTGAAGTTCACGCACATTACCCGTCCACGGTAAAGATTGTAAAGCAGCCATACCGCCATCATTTATCTTTTTAACAGGCATACCATAATCACTACAAATGCTTTCTAAAAAGTTTTGTGCAATTACCGGAATATCATCCGTACGCTCCGTTAAGTGTGGCACATGGATATTAATAACATTTAAGCGGTGGTACAAATCCATACGGAAATTACCATCTTCAATCTCTTTTAAAAGATCTTTATTGGTAGCCGCTAAAACACGAACATTTACTTCTATTTCCTTTTCTCCACCAACTCTAGATATTTTATGCTCTTGCAAAGCACGTAACACCTTAGCCTGTGCAGAAAGGCTCATATCCCCAATTTCATCCAAAAATAAGGTACCGCCGTTAGCTAATTCAAATTTACCAATCCTTTGCTTAACAGCTGATGTAAATGAACCTTTCTCATGTCCAAATAATTCACTTTCAATTAATTCAGAAGGAATAGCCGCACAGTTTACTTCAATTAAAGGGCTATCTGCACGGTTTGATTTTTCATGCAACCAACGTGCAACCAATTCTTTACCACTACCATTTGCACCAGTAATTAATACACGAGCCTCGGTAGGAGCAACACGCTCTATCGTTTCCTTAATTTTTGAAATACTTTCTGATGTTCCTAAAATTTCACGGGTTTTACTTGCCTTGCGTTTTAAAACCTTCGTTTCGGTAACTAATGTTCCACGATCAAGCGCATTTCTAACCGTAATTAATAAACGGTTTAAATCTGGTGGTTTAGATATAAAATCAAAAGCTCCTTTTTTACTGGCTTCTATGGCGGTTTCAACAGTTCCATGTCCAGATATCATGATAAATGGTAAATCCGGCTTAATGATTAATGCTTGTTCAAGCACTTCCATACCATCCATTTTATTCATCTTGATATCACATAGTACAAGATCGAAATTCTCTTTTTTGATCATTTCCAATCCATCAATACCATTATCAATGTCTTCAACGTCGTAATTTTCGTACTCTAAAATCTCTCTTAATGTACTTCTTATTGCACGTTCATCATCAATTATAAGCAGTTTTGCCATTTGGGGTTTGTTTATTCTATTTTGAAATGCGAATATATTATTTTTTAATTAATGTATAGTTTTTTATACAATAAGTTAAGCTATTAACGGAGAAAAGTTTTAAAAGTTTTAACCGTTTTCAAATAATTAAAGGGGAGGAAAAAAATGCAGGTCTATAAGCCGGGTTCTGTTTCCCAATAAATGGGCTTCTATCATTAATCCACTATAAACGTTGCCGTTTATCTCTAACGACCTACCCACTAACATCGGACGGGCAGCCCTACATGCGTTAGCCTATTTGGTCTTTCAACTCCCGGGGTTTACAATCATCTACAGTCGCCTGCAAACGTCGTGCGCTCTTACCACACGTTTTCACCCTTACCCCGATAAATCGTGGCGGTATACTCTCTGTTGCACTTTCCGTAATTCAGGTTTTCAATCCTAAATTCCTTTCTGTTAGAAAGCGAGATGCCCTGCGTTGCCCGGACTTTCCTCTCTCTCGATTTTACTCGAAACAGCGATAGAACAACCTGCATTTTGCGCAAATATGAGGTTTTTTTTTCATAATGCACATGCCATTATTAACAACGAGTAGTTCAGCACTTTAGGCTACCAATAATTTAAATATATTTGAACTATGGAAAATGCACTAAAAACTATTAAACCACATTTGGGCCGCAAAATTACTCGCATACGCGAGCTTAGAGGAATGAAACAAGATGTACTTGCAATAGAGTTAGGCGTTAGTCAGCAAACTATAAGCAAACTTGAGCAGAGCGAAACCATTGAGAGTGACGTTTTAGAGAAGATAGCAAAGGTTTTAGGCTTATCAGTTGATTCAATCAAAAACTTTAGCGAAGAAGCCGTATTTAATATAATTGGAAATACTTATCACGATAATTCAGCATCTTTAAACTACTATCCAACTTTTAATCCCATTGATAAATTGATGGAAGCTTTAGATGAAAATAAAAAACTTTATGAGCGTTTATTAAAAAGCGAACAAGAAAAAGTTGAAATTTTGAAAGGGAAGTAACTATCAAATAAACTAAATGGCGCTCAACAAAATTGGAAGAATAGGGGAATCTGTTTTAATGGTCCCAGCTGTTCGAGATGTTAGCTTTTTCAGCGCATCTCGAACCATTGATAAAGCTGGATTTTAAAATCAAGGAACCCATTTATATCTGTAACTAAATCTGACAAATTAATCCGTTGAGTGCGGATTAATTCTAATTTTAGGAACCAATAAACTAAATCTAAACCATTAAAATGTATGCCTAAAAATTATGAAACAGGTCATGCAAGGAACCTCGCCAATTTCAATGAAATTATTCGTTATGTAATTTCATACGGCAAAAGCCATGCACCACCAGTAGTAAGTTTAAGCCTTAGTAGCTTAAAAGATAAAGCCACAAACGTAAGAAATGCTTTAGATTTAGTAAATCGAGCCCATGCGGTTTACAATGTTACCCTTGCCGCTAAAGACGAAGAATTAAAACCCTTAAAAAAACTAAGTACACGTGTAGTAAACTTGCTTGGTATTTTAGACCTTCCGGTATCTATTATGGACGAAGCCGCAAGTCTGATCCGTAAAATGCGGGGTAAAAGAGCAAGTACAAAACTAAGTATGGCCACAATTGAGGCTTTAAGCGCTAAAGGTGTAGAAGTAAAACAAATATCGGTATCACAACAAAGTGAGGATAACCTGATTGAAACCTTTGATAAATTAATACACCTTTTAAAAACTGTATCAACCTACACTCCAAACGAAACCGATTTAAGTATTGCCAATTTGGAAGATAAACTTAGCCGACTAAAAGCCACACATCAGGCTACTGCAAATGAAGCTGTAAATTTATATAATGCCCGTGCCAACCGTGATTTAGAAATGTATGTAAAAGTTACTGGTATGACAGCTTTGGCTATGGGCACAAAAAAGTATGTTAAAGCAGTGTTTGGAGCTACCAGCACAGAGTATAAACAAATATCGGGTATAGAGTTTGATCAATAAAAAAAGCTTTATGAAAAAATACATCCCAAATAAGACAGTCATTAGAAATGATTAAACACTAGATTCATAAAAAAGCACAAAAGCCTTTAAAATTAGAACTCAATTTTTTATCTCGCTAATAACTTTCCTAACATTAAAGCCAAATAACGCTTTTAACATTACGAGTAAACTATTGTTAATGAAAAATTACTCAATCATCGGAGTGTAAATCCATTTAAACGGTAATCTCTCGCCGGTTTTTGAAGTTAATATAAATCCTTTGTTGTTAACTTCAGGCGCCAATTTAAAAGTAGTCACATGATTAATTTTTCTATCCATTTGCTGAACTTCCCTTAAAGTGACATCTATTGTTGCTATGTTCCCTTTAATTTTAAACAGTGGGATCGTCACACTTTGATATCCTAGAGCTGTTATTTTGATTGATTTAAAAAGTTTAGTGTCATAGATAATCATATCAGAGTGTCCATCATTGCCTGCAAAATTTGCTAAAACTGTATTCCCTGCTATATTTGTTAGAATACAAGTTGCACCTTTTAAAGGTTTATTGTTGTCACTTCCATCATAAATATTCACCTTAAGATGCACAATATTCGAATCTTTAGTTTTGTCTAAAATCAGTTTATATGCCAAGCTATCTGGTTCATCACTTTCACCAAAAAATAACGATAAATTCCCGCTCTCATAACTATATGTTCCGCTTCCTGTAGTTTGCCCCATAGTTCCTGTAATTACTTGGTTAAACCGATTACCCCAGAAGGATAGTTTTATAGTATCGCTTTTCGATTGATATACGTATGTACCGGACAATCTTTGAGCATTAACGTTAAGGGCAATAAACAGTAATAAAAAAATAGTATTTAATAATCTCATCTTTTTTAATTTAATTACAATTAGCACTTCTTCCTCTTTTAGCTTTGAGTTTACCTTCAGTATCCTTACCGTATTGCTCTGCTTGAATATTATCTAGAATCCTTTTCCTATCGTTTGGATTTGGAACTGCGCTCTTAAACCATGATGTTTCAATTGGATTTCCGGATGCGTCTAAAGTATGCGTAAGCCCGCCCCATGCTAGATCTTGATAAAATTGATCACTAAAATCATATCCTCTGCCAATTCCGTATCCCTGCAATGCGATTCCTAAATCGCTTACAAATGTTTTTACAAATTGCGAATGATGAGTTTCGTTCCAATTTTGATATGTTCCCCATTCATTGACCATCTCTGGGTAAGTAGTAATAAAACTTTGTTGATCTGTCTTAAAGAAAGCTATGAGGTAGGCATGGATCGATTCATGCATCATGGTTCTAGCTACAGATAAATCTGAAGCATCATTAAATTTACCACTATCAAATGTCGTTGTAACTGTTCCTGTAGTGCGATCATAGAGAGGACTAGTAATCCCATTTACGTCAGAAGGTAAAACGCCTTCCTTTACAGTCCAATTATAACCTGGAGTTTCACCTGAAAACTTTTTGATTACGGCAGCTATACCATTTTCAGTCTCGTAAGTTATATTGGTCAAAATATCTGACATACATTTTTTAAGTCCTGTTTTATCTATTTTACGATAAAATACGCCTTCAGCAGTTTCATGTCCATTGTCATCAACATTTCCGTCTGTATTACCTCCTGGATCGTTGGGTCCATTGGGAGGGTCAGGATACCAAATATCTACACAAACTGTTTCTTCACTTGAGTCTTCCAAAGAATAAACCTCACCACAGAAACCCTGTGGCCACAAACAGGTTGCACTATAAACAATATTTACACTTCCTCCACACCAACTCGGGCTTAAGGAAGAAAATCGACAATTTACAATCACTGTATTACATGAAGTTTCTACATAAGAAATAGAATTAGGACGTGTAAGTGCTGATCTATTAACTGCTAGTAATCGTTTATTCTGGTAAGATTGGCTCACCCTACCATTAACATACTCAAGTAAGAAATTTTGCTTATTTTGGAGGTTAGTAAGTAGCAAATTACCTGTAAAGTGATCTATTTTAAAATTATCTTTAGCCTTTGTAGTTGCTTCGGAGCTTTGTGGATAGTAATAAAATGCTTTGAAAAATTCCTTTTCATTCTTTACCATTAGATAGGAAGCCGCGCTAATTTCATTTGCTTCTAGCAATTTGCCATCCTTTTTTAGTCTTGGTATTAAGCGATAAAATACATAAGAAACAGTATCATTTACTATTTGTGTATTGGGATGCTCCCAATCCGGTGTCCATATCATATCTTTTTTTACATTAGGTATGAATTTTTCATCTAATTTAAGTAAGTAAAATTGATCTTTTATAGCTTTCAATCTAGCTTTAAAATCAGGACCATCTTTAGAAAGAGTTGTTTTAGGATTATTTTTCAAATCTGCATTTGAATATTCTTTTTTACAAGAATTAAAACAAAGACAAATAATGAATAGTGCCCAAGGAATGAAGAGAATTAATTTGCCTTTTTTCATAAGTTTTATAATTACTTAAGCGTATTATTTTGTAGTACGTTATGTAAACAAATATATTTACACAATATTAAGAAAACAATAATATGGTATGAACATTTTAAATTATTTGCTTAAACCGAAAAGGGGCATCTTATTAAACAACCAACAATCCATTGAGAACGTTTAAAGCCAACCAAATAGCTGCTGTTTTATTTTATAGTATACCCGTTTTAGTATTATTGCAAGCAGGGAGAATATTATCGCTTCCCAGAAAAGTGTTAACACATACCGCAACAGTATTATTGCTTCCCGGAAAGGTATTAACATAACACAGAGCAGTGTTATCGCTTCCCGGAAAGGTGTTAACATAACCCCGAGTAGTATTGCTACTTGCCATAAAAGTCTTAGCACAACCCGTAACCGTATTACCGCATCCTGGCAAGGTATTAATGCTTACCAGAAATATCATACCATTTCTTATTTAAATAATCTGTTAAAAACTAAATGATAAGCCAATAACTTAGTTTATTAAACAGGCTAATGTTTAATAAACCTGATTGAACGAATGCCATTTTTCTTTAAATGGCAGCAGGAAAAGCGGGACTACTGCAACTGAAATGCATTGAATTTGATTTTCCTAAAAAAACGTTTAAATATTAAATACATAACCTTTAGGCTGATGGTATTTACAGAAATATTTATTTAAGAAGGGTTTAAGGAGCTATTTACAGTTTTGTAAATCTTTACTTACTTCATTATAATGAACAAAGCCTTGCTTGTTACCGAAAGAATTGGTGATGAAAACCATTACCTGTGCCACATCAATATTTGCAAGCTCAGGAAATGCGGGCATTTTCTCTTTATATTCTTTACCATGAATGGTGATAGATTCATTTAAACCATTTTTTATAATGCAGGCTAAACGAGTTTTATTATTCTTTAAAAATACAGAATCTGTTAACGGTGGGGCAAGCTCTCCTAAGCCTTCTCCGTTCTCGCCGTGACAGTTTTGACATTTTGCTACGTAAATATCTTTCCCGTTAGCCATATAGTTTTGTAAATCTATTTGCTGCTGGTTTTGGCAAGAAACTATTATCGCCACTATGGAAACGATAAAAATAGAATTGATAATGTATTTACGCATTGATGTTTTGTTGTAAATCGAATATTATTTAGCCACAGAAAAGTAGTATAAAAACCTGGATTCTGTGGCTAATTATTTTATTTTTTATATTCTGCCAATAATACTGGAATATCTTTTTTTAATTGCTCTACTTGGTCTTGTTTAGTACCATCATAAGCACCTCTAATGCGTTTATCTTTATCAACAAGTACTAAATAACCTTGATGAATGTAGCCATCTTTGGCTGTACTATCTTCGCCAACGGCAACTAAATAACTTTTTTCGGCTAAAGTATAAACACTGTCTTTGGCTCCATATACAAATTGCCATTTAGCACCATCTACGCCCAATTTTTGTGCATATTTTTTTAATACAGAAGGTTTATCATATTTAAAATCAATGGTGTGCGATAGGAACATCACATCAGGATTGGTTTTAAATTCGTTATAAACCGTCATTAAATTGCGGTGCATGGTAGGGCAGATGGTTGTACAAGAAGTGAAAAAGAAATCAGCAACGTAAACCTTACCATCAGTAACCTTATTTGTAATTAAGGTGCTATCTTGATTTAAAAATGCCCAATTTGGAATGGTTTGATAAACAGTGTCTATTTTTTCTACTCCAGCAGCGTCCTTTTTAACTTCTGCATGGCGTTCGCCATAAATGGGAAGTTTTTTATCTTGCTTACAAGATGAAATTAAAGCAACAGATAACAAACATATTGCGATTGAAGAAATAATTTTATTCATGTTATTATATTAAAGTGTAAATATACAACCTCTGTTTTGCAGAAGACAATTATTTATAACATCAATTAGAAACTGTTTAAATTTTGTCTAAAAAAATGATCGTCCTTCTGAACTTGTTTCAGAATCTATCTTAAAAGACCCTGAACTAAATTCAGGGTGACGGAGTAAAATATTTAGTGAAATTTAAACAGTTTATTAGTTTTTGATGTATTTTGATGGTTCTTTTACAAACTTTTGCTTACAACTTTCTGAACAGAAACCATAAAGTACTTTGTTGTAAACAACGGTTTTAGTACTGCCAGCTTTAACCTTCATTTTACAAACCGGATCTATCGCTTCTTTTTTTAAGGTATCTGTTAATAATACTGCCGGCTTTTCATTTGCTTTTAAAGTAGCCATTGAGACCATTGCTATAAAAGCGGTTATCATTATTGTTTTCATATTTTAATGTTTATGTGTTTTCATTTCGGTATTTGATACCGATGTTTTAACGTTATAAATGTTTAGAAGTGAATCAGATTCTCTTATTATTCTAATGTAGGTATCTTCTACACCTCTAATTTTAATCATTTCTGATTTGTAATAAGCTAAATTTTCTGCTTCAGTTTTACCGTTATAATCATCTTTAAAATCGTGCATCCAATCCATCATTAACTCATCTGCAAGGTTTAACCGATTAATTAAATCTGTTATCTTTTGCTTTTGCAAGATAGAATCAGGCGCTGTTTTAACCTTTGAAGATAATAGAACGGTATCTAAAACCATTCTATTTTTAATCACCTTTTCGCCGTCAATCATCAGTTTATCATGGATATTGAGCACTTCTTTTTTTATGGCTTTAGAATCTGGTGTGGTTTTACAAGCGGTAAAAGATGCAGCCATAATGGCGATGCAGCTTAGTTTTTTGAAACTTATTATATTCATAGCTTTAAAAATTATAAGTAATACCTATATATGCCTTACCAGCACTCATTGGATGATCTGTTTTAGCTTCCCAAATGTTCTTCTGGATGCCTGCATTTAAAGCAATATTTTTATAGAAAATATCCGCACCAATACCACCCATTAAATTATTCATTTTATGCTCTCCGGTTTGTTGTCCTTTGTATTTTTCACCTGCAGAGTATTCATAAAAAAATTGTGCAGATGGCATAACCTGCCAATCTTTATTAATTCTTTGCGTAAAAAAAACATTAAGAAAACTTGTTGTACTGTTTGCTATGCCTTCTTGCTGGCTATTTTGCCCATTAACTTTGTAAGATGTATTTAAGCTTGCACCAAATTTGCCTAAGCCTACCATATAGTTTAAATAAACAAAACCATCAGTACTCCCTGTTCCGGCTTGCATTAGCGAGGAATAACGGATGCCTTCAAAATTCTTAAAGTCGTTTTTACCAGTAGGTAACTTTATTCCTGCCCCAGCAATTAACTGCTGTTTAAAATTATCTTCCATCTTTCTAAATAAGTGATAGCCCGCATAAAGGTTTACATCACCAATGCCCGAAATAGAAGATGTATAACCGTTGTACCTTTCAGAATTTGATGCGTACGGAATAATGGCATTAATTTCCAATTTATCGGTTATAAAATATCTTCCTCTAATTTCCAGTGAACGATAGATTTCATAATCTGCAGGATTATTATTGTGTCCTGTAATTGGTTGATCCTGACTTCTAGCAGGAATAAAGAAACTGCTTCCACCAGGAAATAACGAGTGCGATTGCCCTTGGTAACCATTAAATGAACGGTAGCGATACAGAAGGCTAATACTATTGCGATTGTAGTATGGCGTAATTCCCATAAAGCATCCGCAAATATCACAGGCAAAAGTTTGTACGCTGATGAGCATAAAAACCAATATCAATACTTTACGCTTCGCTATATAAGGTGTTTTTAATAAATTCATAATCTGTTAATGTTTTTAAAAATGCTTTGATTTGTTCTTTTTCTGATCCACTTAATGGAATTCCATTTTTTAATAGCGGATCTAAATTTCCTGATGCTTTAATGCCAGAATTGTAATGTTCTAATACTTCATCCAGGCTGTAAAAACGACCGTCGTGCATGTAAGGTGAAGTGTATTCGATGTTTCTTAAAGTAGGTACACGGAATTTCCCTCTATCGGCATCTATTCCGGTAATGTGCGATCTTCCTTCATCAACACTTACCAAATCTAAACCGTTGCTTTTATAATCGAAATCTGTAAAAAAGGGTTCTTTATGGCATGCGGCACATTTTTCCTTAAACAAATTATAGCCTTTTTGTTCTGCATCAGTAAAGGTTGCACCGCCTTCTTTTCTAATAACTTTATCGTATTTAGAATTAGCCGAAACCAAAACTCCTGTAAATTGGGTAATGGATTTTAAAATCAATTGAGAATTGATTTCTGTTGAACCGAAGGCTTTTTTAAATAAATCTGGATATGGTGCCGTATTTTTTAAAAAAGCAACAATAGTTTCAATATCTGTTCCCATTTCACATGCATCAGTAATGGCATTAAGCGGAGAAGTTTCTAGGTTTTTGACGCCACCATCCCAAAAGAAAGCTTTTTGCCAAGCCAAATTGATTAGGGGAGGTGTGTTACGTTTTCCCTGACAATTGTTTACACCATGGCTAACCTTATGATCCAGCTGGGTAAAAGCTGCAAATTGTTGGTGGCAACTACCACAAGAAACACTTTTATCTGCGGATAAACGAGCTTCGTAAAACAACTTTTTACCAAGAGTAAAACCTGCATTTGTAAGCTTGTTATCTTCAAAATTATATGCCGGATTAGGGAAATTAGAAGGTTTTTCAAAAACTACAGGTTTTTCTTCAGGTTGTAATTCTCCTTCATTTTTACTACAGGCATACATCAACGCAATGCTTAAAAAAAGCATTGCGAAGACGATTAATTTCCTTAGCATTAGTTGTGGATATGATCTAAACGAAATAAACCATTTGCATAGTTGTTGGCCACAACAACAGAGTTGGCACCACCCATTGTAAAGTTTAACGTTGCAAAGCTAATATCTGTTTTACCTGTAAAAAGGGCTGCAGCATTAACAATAAAGTGCATATCAGGCTTTTTATCTGTTCTAATTCTTAATGGATTGGCAGCATTAATTTCTGTAGAAAACGTTCTAATGGTGTTATTGGGATCTAAAACGCCACCAATGTGAAAGGTTAATGCATTGTTTGTTGCAACAGACTGCGGTGAAGTACCCTCTAACTTAACAAAGATGTAGCCACTGTTCCAAGTCCAAAACATGCCATTAATTGGATCTAAAGCACCCGTTTGTGCCCCTGCAAAATTACGTGCATAATCAACGCCAATGGTATATTCAATTTTTGTATAATCGCCTGTAGGTACATTGGATACTGTAACCAATTTTGAATTATCTTTTGATGCATCAATTAAAAAATAGCTTTCAGGCACTGCATATACAGTTCCATCGCTTTTGGTAAGCTTAACATTACTTACATAATATTTAAAAATGTTGATTTTAAAATCTTCGCCTTTAGCATTTTTATAGGTTGTTGTACCTAAGTTTAATGCTGCTCCATTTACTTGGTTTTCAAACTCCATGGTGAAAGATGATTTTGTATCGGCAGCAATTTCATCGTTATTTTTTTTACAAGAAGATAATAGAATAATAGGGCAAATTAATGCCAGTAAGTATTGAGATAATTTCATTTTATCGAAAATTGGATTAATAAATAATAGTTTAAAGTATCGTTCCATTGCTGAAATTATTGCATAGCTCTCTAAGCCTGAATAACAGCAAGAAAAACCCTGAAGTAAATAGAGGGCTTTACGAACGAGAAAATAGAATTACTAAACCAGTTTCGGTGGTTGAAAAATTGATAGGTGTAATGATGGAAGCGGTTTTTGTAAGTAACCGATTTCAGATTTTATTTCAAAAGAAGGAATAACAGGATTTAAAACAAGAAATTTGAAAGAAGGCTCAGCCTCAATTACTCTACGGAGGTTTTCTTGCTCGGTTTTATTCTTTTTTTCGAGATCTTTTAATTTAGTCGCTAAAAAACATTTACCATCGCAATGTAGCTCAGGGTGTTCTTTATTGATACAAAATACGCTTGTGATGTACTCTTTATTAAGTTTATAGCCAGAATATATAACCAATTGCATGGCGCCGTTGGACAATATTGATGTGATTAAGAAGAATATAAGGATTCTTTTGAACATAGCTAATTGGCAGCAAATGTACAAACGAATTTGTTTGCGACAAATAAAATTTTGTCCTGTCGATTAGTAATAGAATTAACTAGTTGATTTTTAGCACTCTATTTCTGAACTCTTCTCGGGCAAGCCTCCATAAACATGGTCACGCTGGCATAATCACACGATTAAGATTCTTCCTTTCTTTTAAAACCTATTTGTTTACGTGGCATATCATCTTTTTCGATGAATTTGCTTAAATAACTAAAAAGTAGTTCTATTTTTTGATCATGTTTCATTAAGTGTTTTTCGACTTGCTCAACTCGTATAAAAACATCTTTATGAGCTAACAACATTTCTCGAATACGGGTATAAATACGCATAATCTGTATGTTTACTTGAATAGCTTGTTTGCTGTTCAACACGCTTGATAGCATCAATACTCCGTGCTCGGTAAAGGCATTTGGTAATTTTCTTCTACCACCCCAACTTGATGTCGCATTTTGCGACTTCAAGTCTGCAAATTCCTGTTCGCTCAACGTAAACATAAAGTCTTCCGGAAAACGGTCTATATTACGTTTCACCCATTTAATCGGCGAGTTTCTACACTGTACAATTCTGCCAAATCTTCATCCAACATCACTTTTTGTTCTCGTATCACGTAGATTTTACTCATTACCACCTCATCAGGCACGCTGATCGTATTCAATTTACTCATTATGGATAAATAATTTTGTTACTCTTATTTCAATGGCTAACTGGCGGCTACCGATGAGGATGGTGTTTGTTTAAGTTTTATCTGGTTATAGGTATGCTAACGCCCAGATAAGCAAGTAAGTGGTATTGTTATCCTCCTAGTTTAAGACTAGGAGGATAGTAAAAATGGATACATTTATGCCTGTAAGTCAGTCATTACAGCTTTAATTTTCTCAGCCAGTTTATCATTAACCGCATCAAAATCTGCTCGGCTTGCTAAAGGTGCATTAACACTGCAATAAAACTTAATTTTAGGTTCTGTACCACTAGGGCGGGCAGAAACAATGCTTCCATCTTCTGTAATAAATTGCAATACATCTGATTTTGGCAAAGTCAGTTTGCTCACTTTTCCGGTAGCTAAATCAGTTTCGTTACCCAATTCATAATCTTTTAATAAAGCCACTTTTGAGCCGCCTAATGTAGCAGGTGGATTGTTTCTAAATTTTTCCATCATGGCTTTAATTTCTTCAGCACCGGTTTTACCTTTTTTGGTAATAGAAACTAAATCTTCTTTATATAAGCCATATTCTACATAAGTATCAAGCAATGCATCATACAAACTATTGCCTTTATCTTTATAGTAGGCGGTCATTTCTGCAATAAACGCAGCAGAAACAACTGCATCTTTATCACGTACTAAATCTCCAATTAAATAGCCATAACTCTCTTCGCCACCACCAATAAAATATTTTTTACCTTCCAACTCTGTCATAACCTGCCCAATCCATTTAAAGCCTGTTAAAGTATTATAGAAAGTAACATTTTTCTTTTTGGCTATTTCTTCAATCAGGTTTGAAGTAACAATGGTTTTCACAATAAACTGGTTTCCATCCAATTTACCTTTTTCTTCCCAGGCACTTAATAAATAGTTAATTAATAAGCTTCCGGTTTGGTTGCCATTTAACAATAACCATTCGCCTTTATTATCCTTAACTGCAATACCAACACGATCAGCATCAGGGTCGGTTGCTAAAACTAAATCTGCATCTATTTCTTTAGCTTTTTTAAGTGCAAGTGTTAATGCCTCTTTTTCTTCAGGATTAGGGTACACAACCGTAGGAAAATTTCCATCAGGCGTGCTTTGCTCTTCAACCAAGGTTACATTGGTAAAGCCAAATTGAGCTAAAGCTTTTGGCACTAATGTAATTCCAGTACCATGAATAGGAGAGTAAACAATTTTTAAATCGTGCTGTCTTTTAATTGCATCCGGCGAAATAGATAGCGCTGTAATACCATCCAGGTAAAGTTTATCTACATCTTCATCAATTAATTCAATATTGGCTTCAATACGATCAAATTTTACCTCATCAATGCTAGAGATTTTATTTACTTCATCAATAACTAATTTATCATCAGGAGAAGTAAACTGACCACCATCGGCACCGTATGCCTTATAACCATTATATTCTTTAGGGTTATGTGAAGCCGTTAGCATTACGCCACTTTTGCAACCGAAATGGCGCACAGCAAAAGAAAGTTCAGGTGTTGGTCTTAATGCCGAAAAGAAATAAACATGTATTCCATTTGCAGAAAAAACATCAGCTGTAATTTTAGCGAAATAATCAGAGTTATTTCTGCTATCATGAGCAATTGCAACCTTAATTTTTTCTCCAGGGTATTTATTGTTTAAATAATTGGCTAACCCCTGAGTTGCCGTACCAATAGTATATTTATTTATCCGGTTAGAACCTGCCCCCATGATACCACGTAAGCCACCTGTTCCAAATTCTAAACTTTTATAAAATGCATCAGTAAGTTCTGTATTTAAATTTTTATCAACAAGAGCCTGAATCTCGGCCTTGGTATTTTCATCGTAATTACCACTTAACCACTTGTTAATAGTGTTTTGTGTTGCTTGATCAATTGCTTGCATTGAGCTTATTTTTAATTTAATATCTGGTTTTGAACAATTTTAAACGGGGGATGTTTGGTAGAATTCAAATTATTTTATTCTATTCCAAATTTTATTTTGTTGAGGATGTTGATTTTAAGCTCCTTTTGTTTAATTTCACGCCCCGATACAATAATAAAGAAAATTACATATTCCAGTATAAAAATGAAAATATTAAAATTTGGGGGTACTTCTGTAGGTAGTCCCGAGCGCATGACGAAGTTGTTGGATATAATCAATCCAAATGAAGAGCAAATTGTGGTTTTATCGGCTGTTGCCGGAACTACAAATAGTTTAGTAGAAATTGCAAGTAATTTTTTAGCTGGAGATAAGAAGAAGGGAAGCGAGTGCGTAGAAAACCTTTATCAAAAATATAAAGCCTTTGTAATTGAACTTTTACCAGTTGTTGAATTTCAGGAGCAAGGAAATGAAGTTATTGATTATCATTTTAACTTTTTAGCAGGTTTAGCCAACGATATTTTTACTGCAATTGAAGAAAAGGTAGTTTTGGCACAAGGCGAATTGTTATCTACAACTTTATATCACATTTACTTAAAGTCTATTGGCGTACCTTCGGTATTGTTGCCTGCCCTGGATTTTATGAAAACTGATGAGGATAGCGAGCCTGATATTCCTTTTACAACAAAACATTTAACTCCATTATTAGAACAACATAAGGATAATAAACTTTTTATTACCCAAGGATATATTTGTCGTAATAGCTTTGGCGAGGTAGATAATTTACGCCGTGGTGGTAGTGATTATACCGCTTCGTTATTAGGCGCCGCTATTTTAGCAGAGGAAGTTCAAATTTGGACTGATATTGATGGAATGCACAATAACGACCCACGCATTGTTAAAGGCACTAAACCAATTGCTCAATTATCTTTTGATGAAGCAGCAGAGTTGGCTTATTTTGGAGCAAAAATCCTTCACCCACAATCGGTTTTCCCTGCTCAGAAATATAAAATTCCTGTTCGTTTATTAAACACTATGGAGCCGCAGGCTGCCGGCACATTAATAACGCACGACAGTGAAAAAGGTAAAATTAAATCAATAGCAGCTAAAGATGGCATTACGGCAATCCGTATTCAATCTAGTCGTATGTTGTTGGCTTACGGATTTTTACGTAAAGTATTTGAAGTATTCGAACGTTATAAAACACCAATTGATATGATTACAACTTCAGAAGTTGCAGTATCATTAACGATTGATGAAACGGCCCATTTACCAAAGATTATTGAGGAATTGGAAAGCTTTGGAACGGTTGAGGTTGATACGGATCACAGCATTGTTTGTGTAGTTGGCGATTTCGGTTCAGAAAAACATGGTTTTGCCAGCAGAGTTTTAGAAGGATTAAAACACATCCCAATTCGTATGATTTCTTACGGTGGAAGTAATTATAACGTTTCTTTATTGATATTAAGCGAATATAAAACGGAAGCGTTAAGAAGCTTACACAATCGTTTATTCGAATAATAAAAAGAAACAGGCCGTAAGCACTATAATGCCGATAAATATATGAATCGCTAAAAAATTTATCGGCAACATTTGTTTTTTATACCTGCGATAAGAATTTAATAATCCAAGGGTAATAATAAGAGCAATAAATATGGCAGCTACAATTTTCATAATGTTGTTTTAAAAAGAAGGTGAATTAGTTTTAAAGATTAAATCATAATCTTCTGAGAAATAATAGAAATAAAACAATAAAAAGTAAGAGGATAAAAAATCTGATTTTACCGTCATATTGTTTTCGGGTAATTCTTGCATGCTTGTAATCGAGGTAGTTACCCCAATAAATTAGCGCAAAGAAAATAATTAAAATTATAATAAGGAATTTGAACATGTTCGCCGATAAAGATATATCAAAGTTTAACAATATAGAAACACCTTTTTACTACTACGATACAAATTTATTGCAGCAAACATTGCGTACTTGTGCCGATGCCGCTGCTGCCTATAAATTTCATATCCACTATGCACTAAAAGCAAATTTTAACCAGGTTTTACTTGAGCAGATTAAACAAATTGGTTTCGGTGCAGATTGTGTGAGTGCTGGAGAGGTTAGGAAAGCCGTAGAAATTGGTTTCGATCATCAAAAGATAGTTTTTGCAGGTGTAGGTAAATCTGATAAGGAAATTAACGAAGCTTTAGACCTTGATATTTTTTGCTTTAATGTAGAATCTATTCAGGAGCTTGAAGTTTTAAATGAACTGGCAGCTAAAAAAGGTAAAATCGCACAGGTAGCCATCCGCATTAATCCAAATGTTGATGCACATACGCACCATAATATTACAACGGGTTTGGATGAAAATAAATTTGGAATCAACTCATGGGATTTACCGGAATGCGCTGATACTTTAAAAGCATCAGCAAACCTTAAATTTATTGGTATACATTTTCATATTGGATCACAAATAACAAATCTCGACGTTTATAAAAACCTTTGCGTTCGTGTAAATGAATTTGCAAAATGGTTTGAAGATAAAGGCTTTACCTTAAAAGTGTTAAACGTTGGTGGTGGCTTAGGGATTAATTACTATGAGCCTGATAATCAAATTCCTGATTTTGCTAATTACTTTAAAATCTTTAATGAATTTTTAGAAGTTAAACCTGGTCAGGAGGTTCATTTTGAGTTAGGAAGAGCTTTAGTTGGTCAATCCGCTTCGCTTATTACGAGGGCGTTGTACATTAAAAATGGTAAGAAAAAGAATTTCGTTGTACTAGATGCCGGTATGACTGAGTTGATGCGACCAGCTTTATATCAGGCATATCATAAAATTGAGAATTTAACTCAATCTAAAAACGTTAGTCATAATGCTGAAATCATTAAATACGATATTGTCGGTCCCATTTGCGAAAGTACAGATTGCTTCGGCAAAGAAGTAGAGCAGCCCGAATCTTTTAGGGGTGATATTTTTGCTATTCGTAGTGCTGGCGCTTATGGTGAAGTTATGGCTTCAAAATATAATCTAAGAGATGCTATAAGATCAGTTTATAGCAGCGAGATATAGAATTCTTTTATTTGTGAAGGATCTGCATATGAGTGTAATGCAGATTCTTCATAAATTTAAAATAATATTTTTTTACTTCCTTTTAGAGGCGACAAATATAAAAACGCCGGCAACTAAAATTATTCCTCCAACGTAAGGAGGCCAGTTTACATTTTTTTGCTTGTCTGCGGATATTTGAATAGGACCTGCATCAACAACTTTTTCTTTTCTGGTGTAAGAAAAACCTGTCCAAACCAGCATTATAATCCCCAGAAATATTAAAACAACGCCTAGTGTCTTGTTCATGATTTTAAATATTAGTTAAAATCACAACAAGTAAGCTTCCATTAAGTTTTTTTTAAAAGCTATAACCTAATGATAGTCTATTTGAAAAGTTAACATTATTAGCGATTTCATAAGTAAATGAAAACTTTTTAACAGAAAAAAAACTGCTAAAAGCCCAAGATGTTGAATTGGTAATATCATTTTCACTAGGGTAGGCAGAATTAAAATTAAAACTTTTTAAAAGCCCTGGTGTAGCACCAATAAATAACTTGACACCAAGTTTAACTTCATTATTCTCTCTAAGTGCAGAGATAATTTCTGTTGAAAAACCGGTTGTCCATAACGTATTTTTATTGGAAGCATAAGTTCTTCTATAAACATTGTTATTATATATTTGCTGCCTAAAATCTGCATAAGCACCACTTTCGGTACTTATGGAGTTTTCCCAATTGATAATTCTAAAATCGGTTTTACCATTACTTGAGGTTAAATGAAAGCCCGCTGTAGTTCTTAATCCAATACCACTAATGGTTTTATTAAATGATGAAAGTACACCAGCACCTTGTGGGTAGCTTTCTGCACTTAAATTGGAGTTAAATGTGGCTTCGCCTAAATAACCAAAAAGTCCGTAAGAAAGATTAAAGGATTTAAAAGTATGACTTCTACTTACATTTAGCATGCCCATTTGAAAACCAATAATTTTACCAGGAGAAATGGAAGCGGCATAAGAGCCAGAAACGTTTAAAGATTTTTTAATGCTATCTGAAGCCATTGGGCGTGGCATGTATACCATATTGCTGCCCAAAATTGCCGGTGTAAGGTAAGTTCTGCAAGAACTTAAAAGCAAACCAGATAGTAAAATTGAAGAGAGAGCGATAATTTTAATTTTCATTTTTTTGTTTAGGTTACGACTGTTATTCTTCAAAAAAATCTAACAAACCACCCAGATAATTATCTTCAACACCTTCGGTAAAGTCTTTAAAATCTTCTTCAGGTATATTGGTTTGTCTGAACTCCAAGGATGTTCCGGGTTTATCTTCATGGAGTTTTATAGTTACAATAGAAGGCTCGTTATCTTCACCAAAATACCACTGTTGAACAATTTTTTTATTGGTTTCAAATTCTAAATTCTTTCCAACAATATCACCATCCCATAAAGAAAACTCTGTGTCTTGTTTTTCTTCAAATTCTACTTCTGCACCAGTCCAAAGTTTTATACTGATGTCTTTTGTTAATGCCAGATAAACTTCTTCAGGTGTTGCTGGTAAATAAATATATTTTTTGTAATCCATAATCATGTAAAATGTAAAACTGTAAAGGTACAGGATAGGAGGTAAAACAGAATAAAATATTAAATCAAAAGTATATTTTTCCATTCACCTCATCCATTTCTACTTACTTAAAAGCATTTAGGCCTGTAACATCCATTCCAGTAATTAATAAATGGATATCGTGTGTACCCTCATATGTTACTACAGATTCCAAATTCATCATGTGTCGCATAATTGAATATTCGCCAGTTATTCCCATCCCGCCCAATATTTGGCGTGCATTTCTGGCAATATCCAATGCAATTTCTACACTATTTCTTTTAGCCATAGAAATTTGTTCAGCGGTAGCTCTATTCTCACTTTTCAATACCCCTAAGCGCCAAACCAATAACTGTCCTTTAGTAATTTCGGTAACCATTTCGGCTAGTTTTTTCTGCTGCAGTTGGAAACCACCAATAGGTTTACCAAATTGAACCCTTTCTTTCGAATATCTAAGTGCTGTATCATAGCAATCCATAGCTGCACCTAAAGCACCCCATGCAATACCATAACGGGCTTGGTTTAAACAACCCAATGGGCCTTTTAGTCCACTAATTTCAGGGAAAACATTTTCTTTAGGAACTTTAACATGATCAAAAACGAGCTCTCCAGTAGCAGAAGCTCTCAAGCTCCATTTATTGTGGGTTTCTGGAGTAGAAAAACCCTCCATACCACGTTCAACAACCATTCCTCTAATTTTACCAGCTTCATCTTTAGCCCAAACTACGGCAATATCAGCAAATGGAGCATTGCTGATCCACATTTTAGCACCATTTAAAACGTAATGAGAACCTGCATCTTTTATATTAGTTACCATACCACCTGGATTTGATCCATGATCTGGTTCTGTTAAACCGAAACAGCCCATCATTTCGCCACTGGCTAATTTTGGTAAATATTTTTTGCGCTGTTCCTCTGTGCCGTATGCATAAATTGGATACATTACTAAAGAACCTTGAACGGATGCCGTAGAACGGATTCCAGAATCGCCACGCTCAATTTCCTGCATTAAAATTCCGTATGCTGTATAATCTAAACCTGCGCCACCATATTCAATTGGAATAGTAGGACCAAAGGCGCCAATATCTGCTAAACCTTTAATTAAATGTTTCGGAAACTCTGCTCTTTGAGCGTAATCTTCAATTATTGGACTTACTTCTTTTTTAACCCATTCTCTTGCTGTAGAACGAATTAGCTTGTGTTCATCTGTTAAAAGTTCATCTAGTAAATAATAATCCGGAGCTTCGTAAAGGTCTTTTTTTGCTGATTTGCTCATATAAAATGAAATTATCTGGTTAAGAGATTGTGTTCATTTCAAAGGTAACAATTTACAGCAAGGGGCATTATATTCATGAATAAAAATTTAATTTTGCTCAACGAACGAACATAATGAGTAATTTAAAACAAACTGTTGCCTTAAAAGATGTAAAGTGTTTCGCTTTGCATGGTTTTTATCCCGAAGAACAATTAACTGGTAATCATTTTATTGTAGATTTAGAAACAGAATTTTCCCCTTTGGGCTTTGATGATGAGTTGAACCAAACGGTAAATTATGAAGATTTAAATGCAATTATTTTATCTGAAATGAAAAATACACAGAAACTTTTAGAAACAGTTTTACACAATATGATTTCGAAAGTTGTAGAATTGTATCCTTTTGTTGAAGTGGTAAATGTGAGCATCAAAAAATTAAATCCTCCAATGCCCGGACAAATTGGCCATTCTTTTGTAAAACTAACTTATACACCATAAATATAGCATGAACTTTACCAAATTAAATCCTCAAATTTTAGAAGAAATAAAAAGCATTTTAAGCGAAAACTCAGTTTTTACAGATGCTGAAAGTTTGGATAATTACAGTCATGATGAAACAGAAGATTTGCGTTATCAACCCGAAGTTGTTGTAAAACCAAAAACCACCGAAGAGGTTTCTGCTTTACTTAAACTTTGCAATGGTTATGGTATTCCTGTAACCCCAAGAGGGGGCGGAACCGGGTTAAGTGGCGCTGCTTTACCAATTTATGGTGGGGTTTCTTTATCAATGGAAAAATTTAAAGCAATTATTGATATAGATACCGAAAACTTACAAGCAACGGTTGAGCCTGGGGTAATTACCGAAGAATTTATAAATGCAGTTGCCGAAAAAGGACTTTTGTACCCTGTTGATCCAAGCAGTAAGGGTTCTTGCTTTATCGGCGGTAATGTAGCGCATGGTTCTGGTGGACCAAGAGTAGTAAAATATGGTACTATTAGAGAATATATTTTAAATCTGGAAGTAGTTTTACCAAATGGTGATGTAATTTGGACAGGGGCAAATACCTTAAAATATGCTTCGGGTTATAATTTAACCCAGTTAATGATAGGTTCTGAAGGTACATTGGCTGTAGTAACTAAAATTGTAACCAAGCTTTTGCCTAAACCACAAAATTCTGTTTTAATGATGGGCTCTTTTAGCACCAATGAGGAAGCTTGTGAAGCTGTTTCTGCAATATTTAGAGCTGGTGTAACGCCATCGGCTTTAGAATTTATGGAACGAAAGGGAGTGGAGTGGGTAATTAAATATGATGATATTAAATTTGACCTCAAAGATGACGTTAAGGCTTTATTAATGATCGAATTTGATGGTGATGACTTAGATGATATTTTTAAAAACTGCGAAAAGGCCAACGTGGTTTTAGAAGAACATAAATGTACTGAAGTTCTTTTTGCTGATTCTGCAGCTCAAAAAGAAGAATTATGGAGAATGCGCAGAACAATGGCTGAATCTGTAAAATCTAATTCTGTTTATAAAGAAGAAGATACCGTTGTGCCTAGAGCTGCATTACCAAAGCTGATTAATGGAATTAAAGAAATTGGTGCAAAATATGGTTTTGAAAGTGTTTGTTATGGGCATGCTGGCGATGGGAACCTACACGTAAACATTATTAAAGCCGGAATGAGTGATGAAGATTGGAAGAGTAAATTAAAATTTGGTATTACTGAAATTTTTGAGTTAACCAGAGATTTAGGAGGTACACTTTCTGGTGAGCATGGAATTGGATTGGTTCAAAAAGATTATATGCCCATTAAATATTCTGAGATTCATTTAAACCTAATGCGGGGAATTAAACAGGTTTTTGATCCAAAAGGTATTTTAAACCCAGGAAAGATGATTCCTGATTTAAAATAAATTAGTTATATCAATAAGATTTTTAATGCATTAATGAAGCGCACTCTAGTTTTACTTTATACTATTTTAAGCGTATTTCTTGCGAAAGCGCAAACAATTTATAGCCATGCATATGGCAATCCAAATAATAAAGCTATTATATTTATTCATGGTGGACCAAGCGGTAACGCAACACTTTTTGAAGGTACCACGGCGCAAAATTTGGCTGATAAAGGCTTTTATGTAATTGTTTACGATAGAAGAGGTGAAGGTCGATCTGCTGATCCTGATGCAAAATTTACTTATCAAGAAGCTTTTAATGATTTAAATGTTATTTACGAAAAGTATCACCTAAAATCTGCTAATATTATTGCACACAGCTTCGGCGGGTTGGTAGGTACGCTGTTTTCTGTTAAATATCCAGAAAAAGTGAATACATTAATCCTTGCTGGTGCTTTATTCTCTCAGCAGGAAACATATAACCATATTCTAGCATCGGTTAAAAAAACATATATCTTAGAAAAAGATACCACAATGCTAAAAAGAGTAGCTTATGTTACAGCTTTAGATAAAAATTCTGCCGAATATAGAAAAGGCTGCTTTGACTTGGCTGGAAAAAATGGTTACTTTAAAGTTCAGCACCCAAGCGATGAAGCCAATAACTTAAATAAGCGCTACGAAACTAGTATTTTTTATAAAACCAATATTAGAAATCAAAATGCGCCTATAAGTTTTTATAAAAATGAGCCGCTTAAAAATATAGATACCAAGCCCATTCTTGAGAAAATAAAAAATAAGAAAATCCATCTTTATGCAATTTATGGTAAGCAGGATGGAATTTTTTCTGACAAACAGATTGAAGACATGAAACGCATTACCGGGAAAAGCAATTTTGTACATTTAGATAATTGTTCACATTACCTTTTTGTGGATCAACAACAAGAATTTTTAGCGGCCGTTAAAAATTGGCTTAAATCTTATTGATTTAACTGTTCAAAATTTAACATTTTCTGCTTTTCTGCATCAGGTATAGAAGTTGGCTTTCCTGATGCATAATCTACAGCTATACACACAGTTTTGCCCTTGCTGCAAATTACTTCTTCATTACCTCTTACTTTTACAATCTGGTAATCCAAATCAAAACTACTATTACCAATTCTGGATGTTTTAACATGAACTGCTATTTTATCGCCCATTAAAATTGGTAAAATATAGTCAAGTTCTGCATGGGCGATAACAATTCCTGTTTTCTTCCAATCCCATTTAATAATTTCTTCCCAATATTTAGTTCTGGCAATTTCCAGATAGGTAAAGTAAACAGAATTGTTTACGTGGCCCATCATATCAAAATCTATAAAACGCAATGAAATATTTGTTTTATAGTTATAAAAGTCAGAAAAACTCTTTATTTCTGACAATTTGTCTTTTGATTTATTTTTATTTTGCCAAAATGTCTTAAAAATCATAAAATTTAGGATTGGTATATAAGTTGAATAGGATGATATATAAGTTTAAAAATAAAAAATCAGAGATATGACACTAGTAAATTTCAACAACAAAACCCGCAACACAGCTCCTTACTTTAACAATGTTTTTGATTCATTGTTTAGCGATGCAATGACAAAAAATAAAATGGTTGATAAATCACCAAATGTGAACATCAGCGAAAATGAAACTGCTTACGTAATTGAGTTGGCTGCACCGGGTTTAAAGAAAGAAGATTTTCAGATTAATTTAAAGAAAGATACATTATCTGTTTGGGCAGAAGTGAAAAAAGACGATACCCAAATTGCTAAAGATTTTACCCGTAAAGAGTTTGATTACAGTTCATTTGCAAGATCATTTAATTTACCAGATAGTGCTGATGGCGATAAAATTACCGCTGAATATAAAGACGGAATTTTAAATATCAACATTGGTAAAAAAGATGAGGCTAAATTACAACACAAAGAAATTGTAGTAGCATAATAGTTTTTCATAATAGTTTAAGTTTAGGTTTATAAGGATAACACCGGATGGTTGTTATCCTTATTTTTTTAATTTGATTTATTTGCCGTTGTATTTAGATTGATTTTATATTGCATCTGGATTTATCCTAACGTCATTTTTTTGTACTTTTGCGCCATGGAAAGAGAAATTCTGGATACTAAACGCAAAGCATTAAAAATAAACCTTGACCCAGCTATTTATGGCACTTTTGCAGAAATTGGCGCAGGACAAGAAGTTTCAAGAAATTTTTTTAATGCAGGAGCCGCATCCGGAACGGTGGCAAAAACAATGTCAGCCTATGATATGACTTTTAGCGACGCCATTTACGGAGCTGAAGCTTCTGGTCGTTATGTAAGTCAGAACCGACTTTTACAAATGCTGGATCATGAATTTGGTCTGCTTAATGAACGCTTATCAGGTGAAAAATATGAAAGCCGTACTTTCTTCGCATTTGCAGATACCGTAACTACCCTAAATTATAAACGTACCAATGAGCCACACGGTTGGGTGGGAATTCGATTTCAAAATGAGCCTGGTGGCTTGCCAAATGAAATCTTTTTTCATGTACGCTTATTGGATACCGATGTAAACATGCAACAACGTGTTTTAGGAATTATTGGTGTTAATTTACTTTACGCAGCTTTCTATAATTATCAGGATCCAAAATTAATGGTCGAATCTCTGGCCGATAACTTAACGATCGGTTCAGTAGAAATAGATTTGATTTCTGTTAAAGGACCAGCATTTCCTGATGTAAATAATATTCTACTTAATCTTTATATGATTATGAAGGATTTTTCTGCAGCAGCAATTTTCGATGCAGACGCACATCCACGTCAAGCTAAAGATTTATTATACAAAAAGGATATCATGATTTTGAGAACCAAATATGGTCAGAAATCTAATCCAAACTTTAATTTATTCAATAAAGCTACAGAGCAGTTTAAACGTACTAATAACGTTGCCGAAGGGAACTTAGCTGTAATGATTGAAGTATTGCTTACCAATGTTTTAACGGATGGCCAGGAAACACCGGATGATGTAGATTTAGAGGCAGTTGCAAAAAGAACACAGGATATGTGTGATACAGGAAATATTGTGATTGTATCTAATTTTACAAGACATAATCGCCTTGCAAAGTACTTGGATCGTTGTAAACCAAAAAGTGTAGGTTTGGCAACGAATATCAACAACTTAAAATTTGTATTTAACTCCACCAATTTTGGCGAGAATTATTCTGGTCAGCTTTTAAGCTATGTTAATGATATGTTTAGTAAAAATGTAAGGCTTTTTGCTTATCCATTTTTAGATAAAAAAACCAATCAGGTTATTACTACTGCAAATATGCCAATCACTGCTGAAGCTAAACCTTTATTTGATTTCTTATTGATAAACGGCTATATTACAGATATTAAAGATTATAGTGAAGACGAAGTGAAAACTGTTTAATTAATTACTTAGGCTTTTGCTAATCTGTAATGCTTCGATAATAATCTCTTTTGGATAGCCAGATATTTCTAATATTTTGATTGCGTTTTTAGTTTTTAAAGGGCCAGATTTTAGCTTATGATCAAAAATAAGTTCGTTATCTTCTATCGTTTCTGTAAAATGATATAAGTCGTATTCTGGTTCGAGCATTGTTACCAACTCAATATCATGGGTGGCAACAAAAACCAGATTTAAATTATTGTTGAGATAAGAAAGAATGGCTTTGGCAGCTGCAATTCTCTCTGTTGTATTAGTTCCCTTAAAAACTTCATCTAATATAAATAGATTTTGATAGCCTTTATTTACTTCATTTACAATAGTATGCATTACCTCAACCTCTTCTAAAAAGTAACTTTTACCATCAAAAAGATTATCATCAATTCTTATTGAAGTGTGTAATTTTATAATTGGAGCTTTGTAAGCCGTAGCATAACACGTAAAAATTGTTTGAGCTAACAAAGAGTTAATTGCCAGTGTTCTTAAAAAGGTAGATTTCCCAGACATGTTAGAGCCTGTTATCAGCATGCTTTTATGATCGAGATAAACATCATTTGAAATGCAATCTTTAATTAATGGGTGTTTGATTTCTTTTATATCGATCTTTTTGTCTGGTGAAATAAATTCTGGCACACATATAAGTGAAGTATTCTCTCTAAGTGAAGCCACAGAAATAGCTACATCTACACTTCCAACGTATTGAAATAAATTTAATATGTTTTCCTGATTGTTTTCAAGCAAACTCATGAGTTTAAAGAATGTAAAAAGTTCAACCAAGAAAACTGCCTTAATCAATTCAAACAAATAGAGGGGAATTTGGCTTATATCGCCCTGATTACTTTGGCTAAAATCCTGATATAAAATTCTAATCTTCTTCTGAAATTTCTTGAATAAAGGAATTGATTCTTTGATTTTTGTAGCATCAAAAGGAATATTTTCTTTAGAAATTCTTTTAGAAACATCGATAAGAATATTTAACTGCGACAACGATTTTGTAAAAACCAGAAGATGTTTTTTATTCCAGTAATTTAAAAAAGTGGCGTTAAATGTAACTAAAAGAAGAAAGAATAAAGCGCAAATTGAGAATTTAAAGGAAAGAATAATTAAGGCGACCATTAAAAATAAATCAACCGCAAGCCATTTAAACCAAGTCGGTTTTTCAACTAACTTATTATTAAACAGTAACACGATAGAATAACCCTCGCTACTATTTAATTTAATAAGTTCACCTTGGATCTTTTCCCTTAAAGTAGTATTTTCTCTAAAAAACTTTGATTGTTCATTTAATTCATGAAGTTGATTGATATTATTCGTTGGATTTTTAAGTTTATTGTATAAATATTGCTGCCCAACTTTACTATTTGTTCGATCTATTTTAGCAAATAACTGATCAAAATCTATATCAGCCATAGTTTGATCAGAAAGTGTATGAAAACTTTTTTCTTCCTGATAGTAAATGGAATACCAACTGGCTTTATCAAAATTGATAGATTCTTCCCTTTCTTTGGCCCAGCTACTTTTTAAATCTTCTAATATATTTCTCTTTCTTCTTTTTTGATCGATAATTGAGAATATAAAAAAGAAGGATAGGAGAATAAGGCCAGCTAAAATATAATTCATTGCATAATACGTTCGGAAAACAGACTACAAGATACGGTCTAAAAGAGATTATTTAAGCAATTTTTCGATTACAAATTTATAACTATCACTAACGGATAATTCTCGATCCTGAATAAAAACTGAATTTTTTCTAATGGAGGTAACCTGTTTTATATTTATAATATAAGATTTATGGATTCTTTCGAAATAATTGGGAAGTTGTTCTTCCATATTCTTCATGCTTACCCGTACAATTGCTGCTTTTGGAGTATTGGAAAGGTGTATTTGAACATAATCTTTTAAGCCTTCAATATAAGTAATATCATTAAAGATAATTTTCATTAGGCTATAACCAACATTTACAAACATGTATTCTTGTTTCGCAGAGGCTAAATGCTCTGTAGGTTGCTTTAATTCATATAAATCTTTAGCCTTATTGCATGCTTTCATAAAGCGATCCATGGAAACAGGTTTCATTAAATAATCCAAAACATCCATTGCAAAGCCATCTAATGCATATTGTTTGTATGCAGTAACCAAAATTATCATCGGTTTTTTTACCAGACTTTGGATAAATTGCAACCCAGTTATGCCAGGCATTTGAATATCAATAAAAATTAAATCAATGGGTTGTTCCTGCATTATTTTATTAGCAGAAAAGGCATCATCGCAGCTGGCTACCAAATTAAGAAATGGTATTTTGCTAATATTATCAGCCAAAAGGTTTAAAGCCAGGGGTTCATCATCAATGGCCAGGCAGTTAATCATATATTTAGTTTTAGTGATAAATTTACTATAAACCAATCATCTTTCTTATCAATTTTGAGCAAATGCTCTTTCTGATAAAGCAAATTTAATCGGCGTTTTACATTAGCCAATCCAATACCTGATGAATTATCCTTTGCTTCGTTTGTCTCATTTGGATTAAACTTATTTTTAACGCTAAAGGTTAAAGTTCCATTTTCTGCCGTAAGATTGATTACTATTTTAGGATTTTCAATTAAGCCAACCCCGTGTTTAAAAGCATTTTCTACAAATGGAATTAAAAGCATAGGCTCAATTTCATCATATTCATTTTCCAGATTAATATTGGTTTCAATTTCTGCTTTTTTACCGAAACGTTGCTTTTGTAAATCTATATAACCATTTAAATATTCTGATTCTGTTTTTAAGGAAACTTTTTCTTCATCAGTTTCATATAGCATATATTGCATTAAGCCCGATAATTTCATTACTGTGGGCTCCAACTCATCGCTTTTTAGACGAACTAGAGCAACGATGTTATTCAAAACATTAAAAATAAAATGCGGGCTAATTTGCGAACGGAGAAAAGAAAGTTCTGTTTTCATGTTTTCCTGTTCACGTTGTAAAGCTCTTTTTTCTTCTTTAATTCGATCAGTAATCATTCTGAAAACCGTACTGGCTGCCATTGTAAGTAGAAAAGTTGGTAAATTAAACCAAATGGTTCTGATTAAATTAAAATTAAAGTTTGGAAGATAAAGTTGAAATAAAACTGCATGAACAACCATTACTCCAAGTAAACTCAACAGAAAGAATACAGCATAAAGTAAATACTTTTTTGGGTATAGGAACTTTTGAACAAGAACTTGGCTATTTAAATAGAATATTGCAATCCAATAGAAATAACTAGTGAAGTTTAACCTTAAAAATTGAGCTTCCTCATCAGGAGATAAGGGGCGTGGTGGGCGGCTCCGGTTGACGTTTATTATATAAGGCAAAGCAATTAAAACAGCCCATACCAAAATGTGCATGGTTATTTTAATCCATTTTTTTGAAAAATTGATAGTCATTATCTTTTGCGTCGATCTTTTCATAGCTAAGTTATCAATAAATTATACTTTTACTATTTTTGATAATTTATGATGCTCGAGAAATTTTTATTTCTAAAAAGAGCAGATGGCACTATGGCTATTGGACTCTCAAAACAATACCACAGCGCCAATAAATCTACTCATATCTTAGTGCATCAATCGGATCCAAATTTGATGCTTTTTGCGCTGGATAATAACCGAAAAACACACCAGTAACCGCACAAACGATAAAAGAAATCACGATAGAAGATTCTGAAATTAAAATCGGCCAGTTTAAAAAGTAAGAAATCATAAAAGCAGAACTCACACCTAATAATACACCAATAATACCGCCCGTAATACTTATTAAGATAGCTTCAATTAAAAACTGCATCAATATATCTTGCCCTCTTGCGCCAATAGACATTCGCAGACCTATTTCTCGTGTACGTTCGGTAACCGAAACATACATAATATTCATAATGCCGATGCCCCCAATTAAAAGAGAAATACCTGCAATAGCCGTTAGCAAAACCGTTAACATGCTACTTGTTGATGTAATGGTTGTAATAAGCTCTGCTTGGGTACGTACCTGAAAATCATTTTCTTGTGAACCTAATAATTTGTGGCTATCGCGAATTGAATTTGTAATTTCTGTTGTTGCAGCATCACTTGAAGCTTCGCTAGTTGCCGAAGCATAAATACTTTGCAAATAATTTGTAGCTGTAATTCTTTTTTGAACGGTTGTATAAGGCGCAATAATAATATCATCCTGATCTTGACCGAAATTACTTTGTCCTTTGGGCTCTAAAATGCCAATTACCTGAAATGGAATGTTTTTAAATCTAATAATCTGACCAATTGGATTGCTTCCGTCAGGAAATAAATTGGTAATAACAGTTTGCCCCAATAAGCAAACTTTTGCAAATCTTTTCACATCAGTTTCTGAAAATAGTATTCCATCTTTAAGCTTTAACTGGCGGATATTCAAATAATCAGGACTTACACCCGTGATTGTAGTTGGCCAATTGTAAGCTCCCTTAATGGCTTGTCCGCTTGTAGATACCACTGGAGATAAGCCATTTATATTTTTTGAGTTTAGCCTTTCAATCGCCTGAATATCTTCAAGTTTAAGGGTTTGAATACTACTTCCTTGTAAGCGTACGCCACCGGGTTCGTTACTTTGCGGCATAACGGTTATCATATTGGAGCCCATTCCTGATAATGAAGACTGGATACTTTGCTTAGAGCCTTGTCCAATCGCCATCATGGCAATTACAGCTGCAACGCCAATAATTATGCCTAGCATGGTTAAAAAAGCCCTAAGCTTATTCCTCTTCAATGCCATGAAAGCAATTCTCAATAAATTTAAAATGCTCATCTTTTTTTATTTAATAATCATCTGATTCTGGTAAACCGGCAAGTGCTTCTTTCGCAGAACGCTGATTTTGATTTATACTATCTTTTTGAATTTTTCCATCACGAAGCATAATAGTTCGGGTACTAAAAGCGGCAATATCCGGCTCGTGTGTTACAAAAACTATTGTTTTCCCTTCGGCATTAAGTTCTTGCATTAAAGCCATGATCTCGTAGGAAGTTCTTGTATCCAAATTTCCGGTAGCTTCATCGGCTAAAATCATAACAGGTTGGTTTACAAGTGCTCTTGCAATAGCCACACGTTGTTGCTGCCCACCAGAAAGCTGGCTTGGTGTATGATCAAAGCGTTCGGCTAATTTTACCGATTCTAATGCTTTAATGGCTTTTTCTTTACGTTCATCAGCTGATATTTTTTTATTATAGAAAAGAGGAAGTTCTACATTTTCTAATGCAGATGTTCTAGGCAATAAATTATAAGCCTGAAACACAAAACCAATTTTTGTATTTCTTAAACCTGCTAAACTATCTCTATCTAAGCTTTTAACATCTACACCATCCAGCAAATAAGTGCCATCGGTTGGTTTATCTAAACAGCCTAAAATATTAAGCAAAGTTGTTTTTCCAGAACCGCTGCTACCCATAATGGTTACAAACTCTCCGGCTTTTATATCGAAGCTTATTCCCTTTAAAGCACGAACAGTTTGGTTTCCCATTACAAACTCTCGTTTTAAATCCTGAATATCTAATATCTTTTGTCCCATTATCTTTTCCTATTATTTCCACCTGGACGTTTTGGCATAAATGGACTTGATTGTCCTTGACTTTTAGCTTCGGCTTTACCCATTGCTTGCGCTGCTGTAATTACTTCATCTGTAGCAGCCAAACCTTCCAAAACTTCTACCTGGGTATTATTATTTATGCCAGTTTTTATCTTTTTCTGTACTAATTTATTTTCTGCAGCTTTAACCCAAACATAGGCTTCATTTTCTGCTACTGGTTTTTTATCTGGATTAATCCAACTAAGCTGATATTTTGGACCAAGTGTAGAATCTGGCATGTATTTAATTGCTTTTGCAGGAATCAACATTGCATTATTTACCTCTTTAGTAAAAATGGTTATGTTAGCTGTCATTCCAGGTTTTAGCTTGTTATCATCATTTGCGGTTTTAATAATGGTTTTATAAGTTACCACATTAGAAGAAATGGTAGGATTAAGCCTTATTTCCTGAATTGTTCCATTAAAAGTATCATTCAAATAAGCATCAACCGTAAATGTAGCACGTTCATCTTTTGAAATGTCACCTACATCAGCCTCATCTACAGAAGCCTCTACTTGCATCTTAGTTAAATCTTTTGCAATACTAAAAATGGTAGGGGTGCTAAAACTTGCAGCCACGGTTGTACCTTCACTTACGCTACGAGATAAAACTGTACCATCAATAGGAGAATAGATGCTTGCCAACGATAGGTTTTTTTGTGCAGATTGCAACTGTGCCTTGATGCTATTTACAGATGCTTTTGCGGCATTGTAAGTGTATAAAGCATTATCATAATCGGCTTTGCTTATGGCCCCAACATTGTATAATCCACTTTGGCGACTAAAATTTCCTTGCTGATAAACAAGCTGACTTTGCGCACTTGCTAAATTTGCCTGGTATTGATTAACAGTGGCTTCGAATAAGGTTTTATCCAGCTCTGCCAGCAATTGGCCCTTTTTAACTTTTGAATTAAAATCGGCATAAAGAGTTTTTATAGTGCCTGAAACCTGAGTACCTACGGCAACGGTATCTACTGGCTGTACTTTGCCCGTTGCAGTTACGTTTTCAGAAATATAACCCATTTTAGGTTTCTCCGTTGTTAAAACTACAACTTGCTCGGTTTTACGTAAGGCGAAATACCAAACTCCAAAGGCAATAATGGCAATACCTATTATGATCCATATAATTTTATTCTTCTTCATTTTCTTAATGTTAATATGATGCCTTAATCTTTTATGATGATTTAATTAGTTATTGGAATACCTGTATAAAAATTGTATATTTTGGTATATAAGTTTGCAGTATATTTTGCTTGCACAAAAGATTGCAACGCTTGTATATAAAGATTTTTTTGTTGTAAATATTCCACGGTATTGCTAACGCCTTGCTTTAATTGTGCATTGGAAATCCGTAAAGCTTCATCCGTATATTTAAATTGTTCTTCTGCTGCTTCGTATTGGCTATTAGCATTTTGCACATTAATGTAGGCTCTCTCAACATTTTGAGTTAATGTTGTTTTGGTATCTAGTAAAGATAATCTGGCTTGTTCTATCCCTATATTCGCTTTTGCAACATTAGTTTTTGTTACTTTTCTATCAAAAATTGGAATAGAAAGAGTTAAACCCAAGGATTGATTAAATGCGTTATTAAGTTGGTAAGAATAATTGCCTATTGAATTATTGTTGTAGCCACTATATAAAGATCCAGACAAACTTAAAGTTGGTCTTATTGTGGCTTTTGCCTTTAACAACTCTGTGGTTTGCAGTTGAATATTTAATTCTGCACTTTTAATTTCCGGACGCGTGCGCAAGGCTTTATCTTGTGCTGAAGCCAGATTATCCAATGCCTGAGTATTCTTTGTAGTATCTTGTGTTACCACATCAAAAGGCGACGAAGTTGGTAGTTGCAAAATTTGTTTTAAGGTTAAAATATTTTGCTGCAAAGTATTTTGTGCAGTTACCAGCGTATATTTATCATTTGCATAACTAGCCTCCAACTGAAGCAAATCCTTTTTTGCTATCGTGCCAAATTTCATTTGTTGTTGCGCCTGGTCTACCTGTGCTTTGCTTGTAGTAAGTAAATCCTGCAGGTAAGTGATATTTTCTTTAGCCAAAAGAATATTTAAATAAGCTTGCGTAATAGAAATGGTAATATCGTTTTTAGCTGCATCAACAGAAAGATTAGCTGTTTGTAAGCTCAAATCTTTAGCCTTAATGTCGTTTTTTAAATAACCACCATTATAAAGTGTTAATGCAGAGTTTACACCATAACCGCTGGTAGTTTCCAACCCCGATTTATAATTTGTGATTGCTTGTGATACACTGGCGGATAAATTAGGAAGTGTGGCACTTTTAGAAGCGATTAAATCTTGCTCAGCAGTTTTAGAACTTAACACCAAATTATTAATGTTAATGTTTTTATCCTTAGCATATTCAATGCAGGTTTTTAAATCCCAAACTTTAGATTGCTCTTGTGCATTGCCGCTATATCCTGCAAGCAGAAATAGAATTATAACTATATATTGAATGTATGGGCGCATGGCGAATATTTTTTGTACGTAATCGTAATATTGTACACAAAAATATATCCGCGTAAAGTGATATTTTGGAAATTGAGACCAAACCTGAAATTGTTGAGATCAAAGAATCTTATTTTGAGATAAGTGGATTCCGAAGGTTTGCCTTTTATTGAGAAAAATTGATAATTTATATTGTTTTTAATACAGTTCCGCTTTCATTTACTTGTAATTGATGTTGTACGCCACACTTTAATGCAAAGTTATTTCTTTGATGGCCTACAGGAAAATCGAATGCAACAGGATAGTTATATTCCTTAATTTTTTCCATCACGATTTCATAAATGGTTTTTCCAAATTCTTCACCAGCATCATCGGGCTTAACCTTAAAACCTCCAACAATCAATCCTTTTAGCTTATTTAGTTTTCCGCTTCGTTTCAAATTCCAAAACATTCTATCCAAGCTGTATAAATATTCGCCAGTATCTTCTACAAAAAGAATTTTGTGATCGGTGTTCAAATCAGATTCACTTCCGCAAAGTGTTTCAATAATACTCAGGTTGCCTCCAACTAAAATGCCCTCAGCATTACCAAATTTATTATTTATGTGAGCAGGAGCGGAGTAGGTCATTTCTTCACCAATTAATGCTTTCTTAATAGACAAAATAGTATCTATTTGAATCGGCTCAGCCTTGTTCCAGTCATCAGGAAAGCTATTGCACATTTTTGAATGGATAGATGCGATATTAAACTGCTTGGCTAAATGACAATGTAAAACCGTTATATCGCTAAAACCTATAATCCATTTTGGATTTTTCTTAAACTTAGAAAAATCAAGCTTATCAATAATCCTCACAAAACCGTATCCACCTCGAGCACACATAATGGTTTCAATTTTTGGATCATCAAGCATATTCTGAAAATCCGAAAGTCTTTCTTCATCAGTACCACCGTAAGTAAAATCGCGTTTGCCAATTGTATTTCCAATCTTAATATCAAAACCCCAACTTTGCATTTGCAAAACGGAAGGTTGAATTTGCTCCATTGTAATGTAGCCAGCGGGGCTTGTAATTCCTATTGTACTGCCTGGTTTTAAATAAGGGGGTATTTTGAAAGAGGAATTATTTTCAGGTTCAATGGGATTAGCCAAGCTTTTAAATGCCGGTAATAATGTAGCTGAAGCTATAAATGAAGAAAGGAAATGTTTTCTGTTCATCTAATATGTGATATTTTAAACGAATATAGCGTTTGGATAGCTGAAATGAAGGTAACAAAAAACAAGAAAAGGGATTTATATCCATAAATCCCTTTAAACCAAACAAATTAATCTGTAAAAGATTAGTATAATGTGAATTAACTATATAACCAAGTATTTTAAAAATTGTTTTGATTGTTAAATTATTTCAAAAAAAATAAGGCTATCCCTCGCGGATAGCCTTAGCTAACAACAAAACAAATATATGATAACCAAATCATTCAAGCTTATTTCAAGCTTGTAAAGTATATGAGCGTATACTTTGCGGCCTAGTGATGGATTCGAACCACCATGTATGAGTTTATGAAACCCCAACCTTCCTTTCAGTCAACTGGCCAATATTGTTATAATTGTTTAAGCGTTAAATAATCCTTTAATTCGGCAATTTGCTCTTTGTTTAAATTATCTTTATCATCAGAAATTAATTCCTTTTTTTCATCACTTGTTAGTGGATAAATGAAATTTGGATATTCATCTATTGCGGGATATTGAAAGTAAATAGACATAATAGTAATCCTTTAATTTTAAAGCATAAATAACGTTAACCAATAATGTTAGGCAAATATATAAATTAGTATACAATATCTATAGAAATAGTAGTGTTTATTTTGAAATATTTTTTAGCCATTTAAATCGCTCAAATAAAGCTTTGCAAATTCATGTTCTTAAAAGCTAATTATTTTCAGGATATTTGCACTCTTATTCATTAATCAAAAAAATTGTGTCTTTAGATAAATTAAAACTCAGTAAGCCACTTGTTGCGGCAATGACAGATGCCGGATTTCTAACCCCAAAAGAGGTTCAGTTAAAAACGATGTCGAGAATTTTAGGTGGGCAGGATGTAATAGCTGTAGGACCAGAGGGCATTGGAAAAACCACTACTTATGTTTTGGCTACACTAATGAAGCTTAAATATGCATTTGAAGAAGCACCTAGAGCTTTGATTTTAGTGCCTGATGCAGAGCATGTTGCTGAGGTTATAGCACAGTTTAATTTACTAAACAGAAATAAAACATTTCGCATTGTTGGCATAGATAGTTCAGGAAGCATTGATGCCCAAATGAACGAACTTACCGATGGTGTGGATATTATTGTTGCCGTGCCTGATCGGGCTCGTGCCTTATATTTGAAGCTGGCACTTAACACTAATAAAATTCAGTTATTTATTGTAGATAATGCTGAATTGATCGTTAAAAAAGGATTACAATTACCAGTTGTGGAATTGGCAAATAGTGCTCAAAAATCTCAACACGTAATTTTTACGGAGGTATTGCATGATAAATTAAACCACATGCTTAATCCTTTTATGAAATTTCCTGCTATTATAGAAGTTCAGGAATTGGCAGAAAAAGAAGCTGAAGTGCACCAACAATTGTTGTATCAAGTTCCAAATTTTAGAACTAAACTTAATTTGCTTACACTTTTAATGAGCGATGTTGAAGTTTTTGATAAGGTGGTAGTTTTTGTAAATACTAAATTAACGGCCCAAACGGTTTATAAAAACTTTAACCACGTTAATGAGGGTGAAATTAGTATTTATAGATCATTATTTTTTGACGATGCAGGCTTTGATGATATTCAGGATTTTAAAAATATTGCTGAAGCACGAATTTTAATTGTAGCGAATGAAGGATTGCAGGATCTTGATATTTCGGGTATTCCATTTATCATCCATTTAGAATTACCTGAGCAAAAGGAAACTCTAATTAAAAGAATTGTAAAGCATAGCGATGAAGAAGTTGTTGCCATTACTTTTTCTACAGATATTGAATTAATTGAAGTTAGAAAAATTGAACAAGCAGTAGGAGAGCTAATGCAAGTTATGGATTTGCCTGAAGACTTAAAGGTTGTTGATGCAACTGCTTCAAAAACGAAAAAGAAAAAGGCAGTAGATGATGAAGATGACTCTTCTGAACGTGGTGCAGCTTTTCATGAAAAGAAAGCCAGCAATGTAAAAAATTACAATTATAGTGCGGGTACTAAAGCTAAAATGACTTATAAAAACAAAAAGGGTTTATCTTAATCTTTTGGTTTAAATACTTATTTGATTTTTTATCTAAAAATTATAAGCATGAAAAAAGGCCCGATTTAATCGGGCCTTTTCATTTATCGTTAATTAACGACTAGTATAAAGTAAACTCTACACGACGGTTTTGTTGACGACCAGCTGCAGTTTTGTTAGTTGCAATTGGTTGACCCATTCCGTAACCAGTAGCTTCGATTCTTGAAGCGTTAGCGCCTTGAGATACTAAGTAAGCTTTTACTGATTCAGCTCTATCTTTAGATAAACGTAAGTTTAACTCTTTAGAACCTGTATTATCTGTATGACCAGCTAATTTTAAGCTAAAGTTTTTCTCAACTAATAAAGCTGCAACACGGTTTAATGTAGTGTATGATTTTGGACGAATAGTCGCTTTACCTAAATCAAATTCTAAATCTTTAATCGCGTCAGTAACAACTTTACGATCTGCTTCAGTTACAACAACTTTAGTTTCTTTAATGATTTGTGGTTTTGGAGTTGTTAAAGGACAACCTGAACCATCAACTACAGTACCAGCTGGAGTTCCTGGGCATTTGTCAAATTTGTTTGCAACACCATCATTATCATCATCACCTAAATCTTTAGCATATTGCTCACGATCTCTAGCTGCATTTTGTTCTGCAGTAGATAATGCTCTTCTTAAATCAGCACTTTCTTCTGCACTTTGTTTACGTAAATTAGCTAAAGAGCTATAATTTTGTAATTGTGGCTTATCTTTACTTCCTAAAGCAAACTCTAAACCAGCGTGTGCATAAGCAAATCTGTCGTTAGTACCAGTGTTAAATCCATCAAATTTAGCAGATTTAACAAAGTTTACATCGTAACCGAAATCTAAGTTAATACCTTTAGCAACACCTAATTTAAAACCCGCACCTACAGGTATAAACCATCCTTCTCTGTAATAACCAGCATCAGCTGTTGAAGGTGAAGTAGTAGCACCAGATGACATATAACCAGCACCAGCTTTTAAATAAGGGATTATAACTGCATTTTCGTTATTAATGTTAATGTTTGCAACATTATAAACTGCTGTTAACGCACCCGACCATTGGATGTTAGTTTTGTACCCAGTGTTAGCAACGTAACCACCAGCACCATTAGCTAATCTTAATTCTTCAACTTTACCAGCTAAGAAATCTGCTTGGATACCTAATGAAGGTAAAATTTGTTTTTTGATGTAACCACCGTAACCAATGTGCTCGCTTGGAGTTTGAAATAAATGGTTAGAGTTACCAAAAATTGTTCTAGGCGTTAATAAACCACCATGAACACCTACAGACCATGTTCTGAAATCTTGTGTAGAGAAACGACTAGTAGTCGGTGTTTCTTGAGCAAATACTTGGGACGATAAGCCTAATAAGGCAACCAACATTGTTGATTTTGTAATCTTGGAGTTCATATTTTTCTTTTTATGTTAATCAATAGATTTTACTACTGTTGTTGCTTGACTTTAAGAAAAAACCCTGCCAAAGATTGAAATAACAAATCAATACACACTAAATCAATAGCTTATATTAAATAAAATTCGTAATTGTTTTGTTATATAAAAGAGAAATGAGCGTTAAATTCTGTATAGTATTCTATACAGAATTAACTTTATGATAATATTCTAATCCTTTGAATTTGGATTTTTTTTGCTAGTTAAAAGCATTTCAAGGGCTTTTTCTAACCTGTTAGTTCTGGTTTTTTCTTGCTTAGCTGTTAAAATCCACAGTACATATTCCTTTTTATTAGAATAAGAGAGGGTATTGTAAAACTGAAATGCGGTTGGATGATTCCTCAGTTTAGCTTCAAAATCATTGGGAAGCTTAACATTTTTTTTATCTACATCTATAAATTCAGAAAATTCATTCTTTTTTATTTCAGCATTACCAACGCCGGATGTTTTTACTTCTGAAATAAGCTTTAATCTTAAAGCAGTCCAGGTATTATCAACTGATGCAGATGCGCAAGGAGTTAAGCCTTGCATATTTAAATCTTGCCAGCTGTTCATTAAATCTAAATCAGAATCAATTTTTGATGATTTCTTCGGATAAAAAATCCAAACGATGATATCAGGTTTTATTTGATTAATGTACTTTTCAATTTGATTATATAAATCTTTCTTGCTACGAGAAAAGCAAATTAAAGCATTAAATTTTGTTGCGTTATTATATTTAAAATACACATCTGTAGGGATTTCACCAAAAATTGCTGGTGCACTTTCGGGCGCATCAGCAATTTCTACAGTATAACCTGATTTAATATGAAGCTTTTTTAAAAGTGCATTTTGCATATCGCCCTAATAAATTACAGCCTTAATTTAGCAAAGAAATCCCAGAAAACAATGCCAGCAGAAATGGTAATATTGAAAGAATGTTTAGTTCCAAATTGAGGTATTTCGATGCATTCGTCTATTTTCGTCATTACTTCGTCACTAACACCATCAACCTCATTACCAAATATTAAGGCGTATTTTTTATTAGGATTCGGGCTAAATGCATTAAGCATCGTACTGTTTTCTGCTTGTTCAATGGCTACAATTTCATAACCCAAAGCACGCAGCGCATCAACAGCCTGTATGGTATCAGTGTAATGAATCCAATCAACAGATTGAGTTGCGCCCAAAGCTGTTTTCTCTATTTCGCGATGTGGCGGTTGTGCAGTAATTCCGCAAAGCACAACCTTTTCAAGTGCAAAACCATCAGCAGTTCTGAAAATAGAACCTACGTTGTGCATACTTCTTACATTATCTAAAACTGCTATAACAGGCAGTTTTTCTTGTGCTTTAAATTCGCTAATATCCGGACGATTCAGCTCGTCTAACTTTAATTTCTTCATTTAATAATATTTCCTCTACTAAAGCCTAATTGGCCCATTTCCAATTTCACTAATATAAATTGCCGCAGGATAACCAATTTTATCTACGTAATAATCAGTTAGGTGTTTGGCAAAATCTTCTTCAAAACCTTTTTCTAGTAGTGCAATAGCACAACCTCCAAAGCCGGCACCAGTCATACGTGCACCAATTACATGATTATAATTTCTGCAAAAATCAACAACAGCATCAAGCTCAGGACCGCTAACTTCATACAATTCTTTTAAAGATTGGTGTGAAGCATACATCAATCGTCCAAATTCAACTAAATCACCTGCATTTAAAACTTTGGCTGCTAAATGAACCCGATCATTTTCTTTAACTACATGTGTAGCACGGTTTAAAACTACTTCATCTTTAATTAAATGACTGTGTAAGGCAAATTTTTCTGCTGTTAATTCGCAAAGATTATGAAGTGTAATTTCTTCATTTAAAGCTTTTAAAGCAGTTTGACATTCGGCAACACGTTCATTATATTTAGAATCGGCAAGTTCTCTTGGTTTATTTGTATTGATGATAGCCAAAACATAATTTCCGAGATTTATATCTACCATTTTATATTTTAACGTATCACAATCCAGTACAATTGCCTTATCTTTTTCGCCATAAGCCACTGCAAACTGATCCATTATTCCTGAGTTAACGCCAATAAATTCATTTTCGACTCTTTTGGCCATTTTAACAAGATCAAGTTTATCGTAACTTAAGCTGAAATATTCGTTTAACGCAAAAGCAGTTGCAATTTCAATAGATGCAGATGAAGAAAGACCAGAACCAATCGGGATATTTCCAAAGTATAATAAATCTACTCCAGGAATATTTTTTCCATCTTTTATTAGTTCATTTATAATACCAATAGGGTAGTTGAACCATGAACTTCCATTCTTTTGTTGAATTTCGTTGCTGTTAATTTCAATGGTTGTCTCAAAGTTTAAACTTTTAAACCGAAACTTACCTTCATTATTTGGTGCTAAGGCTAGCCACGTACCTAGCGTTATTGCGCAAGGCATTACAAGGCCACCATTATAATCAATATGTTCTCCAATTAAATTAACCCGACCGGGTGTAAAGTATAAGGCATCCGCATTTTTATGGTAATGTTCAGCAAATTTTTCAGCTAATTCAATGTTCATCTGGTTAAAAATATTTATAAAATCATTAATAATAGTATGTTTGTTTAGAAAACAAAAGCCCTAAGTTACAATTTATGAGCGTTCAGCAAATACCCACAGGAAAATTTATTGATGGCGAAGAAGTTATCGCAATCGAACTAACCAATAACAAAGGCACTTACGTTAAAATATTTAACTATGGCGCTATAATTAACAAGTTTATCGTTACAAATGCGCGAGGCGAAAAGCAGGATATTGTTTTAGGTTTTGAAACTATTGAACAATATTTGGATGAAAAATACCTTGAAAATAATGGCTTAATAGGCGCAGTAGTTGGTAGATATGCCAACCGTATTAAAAACGGTAAATTTTCTATAGATGGAGAAACCTATCAACTGGCACAAAATGCAGGAACGGATAGCTTACATGGTGGATTAGTTGGTTTTGATAAAAAGGTTTGGGATGTTATTGATACTACCGAAGAACCACATGCTTCGGTTACACTTGAATATGAAAGTGAGGATGGTGAAGAAAACTTCCCAGGAAACCTGATTGTTGCCTTAACCTTTGAATTAACGGATAATGACGAACTTATTTTAAGTTACGAAGCTGAAACAGATAAGGCAACCGCTATAAATTTAACTCATCATGGCTATTTCAATTTATCACCGATGGGCGGAAATTTAGCAAAGCATAAACTACAGATTTTTGGATCTAATTATTTGGAACAAGATGACAATTACTCAGTAACTGGAAAATTAATTCCAGTTAAGGATACCCATTTGGATTTCACTAAAATGAAAGAAATTGGACACGATTGGGATGCTGATGAAGGCTACGATCAAACCTTTGTTTTAGATAAAACATACGGAGATTTATCTTTAGCTAGCAAAACAATTGACGAAGAAAGCGGTTTAATATTAAGTGTTTATACAACAGAACCGGTAGCGCATTTATATACTTCGAAGTATTTAAGAGCTGAAAATGGTAAAGGAGGAAGAAATTATATTGGTTATGATGCTTTTTGCATTGAAACACAGCACCATCCAAATGCCATTAATATTCCTGAGTTTCCGAGTACGGTGTTAAAACCTGAGGATTTGTATACGCAAACTACAATTTATAAGGTATCATTAAACAAATAATATATGTTTACTATTGAAGAGATAAAAACAGCGGAATCTAAAATAAAGACCGGCGCAGATTTCCCGAACTTTGTTAGGGAAATTAAAGCGTTAGGGGTAAAAAGAAACGATGTTTATGTTTCCAATGGTTTATCAATATATTTTGGTGAAGGAAATCATACGGAGCAGGGAAGTCCTGAAAATTATCCTGATTTAATTATCAATGAAGAATCTTCTGCTGAGAAATTGCAACATGCCTTAATTATTCACCAGCGTGGTGAAACGGATTATTTCACTTTTTGTAAACAGGCAGCTGATGCAGGTGTAGAAAAATGGGTTATAGAAACAGGAGATTTGACAGTAGTTTATCTGGATAGCGAAGGGAATGTGTTGATTAAGGAAAATATACCTGTAGTATAATTATGGCTATAAGATTAAAAAGCCTTATAGAGTTATTTCTATGAGGCTTTTTAATTTGTTGTAGATAGTCCTGAGTGAAAATAAATTAATCTTTACAGAATTCTATATTCTCTCAAGCACCATTTTAATCGCTTTTTCTACTATATCGTTAGGGTTTTTACTAAAGTGAAGGTTTACTCTACTTGCCAGAATTGCATTAACAGACAGAGCTTTATGACCTAACACTTTTGCTAATGCATATATACCTGCGGTTTCCATTTCTAAATTAGTAACCCTTAAACTTCCACTTTTAAAAGAATTAATCAAGCTAATAAAATTAGGTACAGCATTTTTAGCTCGTACTTGTCGGCCCTGAGGCGCATAAAAACCTGGCGCAGTAATGGTAATTCCTTGTTCCATATCTTTACCAATTGTGTTGAGTAAGGTTTTACTTGCGGCAGTTAAATAAGGATTAATATTTTTTAAATGCCCGAAATGTGTTTTTACATCATCGAGCAAACTATGTTCATCACCTGATAACTCCTGAACGTAATAATTCATTAAAGCATCCATACCTAAGCCATATGAAGAAGCTAAAATAGTGCCCATAGCAATATCGGGTTGTACGGCACCAGAAGTACCAACGCGAATAATATTTAAAGAAGTGAGTTCTTTTTTAACTTCTCTACTCTCAAAATCTATGTTAACAAGAGCATCAAGTTCATTAAAAACAATATCAATATTATCGGTGCCAATACCTGTAGAGAGCACCGTAACTCGCTTAGAACCCACATAACCGGTATGCGTAATAAATTCTCTCTTACCTTTTTTTAATTCTATGCGGTCAAAATACTTGCTTACTTCGCCAACACGATCTGGATCACCAACAGTAATTACTGTTGGTGCAACATCATCAGGCAATATATTTAGGTGGTAAATTGTTCCGTCTGGATTTATAATTAAATCACTTTCTGCTATTTTCATAGTATATCTGGTATTAAATGGTTTGAAGGTATTTTAACTTAATGCCTTCAATTTTATCAAACTTAGCTAAAACTATATTTAATTGTGCCTTTCTAATCTCAAATTTTAAGCTGCAATGTGTATCAAAACTTTGAGCCAATACTAGTAAGTCTGCTTCCTTTACCAGTTTCATTACATCATTCATTTGCAGGTAATCGAACTGAACCTCATATAAATCGTTAATAGTTTTGGTGATTATTAATGAAGCCTTAATAGACTCTATTGCAGCAGTTTTATAAGCATTAATTAAACCAGGAACACCTAATAATGTACCACCGAAATACCGAACTACAACAATTAAAATATTGGTTATATCTTCGGATAATAGACAATTTAAAATCGGTCTACCAGCTGTACCAGACGGCTCGCCGTCATCATTAATTCTAAAAACAGAACGATCTGGCGTAAGCCGATAAGCATAGCAAAAATGCCTTGCCTTTGTATGTTCAGCCCTTAAATTTATTATAATAGGTTTAACTTCTTCCTCAGATCGAATGGGATATGCATATGCAATAAATTTGCTTCCTTTATCTCTAAATATACCTTCAGCAGGAGTTTCTATAGTTTTATAGGAATCATCAAACAGCATAAATTTGCGATAAAGTGATTAATATAACGGCTGTCAATGCTAAAAAGATACCGGCGTAATTGAGTTTGGTTAGTTTTTCCTTAAAGATTATGATTCCAATTAAACTTCCTACAACGATAACGCCTAAATTCATTGCAGCAAATACGGTAGATGGATTTTTGGATAAAGCCTGATGTGCTTTTAGGTAGAAGAGGATATTTCCAAAATTAAACAAACCTAAAATTATACCGCAAGCTAAGTTAACCAATTGTAATTTAGTCTTTTTAGTTAAAGTCATTGTAATTACAATAACCACAGAAACGATAAATGCTAAACAAAAAACGGTAAAAAGTGACGTGGTATAAGGTATTTCTTTGTGTAAGGCAATTTGTTTAAAAAGGATATCAATTACACCGAATCCAACAAAAACAATAACGGGGTAAATCCATTTATTTCGTTCTGTTTGCTTATCGCTTTTGCGGATAAATGTTAGAAATATAGAAACAAAACCAACCGCCAATCCAATAAATTTTAAATCATTAAAATCTTCTTTAAATATAAAATAAGCTGCTAATATTGGTATAAATAGAGAAAGTCTTTGTGCAATATCCGTTTTAACAATGCCAAGGTTTTTAACAGATGCTGCTAAAAACAAAAAGATGGTGGGTAAAAGTATTGCTAAAGAAATGTAAATAGGCCACGGTGCTGTTGCAGTAATTATTGAAACATCTGGTTTAAAGAATAAAAAGCATAATATTAAAGCGGTTAAGTAGTTATAAGTAACGGCTTGAATAATACTAATTTGGTATCTTTTAGCAAGTTTTAAAAGAACAGCAACTGTTACGCTGCAGAAAATACTTAAAGCTATGTATAACATTAATTTGAGTGGTTTATATAGATTGATAGTTTATCATTTCCAAGCGTAAAACTATCTTGCAAATGACCATTTATAGTAGGAGCGGCAATGCCCTCAGTCCAACTACTATCTGAGGTGAAAACACGTGCTTCATCCCAGAGATTGGCTTCTAAAAATTGGTTTAAAATATGTGCTCCGCCTTCAATAATTACAGACTGAATATCCATTAGATAAAGCTGAAAAGCAACTTTTTGCGCCAAATAAAAATGCATATCCTCCATTTGAATGTAATGCACATTATCTATTACATCGGTTTTTACCTCATTTAAAATAATAGTTTTCGCCTCTTTATTGAAAATATGGTTGTTTTGAGGAATTTGTAAATGTTTATCAATAACCAAGCGAATTGGATTTTTACCTGGCCATTCTCTAGCTGTTAAATGAGGATTATCTACTATAGCTGTTTTTTTACCTATTAATATTGCATCTTCTTCCGTACGCCATTTGTGTGCTAAACGCTTTGCTAAAGCTCCACTAATCCATTTTTGATGACCATCAGTTGTAGCAAAATATCTATTGGCAGTTTCTGCCCACTTTAAAATAATATAAGGGCGTTGTTTTTGTATCCGAGTAAAAAAACGTCTGTTAAAATATCTACATTCATCATCTAAAACGCCGCTAATAACTTCAATATTAGCATTTTTAAGTTTCTCAATACCTTTACCATCAACACCAGAAAATGGATCACGATTACCTATTACCACTTTTTTTAGTTGGTGCTTTACAAAAAGATCAGCACAAGGAGGCGTTTTACCAAAATGCGCACACGGCTCTAGATTAACATAAGCTACAGCTTCCTTTAACAAGGCTTCGGCATCATCACCGTATTGCTCAAATACTGCTTTAATTGCGTTAGGCTCTGCATGTGCTTGTCCAAACTGCTGATGGTAACCTTCGCCAATTATTTTTCCGTTTGCAACAATTACACAGCCTACCATCGGGTTTGGGCTTACATTTCCAATTGCTGTGGCTGCTAGTTCTAAACAACGTTTTATGTAAAATTCATCGCTCATTATCGCAAAAGTAGTTAAAGATTTTAATGGAATTAGTAAAATAGAAAATGTAAATAAAAAAGCTAAACTATGTTTAATTTTGCAATGCATGAAAATCAAAGAATTAGAAGATAAATATATTTCCGACTTAAAAAACGTATACGACTTAGATGAGGCCAAAGCTTTATTTAGTTTATCTGCTGAGCATGTTTTAAACCTCTCGCCAATTAAATTAAGGATGCAGCAAGCGGTATCCCTACTATATGATGATTACCAGAAATTGTTATCTATTCTTGAAGAATTAAAATCAGGCAAACCCATTCAGCATATTATAGGAGAAGCTCATTTTTATGGGTCGGTTTTTAAAGTGAATGAAAATGTACTGATTCCGAGGCCTGAAACAGAGGAGTTAGTGGATTGGATTATTGCTGAAATTCAAAAAACAGGAATTCAAAAGTTAGATATATTAGATATAGGAACTGGATCTGGCTGTATTCCAATTAGTATTAAAAAGTATTTACCTGAAAGCAGTATCACTACAATTGATGTTTCTGCAAAGGCAATTGCACAGGCGAAAGAAAATGCAATAATTTTAGAACAGAAGATTAATTTTATTGAGGCGGATATATTAACGTATAAAAGTAACGAGAAATACGACGTTATAGTAAGCAATCCGCCATATATAAGAATTTTGGAACAGAGGGATATGCATAAAAATGTACTAACTTTTGAACCTCACCTGGCATTATTTGTTAGTGATGAAAACCCGCTGATTTTTTACAATGTAATTGCAGACTTTGCTTTAAGCAATCTTACTGAAAATGGGCAGTTATTTTTTGAAATTAATGAATATCTCGGTACAGAAACTATTGAAATGCTAAAAAACAAAGGCTTTAATGATGTGGAGTTGAGGAAAGATATGCAGGGAAAGGATAGAATGATTAAGGCTAAAATCAGTTAAAATATTTTCTTTGAAGCAAATTAAATTTATTTCGTAGTACAATATCTGCAAGGAAATTTAAGTATAATCTTTGTTTAATAGCCCTGATTGAAATGGCGGCTACCGATTTTTATCGGTGCAATAATGGAAAGCAGGAGAGGTATAAACGATTATTGCAGAACCTTGCGCTTCAAATCATCATTATAATTTCCTTTTAATTTCTGAATTAAATAAAATTTATTTGGGCGTTTTAACACGCTGTTTGCTATATCCCCGATAGAAAAAATTCGGGGGATGCCGCGACCATCGTTAACGCACTAAAGCCTTACTTTTATGAATTATAAAACATTATAGTCTAATTTAAATTTGGCAGTTTTTCTAAATGTTGTATATTTAGCCATGCATCCCTGCCTCATCCCAAGAGGTTAATTGTAATTAAAACGGTGTCTAGGGAAGGCATTTCAAAATATAAACTATGAAATATAATTGTATCGTTATAGACGATGATGCAAGTTCTGTAAATTATTTAACTGAGCTTATCAATGGTTCTGAGGATTTGAGACTAATTGCCACATACCTTAATCCTGTAAATGCATTAATAGATATGAAAAAGATGCCAATTATTGATATACTCTTTTTAGATGTAGAAATGGGAGAGGTTTCTGGCTTAGATATACTTCCATTAGCAAGGCCAATGGCAAAGAAAATCATAATTGTAACTGCTTATCCAAAGTATGCCCTGAATGCGTTTCAGGTTAATGCAGATGATTTTTTACTCAAGCCATTTGGACAAATTAAGTTTTTTACTACTGTACAACGTGCTATTGGAGAACCTAAAAGAAGGGTAGATTTACAGGTACAAAAAATGTTTTATGTTAAGGGAAAGCTTAAAAACACTTTCAATCAAATGGAAATAGAAAATTTAATAGCTGTTGAAGCTGAGATTGGAAATGTGAAGTTGCACGCAATTAAAAATACCATTTTGGGTTATCATACCATTAAGGATATTGAAGAATTTTTAGAGCCTTATTCCGAATTTTTGAGAGTTCACAAATCGTTTATTGTTAACGCCAAATTTATTAATAGCTTAATGGATGATAAAATATTAATGACAAATGGAATCACAATTCCAATGGGTAAAAGTTACAAGAAAAATTTGTTATCGTTTATCGGCGATAGAACTCTTAAGAAAGGGATTAGTTAAGGTTGAAGGCTTTTACCAGAAGTTTACTTTAAAAAGAAAAGATATATAATCATTTCCCAGTTTATATATTTATGTTAACTAAGTAGCAATTTAATAAGCTATTAAAATATTCTTAAACAAAAAAGCCCTACATTTCTGTAAGGCTTTCTGTGATCCCGCTGGGATTTGCACCTAGTGCAAAAATCGACGGTTAAATAGTATTTGAGGCTGTTCAGTAATTCTACTCATTGAATTACTCACTAATTTTTTAATACG
>NZ_RQRS01000079.1 GCF_004335085.1 Pedobacter nototheniae | reverse complement strand
CAGCGCGGCGGTCGATCACAAACCTGTCGGAGCTTGGGGCGGAGAAGTCGCCCGAGAGCGCTGCCCGGTTCCGGCCGCACCATGACTCCCTGGAAGCACAGCTGCGCCACAAGCTGCAGGCACGCACCCATGCAGCCGGCTCTGATGATGTGCTGGACATCCCATCATCCCTTGATTGCTGCATTGCTTGGCTTAGGGTTTAAGGTTGGGTTTTAATCATGTACTTCATACTTTTAGGCCACCGTCTGCGCAAGGTGAGCAACTAAAGACCAATGGAGATCTTCATCTTCATGTTTCGTTGTGGGGCATTTGGAGGCGTAAAGTGCGGCAAACTTCCATTGCCAAATTTCTATCCTTCCTGCAGGAATATGCGGAGAACCGCAGCATCACGAGCGTGGTGCCAGTGGACAATCCACTGACCACTGACGAGCCCGAGCTGCTGGAAATG
>NZ_RQRS01000078.1 GCF_004335085.1 Pedobacter nototheniae | reverse complement strand
TGTAACAGTACCACCAGCACCACTAAAAATAGACCATATACCTGTTCCAGATGTAGGAGTATTAGCAGCTAATGTTACTGAAGTTAATCCACATGTTGCCAAACCTGTTTGGTCTGCTCCAGCATTTGAAACTGTTGGTGCTGAATTAATCAACACACTACCAATCATTGTCTTACAATTCGCAGATCCAACTATAGCTACTACTGTATAAGTGCCCGCTATAGATTGAGTTCCTAAACTGATAGCAGCTCCTGTACCCGCAACAATGCTACCTACGTTTACTCCATCTCGCTGTAATTGATAACTATCTCCTACTTGAGAATTATTAAGACCCATTGCAGTATTAGTTCCTGCACATCCATTAGATCCAGTCATAACAAAATCTGTTGGATCACTTGCAGTAAGTATAATATCATCAAGTAACCAGTCATCACCACCTCGTGTTGTACTACAATTTCCTGTT
>NZ_RQRS01000077.1 GCF_004335085.1 Pedobacter nototheniae | reverse complement strand
ATATTCCTTTGATTATTCGGATAATGAAAGTAAGTGTAAGAATTATAATGAGCTATTCTGCGAAATGCTGCTATGCCTGGGCGTAATCGGAAAGAATAGTATTTTAATTGAAAGTTAGTTTAGCGATACGCTTAAAACACTAACAAGTCCAAATCACTGTTTCCTCGTTAAGCTCCCAATCGGCATGGTCAATTATTCGGGTAGCACAGTCTAATCCCACCCACTGCCTTAAACAGAAAAATTGCGAGCCGACAATTTTTGGTTCTTTTTGTTGTCAAAAAGAATAAAGCCCCCGCGGCAGCGGAATAAAGGTTTGTTTTGCCAGACGGGCTTTGCACCTTTTTCTTAACAAAAAGGTACCCAAAAGTCAAGGCTGGCATCCTTTCTTGAATAGCAACATTATAATTCCGACAGCAGTAATATGAGGCTTAGCCCAACACAATCCCAACCCTCGCTGCATATT
>NZ_RQRS01000076.1 GCF_004335085.1 Pedobacter nototheniae | reverse complement strand
ATTATAATTAGAAATAGTATCAATTTGAATTTAGTATATTTTATAGCCAAAAGACTTATTACTGCCAAAGATTATAAAAGCAGTATATCAGCGCCAATTATAAAAATTGCAATTTCAGCAATTGCAATTGGCATGATCATGATGATAATTTCAGTAGCAACTGGAATCGGATTGCAACAAAAAATTCGGGAGAAAATCTCTGCTTTCAATGGGCATATTATTATTTCAAATTATGATAATAATCTATCCGAAGTTACACTTGTTCCTATTTCTAAAAAACATGATTTTTATCCCAAATTTAATTCAGTTAGTGGGATAAATCACATACAAGCTATTGCTACCAAAGCGGGAATTATTAGAACTGAGAATGCTTTCGAAGGAATTGTTCTCAAAGGAGTAGGAAAAGATTACAAGTGGAATAATATAAAAGAATACTTAGTTTCCGGTAGAATTCCTGATTTTTCTAAAAACC
>NZ_RQRS01000075.1 GCF_004335085.1 Pedobacter nototheniae | reverse complement strand
CAACAATACCAACGCCTATTTTCAAAGCTTGCCCCCAAATAAGTAAACCATTTTTCTCTTTTTTAAATTTTTTAATTGCTAACACAGGTAATACGACAATACAAAGTATAAGGGCAACCATATTAATAACACCACCTGTTGTGTCAAAAGTCATTCCTAATGCGTAAATTATTAAATTGATAAAGATAATTATTGCTCCATAAATTAAGCCGTAATTTAAAATAATGTTTCTGCTTTGCGTTTGATTTTCCATTGAATTAATTGAGTTAGTTAGTACAAATATATTATTTTGTTTTCGATTCTAAATTTTTTTTAAAAAAGTTTTTAAACAATATGTTAGCAGTCAGCGAGTTAAAAATATCATGAAAAAAAAGCTATTTTTTTTATTGTCAGTTTCAAAAAAGGATGTATATTTGCCACGGCAAGTTCTACACAACTAGCTCCCTTTGAACTCCCCCAGGGCGGGAACGCAG
>NZ_RQRS01000074.1 GCF_004335085.1 Pedobacter nototheniae | reverse complement strand
GTACAATAAAAATGCTTTATGGGTTAACCAATTATTAGGAGAACATAAGTTTAAGGAGCGTTCTAAATTTAATTGGGGATTATCATATAACAGTATCAAAGGAGATACTCCAGACCGAACAACAAATACCTTAAACAAAGTGGCCGCTGGTTATACACTTTTATCTAATGCTGGAAGTAACAATCGTTATTTTCAAAATTTGAAAGAAGATGAAGTTGCTGCAAACTTAAGCTACGATTACAAATTCAGCAAAACGGAAGAAGGGGAATACAAAGGAAAATTCACTTTTGGATATAGCGGACGAGTTAAAACTAGAAACTTTAAAGCCACACAATTTAATTTTAAATCTGATAATACTCACTTATCTGACATTGTAGATCCAAACAACTTAGATTTATTTTACAACCAGTCTAATTTAGATAACAACTATTTTAAAATTATCACTTTTAGAGGCGATCAATTTGAATCTTCAGCTTTA
>NZ_RQRS01000073.1 GCF_004335085.1 Pedobacter nototheniae | reverse complement strand
GTGAATATGCCAACGACGGTCTTTTTTAAGGCAGTAAACATAACAGGTCTTCTCCTTAGCAGCGCAGGCTTATTGAAGCATCAAGATGACAGCGGCGGTAGCCAGTAAGTTAAATAGTGTCACTGGCAAACAAATCTTCCAGCCAAAATTCATTACTTGATCATATCGTGGCCGCATAAGCGATCCACGCGCTAAGATAAACATGGTCATAAAAAATAGGGTTTTGATCATAAACCAGAAGGCTGGCGGCACAAATGGAATATTGAGATTAAAGGGCGCGAGCCAGCCGCCGAAGAATAGGCAAGTCATCAAGGCAGAGATTAGGACCACATTGACGTACTCACCAATAAAAAACATCCCAAACTTCATGCCAGAATATTCTACATGGTAACCTTCGGCCAGCTCTTGCTCAGCTTCTGGCTGATCAAAGGGGTGTCTGTGGGTAACTGCGACGCCAGCAACCACAAAGGTCAAAAAGCCTAAAA
>NZ_RQRS01000072.1 GCF_004335085.1 Pedobacter nototheniae | reverse complement strand
AGCTTAAAAGCGGGGTGCAGGGTGAGTTGTGGCGAAAAAGCAGTATCAATCATACCTATCCTTATTAATGCCTTGTTATTAATTCAAAATTGATTCAAAAAGGTGACTTTACCGATGCCATTATCATCGGTATGTTCTATTCATCAGCTTATGTGGCTATCAGTCGTTAATAGTCATCATCTGTTACTGTTGCTATTACTATTGCTATGACTGGCTATCAACAGTCACAAATTACCGTAGTTGCAAAAGAGTATCATTGCACTAAAATTGAGCTCTACGATAAAAAAGACCCCTACTCTAGCGCACCAATAGACCATTGCCTAATTGAGTCACTAAATGTTGGGGTTTGGGTAATCTTAATGACGACAGTCTACTACTGATAAAATGAAGCACCTGATTTGTGTTCATTTCATGGTGTCGGTAAAGGTTTGCCTAGTATGTATTTTATGATGAATAATAATGGGGTTGTTTTGGCAATATACAATG
>NZ_RQRS01000071.1 GCF_004335085.1 Pedobacter nototheniae | reverse complement strand
CTCTGTTTAAAACTGTGTAATTTTTTATTGCACCGTTATTTTAGCTGGCCCATAAATTCTTATCTATGGCATTCGGAAGTTCGGCTCAAAAGGCGGTAAATGATTTAATACTCCCCCAGCGAATGGGGTGTGAGGTGTATATTGATAATAAGAAAATATCGCCCATACTTAAACTCAATATAAAGCAGCACATTGGCAAGCATAATGAGCTTGTGATGCATTTTAAGCACGAAGTGATTCAGGAAGTTGGGTTATTTGTGATAGAAGATGCCCAAACCCTGCTAGGCAGGCTTACAGAGGTTTCTATTTTTAATAGTAGTGATCCTCATGATAATCCTTTTCAAAACAAATTTATTATTACAGAAGTAAAACTGGTTAACGATGGACTTGCCGAAGGGGTTTTGGAATTAAAAGGTCTTTCGCCTACCATTTTGCTTGATGGTGCCAAACATTTCGAAAGTTTTGCCACTCAAAACCTCGCTACGTTGGTAA
>NZ_RQRS01000070.1 GCF_004335085.1 Pedobacter nototheniae | reverse complement strand
GCATGAGCATTATATTAAAACCATATAAGACATTTAAGATCATTTAAGGTTATCGCTTTTAGCGAACTGAAGCAAGGGCGTGAAGCAATACATCATAATTATTTATTGTTGGTAAGATTGCTTCGTGTCTCGCAAAGACGGTATTGGTGGATGCCTGAGCGTCATCGGAAAATTTAGTAACATAATTGAAAGTTAGTTTAGCGATCGCTTAACACACTAACAAATCCAAACCACTGTTTCTTCGTAAAGCTCCCAATCGGCATGGTCAATTATTCGGGAAGCACAAGCAAATCCCACCCACTGCCTTAAACAGAAAAATTGCAAGCCGACAATTTTTGGTTCTTTTTGTTGTCAAAAAGAATAAAGCCCCCGCGGCAGCGGATAAAGGAATTGCATGAGCATTATATTAAAACCATATAAGACATTTAAGATCATTTAAGGTTATCGCTTTTAGCGAACTGAAGCAAGGGCGTGAAGCAATACATCATAATTATTT
>NZ_RQRS01000006.1:128026-193484 GCF_004335085.1 Pedobacter nototheniae | reverse complement strand
GTAGCTGCTCTAAAGCTGAATCTTCAAATGCTTTATAATTGAAGTGCTGCTCTTCTTGTTGATCTGACATAATTCCTATGTTTAAAGTTATTAATTTTCTTTTTGACACAGTTTATTGAACAGACCCGTATTTAATTATCTTTGAGAATAGATGTAGACTCTAAACAGTTTACACAATCTAATTTACACTCTCTCTAATAGGGAACAATGCCTCTCCAATAGGGAACAATCCCTCCCTAACAGGGAACATTGCCTCTCCAATAGGGAACAATGCCTCTCTAATAGGGAACAATGCCTCTCCAATAGGGAACAATGCCTCTCTAACAGGGAACATTGCCTCTCTAATAGGGAACATTGCCTCTCTAATAGGGAACATTGCCTCTCTAACAGGGAACAATGCCTCTCTAATAGGGAACATTGCCTACCACTTACCATTGCTCTTCAAAGCAAAAAGGTTCAAATCGTTTAAGAAATGAACCTTTTAAATGAAATTTTAAGCTTGCTCTGTTTCAATATATTTATTTTCGAGTGTACCATCACTGTATAGTTTTAAAATGGCATAACCTGGTGGCGTTTCTTGAAAATAATATGGTTTGGCAGATTTTTTATCGCCCTTACCCCACCAAAAACCACTCATTGCACCGTTACAATAATATTCTACACCGTTATACCAGGCACGATCCAACAAATGCTGATGACCACTTAAACAAACTTTAACTTTATCTTGATGCTTGTAAAACAGTTGCTTTAGCTCTTTATGATCTCCATGTTGGCCGCCTTCCCAACTACTGGTTACTGTTAAAATTGGGTAGTGCGACATTAATAAAACGGGTGTATTTTGTGGCAGTTGATCCAATTGTGCCTCAAGCCATTTAAATTGTTCTTCATCCAGTGATGTATTTTTATTATTTCCATCCAGGATGATAAAATGCCAGCCATTTTTAGCAAAACTGTAATAACGGTTGGGAATTTTTAACCTTTTCACCACATAATTTTTGCCGTACATTTCATCATCTTTTGATGGAGCTGCCCACCAAATGTCGTGGTTCCCTATGCAACTGTGCACTTCATAATCTGCAATCTGTTTGATGCAACTATCCCAAATACCCCATTGTTCGGTTACACTTTCTCTTTTAATATCATCATAATCGGCAGCATGTATACTATCGCCTCCGTTAAGAAAAAAGTCTACTTTGAGCTTTTTAATTTCTTCCAAACATTTTTCAAATCTAGCTGGGGCATTATCACCTTGCCTAATGTGCACATCGGTAATGTGTGCAATCGTTAAAACAAGTTTCTTTTTCTTTTCTGATTCTGTAGGAGCTGCCACTGCCATGTTACCCAAATTGCCAAGGGCAAGTGCCGCTGTAGCTATAGGAAGGGCTTTTAATAAACTTCTTCTTTTCATATTGTGTGCTTAGTTTTTTAGGTAATGGGATTTTTATAACTCATTATTAGAATCCAAATTATAAGCACTCCTTCCCTTCCTAATTTCTGAGCAAAAAAAGCCATTTAGAATTAAATATAGTACTCTTTACATATTATCTATTTGTTAAGAATAGCAAAGCTAAATGGTCAACATAAAAAAAACTGGCAAGGAACGTAATCCTTGCCAGTTTACAAAAAAGATGGGTTAACATAGCTAAATAGATTAACAATAGCGCTTAATTATTATATCTATCCAGGTTGAAGATTTCTTTATTTCATAAATACAATATTGCCTTTGTGGATTAATGATTTTACGGGCGAAATTCTGGAAACTGCTTCTGAAGAACAACTTGCATCAACGAGTACCACATCAGCCTGATCGCCAGGTTTAGGCCAACTCTGATTTCCTTTATCATCCAGTGGCAAAATATTATGTGTTGCTAATTTTAAAATTCGTGAAAGATCAAATTCCGAACGATAACCATAAAGCTGAGCCGCCATATTTGCTTTTTGCAAAATGCTACCGCTTCCAAAGGTATTCCACCAATCAATAATGCAATCATTCCCCGCCACAACATCTACACCATATTTATAAAGCGTTGGTATGGGCATAATGGTACGTCCAAATGGTATTGTAGATGCTATACCTACTTTTGCATGACCTAGTTTTTCGGCTATTTCTTCTGTTTTAGCTTTATCCAAACTGGCAAGTGCGAAACTATGACTAACAAAGGTTTTACCCTTTAGCACTGGGTTTTCTATTACTTTATCAATTAAATAGTTGATTGTTTTTAAACCTGATTCTCCCGATTCGTGTAAATGAATATCAATGCCTTTGTTGTTATCCAGTGCAAGTTGAACTACAAAATCCATATGTTTTTCTATGGCGCCGTCAATTGAAAAAGGATCTAAACCACCGATAAAATCTATGTCCATTTTAGCGGCTTCCTTCATTAAATCTTCTGATTTGGTGTAGTAAATACCATGCTGAGGAAAAGCAACCAATTCTGCATGAAAGGAATCTTTTTTATTATCTAAAGCCTTTTGCAAGTTTTTCAAGGAGTTTAAACCCGAGGTTGGTTCAATATTTACGTGGCTACGGGCATAATTTGTACCGTAACTTTGCAGCAACTCAATTAGTTTTTCGGTTCGAGGAACTGAGGTTTTAAGTAGTTCAGGAATAATTTTTTGCTCATGAGCAATCATATCCTTTACCGATCGGCGCTTGTTGGAGTTTGCTTTCCAAGGCAAACCGTACCAGGTTTTATCCAAATGAATATGCATATCCCTAAATGCTGGCAACATGAGTAATCCTTTTGCATCAATTGCATTGGCATTTGCCTTATTTGGTAAAATGGCTTTTATTTTTCCATCGCTAATTTCTACAGTAAATAATTCTGTTTTAGTATGCACCACCTCATCTTCTTCATATTCAAAACCAGTTTCTAATTTTACATTTTTTAACGTAAAACTATTTGCTGCTACCAGCGGATTCGATTTTTCGCTCTCGGCGGCTATAGATGGCGTTGCAGCAAAGATGCTACTTCCTGCAGCCAGCAAAATGGATGAATTTTTAATAAAATCTTTGCGTGTGATGGGTTGTACCGACATAACTTATACTTTTTATACAAATTTAATAGTCGAAACCGCAAACCGATAGTATAAATCATGCCATAACTTGTACCATTTATAACAAACGAAATAATTATTTACAATGGCATCCTAAATTTGCGTGGGCTTACGCCAGTTTGAAGTTTAAAAAATTTAGAGAAATAGGCCAAATCATAAAAGCCCAGTGTATAGGCAATTTCCTTAATGCTACCGTTTGAGGTAAGTAATAATCTTTTTGCCTCCAATGCTAGCCTATTATGTATTAATGAAGTAGCGGAAGTATTGAAATGTTTTTGAACCAAAATATTAAGGTAATTGGCTGTTATATTTAGCTTTTCGGCATAAAAAGCAACAGATCGCTCTTCTTTATAATTTAAATCAATTAGCGAAAGGTAATCGATTAGGATAGGCTTGGTATGATAAACTTTTAAATCCTCAAACTTTTCTTCTGCCTCACGGCTCGCCATCTGGGCAATAATTTTACACCTCGAATTTATAATATCCAAGTAAACGGGCTTTTTATTAAGTTCTGATTTTATGGAGTGAAACTCGTGTAGCAATTGCTGAAAGGTTTCTACACTTAAATTTAAAACGGGATGTTTTTGATAGTGCACAAAATCGTGCTTTAATGCACTTGCAAAAGTTTCAAAAACCCGCCTGTGCACCATTACCTGAACGGCATTGGTACTTGGGCCTAATTGCCAGGAGTGCACCTGCCCTGGAAATAGCAGATGCAATTGTTTTGGTTTTACCTCGTATGCTTCAAAATCAACAGTATGCACGCCGCTTCCGTCCTTAAATAAAAGGAAAAGAAAAAAATCATGTATATGTGGTTTCTCAATGTGCCTTGCGCCAACAATTTGATGGTACTGAAAACTGTTATCAGCTTCCTGATCCACCTGAAATTCGTTGATTCCAAGTACGGGTATATTGGCTTTTGCTTTCACTGCTGAAAAATACAAAATCCTTTATACTCTATGCAAATACTTCTGCTAGTAGTTTATTAGAATAAAGTTTTGCCTGATGATCATAAATATGTGAAGTTGCCATAATTTCGTCGACACCAAATTGGTTGATAAATAAGGAGATTTTTTCTTTAATCAACGCTTTATCGCCAACAAAAGAATAGGCTAGCATTTGTTCAACGGCTTCTTCTTCATATTCATTCCAAATATTGTACATATTATCAACGGGTGGTTTTAAGCGTTCGCGTTTTCCAGTTACTACGCCCATAAAGAATTGTTTTAGCGATGTGGTTAATCGCTCTGCTTCTACGGTGGTATCGGCAGCAACCACATTTACACAGGCAATTACATAAGGTGCTTGTAAATATTGCGATGGTTTAAAATTTGTGCGATAAATGTTAACGGCCTCGGCAAAATGAGTTGGTGCAAAATGACTTGCAAAAGCATATGGTAAACCCATTAAAGCGGCAAGTTTGGCACTATCGGTACTGCTTCCTAAAATCCAGATTGGAATATCTAAGCCCTCTCCAGGAATTGCCCTTAAATTGCTGTGTTGATTACCGGCATCAAAAAACTGCTGCAACCGCTGTATATCTCGTGGAAAACTGTGTACTGCATTAAAGTTTTCTCCTCTAATTGCCATAGCCGTTACCTGATCGGTACCTGGCGCCCTGCCTAAACCTAAATCAATACGGTTTGGATATAAAGAAGCCAACGTTCCAAATTGCTCTGCAACTACCAGGGGTGCATGGTTTGGCAACATAATACCACCCGAACCTACCCTAATGGTTTTTGTACCGCCAGCAACATAACCAATTAGAATTGCCGTAGCAGAACTTGCAACGCCAACCATATTATGATGCTCGGCAAACCAATATCTTGTATATCCAAGTGTTTCTGCCGCTTTGGCTAATTCTAAACTGTTTACAAATGTATCTGCAGGGGTTTTTCCATCCAATACGGTTGCCAAATCAAGGAGAGAGTATGATATATCTTTTAAGCTTTTGCCAGTCATTGTTCTTATTTAAATTGCTGATGCAAAGTTAAGGTTAATGCTTTCCAAATTTTATTCGGCGCATACATATGACGGTAACCAAACATTAAGCATTTATTATATAAAAAGTGACTTATTGATAGTTTAAAGCAATAAAAATGGGTTTTCAATCCTAATTTAAATGATGGAAATAGTTAATGTTTAGTAAAATTCCATTTTAATGTTGCCGCTCCATAAGCAGTTGTTGTAAAACGTGGATCGGCTTCATCCTTCATTTTAAAGAAATCTTTTAGTCTGCGGCTACTTACCGAAAAAGAACGGGTAAGTGTTGTGCCTCCAGTTAATTGAAGTGTTAAGGACTTACTAAGTTTAAATTCGGGGCGTAGGCCAGCGATGATTTGCTGATAACCCAAAAGCATAGAATTGTTATTTCGATTAACTTCGGCCGTCATGCCACTAAGTTCTACAACAGCTTTAAGCTCTATTGCATTATTTAATTTAGCACCGAACTCAACACCTTGCGGAAAATTTATGTGCAATTTATACCTTCCTTGTGTTGTCCAATCAAAATAAAGGCCAGGTAAAACCATTGGCACACCAAAGGTATTGGTTAATATTGGACCAAAACCAAATGCTAAATTGGGTTTAAAATGTTTGATAAATAAAACACCTCCTTGCGCCAAAAAATCTTTTGATGAAATTTTTTCCATATCAGTATAAACACCAATGGAAGCCATTGCCATAATAGACCAAGTTTTGCCAATTGGCCTTGAATGAATTAGACCGATTTGGGCATTTAATAATTGTGTAGGAAATATCGCGTCTTCATAATTTCTGTTATTCATTTTTGCGTAAGATCCTTCCATTGCAATAGCCCATACTTTTGGTCTGCCTTGCTCATCTACTTTTGTAGAAATTGGAATATTAAAAGTGGCTTGAATTCTTTTGAAATCACTTGTGGAGCCGGTTTTAAGACTATCGATCGGTCTTACATAGTTTGAAAAAGGAATGTATTCGGCCTTTATTTGCCCTGAAAACACACTCTGCGCTGATAAATGAGAACTGATAAAAAGTAAGCTAATAATAAATAGATAATGTAATATTTTCATGTTTTGTCTAATCTTATAAAAGCTAGACACGCACAAAAGTGATTACCCTACAAAAAAGAAAAAATAAATTAAAAAGGCCACTGGTAACCACCAGCAGCCTTAATTAGAATTAAATATTTTTTGTTGATCTTAATAAAAACTAATAGATCAGCATTTATTGTTGTAGTTTATTAAAACTGAACTGAATTAAGATCTTTATCTACTAAAAATCCATTCTGTGTTTTAAGTTCAAATTTAACCTTACGCTTAGCTTTTAATTTCAAAATAAATAAATCTGTATTTCCCGATAAAGCTTCCTGCGTACCTAGGTTTACAAAAGTTGGGTATAATACTTTATCGCCATTGGTATGCAATCTATCATTTGTTAGGTTATCCATTTGCTTTATGTTTAAAGCTTTTACACTTACAAAATCGTAATCCTGGGGGTTGTAAGGCAAAGCGAAACTTAATGCATTAACAGATTTAAGGTTAATTCCTTTCACCTTAATTTCTACAATTTCATCCTTATTGTAAGCCTGTTTTGCAGTACTAATTTCAATTTTACCAGCTACTTTATCAATTTTCTCCTGGCTTACTCCACCATCCAATTGTGTTGCCACCACTGAAATATCATAGGCATCAATCAGGTTATTTTTATTAATGTCGCCATTGCTGATATAACCCTCAAAATCTGCATCACCTTTTCTTAAACCGGTATAATTGGTGTAAGAAGTTAAATCGTTCTTATCAATTAAATGGTCATTATTAATATCGCCCGGAAGATAACTTTCAGTACCAGGAACCTTAAATATGTATAATTCACGACCTGAACCAAAGCCACCAACGCCATCGGTAATTACCAATTTTACATAGCGGGCAGTTGGATGGTTATCAAAATTGAATGTTTTAACATCGCCGGTATTTTTCCATTCAAATGAGCCTGCCTCTGTCCAGTTTTCTTTATTATTGCCGTAAAACACTTTACCCTTAAGTAAAATTCCATTCCCTCTACCTGTGCGTGGTAAATACTGGAATTTTTCGAGTTGATTAATAGATTTTAAATCAATAACCATATCAAAAGGAACCGCTTTAGTGCCCCATTTTGTGTGCCACATGTTGCCTTCATCAAAATCAAAAAGCTTATCAATTTCAGAACCTTCCTGATTTTCGGCAGTTGTTTCGGCAACAATACCCTGAATTGCAAATTCAAGAGGATTAGCCTTTGTTTTGGCTTTAACTTCTGTCCAATCAGAATAGCCATCTTTATTTACGGCACGTAGTTTAAATGAATAAACTGTTTCTGCTGTTAATCCTTCAAATAAAAGAGTGGTATCTTTAATGGTTGTGTAATGCATGCCATTAAAATCTATTTCGTAAAAATCAGCATGCTCTACCTTGCTCCAGCTAGGTTTAAGGGTATAAGCTTCTGTATTTTTATCAGAAATAACTGCATTAAGTGGGGGCGTTAATTTGCCAGAAGAAATTCTATGCTTATCAGTTGGGGCAAATTTAAAGCCATCTATACCAACAGTTATTTCGTTAGCAGTAATATCTGTAGAGGCTAGTTTTACTAAAACCTGAGGGTTTTTAATTATAGCAATCTTTTCAAAATCACTGCCCTTTGTTGCAAATTTGTTTAAGTTGGGTGCCTCTTCATAGAAATATACATTCTCATTTTTCAAGAAATCTTCTTTTGAATTTACCTCTACTAATTTAATTTTTGAATTCCCAATCTTTGCTGTTAATCGCTTTGGTTTTTCGGTAACATTAAAAACAAATTCGGTTGCCTTCTCTTTTACGAAGCCATCAAAGTCACCTTTGGCTTGATGAATAATTACGGTGGCTTCATTTTTATCAAGATTAGATTCAATCCATGTAGAAACGCCTTTACCTAATTTATAAGCCTCTGTGCTGCCATCATCATCATATTCTGTAAACGAACTTTTTCCTGCAGGGTAAAGTTCATACTTCCGGATGCCTTTATTAATCTCTGCTACGTTATTATTTGGATTTGCCATTGGAATAATGGCTCCCGCTTTCACAAATACCGGCAATTTCCATAACGGTGCATCGAAACTATTTAATATGCAGTTTCCTGTATATTTTTCTCCTGTAAAATAATCAATCCAAACGCCTTCTGGCAAGTAAATTCCATTACGTACATCGTTACCTTTATTATCAGTTTTTGTTTCCTGATAAATTGGCGCAACTAAAAAATAAGGTCCGTACAAATATTGGTACTGTGTTGCTGTTCCGTTTGTATAAGCATTTGGATACTCCAAAAACATCGCTCTTATCATCGGCAAGCCGGTTACAGCTTCTTTTGCAATGCTATAGGTATAAGGAATCAGCTCTGCTTTTAGCTTTAAATAATTACGATTAATTGAGGCAACAGGCTCGCCTAATGCGTGAGGATATTTTTCATTGGCGCCCCATCCATCCATATTTAATTCCATTGGCGTAAATGTTTTCCATTGGAAATCTCTAGTATTAATGGCTAAGTTTTTACCGCCAAAAATCCCATCCATATCCGAAGTAATATTCGGCTGACCGGATAAGCCTGAACCAATATAAGTAGGAATATGAAAGCGAATATATTCCCAAACGCCACCGGTTTGATCTCCAGACCAAACACTTGCATAACGCTGTGTACCTGCCCAACCATCCAAAGAGATAATAAATGGCCTGCTTGTATTGCCATAATAAGGCATAATTTGAGCAGCATCCGCAACGCCATTAAGTCCAAATGAGTAACCCGCTCCTACCCACGCAACATCGGTTTTAAGCACCCGAACACCCGCATCTCTAACCTCTTTAATAATATCACGTTGTAATAATGCACTTATTGATGATTTTGGATGAAGATCAGACTGTGTCCACAAACCTATTTCTACACCGTTTTTACGGGCGTAATCACCTAAACTTTTAAGGTTTTGAATATTACCATCTAAAGTTTCTGTTTGGCCGTAACCTGCACCATAACCATCATTTGGAAGTATCCAGCCCAAAGGCATATCATTTTTTTTATATCTATCAATTACGGCACGGGCGGAAAACTGGTAATTATTTTTTTCGCCATTAAGCGATTCTTTAATTCCTCCGTTATCCTTTTGGCTTTCTTTATATCGCTTTCCATCTTCAAACAAAATACCTTTTTCATCTTCCTTCCAAAAATCGCGGTTGTAAGCATTTAAATGTCCTTGATAAAAACCAAATTTCGGCAATAATATAGGGTTGCCTGTTAGCTGATAAAAATCATTTAAAAGAGGTACTGCGTCATCATTTACCATAAAAAAGGCATCTAAATAATTAGAATCATGAGATAATTTAACCAGCCCTTTTTCTTTAGCCCCGAAATCATAATTACCTTTTGCAAAAGTATACCACATTACTGCATAGCCATTTGTAGACCAATAGTATGGTGTAGGTGAGGCAACTCCTCCATCCGTCCAACTGTTTTGATTTTCTATAGCAATTGCTTTCCCTTTATGAGAGAAGCGCCCATTTTGAACCCCTCCACCATAAAAATATTCCTGAGGGTTTTCTTTTAGGATAAGGGTTACTTTTCCCTTTTCGAAACGGATTGGCTCTATTTCTTCTACTACCACGGCTTTGGTAGCTTGGTTAATAACCTTAAGCAAAGCGTTACTTTTATTTATTTGAACCGTTATTTTCCCTGTAGAGATAACAATCTGATTATTTTCATCCGTTACATTCAGTTTCGAAACTGGTTTTCGAGGGTTTTCAACTAAAATTTTAGCATCAGGCTTGGCTTCGGGATCTCTAATAAAACCTCCAGAATTATCCTGAAAAAGTCTAAAGATATTATCTCCATAAAAATCTAAAGTCAATCGTTGATTATCTGAAAGTAAAACTTCAATTGTTGTAGAATTAATTTTCCTTGCTCCAATTACCGTTTGAGGTTGTTTGTAAACCGTTTTTACAGGGCTTACTTTTTGGTTTGCAAATATTGGCGATGAGGAAAAAAATAAAGGAAATGTAAGTGCAAGCAGCGTTGCTTTTTTTTGGTTAGAAGATAGAAACATTTTCATTATACTGATTTTGGCAAATTCTCTATTAATAGTTAGAGAATTTTGTTGAGTTAGGCTAATCTAATTATTATAAAAGATTTGCTCTCATTAAATCATAGCGCAAACGTTTGATATTTGGCTTCAACTTTAAAAAAGTTACACAATAAGTTAATAATAAAAAGCCACCTGACTTTTTATTATTAAAGATTAATTTCTTGTTTTAGAGCAGTAGCCGAATTTATTTCTAAAGATGCGATAATACTTTCTGATGCTGCTTCGCAAAAATCGATACCCGAATAATCTGGATTGTAACCTCCAATATAAGGCACTGCCATAATATAAATGCGTTTATTGGCTTCGCCGTTTTTATCAACCACCTGAAAAGTATCGTTTATAGTTATTCCAGGCACTTTAAGGTAATATTCGTCTGCCTCTTTTTCTACCAATTTATTTCCCTTTTCAAGTTCGGACTTGCCATTTGCTGCATCACTAAATTTTAAACGTGCGGCACTAACGGTTTTGCCTTCTACTAATCCTTTAAAAGGAAAATCATCAAATGATAAATGTGGCTGACCAACACAATCTACAAAAGTATCAAAATGTATGTTTACCTCTTCTTCACATTCATTTGTATACATATAATTTGCGCCACCATTTGTATCAGGTTTTACTTCACTATCGTCGCCAACAGCAACTAAATCAAGTAATCCTGCATCATTTAAAGCCATTAATTCTCTACAAGAACTTTGCGGCACAAAGGCAATAACCAAAGAAATAAGCGGCATAAGTACTTTTTGAAGCCGCTGCATATCTTCTGCAGATAGGTATTTTGCAGGGTAATTCATTGCAAAACTTAATACGGCGAGCATTTCCTTCCAATAAATAGATTCCTTTCTTTTAATCGATCGTTCGGCCTCTACATATTCCTTTTTAAATAGTTCAAATGGATTTTCACGCTCTCTTAAATTCATCATAGCCTCTACAAAAGCTTCAATATTCATATCCTTAATCCGCTCGTAAAAGCTAGGCTCTTTAGTGATGAACATTTCCTTAAAATTCTTGTCGAATATATAATCTAAAGAAAGAAATCCATCGTTATCTGCAATACTCGCTGCAATTTCAGCCTTACTTAATGTGGCATCTTTACCTAAGTGAGAATCTTCCAAATGGAAACGAATGGCTGGCAGCAACCCATTTCTGGAGTGCATTATCATTTTAAAACCTTCGCTATCAGGATCAAGATCGAAGCATAACTTTCCATCACTCCCTTCGTAAAAATTTCCGTTTTGACGGGCTAAAGTTCTAACGGCATCAATTGCAGTTAATGAAGCACCTTTTAGTCCTACTGGGTGATTTAACTTTAAGGCAAGTTTTTTAGGTGGGTATGGCGAATCAAAATATCCTGCAATTTTACCTTCATTTTTTTTAGGCCAATTGTGCCCAATGCAAATTACGGCAACATCAAAATAAGCATTTTTCTGATCCTCAATTATAATCTCTACTTTATTTTCATTGGGTACATCAATAATATCCAAAACATTGGAATTAAGGTGTATTTTGACAGGTATATCTCGTTCATCAGCTTGTTTTATCAATAAATCAAACTGTGCAGAAAGGTATTCACCAAAAAATAAACGGGGCAAAACTTTATATTCATTATACTTTTCAGGAATAATATTAAAACGCTTAAGTAATGGCTCTGGAGCAACCTTAACCCATTCTGCAATGTGATTGAAAATGGTTGGAATTTCGTTATCAGAAACATTCGTTATGTGCTCATCATTTGCGCCCTCTGCACTGTAAGGCATACCCATACCTAAATGATTTTTACGTTCGAAAATCTCAATTTCGTAATCTCTATTTCCAGATTCTATTAATCTTTTAAACATGAAAAGTCCGCTAGGACCGCCACCAAGTATTGCAATGCGTTTTTTAACCATGTCTTTAATTTAATTGAGTTTTTCAATCTCGAAGTATATAATCTTAAAAACCGCTAATTGTTTTAAAAATAATCTAATTGCATTTTAATACGTATAAATAGTTGTTTGGGAAACCAATTGTTGATATATGTGTTTATAAAAATCAGTATTTATTAAAAGGGGAAAAATATGGAGCAAGCACAGCCAGAATTAAAGCTTTATCAATTGTTATTAGGTTCTAAAGCACCTAAAAGGAATGTAGAACAGCATGATTATTTTTTTGGAATTGCCCGCTCACTTAAAGAACTTGTTCCTCAAATTAAGGCGTTTTGGCCCGAAGCGGGTTCGAGTTTGCATGTTGATGGATGGCGTGAAGTAAATGTTGTTAATGGCTATAAAATTAGCATTATCCCCCGGCTTTCTACCTTTGAGGAGAATGAACAACATCTTTTCTTCATTAATTTGGGTGGCTACCAACAAAATAAACTGGAAGAACAGCATTATACAATTTTAACCGTGCAAGAAAACCGTGCCATAGCTGTGCAACATGCAAAAAAAGCTGTGTTTTTTAAAACAAATTCTTTAAAAGGTGCCAATGCTCATATTGATGAAAAGTACGGAATAGATGTGGATGAAATTTATAAAATGGAAGATATATTGGATGATGATTTAAAGAAATTGTATCGCATTCAAATTACGCCCACAACAGAATCATTTGAGGATGAAATTCATTTAGGCTACTTCAAATTGGATAAATTGTAGCTCATTAATTAATTTACTTACTACAGTTTTTCTGTCTACTCTTTAATTTACCACATACAACTGAGCTTTTCAACAAAGCAATCTGGACTTTACAACAAAACTACCAGTCTATTTTTTATTGAACTTTGTTAAATCAAATTTAAAAGAAATGACAAGTTTAAATATAAAGGTGGTAATGTCCGCTAAAATAAGTTTTGGTACATTAGGTTTAATTAAGGCGTAAAACGATGATTGATTTAAATAATAATCCCCTGGTGCTGGTAACTGGCGGAACAGGTTTTGTTGGTGCTCAGGCTATTCTTCAATTATTGCAAAAAGGCTATCGTGTAAGAACCACTCTTCGATCTTTAAAAAGAAAAGATGATATTATTGAAATGCTACAAATTGGTGGCATTAACGATTTTGCAAATCTATCTTTTATAGAAACTGATTTAACCAGTGATAATAATTGGGATGAAGCCGTAAAAGGCTGCAAATATGTTTTGCACATTGCATCCCCCATTCATTTAAAACTTCCAAAACACGAGGACGAAATGATACGGCCAGCCGTTGATGGAACCATCAGGGTTTTAAAAGCAGCAAAAAAAGCGGGTGTTAAACGCGTAGTTTTAACATCTAATTTTGGTGCAGTTGGTTATAGCCACAAAGATAAAAACACCTTTATTACAGAAAACGATTGGACAGATCCCAATGAAAAAGGATTATCTGCCTATAATAAATCGAAGGTTTTAGCAGAGCGTGCAGCCTGGAGCTTTATAGAAAACGAAGGTAAAGGTTTAGAACTTTCTGTAATTAACCCTACCGGAATTTTTGGACCATCATTAAGTCCAGTTTTATCTAGTGGGTTCGAGCTTTTAAAAAACATGATAGATGGTACAATGAAAGCCATTCCTAATTTAGTAATGGGTATTGTTGATGTGCGTGATTTGATTGATTTACACATTAGAGCAATGGAAAATCCGAAAGCAAATGGGCAGCGTTTTTTGGCTTTATCTGATGGTACGCTATCCCTTCCTCAAATAGCACAACTGTTAAAGGAAAAAATGCCCAGTGCGGCTAAGCATATTTCTACCAAAGTATTGGCCAACTGGCAGGTTAAAATTGCCGCTTTATTTAATGATAAGGCAAAAGCCATTGCTCCAATGTTAGGCGTAAATAGAAATGCAAGCAATGAAAAAGCAAAAACTATTTTAGGCTGGCAACCACGTAGCAACAAAGAAGCTGTTTTGGCTGCTGTTGAAAGTATGGTAAAATTTAAAAATATTTAAATTCCATAGCAAGAATTGACCAAACAATAAATGAAAAGATTTTTTAAAATATTAAAGTGGACCGTTATGATCCTGGTTTCTATAATTGCTGTTTTAGGCATTATAACCTTAATTTATATCCAACAACCTCAGTTTGGCAAGGTGCCATCGGGCGATAGACTTAACAAAATAAAACAATCTATCCACTACCAAAATGGACGTTTTCGTAACCTGGTAGAGAAACCGACAATTAGTGATGGTTATAGCATTTTGGGCGAAACTTATCAAACATTGTTTAAAAAATGGCCTCGCCGCAGCCCTGTTGAGGCACTTCCATCTGTTAAAAATGATTTAAAGCATTTGCCATTAGACAGTAACATAATCGTTTGGTTTGGGCACTCATCTGTATTTATTCAGTTAAATGGCAAAAGATTTTTAATCGATCCTAATTTTAGTGGTAAAGCTTCGCCCTTGCCAGTATCTGTAAAAGCCTACAAAGGGAGTAATGTGTATAGCGCAAACGATTTCCCGGAAATTGATTACTTACTTATTTCACATGACCATTACGATCACCTTGATTATGAAACCATTGTTGCATTAAAAAACAAAGTAAAAAATGTAGTTTGTGGTTTAGGTGTTGGTGCACACTTTGAGTATTGGGGTTATTCTGCTCATCAAATTATAGAAAAAGACTGGGATGAAAAAGTGGAAATTGACAAAGGTTTTACTATTTTCACTACTTCTTCACATCACGAAAGTGGTAGAGCTTTTAGTAGCGGGCAATCACTTTGGATGTCGTACTTAATTCAATCTCCAACCACAAAAATTTACATTAGCGGCGATGGCGGTTTTGATGAAAGGTTTAGTAAAATAAACAAAAAATTTGGTGCCATAGATTGGGCTATTATGGAATGTGGACAATACGATAAGGCATGGCAATCTGTACATGAACTACCTGAAGAGGTTGTAGAGGCAACTTTAACTTTAAAAGCGAAGCATCTTTTGCCTGTTCATCATTCTAAATTTACATTGGCAAAACACCCTTGGGATGAACCATTGATTAAAATTACCGAACTTTCTGAAGGTAAACCTTATCAACTGGCGACTCCATTAATTGGAGAAATAATTTATATTGACCGCAACAACCAACCTTTTAAACAATGGTGGAAGGGAATTAAATAATGTTTAAAAAAATATAAAATGAAAATTACTGATATAAAATCATGCTATATGGGACCATTAATCTCTCCCGAACAGTTTATAGAGGAACACATCTTTATATTTTTAATAAATGGTAAAATGAATGGTTATGATGGCAAAAAACATCATGTACTAATGCCTGGAGACTGTTGTATTATTAGAAAAAATCAACTGGTACGTTATAATAAACAAAAGGACAAAACTGAGTTCAAAAAAATCGTTATTGTTTTTGATGAAGCATTTTTAAAAAGTTTTTTAAGCAAACACAAGCAGCCACATGTCAATTATGCATCTGATGAAGCATTTTTAGAAATTAAACAAGATGTATTAATCTCATCTTTTGTACAATCGTTGCAGCCATATTATGGCGAAGAAGGGAAATTACCTTTAAACTTTGCAGATGTGAAGAGAGAAGAATTATTGCTTATCCTCCTTCAATTACATCCTGAATACACCAACATTTTGTTCGATTTTGGAATCCCAGGAAAAATTGACCTGGAGGCTTTTATGAATAAAAACTTCAAGTTTAATGTGAGTATAGAGCGATTTGCCTACTTAACGGGCCGGAGTTTATCTTCTTTTAAGCGAGATTTTCAGTCAACATTTAATGAAACCCCAAATAAATGGTTAATAAAAAAACGCTTGGAGGAAGCTTATTTTCTACTGCAGAAAAAAGGGTATCGCCCAAGTGATATTTACCTTGATTTAGGCTTTGAAGACCTATCACATTTTTCCTTTACCTTTAAAAAACGATTTGGACATACGCCTACTGAAATCGCCAATAATGTAAAATCCAAAAATCCATCATTATCGCTTTCGATTGAGAAGTAAATCAGGGATCAAAAAGAAACTATTTAACAAAATTAACAGCGACATCTTTAAGTACAAAATTTTGCTGTAAGTTTGCCAAAATACAAGTACAGCCATTAAAAATGAATAGATTTTTTTCGATCATACCTCTAATTTTATGCACTACATTGGCTTTCGGTCAGGCTAATAAATCAAAACAGACAGATTCGGGTAAACCTTTTGTATTGGGCAAAGTAGATGAAATTCAATCAAAGGAATTAGCAGAAAAAAGGGTTTTAAACATTTATTTCCCAGAAGGTTATAACGAAAGCGATACAACTAAATATCCAGTAATTTATTTACTTGATGGCTCTGCCGATGAAGATTTTATTCACATTGTTGGCCTTGTACAGTTTAATAGTTTCGAATGGGTAAATCAGGTTCCAAAATCAATTGTGGTGGGTATTGCAACCGTTGATAGACGAAGGGATTTCACTTTTCCATCAACAATTGATGAGGATAAAAAAAAGTATCCAACAACTGGTCATTCTGATCGATTTATAGCTTTTATTGAAAAAGAATTACAGCCATTTATAGAAAAAAAATATAAAACAAATCGCTCTAAAACTATAATTGGGCAATCATTAGGTGGGCTTTTAGAAACTGAAATTCTATTAAAAAAACCTTCACTTTTTAACAAATATATTATTGTAAGTCCTAGTTTATGGTGGAATAATGGTTCGCTATTGAATGAAAATTCACAAATTTTACAATCTAATTATAACCAGCAAACCGACATTTACATTGGCGTAGGTAAAGAAGGGCTAACTCCAACTGCAATACCAAGAGTAATGGAAGTAGATGCAAATTTATTGGCTGAAAAATTAAAAACCACAAAAAGTAACCGCGTAAAAGTTCATTTCGATTATTTGCCTACCGAAAACCATGCAACTATTCTTCATCCGGCTGTAGCAAATGCATTTAAATTTTTATATCCAAAAACTCAAGAGTAGCAAAGCAAAAAAAATATTAAACCCTTAGGGAGCCACGAAAACCCCTAACTCCATAATATGATTGCGCACCATTGTGGTATATAAAGATGGTATTATAACGGAAATCAGCAAAAATGGCACCACCAAGCTTTCGGATATTGGTTGGTGTTTGTAGCCAACTTGATGTTTTTGTATCAAATTTTCCAAGTTGATGTAAGTACCGGTATTCTTCTTCATTTAGTAAAATAACCCCCATTTCTGTCGCCATATCAATCGCACTACTCTCGGGTTTATGCTCTTTTCTAGCATCTAATGCCTCCCGATCGTAACAAAGGCTTCTGCGTCCTTTTGGTGTTTCAGTTGAGCAATCGTAAAAAATGTATTCTGCCGTAGTTTTATCGTAAGCAACAACATCAGGTTCGCCACCTGTTTTTTCCATCTCATTAAGCGACCAAAGTTTAGCTGGATTTGATTCTAATTTTGCAGCAACAGCTTCCCAATCAATATCATTATGAAAGTTTTTGTTCTTTTTAAAACGAGCTTTTAAAGTGTTAAGTAATTCTTCACGTACATTTGAAGGCAATTCCTTATTGTTTTTTACGATACTCATAATTTGCATTGTCTTATTCAAAAATAAGATATAATTAATATAATTGGTAGCTTAAAAACACAAAATATCCTTCAATAAGATGCACTTTTTAAAGGACATTTAGAAACTGTTTAAATTTCACTAAATATTTTACTCCGTCACCCTGAATTTAGTTCAGGGTCTTTTAAGATAGATTCTGAAACAAGTTCAGAATGACGATTATTTTTTAGACAAACATTTAAACAGTTTTCTTAGTTACTCTAATTACTTCAAAACAGATATTTCTTCATCTGACAGTACTTTGTTCCAAATTTGCAACTCGTCTAGCTTCCCATTAAAGCCACCAACATTTTGAAGTGGAAAAAACAAGGTTTCCGATTTACGCATTTTGGTTTTCTCTTTATCTGTAAAAAGAATATAATTATCGTACAATCGCTTTTCAAGCTTGCCATTAACGTATAAACTGGTTCCTTTATTGGTTCCGGTAATAACCAAGTGAGTCCAAGTATTTTCGGGTACCGCATACCCAAAATCAATATTATAGCCCTCTCTTGAAAAACCAAGTTTACCTGTGCCAGTTTGTTTCAATTTTACAACAGCATTTGGAGATTTAAACAGAAAAGCATCATCAGAATTGCTAGATGCAGGATTTACCCAAAAAGAGATCGTATAATTATAACCTATTTCTTTATAAGGCAACTTGGCAAAGCTATCTTTTCCAGAAAATGACAGTCCATTTTTGATATATCCTTTTGAATAAATTGCACCTTCTGTTTTTATTCTCTTGTCTTTTCCCTCAAAATTAAAATAAACTGTAAATGGCGCTTTACTTTTAGTTATTTCACCGCGAATGTTCAATGTTGGTCCCTCTCCTATTTCTTTGCTCAACAACTTAAAATCCTCAAACTTAATAGCTGTATCGGCTCCTATCCACATTTTTTGCGCCAGTACCTGCATTGCAGGAAATACCCTATCGTGTACATCCTTTTCTGTAATTCCGTTTCCTACAATATCGTTCCAAACGGCAAAAGAGCCACCTAAAATAGTCGAATCGCCAGGTTCAAAGCTTATATCACCAATCATGGAAGGCGTCCATTCATTATAAATATTTTTAATATTTAGATAATCATAATAATAACCAGCATTGGGCACAATATAAAGCCATCCATCGGGTGTGCTAATCTGTTTATAGCCTAATTTCTTCATATCAATTGGGTTAGCATAACCATTGTACCAGGTATTCATAGTAACATTTTTCACCTTTACGGGAGTTGTGCCCTTAGCATGAGTTAATGCGCCCCAAAGCCTTACATCTTTTCCAAATCCTTCTACATATTTAATCATGTGATCTGTAAAATCCCTAAAAACCTCAGCATCTTTTTTGGCGTACTCATCGGTACCAATATGAACCGTTTTACCCATAAACACAGGCTTATCGCCAGCAATGTACTCTTTAAAAACATTTTCCATTACCGAATAAGTAAGTGGATTATGCAAATCAAGATGATCGGCTCCATATGCTTTACTGGCAATTTCAGGAATAACTTTAGTAAAAGCCAAGGCATGTGCAGGGGCATCAATTTCAGGAATAATACGTACGGCATAATCGTTAGCCATTTGTTGCAAAGCCATAAATTCCTTTTTACTGTAAGATCCATCCTTTGCGGTGAGCCCAGGGTACGTTGTGTTTTCTAAACGAAAGGCAGAATAGGTTTCAGACCAGTTATCATTAAAATATTTTTTAAAACCATTATCATTTAAATGAATTTGAAAGTCATTCATTTTGTAATACGACATAAATTTTACGTAATCTTTTAAAAATTGAAGGCTAAAAAATTTACGTCCAACATCTAACACAAAACCACGAACTTTAAATTCGGGATAATCTCTTGCTACCCCTTTCGGAATACCTTTTTTCTGCTCTAACAATTGCAACAGCGTTCTTGTTCCCCAAAATAAACCTTGATATTTTATGGCGCTAACTGAAATATATTCATCTACATTAAAATAATAACCTTCTTCACCTATGGTTTTATCTTTTGTGTTAAGGGTTAAAAAAATATCTCCTTTTTTAGGTTTGCCTTTTACAATTGGCAAACTAAATCCGGATTGATTTTTTAAATCTTCTCTTAAAATATCCGCAGCTTTTTGCAGTTGTTTTTCATCAGCAATATTTAATACTATTCTGCTATTAGGTGATAAAAAGAATTCGCCTTTACTGCCATGCCATTCGCGTAAAGCAGGTATTACGAAAGGTTGGGGGTTAATTCCGCCATCCGAAAATTTACCAGGAACAATAATTTGCCTTGAAACATCATACTTTATTGTATCACTTACCTCGCTAATTAACTGAAAATATAAGCTGACTTTTGTTGCAACTAATGGGGCAGTAATATTGCCTAAAGCATCAATAATTGGGATATGATCGCTCCCGCTTAACACCAATTTATATCCCTTTGGACTTTGAGGAAGGATAACTTTCTTATCGCCAAGTTTTAGCACGGGAATATTGGCTACGGTTTGAACGATAAGGCTATCGCGTTGCGCAAATAGAAAACTGTTCGTAATAATTACCAGACTAACAATTAAGGCTATTTTTTTCATCATATTGGATTGAACTTAAAGTAATGGGCTTGTTTTACGAAGCCCATTACAACTAGAGAAGCTAATTTATTGAGAATTTGTAGTTACTGCTAACATAGGTGCATAATTATAATAACTTCCGGTATTTATTGTTCTGCCCCCACCACGAACATAATAAAGTGTGCCCGGTTTTAAATCCGTAATGGTATAATCGTAATTAGTATTTACAACAACCGCATTATCAATGGCTTCGGTATTGGTTAAGCCTCTATTGCTATTGTAGTTATTAACATCAACTGTATTAAATGTTGCTGCAACGGCTAATATTCTAGCTATTTTTTGAGTGTTTTGTGCTGGCTGGGCAACTTTAACCCTAATGGTAATGCTGGTAGCTGTTTTGCTAAGTAATTCGCTGGTAACGGTAAGGAAGGGAATCACTTTTATATCAAGCTTTGTTGATCCGTTTACATTAACATTTAGCGTATCCAAATAGAAAAAAGGTCCTGTTGGTACCACTTTATAATGGCCACTAAACATAAAACCACGGGTATAACTGCCATCAACATGTAACGCCGTTTGTATTGCGGTTGGCTTGGGGTAATCTGTTTGAAAAAGTTGTAGATAACCACCACTTGCATTTGTTTGTTGTGGTACATTTTTGCCAGTTGTTGCATCAATAATATTTCCATAAAGTTCTGCATCTGGCAATTTGTAATTATCTTTTTTACATGCATTTAAAAACACAAATAGTAAAAAAGAGAAATATATAAATAGTTTTTTCATTTTATATTTTTTAATATTTTCACCTTATTGATAACCTGGATTTTGAATATATGGAGGGTTTTGCTGTGGCAGCGGCTCTAAGTATAACTTTTCAGGAAAAGTACGTGTAAGCTTTGGGGCAACTGCTTTTTCAAAAGTATATTTCATATTGCTTGGGTCAACTCCATTTTGCCACATAATCCACGGGTAAAGGGCATGAAACTGTGTATTAGTTAAAACGGAAGTTGCATTGTGCCAGCGGCGAATATCCCAGAAACGGTGATTTTCAAACGCAAGTTCTACTTTTCTCTCGTGCCTAATTTTATCAATCGTGATTGCACCTACAGTTGCTATCCCTGCTCTTTTGCGAATTAGATTCACGGCATCTATTGCTGCATTACTGTTTCCAAGTTCGTAAGCTGCCTCAGCATAATTTAAAAGCACTTCAGCATAGCGAAAAACCATCCACGGCGTGGTAGATCTTCCGTAAGGAACACGGTTTACAGGATCCATAAACTTTTTGATGTAAAAGCCCGTTTTTGTTGGGTCATTAGTGGTTAATGGGCCATCTTTACCAACAATATTGAATGTACCACCAGCCGGATAAACTGCTGATAGGCTTTCGGAAGTATGTTTTACACCATTATCAATTACACCCCTTCTTACCTCTACAACACCGCCTTGCCATGCATCAAAAGGCGTTAAAATTGTGGCGAACATCCTTGGGTCTTTATCCTTAAACAAATCGGTAGGTTTGTTATAAACAATTGGGTTTCCGCTTACATCATTTACCTTCAATGTTCCTGGTGAACCATCTGTATATTCAAATTCCTCCACCATTTCTAGCGTAGGGTTTGTTACATTGCCATAATCTACCCTAAAACTTTGTGGTGCATTATAAAAATCGAAACTGTGGGCTTTATCAGGCGATTGAAAAACCTTAGTAAAAATCGCTTCAGGGTTACCAAGTGTTAAAAATAACTGTTGGAAATTCGCAGCCTTATCGGGGTTAATATCATACAATTTATATTTATTTGATTTGATAATTAAATCGGCGGCATCCATAGCTTTTTGCCAATATGTGTTTGCCAAGCTCGGGTTAATTCCTACCAAACCATTAAGTTGCACAGTTCCATATTTTGCGCTTGATGCCGCGTAAAGCATTGCTCTGGATTTTAAAGCAAGTGCGGCATATTTATTAACACGGTAGGCATTAGCTGGATCATTTCCATAATTTTCGGGCAAATCGCCAACAATAGCGTCTAATTCTGTAGAAATGAAATCGTAAATTTCTTGCTCTTTACTTCGTTGAACAACTAAGCCTGCTACATCATCTCCCGTTTTATATTGCTGTACTTTAGTAACTAAAGGTACACCGCCATAACGTTTTACTAAAGAAAAATATTCAAAGGCACGTATAAATCTGGCTTCTGCTAAAAAGCGTTTTTTCGAATCATTATCAATAACTGCATTGGGTATTTTTTCTATAAAATCATTCACTCTTCTAATGCGCGAATAATCCCAGTTGCCGTACCAATTTCCCATAATGGCATTATTAATATTACCCCAAACGTAGGATCGTACTGCCTCATCTGTTGTGGTTGATAGATAGCCACCCTCATCACTAACGGTATAATCAAAATCCTCGGTGGGCAAATTATTGTAAAGCGTTACCGTTAATGCGGTTATTCCACTTACGCTACCGTATGCAACATCTTCTGATACCAGGTTTTTAGGCTCTCTTTCTAAAAAGTCTTTTTTACAGGATATTACGCCTGTTAAAAGCACTAATACCAGGCTATATATTCTAATTTTTTTCATAATTTTCTGATTAAAAACCAACATTTAAACCTAACGACCATAATTTTTGCTGAGGATAAAAATTACCTCTTCCAGTAGGCTGTTCAGGGTCGATAAACTTAACCTTGCTAAAGGTTAATACATTTTGGCCTGACACGTATATTCTTGCTTTGCGCATGCCAATTTTCGCAATTAATTCTTTAGGCAAAGTATATCCAAAATCAACATTTTTTACTCTTAAATAGGTAGCATCCTGAAGCCAGAAAGTAGAAAAAAGTTGGTTATTGGCAGATCCTGAAATTATTGTTGAAGGGTATTTCCCAGGAATCCATGCGCTATTTGGATCGTAAAGATCTTGTCTGTGCCAACGATCGCTAAACATTGATAATGTATTGGCATTATTAAAAAATGGGTTTTGCAATTCTTCGCTATAGTATCTATTAAAATTTGATGCGCCTTGAAGTAGTACAGAAAGATCAAAGCCTTTGTAATTAACACTAAGATTAACACCGTAAAATATTTCGGGCGTTGCAGCTCTGCCAATTACAGTTTGATCTCTACTATCAATAACGCCATCACCATTTAAATCTTTATACTTAATATCTCCTGGTAAAAGCGTTTTATTACCTTGAGTATCCTGTACGGGTGCTGTATTAATTTCTTGCTGAGACTGAAACTGCCCAATCGCCTGATAACCTCTTACTATATTAATCCATCTATCCGTCATGTTTCCTTGATAATTACCAAGAGAACTGGTTTGTGGACTTTGCTCTAAATATCCATTTTTACTCCGTGTAAATGTTAAGTTTGGCGAGATGCTGTAGTTCCAATCACCGATTTTATTTTTGTGTGTAATTTCGATTTCAAAACCTCTGGTGTTATCGCCATTAAGATTTTCTTGCGGTAGGCTGGCACCAAATGTATTTGGCAAACTTAAAACCCTGGTAGCCAGTAAACCTGCTCTTTTACGATAAAAAACATCAACAGATGCACTTAGCATTCCTTTCCACAAAGAAACATCAACACCTAAATTGCTCGTATATGAGGTATACCAAGTAAGTAATGGATTAGTTAAGCCACTGGTTGTTAAACCTGGAATGATTTGATTGCCGAAAACATAATTGCTATTTGGATAGTTATAGCCTGGTATATATTGAAATGGAATAATGTAATTGGCGGCTGTTTCATCATCTCCACCATCATCTCCAACTTTACCAAAAGAAGCTCTAAGTTTTAAGTTATCAATAGTTTTATTGTTTTTAAGAAAGCTTTCTTCATTTATTCTCCATCCGACAGAAACATTGGGAAAGAAACCAAATCGATGATCTGGTGCTACCTTATAAGTTCCATCATACCTAAAGCCTAATTCAATTAAGTATTTACCTGAATAATCGTAATTAAACTTACCTACATAACCTTCGCGTGCAATTTGGGCTGAGCTGCCATCATTACTCTGGTTGCTGGCTACACCGGCAAATAACTCATCTAAATTATCTAAAAGAAATTCCTTGTATGCCGAAAGAAAAGAGCTATTGGTTTGCGTTCTTTCAAATAATAGCAAACCTGAAACATTGTGTTTATTATTGAAGTTTTTGGCATAGTTTAATGATAGCTGTAGGGCCTGATTATCTTTATGATTATCTTTTACGGTTAAATTACTTGGATTATTGGCGGTGTAATCCACATCGTATGTTTTTGTAGCGGTACTATATTTATATAAATTATACTTCTTAATGTAGCTTTTATAGTCCCTATCAGAGTTTTGGTAAGAGTAAGTAACCTTAGCATTCAATCCATCAATCCAAGGCAAATCATATGTTAATCTGGCAATGCCCGAAAAAAACTTGGTACGATCTGTACTATAGCCCGAAATTTTATTATCAGACTGGGCTAGAGAGTTTTGCTGCACATTTGATGCTGCTAAATAATTGGTATTATCATTTGCATAAATTGGAAAAACCGGGCTTTCTCTTTTAAGTGTACCCATTATTATAGCAGAAGAAACGCCAGGAGTTTTAAGGTCTTCCAAACGGGCGCTTAGGTTAAACTCAGCTGTAAGGCGTTTATTAATCTTCGCACTTATGTTACTCCTAATGTTGTAGCGCTTAAATTGTGTAGAATTGCTTGTCCAAATGGCATCCTGATTTAAATAACCTACATTAAAAAAGTATTTTACATCTTCTGTCCCACCATCTACATTTAAGTTTTGATAATATTGAGGGGCATTTTTACGAATAGTAGAGTTAAACCAATCTGCCGATGGCAAAGCACCACTTTTATATTGAGCTACTTGCTCTTTAGTAAAAGGTAATGATAAAGCTGCAGATGGGTTATTTAATTTTACCCATGCATTTACGGCGCCTTCATTACTAAGCTCCGTAAAAGTGCCAGCATCAGCAAGTTCAGGGTATTTGGTTGCATTATTTTGTAAACCATAATAAGTTGTATAATTAATGCGTGGTTTACCGATTTCACCCTTTTTGGTGGTTACTAATATTACTCCATTAGCAGCTCTTACACCGTAAACTGCCGCTGATGCATCTTTTAATATAGAAAAACTTTCTATTTCATTAGCATCTATCTGAGAAAAATCAGCAGGCACACCATCTACAATAATAAGTGCAGCACCAAAACCCCTAATATCAATGGTACTTGCATCATTTCCAGGCTCTCCACTATTTTGAATGGCTCTTAAACCTGGTAAGCGCCCAACTAACGAATTACTTATGTTAGCAACAGGTGCCTTTGCTAGCTCAGTTCCTTTAACCTGCGCAATAGAGCCGGTAACATTTATTCTTTTTTGAGTACCATAACCAACTACCACAACATCATTTAAACTAGAGTTTGCTGGCATAAGCTGTATTTTACCAAGATTTGACTTAGCAGGAATTTCTTGAGTATTATAGCCCAAAAAAGAAATCACAAGAATTGCATCTTCCGGTAAGTTATTCAGAGAAAATTCTCCATTTAAGTTTGAAGCCGTTGAGATTGTTGTACCTTTTACTTTTATACTTGCACCGGGCAAAGGCTTATTACTTTCATCCACTATTTTACCCTTTACATTTAATCGGGCATTAACAGGTTCCTGAATTTTGGTTTTTTCTATTGCAGGTTCGTACTTAACAATAATCGTATTCTCTAAAATTTCATAAGTTAAAGGTTGGTTCAAAAAGCAATGTTCTAGTGCTTCCTTTAACGAAATATTCTTTTTACGAATCGTTACTGGGTTGGCTCTTTGCATTACCTGATCCTGATAGAGAACTAAAAAGCCACTTTGTTTTTTAATAGATTCAAGGGCCTTGCTTAAAGGCGCATTTTTTTCATTTAATGAAATCTGCTGACTGAATACTTTTGCACTTACCTGTGTAAGTGTTATCATTAATAATATAAGGGTTAATTTCATAACCATTAATAGCTTGGGTGGTAGCCATAGGCGTAGCATGGCCAAATTGAATGAGAAAATTTTCATTACTTTTGTTCGGTTTGGGTTAATGTTTACGAGATATTACTCTATAATGTTGCCTGTTCTAGCTCAAACAAAAACAGGAAGGTTAACTCAGATTTTTTACCGGGGAGTGTTCCACCACTTTCCGGTATTTTTCTTTAACCTTGATTTGGTTGGTACTTATTTTTCCATAGTTCTTTAATTTGGTTAGTTTAGTTATTTAGTTGTTTTAATTAGGGAGTTACTATAATTTTTTTACCTTCTATTTTAAAGTGAAGGCCGGTTACACTGAGCATTTGCAACGATTTAGATAATTTTAAGTTGCGCGAGAGGCTGCCCGTGAAAGAAATTTTAGAAACATCTTCTTTGTAAATAATTTCTACATCATACCACCTGGCAATTTGCCGCATAACTACATCTATATTGGTATGATTAAACTGAAATAATCCATTTTTCCAGGCAATTATTTCATCAATATCTACTTGCTTGGATAGTATTTTATCACTTCCTGAAGATGTTAGAGCTTGTTCTCCAGGTTTAATTATTAATTTTTCGTTTCTTTTCGCAACGCTCACACTACCTTCTATTAAGGATGTTTTAATGCCAGATTCGTTATCATATGCATTTACATTAAAAGATGTACCTAAATCTTCAATGGTTATACCTTTAACAGTAACCCGAAAAGGCTTTTTTGAATCATGAATTACCTCAAAATAAACCTGCCCCGTAATGGTTACCTTACGTTCCTTATTAAAAGATACCGGGAAAGAAATGGATGATGCGGCATCAAGAAAAGCCTTTGTACCATCAGGCAATTCAATTATCGGCCATTGACCGCCGTTCGGTGTACTTATTGTATTATACGCAAGCGGTTTATCGCCATTATTATTGGAAACCTGCTTATAGCTTAAAATATTTGTTCCTTGTTTTTTAACCGTAATATTTCCTTCTTGTGCAATAATTCCTGCTTGTACGCTAGCTAAACTAATTTGCTTTCCGTTTGAAAGGACTAGCATTGCTTTGTTTGTACCCGGTAAAATATCTTGCTTTTCTTTTATACCTATCTTGGTTATTCGTTCTTTCTGGTGGTGTACAATTAAATAATAACCTCCAATAAATAGGGTAAGAGTGATAGATGCGGCAACAGATATTACAGTGAAAAAACGTTTACGGTTTGATGCTGGCTTTTCTATAACATCAATATTCTGCCGTATATTTTGCCAGATTAGTTCTTTATATATCGTGAGTTCTTTTTCCTCTACAGGCAATTTGTCTTGTTTGGATTTGGCGAGATACCAGCTTTCGAGCAATACAATTTCATTAGGAGTGCAATTTCCTTCTAAATATTTTTCAATTAAAGATTGTAGTTCCCTTTGGTTCATTAGAAAGTTTTTCGCTTAATTTATTGTTAAGACGATTAACTTTTACCAAAGTATGAGATGAATGTTAAAAAAATATTAAAAAAATAATTTAACGATGGATTAGATAAAAAATCAGGAATGAAGATGCTCCAACTTTTGTTCTCAAAATCCTTAAAGCATTACTAATTTGGCTTTTTACGGTGTGTTCACTAATTTTTAATTCAATCGCTATTTGCTGATAAGAAAGGTGTTGCTTGCGGCTAAGCACAAATACATCACGCATTTTCGATGGCAGTGCATTAATTTCATTTTCAATAATAACGCCCAATTCCCTTTCTCTTAATAAATGATCTGAAGTAAAATGTTCTTCGAGCATAAAATCATTTATAGATTTTAAATAATCGTTCATCACCTTTTTATGTTTCAAGTGATCGAAAACCTTATTTCTAACCGCTTTATACAAATAGGAAGATAGCGAAGTGTTAAGCTGCAACGATCTGCATTTTAACCATAAACCTGTAAACAATTCTTGTACAATATCTGCGGCTTCTTCATTTTGCCTTAAAAGATTACGTGCATGCAAAAATAGCATTGTCCAATATCGTTCATAAACTTCAGCAAATGCTGCCTGATCGCCGGTCTTCATCAACTCAATTAATTCATTATCGCTTAAAGAATTTCTATTAGGCATATAGGTTATACTATGTTTTATACTTTTTATTCGAACATTTTGCACGTACAAATAATTAATACTACCGGCAAAGGCATTATTGTTATATCAAATTTTAAAACCAGAATTTTACGACAGTCTATTGATTAATAAATTTATAATAATCCATTTATGTTTATGTGCGCAAACGTTTGTGTAATTTATCGGAGCAAAAGCAGATAAAACAAAAAGATCAAAATCTAACGATTTTGACCTTTTTAAACTTTGGAGAGAATATTAAGTGCTTAACTTTTTCTATAAAAGTTAAAATATTTTAAATCCAACGGAAAGATTAAATAGACCTGATTTTTCATCCAATCCTTTATTAATTTTTGTAAACCCTCGGCTATATCTTGCATCAACCGTTATATTACCAATGTCTACACCAGCATTGATTACACCACCTAAATTAAATTTCTTATAGTCGAAACCACTTGGTCCTTCTGCTTTATTCAGCGTATAATTAACATCCGGTCCTGCAGAAATCCTAAAATTTAATGCATCCGTATTAATAAGTTTATAGCCAACCATTAGCGGCAAATTTACCTGATGAAATTTTGGCGTATAAGTGTTAGAAGCATAAGTGTAAGCACTTTTAATAGTTACGTAATTTAATTCAGGCTGGAAATAAAAAGCCTTCCCCACACGTGCAAATGCACCAAAATTATAGCCTACCTTCCCCTTTTTGTCGGTAATTCCTTTAAAACTAGTTGGCAATGTGGCATAATTTAAACCAGCTTTTAAACCAAAAACTACATCAGAATCTTGTGCCTTTACCGCTCCTGCCGTTATAATCATAACTGCAATTAATAAATAAAACTTGTTAGTTTTCATACTTTTCATGTTGAATAATTGAATATTTTATTGTGTTTTGATTGTATGACAACTTTAAATGCATCTACCCCCACGCCATTAAAAAATAATTATTCGTGCACTAAAATTTGAGTTATTAATTAGCTGTTAATCATTTCAATTTCTTTATAATTAAGTCTACTTTATCGTTTAAAAGCTTATTTTGTTTTTTAAGTTCTATTACTTCCTTATCCTTTTGAATCATATACAAGGTTAATTCTTCTATTTTCTTTTGCTGAAGTTTTAACATTTCCCCCATTACAAGGCCGTTGTTCTCAACATCTTTTGCTGAGGGCATCTCTGACAAGTGTCCTTTTTCCTTGATGTGTTTTTCAGTTTCGGCAAGAGTTGGTAAAACATAATCTTTAGCAAAAACATAATCAGGCCAATCTTTTGCTTCTACTTTAACTTCTTTAGCACCTATTTTTCCATTTACAGAAATATTACCGTTTACTGCAAGCCTTTCTTTAGGAGAGGTTGTACCTAGACCTGTATTCCCATTTGGACTAATAGTTATTGCTTCTATTTTAGAGGAATTATAGGCTGTATAAAAACTTAAAGAGCTAGCCACAAAATTATTTGTGCCGCTCAATAATTTAGCTTGAACACCTCCTATCTCTGTTAGAACACCATTATTTACTAAGTTTTTAAAAAGAATTCCTGGGCCTTCTTCTCCAACTATTGTATTTTTTATTAAACTTAACTGATTATTATTGGTTCCAGAATTGATATCTAAACTGGATTCTGGAGTTGTTGTACCTATACCAACACCATTATTAGTAAATGTTATAATTCTTTTATTGCTGGTTAAGTTTAGCGCAAAATTACCATCATTAGTTTGCCAAAACTCAGCTCCATCACCATTATTAAAAGCGCTATTGCTAAATTTAATCATAGTATTGCCTCCACTCAAACGCAACTGTTTATAGTCTTCACCTTTAATATCAAGTGCGTACTGTGGATCCAATCTTCCAATTCCAACTTTCCCTCCTCTTTCTAATAGTATTCTTGACCATTCATTTCCAGGATCATTAATTGTTTTACGAAAATATAAATGCTGATCATAAAAACTTCCAGCAAATTGCATTGCGAAGTTATTAGAATGATTAGAATGCCTTACATCCAATAAATGCCACCAACTGTTAGCTTCAGTAGGGAAATTTACTGGTACATTAGCATCAAAAAAGCCTGATACTGCACCCGCATCACCACTTAAACCAGCATCATTTCGGCTTTGAGCATTAACTAGAAATGGCATTAAGAATGGCACCAAAAAACATGAGTATTTTATTTTTAACATATCGATTTAAATTTATTTTCTATTTTCTTCAAGTAATTTCACTCTGTTAAGCAATTCTGCCATTTCTTTATCTTTTTGAATCAAATAAAGTGTTAACTCTTCTACTTTTTTAAGCAATAATTTATTCATTTCACCCAATTCAACACCATTTTCTTTTACTTCTGTTGCAGAGGGAATTCCTTGCAAATGCCCTTTTTCCTTGATGTGTTTTTCAGTTTCGGCAAGAGTTGGTAAAACATAATCTTTAGCAAAAACATAATCAGGCCAGTTATTCGTTTCTACCTTTATTTCTTTTGCACGAATATTACCATTAACGGAGAGTTTTTCTTTTGGACTATTGGTACCTATGCCTACATTCCCAAATGCATTAATATACATTCTTTCAACTAATGTATTGGAAGGGCCAGAGGAAGTAGTAGTGTAAAAAGCTAAACTGCTTCCCCAAGAACTATATAGATTACTGTAACTTCTTATTTGAGAATAATTTCCTGTTGCATTTCCATAATCACCGTCTAAAGTTATTGCAACATAATGTGGCGCAAAATCTGTATTAATAGTATTTCCCTGAACAATTAATCCAACCTGATCTGCAACAGGCTGATATACATGTAATTTGCTTTGTGGAGTTGTTGTGCCCAATCCTACATTTCCACTATTTGAAACTATCAATTTAATATCATCGTGATTACCCTTGCTTACTATCCATTGATCAAGAAATGCCCCAAAATACCAATTATCAGTTCCATTCATTAATCGTGTTTGTATACCTTGTGTAAAGCCGCCTATATTAGTATTGCGTTGAAGTAATATACTAGGAGAATAATCGTAAATAGTTAGGCTACCTGTTGTCGGATAAACGTTAACTTGTGAAAAACCAATACTTGCAAGAAAAAGTAAGAATACTAATGTTAATAAAGATTTCATATTAAATTTATTTTAAATTTTGTTTAAAGATTTTTTCTAGCCTTTTATAGTTTTTTTCTAACAATAAAATTCTATTCTCTTGTGCTTCGTTAATTGTTTTTTCTAGTAGAATATCTTTCTCTTTTTCAATCAAATGAAGCGTTAACTCTTCTACTTTTTTAAGCAATAATTTATTCATTTCACCCAATTCAACACCATTTTCTTTTACTTCTGTTGCAGAGGGAATTCCTTGCAAATGCCCTTTTTCCTTGATGTGTTTTTCAGTTTCGGCAAGAGTTGGTAAAACATAATCTTTAGCAAAAACATAATCAGGCCAGTTACTGGTTTCAACCTTAATTTCCTGCGCACGAATTTTACCGTTAACGGAGAGCTTTTCTTTTGGGGAAGTTGTACCTATACCAATATTACCATCTGTCGAAATAGTCATTCTTGGAATGTTGGATGTCCAAAATTGAAGCGGAGTAAATCCAGCATCATCAAGATAACTAACCGCTATTACTCCCTCATTACCAGTATGGTTAATCCCAATAATCCTTCTATTTATTTTTGCCTCAGTTAAAAATGCCCATGGGGAAGAAGTCAAAGCTTTAATATGAAGCGTAGATGGATCATATGCACGCATAGCTCCAATGCCAACTCTTCCATAAAGCCTGATCGTTCCTAGATCAGCACTTATCATTAAGTCATTTCCATCGTGCTTTATGTATCCATTCCTGCCAGAACCATCAATATCTTTAAAAGATAAATATGAGTTTCCAACGAGCGCTAACCCCTCAGCTCCGGTACTAATCGAGATTGGATTAGAGGTGGTGCTCCCATTATTTGTCACTGTTTGAAGTGTTTGTCCTCTCGTTGTTAGTACAAGGATGGAGAAAATTATTATTAACGCAGTATTTTTCATTAGCATATTATTATTGCTTTTTTAATAATTCTATCTGTTTTTGCTGAGTGCGTATTTGTTGCTGAAAACTTTGCCCTAACTCTGTTAGCTTTTTATCCTGTTCAATAATGTAAAGCGTTAGCTCTTCTATTTTTTGCAAAAGTTTTTTATTCATTTCACCCAATTCAACACCATTTTCTTTTACTTCTGTTGCAGAGGGAATTCCTTGCAAATGCCCTTTTTCCTTGATGTGTTTTTCAGTTTCGGCAAGAGTGGGTAAAACATAATCTTTAGCAAAAACATAATCAGGCCAATCTTTTGCTTCTACTTTAACTTCTTTAGCACCTATTTTTCCATTTACAGAAATATTACCGTTTACTGCAAGCCTTTCTTTAGGAGAGGTGGTACCGATACCGACATTACCAGAATGAGTAATCCGCATTACCTCATTATCTGAAGATGATACTTCAGTATTTAAGGCACTCGTAATGCCAGTATGAAACGTGATGCCATACTGGTAATTTAAAGACATGTAAGCTCCAGGATCATTTGGACTATAGAATCTCTTAATACTATTATTTCCAACACCAGCCATTATATTATTTCCAAGTATTGTTGAAGCACCACCGGCCGTTTCAGATAACGCAGCATACTCAACAAGAAAACCCTTACTCTGACCATTTAATTTTATATCGCCATCTACAGTAAGTTTATGAGAAGGATTGAGTGATCCTATCCCTACATTGCCATTTGGCATAACCGTGACTTTAGAAGAACTATTAGTTATAATCGAAAAAGGATGATTGCTATATGTACCTACAATCCCCCCTCCTGGAGCACCATAAAAGCCGTAATCATGCGACCAAAGGCCACTAATTACCTGGTTTGAAGAAACAAGACTTTTTGCATTTCCATTGCCGTGAACCTCAAAAACCTTACCCCAACCCTCATGATTTTCTGGACTTTCTGTTCCTATCCCTACATTACCATTTGGCAAAAAGTTCATATAGGCTTGATCAAAGCTCTTTCCAATCCAACCTCTATCAAATGAGCTAGCTCCATTTGTGGTAAAGCCTAATGCACCAAACCCAAAGTACGGATCGGAATTTTCATTTGAAATAGTGAAGCCTCTTGACCAACCGCCATTATAAGCAGGAAAATTGGCTTTTATTTTTACGCCATTTGCAGGTGAGTTTAAGCCTAACAGTATGTTTGGGTCTTGACCAAAGGAATAAAATGCTATGCTAATTAAGGCGAAACTGAGTATGATTTTTTTCATTGTGATTTAGATAACTATTGAAGTAATGTTAATTAATCTGCTAGGTAATTTTAATTATGTACGTTTTGAGATAAGTTTCTTTCTTAGTGTAGTTTAATTGTGCTAAATAACCCTACCTAAAATAGTGTGTAGCTTTTTCATTAGTATGTTTTTTGATATAAATAAAAAAATTACAATAACAGCCTTACTTACTTCACAATCAGTAAAAACTTGAAATCATTAATATTATAAGGGCTTATTTTAAGAAAATCAGATGATGCCTTTAAGCTTGGGAATGAAGAGCGCCTAATAGATTTAATCCTATCTTAAAAATTAGCACAAATATGCAAAGAAGATTTTAAATACATTCATCATTGTAACGATAATACTGCATATTAAAAATGCTTGAATCCAAACATGAATAAATCCCATTGCTGAGATAAAAAAAATCTTTACTAGCTTTACCTTAATACCTATTAAGGCAATTAAAAAAAACAACAATACTATTTGGCAAAAAACTTGTTAGCATTAAAGGTTAAAAGAAGTTTTATTTGTCATCTATAATTTGCGCCCAATGAAACAATTTGTAATCTTTTTAATGCTATTAATTTTCACCAAGATAGCAGTAGCTCAAAACATTAATCAAGATATGTATAAAAAATATGCGGGTAAATATGGTGGCAACTCTGGTGTTTGCCTTTTTGATGACGGTAAATTTTTGCTGTTTGGTTACGCCACAGCGGTATTTGGAAGTTATAAAATAGAAAAAGATAAACTATTATTTTATCCAGATAAGTTTGAGTTATTTAATGTCTTTGCCAATAATAATAAAAGCCTTAGCAACGGAGTAAGAATAAACTTTAAAGGTTTTGAAAGAGATGGTGGAACTTTTATACAGTTTGATCATGAAAAAGCACAGAAGGTTTTTAACGATGGCGCGAATTGCTTTAATTCGCCATTTGTTTATGAGCGTACAAAAAAAGCATTGGGTATTACACTTTTTGCTATAATGGAAAAATTGCCGTGGTATAATGGTAAAACAAAAAATGTATGGCATTTTAATTTTGAAAGCGACTACAATGATTTTATTTTAGTTTATAATGCACCCAAACGCGAGAATGAAGATTTTATTGGAATGATCGTTACCAACCCAAAGGGCGAAATTTTAAAGCTCTCTAATTATGGTGGAGATACAGGTTATTTGAAAAATGCAGGTCGGGATGATAATGCCCAAATGCAGGAAATGATGGAGTGGAAAAATCAATACTATCAATCAAAAGATGTAAACCAAAATGCAATTTTTGCGAATAAACACTATAATATCTTTCCTGAACCGGATAGCTTGAACTATAAATTTGATGTTGCATTAAATGAATATGTAAACGTGCCTAATCGGGATAACGATTCATATTACCAGCAAAACCAATATAATGACGATAGATATTTACGTAAATACGTAAAATTGCAGCCCAAAATATTGGAGAATACGGAGCTCCTTAAAAATAATTTAATCCCAAAAAGTATTTTCTTTAGTGTTTGTGGCGAAGGTTCAGAAAAATCTTATCATTATAATGGGTTCAAAAAAAATGAAGAAGAAGAAAAGCCCATGCCAGTAAAAGTACCGCCAAGCAAAAAGTAATTATAACCATAAATGATCAAAGATTACAACGGTACCACCAAAAATATTGGATTACAAACATTAATATTTTCTATATGCTGGTACATATATGTGTTATTTGTAATGCCATTTGCAGATCAAGAAATTGGCATTTGCGAAGGTACGCCAGGGCATGATTACAGTTTAGCCATTATTATTTTGCCTCTTTATTTTGCATTATTTGGTTTTTGGATTTTCCGATTATTCAAAAGCACTAAAAAAACTTCAGTAAAGCTAATAATCAGCATCCTGATCTTGATCCCTTTACCGCTTATTTTTTCTGTAATTACTATTCGAACTTTTTATATCAACACGATAAAAGATTTTATAATTAAAGAAAATGCTTTTGATTTTTTCTATAAATATGGTTGCTATGGAGATGCTGATTTAAAATATTTTGTAATAATGGCCATTTCAGCAATTTTACTGTGGCTTTCATTTTTCTTCTTGATGACTTTTATCCGCAAAAGGGAAGTAAATACGTAAAATAATCCTGAGATTTGCACTTCTAAATATATCCATATGCACATATTGGTAATAGAAGATGAACAAAGAGTAGCCGAGCTGATACAAAAGGGACTTAACGAACTTGGTTTTCAGGTTACCCTAGCTTACGATGGTGAGATGGGTAAAAAACTGGCATTATCAAAATCATTTGATCTGATATTAATCGATTTAATTCTACCAAAAATTAATGGTATAGATTTGTGTAAGGAAATTCGCCTTAGCTTTCCAAATATCCCTATTATAATGCTTACCGCTTTAGGTACAACTGATGATAAAATTGAGGGTTTTGATGCTGGTGCAGATGACTATTTAGTAAAACCTTTTGATTTTAGAGAATTGCATGCCCGCATAAGAGCCTTAATTAAAAGAAACCAAACATTGAATAGTACTATTAGTCAGGGTTTTATTTTACGTTTTGCCGATCTTGAAATGAATTTGGAAACTAAGCTGGTAAAAAGAAATAATGAGGCCATTAACTTAACGCCGAAAGAATTTCGATTATTGGAATATATGATGGGAAATTCTGAAAGGGTTTTATCAAGAACCGAAATCAGTGAAAAGGTATGGGATACGTTCGATTCAGGAACCAACTTTATCGATGTTTATATCAATTACCTCAGAAAAAAAATAGATAAAAACCATGATATTAAGCTAATTCACACCAAACCAGGTATGGGCTTTATATTTAAAGAAGGGTAAACTTAATTATGAAAATAAGAGTAAAACTTCTGTTGTTATTTCTTACGCTTTTTGCTTCATTACTCCTCGCCTTTGCGGTATTTATTTATGTTTACTCTGCAAAAACAAGAAAAGATCAATATTATAAGCACTTAAAAAGAGAGGCCATTACAAAAGCTAACCTACTTTTTGATGCAAAAGTACCACCACAAGTATTACAGCTAATTTACAAAAGTTCGCCAAACTCACTTTTTGAAGAAGAAGTAGCCATTTATGATACTTCATTTAATTTGCTTTACCATGATGCCGTACAGGTAGATAAGGTTAAGGAAACGCAAAAAATGATCGATCAAATTGTGATGAAAAAGGAAATTACTTTTGATCAGGGATCTTTACAAGTGGTAGGTTTGCTTTATCAGCACCATCAAAAAACTTATGTAATTACAGCAGCAGCCAATGATCAATATGGCTTAAACCGCTTAAAAGAACTTGAATATACACTCATAATTTCCTTCATTATTATCATTAGTTTAACCATTGCCGCAGGTTATTTCTTTGTTGGCAGGGCACTAAAGCCTGTAAAAGAAATTGTAAATAAAGTAGCAGAAATTACCGCAACAAACTTGTATAAAAGGATTCAGGTGAAAAACCAAAAAGATGAAATTGGTGAGCTTACACATACTTTTAACCACATGCTCGATCGCCTTGAACAATCTTTCGATAGTCAAAAGAGTTTTGTAAGCAATATTTCTCACGAACTTAGAACACCATTAGCCACTATTGTGGGCGAGTTGCAACTTGCATTAATTCGCGAACGTAGCGTAAATGAGTACAAAGAAATCATTAAACTTTCTCTTAGCGATGCGCAGCGGTTGGTACGACTCTCTAACGGTTTGTTGGATTTAGCAAAAGCCAGTTATGACCAAGGCACCGTTGGCATGAAAACCCTTCGCATTGATGAACTTTTAATGGATGCTAGAGAAGCTGTACTTAAAATTAACGAAGATTATAAAGTTGATATACAGTTTGCCCGTGAAATTGATAATGACAACGATATTTCGAGTAAGGGAAATGAATATTTATTGAAGGTAGCTTTTATTAATCTAATGGAAAACGCATGCAAGTTTTCTTCCAGCCACCAATGTACGGTAGGGATTGATTTTAATGCCACTCAAATTAACTTGAGCTTTAAGGATACAGGCATTGGTATTCCACCAGAAGATTTACAAAATATTTTTACGGCTTTTTACAGAGGTAAAAACAAGGATTTTAGTGCCGGAAATGGTATTGGTTTATCTCTAACTCAAAAAATAATTTCTATGCACCAGGGAGATATACAACTCAATTCTGTTGTAAACCAAGGTTCTATTTTTATGGTAAGTATCCCCCATCTTTAGCAATCTGCCATTGTTACCCACGGTCGGTGTTATTACCAATGCTATTAAGTTAAGAGAAAAAGTCGTCTTAAAATAACCTTAACTTAATTGCATTGCGCTTGAGACAGTGATAGGATTGGACTCTCATAATTCGTCCTTGCAAATGAGATCAATCTTTTTCTGTGAATTCAGTGATTCTGTCGCTAATGTAACTGTGTGTTTCTATAAGCTACCCATAACAGCGGCTAATAGTTTTCCTCATTGTACCTCTACAAAACCTTCCCGACGACTGGATTCGACCTTTGTACACCCACAAAACCTTCCCGACGACCGGATTCGACCTTTGTACACCTACAAAACCTTCCCGACGACCGGATTCGACCTTTGTACACCTACAAAACCTTCCTGACGACCGGATTCGACCTTTGTACACCTACAAAACCTTCCCGACAACTGGATTCACGCCGCTACCGCAAGCGTTTCGCTTGTGTTAGTCAGATAGTAAAATGCTACAATATATTTTATTAATGAACCGTAATTACAAGTACCCAGACTTTAGTATACAACCACAAGCGAGGCGCTTGCGGCAGCGAGGGAAAAGTTTTTCTAATCTAAATAGGTTTGGAAACCATTATTTTTTTTTGGAAACTATTGTCAGTAGCTTTTGGCTCACACAGTCCCGCCCTTTGCTAAATCCCGATAAAAAAATCGGAATACCGCTATCGGTCTGGTTTATTTAACAAATGCAGCGAGGAAATTTGTCAAATCAAGCGCACAAACATTGTGTCTAAACAGGATTGAAACGGCATCCCGATTTTTTCTATCGGGATACAGTGTAAAGCCGGGCTTCAATTGCCATGCACACCGTAGCGTTCATTTCCAAATTCTAATATAAAAGCTCTTATGCCAAAAGTTTTTCTAATAGCCCGCTTGTGGTACTCAAGTAGTAAACATGCTACAATATATTTAATTAATGAGCCATAATTACAGGTACCCAGACTTTAGTATACAACCACAAGCGAGACGCTTGCGGTAGCGAGGGAAAATAAACAACAGCTAGTCGTTAATTACGCTCCCTAATTTTTTCACTTCACACATCTGTATATCTTAATTCTAATAAATTTCTAATGAATTTCTGTTTCTCCTCTAACGGGCTTTTAAAAAATGATGCTCTACTTTTGCTGCACAATAAAAAACAACACAATATGGACGCAGGCCCCTATTTCGAAACAATTAATTATTTAACTGTCCTACAGGCATAAATTTCTTTTATGCCCGAACCTGGGCATAAAAAAGGAATTTATGACAATTTTTGAATTCACCCTCAGGCTTACAATAGCTTTTATTTTAGGTGCCGCTATAGGCACTGAACGCCAGTGGCGGCAACGCATGGCAGGATTAAGAACAAACATGTTGGTTTGCCTCGGTGCCTGTATGTTCGTTTCAATTGGCGTTAAAATTGGAGGCGATGCTGCCGGCAGAGTAGTTTCTTATGTAGTTAGTGGCATTGGTTTTCTCGGTGCTGGCGTAATCATGAAAGATGGTCTTAATGTACGTGGTTTAAATACCGCTGCAACTTTATGGTGCTCGGCAGCCGTTGGCGCTTCTTGTGGAATAGGTTTCCTTCCTGAAGCCTCCATTTTTACCACATTCGTTATTTTAACCCACTTATTAATGCGGCCCGTTGGCGTAAAATTAAGTCGCCTACCCTTAAAAAATGCACACGTTCCTATTCCGTATGTGCTCATTATTAAATGCCGGCAACATGTAGAAAACCACATCAGGGTATTGCTTCTGCAATTTACCAGTCATGATAGCAACCTTTTATTAAGATCATTAAAAAGTACGGATGGTGGCGATCCTTCTGATGCCATTATTACGGCAGAAATATTTGCGAACAGCAATGAAGATGCACTAATGGAGAAAATAGCAGGTCGTTTAACTATAGAGCAGCAAGTTGCCGAGGTAAGCTGGAACAAGGCTGGTGATGAAAACGATTTATAAAATAACTGAAAATAATATTTAATCAGCAACACAGATGACTGTTTTAAAAGAACTCAAAAAAATGCAAAGAGAGAATAAAAACCCTTGGCAAAACAACAATCAGGAAGCTGCAAACACAAGATTGCAAAATGCTTCAAGATCAGATCAGGATTTTTATTTCGCTATGCTTGATAGCAGCCCCGAAGGCTTATCTGTTACACAATCAAAGGAAAAATTAAATCGATTTGGCTTAAATGAGGTTCATCATGAAAAAGCACCATCATGGATTAAGCAGCTTTTACAAGCTTTTATAAACCCATTTATCGCCATACTTTTCATTATTGCCATCATTTCCTTTATTCTCGATGTTTGGCTGGCTCCACCAGGATCTGAAGATTATAAAACCGTTACTATGGTTGCTATAATGGTAATGGCGAGTTCGCTATTGCGCTTTTTTCAGGAATATAGAAGTAATCGTGCTGCAGAACAACTTAAAAGTATGGTTACTACTACAGCTACGGTTTTAAGGAAACTGGTAGGTAAAAAGGAAGTTGATATTAAAAAACTAGTACCAGGAGATGTTATTATACTTTCTGCAGGTGATATGATTCCTGCCGACTGCCGTATTGTACAATCAAAAGACCTTTTCGTTAGCCAATCTATGCTTACTGGAGAATCTTTACCGGTAGAAAAGAGAAATCTACCTATTCGAAATGCAGAAAACAATCCATTGGTAGAATTAGATAACATTTGCTTTATGGGCACTAACGTAGTGAGCGGTTATGCAACTGCAGTAGTGGTAAATACTGGCAACCAAACCTATTTTGGCTCATTAAGCAAAGAAATTGTAGGTAAACGTGCTGAAACCAATTTTGATAAAGGCGTAAACAAAGTAAGTTATCTGCTTATTCGCTTTATGGTTGTAATGGTGCCTCTTATTTTCTTAATTAACGGTTTAGTAAAAGGAAACTGGTGGGATGCCTTACTTTTTGCCATTGCTGTGGCGGTAGGCTTAACTCCAGAAATGCTTCCTATGATTGTTACGGCTAATCTTGCTAAGGGCGCTGTAAGTATGAGCAAACATAAGGTGATTATTAAACGCCTTAACGCTATACAAAATATTGGCGCAATGGATGTACTCTGCACCGATAAAACCGGAACATTAACAATGGATAAAATTGTGTTGGAAAGGCACCTGAACATTTTTGGCGATGACGATGAAGAAGTTTTAAAATGGGCTTACTTAAATAGTTATCACCAAACGGGTTTAAAAAACTTGCTTGATGTTGCCGTACTTGAACATATAGAGCTACACGATTACCTGAAAGTTGAAGAAAGCTTTTTAAAAGTCGATGAAATCCCTTTTGATTTTCAAAGAAGGAGAATGTCAGTCGTGTTAAAACAACGTAATGGCAGGCATTTGCTTATTTGTAAGGGCGCTGTAGAAGAAATGCTCGGTTTATGTAGCCACGCTTTTGATCCTGGCGATAATAAACAGTTGCACATAGAATCTGATAAGGTAATGCTGATGGATGAAAACATGCGGCAAATGATTTTGAACACATCTAAAAAACTCAATGCAGAAGGATTAAGAGTTTTACTTGTCGCTATTCGTGAGTTTGATGACAGAGCTTTGAATTATACTGTTGAAGATGAAAATAAAATGATCCTCACCGGCTTTATTGGCTTTTTAGATCCAGCTAAACCTTCAGCAAAAATAGCTATAGAAGCGCTGCAAAAACTCGGTATAAATATTAAGGTTCTTACGGGTGATAATGAAATTGTAACTAAAAAAATCTGTAAGGATGTAGGGATTCCTTTTAGCAAAATATTGCTGGGTGCAGAAGTTGAGAAAATGACGGATGAGCAACTTCAGGATCAAATTGCAGAGGTTTCTATCCTGGCAAAATTAAGTCCGGTTCAAAAATCAAGAATTGTTAAAATACTACAAATTAAAGGTCATACGGTAGGTTTTATGGGCGATGGTATTAATGATGCTGTAGCACTTCGCGATGCTGATGTGGGCATTAGTGTAGATACCGCTGTTGATATTGCTAAGGAAAGCGCCGACATTATTTTGCTTGAAAAAGATTTAATGGTTTTACGTAAAGGGGTAATTTATGGAAGAAGGACTTTCGGCAACATCATTAAATATATTAAAATGACTGCCAGCAGTAATTTCGGCAATATGTTTAGCATGCTTGGTGCAAGTGCATTTCTACCTTTTTTACCAATGCTTCCGGTACAAATCCTCATTCAAAATTTATTGTACGATGTATCTCAAATCTCCATCCCATGGGATAAAATGGATGATGATTTTATTAAAGAACCTAAGAAATGGGATGCATCGAGCATAAGTAAATTTATGCTTTATATAGGCCCCATAAGTTCCATTTTTGATTATGCCACTTTTGCTGTTATGTTTTTTGTGTTTAAGGCAAACGCTCCACAGCACCAACAATTGTTTCAAAGCGGATGGTTTATTGAGGGTTTATTATCGCAAACGCTGATTGTACATATGATCCGTACCAGAAAAATTCCCTTTATCCAAAGTTGGGCAACCACACCAGTGGTGGCATTAACCTCACTCATTATGGCTATTGGCATTTTTATTCCCTTTTCTCCATTTGCATCTTCCTTAAAAATGCAGCCTCTGCCTATTGCCTACTTCCCATGGTTGGTTGCAATATTAATTGGTTACTGCCTGCTTACACAATTTATTAAAAATTTATACATCAAAAAATTTAATCAATGGCTTTAAATCGTTCAAAAAAACTTTGGATTCTGGCCATTATTTACCTAATCCTTACGGTTATGCTAATCGATTGGTTGGATAGCCATTTTTATGGCAATAAGAAACACTTAATAAAACAAACAGATCAATATGAAACTAAAAAATAACTACAAATACTTGTCTTTAATTATCTTAATGGCAATTGCCAGTGCCTGTAAGCAGCAAACTACAACAGAGCAAACGGGTTTAAAACAACAGGGAGATTTGATTACCATTGCTAAAAATGATCCTTTAAGGGCTAAACTGAAGGAAATTTCGGTAGATACGCAATCTTATCATATCCAAATTGGAACAACAGGAATTGTAAAAGCTATTCCTACGCAGTACGCAGAAATTGCACCTCCTTTTCAAGGTCGGGTAGTTAAATCGTACTTAAAGCTTGGCATGAAAACGACTCCCGAAACTCCATTATTCGAAATTAGTTCGCCCGATTTTATTACGGCTCAAAAGTTCTTTTTACAAGAAAAATCGCAAATGCAACAGGCGCAAAGAACATTAAAACGCCAAAGTGATTTAATGAGCCATGGTGTTGGTATACAAAAGGAATTGGAGGAGGCACAGACTGCCTTTGAGGTTGAAAAAAAAGAATATGAGAATGCATTAATAGGCATTAAAATTTTCAAGGCAAATCCTGAAAAACTATCCTTGGGGCAAGCTTTAACCGTTTATGCACCAATAAAAGGAGAAATAATTGAAGATAAGGTTGTACTTGGTCAGTTTATTAAAGATGATGCCTCACCTGTTGCAACCGTTGCCAATTTATCAAAAGTATGGGTTGTTGGCCAGGTTAAAGAAAAAGATATTCAGCAGATTAAAGAAAAAGACGATTGTGAAATTGAAATCGCGGCACTGCCTGGCACAAAAATAAAAGCTAAAGTGTATCGCATTAATAGAGTTGTTGATGAAGAAACCCGCAGCATACAAGTTTTTATAGAGTGTAACAACAGCGATATGGCTTTAAAACCAGGCATGTTTGTTAACGTAAATTTTCAAAATGCACCCATCCATGCAATTACAATTCCTTCAAAAGCATTATTGCAAATGAATGATGCCAGCTTTGTGTTTGTTGTGGATGGCGATGGAAAATACAAAAGAAGGAAAGTTGAGGTTGGCGATACCACAGGAGAACGCATCGTAATTAAATCAGGCCTTAGCAAAGGTGAAAAAATTATATCTGAAGGTGGTTTTTATTTACTACAAACCAATTAGCAACCCTTAAGAAATAAAAAAATTTATGAAACAAATTATTATAACGGCAATAAAAAAGCGTTGGCTTTTTGTTGCGCTGTTTACCCTATTGGCTGTTTTTGGCTATTATTCTTGGAAACAACTGGCTGTAGAAGCTTACCCTGATATTGCAGATGTAACCTCGCAAGTGGTAACGCAAGTACCTGGTTTAGCGGCAGAAGAGGTAGAACAACAAATATCAATTCCTATTGAAAGGGCCTTAAATGGTTTACCTGGTATGCATGTAATGCGCAGTAGATCCTTATTTGGTTTATCATTAATTACAATGGTTTTTGATGATGGCACCGATGATTATTGGGCAAGGCAACGGATACAAGAACGACTTACCGATGTTACTTTACCTTTTGGTGCAGTGCCTGGTTTAGATCCGCTAACCTCTCCAACCGGAGAGATTTATCGTTACATTATTGAAAGTAAAAATCATGATCTACGGTCGCTAACCGATTTGCAGAACTGGGTTATTATTCCAAAGATAAAGCAAGTTCAAGGCGTTGCAGATGTAACCAATTTTGGAGGAATAACCACCCAATATCAGATAGAAATTGATCCTGCAAAACTCGCACAGTTTCAACTTTCTCTTAATGATATTCAAATCGCCATAAATAGCAACAATGCAAATGCTGGTGGAAGTATTCTAAATCGAGGAGAACAAGCCTATGTTATCCGTGGAATTGGTTTAGTTAAGGATTTACCTGCTTTGGGCAATGTTGTAGTTAAAACCATTAAAGGCGTACCTGTTTTTGTGAAAGATTTGGGCGAACTGAAATATGGAACATTGGAGCGTAAAGGGATATTGGGCTACACCGATCGTAATGTGAATTACAATGATGGTATTGAAGGAATTGTAGTGATGTTAAAAGGACAAAATCCATCGGTAGTATTAGCAGGAATACACAAAGCGGCAAATGAGCTTAACAACAATATTTTGCCCAAAGGCGTAACTATACGCCCCTATCTGGATAGGACAAATTTGGTTAACACTACGCTTAATACGGTATCACATACTCTTTTAGAAGGCATGGCACTGGTTATTGTTGTGCTCATTATCTTTCTTGGAAGCTGGCGAGGCGCATTAATTGTAGCCGTAACGGTTCCTATTTCTTTATTAATTGCCTTTATATTAATGCATTTCACAAAAATACCTGCTAATCTCCTCTCCCTTGGCGCTATAGATTTTGGAATTATTGTAGATGGAGCCATTGTAATGCTCGAAACCATCCTAAAGAAAAGAGAAGCAAATGAAAATGACGAACTGGAAGAAATCTCTATAGGCAAAAGAGCGTTAGCAGTTGCAAAACCTATTCTGTTTTCAACTATAATTATCATCACTGCGTACTTACCACTATTTTCCTTTGAAAGAGTAGAAAAAAAGTTGTTTACTCCAATGGCATTTACCGTGGGTTATGCCCTGCTAGGTGCTTTAGCTGTTGCCCTATTATTGATTCCTGGTTTGGCATACGCTGTTTATAAAAAACCTGGCAAAATATACCATAACAAATGGTTGGAAAAATTATCTCTATGGTATCGCAATCGCATTACTAATATTTTAAAAAAGCCTAAAAAAGTATTTCTCCCTTTGATTTTGGTCCTATCGTCCGCAATTGTTTTATCCATCACAGTAGGTAAAGATTTTTTGCCACCTCTTGATGAAGGTTCTATCTGGTTGCAAGTATCGCTTCCGCCAGGAATTACGCTCGAAAAATCAAAGGAAATGAGTAATATCCTTAGAAAAGTTACCTTAAAACATCCTGAAATTACTTATGTAAATGTGCAAGCAGGCCGAAATGATGATGGAACGGATTATTTTACGCCTTCTCATTATGAGGTTTCCATTGGTTTAAAGCCTTACAACGAGTGGAAAACAGGGCGCAACAAAGCAGATTTAATAGAAACACTTTCTAAAGAATATGCAGCTTTACCGGGCTATTCCGTTGCTTTTACCCAACCAATGATTGATGGTGTTATGGATAAAATAGCCGGTGCCCACAGCGAGTTGGTGGTTAAAGTTTTTGGAAATGATTTTAAAGAAACCAGACGTATTACAGATCAGGTTGTAAAAACATTGCACCAGGTTAAAGGTGCTGTAGATATTGCAATAGATCAGGAACCACCGCTACCACAACTGCAAGTGACCGTAAATAGAGATGCCGTTGCAAAATATGGGCTAAACATGAGCGATGTTGCCGAACTGATAGAGGTTGCTATTGGCGGAAAAGCAGTTGCACAGGTATTTGCTGGAGATCGGGTTTACGATGTTGTTTGTCGCTATAAAGAAGATAGCAGAAATAGCCCCGATAAAATCGCTAATCTAATGCTACATTCTTCATCAGGTGCATTAATTCCACTATCTCAGGTGGCTGAGGTAAAAACCAATCTGGGAGAAAGTTCAATTTCCAGAGAAATGAATAGAAGACAACTCACCGTTAGGCTAAATTTAAGAGGCAATGATTTGACCAATTTTCTAAAGAAAGCTCAACAAAAAATAAAAAACAATGTAAAGTACGACCCCGAGAAATATAAAATTGAATGGGGCGGTCAATTTGAAAACCAAAACCGTGCTTATTCAAAATTGGCTATTGTTACTCCATTGGTATTAGCCATTATGTTCCTTTTACTTTATGCGGCTTTTGGTAAATTTAGGCAGGCGGCATTAATTTTAGGAATTGTTCCATTGGCGCTTTTCGGCGGAATGTTGGCACTCAATTTAAGAGGCATGACATTAAATGTATCTTCTGCCGTAGGCTTTATTGCATTATTTGGTGTATCCATACAAAATGGAGTAATACTTATTTCGCATATAAACGATCTCCGTAAAGAAGGTAACGATTTATTAAAAGCAGTAATAGAAGGTGCACGGCATCGCTTCCGCCCAGTACTTATGACGGCTACCGTTGCAGCTTTAGGTCTGCTCCCAGCCTCATTGGCTACAGGGATAGGTTCTGATGTGCAACGCCCCCTCGCTACAGTTATAGTTTACGGTTTGTTTGCAGCCACCGCAATTACATTATTTGTTATGCCTGCTCTTTATTATTTACTTGAAAATAAATGGGGTAAGAACGATTTTAATTCACCCAACTCAATCCAAAATTGATATGAAACATAAATATATTCTATCCATAATCTTAATATTTGGCTTTTTTCAAGCATGTGCACAAATTAATGTAGATTCTTTAAAGCTATCTATAGAACAATACCTAAACCTGGTTGGGCAAAAAAACATTGCTTACGCAGCTCAAAAATATGATGTAAGCATAGCTGAAGCAGGAATTGAAAGTGCCCGTATTTTTCCCGATCCTCAATTTTCTGCCGGATTATTTGATAATCAACACGCTAAACTACAATTAAGCCGGGGTGTTACACTTGGGTTATCAACCACATTAGAGCTTGGTGGCAAAAGAACAGCCAGAATTAAACTGGCAAAAAGTGAAACTGAATTAAACAAAAATTTATTACTTGATTACTTACGCAATTTAAGGGCTGATGCTGCAATAGCTTATTATACCGCAATAGAGCAACATTTTTTGCTCCAATTAAGCTTACAATCCTACCAAACAATGAAACAAATTGCTAATGCGGATTCCATTCGACATAAACTGGGTTCAATTTCTGAAACTGATGCCAGACAATCCAAACTGGAAGCAAGCAATCTCCAAAATAGCGTTTATCAAAATATGGCCGATTGGAAAAGCGCCAGAATAATAATGAGTACCTATATTGGAAGCAAAAACCCTGATACATTGATTTGTCCTGCAACGAATTTTGAGAATTTAGATCGTTCACTTAATTTTAAATCACTGGTGGAACAAGCACAAAATAACCGATCAGATATTTTAGCTGCATTAAATAGCAAAAAAGTAGCAACAAAAAACCTTGCATTAGTTAAAGCAAATCGGGTAATTGATTTAGGTGTAAATGCCGGGCTTCAATTTAATGGAGAATCTACAAATGAAGGTGCCCCAAGTCCTTACTACAAAACGGTTACTGCAGGAATTAGCGTTCCCTTAAAATTTTCAAATAGATATAAAGGAGATCTAAAAGCTGCACATTTTACTATTGAACAAACAGAATTAAGGTATGAAAGCATTTTGCAACAAATTAAAGCAGAAGTTTCTCAGGCATATTTAAACTATATAGCAGCGCAAAAGCAAAGCAAACAATATCAAAATGGGTTGTTGGCCGAAGGAAAAAAGATACTGGATGCCAAAATATACAGCTATAAAAGAGGTGATACTTCCTTACTTGAATTACTAAATGCTCAAAGAACGTATAATGATATGCAACAGGCTTTTTATGAAGCCCAAACAAATTATGCAAAGGCTTTAGTTGAGCTTGAAAGGGCTTCAGGAATCTGGGATATTAAATAATTTTGGCTTATGATAAAAAAGGTCTTAGCAATCCCCTAAGACCTTTTAATCGTTGTTTTATAAAATGGAGCTTAATTTAAACCTGTAATATCCATCTTACATCAAAAGCATCCGTAATTTCTATGAGCTTTTCTTCATAATTTCTGTCCAAAAAAGCCTTTTTATTAAACTCTAATTTTTCAACGAGTGCTTTTCTGGCTTCAGTATTTTTACACCTGACAAAAATTGCCATATAATTTCCGGGTATCCTTCCCTCATCATGCACCAAATCAGAACCATAAATTACAATACCATCTGATACCAATGAACCACTAATAACAGGCATTTCATTATAGCCTTGCAGTTGTTTTTCAAAAGTTACAAATTGTATTGTACCACCAAAACAGTTTTGGTAAAATGTGAGTGCCTCCTTACAATTCCCAGAAAAGGTAAGAAAAATAGCACTCTCAAATTTATTATGGTTAAGGTTAGTCATAACAGTACGTTTAAGCATCTGGAATTTCTGGTTCTACCAATTTTATCAACTTCTCTAAAGATTCTTGCCAGCCCAAATAGCACATTTCGGCAGGTATTACTGCAGGAATGCCCTCTTGCAACACTTTAAGCTCAGTTCCGCATAAAACTTTGTTCAACTGTATGGTAGTTATCATTTCTCCTGGCAAATTAGGATCGTCGAACTTATCGCTATATTTAATAAATGAGTTTGGCTTAATTTCAAGGTAAGTTCCTCCAAATGAATGCCCATTTCCCGTACTGAAATTAGTAAAGGTCATCTTAAATTTGCCACCTTCTTTAAAATCCATTTCCTGTACGGTGCATAAAAAACCATATGGTGGTAGCCAGGTTGCATGAGCTACAGAATCTGCAAATGCTCTAAATACTTTTTCTGGGCTCGCCTTGATTACCCTGTGCAAAGAAACTGAGTTATTTTCCATTGTTATTTAAATTTAGTTTTTGATTATACTGGTAAGACACTATAAGTATGGCTAAAACAATAAGCGGCATTACCATATATCCTATGTTTTTATCTACACATGCATGACTGATAAATGCAAAAATCAGATTAAAAGTGAATCCTGCATATGCCCACTCCTTTAGCTTAGCTGGTGCCTTAGGATAAATAATTACCAATGCACCAAGTACTTTGCAAATGATAAGCGCATAGGCAAAGTAATTGGGATAGCCCAATGCTTTTGTACCTACGGTTACATACTCTGGCGCAAAAAGAAGAGTACCTAGTGGCATTACACCTTCCCAAAGTACGATGATGACCGTTGCCACCCAAAAGATGATTTTATTCCTTTTCATTTTATTAGTTATTAATGATTTATAAATTAGTTTGATTCAACGTATTTCACAAAATTGTTTATGATGGACTGCCATCCTTGTTTTTGAAACTCTGGATCGTTTTGCGTCTCAGGATCAAAAGTGGTTGCCAAGTGGGTTTTACCATCCTGCTCAGTAAATAAAGTTGTAGCCTGCCTGCCATCTTCAAGTGTGTAAGTAATTTCCTGATTTACTACAACACTATCATAGGTTCCTTCAAAGTCAAACCCAAAACTTCCATCCTTCGCTTCCATCCTATTTTTAAACTTACCGCCAACTCTTAAATCATTTTCACTGCTTGGCGTATGCCAGCTAGGATCTGGGGTATTCCATTTCATAATATCACTTGGCGTATTCCAAGCTTTCCATACACTTGCTACAGGAGCATTCACTGTTGCTTCTACTGTAATTCTTGCTAATTGTGTCATTTTGTTTAGGTTAAATTTATAACTCAAAAATACGGCAGAGATTAAAAATATTGCTGTTGCGAAAACGACAAATAAGGGGTGAATTATGACAAAATAATTTCTACCTTGTATCTAAATAAGATTTATTTATATGCAGATTTCTGTATTTGTACCGGAGTATGGAGTAATTGAAGCTGTAACTCCACCTTTTAGAACCTTCCATACCGCCAACGAGTTTTTAACCGCATTTGGTAAAAAACCAATTTTTAAGGTTGAATATGTTGGTTTAAATGAATATGTACCCGCAAACAATGGCGAATACATGGTAAAAACTGATCGGTTGCTTAAAGATGTAACCGAAACAGACTTACTAATTATACCGCCTACTTTTGGTGATACCACAAAAGGTATTAACGCCAATGCAGAAGCCATTCCTTATTTTAAAAAGCTACACAATAACGGGTCAATCCTCGCCAGTTTATGTATTGGTGCTTTTCTTTTAGCCGAAACAGGTTTACTTGATGGCAAAAAATGTTCAACACACTGGGCTTATATTAACGAATTTAAAGAAAGATACCCCAATGTAGGTGTAGAAGATGGCGCAATAATAACAGAACACGATAATATTTATAGCAGCGGCGGCGCAAGCAGCTTGTGGAATTTGATACTCTATCTGGTAGAAAAGTTTTCTGATAGAGAAATTGCTATAATGGTTTCCAAATACTTTGCCTTGGATATCGGACGAGATAGTCAATCTCAATTTGCCATATTTAAGGGGCAGAGAAATCATGGTGATGACGATATTCAAAAAGTTCAGGACTATATTGAAAAAAACTATAGCGATAAAATATCAATAGAAACTTTAGCAAAAGTAATTAATTCTGGCAGAAGAACCTTTGAAAGAAGATTTAAGGAAGCTACAAATAACACTCCACTCGAGTATATACAAAGAGTAAGAATAGAAGCCGCAAAAACTTTTTTTGAAGCGTCGAGAAAAAATGTTACCGAAATAATGTTTGACGTTGGTTATACAGATACAAAATCATTTAGAGATATATTTAAAAAACTTACAGGGCTTACTCCAATTGAATACAGAAATAAGTTTGCAAGGTTATCCAATTAGATATGCTTGAAAAAGCCCCCTTTTTTGTCGAATTGATTTAGCTATACACCAAGTTACGCCTCCATAGCCCTAACCCTATTTCAGAAGAAAATTTTCAATAAAACAACGTTAAACATAAAAATGTTTGCATATTGTTGTCGCGTATACTATATTTGTGACAACAATAAATAAATTCCATGAGAAAATTAGATTTTGCGTCTCTTCAAGTTAGAGATTTAGACATTTCAAAAGATTTTTACATTAATAAGCTAGGATTTGAAATATCTGTTTCATCGCCGGAAGCCTGTGTTTTTAGCTATAAACAGGGGGAGGCCAGTTTTGCCATCAGAAAGCCATTAGCAAATTTGGAGGGAAAAGAACTAGGCGTAGGTATTTCATTGTGGTTTGCTATAAACGGCACTATTGAGGATTTGGAACATCAGCTCACCAAAAACAAAGTAAAGTTGATGGGACCTGTTACCACCACTCCCTTTGGAAAAATCCTCATCGCTAAAGATCCTGACGGATATAATATAACATTCCTTCAAGCCAATTAATTGCAAGTGTTATGGATAATCAGCTTGTAAAATATTGGATTCTTGTAGCTTCAAAAGACCATGTTAAAAAAGGATTGGCAGAAGGTATTGCGCAAGCTTGCCACGGAAAGTCATCCCCTCTAAAAAGAATGCATAAAGGTGATTTTATCATTTACTATTCTGGAAAACAAACCATGGGTCAACCACAACCTTGCCAACAGTTTACCGCTATTGGTAAAGTAATGGATGATGATATTTATCAGTTTCAGGTTTCTGACGACTTTTGCCCCTCGAGGCGAAATATAGTTTTTTTGCCTAGTAAAGATATTTCTATCTTACCTTTGATAAACGAACTGGATTTTATCCAGAATAAAAAAAGCTGGGGCTATCCTTTTCGTTTTGGCTTTTTTGAGATCAAAAAGCACGACTTTGAATTGATATCTTCACAAATGTTAAAACAAGATAATGCCTAAAAAAATAGAATTTCATTTTAAAAGCCCTCTTGATAGCCCAGGTTACTTGCTAGGACAATTAACCATGTTGTGGCAACGTAAATTGAAGCGTGTACTTGATCCACTAGACTTAACCCATACGCAATTTGCTTTACTATGTGCGTTGGCTTGGCTTTCTAAGGAAAATGATAATGTTACTCAAATTGATATTGCCAATCAAGGTAACGCCGATCGAATGATGGTATCTAAGGTATTACGCACTTTGGAAGAAAAAAAATTCATCAACAGAAAAGAACATAAAACCGATACCAGGGCAAAAACTATTAGTTTAACCGAGGTTGGAGAAACAATACTTCAAAAAGCTATTATCTGTGTAGAAACTGCAGACTTAGAATTTTTTTCTATGCTGAACGAAAATCTTCCTAGCTTTAATTCAAAAATGGCGTCGCTAATAGAAACCAATAAAAACGACTAATCTAAATAAATTATTAATTCAATAATGCCGCACAATTCAAGCCTTTTAATATAATGAATTGATTGCAATAGGCTGTTTTTGAAAATTAAATTCCCATCACATTACTCTATAAATTACGTAACATACTGCAGGCCACACCCTTTTTGCAGACTGATTGACTTTTTTTTTATAATAAAATTTGCGAAACCGAAAAGTTGCACATATATTTGCAACCAAATAGTTTCATATAGTTACAATAATTATGAGAAGAGATGTTTTTCAAGCCATAGCAGATCCAACGAGAAGGGCTATTATTACATTAATTGCTTTGCAGGCGATGACACCAAATGCCATTGCAGAAAACTTTAATACAACCCGGCAAGCGGTATCAAAACATTTGCGTATCCTCAGCGAGTGCGAACTTATCAAACAAGAATCTCAGGGCAGAGAAATTTATTATTCTCTTGAAGTAGACAAAATGAAAGAAATAGACAAATGGTTAGCGCAGTTTAGAGCGATTTGGGAAACCAAGTTTAACCAACTAGATGAGCTGTTAGAAAAAATGAAAACACAAACTAAAAAATAAAAAATCATGGAAACGAACCTATTATTTGAATTTACAGTTAACAAACCTGAAAAAACTGTATACATTACCAGAGAATTTGCTGCAGAACTTCCATTAGTATGGGATGCATTTACAAAAAAAGAGCTATTGGATCAATGGGTGGCACCTAAACCGTGGTCGGCCAAAACTAAGCACATGAATTTCGAAGTTGGTGGTCGTAGATTTTACGCTATGGTAAGTCCAGAAGGAATGGAGCGCTGGGCTTTACAGGAATACACTTCTATTACACCAAAAACTAATTTTAAGATGTATAACACTTTTGCAGATGCGGATGAAAATGCAGAATTACCTGGCTCGGCTTGGAATTATGACTTCAGTGAGCAAAATGGCATCACAAAAGTAGACATTACTATTGTAAACGAATCGCTTTCCCGTTTAGAAAAGATGATTGAAATGGGCTTTGAAATAGGCTTTAAAATGAGTATTGATAACCTTGATAATTTATTAGCAACATTATCTAAAAAATAAGAAAATTGGAAATCGATTAAAAAGTGAAGCACTTTTCTTCTAATTAATTCTTAAAATAAAAAAGCAGTTTTTTTTTCTAAAGCTGCTTTTTTGTTTACTACTGTAGCACTATGCAACATTATTGAGTTCTTGGCGTCATTACGAAAAGTATAAAAATTTTTCGAGACAATTAACCCTATTAACGCCAGTGCAAAACAATTTTTACGTCAAAAATATTCTTTCAAAGATCCGGCATTATCTTATTATAGTTTCTTTTAGCTTTATTTTACCCACGCTTTGTTGGTCTCAACAAATATCTGCGCAAAACAAACTCACCCATCAACTTGAATGTTTAAACTCGGCTTTTAGTGCTGGAGATGAGAAAGTTTTCGACCAAATAGTGGAACTTAGCAGCCTAAGAGAATTATTTGCTTCGGTAGTAAAGGAAAATATAAAGAGAGCGCCTGGTAAATTTAGAATCATATCCATCAAGGGAAATACAGCTCAGGTATTTATAAGCGGACTCTTTTTACATGGTAATTCTGGAGACGAAACTAATACATCCACAAAATATACAGGAATTTACAGGTTTACATTCTCTGAAGAATCTTGGAGATTAGTGGAACGTATAGAAATAGACCGTTTGAACATCATCAAAAAGCAAGGTCTTGGAATGGTTGTCAACCCGGGATTGGACATAAAAATTATCGACACATTGACAATTGATGTGAATGATCGTTTGGGATTTGCAGCAAAGTTGAACCATAAGGCGGTTTTGGAAAAGGTTTTATTAAACGGTTTGGCAGTTGATTACCTTTTTAGTGGTGGCATGCTATGGTTAAATTCACAACCGAAGAAAAATCAGCAGTTGATTATCAAGTATTCAATAGAAGTAGATAAAGATGAAAAAAACACAAATAGCAGTTATTTCGGATCATCTTACGGACATCTCAGGAACCAATACTTTTGGCATCCATTCTTTAGCTTTTCGAGTCCTAATGATAGGGCACATTTCAAAGTTCATTGTCAAATTCCAAAATCTTTCCAACTAGCAACAAGTTTATCACAAAGGGATAGCCTTTCTGGAGATAATAGGATCATTATTGGAAGTTCTGAAATACCAACATTTGGATTATCTATTTATTACGATAAAAATTGGAATATTAAAACATTGAAGAAGGATCAGATCGATCTGGTTATCTACGCAACACCGGATTTCGCTCCGAGCAATGCGTTATTGTACGATCAGTTTTCTAAAAATTACGACATCCTACGGGAAACCTTTGGTAATCCGATCAGCAATTATTTCGGGATTGTGCAAGATCGTACTGGTGGAAATGGTTGGAAGAACAGAGCAAATAGTGTTGTTGTTGCCGGAAATAGCGGAAGTTATTTGATCACCGACAAGCCCAATCCCCGGGCTATTTTTGGGCATGAGGTTGCCCATGGCTGGACGAATCCTACAGGGCCCGCCACTAATTTTCTGATGGAAGGATGGGCTACATATGCCGAATCAATTTTGTTAAAAAGTACCTACGGCGATTCAATTGTACGACCGTTCTTCCAATCGCAAAAGCAAAACTATCTCAATGGAAATTTTGACGGAAAAAAGAATTTGTGGGATGACTATAGCAACAGTGGAATATCTTATTCTAAAGGCGCATGGTTGTTCTACATGCTGGAAACTCAGTTGGGCAGAGAAAAATTTTTAGTGGGAATGAGAAAGTTTATTGGTGCAGATGAACATACAATTCAGGCTTTTATCAAAGAAATGAGCAGGGTTGCTAACAAGAATATGAAACCTTTTATAGTTTCTTGGTTAAAAAGTAAACAAATCCCTTGTCTTAAAGTTAAGTCTTCCAAATCTAAAATAGAAATATTGCAAGAGGGCGAGCCATTATTTTTTCAACTTGAAATTCAAATACTTTTGAAAGATGGAACTCGTTTGAACAAAATTCTTGATTTTAAATCCGGCAGACAATTATTAACGTTAGAGGAAGGAGAAATAGAAAGTTGGATTATTGATCCTAACCAAAAACTCCTCTATCAGTTGAAGTTATATTAAGTATCTGAAAATCTATTTAAACAAAAAAAGCAACTTTATACAAGTTGCTTTATTATGTTATCTTCCTTTGAATTATTTTGACTTCTTTAAAACGCTTTTTAAATTAGCCATAAATCTTTTACCATCTTCTTCTGTACGGATAGCTTTTGAAAGGCTATCTTCATAGGAATTATTGCTTGTGCGTCTTGTTTCTCCAGACGCTTTTTGGTGGCTAGCCACTTTCTTAAAATGTTCTAGCTGTTGTTGCATACGTGGATTCATATTACAAATATAATAATAAAATTTATTTTAATGAAAACATATAATAACCATATAATTGTTTTCTATCCCTTGAGTAGTCAAATGGCTCAATAATAGGTTTAAAGAGTGGATTTCCTTGTCCATCTCTTTCCACATCTATTTTATTTCTCAATAGTTTAACATACCAATCTACCCCAACACAAACAAAAAAATCTGACATTAATTCTTTATTTAGTATAAACATACTATGGTATAGATTTGCACGAATATCATCGGAACCATCTAAACCAATAATGCTATCTTGTTTATCATTCAAAAAATAATAGGCAACAAAAATAGCAGTCGATAAAACTTTGCTTACATCGTGATGTTTGAGTCTTATCTTATCATCTATCGCCCCATTTTCATCAACTGGACCTAAACAGAGATTATAAACATTCGATAAGAAGGGATCTGGATGCAAAGAAAGTTTAACATGTATTGGTATAGGCTCTCCATTTGTCTGTGGTGCATCGAATTCTGCAATTAATTCAATACCATTATCATTTACAGCAGTTATAACATAAATATTTTGCAGATCTAATCTTACCATTTTCAAATATACGAATATGAAAAAATCTATATTATCTATAATTTAAAAGGACTCTTTGAGTGAAATCAATATGCTAATTGAGCTGTTACGACAATAAACCTTGAACCAAAAATCAGGCTTAATTTTTTCTACTCTAAGATTTGCAAATTGTCCAAAATTAAATTAGTGCGTTATTCTAACCATTTTGTGAACGAATTAAATTGAGATAAGCGATTTTTTGAAAATTCTGCAAGTATAACATGCCAGCATATCTTTTGGGCTTAAAATATCATCATCCCAACCGAAATTTCAATTTTTAAACGGAGATGTAAGAATCAATATGATACACTTTATCCAATTCCAGATGCGCCTTTAGGTTTTCTTCTCCAATTGTATCCAATAGTTCTGTTATGCCATAATAATTAATTGCAGCAATAATATCAACAGAGGAAAGCACCTTATAGGTTGCTGTTTCTGAAGGATTAAATTTATGTGTTGCCAAAGTCAATTCAACACAAATTGGCTTAGCGCTTATTAATTCATTTTTCATATTCGGTGCTCAATAAGTTCTCATTTTGAAGTTTATTTAAAAAGATGTTGTTAGAATATTCTTTGTTCCAGTTTGAAATTACCATCATCATATTGCTTAACTTAAACGGTTTTTATTAGTAGCTTCTTTATCAATTTACTATTCAAACACTTACCAATTAAAGCAAGCGAGCGGCATCCACCAACCGCATGCTTGCTATCTCACTTTTCATCCCATGCCTAACTATTAACATCTGAAAGAATCATTAAATTTCTTTCTTCTTAGCAAATTTGTCTTTGATTATTGTTTTGTGATTTTAAACTCTGTTCTTCTGTTTAACTGGTGCGCTGCTTCTGAACATTTTACACCATTAGCACACTTATTCAACAGCCTACTTTCTCCATAACCTTTAGCTGTGATCCTGTTTTTATCAATGCCGTGATCAATAATATATTGAACGGCAGAATTTGCCCTACTTTGTGATAACCATTGATTATATTGATCGTTACCTCTGCTATCGGTATGCGAGCCTAATTCAATCCAAATTGTTGGATTATCCTTTAAGATTTTAACCAGTTTATCTAATTCTATAGCTGCATCAGGCCTGATATTCGATTGATCAAAATCATAATAAATATTCTCAATCTTTATTGCTTTTTCGAGTTCAATTTCCTCCAAGTAAAGGTTCTTTTTGATTTCAGTAGAAACCGCTAAATTGTTTGTTGTAAATGTTCCAACATCAGCCCTATAATTGGTTTTCTCCCCCGTTAAATTATAGTCAGACTCCCTTTCGAGGTTAAACCTGAAACTGCCTTCTTCATCTGTTTGTACTTTCATTGCTTGTCCGTTTACTTTAGAAAGCGTGACAATGGCATTTACTAATGGCTGATTACTCTTTTTGTCGAACACCTTGCCAATCAATTTGAAAGCTAAAATTTGGTCTTCGGTAAAACTATAGATATCGTCACTGCCGGCTCCGCCTATTCTATTTGAAGTAAAATATCCACTTAATGGCGAAGTTTTTAAATAGGTAAAATCATCTTGTGGAGAGTTTGTTGGGTAACCCAGATTTTTGGGTTCGGTAAATTTCCAGCTGACTATTTTGGCTTTGAAAACATCCAAGCCGCCCATCCCTACCCGACCGTCAGAACTAAAATAAATATTATTCTCAGAATCAATTATAGGTGAGCGTTCATTGCCTTCTGTATTAATCTCTTTTAAATTTACAGGCAGCTCCCAATCGTTTTTTTCAGTACGTCGACTTACATAAATATCTGTTCCACCTAATCCCTTTGGCATATTTGAAACAAAATAAAGGCTATTACCATCAGCAGAGATAAAAGGATCACCTACAGAATAATCGTCTACTTTGTTGTATTTGAAAGGAATAGGGGCTGCCCATTTACCATCTGCATCTTTTTTACTCGAATAAATTTCAACGTTAACTGTCGCTAGTTTTCCATTAACATAGACAGGCTTTTTAGGCATTTTAGTTAATGTAAAAAACATTTCATTTCCATCTCTGGTAAAACTTGCAGGTCCCACATGGTAATCTGCATGTATATTGAAATTATAAATACTGTCTTTATCTTTTCTAAAGAGCTTTAGATAATGATTTCCTGTCCAGCCATAAATCAAACGATCTGGTTTTTTAGCACCATCAAATTTTAAGAATGGTCTGTTTCCAGATGCTTTATCTTTTGAAGTATTTCCACGATCTGATGAAAAAATTAGGTTATTTTCGTAAACGGTGGCGCCCCAATCTGATTGTGGGCTGTTTAATTTTTTCTCATTTACAATTGCTATTGCCGTTGGGTTTTTCATCCAAAATCTGGCAGAATCACAACTCAACAGCCAAAGATTTTGCTGCTTTGCATCAACATTTTTATTTAATCCAATATACTTTTGGTACTGCGCCTTTGCTTCTGCATATTTAGAATTTTGTTGCAATGCTTTAGCATATTGCAATATGTTTTCAGGATCGGTTTTTGTCATTCCAGCAGCTATTGCATACCAGCTTTCTATTTGTTTATAATCATTTTGATACCTGTAGGCCTGTGCAAGCCTTTCTGCCGCATGAAGTGTTGGTTTCTTTTTATAGGCCTGCTCATATAAATCAATAGCTTTACTAAAATTATAAAGATCATATTGTTTATCCGCTTCGAGCAATACATATTGTGCAAGCACCTTACTTTGATATGAAAATAATATGGTGGCAAAAAGAATTAATCTGTTTATATATTTTTTCATGCTTTCTTTATTGATTTAAATGCATATCGACGATTAAAAATATCTCGGCGTAAGCATTCTCACATTTTTTCTATTGAATAAATAACTGATTGAAATTTCGTGTGTACCACCGCTATATCCTTGAAGAGGGCCAATGGAAAAATCATAAGCATAGCCAATCCTAATGTTTTCGGTTGGTAAAAATTGTACAGCTGCAACTGCCGAATTCAATTGACTTAAATCTTTTTGAAGATAATTTTTATCATAAAGTTTTACACCTGTTCGATATGAACCACCCACCCAGAATTTACTGGCGAAAATTATAAAAGCGTTCAAATCTAAGCTTGTTGGCCCACCACGGTCATCCTTTAATAAGAAAGATGGTTTTAATAAAATGTCTTGATTTAATGGCACTAATAAGCCTGCTGTTAAATAATAATGTGGTTTTGGTTGCGCAATAAAGGCATACCTATCAATGTTGATATATTGAGAGACTAAATTATCTGCCGATAAACCTGCATAAAAACGATCATTTGAAAAGTAAACACCAACCCTTGCATCAGGTATAATTGTACTTTGTACGCCTGCTGGCTGATAAAGTTCAGGATTGTTAGGATTTAACTTTGCACCATCAATACCCAACTGTACCGCTCCTACCCCTAAACCAAATGCCAACCTTGCAGAACCGTCGTTATTCATTCTTATTCTGTAGGCGTAATTTCCATAAATAGATTCATTGCGTTGGGCGCCTAAACGATCGCTTGAGATTTGTAACGCAAGCCCAACATTTCCGTCATTTGCAATAGCATCAACAGCTATGGACATGGTTTTTGGTGCACCAGTAATCCCGGTCCACTGATTACGGTAAAACGCATGAACATTTAATTGCTCTTTATATCCGGCATAAGCTGGGTTGATATAAATCCCATTGAACATATACTGACTGAACTGTGCATCCTGTTGGGCTTTGACCATACTGGATAAGAAAAGTAGCAAGCTTAGTATCTGTAATATTCTTTTCATGTTTTCAATTGTGTTCTTGTGATTTAATCCATCAAATAACTTAAATAGGATAAGCCTTTGAATACTTGACAGGTTTATTATTTAAATGCTCTAATTAGGGTAATATATCCTTTAAACACCTGCCATTCACTTCCTGAGGCTTCTTTAACACGAAGGACATAATAGTAGGTTCCTTCATTTAGGCCATCTCCCGTCCAGTCATTTCGATAGTTATCTGATTTATATACTTGATTACCCCAACGATTTACGATCATCAGATCATTTTCGGCAAATAACTCTAACCCTTTAATTTCGAACGTATCGTTATTTCCATCTCCGTTAGGCGTGTAAAGGTTAGGGATAAATAATGTCGAGCCCGAAACGGCAAGCTTGGTAAAGAAACCACCGTTGGCAGCCATATCTGCTGATAATGCGATGTTATTACGAGTATGTACGCCCGGAGCAGGATTTGTACCCTTTAAAATATCCCATTTATCGCCACTTACATAACGGGAAATTGCTGCATTTTCATCTTTAAAAAGATTGCCATTGGTAATGCTATTGTGCTGCAAAATCATTGAAACCGTAGCAGCAGGTGAACCATAGATGTGCCAAACCCGATCCATTCCAAGCAATGTGTTTTTTATTGCTTTTGATGCCGCAGCATAATCCTGAACACTAACATATAACTTGTTAGCACTTTGAGGAGTTAACGTTACTGGTGTATAATCACCTTCGGAAATACCCACTGGAAAAACAAATGAATCTGCGCCTGCATATTCTTTAATCATGTGCCCAACAATGCTATTGCCGGTAACCACCATACGATCTTTGCTGTAATTTGTAATTTTTCCATTGTTACTAAAAGCTAAATTCTTACCATTTAAAATTACATCGGCACCATTTATGGCAAGATCTAAAGTACCTCCAATATTTAAGGCAGCTGATGAAGCTCCACCTGGATTAACAGTCCCGAAACCGGGATCTGTAACATCATTTAATAAAATGTTATTTGCATTGCGATGCTCCAATAATAGGTTGATAAAGCCTGAATTATTTCCATCTATATTGCTCGGCCCAGACGGCATGGTGGTATAGAAAGGATTATTCCCCGGATTGTAAATCACGATTTTCCCAGCTCCGGTAAAGGTTGCACCTGGAGCTACCCAAATGTTTTTACTGTAAATTTCCAACGTACCATCAATTTGCCAGTTTGCATTTGGTCCAAAATAGGTACCCTCGCTAAAACGCTGCTCTGTTGTGCCAGTAGAAACGGTAACAACAGAATTATCGACAGTCATGCTTCCAGATCCTGTTTGGGCAATACTGGTTTGTAGTGAGCATGCAAACGAGATAAATATTAATAACTGTAAATGTCCTTTCATAATTTCTCCTTTTAAAAAAAGATAGTAATCTATATTCTGCTACTTCCAGTAATTCCAAACTGTACCATTAAACACGGCTAGCGCCTTTCTATCGGTGTCATAACACATCATACCCGGATAAGGGCTTTTCACATTTAAATGCGGGCTGGAAATCTTCGGTAAAACCAAAGCTTTATCTATAGACTCTAGCACCAAAACGCCATCTACTGTTGTTGATCTCGATCCAATTACTGTTTGTTTGCCGTTGTCTACGGTTCCGCTATAAGGAACAAGGGAGGTACTATTGCCTACATCGGATAATCCAATCCACGTATTATTTTGATACATTTTGACCTTTAAGTCTGTTTTATCAAATAAGAATGTTCCATTAGCTGGCGTAATAGGTAAAGTTTCAACTGCCGGCAAAATAATTCCTTTTGTATCGCCTGTAGCAAAGTCCAATAAGGCTGAGCCGTCAACTGATTTTTTTTCAATCGCTGTTTGGGCACTTGCAATACTGCAAAATCCTAAACTGATGATTAATAGCATGAAGTATTTTTTCATTGTATTGATGTTAATTCGTTTAAGGATTACAATCTTTTTCCAAACATTTCCATGAAGTGCCATTGTATAGCTTTACACAAGCTGCACCGATATCGTAAATCAGCATACCTTCTACTGGATTTGTTATTGCTGAAGAAGAGCTAACCCGGGTAATTACAAAACCTTTTTTCTTAGATTCTATCACAATAAATCCATTGGATACATTAGCTGGCCAACCTGTTGTACCACCTGTAAAACCCACCAAATCAGAAATACCAGTTTTGCTGGTTTCTCCCGGCGCATCGAAATTGCCTAATTGTGTACAATCGGTTGACTCGAGAGCTGATGAAAAATTATCGTATAAATAATAAACGGCGTTTGCTGTTGGCAGATTTGTATGTCCTTCCCTTAGTTGTCCAATAGTCATGTATTCTTCACCTCCTACTGCTGTGTATTCTAATGTTACCTGCACCCAAGCGTTTCTGGATTCGGCCCCATATACAGCGGTATTACTTGCGGGAATTAATACTCTACCGCTTCCAAAACTATTCCTGAGTGGTGCATAACCAGCATTACTTGATGGAGAACCGTCAGTAACGGTGTTGGTATTACTGGGTGATGAAGTAGAAAATACTGCTCCGATATAGCCTTGCTCTGCAGCAGGAAGATCCACATAAGTCATTGGTGGTAATAGCCTGGTTGGCGAGGCGCCATTCAAATGCGCTACATAAAAAGAGAAACGGTAGGTAATGCCAGCTATTAAAGGAGCAGATAACCTATTGGTAAGATATTCTTTATAATTAGTAAATGTATTGCTAACCTCTGCATAAGCGCCTGCAAAACCAGTTCCATTTTGAGCAATTAATGCCGTTGGATTTAAAGTTAAACTTGAACCACTAACAGGTGTACAAACATTAAAATAATCTGGAGTACCTAAAGTGGTTGGCTGTGTCCAGCCTGTAGCTCTGATTAATTGCCCTTGGTTATTTGGACATGCAGAAAAAATTTCAAAATTAGGATTACTGATATTTTGCGAATTTGCGGATAGGCTCATCAATAAAAGAAAGGCCACATTTTTTATCAAACCTAAATGCAGCTTGACAGATACTTTTGCAACAGCAGCACAATTATTATACACAGACAATATGAATAAGGATATATCTTTCATGATGCAAACTTGATATCCCCCTCTCCTTTTGCTATAGGAAAGGGGATATTGAATTAATATTTTGAATACTGTTAGGGCTTTTTTGTATAGAAATAGCTTACTTTTTGATTAATAAGTACTCCAGTTTTTTCAATCGCTCTTCTAAGTCGTTAGTTTTATTTTGTAGTGCTTTGATTTCTTTGTCCTTTAGGCTCAAGGCATCATTCATTTCAATTACATGTAGATAAAGTTCTTCTAACTTCTCAAGCTGCTGTACAGAAAGCTGCGTTAAATCAATGGTATAACCAGATTTACTTTTCGCTAATTCATCAATAGGCGTTACACCCGGTAAGTGTTTGTTGGCTTTAATATATTCAGCAACTTCTTTCAATGATTTGAATTTGTAATCTTTATAGATTTTCGAAAAACCATCAAAATAATCTTCAAATACATAATCAGCATAAACGCTATTGGTTGTATAAATTTTACCAGTTGTAGAAATATCACCGGCAACATGAAGCATTGGGTTAATAGTCGCAGAGCCTACTGTAAACGAAGGAATCGTATTTGCACCAATAGCTACAGCGCCTGTTTGATAAATATTTTGAGCATTAGTAGTAGCTTGCGCTGTGGTTCCTTGCACTTGCCAAGGTTCAACTATTAAATTACTAGGAGAAATTGTTTTTAAAACACCATCTACATCAGCAACTATCATTTTATCTGTTGTAATGTTTCCTGTAATGGTATTGATATCTCTAATACGAACATTACCATTGCCTACATCTAATTTTTCTGTTGGATTACTTTCATTAATACCGATATTTCCATTTCCCTCAATTTTCATTCTGGTTTCTCCCAAAGCATTAGCCCCAGGACTGGTAACAAACTCAATAGGTGAAGGATTTAGTGTTACATGTGTTCCAAAAGATATTCCATTCATTTCGCCCATGGCGAACATTTGAAGATAATTATCTGAAAATAAACTCATATCAAAAACCGAACTTGTTCCATTAGCATTGATGTCATCTGTAGATAATCTAAAACGAGCCCTGTCTGGGTTGGATCCATGTAAAGTAGCATAACCGCCACCTGTCTCTAAATCAAACGATCCCGTTGTGCCTTTAAAAGTTAAACTACGCCCATTAAAGTCTAATTCACGATCGGCAGTAAGAGAACCATTTGCATTATAAATGTTATTTGCAGCTAAAGACGAAGCATTTACCGTTTTTAATACACCGTTTGGATCAGCGACCACTATTTTATCAGTTGAGACACCTGTTTGTAAACCTGCAACAGCTAATGTATTTGCTACTGTTGTTGTAATGGTAGTGGGTTTGGTTAATGCACCTCCCAATTGAATATCACTTGATGATTTTGTTAAGCCATTACTCGCAGTAATTTTACTATTGATTACATAAGAATCAGTTGCAGTACCTGCACCAGTAACACTAATGTCTGTACCTGCTGTTGTTACCCCTCCTTGACCAGCAGCACCTGTTGTTCCTGTTGCACCAATTGGGCCTTGAGCACCTTGAGCACCCGGATCTCCTTTTGCACCTTTAATATTTCCGTTTGAAACCCAGCTTGTACCATTGTAAACATAGGTATCGCCCGTGGTTGTATTAATATAAGTATCGCCTGTTGCGCCAGTTCCAGTTGGAGCGGTGGTACCACTTGTTAATGATGTACCGTTGGTTCCATTTGTACCAGCAGCACCCGTATCTCCTTTTGCACCTTTAATATTTCCGTTCGAAACCCAGCTAGTACCGTTGTAAACATAGGTATCGCCCGTGGTTGTATTAATATAAGTATCGCCTGTTGCGCCAGTTCCAGTTGGAGCGGTGGTACCACTTGTTAATGATGTACCGTTGATTCCATTTGTACCAGCAGCACCCGTATCTCCTTTTGCGCCTTTAATATTTCCATTTGAAACCCAGCTCGTACCGTTGTAAACATAGGTATCGCCCGTGGTTGTATTAATATAAGTATCGCCTGTTGTACCAGTTCCAGTTGGAGCGGTGGTACCACTTGTTAATGATGTACCGTTGGTTCCATTTGTACCAGCAGCACCCGTATCTCCTTTTGCACCTTTAATATTTCCATTTGAAACCCAGCTTGTACCATTGTAAACATAGGTATCGCCTGTAGTTGTATTAATATAAGTATCGCCTGTTGCGCCAGTTCCAGTTGGAGCTGTGGTACCACTTGTTAATGATGTACCGTTGGTTCCATTTGTACCAGCAGCACCTGTATCACCTTTTGCACCTTTAATATTTCCATTTGAAACCCAGCTTGTACCATTGTAAACATAAGTATCGCCCGT
>NZ_RQRS01000006.1:0-128017 GCF_004335085.1 Pedobacter nototheniae | reverse complement strand
GTGGTACCACTTGTTAATGATGTACCGTTGGTTCCATTTGTACCAGCAGCACCTGTATCACCTTTTGCACCTTTAATATTTCCATTTGAAACCCAGCTTGTACCATTGTAAACATAAGTATCGCCCGTAGTTGTATTAATATAAGTATCGCCTGTTGCACCAGTTCCAATTGGAGCAGTGGTACCACTTGTTAATGATGTACCGTTGGTTCCATTTGTACCAGCAGCACCTGTATCACCTTTTGCACCTTTAATATTTCCATTTGAAACCCAGCTTGTACCATTGTAAACATAAGTATCGCCCGTAGTTGTATTAATATAAGTATCGCCTGTTGCGCCAGTTCCAGTTGGAGCAGTAGCACCACTTGTTAATGATGTACCGTTGGTTCCATTGATACCATTTCCACCTTTAATATTTGTCCAGCTATTTGTTGTCGGGTTAAAAACCCATGTTCCACTATCGTTATTAACAATTGTAACCCCAACACCAGGCCCGCCCGTAGTACCTGGTATTCCAGGACTTCCAGTTTTTCCTGGTTGGTTTTCAACGATTATATTATTAGAACGTCTAACAAACACCCATTTTGTGCCATCATTGTAATAAATTCCTGGAAGAACATCGTTTACTGTTGCAGTATTATAAACCATCATACCTGCTACATGAGAAGTTAGCGGTGCAGAATCTGTAGTGCGTGTTAAACTCACTCTTACATGAAGGAAACCTTTATTACTACTTTCCAGTTCCAAAATTGCATCCTTATTAGGCAGATTACTTCCTACAACTGAACCATCTTTTACCTTTTGCTGAGCTGAGGCTACTGCATGGAGTCCTAGTATTAGCCCCACACACATAACTTTTTTAATGGTACTAGTTACGTGGTGACAACAAAGTTCTTTAAAATTATTTGGCTTATCCATTAGGATTAGCCCTTGGATGTTCCGAGGTATTAATCCAAGGATTTTTTTTTGATAGGCACATCCATCTTTTGTGGACAGCAGAGATCGTGAATTTAAGTTCATAAAGATTATAGGATAATGAACATTTTTGTTTGGTCAAGATGAAAGTTTATCACTTGACTTTCTAAAATTAACATTCCCACAATCAAGATAAACAGGCACTTGCGCATTATAACAAGATCATGTCGTGAAATTTATCACAATAGCAAATTGTTGTTATTGAAACAAACCAATATAACTTCACGCAAGTAATTACGCAATTTACCTGCTTGGATAAACAAGAGAAAAGAGTAATTTATACATAAAAAATTATTGCTCCAGAAACTAAGAAACAATAAATTGCGATTACTCATTATATATATAGCATTAATTTGCTATTAACATCTTTAAATATCACTCATAATCAGATCAAACTATCTAATTTTACTATATTCGAACTATTTATGAAAAAAAGAGAAGCCATAGCAATTGTGCTTGATGACCACCATCTGTTTGCAGATTCTTTTTCAGCACTTATTGAAAGGCTTGAGCTTTTCAATTCAGTACATACTTTTAGTGAAGAACGTGAATTAATTAATTTTCTGCTTAAGAATTTTAAGTCACCCATTTACCTGTTTTTGGATTATTATCTAAAAAACACAAATGCCCTACCGCTCATTAACGAAGCCAGACGATTAAACAAGCACGTCACCATTATTATCATCAGCTCGGTAATTAGTCCCATAACAATTGCAAATATTCTGAGCTATAATCCCAATGGCTTCGTAAGCAAATCATCAGGCTTTAATTCCATACTGGAATGCCTTTCTATAATAAGTCAGGGCGAACAGTATATTTCTCCATCAATAACCGAAATTGTATCAAACACAGATATAACAAGTAAGATACCATTCACTGCCCGAGAACTCGAGATTCTTCATTATTTTGCACAAGGACTAACTATTGCCCATACTGCAGAACAAACAAACCTAAGTAAGCATACCATTGTAGCACACCGGAGAAAGATGATGGCTAAGGTAAATGCCAACTCCATTATAGAGCTGTTATCTTATGCCCGAAAGCAGGAACTAATTTAATTCCACTTAGTACAACCAAACATAATTCATGATCTCAAAATCGTTCCCCTCACTAAAGACTTTTTATTTATTGTCTGCCTTTTTTCTGCCTCTATTAATCAAAAAGTCATCGTTAAATTTATAAGCCTTTCTAAGCTACTTATATTTCATTTTTTGAAATTTCATAAGTTTCGGTACCCAGAGGCTTGTTTTTGGGTTGCTATGAGTCCATAGACGGATTATTTGACAAATAACTGAATCTAAAAAACAGTAAAGGGAAATGGCAGGTATTTGTTCAGAAGAAAGGGGAAAAACATTGTGTTTATTCGGCTATCCATTTAACGAACACTATTAAATGGATAGAACACTTTTACAGAAATACACCTCGTAATTAGCCTATTAAAAAATGGCACTATGAAATTAACTATTCTGGTACAAAAAATGGAAAATTTGTATAAAATACACCGTGCAGTTATTGTTTTTACTCCAAACATGCCACGCATAAAACCTATCTATTGTTTACTATTAAGCCTATTGTTTTGCGTTAGTAATAACATTGCCAAATGCCAAACTCAGCAAATTGAACGGGAACGACAAGGACTACCCTTCATCAAAGATGGTGTTAAGCTGGTTAACAGTTTAAACCAATTAGGCGCACTATACCGAAGCAGAAATGTAGATAGTTGCTTTTACTACGGAGTAAAGGCCAAGCGAATGGCAACAAATTTAGGTTACCAGAAAGGGCAAGCAGATGCTGACGAATTAATTGCTTATGCTTTTTTTAAAAGAGGATTATACGCAGAATCTTTGGGATTGCTAGCTGAAATATTGCCAGATTACCAAGCGCTAAATGATCCCGAGAAAATTATTCGGGTGTATTTAGATATGGTCGAAGTTATGAATAAGGGTATTTCCGATAGGCCAAAAATTAAATCGCTTTTGCAAAAGGCCATCCAAACTGGAAAAAAGTTAGAGAAAGACAGCATTATGGCTGAGGTGTATATTAGCTATTGTAACCGAAATCCGAATCTTACTGAGGATAGCATTAATTACTATTTAGGCAAATCCAACGAAATTGCAAATAGGTACAAAGATGATCGAATGCTAATTTTCAATCAGTTGTGGCAAGGACGTTTACTAATTTTAAGTGGGCAAAAACAGAAAGCATTACCGCTTATAAAACAGTTAATATCAGATTCGCAGCGCATTGGTGATCCGAATTTAGAAATTAATGCGCTCTTCTTAATGACAGGTTATTATGACGACAAGCCTAAAACTGCACTTGATTATTTTTATCAGGCTTACCAGGTTGCACAAAAAAGTGGAGATAAGTACTTAGAGATTTATATCCTAAATAATGCTTTAGAAGTTGCAAATCAATTAGAAGACAAAGACGAAATTATCAATGTTCATCTTCAATTGGAAAAGGCAATGTCAGCAGAATGGGAAAAATCTAAAAAATTTATCAGTGATTATATACGATATAATGCTATAGTGGATGACAACAAGTTATTAAATGCTAAAAATGCACGTCGAGCTTTGTGGTTACTGATTGTATCCTCTTGCGCAGCCATTATTGTGCTTATCATCTATCTAATCATGCTCCGCAAGGATAAGAAATCAAAAGCTCAGGTAGATGCGCTTAACAACGCGGCAAATATGCAAATTATAGCTATGGAGGAAGCTAAACATCAAGCGGTTAGAGAAGAGCAACAGCGCCTTGGGCAAGACCTTCATGATGGCCTTGCCTCATCCATTGCTGCTATTAGGCACCAATTAGAGGCCTTATCATTGAATACTCCTGATATTATTTTAAAAAACAAGCTGGATATGCTTTTGAGGGAAACAGAAAATGCTTACAAAGCAGCACGAAACAAAAGCCATGAATGGTTTAGCTCCTCTAACGACCAACAAGAACAACATTTTGAGGAACATATTAAACTACTTACAGATAATTTTTTACCTGAAAGTCGCTACAATAAAAATATTAATATCGATGATAGTTCACTAATAGGTGTTGATTTGGATACGCGAATTGCATTACTCCGTATCATCCAAGAGGCAATTACCAATATTATCAAACATGCCAGGGCTAACAATGTAGGAATCCTAATTTATGAGGAAGAAGGTAACCTCATTTTAATAATCAATGATGACGGGATAGGGTTAAATGAAAAAAAATCCAGCAATGAAAAATCAACTATAGGTTTAAAATCCATCCGTAGACGGGTTCAATCCCTAAACGGGGAAACTAAAATACATTCGGATTCGAAAGGTACTGAAATAACCGTGTCAATACCATTAACGTCATGGTAAAGCGGTAATAAACTGATTTTTATAAGTTTAGTTAAACTCTAAGCGTTGTAAAATTAAATATCAGTCTTTTTTGAAAGTAGCTTAAACCCGAAGAACAAGAATGTAATTAAACATTGAAAAATAGGAAGTCAGCATAAACCGACCTCCTAAAGTTCCTATCTTGTTGTATAGCCGCCGTTTGCAAAAATGGTTTGTCCTGTAATCCACCATCCATCGGTTACCAAAAACTCTACCAGCGGTGCAATGTCTTTAATATCTGTCAATCCACCAAGAGCGGCGGCAGATTTATGATACGCTACCGCATCATCACTTTCTTGCCCATAGAAGAAAGGAGTATCCATGGGCCCTGGCGCAACTGCCGTTACAGAAATACCCCTAGCACCAAACTCTTTTGAAGCTGCCCTTGTGAAATGTTCAACCGGAGCTTTTGCGCCTGCATAGGTAGAATATAATCCTGTGTAAGCAGCAAGTAATGAAGTAACAATCGTACAGATTTTACCATTTTCATTTATTTTTTTACCAGCTTCCTGTAAAAAGAAATAAGCAGATTTAGAGTTTACGCCAAACATAGTATCATACTCCGCTTCAGTTGTTTCGGTAAAAGGCTTTTTCAATACCATGCCAACAGTATTAATAGCAACATCTATACCTCCAAACCTTGCAATTGTTTCATCAAAAAACCTGTTTAAATTGACAATCTGAGTTAAATCACCCTGGAATAGAAAAGCTTCAGCACCCAATTTCTGTACCTCTGCCAATGTTTTTTCACTTTCAATCTTTGAACTTTCACTATTGTAATGAATAGCCAATTTTGCTCCTTTTGCTGCAAAATCTCTACTTAATAATCCACCAAGGTTTTTACCGCCGCCAGCGATCAAAACCACTTTCCCTTTTAAATCATTTCTTGCCATAACTTGTCATTTTTAATACATGTAATGGTATTAATTTACACACAGCATAACAATACAGCAACTAGAATGGAGAATACAACAATAATATGTCATCGAATTTAAAAGAATGGCAACATTTTGTTATCAAGTTCCAATTTTCGCCTTTAAAAAAGTGCGCTTTTTAGCAAGCGTTATCTGATTGGATTTGAAGCTGGCTTTTAGTAATAGTTATAAAAATTTTATTGAGTAACTACCTCTTGTAATTTACTTTCTTTTACTACCGAAGCTCCAAAACGCTGGTTCTGGATTTGGTCATAATCATTTACATAATCAGGGTGTTCTGTACCCATTATTCTATCCCAGATTCTAAAATACAAACCATAATTGCCTTTAAACTTGCTATGGTGCAGGTTATGGTGTACGGAAGTGTTGAATACCTGAAACAGCACACTGCTGCGAAACCATCTAGGTGCCAATTCATATCCAAGGTGGCCATAAACATTGATAATAAAACCAGCAACAACGAAAAGAAATATCGTGATTTGATGCATAGGAATTAAAAATACAATCAGCAATAGAACCAGGCCTTCAGGTATAGCTTCCAAAAGATGAAAACTGTATGATGCCCATGGAGAGGGATTTGTGCTTTTGTGATGAACAAGATGTACAGTTTTAAACAATCTTTTATGATGTAGTAACCGATGCATCCAGTAAAAATAGGTGTCATGTATAACCAAACTGATTACCAAGCTTACCGGAATATACCAAAGCGGAAAATCGCTAAGGTTATCATACAGAAGCGTGTATTTACGCAAAGGGGTTAAAAGAATTACAACAATAATAAACGTAAAAACAAGCGTACTTTGCATGGAGTACCAAATTTCACGAACAAAATCTTTCTTTGAGGCCAGGCGTGCCTGAATTTTAGATTGCAATAACTTCGGGGCGAGTAATCGGTAAAAGAGAAAAAAGGGAATCCCTGCAATTACAAAATATCGGATGGCCGACAGACTTAATATTCTGAAAAATGTTTCTATAATCGTTTCCATAAATTTTAAATTATAGATCAAAGCTAACTAAGCCGAAGGGCTCAGGACGTTAACAAAAGATAATTTCGAATCTTAACAAAAGATAATTTCCATCAACTTCTATCCTTTTGGTGCATGCGCTTACGGATGCGGCTTAGAGATACCGGTGTAATGCCGAGCATGGAAGCAATGTATTTATCTGCTACCCGGTTTACTAATTGAGAACGCTCAGTAACCAACTCCCGATAACGTTCCTCTGGAGATTGCAAAACGAAAGATTCCATTACTTGTAGGGTTTCAGACAACATGCGCATCAGGAAAAAATTTCTAAGTGGTTCCAAATCGGGATGTAATCTGAGCATATCTTCTAATACATCATAATCAATTTCCATTAATACTGATGGTTCAAGCGCCCGGTAAATAAAGCGTGAAGGCCTTTGATGCAGGATTGTATCATGTGAGGCAATAAACTGTCCTTCCCACCTAAGAAATAAAGTAACCTCATCTGCATTTTCCTTGTGGGTATAGGCACGCATAACCCCTTTTTCAATAAAAGCCAGCCGCTTTCCCAAATCTCCTTTGGAAATATATATTTCATTTGCTTCTAAGGTTATCAGCCTTGACATAGCATATAAAGGTTCTATATCGTAAAGCAGTTTCCCGTTAGAATCCGTTAATAATTCAGTCAGCGAATTGATAAAGTGATCTTTCATATTATGATTAACGGTAAATTTTGTAAAAGCGGTTAAATTAAAAACTCTTCTTCCTTGCCAACCTGCCCTAATTTTAAATAGAGGCAGGCTGGGGAAGAAAAAGAATTATTTGCGCTTTCTACGGATTAATAATATGGTGCCCGAGAGAAACATGAGTCCAGGGATTAGGCCGTAATATACAACCTGTATAACTTTAACACGTACTTTATTGAGCTTAATGGTATTATCTTTAGGTTCTGGGCGTGATACATTTATGGGAAATTCTCCATTGGCAAACCAGCTAAAAATGTTTACTGCAATGCTTGAATTGGCAGTTCGCATATTTGCCCTCGCCAATTCCATATTACTGAAAAAGTCGGCATCGCCAGATACCAGAATCCGTTGATCTTTATTGTTTTGTTTTCTAGTTAACATCAATGCCGTAGGAAATGACCCTTCTTCATCTCCATTTCGCGTTTCCACAGTCAATGCTGCTGAATCCAACGTAAATTTACCTTTTTTTAACCAGCTTGTTTTCGCATCTGTCATCAGGATGGGATGAATGTCGAAGGCACCTTTAGGGTTATAATCCAAAGCCGCAGCATCAGGCATGGAAACTACAGATTGGTAAGCATAAAAGGGCTGTAAAAAAGATGACATTGCCACGGCCCCAGCCGATACCAGTGGAGTAACCAGACCGTACGAATAATCCCGACTACGCTGAAGCAAAGTTCCGTTTAACATTTTTACTCCAAGTTCATCCAGCAAAGGATTAACCACATTCTGCTTACCCGGTTCTCCGGCAACCATCAGGTTACCACCTTCGGCAATATACTTATGAAGTTTGGCTAACGCGGCTGCGCTGAAAGCAACCTTAGGATCGGCAATTACCAGAACAGATATGTTCTTTGGGATTTCTCCCTTTTCTAAAGAAACGCTGTCTAAATCAAATCCCTGATTGATTAGTGAACTTCTGGTTGTTTTCTCGTTGAGTAGTTTTTTATAATCACGATCCCCAAGCTTATCCATGCTCCGCTGAAAACCATCCGTTGCAAAAACGATTTTTGGAGGAGTCATAATCAATCGTTTCAAAGCCGCTCCGGTCTCTGCTTCTTTAGGCCACATATTTTGTTCAAAAGGAAAGGTACGTAAAAAGGTTGCCTTCCCTTTATATTTCAACTGCATCACTGTGCGTGAATCCTCTTCGTAAAGATTGATTTGCTTGTGAATTTCCTTAGGGCTCAAAAAATCACTAAGATCCAATTGATTAACACCCGACATAAAAACAACATACTTATTAAAGGTGCTTTTATACTCAATTAAGTTTTTAGTAAGGCCAGGAATACTATCGTAATAATAAACCCATTTGAGGTTGATATTGGGTTTAAACCTTAAATATGGTTCCCATCGGGCAATGTCTGCAATGCGCTCACTAGGTGTAGCCCTGTTGTAAGAATCTTCTATTCCGTTCACATATTCGGTCATTTCAATGGGCTCATCTCCCATTCTTTTCAGGAGTTCCTGGCTGGTTTTAGTTAGTGTATTAACTTTAGTAGCAGTTGCATCATAGTAACCAATCATTGATTGTCGGGAGGTGATGTAAGTTATACTTAAACAAATCACTACAATCAGCGCATAGCGTGCTATTTGCTGTAAAGTTGATTTTAAAACCCTTTCCATTTCCAATTTAGTGATGGTAAAAGCTAAAAACATGGCGGTAATTGCCAGGTAATAAATCACATCGCGGGTATTTAGCAAGCCAGACATAATTCTTTCGGCTCGGCTTGGCATAGACAAACTAAAAGTTAAATCGCGTATAAAATCCATATCCTGACCAACGGTACCTATATAGTTCATAAAGGCGAGCACCACAAAAGTACTGATGGCAGCCACTGCCTGGTAAGAGGTTAAACTGGATACAAAAATCCCAATCGCGGCATAAGCATTAATCAGCAGGTAAGTTGCCAGTAAAGCCACCAGAATATGGGCATAATCAAAGTGCGGAATTATGAAAGCTACGCCTAGAACAAAAAGACTTAAAATGCCGATAATTATTAGGTTGTAGATTGCCATGGCACCAAATTTACCATAAACTACATGACTGAGTTTAACCGGGGAAGAATAGAGCAATTTGATACTTCCACTGCTGATTTCTCTGCTAATAATTCCCATGGTAATTAATGGAACGTACAAGTACAAACTATCGAGAATACGGGCAATGATGCCAATTTTTTGAGCATCGGTAAACAACATGCTCGTTAAAAATGGCGCACTTTTAGCACGTGCCAAATCGGGCATAATACCTGTAAAACTCAAACTAACCTGTATAAACAGAATGATTAGCAGCAGCCAGGCAATTGGGGAATAAAATAGCAGGCTAAGCTCCAGCCTGGCTATTTGTATAATTTTTTTCATATCTATAAAAAGTTATTTTTTTTCTGGCATCAGCACAAGTCTCACAAAATTCTTTTCCTGGATGTATTTTGCCGCCACCTGCTGAACCGTTTTTGTTGTTACTCCATTTAGGGCAGAATTGTAGTTATAGAACTGGTCCAATGGCTCTTTGGTCATGATCTGCGAAGCCAGATAATCCAACCAAAAATCATTATTAGTTGAGCCAGTTTGTAAACCAACCCTTCGGGCAGCCTTAAACTTTTGCAAATTATCTGCTGAAGGTCCTGAAGTCTTTATCGCCTTCACCTCTTCCCTTGCCGAGGTAATTAGTTTCTCTACATTTTCTGGGGCACAGTCAAAACTAATGATCAGGCTGAACCTGCTTTTTAGATATTTAGACATATTGATCTGCACATTTGGAGTATAAGTTCCGCCTTCTTGATCCCTCAGCCGCTGGGTCAGGTTGATTTTTAAAACATCTGCCACCGCATTCATATCAATGGTATTCTGAAGATTATAATCAAAATCGCCTGAATAGGTTAAAAACACGCTTGACTTTTGTTCGTTACCCAGGTATACCGTTTTAGAAATTTGACCTGTCGGAATATGAATACCTACATCCCTTGCAGTTTCATGGAGGTTTTTAGCTGGCAAAGAGCCCAGGTATTTTTCCAGTGAAGGTCTGATGGTGCTTTCATTAAGGTTACCAACAAAAAGGAAGGTAAAACCAGAGGCATCAGCAAAACGCTCCTTATATATTTCAAAGGTTCGGTTTAGTTTAATCTGGCTCAGCTGATCTGCACGTGGTGGTATTTTACGGATATGGGAGTTCCCTAAAATAAAGTTTACCGTATCCATAAATACTTTAGACCGATTATTTCCGGTGGTAGCCATCTCCTCTTTGGTCCTTTCTATCAATGTGGTAAAAGCTTCCTCATTTTTTCGGGGTTCGGTAAAATAAGCATGAAGAAGTTCCAAACTGGCTTGCAAATCTTGCGGAGTCGTAATTCCACTAAAACCTTGATAATCATCTATAATAAAAGGACTTACTTGCACTTTTTTGCCCGCCAGAAGCTTATTAAGTTGCAGCGCATCATAATTTCCTGCTCCGGCTGCTACCGTTAGCTTCGCTGCATTGATGGCGCTTAAGTAATCTGCATCAGCGTATAAACTGGCACCACCAGCAGAAATGCCTTTAAACAGAATCTGATCATTTTGAAATCCTGTCTTTTTCAATAGAATAGTCATCCCATTGCTCAGGGTTAGCTTTTGAATACCAACAGCCTTAATTTCTTCTGTTGATGTGATTTTTCCTGGAGAAGGCTCAACCTTCAATAGCGGCAAATCTTGTACATCTTCTTCAGCATCAGGCAAACTTTGCGTATAAACGCTTTCTATCCAGCGATCCACCGTAGCGGCATCGGGTAAAAATCCTTTATTGTGTTCAGAACCCTTCACTATCACATCACGATCTTTAGACTTAAGGTAGGTATCCAGCAGACTATTGATCTCTTCTAAGGTAATATCAGGAAGTAATTCTGTGGTTAACTGATATGTTTCTTTGATTCCCTGAGGTACATTACCCGTTAGAAAATGCTGCAAGTAAGATTTAATGAGCACCTCTGATGCTGTTTTATCTTTCTCATGCATCTCATCTGACATCTTTTGGAGATAACTCTTTTTTACCCTATCCAACTCTTTGGAAGTAAAGCCTTGCTCCTGCATTTTACGTAATTCCAGCCAAACACTTTTTAGGGCTTGTTCAGTTTCTGCTGGTTTAGTGGTTACCCCTACTGAAAAAGAAGTCAATCCACCTGATAATGGTGTAAAACCTGCAAGTGGTAGTCCTCTAAAACGGTTGTTTACGAGCTGCCCAAATAGATTTTTTAAAAGAACGGTCCGGAAGTCTGTTGTTGTAGTAAGCTTATCAGTGTATTCTTTCATCATTATTTCCACAGATATACCAGCCATTTCTGGATCAAGAAACTGCATATATTGGCCTTTGCCAGTTAATTTAGACTGGTAAACCGTCCTTACTTTTTCATTTGCAGGTTTTTTCAAATCGGAGAACTTTGCTTTAATATTTTTTTCCATCTGATCAGGGTCAATGTCCCCAACCACCAGAATAGCCTGCAAATCAGGACGGTACCAATCTTTATAATAACTACGTATTTCTTCGGGAGAAACCTTAAGCAATACTTCTTCGGTGCCGATTGGCAAACGCATACCATAACGGGATCCGTTGGTATAGAAAGGAATGGCCTTTTCCTGGTAACGCTGCGCAAGTCCATCGCGGTAGCGTTTCTCTTCGAGAATCACATGGCGTTCACGTTCTACATCTGCAGCATCAATATTAGCTTCTTGGGCCCAATCACGCATAATCTGTAAGCCATTAGCTAGCAATTCTGGATTGTCGGAAGGTATCGGAAGCTGATAAACCGTTTCATCAAAGCCCGTATTGGCATTAATGTCTGCACCAAAACGTACACCAGATTTCTCCAGATAATTAGTCAATTCCTTTTTAGGGAAATGTTTGGTTCCGTTAAAACTCATATGCTCTACAAAATGTGCCACCCCCCGTTGCTGATCGGTTTCCAGGAGTGACCCTGCTTTTACAGCGAGGTACATAGTTACCCGATTTTCAGGCGTTTTATTTTTACGGATATAATAAGTAAAGCCATTGGCTAGTTTACCCGTCCTTACTTCCGGATCGAGCAACAAAGGCTGTGTAGCCATTTGAGTTTTGCACGCCAAAGCAAAGCAAAGCGTCGCCATTGACAGAAACTTAAAAAAATTATTTTTAACTAACATGTTGCTGATTTTTAATGATCTCTATAATCTTTTCATTTTCAATAATGATCATTCCCTGACGATCGGTGGTGATTCCAGAAGCCAGTGTATATGGATATGTAGGCACACCATCTCTCATTACAGTTGGCAGATAAGAGAATTGCAGGTTGTTGCAGGCTTTCCTTAAAGCCTCACCTACTTCAATAATATGTGTAGAAACCACGAAGAAACTATTCCTGTTTTCTGCAAAGGCCTGTGTTACTGCAAGGGTTGCATCATAGGCATCTTTTACATTGGTTCCTTTAAATAGTTCATCAAACAAAACATACAAGTCCAGGGATTCGCTCACCGCTTTAGCAACTGTTTTAGTGCGCAGTACCTCTGCATAAAAATGACTGTAGCCCATATCCAGATTATCTGAAACGTTGATAGAAGAGAATAAACCATCTTTTACAGAAAATTCCATCCGTTTTGCCGCCACGGGGAAGCCCATGTGTGCCAGATAAACCGCAATCCCCATGGATTTCATAAAGGTCGATTTTCCGGCCATATTGGCGCCGGTTAAAAACAGCACATTACGCTCGCGGCTCAGGTGCAGGTTATTGCTTACCCCTTTTCTTAATCCAGGGTGGCGAAAACCTTCTAAATCCAGAAGCATCTGATCTGCCGGCAATGCCTTGGCATATACAAAAGCTTCTTCGCGGGCTATTGCGGCAACGCCCATATATACATCTAGTTCATAAATTAGCTTTAATAGCACTTCCATCTCACGCATCATGGCATGTCTGATGGTATAATCATTACGAATCAACTGACCTAGCGAAGGCTGCCCTTCAGGCGAATTCAAAACACTTTGAAGTCTGGAATCCTGCAATATTTTCCATGCGGCATCAACATCTTTTTGATAAATACCCACATTTGGCTGATCCTTTAACTCTGAAAAGAAATCGCAAAAAGCCTGCAACACTTCAATGGTTACCGATTGCCCAGCTTGGAGTTGGAGTAATTCGGCATTGTGAAAAAGCACCTGTCTAAATTTCTTGGTAAAGATGCCCCAAGCCACTCTTGGTAAGGCCGCACCGGCGCCACCAGCCAGGTAATCTTCCATAGATTCTACCTGTGAACGGATTACGGGAAAAATCAGGCTATTTTGCTGAAAAAAGTCAAACAAAGCACTTCTGTTATTTATTTGATTAGCGTCATTTAAAGGTTCGCGAAACATGCCATCCAATACTTTCTCTCCGCCGCGGGTTTGCAAATGGTTAAATAGGCTATAAATAGATTGTTGCTTAAACTTGCCTTGTAGGTTCAAGTCTTCTATGGTCTGCTTATCTGCCTGAAAATGCTGATATTGTGGCTTTACTCCAGTTTTATCGTTAATTAGTTCCAGTACTCCTTCATTATTCACAATAATCATCCCATGACGGTCATCCGTAATCCCTTCACTCAATGTATAAGTGTAAACAGGTTTACCATGCTCCATACGCGTTGGCAGATAGCGGAAGCTCATATTCGGGCACCGTTCCTTTAACACCTCTCCAGCTTCCATAATGTGCGTAGAAACCACAAATAAAGAGTGTGGTTTGGCCGAAAAAGCCTCCATGATGGCAATTGTACCTTCATAAGCATCCTTAACATTTGTGCCACGGAATAATTCATCGAAGATGACAAACAAGTTTTTTCCTGCACCAAGTTCTACAGCAACTTTTTTTACCCGCAACACTTCGGCATAAAAGTGACTGGCCCCCATGGCCAGATTATCAGGAAGGTTAATTGTGGTGTACATCCCATCGCATACCGAAAATTCCATTTCTTCGGCGGCGATTGGAAAACCTAGATGAGCCAGGTAAACCGAGATTCCCAGCGATTTCATAAAGGTAGATTTACCTGCCATATTTGCTCCTGTGAGGAATACAATATTCCCGTTAGGATTCATTTCTAATGTATTGGGGATGGCGTGGCTAAGCAGTGGGTGGTAAACACCTTTCAATCGAAGTCGGTTTTCATCACGCTGTAACGCTGTGGCAAAAGTAAATCCGCGTTCAGTAGCTACCCTGGCGATAGAAATACATACATCCAGAAAATAAATCTGCTGCAAAATTTTCTCCAGCAAACCACGCTGCTGAAAACGCAGGATATTATCGTACTCCACAATTCTGCCAGACGAGATTTTTCCCTTGCCATGATCTTTAAAAATCAGCTCCAGTTCTTTGGCATTCAAGAGGGCTAAAACTGCAGAAACCTGTTTACCATAAGGATTATTTACCACCTTAGACTCAATTTCCTGCATAAACTTTTTTAGTCCCTGAAGGATTTCCATCAACGCCGTTACACTTTGTCCGGCTGCATTAAAATCAGCCATACTAAAACCTTGGTTAGAAAGGCGGCTTCTGGGATCGGTATTTGAAAGATATCTTTCAGCTTCTTCAAAACGGTTACCTTGTAAGGGGAAAGCTGTTTTACTTTTCTGAAAATACCGCAATATCGCTACACGCTCATTTATGGCCTGATGATCAGAAAGTGGACTGCGGAACATTTCCTCCAGCAGGGCCGCACCACCCTGCGTGAAGGTCTTGTTGAAAATATGGTAGATTGAATCGCTCCCCGATTTGGAGAAAACGTTCAAATCATCAATTGTTTGTTTATCAGTTATAAAGCTCATAATTATTTTCTTTTTCTACGGATCAAAAGCACCATACCAAGCAAAATGATTGCGCCAGGGATAACCGCATAATACATTACTTTTAAAGTTTTCACCCCTGCTTTGTTTAGCTTTAGATGTGCATCTTTTGGAGCGGATCGGCTCATATCTATTGGAAATTCTGCGTTGGAAAACCAGCTGAATATGCTGATCGCGACAGAGCCATTTGCTGTTTCCAGATTGCCCCTGCTCAGCTCCTTATTACTAAAGAAATCGGCATCGCCTGAAACCATAATCCGCTGTTCTTTGTTATGAATTTTGCGGGTTAGCATCAGCGTTGTTGGAAAAGTTCCATGCTCATCGCCTGTCTTTTTATCAAACACCAGTGCCGCCGAATCCAGCACAAATGATCCTCTTTTGATCCAGCTCGTGATGGAATCAGTCATTAAAATTGGCTCAACTTTAAAAACGCCCTCGTGTTTGTCTTTTAAAGCTACAGCACCTGACATAGAAACCACTGTTTTTTCTTCAAAAGGTTTTTTAAGCGCTGGCGACATTAGAACTGCTGCAGGGGTTAGCCGTGGGGTAACCAGACCATAAGAGTAATCTCTGCTACGCTGTACCAGGGTTCCATTGAGCATTTCAACGCCAAGCGAGTCCAATAAAGGATTTACAATGGCTTGTTTACCCGGTTCGCTGGCAATCAACACATTACCACCCATTTTAATATAAGTACGCAGATTGGTGAGAGCAGCTGGATTTAATGCAGCCCGTGGGTCACTAATCACCAATACAGCAATATCTTTCGGGATTATGCCGTGCTCCAAAGAAACACTGTCAATATCGAAACCCATGTTAATCAGTGAGGTTTTTGCCAACTTATTATTGAAAAGCATTTTATAATCCCGGTCGCCAATTTTATCTACCCTACGCTGATAGGCATCCGTAGCAAAAACAATTTTAGGCGGTGTTACCACTAAGCGTTTCAAAGCAGCGGCAATCCCTGCCTCTTCAGGCCAACCATCACCATCATCAAAGGTTCTTAAAAACGTCGATTTCCCTTTGTATTTCAATTGCATCACCATTCGGTCTCCTTCCTCACGAAGGTCAACCTGCTTACGGATTTGCTCGGGCGTTAAAAAGCGGCTGGTATCCATATCTCTTGCTTTCGCTTCTTCTTTAAATATGGCTTTTATACTTTTTCCGGGATTAGCAGCATAAAACTGCGGATCAAGAAAATCATAATAGTAAACCCAATGCAGATTGATGTTTCCTTTAAAACGGAGATAAGGCTCCCATTTGGCAATGCCATAAAGCCGTTGAACAGGAGCGCCGATAGTATAACTTTGGTGCAGTCCATTGATATAGGCTGTCACTTCTACCGGTTCATCTCCCATCTTCTTTAAAACATCCTGAACTGGCTTTACAATGGTGTTAACCTTAGTTTCTGTCGCATCATAATACACAATTACCGCTTGGCGGGAACTTAAATAAGCAACTGCAAGCCCAACTACTATAATTGCAAGGTATCGGCTAGTTTGGTAAAAAAAAGACCTGGAAGAGCGTAAGAGTTCTAGTCTGGCAATAGTAAATGACAAAAAGATTCCTGAGATTACGATATAATAAATTACATCTCTACTGTTCAGTAATCCTGATACCATGCGCTCTGCCCGGCTGGGCATGGAAAGGCTATTGGTCAAATCGCGAACAAAATCTATACCCCGCCCAAAACTTCCAATGTAGTTCATAAACGCCAGTACGCCAAAAGTACCTAAGGCTGCTACAATCTGATAACTGGTAAGACTGGACATAAAAATTCCAACCGCTGTATAGGCACTTAAAAGCAAAAAGCAAGATAGCATGGCTACCAATACATGCGGATAATCAAAATGATCTACTACGGCAACACCTACGATAAAGAAAAGCCCTGATACCACCAGAATGATAACCAGATTATAGATAAGCATAGCCAAAAACTTTCCATAAATGATCTCCTTGATTTTTACCGGAGAAGAATATAAAAGTTTGATGCTTCCGCTGCTGATCTCCCTGCTTATGAGCCCCATGGTGATTAATGGGGTGTATAAATATAAACTTCCAAGGATCGTGTAAAGAATCCCCAGGGTTGATCCTGAAGAAGTGGTGAACAGCCGGCTTGTTAAAAAGCCATTATCTCCAATAAGTTGCTGTAGATTCTGCATTGATGCTATTCCTGGTATAAATGCATGGGTCATTTGCACAAAGAATACAATGATTAGCAGCCAGGCAATAGGGGAATAAAATAGCAGGCTAAGTTCCAGCTTTGCTATTTGTATGATTTTTTTCATTCTATAAAGTGATTCTTAGTTAGATATCCTGGACAACTGGGCGAAGGTTTCATCTAAGGAATTCTTTTCCATATTCAACTCACGCAGTCGCCAGTTTTGTCTTGCACTTTCTAATACCAGAGTTTCAGAAATTCCCTTGTCGCCGTTGAAATAGATTCGCAGCTGTTTTTCAGTCAGGTATTCCACTCTGGTAATGCCTTCTATAGCCTGAAAAGCTTCTGCTGGGGGTGCATTCTCCATCACAACCAACATGCTGTGTGGGGCAATATAATTGTCAAACGCTTCCATAGTATCTGCAAAAACGATTCTCCCGCTTTCAATCATCACAATGTCCCTGCATAAATATTGTACTTCAGTTAAGATATGAGTAGAAAGTATCACAGCCCTATCTGTAGCAATATCTTTAATTAATGCACGTACTTCCAAAATCTGGTTGGGATCCAAACCATTGGTCGGCTCATCAAAAACGACAAGTTTTGGTTTATGGATAATGGCCTGGGCAATTCCAACACGCTGCTTATAGCCGCCTGATAAATTTTTGATCAGGCGTTTATTAATATGGCTCAATCCACAACGTTCTTTAACCTCTTCCAATGCCGATTTTAGTTTCGAATGTTCTACCGAACGCAGGATGGCACAATGCACTAAGTATTCATCCACCGTAAGATCCATATATAATGGCGGAGTTTGCGGTAAAAAGCCAATCTCTTGTTTGGCACGTTCGGGCTCCTTTCGCAGGTCGATTCCATTAATGATTACCTCTCCCATGGTTGGGGTTAATACCCCGCAAAGAATGTTCATCGTTGTAGATTTACCTGCGCCGTTAGAGCCCAGCAAACCCAGTATCCCACTTCTAGGGATTTCAATATTAATGTCGCGGATAGCCCAGCTGGTACTATAGCGATGTGATAGTCCAGTAATACGAACAATTGGTTCCATATTTTAAATGTGTGTTAGGTATTTATTCGAGAAGACAGCTGTAATAGCTTTAAGAATTAAAAATCATAGACCAGAAATGGGTCACTGGCAAGGTTGCCTTGAGCATCGTTAGGCAACCACACAATTGTATAGTTTCGGTAGCGCCATTTATTTACTTCTGCACTAATGCTGCCAACATCTTTTAAAGTATATTGGGTTAACAGGGAACCTGATGCCTGATCAAAAAATTCGATCAAAACATCTGTAGTTGCCGAGGTTGCATTTACCGTTAAGTAGTCGGTAACTTGCTTGTAAGCTAAGTTATTTACAGTTTTATCTGTTCCGTTACCTGAGATTTTTACACTCACTGGCCTTTTATCCGGGGATAGATTAATCAAACGCAAACCTGCAACACTATCCGTTAGCCCATGATAAGGGGGCATTTTATTCACCAAAAGCATTTCTGGTTGCGAAAGTGTTCCAAATAAAAACAATGTAGAAGCCTCATTGGGGCTGAGGTTAAGAGATGTTTTATAAATGGGCTTATCATTTGCATTAGTATCTGGAATTTTATAAATAAGAATAGGTTGCTCTTTGGAAGGAAGCGAGAGATGATTATTAGGTGAGTAAGCACGGTACTTAATCCACATTGGGGTTCCCAATCCTTCTGCTGGGCGTTGTTCATTAAAGTTAGCAGCCAAAAAATCACCACCCTGCAAAGCATTTACAATTGTTAAAGATGTTAAAGTTTGTGGCTGAACATCCTTTTTACAGGAAATAATTGCTGAGAAAAAAAGCCCGGCTAAAATATATAGGAAAATTAGATTCTTCATAATGTTCAATATTTAATGGTTGGGTTTGGTTTTAATAATTTGGATTCTGAGTAAGAAAATGATCTCTTTGCAGCTCCGTTTTCGGAATTGGATATAATAATTGGTAATTGCCACGCCAAGGTTGCTTAGCTGAAATTGCCGAAAGTACCTGCTCTGCTTTTCCAGTACGCTTTAGGTCAAACCATCGGTGGCCCCATTCTCCAAAAAGCTCTGTTTGCCTTTCCTTTGCAATGGCTGCCAAAGTTTGATCTCTGGTTAAGCTTTTCGCCAATGGCAGTATTCCAGCCCGTTGCCGTAAAATGTTTAAATCATCAATACCTGCCGAAAGCTGTCCACTAAGCGCAAAGGCTTCTCCGCGGATAAGGTACATTTCAGCAAATCTTAAAACCATATAATATTCAGTGGCCGCACTACCTATCGCCAGGTTATGAAATCCTGTTTTATATTTATATATAAATCTCGCATGATAATTCTGCCCGCTTTGTGAGAAATCAGTACTATCTATCCAAGCTGCTTTACGGAGATCTCCAGGTTCAAATGATTGAAGCAAACTGGAAGAAAGATCTCCGGCAGGCCCTGTATGTAGTGGAGAAGGCAGAAAGGAAAGCGCTTCTGGCACTGCATTGCCCGAAAAATCTTTATTTACATTTTGCTGAAGCTGCCAGATGGTTTCTGAGCTGTTTTTAAGGAAAACTTTGTTCAAATCTGCTGTTTCCAATTGGTAAAGACCAGTTTGTCCAATTACATCCGTAGCCTGCAGAATGGCATTCGCATTATCGCCTGTGTACAGATAAACCCTGGCCAACAATGCTTTGGCCGCCCATTTATTTGCCCGGATACGTTCTCCCCCACCCGCAGCATAATCCGCTGGTAATCCATTTGCTGCCTCAATAAGATCGTTAATAATCTGTTGATAAATAATGTTAACTGCCGTTCTGGGTTTGTTAGAATTTTCTGCAAGATTGGTTGTTAACACTAATGGTACATCTCCAAAGCAGTTTATAAGATAGAAATAGCTAAAAGCACGGATAAATTTAGCCTCAGCAGTAAGCTGGGTTCTGGTTTGCGCATGAAGTAAAACAGATTTTGAAGCCTCAATTCCTTCAATTACTGCGTTGGCACCATAAATGGCTTGATATGCTGATGACCAGATGTTGTTGGTAAAGGTACTCTCTGCGGTTAGCGCATTTCTAGCTAGCTCTCCACTGGAGTTATTTACGGCAAAAATGGTACCTACAATACTCAGTTCATCTGCAGAAGCCCTTGCTGCTTGATTTACCAGCCCACTGGCAAAAGAGGAGTTAGCATTCGTATTGATCATTTGAGTCAATATACCTGCCATAGCTCCTATTGCCTGTGTATCATTATTAAAAACCTTGTCAGTGGTAAGACTGTTTTTTGGATCTGGAATTTCCACCAGTTTATTACATGAAAACAATAAGAATGCTGATAACAGCAATAGAAATTTGTTTGAATGATGGTTAAGCATAGTCATGGTTTATAAAGTCAGTGAAAGGCTTGCAACAATGGTTTTAGCCTGTGGCAGCGATCCGAAATTCTGTGTATCCGGATCAATTCCCTTGTATTTAGTTAATACCCATAAATTTTGGGCATTAATAGAAACGCCCAAGCGTTTTCCATCAAGAAATTTCTTCGGAAACATATATGATAAACTTACCGTTTGTAACCTAAGAAAAGAGGCGTCAGTATAAGCCAAATCAGAACTGGTTATAACTGAATTTGATGGTAAACCAGTAACGCTGGTTAATGCTGCATATTTACCCGATTGCGTGGTCTGTTGCCAACGGTTATTAAAAACTTCAGTTGGTATATTTATCATATTCCCTGCAGGCACACCTGAATAAAATGCACTTATCCCCATTTGATTTTTATAAAATAAACTAACCAAAAGGGAAAAGTCTTTATAACGAAATGTATTGCTCATTCCTACCGTAAACTTCGGATCCCTGTTAATGGTAATGTAACGGTCGTCATAGCCAGAACCTGGTCTTCCTGAATAATTTGAACTAATTGACCCATCTTTGTTGTGGTCTTCAAAAACGTATTGACCAGTCATTGGATCAAGACCAATATAGTGAAGCAGATAAACATCATTTACAGATTTACCAACTACATACTGAGTTGCGTAACTGGAAAATTCAAGGTCTGGGTAACTCAACAAAATATTTTTGTTAAATGATGTGTTTAAACTTAAGTTCCAGCTGAAATTGTTTGTTTTGAATGGCATAGCACTCAATTCAAATTCCCATCCACTATTTTGAACCACCGCCGACCAGTTGGCCGTTACCGCACCGAAGCCGGTAAATAATGGCGTTGGATAGTCGGTTAGCTGGTTACCACACCTGTTTCGGTAATAATCAACATTGATATTAAGATTTTGAAAGAGATTTATTTCGAAGGATAAATCTAGTTTTTTATTTACTTGCCACTGAAAATTTGGATTAACAGCATGAAGACTAACCAGCGGCGTAACCCCGCCGTAGGTATAATAAGGTGTTCCATTATTGGTGTTAGACCATTGGCTGATGTATTGATAATCGCCTACACCATCACTTCCAGTAAGGCCGTAGCTTCCTTTTAATTTCACAAAATCAATAAAAGAAGGAAGATTCTTTTTAATCCAAGATTCTTCAGATGCAATCCATGCAACCCCTAAAGATCCAAAATTTCCATATCTTTTCCCAGGTCCAAAACGTGAAGATCCGTCTCTTCTTCCGCTTAGATTAATGATATATTTTCTGTCCCAGTTATAGTTAATTCGACCAAACAATGCTGCGTATTTAAGCTGTCCATAAGTATCACCCACAATCATAACGGTTGGTGCAAGTTGCAGGGAACCTAAAAGATTATCATCCGTGTAGCCCAATCCATAAGTATTTTGTCCAGAAGTAGTGGTTTTGCTAAGGGCAGTACCCAGAAAAGCTGAAAAATCACCCTTACTTATGGTGGTATTATAACTCATTTGTGGTTCAATGCTCCAGGTTTGGTTATTATTTGTCCCGATATTTAATCCCCCAGTTGGGTTATCAATAGGGTTTTGGGCTGAAATCGGCGATCTGCCCTCGCTCTTCTGGCTGGTGGTATTAAAACCAAAAAGGCTGGAAATTTGAAATCCGTTAAACACTTCGTAAGAAAGATTTAACTTGGTCATTACTATAGTTGCCGTTGAAGTTGATAAAGTTTTAAGCGTTCCAAATGGATAACTATTCTGAAGTCCCACATCGTTCCACTCTTTATAATTTAATTCTCCATTACTATCATAAATAGGAGGCGCATTTGGCGGAAGCGTGGCAACTGAAGGTGTAGAATTGACGTTACTATTAGAATAGGTATAATTAACTGTTAGCGCAGTTTTTAGCCTCTTGTTAAAGGCTGCATTATTAATGTTGATTGCTGTTCCAGCAACCTGATCTGCTCCGCTAACCGTTAAAATGGATGTTGAACGTGTATAGCTGGGACTAATTATAAATTGTGTATTTTCATCTCCGCCAGAAATAGACAGGTAGGTTCTTGTCACCCGACCAGTACCTCCCCATAATTCCTTTTGCCAATTGGTATATCTTGTTGTATCCCATCCTATAATATCTGGGGCATTTTGGAGTGTTAATGGAATTCCGTCATTTTTAAATGCTTCTTTTCTCATTTTCACATAATCCTGAGTATTCAACATATCCCAGTAACGGGTAACCTGAGAAATTCCATGAGAAATACCCGCACTAATCTGCGTTGGTCCTGCCTTCCCTTTTTTAGTCGTAATCAAGATTACACCATTGGCACCCTTCGATCCATAAATCGCTGTAGCATCGGCATCTTTTAGCACATCAATGCTCTCAATATCCAGCGGATTAATGTTAAATAATGGACTTTGACCGTTTCCGGCCGTATAACTTCCATTCTGGATAATCCCCGGAGATCCGTTTTCATAACTGGCATTGCCCCCAACATTGAGGTAAATAAGTGGTACACCATCAATAACGTACAAAGGTTCTGAAGGATAATTCGGACTTATGGTACTACGTCCACGAATTTCAACTTTTATAGTTCCATTTGCATAGCCAGTAGATGGAGTTACATTCATTCCCGGTACTTTTCCAACCAAGGCCAGCAGAGGGTTCATAACTGGCTGCTTTTCAATTTCTTCAGCGGTTACCGAGGCAATATTACCTGTAGAAAAGCGACGACTGGTTTTACCGTAAGCCATCACCTGTACTTCATCCAGCTTAGAATTACTCAATTGCAATCTGATTTCAAGCACGCGATTGCCTATTCCAACTTCCTTGGTGGTATACCCCATAAAAGATACCTGCAAAATGGCATCATCGGGAACATCTTTTAAACTAAACTCCCCTCGTGCATTTGTTATGGTACGGGCCTTCCCATTTTTAACCGAAACAGTTGCACCGGGCAATTGCAGTCCGTCTGCACCATATACATACCCGCGAACACCGGTATCCTTAAAAACATCCACTATTTTATCTAAAACAGAAGTTTCCTTTTGCTGAATAACAATAGATTTTTTGGTGATGGAATAAGTTAGGGATAGTCCTTTAAAAATTTCTTTCAAGGCTGTTTCCAAAGAAGCGTTCTGAAGTTTTACATTAATCTTTATCGAACTCAGATCAGCATCCTTCCAAAAGAAATTATATCCGGTTTGCTTTTCTATAGTGGAAAAAACAGTAGTAAGTGGAGCATTATTTTGTTGGATATTTACGGTTTGGGAGTATCCAACAGCCGCCACTTGCACACAGGTGACGGTGATGATGAAAAAAATCAGTTTCATAACCAAAATGGTTTTACGCATCAGCCGCCCCGTCAGCCAGGCGGTTTCTGCATATGAGGATAAATTCATACGTTTGTATTGTTTGGGTTTGGATTAATTGTCAAGAATTATTCACTATTCCGATTGATCGGATCAGGTTAACCCAAACGCAAAGTCCGGGGAAAAGTGTCGAAGCCTTCTCCGGGCTTTTGTTTTGCCTGGTTAACCTATAAATTAAGCCTAGCCGCTTTGTTGTATAGATCTTTTCATATTGGTTGTTTGGTTTAGGTGGTTTATTATTTAGTTGATTTTATTTATTAAAAAGCTACAGATTTACCGCAGCACAATAATTTTTCTGCCCTCTACCCTAAAATGCAGGTTGCCAAGTTCCAGTACTTTGAGCACTTCAGAAAGGGTATAGCTTCTTTCAATTTTACCGTAAAACTGGCCGTCTTTAACAGTACCTTCATAAACTACCTCTACATCGTACCAGCGGGCAATCTGCCTCATCAGGGTACGGATATCGGTATGGTCAAATTTAAAAAGTCCGTTCTTCCAGGCCACTACTTCCTCTGGGTCTACTTCCATAACCTGAATGCTACGATTATTGAAAATGGCTTGCTGCTTAGGTTTAATGATGGTACCATTTACATTTACACTTCCCTCTAACAAGGTGGTTTTAATGTTGGGTTCGTCCAAATAAGAATTGATATTGAAATGGGTACCCAACACCTCTACCGTTTGGTTTCTGCTGATTACTTTAAACGGCTTTGATTTATCATGAGCCACTTCAAAATAGCCTTCACCACTTAACTCCACCACCCTATCTTTACCTTTAAACTGGGCAGGATATTTTAGAGAAGAAGCTGCGTTTAGGATTACTTTTGTCCCTTCGGATAAGATTAAAGTATATTGCCCTCCAACCGGCGTACTAATGGTATTGTAAATTGGTTCTCGTTGTGTTTCATTATTACCAAGATAAATCAGCTGGCCATCGGCAGTTTTTTTAATGACTGTATTTGCTTCATTTGCCAGTTTCCCATTTTGGGCATCTGTTAAACTAATTTGTTGCCCATTGGCAAGGGTTAATACGGCTTTATTAGAACCCGGAGCAATATCATGAGCTTGTAATTCAGCCAGGCTATTGTTATAGTTAGGAGATTGATTTGTATAATAAAAGATTGCTACCCCGGCTACTAAAATTATCGCTGCAGCCGCAGCAATGCGCCGCCAAAGTTTAAATTGCTTTGCCGGAGCTTTCCTGGAGATAATGCCAGCATATTGAAAAGTGCGCAGGCTTAGTTCCTCATCAATGCTATCGAAATCTATTTCGTCATCTTTAAGGTAAAGGCTATCGGATTTTTGCATATACCAGTTTTCCAGCTTCGCTTTTTCTTCAGCAGATGCTAGTCCCTGATTATATCTTTGAACCAATTCTTTTGCCTGTTGCTTATCCATATCTTTTTGAGGGTTAAGTTACAGGTAAACGGGTAAACGCAAAGTTGGGGGTAGAAGAATTTGAAATAATTTAAAAATCAACGTAAAAGCAGTAAAATTCCGATTCCAATTCCCATATCATTGAGTTTTGGTTTAATAACTTTTAAGGCATTTTGAACCTGTTTTTTTACCGTTTGCTCTGAAATATTCAGTTTTGAGGCAATTTCTTTATGCGAAAGGCTATCTTTTCTACTTAACTCGAAGATTTCCCGCATTTTTGGCGGCAGTTTCTGAATTTCCCTTTCCAGAATTTCCAGAATTCGCTTTTCATCAATCGCATCCACCTGATGGTTTAAAGGGTCAGAAATAAAGCTTGCAATCTCTCCAATATAATCACTACGTACTTTATTTTTTTCGATCAGATCAAATACCCGGTTCCTTGCCGAAGTATACAGCAAACCAGAAATGTTGGTATTGTGTTTAATGGATTCTGCCTTAATCCATAAATTCCCGAAAACCTCCTGCACAATATCCTTGGAGTCTTCTTCATCCCTAAGCATTTTATAAACATGTGCATAAATTAGCTTCCAGTAGCGGCTGTAAATTTCAGCAAAAGCCTCCTTGTCCCCCTCCATTAAAAGGGAAGCCAGTTCTTCATCCGGAAATTTACTATAGGGAATCATGATATGAATTTCTTTTCTAAGGTATAAAATTTCATATAATGTCAACAATTTATGAAGGAAATAACTTAGCTAACGGGAATATTTCTCGAATTCTGGCATCTAAAACTACTATAATGTTATCAAGGAATTCACAATTAGAAATATACTAATCACTATTAAACCAAAATAAACATATTAATAAAAAGACTTGTCTTCAATCTTATGGTTAAGATATCGTCCAAAAAATATTGCAGGAATTACAGAGGGTAAAGAAATTAAAAAGTATTCTAAAATCTTTAATGTAAAGAGGTTCTTTACGAAATACCCCAAAGCAGCAAGAAAACTTGCCGGCAAGAAATATGCTTGCAGAGCGGTTGGCAAAATTAGCATACAAAATGAGCAAGGTAAAATGATTACACATCATTACTGCGATATTTGGAGATTTAAGGCACTTCTCCAGTCCCCTTGTATCATGCATAAATCTATCTTTTACTTTAGGAGACTAAAATATTTCTTATATTTTTGTTGCGGGACCAAAGGAAAACTTATGAATAGAGCATTAAACGCTTAAAGGATATTGGCAGTAGCTTGCGCAATTTGCCATTAAATTTAACATTAAAAAATCTATAAAAACTATGAAAAAAACGCTAAACCTCGCAATACTTTTACTTGTTGCACAATTGAGCTTTGCTCAATATTTTAAACTAACGGACAAGGGCTTTGTTTCAACTGATAATACTGATTTTACCGTAGTTAATGTGCCAAACATAAAACAGAAGGATTTATATAAAAATGTATTGAATGCCATTAACTCTATGTATAGCAACCCACAAAAAGGGCTTAATGTAGTTGACGGGGAAAGCATTAGTATAACAGCTTATGAAGAAAAAGCTTTGCCTGTAAAGCATAAGGCAGGCGGTTTTGGAAAAACAAGCTATAAATATGATCTATCTTATACCTTATCCTTTCTTTTTAAAGATGGTAAAATTCGGATTAACCGACCTACTTTTGAATGCAGACGATGGTATGAAGCAACTTACAGACCTACAAGTGGTTGGTCTAGCAGTGGTTGGACTACGTTGAATCTTTTAAAAGGCAAAAATGATAGAGTAGCAATCTATGACACAAATGGAGAACTTCTTTTAGAAGAAGCCGCTACTGGATTGAACAATCATTTTAATGCACTTTTAAAACAAATTATTGAAAAATCTCAAAATATAAATAACTGGTAAAAAAAACGTATCTTTCTGATAAACAATAAATTACACAGTAATAAAAAAGGGCAAAAGACTATTAAAAATCTTTTGCCCTGTTACGAGTCAGTTGGCTTGCATAATTCGAACCATTTTGTGACTCAATTGCTTTAATTAGGCAGTTTTCAAAAATTTTGAAAGAATAAATTAATTATGGGTAACACCAGTTTTTAGATCAAGTATATCCATCACCTAGAATTCTAAAAACGTCTAACCAAATTCACACCCATAGCATCCATCCTCACAATACCATATCTTTTAACGTCCGTGTATTTATAATTTTGGTACTAGTTAATTCAACAAACACCATATTTATGAAAAATAAAACATTAATAATCAGCCTATTAATTTGCATCGGAATACAGACAAACGCACAACATGTTGCTACCTTGAATAAGCGCATCCAGGCCATGGACATAGAAAAAAACCCTCAGAAGAATGTAACTGCAATGCACAAGATCATTAGAGAGTTTAAATTAGACAACCTTCGTAATGCTGATGAAATCGATATGCTCAAGGGAAACGTGGCTCTATCTTTTCTCAAAGCAGGTTTTTATGCCCGATTTGAAGTCCATATCAATACAATCAAAAACAAGTTCAACCAAACCTCCTTCCTTAATATGGCGGTGTACGATTTAGTTAAAATGAAAGTTTTTGATTATGCGCAAACAATTGCAAAGAAAACGATAGATCTTTATGATTCTTATAAAAACGATCCATTAGCAAGGCCAAAACACTTTCCACTAGAAGATTGGAACAGGTTTATGAAAATGGCAGCCTACCCCTACTATGAAAGCTATGCCGAAGTGCTACACATCAACGGCGAAGACAAGAAAGCCCTATTTTATGAAGAAAAAGCCATCCAGGGCGAGACAGGCATGATGGAATCCAGTACAGAACTATACTGCGTTTTATTGGCTGCCAATGGACAAACGGACAAAGCTTATAAGTTATTGCTTAATGCCATCAGCATAGGCAAGGCAACGATAAAAATGAATGTTTTATTCAAAAGCTTGGCGATTAAAAAATTAGGTACTGAAGCGAAAGTAACCTTATTCTTAGATTCTATCCAACTAAATATAGTCCAACAATATAGAAGTGAAATCGCTAAGAATATGTTTGTTAATACGCCAGCGCCTAATTTTAATCTACTAAATTTAAATGGCAAACGCATTTCTCTAGCCAGTTTAAAGGGTAAAGTTATAGTTCTCGATTTTTGGGCCACATGGTGCGCTCCCTGCGCTGCGGCTATGCCCGCTATGAAGGAAGTAGAAAAACGACATCCTGAGGTAATTTTCCTATTCATAGCGACAAACGAAACTGGACACCTACCCACTAAACGCGTAAAGACATACGTTTCAACTAATAAATTCCCTTTAAATGTACTTATGGACGAGCCAATGAAAACTAGTAAGCAAAATTTCATTGTTGCATCAGACTATAAAGTTACAAGCATCCCAACCAAAGTAGTGATAGACAGAGAAGGAAAATTAAGGTTTAAGACGAGTGGCTACGAATCAGATCAAGAACTTATTAACGAACTAGAAGCTATGATATCTATCGCCAAAGTACAATAATTTCTATTTTAACATTATATTAGCATTAATAATCATGTCAAACTTAACAAATCTTACAAACGCTATCAGATTTATTACGTTTATCATTGTATGCTGTGCAACTATGCCAAAGCTACATGCCCAACAGCAAACAGCATACCTTGAATTTGAAGCTACAGGTATCACGGGTAGTGAAATTAAAACAATTACTCAGGGCAATTCCATAAAGGTTTTAACAACTGGCGGTTATGTGAATGTTCGCTTAACCAATCTTTTTAAAAACACCCCAAATATAAGTGGCCGCGCCTATGACAACAATAAGTCGGAACAAACTAGTTATAATTCGCTTAATGGTCCATTATATCTTTATCCTGGTAAGGAATATTTTTTCGATGTATTTGAGACTGTTACATATAAACTCATCAAAAGGTACATCCTTCAACGACCGAAACTTTATCCCAGAATTGAGGGCTTCAAATCTGACGGTCGTCATTTTTTTACGACAAAAACCGATGCCGAAATCAATTTACAGCCTAACGAAAAAATAAGGTTCGAGGTTATACAGCGAATGGATTTTAAAGGGATGGAAGTAGAATATGTGTTACGTAACCTGAAAACAAGGCAAATGCAGCATGGAATCAGTAAACAAGGTTTCAAGGATTTAGTTTTTGCAGCAAACACAGATTATGAACTTCGAATAAATTATGCGGTTCAAAAAGAAAGTGTAAGCCTCATATATATACACGTAAAACCCCATTGGTATCAGAGTGCTATTACCTATACTATCCTGTTGGTGCTTTTATTGCTGGTTGGTGGTTTATTGCTGCTGCTAAGGTTCAAGAAGAAAATCAGTTCTTCGCAAAAAGAACAGCAAAAACTAGAGCAAGCTGCCATTCGCCTACAGTCACTGCTTAATCCGCATTTTACCTTTAATGCTTTGAGTTCTATTCAAGGTTTGATAAATACCAATCGAATTGATGAGGCCAATCAATACCTGCAAGAATTCAGTTCATTGCTACGCCAAACATTGACTAAAAGCCAACAGGTTTATACTACAATCCATCAAGAACTAGAAATTATGAGGCTCTACATCAAACTTGAAGCTTTCCGATTTAATTTCTCTTGGGAAATTGAGGTTTCCTCAGACTTAAATATTTCTACTCTAGAAATACCAACACTTTTATTGCAACCCCTAGTCGAAAATGCAATTAAACATGGTCTATCCAAACTTGGAGATCAAGGAAAATTACAAGTGAGCTGTACATCAGGAGAAAAAAAGGATACTTTTGTAGTTAGCATTAAAGATAATGGTAAGTGGGTAAATGCAAACGGTTTGGGTTATGGACTAACTTTAACCAAAGAAAGAATTGCCAATATTAATAAAATTAAAAAAAGCCAGTATATTACACTTGAGTTTGATAAAAATATGGGCACAAATGCCATTTTAACATTTCACAACTGGATAGAAAACTAGATGATCACTGCCATACTTGTAGACGATGAACCAATAAATAACAGTAATTTAAAAGCTCTGTTGTTACGCCATTGCCAACAAATGGACATAATCGCTACAGCAAACACAGCAGATGAAGCACTAAATCAAATCTTCTCACTAAAGCCTGATGTCGTGTTTCTAGATATCGAAATGCCAGACAAAAACGGTTTTGATTTATTGAAGTCGATTGAAAACCCCCAATTTGCAGTTGTATTTGTTACCGCTTACGATGCTTATGGAATTATGGCAATCAAATTCTCCGCATTAGATTATCTACTAAAACCCATAAACATCGAAGAACTTAAACATACTGTTGTAAAGATAGAGCAATCGGTGGCTGCTAAGAAACAAAATTTAAGATTAGAAAATCTCCTGAACTTATTAGATAAAAAAAACCCCGATCAAAATCAGAAAATAGCCTTACCTACACAAAAAGAAACATATTTAGTCCCTATTAAAGAAATTGTCCGTTGCGAATCATCAAACAATTATACTACCTTCTTTTTAACCAATGGAACTGAGCACCTCATTTCTAGACCATTGTATGAGTACGATGAATGGTTAACTCCTTACGGTTTTATCCGTTGTCATCAATCGCATTTGATCAACAAAAAACATGTTAAAAGTATTTTAAACGAAGATTCTGGATATTTGATTATGGATTTTAGAACAAAGAAAATACCAATCGCAAAGCAGAGGAAAGCACAGGTTTTGGCTTTGTTAAAGTCTTAGCGATATAATACATTATATATTTTTTGAATTAATTACTTACTATTTTCGTAGTTAGTTTGTTGATATTTGCTTTTAAATAATTGCTGAAAAACTGCGAATATTCAAAGCCCAATTGGAAAGCAATTTCGCTCACAGTTAAATTGGTCGTAGTTAAAATTCATTTCGCTTTCTCTATAAGTTTATCGTGAATGTGTTATTGTGTATTTTGCCTTGTCAGATTACGCAACATCCCACTCAAATAAGCAGATGAAATGCTGAGTTATTGTATTTGTGTAAATCCATGAAAAGCTTTTGATCCGTATAACTACAATGCTCGGATGATCAAAATAGCCCCAATCTAAATATTTAGCATACATCAAGTAATAAGCTTCATCGGGATGCACTCCAGTTAAGATAGATTGAATAACATTAATAGCTAACCACGATAGGAAAAATAGATTGAGAAAATGAGATTTTGAAGAAGTGGGGTTATTGGTGGTCATCTATAAATAGAATTAAGCATTGAATGTAAAATTCAGCAGCTCCATACCTTTTCTCAATAAAACGGTGGACAATTTATCCACCGTTAAACAATTTAAAAAACCTAACTGAATGTATAATTTAAGACTTTACTAATTGGATAGAATAGATGCTCCTAAAGCAAATGCACCTGTTGGATTTGCTTTCAAGCCTCGAACGTAAATCGTATAACTTTTACCTGCCTCGATTTTTTCGACCAGGCTAGTTTCTACCATACCAGTAGCATGATTTTTGATATTAAACGTCACTTTTTCTGCCGGATCGATAACCTCGAATCCAGAATACTCTTTATATGCTTTATTTGTGATAACAATCTCTTTTGTGGCTCCTGCGATAGATAAATTTAAAGCTGGAGCGTCTGGACTTAGATTAACAAATCTGATCCCTGCTTTTCCTGCAGGCAGGGATATAAACTCGTCTTTAATCAAAAGAAATTTCACATCAGCTGGATTTCCAATGATGAATAAAGAGTATGCTTTACCTTTAACAAAAGGAAATGTTTCGCTAAGCAAAGCTGTCGTTGAACCCTTTTTGTTGATTGAAATCTTCTTATCACCGGCAAGTGCCTGAGGGTAACCAAACGAATGCGTATATGCAAAATCTTTAAAATTGAACTTTGCTGGAGAGTTATTGAAGAAAACATCAAGCTTCTCTTCTGACGGCCAAACGTGAATAATGTCCAAAGCCATTACATCATTAGGAGGTAGATTTATTTTACGGTCTTTTTTACATGCAAATAGTGAGACTGAAATAATGAGCATTAAAAATATGCGAATTGATACTGTTTTCATTTTTTTATTTTTTTTGAATTTTTCAAATTGATTAATTATGTGTTGTCAATGGCCATTAACATATATCAAAACGGGGCATGAAAGCACTATACAACAGTATTGTAACAAAAATATATAACATTAAAATCAAACAACTGATTATCAGTAACATAATTTTAAAATTCTTTTCAATAAAGCTCGGCAGAAGAGTCAAAACTATTAGTTGGACTCTATTATTATTAATACTACAGGAGTTTTAAATTAGATCTTAAGTACATTAAAATTCTAAGCTAAATTTTAATCCATAGCGGTGATATTTAAAAAGTCTTCCGTTCGAAAAACCTGAGGCTGGTAACTGTATAAAGGGAGAAAGTTTAATGCTCTCTTTTGAATTCAGTTTTTGGCGAATACTTATTAAAAAATTATAATGTTGGATGCTTATTGGATATTCCTCGTTTGTTTTCTCAACATTTCGACCTCTTTTCGTAAATTCAACTCCATTGTTCGGAAGACTTTTCACCACATCAACGACTAAAGTACTTGCTTCTGAAATTACACATTGGACATAACCATCATGGGTGAAACTCGTCTTCAATCCCAATATAAAGGAACTTGTCATAGGTCGTTGAATGATCCTAATGATTACAAAGGATGAAGTCATTTCATTTGAATATATATTACTGACTGCAGAATTAACGAGCACGGGAAAGCTATCTGAATCACTGACAAGCATATGGTTGTTTGTAAATGAATAATTTTCAGATTCTGTAAAAGGATTTTGAATGTGGACAGCACTTTCATCTACTAAAGTACTTATGATATTATTTTGGACAATCCATTGTGTTTGGCTATTACTTGAATATGTAGTATCAAATTCATTTAAAGGTCTCACCGGAACATTATTTTGCACTAATTTGAGAATTGCTGCTGATGATAAAGAGGTCTTTGTATTTAAAGGATATAAAATTTCACTTTTAAATAATGCGGCATTCAACAAGTAAGATTCCCTTTCCGATTTGGAGGCAACCGCTGTTTCTGATGAAAAGTCATTGGTATCCAGTTTAAGGTCGGTGTGAAACTTTTCAACTGAATCAATTTTTATTTTTACTATTGAATGAGCCAAAGGTGTATTCGCCCCATTTAAAACAGTAATTTTTGGTTTATTGACAACAACACTATATGGCGATGACCCGTTTTGTATCTTAGGAAGCTGAATATTTACTACACGGCGATCTAATACCACCTGGTTTTTAGTACCCAATTGATGTAAAATAACAACAAATAATATCGCAGCGATTGTACTCACTTCTACAATTATTTTAAAAATATTATTTGCCTTTTTTGGAGATGGATTCAAGATATGATCTGCTGACCTGAACTGTTCATGTTTTTTGAACTGTTCCCATGCTCCCGCAGGTATCTCATACTTGATATCTTCCAATTCTGCTTTTATCTTATCTATCTCATGCATGGTAACTCGCCTTAAGTGTCATAGAGTTTGAATACAGTATGCGCAATTTGTTCTTTGCTCTGGCCAGATATACGCTACTATGTTTCTCCTGAATATTCAGTAGATCAGCAATTTCCTTATGAGAATATCCATCAATCTCATAGAGGTTGAATATTATTTTTTGGATTTCGGGTAACGCATCCAGCAGCTTTAGGATTTCTATGGTTTCCATCTTATTAACCACAATAGGCGAACTTCTATTCATGTGTACCTCCGTGATCTCTTCATTTTTTCGAAGATTTTTTGCAATCCTTAAAAAATCAATGGCTGTTCGTGAGCTGATCTTAGCCATCCACGATTTTAATCCTTTTTTTAATTCTTTTTCATCATTATGTCCTTCGTGATTAAAGCTTTCTAAATACCTAAAAATTTTAATAAAGCTGTCATTTACTAACTCTTCTGCGTCATGTGCGGTTCCGATATATCTTGTAATTATTCCCATGACGAAAGAATAGTAATTCATATATAGATACTTTTTGCCCTGCTCGCACCCTCCTCGGCAAGCATTGATAACTGATACTAAGGTCACCTTACTCAAGTGATTTCAGATTATCCTTTCTCATGAAATTGTATTCTTCCCTTTTCAGGCATAGCGCTTCGTTTAGTATAAATCAATCGTAGCGCAAAATGACTGGGGAGGAAATTGTATCGCACAATCTCTCGCTTAGTGCAAAATATCTTAATATTCATAAAATTATGTGTTGTATTTAGTGTAACGGTGTGTATGAATCAATTACAACAGATATCCCTAATTAAGTACGCACTACGATATGTACTAAGAGATACCGAACGATTTAGAATTTTTCTTAAAGAGTGACAAAAGACGTAGAATCAAGCAACGCAGAATAAACAATACCTCTCAAAAAATTAAATATGGAAATCAAATATTACAAGCTGTAGTGTAATCTTTAAAAAACTTGTCCATGAGTTAAAATGGTGATATTAGGAAAAGTTAAAAGTTTGCTAAATGGTTTACCATCTGTCGGATTTCAATTAAAGGAGGAACTATCTGAAAACATTAAACTTTGCTATTTCGCAATCACCAAGTCGCTTATAAGCCTTCCCTTGTCGAAAACTTAATTAAATTCAACATATCAGTTTGAGATGATTGTGATGCAATGACGGATAGTGATCTTTTTTAAAACAAAGGGGACTAATCTTACCCGTTACTTTATAAAAAAGTAATAAAAATAGCTTAATTGATTTCATAAAATTTAATCATCATTTCTTTAATTCTACAGGTGAAATAACTCCGAAATTTTTGGTTCTGTCTTTCCCATTTTCTGATGTAGTTCTTACCTGATAATAATTTTCTAAAATCATATCATGCATCATTATAGATTATTAATATAATGGAGCTCTTTCTATAATCGTAACTTTAAATACAGTACAAAAGCCCATAGTTTAATTGTGACTTTTGAGATGCTGGTTAGTAATGAAAATTCGTATAGAAAAATGATTTTTTTTAGTGCCTCAAAGAAATAACCTACGAATAAATAAAAATAAAATTTTTACACTCGTTTTCACTCGATCAACCTTAAAACATTAATAATCAGGACATTAACAAACAACAAACCTCCATATTCTTTAACTAAATTTTAAAGAAACACCCTACTTGATTATTGCAGTGCCCAAAAAAATTAGACAGTTTATGGAGGCATTTTTATGAGTAGAAAATCAATCAAATCTTAAAAGGAGATAAGACGAAGGATTACCAACATATTCTGCGGAGGAATAGAATGTCAAGAAAGGTCTACAGCCTTGATAATGCGTAGTAGAAATTTTTTTGGGTACGTTGAAGTCTGAGATGTTTTATCTCAAAAAATACTTGTCAATAGAAGAGTTACAGAATGGCATAGATGAGTACATAGATTACTAAACAAAAATAAGATTAGGTTGAACCTAAAAGGAATGAGCCTGGCGTTATTGAGTTAAACATTAGCGATCCAGATATTAGAATTTTCATGAGGTAAAATATTCATTTTCTTCCTGATTCGATATTTCTTTGACTCAACTGATTTAACTGTCATATCAGTGTATCTGGCAATTTCCTTGGTGTCGAAATTTATTTTCATATAACAACATAGCTCTAGTTCATTTGCTGTTAACGTGGGGATTTTAATCAGTAATCTATTTTTGAAATCAGGATAAATTTCATTAAATTTTATAAAAAATGCCGGATCTTTTTCTTTTGCCAATTCAACAAGCTGAGTCAAACCTTCTGTCTGAGCTTGTTTTCTGACTTCGCTAAGAGATTCAACAAATTCTCTCTTATCTAATTTTCGAAGATGGCGTTCGTTCCTGTACATTTTATAACGCTGATAGGCAAACCACAAACTGATAATCATAGTTATACTAATTATCAATATGATTATCAATAATGTATTTCCCTTACGTTTAAAGGTCTTTTCATGATCCGCTGTTATTACATTTACAGCAGCTGGGATGGCATTCTTCTCCAATTGTACTATACTATCAGATAAATTCGAATAAAGATTAAGATACATTAGTGCTTTGCTATCTTCCTTATTCAATTTATATACTTGAGATATTTGCTTGTAAAGATCTCTTCTTGCATAAACATTACCGCTGGCTTCTGCTAATTGTAACGACTTATGGTAATAGAAAAGGCTAGAATCGTTCTGTTTTTTCATTAAAAATAGTTTTGCTATTCCTTCTGAGGCAATTTGAATAGAAAACTTACTGCCAGTTTTTACGCCTAGTTCCATACTTTTTTTCAAGTAATAAAATGTAGAATCCTGATTGCCTTTTAGCTTCCAATACTTTGCCAGATTTGCACAAACGACAGAATACAAAATATTTTCTTTTGTACCTATTGAACCCTGTAAAGAAAGTGAAGCTTTTCTAAAATAATAATAAGCAGAGTCATTTGAATTAATTTCCAAATAGTTTGAGCCAATATTATTGTAGGCCATTCCGAAAATTAAAATGGGCGTGCTTACCTTAAGGTTGAGAATCTCTTTGTATCTTGAAATGGCATTTTTATGGAGACCTAATTTTGTGTTATTATCCCCGTATACCCTAAAAATACCTGCTTTAAATTCATTATTTTGATTGGAGAATTCTTCCTGCTCGGCAATAGTTAAACGGACTATACTTTCCTTAAATTTCCCCTGTATATGTAATGCCATCGCAATTCTGAAATTGCAAATCGCAACTCCTTTAGAATACAAAATTGCTTTTGAAGCTCTATTGAGCTCCTCATTTAAAGCAATATATTCCTTCGATTTGCCTTGGTTCAATAACATCTCACTGTCTTTCAATTTTTGATCGATTTGCTTTGGAGTAATGTCAAATCCATACAATCCCTTTGCAACGAGGCAAAATAATATAGAAAAGTAAAATTTCATTCTTAAAATTGTGATAATTTAACTGTTCAAACGGAGGGAGGCAAGCCATCGAAATGGGATGTTAAACTTAAGCGTTTGTTTATAATTCGCAATGGCAATTTAAACTTTTTAAGTTATTTAAGGAAATTATCAAAATTAAAGGAAGAATGTGAAGGCAATATTGCAAGAACAGAGGCGCAACTAACAGAATCGCTAAAAAGAAATATTCAACTTCGCAGTTAATCCCAATCCAAGAGATTACAGAGCAATAAAAAAAGGCAAAAGGCTATTAAAAATCTTTTGCCCTGTTACGAGTCGGGAACGGTTCAAATTAGCAACAAACTCATCGTTGATTTAAAACGAATTGAAGAACTAGAAACTAGGATGACAGAGTACAATGAGCTTGGTATGCTGATGATATTAAAAAAAGAAAGAGATATATGATTGTCAAAATAACATTATACAGGATATCGACATCATAAAAAATTAGTTTTTGAAAACCTTTACAAGATTATCTGCCACCGTAATCAGATACTCTTTTAAATCATCTGAAACAGACGTTGGCTTAAATTTTATTTTTTTTGGAGATTCTTTGAAAAGCACTCCATACCAAATTAAACTGCCTAAAAACTTTCCAGCATCATTAGCATGATTAGGATCGAAAACTAATTGTTCTTTATTCCAAAAATATCCAACATTGATTGAATTAGTTTGATCAGGAAGATTTGGTGCGCTAGGATTTTGGAAGTTGAAGTTTACATCTTCTTTATATCCGTATTTTTTATCGGTTGCAACCGCTTCAAATGCATCGCCTACAGGCAAAATCCTTGCATTAAACCGCTTCGCCAACTTATGATAGGCAACACGTGATAGCTGCCACATTTCTTGCTGGTTTTGGGCCAACTGCTGCTGATCAATTCTTCCAAATTTCTTGGCATCAGCACGGTAAGCCCAGGTTTGATGAATAACGATTTCTGCCTTTGGCTGGAGTTTACGGATGTAATTAACCAAGTTTTGTGCATATGGATTATAGCTTGATGAATCGCCCGATAGATAGGAATACTGCTGAATGGTAACTACATCCCAGGTACCCGCAGACAATAACATTTTTAATGATTTACCGCCATACGGTTTTCCTTTTGCATCGGTTGAGTCTTTTTCGAATTTTTCGACATAGCCCCAGTGTTGCTCTAAAGAGTGACCACCAAGTTCTGCCCTACCAATGATTAAGGTTTTACCTCTTTCTTTAGCAATTTGAGGTAAAAAAGTAGTTGCATTTTGCGAGAAACTATTTCCGATTACAAATAAGCGTAAGGTATTATTATTGCCCTGGCTAAAAGCATTAAAGCTGAAAACTAGCAAAAAGACTATAAACCAATTGCATTTAAACGTTAAGAAGTACTGCTTTTTCATCATGGGTTTTGTTTTAACGGGCTTTGGGATGGGCTTCCATGTATTTATAAAGCTCAACGCCTGACAGTAAAAAAGCGCCTACGCCATAAACTTCTGTACTATTTGCATCTACCTTATCCGGACTGGCTCCTATAGCTTGCACATAACCAAGTTTACCATCTTTATGAACAGCAGAAGTTAATGCCACCCACGATTTTTTAACCACGGGAAAATAAGTTTTTTCGTCCAACAAACCTTGGTTAAGTCCCCAGGCCATGGCATAACAAAAGAAACCCGTTCCGCTCATTTCTTTAATTGGGAAACTGGCAGGATCTAATAAAGACGCATGCCAACTGCCATCAGGCTGTTGCAGGCCGGCAATGCGACCAACCATATCTTTATATAGTTTTATAAATTTAGCTCTGTCCTGATGATTTTTAGGCATATTTTCCAATACACGCACCAAACCACCAAGCACCCATCCATTTCCTCTCGACCAGAACACTTTGGCACCATTTTTTTCCTTTTTATCGAAATAGCTTTCGTCTCTGAAATAAAGTTTCTCTGATGGATCGTATAAAAAATCAGTGGTTTTCCACCAAAGTTTGCTGGCCATATCTATGTATTTCTGATCACCGGTTGCGGTACTTAAATAGGCTAAAGATGGTGGTGCCATAAAAAGTGCATCGCACCATGCCCACTCTCTTTTTTGGATATTGTTTCTCCAATTCAGGGGTTCATCATGCGGGGCTGCTACAATACTATCTGCCAAAAGGGTAAATGGAGCAATCATTTTCTTTTCTTTATACTTGATGTATAGCTGCGCATAGGTTTGCCCAACGCAATAATCATCTGCATAAAAACGGAGGTGCCCCGTGTTCCAGCCAACATCATTGCCGATATCCATCAGTGTTTTAAGGTATTTTTCATTGCCTTTCATATTCCCAAGGGCAAAAATACCCGTATAACAAGCGCCATTGGTCCAGTCTGCTTTTCGGTGGTTAAAACCTTTTGTATCCCAGGTATTAATTTGCCAATCAGCTACGCGTTTCATCATTCTGGAAATATTGGCGATTTTAAAAGACGAATCCCTGCTATCAATGGTAGCTTTGGAAAAACCTGAAAACCAGTTTACGCATAGGATTACAGTGACAAAAAATATCAGTTTTATCTTTGAAAAATTCATTTGTGAGGTTTATTATATTATTATTTTACTTCTTCGATTTTTACTACAACACTTTTGCGGTTTGCGTTTACTTTAGGATTAAAACCAATCATCATTAAAAACTCACCCGAGTAAGTACTTTCACTATTGATATCGCTTTTGGTTTCCGGATATAGGTTAATTTCTGAAAGTTTATATTGTTTAGCTGCATCCAGACCTTTTAATTTAACTGGTTCTTTTGAGCCTTTATCATAACGGCCATTAACGAGATAATTAAACAGCACACCGGTTGATTTATCGGTATTGGTGTACATAACCGAGGCAACATCATTTTGCCATGGATCTGACAAACGATACTGATTGCCATGCCATACAATTTCTTTAATACCATTGTAAGCGCTCACTGCTTGTTGACAAAATTTAAGCTCCTTTTCATCAAGCTTGGCAATATCGATATCAAAACCCAATTTGCCCATCATAGCTACATCGGTTTTAAATTTCAGACTTTGTTTGCCCCAATCGGTAACATGGTTTGAACTTGCAATGGCCGGGAAAAAGTAAGAATATTCCCATTGGATAAAAATTCTTTCCATCGGGTCGGTATTATCGCTGGGCCAAAACTCGGTGAAATATTTTAAAGCAGCATAATCTACCCTGCCTCCCCCACCAGAGCACAGCATCATAGGCACTTTTGGATATTTAGCCCTAATTTTTTCCAAAACATTATATAAACCTTTAACGTACTCCAGGTAAAGATGGCTCTGGTTACTTAAATGGCTTGAATAGGCATTATAAATTACAGCATTACAATCCCATTTGATGTAGGCTAAATTTGGATTTTTGGTAAAAAGGTCATCAACAATACTGTAAACAAAATCCTGCACTTTTGGGTTGCTCAAATCTAAAACCAATTGGTTTCGGTACAACTTTTCCGGGCGCTGGGGTTGTTTAATTACCCAATCGGGATGTTTTTCATAAAGCTCGCTTTTAGGACTTACCATTTCGGGCTCTAACCAAATGCCAAACTTTACACCGTTTGCACTAGCCTCTTTTACCAATGCACTTATCCCATTAGGAAGTTTTTTCTTGTTTTCCTGCCAATCGCCAAGTGCGGCATTATCGCTGTTGCGGGGATATTTATTACCAAACCAACCATCGTCAAGCAAAAAAAGATCTACACCCAATTTTTTGGTATCGCTTAACAAGCGTGCTAACTTTTGCTCATTAAAGTCAAAAAAAGTTGCCTCCCAATTATTCAACAAAGTTAAACGGGAGCCATTCCCATCCAAAACACGATAATTTCTGGCCCAGTTCTGCAATTTCCTGCTTGCATCACCTTTTCCCGAATCAGAAAAAGTAAACAAAAATGCAGGTGTGGTAAAATCGGTATTTGGTTTTAACTCATAGGCGGCGGCATGATTATTTGCCCCGGCAATAATGCGCAGGTTATTCAGCGGATCAAGCTCTAGGTCAATTCTGAAATTACCAGACCATTCCATACTGCCATAAAGTACATCGCCATGATCTTCATCAGCTGGTTCATTTAACGAAAGCATGAAGGTTGGCGGCTGATACAGGTGCGCCCTTGTTCCTAATTTACTATCTAAAACCTTAATGCCATGAGTGAGTTTAGACTCTTCAGGTTGCATTTCTTTTGCCCAATCGCCATGGTATTGTTTTAGCCAAAAACCCTTTCCTTTTAGGTAAAGATTTGCAGATGCATATTTATCAAGCCTAACCGATTTCTTCTCATTGTGCCTGATATTGGTCCACTGTTCAACAACATCTTCATTGACATAAACCTTATAATTCAGGGTTACTTCAAATGGATAAACCGGATCTTTTAAGCGCACTGTGGTTAAAAGAACATTATTTTCCAGTGCTTTGGTTTCATAGCCAATATAGTGAAGATCAAGCGAAGTATTTCCATCGGCATGAACGACAGTTAAAGCTGGTTCGACCAGATTTTGCGATCCCGAGGTGGTATAGGCAGCATTTAAAACACCCGAGTAATCATCACCCTGCTGATATAAGGCTGCTATTTTATTATACTCTTCTTTATTGCCCAGTTTTTTCCCAAAATAAACCATCTTGAGCACACCGCCTTTATCGGCTTTTAAAACGATAGCGTTGTTTTTGCTTTCAATCGGAATTAAAGTTGATTGTGCTTTTGCGCCAAAAACAAAGAATACAGTGAATAGCAAAAGCAGCAGTTTTCGGAATTTTAATATTTGGTTATTCATCATTTTTGCTTTGCGTATTTATTTTTGATAAACCCTAATGTAGTCCACTTCAAACCTGACCGGAAACGTAGTTTTTGATGGGTCTCCCCCCTGCTTTCCGCCTATCGCCAAATCAAGCAACATGTAATGAGGTTGTTTAAAAGGATTAATACCTGTTCCATTTTGGTTAACCAGTTTATCCATTTCAACTTTACTGAGCAATTGATTATCCACATAGAGAGCAATACTGTTTTCGTCCCAATCCATGCGCCAGATATGAAATTTATCTGCCCAGGCTTTGCCTCCAAGCGAATCGATATCTTTTTCTACACTAAACCAGGCATCTTTTTTATGCTCACCCATATAGGCAATATTAGCCAAAAGTTTTTTGCGGTAATATTCCATGATGTCAATTTCGCCCGTAGCCGGCCAGGTACCTTTTGTACCTAAAGTCCACCAGGCAGGCCAGATCCCATCTCGAATATCAATTTTACCTCGCATCACAAAACGGCCATAAAGCCAGCTGTGTAAACCTCGGGTTTTAATACTCGATGAAGTATATTCTGCCTGTTTTCTGTTCTTTTTCCAATCGCTACTCCCTTCAACAAAATTTGGGTTAGTTTTATTTTCCCTCCTTGCCTCCAGCACCAGGTTCCCCTTTTCGCACCAGGCATTTTCTGGCTGGTACCATTGAAATTCTTCATTGCGCTCAAAACCCTGTTCAAAAGTCCATTTTGTTTTATCCGGAGCACCTTTATAATTAAATTCCTCTTTCCAAACCAGTTTATAGCCATCGCTTTCTAATTTAGGCGGTTTAATAATGGTTTGTTTTTGGGCAGATGAGAAGAATGCAACAGGTAAACTACAGCAAACGAACAAATACCTTAATGAATAATTTTTCATAATAACTTTAAATTTGAGGGCAAAATCACCTCATTTTATTTCTGTGCTCAGATTTATTTGTAATCGGTTAAGCTCAATGGAAATAATGTTGGATAAGTCCAGGCATAATCGTGTCGCGGATACATAATTGGTCTGTAAGGCGCAACAAAGGCTTCAAAGTCCTTACTGTGATAAATACCATTCATTGCTTCAAGCAAATTTGCCGGCCAAAAACCCGTTTCAGTATTTTTATTACCCGTTACAGGATTTTTAAACCAAGTCCACTCTGCAGGGTGCTGATTGTAATAAAGCAGGTAATCGAGTGCTTTTTTTACTGAAGTACCATCTTTTTCTAGGGCATAAAGATTTTCTCCAGTCTGGTTATAAATTACCCAAAAGGATGCTGAGATTGGCGCCAATGAAAAATACGTGTACCAAATTCCATTTCCCTGACGTTTAACCTCCTCAACCATGTGTCCATCAGGTGCAATTTGTTTGAACAGTTCATTTTTGATCATTTCAACATTTTTTTTAAAATCTTCCTGATCATTTAAATAAACATCAGCCAAAAGGGAAGCAAATCTCGACCAATCACCCGAATTATTATTTCGGTAACGGATGCTATTTGCCGCGTGGCGAAATACATTTTTTGTCCACCAGGTAAACTTTTCCTGGTCTGCGGCTTTCCAGTTTTTATTATTTTTTAGCAGTTCCGCAGCCATCATTATAGTCGTTCCAGAGTACGACATAACCAAAGAACCATCTAACAGGGAATATTTTTTATTTATTGTTGCCCATGAATTCAAAAAATAAATGGCTTTAACCGCATATTTAGTTTTGCCCGTTAACTGATAGGCCAAGGCACAGCTATAGGCAGAAAAGCCATCAACCTGCAGTGCCAGAGACGTTCTGCGGTGCCCTTCTTTATCAGCATAAAAACCTGGAATGCTAAAATCCTCAACCGCATGCTGATTAACGAGCAGTGCAGAATCAGCTTTAACAATAAGTGCATTAAAAGCGGTTAAAAAGGGTTCTTTTTTATGTTTGATCTGTGTTTTAACAAAATCGATTTGTTTTTGCGGATGCATCCCACCTGGTTTATCGTTTGCATAAAGCTTATTTTGAAAGCTGAGCCAGGATATGAGGCATAAGACAACAGAAAAAATTAGGTTCGGTTTAAGTTTGTTCATTGGTGTTGCTATTTGGTTAAATTACAATTTTGACTTGAGAATGTGATTATATTCCAATCCAAAATCGATATTTCGAAGATAATGCCTGTATATTTAAAACAAGGCATTTTAGGGCATACTTATTAAATGGAAACGTTCCCATTCTTTGGGAACGTTTCCAAACTGAATAGTTTTAGCATAAATAAGCCCGAAAGTTTGCACTTTCGGGCTGGAAATGGAGTTTTGAGAGTTAAACTATGTTATGAATGAGATTAAGCGCTAGTATCCGGGATTTTGCAACATCAAGGGCATTTTCTGAATTTCGGCCAATGGCAAAGGCAAAAGATACATCGCATCTCTAAAATTTAACGGTCGCGGCGCAGTACCAATGGTATGTTTGTAAGTATTGGTTGCACTTCTGGTAATAATATCAACACTGTTAAATCCTTTTAAAATGGTTGATGCAATTTTCCATCTTCTGATATCATTCCATCGGTGATCTTCAAAAGCAAGCTCAATACGGCGTTCGTTACGCACCACTTCACGCATTTCGGCTACTGTCATATTTGCTTTCAAACCGTACAGACCATCGCTTCCGGGTAAAATACCTGCACGCTCACGTAAGAGTTTTAATTTATCGTAAGCTTTCTCAGGCTGACCAGCCTCGGTTATGGCCTCAGCATAGTTAAGCAAAATTTCAGCATAACGAATGAGCGGCCAAGCTCTTTCTGTGGTACCTGAACTTGCATTGGTTAAGTTTTCATCAAGCATTTTACGTGAAAAATAACCAGTAAATTTATTTTGCGGTGTATAAGCGTCAGATGTGGTGTTGGCAATTGCAGAGCCTGTACTGGTGTAAGTAAATACCTGCGTTTTTACGCCCGTATTGCTGATGTAAGATAAGCCATTGTAAATCATTGAAAACTCGAACCGGGGATCGCGGTTTACATAAGGATCGTTTGCATTGTAAGTGGTGCTTTCTTTAATTGATTTACCATCACGCATTGGGAAAGCCTCGGCCAAACTCTGCGTAGGTTTCATTACACTGCTTCCCGATCTGGTTGGTGGCAAATAAAAAGTTTCAAACTCCTTTTGCACCGGGCGGTTATAGGCAAAAATATACTCACTGTTTACCCGTTTTAAAAACAACTGGTAAAAACCATTTCCAGGTCTGGTTACATTATCTACATTAAGCGAATATAATCCGGTGTTGATTAAGGCTTCTGCTGCATTTGCAGCAGCCATCCAACGGTTATTATCGATTGATGGATAACCAACCAACGGAAGTAGTGCCGGGCTGGTTGTTATTGCGCCTCCATTAAACAAAGGACTTGCCGCATAGAGCAAAACCCTAGATTTTAGCGCTAAACATGCACCACGGGTTACCCTTCCGTAATCAATATCTTTGTAAATTACAGTTGAAAGTTCAGTGGCAGCAGCATCCAGTTCTGAGGTGATGTAGTTTACACAATCACTAAAGCTATTTCTCGGAAGATTAATAATGTCGTTAATTCCAAAAACCTGATCATCAATAACCGGAACGCCACCAAATGCCACAATCATATAATGATAAAAATATGCCCTTAAAAAACGGGCTTCTCCACGTATTCTGTTTTTCATTGCGGCACTTAAAGGTGCATCAGGCAATTTTGAAAGCAATAAATTAATCCGGCGGATATTTTTATATGGTGTTGCCCAAAAATCTTTATCGGTGGCAAAGTTAGTTGAAACGTTATTTGGCCCAATTACGCCCTGAACATAGGAATCAGCCCAAACAGAAAGGTTATTATTACCTTCGGCATTATCAGTAGCCAATTCTGTATTACCCGTTCCACCGGCAGAGTTAAAACGTGATGGACCAAAACTGTAACCAGCATCAACGTAAATTCTGTTTAAAAAATTAATGGTCTGAATGCTATCTGTAAAAACAGCATTTTCATCTAAACCATTGGTTTTATCATCCAAAAAGCCAGATTTTTTACACGAAAATATAACCGTTGCAAGTAGCAATATTGTAATTATCTTTTTCATATCACTCAATTAAAAGGTAACGTTAATACCAAAATTCAAAATTCTTGTTGGTGGGTAAGGTAAATCAGCTGATGATTCTAATACCTCCGGATCCAGGTTATAAAGTTTATCCAGTTTAGTCCAGGTAAATAAATTATATCCGTTGGTGTAAAGCCTTAAGCCTTTCAATCTTAATTTACTCAGCAATTTCGGCCCTGCGGTATAGCTGATCTCGGCCGTTTTTAGCCTTAAATAATCGGCTGGAATTGCCCAAAAATCAGAATAAAAATCTCGTGGACTCTGACTCAAAGCCGTGGTATACAATTGTGGGTATTTTGCATTATTTCCAAGTTCTGGTGTCCAATGCTCCAGGTGAATAGGCAAAGCTTTACTTGCATTATGGTGAATAACCGCACCCTGTGCACTGGCCACAAAATTTGTAGCTCCCTGGAACAATACAGTAAGGCTAAAATTTTTATAAGATGTACTTAAAGTCAATCCAAGCGTAGTGGTTGGTAAATTGGTGTACCCAAAGTACGACCTGTCATTGACGTCAATTACGCCATCAGCATTTAAGTCTTTATATTTCAAATCGCCCGGGCGACCGCCTATTATTGGTTTTGGAACGGCTGGATCTGCGATATCGGCAACACTATAAAATTCGCCAGTCCAGTTGTACTTTAATACCGAACCGATAGATTGACCAGTTAGGGTTTGATATGAGTATGTTTGAACGGCCTCATCAGCAAAAACAATCTTATTTTTTGCCAAAGAGTAAGTACCGCGTACAGAATATCTCCAGTCGGTGCCAATATTATTATTGAAACCAAATTCTACTTCAAACCCTTTATTGTTTACTTTCCCTAAATTAACACGGGGCAGATTTTGACCGAAAACCGCTGAAACGGTTCCCCTTGTGGTTAAGATATCGTAACGGTTGTTGTTAAAATAATCAAATGATGCAGTGAATTTACGTTTGAACAGGGCAATATCAAGGCCAATATCCAATTTCTTTTCTTTCTCCCAGGTTACCTGATCGTTTCCTAATGTACCTTCGGTTGCAATTCCGTATGGATTATTAGGTGCTAAGCCAAAAAGCCCGGTTCCGCTACCTGCGGTATAAGATTGCAGGTATGCGTAAGTACCATCTGTTCCGTCTGCTCCTACTAGGCCGTAAGATGCACGTGCTTTAAAAAGATCGATAAACTTCAGGTTATCTTTAAAAACTTTCTCTTCCGCAATATTCCATCCTACCGATCCTGCGGGGAAGAACCCTAATCTTTTTCCAACGGCAAAACGATCGGTACCGTTGTAGGCGCCACTTACCTCCAAAATATACTTCTGTTTATAATCATAACCTAATCTGGCGGTATATCCCCTAAAATTTTCTGGAATGAAGTTGTAACGGTTCCCCTCAGCATTGTTTTGGTAGGATTTGCTGTTTTGATTGTATAAAAACAAACCAGTAACGTTATGATCGCCAAAGGAGCGGTTATAGTTTAAAATGGCTTGTAAGGTTAGCGAGCTATTGGTACTACTGGCAGGAGAAGTAAGTGCCGGAATACTGAGTCTGTATACGTTATCACGTTGTCCAAAATTATAATTACCCGTTACCGGATCGTAGATATAGGAAATAAAACCTGTACCACTGGTAGGGCGTTGCAAATTACGGGTATAAGCGTAAAGGTTCCGGTAAGCCAAAGTTCCTTTTACAGATAAACCTTTGGTAATGAAATCCAGTTTCTGAACTGCTGATGTAGCCAAATTTATATTATTTGAATAAGTACGGGAATAACCGTTATACATCAACCTACCAATAAGGTTATTGTTATTTCTTCCTGAGGAATTTCTTTGCCACAAACTGTAACCTAAACTTCCATCTGGATTATAAATTGGGTAATTAAAAGGCGCAGTTTCTGCTGTACGGCCTAAATCGCTAAATAAACTGTTAGCACTGGCATTGTTGGTGTTCAGTTCATCCACATTACCAAATAAGTCGAACTTAACATCCAGTGTTTTGGTTAGTTTAACATCAACATTAGAACGGTAATTGTAGCGTTTGTAATAAAACTGGCTGTTCAAATCTGCGCTGTAATCTTTTAACTGACCGCCCTGGTTCAGGTAGCCTACGGAAACAAAATATTTGGCTTTTTCGGTACCGCCAGTAATGTCAAAATTACCGCGGAGCTGTGGTGCAAACTTTTTTAATAAAATATCCGTCCAATCGTTATTTGGGTGCCCGTATGGGTCTGTTCCATTGCGATAAAGTTCTAAATCCTGATCAGAAAAAGTACGCACAAAATTCGGATTTGGATTAAGTGCATTTGTATTCACTTCGCCCTGATTAATAATTGATGCGGATTGATAGGCATCTAAATATTCGGGGCGGCGGGTTAACTGATTTAAACCATATTCTGCCTGAAAAGTAATTTGTGGTTTACCTACTTTACCACGTACCGTAGTAACCAAAATTACGCCGTTTGCGCCTTTAATACCATAAATTGATGTGGTAGAGGCATCTTTCAAAATACTTACCGACTCCACTTCATTCGCGTTAAGAGAAGAAAACTGATCATAAGTAAACTCAATATCATCAACCAAAATCAGTGGATTGTTATTCCCTACATAAGAACCTACCCCACGAACGTTAAAACTGGCACCATCCCTACCCGGCTGCCCGGAACGTTGCTGACTGCTAAAACCCGTTACCCTGCCTGCGAGTGTATTCTGCAAACTGGGAGATGGACTTTGCTTAATATCTTTACCACTTATTGCACTTACTGCACCGGTTAGGGTAAGTTTCTTTTTTTCTCCAAAACCTACAATAACCACCTCATCTAAATTGGTTTGATCTTCGCTTAAGGTTACCATAACATTGCTTAAACCTTGTACTGATACCTCTTTTGTGGCATAACCAACCATTTTAAGCGTAATTGTATTTCCTTCAACAGCTAACCTGAACCGACCATTTGCATCGGTTAAAGTTCCGTTTTTTGGATTGGTTTTATCAATTACGCTCACCCCCGGCAAACCGCCAGTTTTATCACTCACCTGGCCGGTAATTTCTCTTTTTTGTGCCATGGCCGAAAAGCCGAACACCAAAAGAAACACACTTAACATGTATATATATTTTCTCATTTCGTTCTTTTAAAAAATTAAAACCATGCAGTATTAGTAATAGCCCTCATTTTGTAGTAACCGTGTGTTTTTGGTAATCTCCGCGTAAGGAATCGGCATATGATAATATTTATTGCTGAAAACATTATCGCTTACATTTTGGAGTTCATAATTATAGGCAGAACCATTTTGGGTGATTTTTAAGCCCTGAAAACTTCCGGTTAAAGCCGATGCCAATTTCCAGCGGCGGATATCGAAGAAACGGTGTTCTTCAAAACTAAGCTCAATTCGGCGTTCATTTCTGATCAAATCCCTCAATTGCTCCTGCGTAATGCCTACACTAATGCCATAACGGTTGCCAGTACCTGCAGTAATCCCTGCCCTTGCTCTGATTAAAATCAGCTGCTTAACGGCATCTTCTACCCGGTTTACTTCATTTAAAGCCTCTGCATAATTCAATAAAACCTCTGCAAACCTGAAATATGGAAAGTTGTGACTTTGGTTGGAATAGGTGGTTGAGGTAGAAAAATCGGCCATAAACTTTCTTAAGTAGTAAGAAGTTCTGGTTTGTGTTTTAAAAGCCTGATTCGGTTTATCCAAACCACCTTCGAAAGTTTGCACTGGCCGGCCCAGCCATGCGGTGCTATTGTAAAAAATAATCGCTTTTAATCTTGGATCGCGGTTATCATATTGTGTGGCCGCGGTCTGCGTTCCTGTATAGGCCGAGCCATTTAAATTTGGAAAAGCATTCACCAAATTTTGTGTCGGACTGGTACGGCCGTTACTAGCAGTTGGCGCTACATAACCTACTGGAGCATTGGCATTTTCGATTACTGTTGAATTAGCAGATTGTTTTGAAAAAATAATATCGGTATTAATTTTCGTGGTAAAAACTGCAGCATAAGTTGTTGTCCCAGTTCCGGCAGGAAGCTTGTAATAACCTTTTGCAATAATGGCCTCAGCAGCGTTAATAACTTGCGTCCATCGGTTTTGATCGGCATTTAAATATCCTGTTAATGATTTTAAGGTACTGTTGGATTCAACACCACCACCATTAAAAAGCGGACTTGCTGCATATAGGTAAAGCCTGCATTTTAAAGCCAGTGCAGCCTCTGCTGGTACCCTGCCAAATTCTGCAGCAATAACGGTAGATCCATTTGGCAGATTTGCTGCCGTATAATCGCATTCGCCTGAAATATAATCTACACATTCTGCAAATGTATTACGGGGAAGGTTCAGATCATTTTCTAGATTAAAAACCTGATCACCAATCAGGGGAATACCACCATAACGTTTTAAAAGTTCGAAGTAAGCAAAGGCACGCAAAAAACGAGCCTCGGCAACCTGACGCTGCCTGATGGCATCAGCAATTGGCACGATACCAATATTTTTCAAAAACACATTACACCGGCGGATGATGGTGTAACTGTTGCTCCAGTTGTTATCAGGATAATTAGCCGCGGTTAACTGTCCGTTGGTAAATAAGCTGATGTTAGAACGGTTTGAAGAAGGTACAGCATCATCAGTTGCCGCATCTAATAAATCGCCATCTATCCTGTTAAATCCTGCCGGAAGAAAAGAATAAATCCCCAGAAGATATGCAGTAGAAAGTGTTCCGGTTTTATCTGAAGGATCGAAAACATCAGTTTCTGTTGTTCGCTCTTCAGGTTCATTTTCAAATTTCTTGCATGATGACGATACCATCGTCAACGCTATGATTAATAAACTCAATATTTTTTTCATAACTATAATTGAATGTTTACGCCCACATTAAATACTTTTCCAATGGGATAAGCCCCTGTATAATTTTCTGGATCAGCACCATTAAACGTATCCGAACTCCAGGTGTAAAGGTTAAGTCCGTTTAAGAATACCCTTGTTGATTTTAAGCCGATTTTTTTCATTGCCGATACCGGAATGGTATAGCCCAACTCTATGGTTTTTAAGCGGATGTAATTTCCACTCCGTAACCAGTACGATGAACTTACAAAGTTATTTTGTGCACCATTTCTCGGGCCTGAGCTTGTAGTAAGCCTAGGATAAGTTGCCGTAGCAGCAGTTGTAGGGGTCCACCTGTTTAACTGAGTTTCATAAGCTTGTGCCGTGCCGTTTTGAAACTCGCGGTACGCATTTCCTGATAGGTAAACCTGCTGATTCAATACGCCCTGAAAGAGCGCACTGAAATCAATTCCTTTAAAGTTAAAACCAATTTGGGTGCCCAGAAAAACAGTTGCTTTTTCTGAACCAAATGTGGTTTGGTCAAACTGATTAATCACTCCATCCCCATTTAAGTCACGATATTTAATATCGCCGGGTTGCGGTGTATAGCCCTCAATGGTTGGATAACCTGTAATTTCCTGTTGGTTCTGGAATAATCCCTCCGCAATATAACCATAGTTTTGCCCTACCGGATGACCAGTTTTGTACATCCAGCTATAACGTTGACTGGCTTCTGCAGCGTAAATTAATTTTGAGTTCTGCAGACTTGCATTTGCACTAACGAAATAACCAAAATCCCTAAACTTCTGCGACCAGTTGATCTGTGCATCCCACCCGTAATACCGCTGTTTGCCAATATTTTCTTCAGGATACGAGATGCCTAGCAGGCCAGAATTATTTCCTCGCACAATGCTTAAATCGCTGTAATCATTTGAATAATATTCGAGGTTAAAGGAGAACTGGTTTTTAAATAAAGCTGCATCCACGCCTACATTAAAGAGTTTTGCTTTTTCCCAGGTAAGGTTTGGATTAGCCAGATAAGATTCGCCAACAGTTGTTCCTGCTGCTGCACTCGATCCGAAATAAGAAACCGGTGTAGCATTATAAACCTGCATATAGGTATAATACGCCGAGTTATTTTTACCGCTCTTACCGTAAGAGGTATAAAGTTTCAGATTGTTTAACCAGGTTAAATCTTTTAGAAATTCTTCTTTATTGATGTTCCAGCCTAAACCCGCAGCAGGGAAGAAACCATATTTAAAACCGCCATTATTAGGATAACGGTTAGCGCCATTCTGGGCAAATGATACTTCTGCCAGGTATTTCTCGTCGAAATTATAAGCCACATGACCCGAAATGCCCTGAATGGTGTAGGGTAGATTGGTGCCATTTACCAAATTATCCCGGTTAGCTAAAAGCACCGCATCAAAACCATGTTTCCCGAAAGTATGGTTATAGCCAACCGAAAACTCCTGAAAATCTGAACGGTTCTGAAAACCAATGGAGTTAGTATTGATCTGATCGCTGTTTGTACCAAACTGTCGGTAGGTAAGTTGGCCTGCGCCTGAAATGCCGTTAGGCTCAAAAACGGCAAACGATTTGGTCCTAACCAGGTTTTCGTTAAGGTTGCTAAAAAATGAAGCCCTAACCTTTACCCACATGCCTTTGGTTAAATCATCCAAAGTGTGTTTCAGGTAAACATCGGTTAAAACGGTACGCGTGTTAATTAAAGAGTAACCAGAACTGATGCTCTGTGCTAAAATATTATTGGTAAACTGTGATGAACCGCCATAACTGCCATTGGCATTATATACAGGATAAGCACTGTTTGGTGTAGCTAAAAGAGATGAAAAGATATTGTCTGCAGCCGCATTTCCGGGGTTATTTTTATTTAAAATCCTCCCCTGAATGTAAATTCCCGCAGTGATTTTATCGGTTAGGTTTACATCTACATTGGAACGGATAAAATATCCTTTTACACCAGCGTTTGTACTGTAGTTACTATTCAGATCGCTGGTTTTTAAAAAACCATCCTGACTGATGTGCTCTAGGTTGATAAAATATTTAACATAGTTATTGCCACCACTGGTATTTAAATTGTAACGGGCTATTGCTGCCGAATTTTTAAGTACCTGGTCCCTCCAATCTACATTTGGATACAAGTATGGGTTACTGCCAGATTGGAAACCATTTAAAGCAGCCTGACTAAAACCATTGCTGGCAACGGATAAGCCATCGTTCACAATAGCCTCATTATACAACTGCGCATAATTATAGGCATCAAGCGGATTTGAAATGAGATTTTGCAGAGGTTTTTGAGTTCCCCATTGCCCTGTAAAACTAATTTGCTGCTTACCGGGCGTCCCTTTTTTAGTTACAATTGAAATGGCGCCTCCTGATCCTCTAACACCCAGCATCGCAAGCGATACGGCATCTTTTAATACCGTAACCGATTCGATTTCTTCCATACTGATCTCGGTTACCGAACGCGGAATACCATCTATAAAGATCAGTGGAGTTTGCCCCCGCAAGCGGTAAGAGAAACCTTCATTTAGCGGCTCTCCATTGCCCTGTGAAACAGATAAGCCTGCCAACCGACCTGCAAGAGCCATTGGATAGGCAACAACCGGCGTGGTATTAAATTCTTTCCCCAACACCATTGCCGATGAGGTGGTTGATATTTTTTTTGGGGTGTTGAAATAAATAAGCTGTTTTAAATTCCTCAATGAATCATTGAGAAGGGAATCGTTCGTTAACTGTTGGCGTGGCTTAACTACTGCTATTTCTTGTGCGCTAATACCGCCGGCATAAATAAAAAGACAGCATAGCGATGCCATAAATGGTTTTATAAAAATCGACATGGTTAGTTTAATTTTTAAAAGTTTAAGGGATAATGTTCCGTTTTGATTTCCGGTTGGAAAGACCGATTACATACACTTATATCTTGGCGGAAAAATAAGGTAAAGCAGAAACATTCTTGTAGTAAAGTTCTCTCATAATATTTGGTTATTGGATTTGGTTAAAATCTATATACCAAAGATATTCAGCTTTTGATTTTGGGTATTATAATGTGCAGATTAAATTTTATGAGAACGTTCCCAAAAAATGGGAACGTTCTCATAAATCGATAAACCACTAACAATCAATACAAAAAAGAATGAGCAGACTTACAGATTTTTTAATTATGACCTAGCTTTAATCACATTATAAACAATGTCTTGCTTTTTTAAAGTGGTTGGTTAAGCAAATTATCCATTACCAATCATCAGTTCTAAATGGCGAGGCAGGCAATCCCTCCACACTATAAAGTTCTCCCACGCACCAATCTTTAAAAGCGTACCTCACAGCTACAGGCTGCTTAACTTCGGCACTAACCAGAATCACTTTATTATCTTTTATCTTTGCCAATGCCGGATGAAAAACTTTATCGTTGCCCGCAACTTCAAACTGTGTTATTTTTGTTCCATAAGCCGTCATTCCCAATGGGATACCTGAAAATTTAACCGTCACCGTATCCTGTTTAACTTGCATGGACTGGTATCTTGGTCCGCTGAATGCAATCCCATTTTTATGGTAGGTTTTAGCAAGGGCCAAATAAGCCAGTCTTTTTGCTACAACTGTTTTATTGGCAGGATGAATATTGTGTTCTTCACCGGCATCGATAGAAATGGCCATACCGGAGTTTTCCAAAGTATCGGCTAATTTCAATTGTGCCTCTCTTAAAAGAGGTACAGAAAGAGCAGGTTCTTTACCATAATCCATAGGTGCCAGCTGCACACCATAAAAAGACCAAGCACCTATGCCCCACTCTTTTCGCCAAAGGTTTACCATTGCCATTTGCAAAGCCAGATAATCCTGATGGTTGTGCCGGTTTTGTTCGCCCTGATACCAGATTACGCCAGCAATGTTGTACCCAATTATTGGTTTAACCATCGCGTTGTAAAGATTACCCGGTGTTTGATGATTGGCTTTAGATATTGCCCGATCAGAGGTTAGGCGATCGCCTAAAAGGTTTTCGATCACTATTTTATCTGTCCAGGCCTCAATTGGAGAACCACCCCAAGTGGTTTGAATTATCCCAACAGGTACCCCTAAATGTTTTTGTAAAAAATTGGCAAACTGATAACCAACGGCACTAAAAGTACTTGCCGAGCTGGCATCAGCCTGCTCCCAACTTCCTTTAACATCTGATTTTGGCGTGGCTGAGAATGCCTTTTCAACATGGAACAACCTTAAATTTGGGTTTGGGGCATCCATTAAAATATCTATTGAATTGGTAATGGGTAAACCGCCATAACCTTTCACTGGCATATCCATATTCGATTGGCCGGAACAAACCCACACCTCACCAATTAAAACATCGCTTAAAATAATCTTATTTTCCTGATCAATATTGATGGAATATGGTCCACCAGCAGAAGGTGTTGCAAGCAAGGTTTGCCAGTTTCCATTTTCTAAAGGCTTAACCTGATAGGTTTTATGATCCCAGGAAGTTTTAATCCGGATTGATTTCTTACCCGTAGAAAAACCCCATATTTTCACATTGGTTTTTTGTTGTAAAACCATCCCATTGGCAAATAACGCAGGTAATTTTACTTCGGCCTGTGCAGTAAATGCCGAGATAAAAAGTAAACATAAGATGCAGTTCCGTAATTTCATGATTAAGCTTTAATTGTATTTTTATTTAGAGTTACCTTATAAATGGCCAATGCAGCAATAAAAATGACCGCACCCACGCTAATAATCACACTAGAATAGCCTCCGGCTAAAATCCCCAAACAAACAATTCCTAAGCCAACTACGGCCATTGAAATTGCAATTACCCTGATACCGAATACATTCTGCTTTTCGGCTGCGAAATGCGAATCAGAATCTTTTGGAAAGTTTTCTTTTATTTTTAAGTGTTTATCTTCTTCCATTTTAACCGCTTTTTCGGCAACAAAACCACGGCTTAAATAGTAAAATTCAAAAATCAATAACAACCCAATTGGAATGCCCACTCCTAAAACGGTTTCCATGGTACGGCTCAATTTCAAATCGAACAAAGATGGCGAGATCACTTTAAAAAACAGGTTAATAATTAAGGAACTGATGGTTACGGTTACCACAGATAATCCTGTTTGTCTTTTCGAAAAAAGTGTCCAGATGATGGGTGCAAACAAAGCGCCACCGGCGATGGAGGCTGTACTTAATACCACTTCAACGATTCCACCTGCACTCGGTATCCACATGGCAACCAAAATGGTCAATACACCGAAAATCAGAGTAAACAATCGGGCCATCCAAATCACCTGCTTTTCAGAGGCTGAGGGACGCATCAGGTTTTTATAAATATCCTGCGCAAATACCGTTGCAGCCATATTTATTGTGGTATTTGCCTTACTTGATGTTGCCGAAACCATACCAGCCAAAACCAATCCGATTAAGCCTGCGGGCATTACTTTCTGAATCAGCATCATATAAGCATCTTCGGTTTGTAAACCCTGCAAATTTGGATTGATGATCCGATAAATCATTGGCGGCAGCATCCAAATAACCGGACTGACGAAATAAAGGATGGTAAAAATCCCCGCTACCTTTTTCGAGTTCTTTTCATCTTTTACACTGGTATAACGCTGTACATAAGACCAGTTTCCACCGATATAAAAGGTTTGATATACAATAAAGGCGAGCATAAAACCATAAGTATAATCGTCGTTAAAAGGCTCAAAAAAATGAGCCGGGGCTTTCGCAATCAGATTATCAAAACCGCCAATCTGTGCAAAGGCAATTGGGATTACGATAACAACAGCCGCGGAGAGGATTACAAATTGGACCACATCTGTAACCAGAACGGCCCAAAGCCCTCCCGCTGCTGTGTAGAGCACGATAATTAAACCAATGATTAGAATGCAGGTATTTACGGGTAAATCTGTAGCTACATGAACCATTTTACCCACCGGATAAAGTACCGCAGCGGTTGTAAAAAGGCTTAAAAGCAAAGTCATGTAGGTATAAAATTGTTTCTCCTTATCGCCAAAACGCTTACCTATGAATTCAGCAGCGGTAGCCACCCCTGTTTTTTTCCATTTGGCGGCAATAAAAAGCATAACAATGAAACCACTGATGGCCATAGTTAGCTGAATGGCATTGGCCACTACACCATATTTATAGGCTATAGAACCCCAAACCACAAAAGTACCCGCAGAGAAATAACTGATAAACAGTGAAAGTCCGTTAATCCACCAGGGAGTTTCGCCACCAGCCTCAAAAAAGGCCTGTCCGTTTTTACTTCCTACACGGGTAAAGGTTAACCCGATAGCGAAAATTAACAGGGCAAAAATACCCATTACTATAAAATCCAGTTTTACCATTATATCTTATTTTGATCGGCATAGCAACGAACAGCGAATAAAGCTGCTGGAATGTTTCCTGAGGGATGCTGGAGCTCAATAGTTAAATTTTTAGTTACAATTTCTTTATCAAAAGTAATCTGATTACGCGTTTGATGGTTATTTTTTTGTTCAAAAATGATTTCGCCTTTATCATTTTTAATGAGATAATTCTGCACGCAGAACGGCATTATGTTTTCCGGATGCGTCATTAAAACAGATTCCATTGGATGATCAAAATCACTGTCAAACCAAAGATCAATTTTTTTGATGGCTTGTGCAGTTTCCCATGATAAATTAACCGCTGGTTGCGGATCGTTTAGTGCGGCAATCCATGCATTTGGCTGAGAAACTGGCCGATCAATACCATTTACTAAGTTTTCTACAGCAAAAACATGCTGTGCTGCTGAAATCCCTATAGCCAGATTTTGACCATTTGGGCGGCGTTGCGGACACCAGAATTCAAATTCATCAACACCTGTTCCCGCTGGAGGAACCTGCTTTCCATTGTTAGAAACAGCTTTATTTTTAGAATTAAATACCGATAAAACACCAGTTAAACGTTTAGCTGTAAAGCCCATTTCTACATCTGGATTACCGGCAAACATCAGGTATACATAATCATCTGTATTGATTTCAGCATCAAAATCGATTTCGACGATCTGCTTTCCTTTTTTTACTGTAATATTCTTTTGCCCTATTATTTCATCTGGCGTAAAGTTCCCCTTTTTGCCTGAAATCCTCAACTCTATTTCAATTTTGGTATCAAGTAATGCATTAAGCTGCACGGTAAATATTGGCAATTTGCCTGCTTTTACAGGAAACATTTGTGCCGATGGAACTGCAAGGGATTTCCAAAGATCAACCTGATCAAACCCTTTAAACTGATATTCGCTTGTTGCAGTTAAATCTGCATGCAGAGCAAGATCATTTTCATCTGCCAATGTAAATTCAGGAATAAATTGCCCTTCTCTGATGAGGTTCTGCTGCAATTTTTTCAGGTTTTCGGTTGCGAGTAAATCCTTTGGAAGAAGATTTTCTTTGACGCACATTGCAGCGGCCATCCCCGCAGACTGACCAATGTAAGCACAGGTGGCCATTACACGTGTAGCTCCAAATGCTACATGACTTACGCTAATAATACGTCCGGCGAGGAATAAATTTTTAATGTTTTTACTATAAATGGAACGGTATGGAATCTGAAAAATCCCTTTACTATGCCATTGATTACAACCCGGGCGTTCACTATAAACACCATCAGCGGGATGTAAATCAATAGACCACCCGCCAAAAGCAATGGCATCATGGTGTTTACGCTGCTCCACCAGGTCATGTTGGGTCAGGATGTAATCGCCTTCAAACCTGCGGCTTTCTCTTTTACCAGGGATGGTTCCAACCCATTCTAAGGTGAGGTTTTCGGCCTCAGGAAAATCTCCTGAATTTTTAATATGGTTCCAAACTCCATAAACCACTTTCCAAAGTTCCCATTTAATTTTTTCGGTATCATGCACCGTATCTAATCGCCCGCCAAACTCTACCCACCATAATTTACAACCAAACTCGTTTGCATTAAAGTTACGGAAACGTGGAATTTGAGTAATATCATTTAAAGCAAAAGATGGTGGGATAAATTTTACAGGCTTACCTGTATCCTTGCTATAAAAGTAAAGAGAGTGACCCAAAAGTTCGCCATATTCTTCGTTAGGTGCCATTCCTTCATTAAACTCTTCTTTAGGTTCGGCCCCCATTCTAAAGGCTGCACCAGAGAGAAAACCAACGATTCCATCGCCTGTAGCATCACAAAAAAGTGGCGCAGACAACTTGTAAGCGGTAGAGTTTTGACTGCAAAAAGCCTGAAGGGATTCGATAGTATCGTTATCTTTTTTATTTACCCCATAAACAGCCGTATTGAGCAACAAGTGGATATTGGGTTCTTGTACCACTTTATCCAACAAAATCATATCCAAAATTATAGGGTTTCCCTCTGGGTTACGAAAGGTATTTTCGACCAAAATTTCATCGATTACGCCACCCTCACGTGCCCAACGGTTATTATTGCCCATATGTGAAGTAGCACCCAGAATCCACAGGCGTACCTCACTTGATGAATTACCACCCAATACTGGCCGATCTTGTACTAAAATAACCTTTATCCCCTGTCTGGCAGCGGTAATGGCACTACAAACGCCCGATAAACCTCCACCGGCAACAACCAGATCAGCGGACAAATCGATCTGATTTAAATATCTTTTTAAAGATGGTTCTTCTCGTTTCATGAAATATCTCTCGAATATGCAGGTACTGTATTTGGTTAGGCAGCACCCCACAAAATTTTTAATTGATTTCGAAGATATTTATATTTTAAATCGGGATGAGCGGCAAAACCTGCCAAAATATTTTGGGAACGCTCCCGAAAATTGGGAACGTTCCCTTTATTGGAGTTGATTATTGTCCCAAATTTAGTTTAACAGATTTTAAAGAAATTATGCTTTGCTTCTTTTAAAGTCGCTTTCAATATTTAACTTCCCTTTACCGTAGAATTACGGATAATGAGTTCGGCATCAAGGGTTCTGATTAAAGGTTTCCATTCTGAAATATCCTTATCCATTAAGCCCAAAAGAAGTTCCATGGCATTACGCCCAATTTCGCGAACGGGCTGGGCTACAGTGGTGAGACTAGGCTCAATAAAGCTTGATCCATAATTATCGCTAAAACCTACAACGGCTACATCTTCCGGGATACGTTTTCCCAATTGTTTCAAAACCTGTATGGCTTCAATTGCCGTTGGATCGTTCACTGCAAATAAAGCATCTGCCGGATTATCCAGTTCAACTAAATGTTTAACATACATTTTCACTTTGTTCAAAGTAAGATCGTAACCAATAATCAGTTCTTCATCTACAGGGATATTGTGTTTTTTAAGTGCATCGAGGTAGCCGTTCATTCTTTTGCGACTGATTACCAGCGACCCTGGTCCTGCTAAATGTGCAATTCTGCGTTTGCCAATGCTAATTAAATGTTCAACGGCTTTAAATGCGGCATCATAATCGTTAACAACTACTTTGGGTACCATCATTTCTTCACAAACGCGGTTAAAAAAAACCACAGGAACACGTTTACGGATAAAGGCTTTCCAATGATCGTAGTTTAAGGTTTCTTTGGTGAGTGATACCATTACGCCATCAACCCGGTTAGCCAACATTACTTTTGAGTTTGCTACTTCGGTTTCGTAACTCTCGTTACACTGAGAAATCAGCACACTATACCCTTGCCTGGCAGCCTCTTCTTGCGCACCCACCACCACCTGTGGAAAAAAAGAGGTAATAAATTCGGGCAATACAATTCCGATCGTTTTTGTTTTATTGGTAATCAAACTAATGGAAAGCATATTGCGCTGATAATCCAGTTTCTCGGCTAATTCTAAAATCTTTGCCCGGGTTTCTGTTTTTACCGATGGATGTCCTGTTAATGCCCTGGAAACTGTAGACTTAGAAATTTTAAGCTCGTTGGCAATATCTACTATGGTGGTTTGGTTACTCTTCATATTCTGGTTCACGATCAAAAAATCGCATTAATTACTAGCTGCAGAGTGGCTAGCTATCGAAACTTTGTCACAAGTAAAGCAATTTTAATTAAACTTCAAAGCCGACAATCAAATACGTTTTATCGATAGATTTAAATCCTGCTTAGATTAATGTCCTTATATTTTATCTGATATCATTCGGAAATGTATTTTTTCTTAAACTCTGAAGGACTTAAATCAAACTGTTTTCTAAAACATACGCTAAAATACTTTGCATTGTTAAACCCGGTTTGATAAGCAATTTCAGCGACTGTTAAATCCGAATATTTAAGCAGGTATGCGCTCCGTTTCAATCTGATATTTAGGATAAATTCCTTAATAGACATGCCTACTATATCATTGATTTTCTGATACAAAATGGTCCTTCCGGTATTCATATCCGATACAAAAGCCTCAACTGAATAATTGGTATTAGCCATATTAAGCTCAATGAACTTCATTGCCTTTAATAAAAGCTCTTCATCCATAGAAGTAATGGTAACATTTGATGGATCGAAAACCAATCTTTTGCTATACATATCCTTCAGTTCCTCCCGATTTTTAAGAATGGTATCGATCTGTTGCAACAGGTAATCTACTTCAAATGGTTTATCGATAAATACCGTGGCACCAGATTCAAGCGCTTTTACTTTATTCTGGTTTTCATCACCCACACCAGAAATCATAATAATGGGGATATGGCTGGTTTTAAAATTTTGACGTAATCGGCTACAAACTTCAAATCCATTTGCATGTGGCATCATCAGGTCGGTGATAACCAGTTGTGGATTAATTTTTTCGGCCTTTACAACTCCTTCCATTCCATCGCTGGCGGTATAAACATTGTATTTTTCGGATAACCGCTGTTCTAAATAAGCCCGCATAGTAATATCATCTTCCACTAGTAAAAGGCTCGTCGATTTTCGTACATTCTTGATGGTAAGATCAATTTCGGCTGGTTCGAGCATAATATCATCAATTTCCGAAAGGGTATAATCATAAACATTCCATTGCATATCGCCTAAACCGGCTTCTTTTTTAAGTGGCAACAATATGGTGAAAGATATTTTGTCGGTTTTATTCACCATCCAGATTTTACCATCCATTACATCCACCAACTCTTTCACAATGGCAAGGCCTAGTCCCGAACTTTCCTCAAATGTTGGTCGAAACGATGTTAAGCGGTTAAAAGAAGTAAACAGGCCGGCAATTTGTTGTTCAGAAAATCCCGTTCCGGTATTTAGCACTTCAATAGAAATGTAAGTTCTTTCCTGATTTACCTGATCCGTTAATTTCTGCCTTTCGTCTTCAGTAGATTCATAAATACGAACCCCAACATAACCCTTATTTGTGGTGTACTTTAATGCATTTGAAAACAGATTGGTCAATATTTTTTCGATGATATCGTAATCAAAAGCAACATGTAAATGATCTGTAAACGAAGTAATGTTGGTTTCAATTTCCTTTTTGTTGGCATACAGTTCGAACAGGCCAAACACATCACGCACAAAACCAATAAAATCGCCTATTTGTGGGTTTAAGGTTACCTTTTGACTTTCTATCTGCCTAAAGCGCAGCAATTGACTGATGGTACGCTGAATACGTGCCACGTTTTTTTCTATCAGTTGCATGTGGCTTACAGTCTTACTATCGCTTTGTAACATGGCTTCCTTCAATTGCTTAAGTGGCTCCAGAACGAGTGTAAGAGGAGTTTTTAAATCATGAGAGATATTAGTGAAAAAATCGGTTCTGGCCTGATTCAAATCACGCATATTTTGCTCTTTCACTGCCTCTAATGCCAGTCGCTCCTTAAACACCTTTTTATTGGTATAATACCGCATAATGAAATACAGCAATGCCATTGCAATTAATATATAGATAAGATAAGCCCACCAAGACAGAAAAAACGGAGGATCCACATGTAAATAAAGCCTCGATACCTCATTACCCCATAAACCATCGTTGTTGGCAGATTTTATTTCAAAAGTATAATCACCACTGGGGAGATTAAAAAAATGTACTGACCTTTGACTGGAGTTAACCGGCACCCATTTGTCGCCAAGTCCCAGCATCCGGTACGCAAACTGATTTTTATCTGCTGATAAATAGCTATTGGATGAAAACCTGATCTCTATATTGGATTGTTCACTGGAAAGGCGGATTTTCTCTTTCGCCTGGCCCGCCAGTATTGAAATATCTTTTGATAAGGGCGAATCTTTACTGTTTGTGGTTATTTGATTGTTGTTGATCGAAAAACCAGTAAAAAATACGCGGGGTTTCTGCGGATTTTTGTTCAGATAGCCAGGATCAAAAAGAATAAAGCCATTTGTACCGCCAAAAAGCATCTCTCCTTTCTTGGTTTTATAAGCCGACCTGATGTAAAAAGAACCGCAGCTATTTTCTTGGTAAAACCTTGCCTTCTCGAACTTTTCTGTTTTTTGATCATAATAATATAGTCCATCACTTGTACTAAACCAAACATTTTTTGAGCCATCATCTTCCAAAATGGCAAATACCGTTTTGGGTGGAAATCCATTTTTGCTGTTAAAATTTATGTACCTGCCATCTTTTTTTAAAATATTAACTCCCCTGCCTGAGGTGCCAAACCATACATCGCCGTTTGCCGCTTGAAAATAACAGTTGAGGTGGTTAACAGCGTACGGGCCATTTTTAATAAAATAATGTTGAAGCACTTTCAGGCTGTTTCTGTCTACAACGAATAAACCCTGATGGCTTATTAACCGAAGATTACTTTGCCCATCTATGTACAAAGTTTCTATTTCTGCATCCAATGGTTTACCATCGGTCCCGATAATCCGAACGATCTCTGTTCCGCCCTGTTTTTTTCTTCTATAAAAGAACGTTTTATCCGGATCTGTCATCCACCAGGTACCTTGCTCATCAATTACAAAATCGTATGTGGATAGCGGTTGCTTACTTATTGGCGAGAGAAAATTCAGATCGCTGAATGTTTTCTGTGCCACATCGTAAGCTAAAATCCCACTGTTAAAAGTAGAAATAAACAGGTGCTTTCTTTCTTTGTCAAAATGCATCTTTTTAATGTTCGAGTTGACTGAATTTGTACTCGCTTTTAGAAAATAGCTGAAAGAATCATCTGATCTGTTCCAGTAATTTAGTCCAACGCCCTCGGTCCCAATCCAGATATTTCCGGAGCCATCTTCCTGAAAAGCACTTACAACAGGATGATTTAGCCCGCCCAAACTTGGGTTAAAATAACGTACATAGGCATCATATAAAGAGCAATAAGCAATTTTGCCCCCATAGGTACCAATCCAAGCTCCTTGATCGGGATCGCGGTAAATGGTCCATATAGAATTGTTTGGCAATGAGAAAGCATCATTTAAATTCATTTTTAAAAGATTGCTGTGTTCAGTAACCGGATCGAAAAGAAAGAGGCCGGCCTGTGTTGCTATCCATATTATACCAGACTGATCGAGAAATAATTTCTTCGACATAATTGGCTGACCTTTAGCAGCAGATACAAGAATATTTTTCTTGATTTTTCCTGAAGCATCGGTAATGTATATGCCCCCTCTTTGGGTGAGAAAATAATAGGAACCATTAAATTCAATTGCATCAATGGTTATATTGGATAAAGAAGTAAAATCAGCAAATAAAACAAAGCGGCGCTTGCCTGTTTCGATTTTGTATAACAGATTTTCCTGTGCAACGTATATATTGCCCTTTAAGCTAATGATATTATTAAAATATTTATGTGTTGGAAGGGCCAGCTGCTGGGTTTTCTTGTTTTTCTGATCATACCAAAACACACTTTCGCCCGATAACATAAACAGATTACCATCATTATTTAAACAGAGCGATCTTATTCTTCCGGGTACGATTAAATCAAAAGAAAAGCGTTCATAATTAAATTGCAGCAAACCATGGTTGGTGGCAAGAAAAAGCCGTCCACCTTTATCGGTAATTATAGTTCCGTATGCCCATTTTACTTTCGGATTACTGGCTGATACGATATCATTTAACTGATAAAAACTATTCCCGTCATACATAAAAACAGCATCCGGGCCCGTGTACCAAATCCGGCCCAAACTATCTTTTGTGATACTCTGTATGCCACCGTAATAGGGGTTATCGGGCATTAAATGAAATCGATACCTGGAAATATCCAGCGCAAAGGCTCCCTTAATGAGTAAAATACTCAAGAAAAAAAGTAAAAGACTGAATTTGCGAAAGCCCATAAACCTAAATGAATCGAAGAATGTTTGTAAAGCCTTAAAAATTACTATAAATATCCGGTTTCTATAATTTTATTTGACAATGTTTACCTATTTCCGATAATGATAATCTGCAAAACGGATAAAGTTTTCCCAATCGTAAACGTTCAGGTCATGTATTCCCGTTCGGAAATGATAACCGACTAAAGAGTTGATAATTGGCACATTAACATCCGGCGGCTCTACACTTAAATGAAGTTTTTTTCCATATAGATTGTACACAGGACTTGCATTTACAAGCGAAAGATAAGATCCACGGGGATCTGCCCATCGATCTTCTACTGCATTAGTGGTGTAAATAGGTCTTGGTGCCATCAAAGCGATTAACATGTGCTGATCAACAGGCAATTCGCTTACCCGGTTGCTGTATTGTTTATAATTGTTGGCAAACCAGTAGCCAAATTGTTTATTAATCAAACTGATTGTTTCTCCATATTTTCTGCGGGAAAGTGATGCCCCGCTGTTACCCGAACAGCTGCTGAACACCATAGCGAACCGTTGATCTAACGCTCCAACCCAAAGTGAAGTTTTACCGCCCCTTGAATGCCCCACAATGGCAACTTTATGGGCATCAATATCTTTATCGTTTTCAAAATAATCCATTACCCGGCTGGCTGCCCAAGCCCAGGCGCCAATGGCTTTCATTCCATCATCATAATTAAGTTGCTCCGGATAAAGCTGATCGATTACACCGTGCTGATAGGTATCTTTTTTATCTGGCGCCGCATCGGCTACATGAAAACTGGCAATGGCATAACCTTTTTCGATAATCATTTCTGCAGGCCAAAAGGTGCTTTTAACAGTACGGGTTGGGTCTGTATTTTTCTTACTGCGGTTGTTAATAAGGAGGAAAACAGGTGCAGGACCTTTTCGGTTATTGGGAATAAACAGTACTATCGGTATGGCAACTGTTTTCCCCTTATTCCAAATGTTAATGGTTACCTCTTTTAAACTGGCACGACCATCCATGGCATTGGTATTTTTTCTGGTCAGTTCAAATTTGATGCTATCAAATGCTACAGGCATTTGCCCATAAATATTTTGCTTAAACAAGGATATGATTTCTGGCCGTCTTTCTTTTTCCCAGGCTTTTTTACTTCTAACCAGTCGGCCATCCGCTTTCTGTAATACGTTGGGCAAGGTATATTGAGGTACCTGATCTTCATCATAATTCACTGTTTCCCCCATAAACTGATCAGTCTTTTTTTGGGCATAGGAAGTAAATACGATCAGCTGTGCGAAAAGAAAAAGGATTAATAAGGCATTTTTTTTCATAATTACTATTTAAACTGGTATTTATGGTAATCCATAATTTAATCAAACTAATTTGGTCGATTAAAAAAACAAAGCTATTGCTTGTTATAATACAAGCAATAGCTTTAAAATTTTGCATATTTATTTCACGGTCACATTCATCAGTTTCAGCCATCCATCTGCTGAAATATCTCCGTTAACTGCGAGTTTTATACCTGGAAGATTATCTTTTGTGGTATCAATAATCGCAACAGCCCAGGTGTAAGTTCCGGCAGGCACGCTTACATTTGCTTTTAAGGTATAAGATGCCGGTTGATTTTTAAGCCAGGCCGAAGGTTCGGAGGCATTATCTATAAAAAGTTTTTTTACCGTATTACTGCCATCAAGAAGTGCAAAAGCTACTTTATATTTATAATTCCATTGTGGAATGTTGTTTGGGAAATAACCCCAGCCCATATTTCGCCAACGGTGCGTAATGGTTGTTTCGGCACCACTATTTACACTTTCGGGCAAATACACCTGATCGGGGTATAATCGGTAACCTCCCTCAGAAATAAAGCGTTGACACAGGTTAAATGATTTTGTAAACCAGGTTTCTATATCGCCAATGCGAAAATCCATCATGTTAACAGCAGCTTCTGCCGATCCATCAAATTCTCCCTGACGGACATCTTCGGGATGGCCCTCGCGGTATTTCCCACTAGGATCGATCCAATAACGGTGTGTACCACTGGTAATCCAACCACCTTCCATAACAATTGGGCGTTTAAAGTTCCAGCTTTTTGCGAAATTCTTTTCCCAGCTTTGATAGTAATCAGTCATCCCAAATGCATCCTGCCTAAGACTGTATCCTTTGTTAATGGCCATTTCTAATAAATGATTACTGTTAGGGTTAACACTCCCCCCGCTGGCAGGATCGGCAATTAAACGATGGTATGTCATCATTAAAGGCACCTTTGTAAAATACTTTGTATACAGTGTTGTTATCCAATCCATTACCTCTTCCTTAAACTTTTCGGTATTGGCAACCGTTGCTCTAGATGGATCTTCATAAATAACACCATGCCCTTCTCCCCATTTCCCGAGGCCATAACCATCAATAAATGCTGTGCGTTTGGGGTCGTTAAAATCTTCGGCCAAGGCCTGAATAAATTTGGCGTAATATTGTTGAAAAACAGGATCCTGAGGATAAGGAGACTTCCGTTCTGGAAATTTACTATCTGCAACATAATATTTAGCGCCTGCATCAATTACAAATTGTGGGGTATTTAAACCCTGATCCTGCCCATCTACTACAAAACGGAAAGCTATTGGCAAACCTCTGCTTTCGGCACCTTTAATCATCTTATAAATTGCAGAGTTTGGATTTCTCCAGGCGTAAACACCATCTGCCGGGTTAAATGTTGCCCAGTTGGTGCGGATATAAGCGGCCGAGGCATAATCTACGGCTTTTACTTTCTTCCCTAAATCAGGCACATAATACTCTGTATCCCAATAAGTTTCAGATCCAGAGCCTGAGCCATACATTACCCATCCGTTTAAAGGATTGCGAAACATAGTACTCCTGTTATATTTGGGTTTTACCAGCGTTCCCTCGGCTGTTGTGGTATCCACTTCTGTAGTTTTTTTACAGGCAAAAGCCATGATACATAAAAATACCATCAATGTTTGCGAAACCAATATTCTATAATTTAATTTTTTCATTTTGAGAAATCTTAAAACTAACTTGATTTTTAAATTATTACCGTTTTTCTGCCAAAATTGTCATGTTACGCAGATCAAAAATGAGCGTGTTAGTACCTGCCGGAATGGTGTAGTAAGAGTTGCGTTGCGCACTTGTTGATCCACCAGATAAAGTAGCCACCGTTCCCTGCACAAGTGTGAGTTCCTGTAATGCACCGGTAGCCGTTAACGGGCAACTAAAGGCATAAGCCAGATTTTTGTTGTTATCCGTTCCGCCATAAACTATAAATTTGGTTTTACCTACTCTTCCACCAGTGTAAACAAGAATCTGCGGATCGGCTAAACTAACTTTACATTCCATTTTAATCGGTGTTCCGAAGCTGTTGATTGCTCCATGCATCCATAATTCGCTCACATTAGTAGTTTGCACTACAGCGCCCTCTCCATTCCATGTTACCACTTTAGGTGTAAGTGCCTGCGCTGGTGAATAAATAGTTGCGGTAGCTTTTTGCATATTTACCACAACACGGTATTGTCCGGCGGTTTCTATTTTCCATGAGAAAGCAGTTTCTCTCGTTTTAATACCAATGGCGGTACCGTCTTTTATGGTTGTACTGGCATCAGCAGAAGCAATGTAATTGGTGGCTCCGCTATATTCTACAGGAATTTGCAGTTCGCCAGGTTGAAGATTGAGCACATAAGCATATTGATTGAGGTTTTCCAATGTTTTAGGCATCTCTACCTTGCTCAATCCCGGTACAGCACTTCCACCTAAAAACACTTTATCGGCATCAAATACAACCGTTCTGATTGGTGTTACTTTTACCTGAACGGTACGTACCTCTGGCGATTCAAAAGTAGCCCCACCTTCCCACTGGGCTACTACCCTAAATTCAAGAATAAAAGGTTTATTGGTTGGTATCCCCCATTTTTGGTTTGCCCAATTTTGTAACTGTTCCGAAGTAAAACTGCGGCTAAACGTGCCGTCATCTTCATAGTTCATAATTGCTGTGGATGAACCAAAATTATTACCCACTACATCCAGTTTTGTGGTATAAGAAACCAGATGGTCATCTGATTGCGGCCTGGCCGGGTTCCAGCTAAAGGTGACGATTTCTTTGGAAAGGTTATTTTCATCTAGCGTAATGCTTGCAGATGAGGTGGTAAGGGCCAGTTGTTCCTGTACTTTTTCAATATCGTTAATCCCCTTTTTGCAGGCAGAAAAACCAATCATAAGGAAAAGCAGAGGCCATGATTTATATAAATATTTTATTTTTTTCATCGTTTTATAGCGTCAGTATTTACTTTATTCTACTAAAATTTCAATGGGCAGATTGCAGGGTCATTATTATTTACCATAACCTGGGTTCTGTGGAAACACCGCATCGCGGTTAGCATCAATTATGGACTGTGGAATAGGCCATAAAGTATGATAATTCATAATTTTATCTTTGATTGCGGCGTTGTACATTTTGACACGATCTACCAGTTTATTGGTGCGCAATAAGGTAAAACGACGGCTTTCTTCGCCCACCAGTTCTCTGATGCGTTCATCCAGCAAGAAATCCATTGTCATTTGAGCTGATGTAATTACCGAAGCACCTGCACGTTTACGCACTTCATTTACCGCATCAGCTGCCTTACCTGTATTGCCCTGCCCTAAATAAGCCTCAGCAAGCAGAAGGTACGTCTCGGCAAGACGAAATTTCATACGGTCTTTAAAACTTCCCGTTAGACTTAAGTTTTCTGCACGACCATAAAAGAATTTGGTGATGGCTGGATCCAGAGTTTTGGTAGAGAACCAGGTTTGTTCCGTGATATTGGCCTTCTTACCATATAATGAAGTTTCGGCAGGGTTGTTATAGTACCAGTTTCGTTTGATGTTATAATTTGAATTGCGAATATCCGATCCTTCAAAAATCCCCGCAATATTACCCGTTGCATTGGTTCCTGTTGTACCCACCCACCACTTCATAGGCGTAAGTTGTGCTAATCCGCGACCGCCTAAACTATCGGCTAAAACAAAACCGGTAATCCCAGAATAATTCGGAATCCATGCCCTGCGTGTCCAGTCATCAGAATTGGTGCCACCACCAATGGTATTAAATTCAAATTGCAAAACCCAGATACTCTCCTTATTGGCATTTTTAAGCCGGTTTTGATTGTTTTCGATAAATAAATCGCTAAATACATCTCCAGCTTTATCTTTATTTGCGCCAAAGCGGGTTTTCATCAAACCATAATAACCACTGTTAATTACGGCTAAAGCAGCTTGTTCTGCCGGCACGTATTCCTTATTTAACAAATACATTTCGCTCAGCAAATGATAAGCAGCCCATTTGGTTAGTTTTCCATCTTTAACCTGATCAGGATTTGCAGGCAGGTTTTGACTTGCAAATTTTAAATCATCGATAATATGCCCAATTACCTCTGCCTTGGGTGTGCGGGTAAAGTTGAGTTTAAAATCGTACAAAATTGTTTCTACATACGGTACGTCTCCATACAGATATACCAAAGTCCTGTAGGCATAAGCCCTGAAAAAGCGGGCCTCGGCCTGAAAACGTTCTTTATCTGCAGGGCTATCCCAATTGGTATTTTTTTCAGAATAAACCAGCATTAAATTGGCTGATGAAATTAAACTGTAGGCCCAGTTCCAATAACTGTTCACAAATTTTTCTGATGAGGTAAGAGTAAGATTGGCAAAGGGAAGCAAAGATGCATCGCTGTTGATTACATCGGCAATATCGGTAGCCGCCTGTAAGGCTTCGTAAGGACAGGCGCCGTTATGTATGTATGCACCACCCTCTCCAAAAGTATTGTATTCTGAACGTGTAAGTGCATACAGCCCCGCACTACCTACTTCAAAGCCGTAAGTACTGGTATAAGTATTGGTTGGTGCCAGTTCTGTTTTCAAATCTTCCACAAGAAATTTTTTACAGCCGCTTACTGAGGTTAGAATAATAAGCGCCAAAACTGTTTTTATAATATTTTTCATGTTATTTTTTCTTAGAAGTTTACGTTTAAACCGAACATATAAGAACGGGCGGTAGGATAAGATGCCATCCAGGTATTGTCGTAATTGAGCACCTGCCTGATATTGGAGAACGTATCCAAATTGTTCACGCTTACATTGACATCGATTCCACTAACACCTACTTTTTTAGCAAGCTGTTTTCCTATCCTATAACCAAGCGTGATATTTTTTATCTGTACGTAAGAAACTTTCTTGTAGTAACCATGCCCGAAACTGTTGGTGTAACCTGGAGAAACGATCGTTGCATCAGGATTTTCCGGAGTCCAGTAATTGGCGTTATGAACATAATTGGTTACACCAAAGGTCCAGCTACCAATATTAGCCATATTATCATCACGCCAAACGCCAAATACTCCGGTTAACAAGGCTGAGAGATAAAAACCTTTATAGCTAAATCTGTTACTTAAAGAAGCGGTGAATTCAGGCATTTTAGAACCGATCACTTTTCTATCTTTTGAATCAATTATTCCATTTCCATCTACGTCTTCCAATTTTGCTGATCCTGCCGCTGCTCCAGACTGACCTGTATAGTTTTCACCTTTTTGCCAGATGCCGATCATATTGTAGTCATAGAAAACCCTTAATGGCTTTCCGATAAACCAGTTGTTATTTACATCATCCAATCCATCTCCCCTTAATTCTACAATCTTATCCCGATCTAAAGAGAAAACTGCAGTTGTGTTCCATTTAAAGTTTTTTGAATCGATGTTCAGGGAGTTCAGTGTTACTTCAAAACCTTTATTCTGGGTTTGCCCAATGTTATCCCAAATTTTGTTATATCCATTCATAATGGGTACGGTGCGGATCATTAAAAGATCTTTGGTATTCGATAAATAGGCATCTACCGTTCCACTTAAGCGATTTTTAAAGAGTTGAAAATCTATACCGATATTTTTGGTATAAGTAGTTTCCCATTTTAAATTTGGATTACCAATACCATCTCCAGCCAGATATGCCGTGTTTACCGCTGTTCCTCCATCGCCCCAAATGTATTTTACGTTTGAATACAAACGGTCGAGCGTTCTGTAAGCTGTAATTGCCTGATTACCGTTTGCGCCGTAAGAAATTCTTAATTTTAATAAGTCAACCCAGCTAGCATTATCTTTAACAAAATTTTCCTCGCCGATATTCCATGCTAAAGCTGCCGAAGGAAAGAAAGCGTATTTATTATTTTCTCCAAATACTGAGGCTCCATCGGTACGCCCCGTAAATGTTGCAATGTATTTACCTTTAAAAGAATAATTTATACGCCCCATGTAAGACAATAGTGCTGTTTCAGATAAACTGGAAGACATGGTGAGGTTGCGGGCCGCGGTACTCATCATGTAATAGCTGGTATTATCGGTTACAAACCCTTCGCCACTTTGAGATGTGCCAACACTTTTTGTTTGCTGCATGCTGAACAATCCGGTGGCATCAAAACGATGATCGCCTATTGTTTTTTCGTATTTGAGTACATTTTCCCAGGTATAATCATTATAATGGCCATTGCTTATACTGGCTTTACCGCCAACTAAACCCGCTTGCTCCCGGCCATCGAAAGTGTTACGCCCATAGTAAGTGCCTGTAAAGCTACTTCTGTAGTTGTAACCAAGGTTAGACCTTAGCGACAAACCTTTAATCGGCAATTTAATGTCTGCATATCCGCTAAGAAAAAAGTTACGGTTTATTCGGTCCTGATCTGCATTTACGTTACGCATTGGATTAACAATTAAGGAATACTCCATAGGTTCGGGAACATAATAACCCGCTGCATCCTTATATTTTCCATAAGGGCTTTGCTTAATGGCATGTTCAATATTGGGAGTAATACCGCCATCATTTCTTTGAGAAAACTGCGTTCCGATACCAATAGTTAACCAGTTGTTGAAAGTCTGATCTATATTGGCTGTGATATTTAACCTGGAAAGTTTAGAGTTATAAACTACCCCATCCTGCTGAAGTGAAGATGCGGCAGCCATATATTTGGTTGTTTCCGTTCCTCCGTTTATGCTTACCTGGTGATCCATGGTAATACCTCTTCGAAAAATATAATCCTGCCAGTTATTAGTAATGCCGTTTTTGTAATTTTCGCGTTCAGAAACACTAAGAATATTTCCGGCAATGGGATCAAGCTGATCTCCTGTATAACCCGATTTTAGCCGGCCTATGTCCTGTTTAAACCTGATAAATTCATTTGGCCCCATAACATCAATGCGTTGCATCGGCTCTGCAAAACCAATCTGCCCCTTATATGAAACCTGTGCTTTTCCAAGCATCCCTCTTTTAGTCTGAATCAATATTACACCGTTAGAACCGCGTGAACCATAAATAGCCACCGCTGAAGCATCCTTTAATATGGTTAAGTTTTCGATATTATTGGGATCAAGATCTACCAATGAGCCGCTGTATGGAATTCCATCCAAAACAATTAATGGCGAATTATTTGCCGAAAGGGAGTTTTCTCCGCGAATAAGCAGGCTCTGATCCTGACCAGGAGCTGCATTGCCGGTGGTGATATTAAAACCTGCTACCTGACCAACCAAACGATCCATTAAGTTGGGTGTAGAAACCATGTTCAACTGATCTTTCCCTACTACGGCAAGTCCTCCGGTTAAATCTTTTTTCTTAGCCGTACCGTATCCTACTACAACTACTTCATCCAATTGCTTATCACCGGCCATTTTAACATTTACCGTTCCAGTGGGATTTACGCTAACTTCCTGATTATTAAAACCGACATAAGAAAAAACTAAAATCGCAGATGGCGAAGCTTGTATAATATAATTTCCATTGCCATCAGTTGAAGTCCCGGTATTATTTCCTTTTACACGAACGGAAACGCCAACCAGGATATCCCCTTTCTCATCAGTAACTTTACCGCTAATTTTAATAAGATCTTGTGCATAACCCATGCTTGCTGTAAGAAAGAGCAAGGCAAAAGCCATGAGGTAGCCCTTGAATTTGATTTGTATTTCTTTTATCATTTAGATTTATATATGGTTAGTATTTAGTTTAATTTTTCTTCATCTTCATGCTCGTTTTAGAAATGAAGATTGTTTGTTAGCTTCGGTTTTTCTATAGGCAATTTTTTAAATTGTTAAACTTATTTCTTTAACATCAAGGCCTGCTATCGGTGCAAGGCTGAAATATTATGATAGTTGGGGATCGGTAAATTCTCATCAGAAGAGCGCATATGATTTGTGCTTTTGCTGATGATTAAATCTGTAAGAGCTGTTCTGAAAGCTGGTGCTATTTTTTGTATTCGTTAAGGCTGAACGAGGTATTATCTCCCGGTTTTATTTTCCTTTTGGTTGAGGTTCAGCTTTCCTAAAACTGCTTATTTGGAGATATTCAGTTTCATAAGAACATCTAAAATAATGGTTTGTATCTTTCTCATCATTGGTTTATTGTTATATCTGGTTATCACAAAACTAGGTCTAAACAATAGTTCTTAGGGTTCGTTTTTGTACGGAAATGGTTTGTTTTTGTACAAACAATGGCATTTCCGTACATTTTTTTCATCAGCCAGGAAAATTAAAATATTCTTTACTGGCGTAAATGCTTATTATTATTCTACTTCAATCCTGATCTTTTTGTCTTTTACAATCACATCATAATCTCCTGCTTCAATAAACTTCGCTCCCTCACCGTTAACAAAACCGAAGTCTTTTTTAACATCAATATCAAAACGGAAAATTTTGGTTTCTCCTTTTTTTATCAACTGTTTTTGAAAATATTTAAGTTCTTTAACCGGACGGGAAATGCTACTTACTGGATCGGATATGAACCAATGAACGGTTTCCAAACCGTCCATATCACCAGTGTTTTTTACTGCCATTTCTATGGTTAAAATTCCATCAGTTTTAACTTTTTGAGCAGAGGCTTTCAGTTCGCCATATTCAAAGGTGGTATAACTCAATCCATAGCCGAAATCGTACAAAGGCTTACTTGGAATATCCTGGTATTTACCCTGGTTTGGTCTGGCACTTTGACGATGATTATAATAAATTGGGATTTGGCCTGTGGCAAAAGGGAAAGTCATGGCTAATTTGCCTGAAGGATTTACCTTGCCCGAAATCACCGCAGCAGCAGCCTTTCCGCCAGGGGTTCCGGGTTGCCACATGGTTAAAATCGCATCACATAAAGGCTCTAACCTATTTAATTCCAGCGGACGACCGCTTGAAAGCAATAGAATAATAGGTTTTCCGGTTTTTTTAAGCTCCATTAAAAGCCCTTCTTGAATTTGAGGTAGGGCAAGTGTAGATCGGGATGCGTTTTCGCCACTCCATTGTGCTTTCTCGCCCAAACAAATTACTATTGCATCAGCACTGGAAGCTATTTTTTTGGCCTCTTCAAAGCCAGATCTATCATTTCCATCAAAATCACAACCGGCAGCGCTTACAACCTCTGCTGTTTTTCCAAACTCTGCTTTTAACGCCTCAAAAACCGTGGTAGCATCATCAGCATTTCCCTGCGCACTCCACGAACCCAATAAATGCCATTTACTACCCGCCATCGGGCCAATTACAGCTATCTTTTTTGTAGCTGAAGATAGAGGTAAAGTTTTGTGGTCATTTTTAAGCAACACAACTGATTCCTGCGCCAGGCGTTCTGCAATCGCTAAACTTTTCGGTAAAAGAAACCGTTCCTTTTCGGTGCTGTTTGGTGTATAGGGCTGGTCAAAAAGTCCCAGGCGAAATTTTATCCTCAGCACACGTTTTACTGCATCATCTAGCAATGCAGTGGTTACTTTTCCTTCCTTTACCAAATCACCTAAATATTTATTATAGCTCTGGTTCATCATATCCATTTCCACACCTGCATTAAAAGCTTTCATTGCAGCTTCTTTTTTGTCTTTCGCTATTCCTTGCGGTCTGAGTTGTTCTATCGCTCCCCAATCTGAAACCACAAAACCATCATGTTTCCACCGCTCCTTTAAAATATCGCGCAACAGATATTTGTTGGCTGTACTTGGCGTACCACTGATATTGTTAAAAGAACTCATCAGCGTAGCTGCACCAGCTTTTACGCCTTCTTCATAGGGAGGCATATAGGTATCCCAAAGAGTTTGGTTTGAAATTTCCGTGTATACATAATCTCGTCCTCCCTCCGATGCGCCGTATCCAACATAATGTTTTAAGCAGGCAGCCACGTTAACCGGGCTTGCAAGGTTGGTGCCCTGGTAGCCTTTAACAGATGCGGCGGCAAATACACCATTCGTGTATGGATCTTCGCCATATCCTTCTGCTACACGACCCCAGCGGCCATCACGTGCAACATCAATCATTGGAGAAAAAGTCCAGTCTATGCCAGACATTCTGGATTCTTGAGCCGCTACAGCCGTTGCTTGTTTTACCAAATCAGGATTCCAGGAACAAGCCTGGGCCAGAGAAATCGGATAAATGGTTCGGAAACCATGAATAACATCATAACCAAATATGATGGGTATGCCAAGGCGACTGTTTTCCATGGCTTTGCGCTGTACGCGGTTACGCAGTTCAGCATTGCTACTGAAATAGATTAAGGAACCAACTTCGGCTGGAATATCATTAATAGGATCGGCCATATTATTGGCATTGTCGTTCCTACCCAGTGTGTATTGATTCAATTGCATTACCTTTTCTTCTAAGGTCATGCGGGCTAATAAATCAGCTATGCGATCCTCAATAGGCTTTTTGGCATCTTTATATAAAAAATTTTGCTTATTTGTTTGTGCAAATAAAATATTGCCCATACATATAAGAACTATTAGATAAGTTATTTTTTTATTCATTTGGTTAATTTTGCTTCGTGAAATATTGATTGATTAATTATTTTAATTATTTTTTGTGCTATACTTTATCATTTCGAAAACAATAATTTCATTCTTCTTGCAGTTCAGATAACCCCTCTAATCAATAGAATTACAAAATATTCACTCATTTTTTGTCAGTTGATATTTTTGAAATAGCTGTTCATGATATACCATGCTTTCTTTCTAAAACCCTGATCTGAAACAAGTCCTTTTCGGTTCCACCCATCCTGATTGATTGGGTGAAAGCGAAATGGCGAACGAAAATCGAACAATACCCAGGGAGAAACCCCTCGTAGATTTGGGATATGTTTGAACATTTCGATATTATCCTGATATAATTTAGCCTGGTAATCTTCACTCCACGAGCTTGCTACATCTGCCTCGCCGGTTTTTCCATATAACGCCTCGCCTCCAAACTCAGAGATAATCAAAGGCTGATTTTTGCCCACATCCCAAACTGCCTTATCCGGGGCAACTAGCCATTGGTGATACCAGCCCATATATTTGTTGATGGCAACCACATCTAATTCTTTTATAAATGGATCATCCATCACGAAAACCTGTTTATCGCGATCAAATTTGACCAAATCGAAAGCTGCCGTCATTAACCTGGTACTGTCTATCTCTTTACAGCACTTAATCAGGTATCGTAAAAACTCATTTCTAGGCTCAGAAGGCTGCGTTTCATTCGCTACTCCCCAAAAACCTAGGGCACAACGGTTTTTATCCCGCATCACCATTTCCTTAATCATTGCCCCCGCCTTGAGCCTGGTATTTTTATTCTCAAAATCTATCCCTTGCCAAATAGGAATTTCTTCCCATAATAGGAAACCCATCTGCTCAGCCATACGTACCGTATATTCATTTTGCGGATAATGAGCTAAACGAATCATGTTGCAGCCCAAAGCTTTAGCCTCCGACAAGAGCATTACAGCATCGGTTAAAGAAAATGCCCGCCCCATCCTTTGTGGTATTTCTTCGTGAAAACTGATGGATTTTAAAAAGATTGGCTTATCGTTGAGGAAAATATCTGTTCCTCTAACCACAAGATTTCGGAAACCAATCATTTCTTCTACATGATCGTTTTGTGTAGAAACAAAGACTTTGTAAAGTTTTGGTTCAGCTGGCGACCAGCGTTGTAGTTTCTCGATATTTTTTACAGAAGTTTTGGCGACTCCATTTTCATCGGTAATCAATTTCTGTTTGAGATTTAGTTCAGGAATTTCGACCAAAATTTGAGTATTGGCAATTTGGTTAGAAAGTGTAACCAGAATATTGATTTGATTGGATTTATGCTTATCTAATTGAATAAAATAGTCTTTGATAAAGATTTGAGGTGTAGAAACCAGCATCACATCACGAGTTATCCCACCGTAATTCCACCAATCGAAAGATTTGGCAGGAATCGCATCAACTGTCCGCGTATTATTTACTTCAACAGCCAAGAAATTATCTGATTCTTTAACCATATCCGTCACCTCTACCTGAAATGGAGTGAAACCGCCCTCATGCTGTGCTATTTCCTCACCATTTAGATAAACGGTGCATCGATAACTTACGGCACCAAAATATAGAAACAGTCGTTTTTTATTGTCTTTCTTCACGTCAAAATGTCGTGCAGACCAAACTGTACCTTCGTAATATTTTAGTTCCGGCAATTGACTGTTCCAGTCGGAAGGCACATTTAATCTTAAACCATTATCAAATGAATATTCGTAGAAATCTGTTTTACCCTCGGGTTTTTTATTAAGAAATATTTTATTTTTTCTTCCCTGATCGTACTGATCTATAATGGCATTCCACTTTCCATTGAGAGATTGAATATTTCTACCATAAACATTTGCCATAATATCTTGCGCAAAAAGCTTAGAATGGCATTGAGTAAGCAAAATCAGTACAATAAATAGTATTTTATTTAAATTCATAGATGCGATATCTGGTTTATTTTTAGGCTATTTAAAAGCATTTGGTATAACAGCTATTGCAGAATTTCATATTGATATGAATATTATCCTGACGATAAACGAATAAAGAAATAAAAACAAGAAAGGAAGTTAGAAGTCTCAATTTATTATTTACCATCTAAAAGCTACGATAAGCCATTATCATCAAGTAATTTTTAATGCTATGCTTTTTATAAAAGCCATGCATCATTTGCGATTGAAAAAACCGACGGGGATGATCGTTTGATGAAATGGTGGGTTGATTACTTTTCATAGCTGATATTATATTTGGTCGTTTCAAAACTAAATATAAAGCTTGCTGAAGTGGGTTCGTTTTTGTACAGAAATGGTTTGTTTTTGTACAAAAACTGCTTATTGTTTGACCCAGAGAGTGGCCAATTTTAAGGAAGTAAACTATACTATACCGTTTTCTGGTATTAAGGTATTCATGTATTCCTATTTGGATTGGGGTACAAACGGCTAATAACATTTCCATATCAGCTCGTTTCTCATTTGATTCCAATTACTAAAATCCTCTCGCATGAGGAGCGATGAAATCACAATCGTTAATTGCAGAAAAGCTAAGATCTCAACACAAAGAACAAAGCCATTTTAAATGTCAGACCGATCGCTGAGCGGGCAATAAATAATTTACTCAATCTAGATTTATTTTATGAGAATTCGAGTGTAGAAGGGAAAAGATACCTGATAAGTTGCTTATTTCCCGAAAAAATGGAATACAATGGAGACCGATATCGAACCGCTTTAGTAACCGAAACGGTTCAACGTTTCTTTCTGATAAACAAGAAATTACAGAGCAATAAAAAAGGGCAAAAGATTATTAAAAATCTTTTGCCCTGTTACGGGTGGCTGATGGGGCTCGAACCCACGACCCTCGGCACCACAAACCAATACTCTAACCAACTGAGCTACAGCCACCGTTTTTTTGATGTCACAAAAGTACAACTTTTAATATTTCCTGCAAAAAAAAATATGCTTTTAGAAGCAACTATTTTTTAATTCCTTATATTTCAATTATTTGAATTTTAACTTTTTTATAAAAAGCACTTTAAAACTGCTATTACGAACCTAAAAACTTAGATTTGCAACGTTTATGATTGAAATTTATACCGATGGAGCAGCTAGTGGTAACCCCGGACCAGGTGGTTATGGCACTATTTTAAGGGCAGGAAAGCATTATAAAGAATTAAGTGGTGGTTTTAGAATGACAACTAATAATCGCATGGAGTTATTAGCAGTTATTAAAGGTTTAGAGGCTTTAAAAAGCTTAAATCAGGAAGTGATGGTGTACTCAGATTCTAAATATGTAGTAGATGCGGTTGAAAAGAAATGGGTATTTGGATGGGTAACCAAAGGCTTTAAAGATAAAAAGAATAAGGATCTTTGGATGCGTTTCTTGGAATTGTATAAGTTACACAAAGTAAAATTTACCTGGATTAAAGGTCATAACGATCACCCTGAAAACGAACGTTGCGATCGTTTGGCTGTAGCAGCCTCTCATGATAAGCAGAATTTAGCTATCGACAACTTTTTTGAAGTAGAGCGAAGCAAAGCAAACTTGCTTTAATTAAACTTAAAACTCTTTGAGCATCTACATAAAGCAAATGCTCAAAGAATTAAATTCCCTTAATCAATTCCACCAACAATACCCAGATTTTCAAGCTTTGCTTCTACCTTATCCGTATTTAATTCGCTTGGATTTGTATAAATAGCCATCATTTCTTCAGCTTTATTTACCATATTTTTTGAGCCAATAAAAATTGGCACCCTTTGATGCAATTCTGTAGGCTCAACATCTAAAATCCTTTCAAAACCTGTTGTTGCCTTCCCTCCTGCCTGTTCAATAATGAACGACATTGGGTTACATTCATACAACAATCTTAATTTTCCTTTTGGTGATCGGGAAGTAGTTGGATAAATATAAATTCCTCCCTTAATTAAGTTGCGGTGAATATCGCCAACCATTGAGCCAATGTATCTTGAAGTATAAGGCCTTTTTGTTGCCTCATCTTCCACTTGGCAATATTTAATGTATTTTTTTACGCCATCAGGGAAATGCACATAGTTCCCTTCGTTAACAGAATAAATATACCCCGTATCTGGAATTTTCATTTGAGGGTGAGATAAACAAAACTCGCCGATAGAAGGATCTAAAGTAAAGCCATTAACACCTTTTCCTGTAGTATAAACCAACATAGTTGATGAACCATAAATAATATAGCCCGCAGCAACTTGTTCTGTTCCTTTTTGCAAAACATCATTAATGGTTGCTTTACCATCCGTAGATTTACGGCGAAAAATGGAGAAAATTGTTCCTACGGCAACGTTTACATCTGTATTAGATGAGCCATCAAGTGGATCAATGCAAACAATATATTTAGCATTTTGAGAAACTGGAGATTCGATATGGATAATTTCATCTTCCTCTTCAGTTGCTACAATACAACACTCACCACCGCTGGTTAATGCGGCAATAAATTGCTCATTTGCATAAACATCAAGCTTCTTTTGCTCCTCTCCTTGTATATTTGTGGTACCTACATCACCTAAAATATCAACCAATCCGGCTTTATTTACCTCCCGGTTTACAATTTTTGCTGCAATACCAATGTCTCTTAACAATCTTGAAAGCTCTCCTTTTGCATAAGGAAAATCACTTTGTTTCTCAATAATAAACTGTCCTAGTGTTTTAACGCCACAAACCATACTTAGTGTACTTTTTACATTATCTACCCGATAATTCTATGACCTCTAAGGTATGAATATTTTCATCAGATATGCAAAAACGAATTAAGGTTCTAACTTTATGCCAGCCATGTTTTCCGGCTGCACCGGGGTTTATATGTAAACATTTGATCTTTTCGTCGAACATTACCTTTAAAATATGTGAATGCCCGGTTATAAATAATTTTGGCGGCTTAGTGTAAATTTCTGGTTTTACCAATGTAGAATACCGACCTGGGTAACCGCCAATATGAGTCATCCAAACATCTACACTTTCACACATAAACCTATTGTGTTCAGGAAATTCGGCTCTAATTATTTTATCATCTATATTACCATAAACACCTCTTAAAGGCTTAAAAGCTGCTAAAGGCTCAGCCACTTCGGGCCCAAAATCACCTGCATGCCAAATTTCATCACATGCTTCAAAGTGTTTAAATACCGCATCATCCAAATAACCGTGGGTATCTGATATAAGTCCTATTTTTTTCAAAGAATAATAATATTTCTAGTTTTTTCTTACCATTTTAAATATTCCATTGGGCTGTATAAACGAAACAGATAAAGCCTTTGCATCTCCATCCTTTACTTCAAACTTAATACTATAACCTTTAAGTTTTTTAAAGTTAAAAGTGTCATTCCCAACAGAAATTGTTTCGTATTCGGGTTGTCCCGGCACATAAAGAAATAAGGTTTGTCCCTTCAAATATATCTTAGTACCATTATCATAATCGCCAACATATTTTTGCAAAGCCTTTTCATCCAAATTTACCAATCTTGCTTTAGATGCAAATGCTACTGGTTTCATGCCAGGTTCAAGTGGAATATTAATATTTTCAATTTTACCATCTGGTCCGCTAACAAAATTAAAACGTAAATCGCTTACCGCTGTATCAATTTTTCCATCTTTATCTATTCCGCTAATGCTAAACACATCATAATGGTAATGCCTTAGTAAAAGACGTTCTTTTCCCATGGTTGCGAAAAGCGAATCATTTTTAAAAACTACATTTATAGCGCCGTATGCAGGATTATCGAATAGTCCATCATAATCTTTTAAAGGATGCGAAGGCTTGGTATTTAAAACATGCTTACTTTCTGTTTCTTTTTTTGCAGCCTTTGCTCTTTCTTTTGCTTCAGCTTTCTCTCTTTTTATCCGACCATTCCAATCTATATTTTTCAATCCAAGCACTCTATCTGCAATGCTGCTGTAAACAATTTCTGGAACCTTAGACCCGTTTTGATTCGTTAAAACAACAATACCAATTTTATCTGTAGGAAAAAAAGATACACTTGCAGAAAAACCATTAATATTACCTCCATGCTCAACCATATAATGCCCGCGGTAAGAATTAAGCATCCAGCCTAAACCGTAATTTGAGAAATAAATATCCTTATCCTCTTGAGGCAACCCGCTACTAATCACCATTTGCGAACTTGCTGCTTCTCCGATATAAGAAACCGGCAAAATCTCTTTCTCTTTATATTTACCACCGCTTATCCAAACTTTTAACCAATGCGTCATATCTTCAACGCTACTATTTATGCTGCCCGCTGGCCCCATTCCATCAATATTATAATAATCAACCTTTTCAATAGCTTCTTTACTATTAACGGTGTAGGGTAAAGAAGCATCGGCATCTTTTTCCATTTCAAACACATTAGTATTAGAACGTTTCATTTCTAGCGGATCAAAAAATCGTTCCTTAATATTTTGCTCCCAGGTTTTACCTGTAAGCTTTTCGGCAATCATGCCCTGTGCTAAAAACATAAAATTGTTGTATTGCCATTTTTCACGAACGCCAGCAGTTGGTTCCATATAGCGCACACGTTGTATTATGCTATCGCGATTGGAAGTATTAAAAACAAACCAGGATAAATCATAACGAGAAAGGCCAGTACGATGGCACATCATATCTCGCACCGTAATTTGATTATTCATATTATCGTTATAAAAACGTAATTGAGGCAAATAAGAAACGGCATTTCCATCAAGAGACAACTTACCTTCTTTTTGCAATAAACCCATTAAAGATGCAGTAAAAGCCTTACTGCTAGATCCTATAGCGAAAAGCGTGTTGGGTGTAACTGGTTTTTTATTTTCAAGATCGCGGTAACCAAAACCTTTGCTATATATTACCTGATCGCCTTTTACAACCGCCACAGCAAAACCAGCAACTTGTTGATCTTTCAATATCCTATTAAATAAAGTATCAATGCCGGCTAAAGGATCAGATGTTTTTTTTGATTGTGCGATAGAAGATAATGCTAATAAGCATAATAAGAGGGCACTAAGTGGGCTTTTCATTTTAATTTAGTTGAGATGATAGTATCCGCCTAAATTACAAATGATAATCTGATAATATTAATATTCACTTAAATAAAGAAAAGCACTAAATTAAAAAGCCAGAAAAAAATCTTTAAGTAAAATTTTATACTCTTGTGTATTTTGTTTTAACGCTTCGTAGATGTAAAAATCTGTTTCTTTTAATGGCATTTTACTATTACTAAGACAAATTATCTGTCTAAAGGTTGGCTTAGTTTTATCTGAATGCAAATTAATTCTATCGCAAAGCGACAAGCCAAATTCTGAAGCCTTAGCAATTACATCATTTGCTTGTTTAACAGGAAGAATTAACCAAATCTTACCATTTTCGCTTAAAAGCTCAGCAGATTTTTTGACCATCATTTCAAAAAAATCAACGCCGGCATGCCTGGCTATTCCTTTTCTATGCTCATCATTTTTTAAATCATTTACAAAAAAAGGTGGATTAGAAACAATTAAATCAAAGCGTTCAACACTATTATATTGTTCTAACGCTACATTTTCAACTGATAACCTATCATTGAAAACTGAAAACTGAAAATTCTTCTTTGCTGTTTCGGATGCTTGTTGATCTATTTCTATAGCATGAATAATTGCACCCGGAAAACGTTGCGCAAGCATTAAAGCAATTACTCCAGTACCAGTTCCAATATCTAAAATACGCATTGGAGTGTGATGATTAACCATCGCACCAAGCAAAACACCATCGGTATTTACTTTCATAGCGCAACCTGTTTGGTCTATTTCGAATTGCTTGAATTTAAAAATACTACTCATAAATTAAACCTCGTAAAGCTCTAACGGTAAGCCATCAGGATCATTAAAAAAGGTAAATCTTTTTCCCGTAAATTCATCAATACGAATAGATTCTGTTGTAATTCCATGAGTTGCCAAACGACCGATTTCCACTTCTATATTATCCACCTCAAAAGCCAAATGCCTTAAGCCTTGTGCTTCTGGCCTTGATGGACGGGCTGGTGGATTTTCAAACGAAAAAAGTTCAATTTGATAAACACCATTAACAGCTAAATCTAATTTATACGATTTACGCTCTGCTCTATAAACTTCTGCCAAAATCTCAAAACCAAGTTTATTTACGTAGAAATCTTTCGATTTTTCGTAATCTGCACAAATTATAGCAATATGATGGATTCTGTTAAACATATTTAATAATCGAATGAAAGAATGACTGAATTATTGAATGAATGATAAAATGTATAAATTATACAAGCAAAGTTGCAAAATATCCCTTTCAGTTAATCAAATTCTTTGTAATCTTCTTGCCATTCAAAATTCTCTAATTCATTCCTTCACTCATTTAATTTAAAAAAGCTAAATTTGCAGCTTCAAAAAAAAAGCATGATTCATTTCTTCTTAAGCCAATCCAACGCGGTTTTTGTTGTACAAACAGAACAAGCGCTGTCCACTGTTGATATTACTAAATTAGAATGGTTATTCGGCGGAGCTAAAAAGCAAAACGAAACAGTTTTAACTGATTTCTTTGTCGGTCCCCGTGCAGCAATGATTACTCCATGGAGTACAAACGCTGTAGAAATCACTCAAAATATGGATATGCAAGGCATTATCAGAATTGAAGAGTTTCAAATTGTGAAAGAAGATTTTAAGGATTTTGATCCTATGCTTTCTCAGAAATACAATAAACTGGATCAGGATACTTTTACCATTAACATAAAACCTGAGCCAATATTAGAAATAACAGATATTGCAACTTACAATAAACAAGAAGGGCTTTCTTTAAGTGATGAGGAAGTAGATTATTTGAATAATCTTTCTAAAAATTTAGGTCGTGCTTTAACCGATTCGGAAGTATTTGGTTTCTCTCAAGTAAATTCAGAACACTGCCGTCATAAAATCTTTAACGGTACTTTTGTAATTGATGGAGTAGAGCAGCCAACTTCTTTATTTAAGCTAATTCGCAAAACATCTGAAGAAAATCCTAACGATATTGTTTCGGCCTACAAAGATAATGTAGCTTTTATTAAAGGACCAAAAGTGCAGCAATTTGCACCAAAACGTGCAGATGAACCTGATTACTACACTTTAAGCGATTTTGAATCTGTAATTTCATTAAAAGCAGAAACACATAATTTCCCAACAACTGTTGAGCCTTTTAATGGTGCTGCTACCGGTTCTGGTGGCGAAATTAGAGATCGTTTGGCTGGCGGACAAGGCTCTTTACCTTTAGCTGGAACTGCGGTTTATATGACTGCGCTTTCTCGTTTGGAGGAAAATCGCCCTTGGGAAAAAGGTGTTGAAGAAAGACAGTGGCTGTACCAAACACCAATGGATATCTTAATTAAAGCTTCAAACGGTGCTACAGATTTTGGAAATAAATTTGGACAACCCTTAATTACTGGCTCAGTTTTAACTTTCGAACATGAAGAAAACTCACGCAAATTAGGCTTTGATAAAGTAATTATGCTTGCAGGTGGTGTTGGATATGGTAAAGCAAGTCAGGCTAAAAAACAAAAACCAGCTACCGGAGATAATATTGTAGTATTAGGTGGCGAAAACTACCGCATTGGTATGGGTGGAGCAGCAGTTTCATCAGCTGATACGGGTGCGCATGGTAGTGGCATCGAATTAAATGCCATTCAACGTTCAAACCCCGAAATGCAAAAAAGAGCAGCAAATGCTGTTCGTGGTATGGTAGAAAGCGATCATAATACAATCGTTTCTATTCACGATCATGGCGCTGGCGGTCACTTAAACTGTCTTTCTGAGTTAGTTGAAGAAACTGGCGGCAAAATTAACTTAGATAAACTTCCTGTAGGCGATCCTACCCTTTCGGCTAAAGAAATTATTGGTAACGAATCTCAGGAACGTATGGGATTGGTAATTAGTGATGAGCATATTAACACTTTACAGAAAATTGCAGATCGCGAACGTTCTCCAATGTACACTGTAGGTAAAGTAACTGGCGATCATCGTTTTACTTTCGAATCTGCAACCACTGGCGCTAAACCAATGGATTTAGAATTGAAAGATATGTTCGGCAGCTCACCTAAAATTATAATGGAAGATAAAACAGTTGATCGTCAATATCAACCTGTTACTTACGATACAGCAAAAGTTAACGAATATTTAGAACAAGTTTTACAGTTAGAAGCGGTTGCTGCTAAAGATTGGTTAACAAATAAAGTAGATCGTTGCGTGGGTGGCCGAGTTGCTAAGCAACAAAATGCTGGCCCATTACAATTGCCTTTAAACAACTGCGGTGTAATGGCTTTAGATTTTCAGGGTAAAGAAGGTATTGCCACTTCAGTTGGCCATGCACCACTTTCTGCCTTGATTGATCCTGCTGCTGGTAGCCGAAATGCTATTGCAGAATCTCTTTCAAACATCGTTTGGGCACCATTAAAAGATGGTTTAAAAAGTGTTTCACTTTCTGCCAACTGGATGTGGGCATGCAAAAATGAAGGTGAAGATGCCCGCTTATACGCAGCTGTTAAAGCGTGTTCAGATTTCGCCATTGATTTAGGAATCAATATTCCAACCGGAAAAGATTCACTTTCAATGAAACAGAAATACAAAGATGGTGATGTAATTGCGCCAGGTACCGTAATCATTTCTGCTGGCGGTAATTGTAATGATATTACAAAAGTGGTAGAGCCTGTGCTTCAAAAAGATGGTGGTTCTATTTACTACATCAACCTTTCTAATGATGCATACAAGCTTGGTGGGTCATCTTTCGCCCAAATTTTAAATAGAATTGGTACTGAAACTCCTGATATTAAGAATGCCGATAACTTTAAAACTGCTTTTAATACTTTACAACAATTAATTAAAGACGATAAAATCCAGGCCGGACATGATGTTGGTAGCGGTGGTTTAATTACTACTTTATTAGAAATGTGTTTTGCTGATCGTGATTTAGGCGCAAAAATCGATCTTTCTTCACTAGCAGAGCAAGATATTATTAAATTGCTTTTCGCTGAAAATATTGCAGTAGTTTTTCAGGCTGATGCTTCAGTTGAAGCGGTTTTAGAAAGCAATGGTGTTGCTTACCATAAAATTGGTGAAGTAAATGCTAATTCAAAACTGGAATTAAAAAATCAAACAGATAACTTAAGTTTTGACATCGATCATTTGCGTGATGTTTGGTTTAAAACTTCTTATTTATTAGATCAAAAACAAAGCGGTGCTGTAAAAGCTAAAGAACGTTTTGATAATTATAAAAACCAACCCTTAAATTACACTTTCCCTACTCAGTTTGATGGTAAAAAACCAGTAATTGACGGGAGCAAACCAAGACCAAAAGCAGCTGTATTACGTGAAAAAGGTAGTAACTCAGAACGTGAATTGGCAAACGCAATGTATCTTGCAGGTTTTGATGTGAAAGATGTACACATGACCGATTTAATTTCGGGCAGAGAAACACTAGAAGATATTCAGTTTATTGGTGCTGTAGGTGGTTTCTCAAACTCTGATGTTTTAGGATCGGCTAAAGGCTGGGCTGGCGCATTTATGTTTAATGAGAAAGCTAAAGTTGCTTTAGAAAACTTCTTCGCCCGTCCTGATACACTTTCTGTTGGTGTTTGTAATGGTTGCCAGCTTTTTGTTGAACTTGGTTTAATTAATAAAGACCATGAAGAAAAACCAAAAATGCTGCATAACGAAAGCCATAAGCACGAAAGTATTTTTACCTCTTTAACCATTGCAGAAAACAATTCAGTAATGCTTTCTACTTTAGCAGGCAATACTTTAGGTGTTTGGGTATCGCATGGCGAAGGTCGTTTCAGCTTGCCTTATAGCGAAGATAAATATAGCATTGTAGCTAAATACGCTTACGAAAGCTATCCGGCAAGCCCTAATGGATCTGATTATAACACCGCCATGATGTGTGATACAACTGGCCGCCACCTGGTGATGATGCCACACATTGAGCGTTCTTTATTCCAATGGCATTGGGCAAATTATCCAAAAGGCCGTAAAGATGAAGTTTCGCCGTGGATGGAAGCTTTTGTAAACGCCAGAAAATGGGTTGAAAATAAAAAATAAGCTTAACCTTATATAATATAGAAGGCAGATGAATTAAAAAACATCTGCCTTTTTGATTTAATTCAGTTTTCACTAAACAAAAAAGTCCGGGTTTCCCCGGAACTCTTCAACATCCCCTACACTGAGCGCTAATTGAATATCTAATTAGAAATAGTAAAGTTTATAGGCATATTATAACGTACCCTTACCGGCATACCTTTATTTTTTCCTGCTTTCCATAATGGTGATTTCTTAATCACTTTTACAGCTTCCTCATCACAACCATAACCAATCCCCCTTACCACTTTAACATCAGTTATCGATCCATCCTTTTCAACAACAAAGCTGATGAAAACTTTTCCCTGAATATTATCTTCTTGCGCTTGGTATGGATACCTTAAATTACGTTGAATGTATTTCGACCAAGCATTCATGCCACCCGCAAATTCTGGATATTCATCCACCCCCGTAGGATCTAAAATCGCATTTCCATCCCCAGTAGCAACTTCCTTTCCTGTACCATTACCATCACTTTTCTCCTTTGTTTCACTTAAAACTAAATTGGGTTTAATTTCACCTTCCTGAGTTTTGTTGCTCGCAACGGCGTTCTCCAACTCTTTCATGGTTGGCGGCTCTTCCGTTACCGGATCTTTAGTAACCACTATATTCGAAACCATTTTTACCGTTTTAACCTTTTGTTGTTCAGGCTCAGTTTTTTTCAGTTCCTCCTTCTTTGGTTCTTCCTTTTTAATATTATCATGAATCACGTTAGAAAGATCAACCACTTTTGCTACATATGGCGTTTCAACCACTTTCGGGAAAAGCTTGTTGTAAATCATCGGCGAAAAGAAAAGCAGAATGAAAAGACCACCAGCAACGATTAAAGATTTCGTCATGATCTTCGAAGAATTTGATCTCAATTCGTAAGCACCATAACTTTTGTTTCTGTTTGAAAATACAAGATCGAGCCACTCGGTTTTGTATACGTTAAAAGATGAATTGAACATAGTATTTAAGTTTTATACCATGATGCAGGCAAATCATCAATTCCATAAAACTTTAAAAAAAACTATTTATTTACAAAAAATGAAATTTTTCATTTGAAAAACATTTTTTAATTTCATTTTCCATAAAATTGATGATTTTTAACATTTTACCTTATAAAAATTAATAAAATATAGTATTTTTGACAAAAAAACATAACAAATTAATGAAAAGCTTAAGAACCATCGCATTAAAAGAGGCTCAAAACAGAATTTCACCAGAAGTTAAATCACCAGCAGCAAAAATTTCTGACTTTTTTGGCTCTAATGTATTTGATAAGAGAAAAATGAGAGATTTCTTATCTAAAGACGTGTATGAAAAATTAATTTCATCGATCAATCAAGGTGAATTAATCAATTCTGACGACGCTAATCAGATTGCTACGGCTATGAAAGCTTGGGCAATGAGTGCAGGTGCAACGCATTATACACACTGGTTTCAGCCATTAACTGGTACTACGGCAGAAAAGCACGACTCATTTTTTGAGCCAAGCGGCGATGGTGCTATTGAGAAATTTGCAGGTAGTGCATTAGTTCAGCAAGAGCCTGATGCATCAAGTTTCCCTAACGGTGGTATCCGTAACACTTTTGAAGCTCGTGGTTATACCGCATGGGATCCTTCTTCTCCAGCATTCATTATGGAAAGCAAAGCAGGCAAAACGCTTTGTATCCCTACTGTTTTTGTGTCTTATACAGGCGAAGCACTAGATTATAAAGCTCCATTATTAAAAGCATTAGCTGCATTAGATAAAGCTGCTGTTGATGTTTGCCAGTATTTCGATAAAAGCATCACCAAAGTAAATGCCTCTTTAGGTATTGAACAAGAATATTTTTTAGTAGACGAATCGTTATTTAATGCCCGCCCGGATTTAGCTTTAACTGGTCGTGCTTTATTCGGACACATGTCTGCTAAAGGCCAACAATTAGAAGATCATTATTTCGGATCTATTCCTGAGCGTGTATTCAGCTACATGGTAGATTTCGAAAATGAAGCCTTAAAATTAGGTATTCCATTAAAAACCCGTCACAACGAGGTTGCACCTTCTCAATTTGAATGTGCTCCAATTTATGAAGAAATCAACTTAGCTATCGATCACAATCAATTATTGATGGATTTGATGGAAAAAGTTGCTCGTCGTCACCATTTCCGTGTTTTATTACACGAAAAACCATACGCAGGTATTAACGGATCAGGCAAACACAATAACTGGTCGTTAATTACAGATACTGGTAAAAATTTATTGGCTCCAGGTAAAACGCCAAAAAACAACTTAATGTTCCTTGCTTTCTTTGTAAATACAATTAAAGCGGTTAGCGAGCATGCTGATTTATTACGTGCAAGTATTGCATCTGTAAGTAATGATCACCGTTTGGGAGCTAATGAAGCGCCACCTGCAATTATCTCTATCTTCTTGGGCTCACAATTGAATGATGTATTAGATGAGATTGAACACTCACGCATCAGCAAAAAAATTAAAGAAGACAATGCATTATGGTTAGGCATTCCTAAAATCCCTCAAATTTTGATGGATAATACCGACCGTAACCGTACTTCTCCTTTCGCCTTTACAGGTAATAAATTTGAGTTAAGAGCTGTAGGTTCATCAGCAAACTCTTCGGCACCAATGACGATCTTAAATGCAATTATGGCAGATCAGTTGGTTAAATTTAAAGCTGATGTAGATAAATTAATTAAGAAAGGTGATAAAAAAGACATCGCTTTATTAACTGTAATTAAAAAATACATCAAAGAATCTAAAAATATCCGTTTTGAAGGAAATGGTTATAGCCAGGAGTGGGAAGATGAGGCTGCAGTACGTGGTTTATCAAACATCAAAACTACCCCTAAAGCATTAGATGCTTACTTATCAGAAAAATCTGCTGATTTATTTGCGGCTACAAATGTTTATAGCAAACGTGAAATCCATGCCCGTCATGAAATCATGTTAGAGAATTTCTATAAAAAACTTCAAATTGAAGCACGTGTAATGGGCGAAGTAGCAAATACGGCAATTATTCCTGCTGCAATTGCTTACCAAAATACCTTAATCGAAAACGTTAAAGGATTAAAAGAAATTGGTGTTGATAGCAAAGTTTCTTTAGATATTGTTACCAAATTAGCAGAGCACTTAAATATTGTGAAAACCAATATTGATGCCATGTTAGAAGAACGTAAAGTAACCAACAAAATCGAAGATACTCGCGAAAAAGCAATCGCTTACGATGAGAAAGTTAAAACTTACTTCGATACAATTCGTTATCATGCTGATAAATTGGAGCAAATTGTTGACGATAGCGTTTGGCCTTTACCAAAATTCAGAGAGTTATTATTCTTAAAATAATATAAACCATCAGGTTTAAATATAGGGCGTAAGGTTTACTTTACGCCCTTTTTGTTTTTTGGAGCACAGTAAACGATTACACGTATTAATAATTGCCAAAACTAGCTTGCTAGCCTAAGATTTTCAGCTGTAAAAAAGCATGATATTTCCTTAAACCTTTCGGCTTCCATCCTTTTACCTTCCACCTTAAAACCTTATCTTTGCGCCAACATGAGTGATAACAGGTACAATCAGCGTGGGGTTTCTGCCTCCAAAGAAGATGTGCATAATGCCATCAAAAATATAGATAAAGGAATATTCCCTAAGGCATTTTGCAAAATCGTTCCTGATATTTTGGGTGGCGATGAAAATTACTGCAATATTATGCACGCTGATGGTGCTGGCACAAAATCGTCTTTAGCTTATGTTTACTGGAAAGAAACTGGTGATATTTCCATTTGGAAAGGAATTGCACAAGATGCCATTATTATGAATCTTGATGATTTAATCTGCGTTGGCGCTACTGATAATATCCTTTTATCATCAACTATTGGCCGCAATAAAAACTTAATTCCAGGAGAAGTTATCGCTGCTGTGATTAATGGAACTGAAGAAATTTTAGCCGACTTACGCGAGCAGGGCATTTCAATTTATTCTACAGGTGGAGAAACCGCCGATGTAGGCGATTTAGTGAGAACAATTATTGTGGATTCTACAGTAACTTGTCGTTTAAAACGCGAAGACATTATTAGTAACGATAATATTAAACCTGGTAATGTAATTGTTGCTTTGGCTTCTTATGGTCAGGCTACTTACGAAACCGAATATAACGGTGGTATGGGGTCAAACGGCTTAACATCTGCCCGCCATGATGTATTTGATAAATCTGTAGCCAATGCTTACCCAGAAAGTTTTGATCCTGCTGTTCCATTCGATTTAGTATTTTCAGGTAAAAAGAAATTAACGGACGAAATTGAGATTGAAGGTTTTGGTAAAATTACTGCGGGTAAATTGGTTTTATCTCCTACACGTACATATGCACCAGTAATCAAGAAAATATTAGATCAGTACCGCAACCAAATTGATGGTATTGTACATTGTAGTGGTGGTGCTCAAACCAAAGTTTTACACTTTATTAATGATGATATCCACGTAATTAAGGATAACTTATTTACTGTTCCTCCCCTGTTTCAGTTAATTCAAGAAGAATCTGGTACGGATTGGAAAGAAATGTACAAGGTTTTTAATATGGGGCACCGCATGGAATTATATGTTCCTCAAGAGATTGCAGAAAACATTATTCAGATATCTAAAAGCTTTAACATAGATGCAAAAATTATTGGTCGTGTAGAAAAAGGCGATCAAAAACAAGTAACGATCAACAGCGAAAAAGGAACTTTTGTATATAATTAAGATATATTCTCAATAAAAAGTTGAAAAGCGGTTAAATACATTAACCGCTTTTTTCGTTTATAACCTTTCCAAAAATTCCTTTTAAAAAGATTCAAAATTCCACTATATAGGTTAAGGTAAATAGTAACTTTACGGCTTAAAATATCTTAACAATTATATTTAATCAATATCTAAATGGAATTAAAAGATTTATCTCCAGCAATATTATGGGAGAATTTCGCCAATTTAAATGCTGTACCACGGGCATCTAAAAAAGAAGAACGTGTTATTGAATTTGTATTAAATTACGGAAAAAGCTTAGGCCTTGAAACAATAAAAGATTCCATTGGAAATGTAGTAATTAAAAAACCCGCTACAGCAGGTATGGAGAACCGCGAAACGGTTGTACTACAATCACATTTAGATATGGTGCACCAAAAAAATGGTGATACTATCTTTGATTTTGAAACCCAGGGAATAGATATGTATGTAGATGGCGAATGGGTTAAAGCCAAAGGGACCACGCTTGGTGCAGATAATGGCATTGGTGTAGCCGCAATTATGTCTGTCCTGGCTTCAAAAGATATTGAACACCCAGCAATTGAAGCCATGTTTACCATCGATGAGGAAACGGGTATGACAGGAGCAAAACAATTAGATCCAACCAATTTTAGCGGAAAAATTCTTTTAAATCTGGATACTGAAGAAGAAGATGAATTAACCATCGGTTGTGCTGGCGGATTGGATACTAATACGAAGGCACAGTATAAAGAAATTGCTGTAGAAAGCGGCTCAATTGCATTTCAAATAAAAATTAAAGGTTTAATGGGCGGCCACTCTGGTATGGATATTCACCGTGGCAGAGCAAATGCAAATAAACTAATGAACCGTTTGCTTTATAAAGTAAAAGAAACCATTAATATTCAGCTTGCCAGCTTGGATGGAGGTAGTTTGCGCAATGCAATTCCTAGAGAATCGGTTGCAGTAATTACCTTACCAGAAACCGAAAAAAATGCTTTTATACAATCTTTTGAAGAATTTTCATCTATTCTTAAAGAAGAAAATAAAACTATAGAAACTGGTTTAATAATTGAATCTAATTTGATAGAAACGCCATTATTAATAGTTGATCCTGAATATTTTCCTAAAATTTTACGGGCAATTTATGCTGCGCCAAACGGTGTTTTCAGGATGAGCCCTGATATTGAAAATTTGGTAGAAGCATCAACAAATTTGGCCAAAGTAAGTATTAAGGAAGGTAAATTTATCACGCAATCGCTTCAAAGAAGCAGTGTAGAAAGCACAAAAGAAGATGTTGCTATTGCCGTTAAATCTGCTTTTGAAAATATCGGATGTGAAATTGTCCAAAACGGAGATTATCCAGGCTGGAAACCAGATGCAGATTCAGCCATTCTTAAATTAATGCTAAAATTATATCCCGATCATTTTGAGCATACACCGCATGTAGGTGCATGCCATGCAGGGTTAGAATGCGGTATTTTAGGCTCGTATTTCCCTGAAATGGATATGATTTCTTTTGGACCTACCATCCGTGGAGCTCATTCGCCAGATGAACGTGTAAATATCGCTTCAGTTGATAAGTTTTACAACTATCTGCTTCATGTACTTCGTGAAATTCCTGTAAAATAAATTTTATAGTATGCTCGTTTATTCGGGCATACTTTCTTATCCCTCCGTTACCGAGATTAACTTTATGCAAGACTATATAGAAGATCAAATTTTCGACAAATTAGATTTCACACAAACGCCTTTTTCGAACGGTCAATACGACCATTGCACTTTTTTAAACTGTAATTTTTCCAACGTTGATCTTTCGGGTAATACCTTTACAGATTGTGATTTTATTGGATGCAACCTGAGTTTGGCTAAACTAAATAAAACAGCTTTTAGAGATGTAACTTTTAAAGACTGCAAAATGCTGGGTTTACACTTTGAAAATTGTAATGATTTTGGTTTTTCCATCACAACAAATCACTGTATTCTATCGCATTCTACTTTTTACAGAGTTAAATTAAAGAAAACTTCCTTTTCAAACACAAAATTAGATGAAGTAGATTTTACAGAATGTGATTTAAGCGAAGCAACTTTTGATTATTGTGACTTAAATCTAGCCACGTTTCAAAATACAATTTTGGAGAAGGCAGATTTCCGTACGGCCTATAATTATAGTATTGATCCTGAGGAAAACAGAATCAAAAAAGCTAAATTTTCACAATCAGGAATTAGTGGGCTTTTAAATAAGTACGACATTATAATTACTGTCTAAAATCTATTTTTAGTTAATGAGATGCCGTTTTAGAGAATAAATTGATAATAACAACGCCAGCAATAATTAAAACTAAACCAATAATTGCTGGCAAATCAGGAATTTGTTTAAAGGCAACAATCCCTATCACAGTAATTAATACAATTCCTACTCCTGACCAAATTGCATATGCAATACCAACAGGGATTGTTTTTAGCGTTAAACTTAAAAAATAAAATGCGGCAACGTAAGCTAAAATAGTGGCAATACTATAGATAAGTTTGGTAAACTGTTCAGAATATTTTAGTGCTGTTGTTCCAACAATTTCGAATAAAATTGCAAAAGCTAAAAACAGATAATTTTTCATAGTTTCTCAAAGATTAAAGTAATTTCTAAAATTAATCATTTATAAAACCATAGATGAAAAATCATTCTGTTTAAAAAACTCCTGACATTAAGATGCGTTTGAAAGGATAAAAAATTGGACTATCGCTATATTTATTTTCTAATTTAAGTCTATAATCCACTTTAAAATTATCTTGCAAGTGCTCTGGTAACCGCTCCAAATATCTAATTAAAGCAGTGCCTGAGGTCCAATTGAAAACACTTTCTGCATTTTGTAAAACGTGTGCATAAACCTTTTCAAAAACAACCATTTTTTTACAACCATTATTATAAAAAATTTCCGAATAGTCATCAATCTTTAAAACTGAAACAGACCTTACCCAACCTTTAAGTGCTGTTTGATAAGGTTCTGCAGAAGCTAAATCTCTTAAGGCTTGATGTGTGAAATGATCGTGGTTGGATGGAATTTGAACAACTAGCTGTCCACCAGGCTTAACTTTCTTAATAATTGCCGGAAACAGCGTTTCATGATCGTCTAACCACTGTAAAGCAGCATTAGAAAATATTAAATCATATAGTTGGTTTTGCTCAATTTTAGTTTGTATGCCAATTTTTTCAAATAGAACCCGATCGTTTGTAAATTCTTGAGCTGCTTTCAACATTTCAGAAGATGAATCTATTCCTAAAATATGGCTCCCAGGTAAATATTCAGAAAGCTTTTTGGTTAACTCCCCCGTTCCGCAGCCAAGATCTATAACTTTTAAACCAGGTTTAACATCAATCAAAGATTGTAGATCGTAATAAGGCTCGTAACGCTCTTCCTTAAATTTATTATATACTTCAGCATTCCATCCCATAATTTTCCAACGTTATCGGTAATATAACTTAAAATGAAGTATTATGTTTCGCCAGGAGGAATTATTTTTAAACCGTTTCAGAATCAAGCCAGCTAAAAATCAAGAAGATCTTTTGGGCTAACATCTAATCCCTTGGCAAGTTCAATTATCGTAGATAGCTTGATATTAAACTTTCCGTTTTCAATTTTAGAAATTTTACTGTCGTCAATATCACAGTTCGCAGCAAGTGCACGAAGGCTTAATCCTTTGTTATGCCTAATTTTTTGAAGATTATCTCCAAACTGTTTTTGAATATGTGTATAGTCTTTCGCAACCATTTCTCTTACATAACTATTGAGTTAGGCAAGGTGTTTAGATTATCTAAAAATTTTGCGGTCATTAATAACCGCTATTCAAATATTTTTGTATACTTTTAACCAATATATTAGTATCAATAGTTTTATTTTAAAATCATATTAATATACAATTTAGGTAAATACAATCGCACAACCAATCTTATTCATGATTTCAGTTTATAATTAAGATATAAATGAGTGAGCAAAAATTTGATTTAATGATCTCAAACTATTAATACATTTTTATATGAAAAAGCTTCAGTGCGTAATTATAAATAGCCAACCAAGTTCTGTTAACCATTTTACTTCATTAATTGAGTGCAATCCTTTTTTAACGATTATTAAAAGTTATACAAGCCCAATAAAGGCTCTTTTCGAAATTAATGAAAGTGATCATGTTTATTTTCTATTTATGGATATAGATATGAAAGAACTCTCCGGACTAGAACTTTTAAAAAGATTAAGAGATAAGGTAAAATTCATTGTTTTTGTAACGCCAGATATTCTGATTGCTTTAAAGGCATTCAATTTAAGCTCAGATCAGCACAAGCTGAAGCCAATAAACCAATTTAAGCTAATTAAAACAATTCATCAACTTGCATATCCTTACTGTAATCATGCTGACGATAATTTATTTATTGAAAAAGAAAATAAGGGTTGCTTTGATCGGTTGTTAAAGGCTGATATTATTCTAATTCAAAATAAAAATAATATAGTAATAATCGTTACCGAGACACAAAGCATTACTGTTCATGTTAATTTTAACGAAGTACTACAAATGTTTAAGGATGATTTTCGGTTCTTGCAAATAAGCCAGTCTTATTTAGTTAATCTAAATTTTGTTACTGATTTATCAGAAGAAGAGATAAATTTAAAGATGGATAAGTTAAGTTTTCTTAATGCGATGTAATAGGTTGCACTATTAATTTAACAAAATAAGACCGTAGGAGGTCTTATTTTGTTAAAATTATTAATAAGATAAAATGTAGCCTACCCCTTTAACCACACCTAATGAAATAGTATTATGATATCGATATTTTCCATACTCCGTACTATATTCATCTAGTGATTGTCCAAGATATACAGAACTTTGACCAGAAGCTATCTTAACTTTACTTACAACTCCATTTGACATTATCTTAATCTCTAAAGGAGTTGTTAAACTTAATGGCGTTGTAAACTGTGAGTTACTATAAAAGTCAACATATACATCATAAACCTCTCTAACATCCTCATTTGTCATGCTAATATTTGAATACGATTCATTCTCATTATAAATTGCTGTTACTTTTAGATATATTTTTGGGTCATATAGATATTTAACCCCTTCAATATCTCCTTGAGAAAGAGAATAGTTATCATTCCAAGTTGAACCATCTTTTCGCGTCATTTGTGGAGTACCATTGCCCCCAATACTTGCCTCGGAGGCATACGAACGATATAACATAATGGAATTAAAATCAAAAGCACCAATTTCAGATCCAGAACTACCCTGCGCATCATATGTATTATACTGATATGTCCAATTTGAATTGATGTTTGAATAATTAACATTAATATATTGATCACGGTCGCTCCTAGTTTGCTCATGCATTAAACCAATTGCATGCCGTGTTTACTTTTTAGTATTCTCTACTTTATTATGTTCTAATAGGCAATTTTCTGCTTAGATAAGATGACATCACAACCAACTATGTATTCATTTCTAGAGTTAACAAAAACAGTAACTTGCCCTCCGTTTTTTAAGTGGTAAGTAGTCATTTTTTCCTGAACATCAGGGACTTGATTTCTCAAAACATATAAACACATATATTTTTGTAGAAAAAATAGTGTTAAACAAAAAAGCAAGGCTAATTAGCCTTGCTTTTTTAATGAAATTATTAGTTCTGTTTAATTAGATAATTTCAAACCATATTCAGCAGTTGTAGCAGTATATTCAGCTATGACTGTTCCGTCAGCATTTTTCAAAGTAAAAATAATACTAGTAGAACCTGTTGTTTTTCCAGTAGTAGGGTTTGTTAAGCCTACAAAGTTACTTAAAGGAAAAGTAAATCTTAATCCCCAAATAATATTTGAAGCATTACCATAAGCACCAATAGCAGAAACAGCTGGTGTAGCTGTAGTAGAAGCAGCTAAAGTCACGTTAGGAAAAGTACCGATTATAGTCTTAGCAGAAGAACTTGTTGTACCTCTTAATGTAGCTACTTCTATTTTAGAAATCACTTTGTTAGTTGCAATAGATTCACCAACAATAGCATCAATAGTTACATTACTTGTACTTGTAGAACCATTTGCTGTGATTGCAGATCCCTTAGCCATTTCAAAAGTTGTAGCACCTTTACCAGTCACCTCTTTTTCTGCATTAGGATCTTTTTTACAAGCACTCATTGATAAAACAACAATACTTGCTAAAATCGTAAGTTTTGATATTAATTTTTTCATATTTTTTTATTTTAATTCCTAGCCGATCTGTTAAAAAACAGATCGGGTTAAGATTATGAATTAGTTAAAGTTATAACGAACACCAAATTGCATATAGTAAGTTGATGAGATTGTTTGAGAAGTACCAAACGTTTCTCTTACAATATCACCTTGTGCATTAGCTAATCTAAATGTTGGTTTTGTTGTAGCACTAATTGCCGAAACATTTTGAGGAACTAAAATTGCTGAGTTATTAACAAAATTTACGTTACCCCATTTGCGGTTTAATAAGTTACCTACGTTAAAGATATCAACAGTAAATTGGAAAGAGTTTTTAGTCTTACCAAAGTTTTTGAAAACTTCTTGAGTTAACCTCAAATCAAATTGATTTCTCCAAGGAGATGTAGCCGCATTACGCTCTGCATACTGTCCTTTATGCTCACTTAAATATTTATCATTGTTAATGTAATTCATGAAAATATCACTTTGCTCCTGAGCAGAGTAAGCTCTAGCATATCCTGTAGTTCCAGCTGGAATAGCAACAAAATTAATTTCAGATGCATCACGAGGGATATAAATTAAATCATTTGTCTGTCCATCTCGGTTAAAGTCTGCACTATAGCTATATGAGAATCTTCCTTGTTGAGATCCTGAATAAAACAATGAGAATGAAGTAGCTAAATTGCCAAAATATTCTTTCTTGTAAGATACTGATGCAACAACGCGATCTGGATTTAGGTTACTTGAATAACTTAATGTTGGATTGTTAGCATTTGTTGAAGTAAATGGGATAGACCATAGGTTTAATAATTGGTCACCACTTCCATCTCCATAGTTACGTTGGTCTGATCTAGTATAAGCAATCATTGCAGATAAACCATTAGAGAATTGTTTTGTTAATTGAGCGGTTGCCTGCCAGTTATAACCACCTTTGGCATTGGTCATTTGAGTAACGTTTAATACTGATGTACCGTTTGCAACAGGAGCACCTGCACTGTTTATGTTCACAACTTGTCTTGAATTCACAGTACTTCCATAGAAAGGTCTGTTATCAGGATAACCTGGAATGTTCAATGCAGTTGGATCTTTTAAGTTAACATTTTTACCAACAGCAACATTTAAATCTTTTCCATAAATACCTTCCAAAGTAGCCACAACACCACCTGGTAATTTAAAATCAACTGCTAAACTTGATTTCCAAGTTTGAGGAAATTTTAAGTTAGGAGCCATAGCACTGATTGTACCCGGGATACTTGTTCCCGCTGCAGGAGCTGCAGTAGTTAAGTTAGGTGCAATATTTGGATTAAAAAGTGGTGTATTAGCACCAGAATAAACTTGAGTATATTGTAATAAACCAGCATCGCCAGACTGACCAACAATCCAAACAAATGGAACACGACCAGTAAAGATACCAGAACCTCCTCTAACTTGTAAAGAGCGATCACCCATTACATCCCAGTTAAAACCGAAACGTGGAGAATAAGTTATTTTATTAGCTGGTAATACACCTGTATCAATGTGCTCTCCATTAGCAAAAGTTTGTGCAGCAACTAGAGGATGTGTTTTAATTTCTGAAACATTAGGATATGTTGCTTGTTCAAATCTGATACCTGCAGTTACCTTTAAACGATCAGAAATTGTAAACTCATCTTGTAAATAAGCTGAATACTGAGCAAATTTAAAGCTAGGATAAGCTTGAGAGCCATCAGCAGTTAGTGGATAAGTTACAGAATATTGTAATGGTCTTGCATTGTTATAAAAATCATCATAAGAAGCAAAAGTATAAAACCCTGTACCAAAACGTTGGAAACCATTTTTTGTAGTGCTAAATTCAGCTTGTAAACCTAAAGTAATATTATGTTTTCCTAAAGCTAAGCTCAAATCATCACTGTAAGTGTAACCTTTTACATCTCTTAAGTTACCATAAGTAAATGGTTCATAACCAAAAGTTGTTAAAACACTACCAGCCGAAGTTGATGATTGAGTATTATTTAAAATATCAACTAAAGGGAAAGGAGAACTATCTGAAGTTCTAGGATCATTTTGGTGAGAATAGGTAGCACGTAAAACGTTAGTAACTTTACTACCAAAGTTTGAGTTTAACTCAGCAACACCTGAATATAAATTTGCTGCTTGATAGTAATTTGAATTAGAAAAATTTAATCCAGCATTAGTATTTGTTCCAGATCTATTATTTCCATAACCCAAGTTACCAGTTACACCCGATCCAGATACTGAAGTTGATGCAGAACTAGGAGATGAACTTTCTACTTGATTGTAACGAACACTTAAACGATGGTTTTTAGTAATATTCCAGTCTAAACGAGCAAACATTTTTTCATTGTCGCTGATATTTGAATATCCTTGATAAACACCTGGATCATATCCATATCTAGAAATTAGATAAGATTTTAATTTATCTAAATCACCAGCCGTTGCAGGCGCTACAGTAGTTAAACTACCATATGGCTGACTAGCAGTAGCTGCAATTCTATTATTTCCAGGTTCAATTGTATGTTTCTTTTCGTAGTTAACGAAGAAAAATAATTTATCCTTAATGATTGGTCCACCTAAGCTAAAACCATATTTTTTTTCATCTAACTTTTGAATAGAAGTTGAAGGAATTCTATAGCTTTCACCAATTCTTCTTCCTTGTTGGTCATCTCCTCGCATTGTATAAAATGCATTACCAGAAAATGTGTTTGTACCAGAACGAGTTACCGCAGTAACAGATCCGCCAGTAAAACCTGATTGACGAACATCATATGGTGTAACATTTATCGAAATTTGCTCTAATGCATCGATTGAAATTGGAGATCCTCCTGCTGGAATGTTCTGACCAATACCAAACTGATTGTTAAAGTTAGCACCATCAACTGTAAAGTTGTTTGAGCGGTAGTTACCACCACCAACAGCACCTTGAGTACCCGAACCTTGCGGTGTTAACCTTGTTAAATCATTAATGCTACGTGTAATCGATGGTAAATTTTGGATTTGTTGTCTAGTAATAACAGTATTTGCACCACTCTTATTAGAGTTCATAATGGAATTACTGCTCTGCCCAACAACTTTAACTTCAGCTAAGGTAGAACTATTATCAACTAAGGTTAAATTTAAAAGGTAAGGCTCCCCTAACTTTAAAGAAACATCGGTTAATTTTTCTGGTCTGTAACCAACGAAGCTAACTTCAATTGTGTAGGGACCGCCAACACGCATACCGCCAATTGTAAAACGACCGTCGTTGTTGGTTGATACAGAGTAAACTGTACCCGTTGGTGTGTGTGTAGCTTTAACGCTGGCACCTGGCAAAGCTCCCTTTGCATCTTTAATTGTACCAGTCATTGAAGATGTGGTTACCTGTGCATTTACTGCGAAAGCGAAACCTACAAAAGCTACAACAATGAATACAAATTTTAAAAGTAAAGATTTGTTCATACTTTGTTTTTTAAATGTTTTGTTTTTTATGAATAAGATCAACTGATTTTATCGCTGCAAATGTAATTAATAAATTTTAACACAATTTAACATTCAATGTTAAATAATTATTAACTACTGCAAAACTTTTCAACAATTAACATAGGATTAAGCACCTTATAACTTTCACTTTATCAATACTTTGTTAATCCTTTCCTATAATCATTAAAAAACAACAGATTTGTTTAGCAAAAGCACATTAAATTTATGTTAACACTAAAATAATGTCAAAAATGGTTTTCAACTATTCTAAGCTATGTAGTGTAATACATCGTGAATGTAATTTTTATATTCTTTATGTAGCAAAGACAACAATCTCTAACCGAATTGACATTTTTTTTTTAGTTTTGGCAATTATTGGGAATCAAAAATTCTCAAACCATTTATATGGTGTCATTAGTTTTAACTATTGCCGCAGGGGGAATCTGTTCTTAGAGCCCTCTCCTATCCGGAGCTTATAAATTAACATTACGAAACAATTAAAAAGCAAATTTCTTTTAATAGATATGAATTACGATGTTATTGTTTTAGGCAGCGGTCCGGGTGGATACGTAGCTGCAATTAGAGCTTCTCAATTAGGTTTAAAAACTGCAATTGTTGAGCGAGAATCTTTAGGCGGCATTTGTTTAAACTGGGGCTGTATTCCAACTAAAGCACTTTTAAAAAGTGCGCAAGTTTTCGAATATATTAACCATGCAGCCGATTACGGCATTACAACTGCTGAAGCAACTGCTGATTTTGCAGCCGTAGTAAAACGCAGCCGTGGAGTTGCTGATGGAATGAGTAAAGGCGTTCAATTTTTGATGAAAAAAAATAAAATTGACGTAATTATGGGAACCGGAAAAGTTAAGCCGGGCAACAAACTAGAAGTTAAAGGTGCAGATGGTTCTCAGCAAGAATTAACTGCTAAAAATATCATTATTGCTACAGGTGCTCGCTCAAGAGAATTACCTAACCTAAAACAAGACGGCAAAAAAATTATCGGATATCGCCAAGCAATGGTTTTACCCGAACTACCAAAAAGCATGGTTGTTGTAGGTTCTGGCGCAATTGGTGTTGAGTTTGCTTATTTCTATGCAACTATGGGCACTAAAGTTACCGTGGTTGAATTTATGGAAAACGTTGTTCCGGTAGAAGATGAAGATGTTTCTAAGCAACTATTACGCAGCCTTAAAAAGGTAGGTATCGATGTAATGACTTCAGCTAGTGTTGAATCTGTTGATACAAGCGGCGCCGGCTGCAAAGTTCAGGTTAAAACTGCATCAGGTATGCAAACTATCGAGGCTAATATCGTTCTTTCTGCTGCTGGTATTGTTGCAAATATCGAAAATATTGGTTTAGAAGAAGTAGGCATTAAAACTGATAAAGGTAAAATCGTTACTGATGAATTCTATAATACTTCCGTTAAAGGTTATTATGCAATTGGCGATGTTGTAGGCGGCCAAGCTTTAGCGCACGTTGCTTCTGCAGAAGGCATTATTTGTGTCGAAAAAATTGCTGGTCAGCATGCTGAACCATTAGATTATAACAATATTCCAGGTTGTACATATTGCACTCCAGAAATTGCTTCTGTAGGTTATACAGAAAAAGCTGCAAAAGCTGCTGGTTACGAATTAAAAATTGGTAAATTCCCTTTCTCTGCTTCAGGTAAAGCTAGCGCTGCTGGTGCAAAAGATGGTTTTGTTAAATTAATTTTCGACGCTAAATACGGAGAATTACTAGGTGCACATATGATTGGTGCTAATGTTACCGAAATGATTGCCGAAATTGTGGTTGCACGTAAACTGGAAACTACTGGTCATGAAATGATTAAATCTGTACACCCACATCCTACCATGAGCGAAGCTATTATGGAAGCTGCTGCTGATGCATATGGAGAGGTGATCCACTTATAAATATAAACGTTTCGAAAACCTCATTGTAAATGATGGGGTTTTCATTTTTAAAAATCAATTCCTTAAATTTTATTATTATGCGCTCTTATTTATTCCGACTAGGCCTTGTCCTGTCTTTTATTTTTTTCTCAATCTGCGTTTCAGCTCAGAATTTCACAAATGGCTATGTCATCACATTAAAAGGTGATACAATAATAGGTCTTATCGATTATAAAAACTGGAGAAAGAACCCAACAAAGATCAAATTCAAAAGTACTAAATCAACTGATCTTACTACTTATAAACCCACTGATATTTTATCTTTCAGTGTTATAAAAAAAGATGAAGTAGAAACTTACACATCTGCACATATTTCGATTGATAATTCTTCCAACATTTTAGATCAAATGGACACTAATAGAGAATTTTCAAACGTGGAGATAGATGCTTTCTTATTGGAAATTTTCAAGGGAACTTATACATTATATGAATACGAAGACCAAAAGGAACATTATCTTGTTCGCAATGGAAACAATTTTGATGAATTAAAATTCAAAAACTATATAACATCAAATAAAATAGCAAACTCAAATAATTATTTTAGAATTCAGTTAAACGATCTTTTAAAAAGTTGTACCGGAATTTCACAAGAGGAGATTAACAGATTGAGTTATAAAAAAACTGATTTGATAGAAATCTTTACTAAGTACGATAAATGCCTTGGCAAAACTTCCTATTTATCACAAAAATCAGAAAAAGTTAAACTTACATTTGGTGCAGTAGTTGGAATTGACTACTCAAAACTACTAATTACTAATGCGATATCATCAAACAGTAAAGATCTTGATCTAAGCTCAGGAACAAATTTTGCAGCAGGACTTAGCTTATCATTTAACCTTGCAAGAAGCAATAAAAAACACGCTGTTGTTTTTGAATTATTATATAGGAAGTATAGTTTTGAAGGTAGTTATGACGATATTAAAAGCAATGAAGAATACTTCCTTAACAAATACAAATTTGATGGTAACTATGCAAAAATAAATAGTATGTACAGATATCAGTTTACGCCATCTAAGATCAGTCCATTTATAAACGCTGGTATAAGTAATGCTTTTAAGTTATCAAAAATTGATAAATCCACAACTGACAAAAAGTTTTATTCCACTACAACAAGCTACGCTAACCCTATTTTTAAAGAAGAAGCAGGGTATGAATTTGGTTTAAACTTAGGCTTTGGTATTTTATATAATAAAATAAGTCTTGAGTTAAGAGGCGAATATACTAATGGTTTCTCTCCATATCCTTATACTAAAACCTCACTAAAATCAGCATATTTAAATTTAGGTTATTCCTTTTAATCTACTTATTGAGGTTTTTATAAAAATAATAATAGAAACACTAAAACCTGTTAATTAACTTTAACAGGTTTTTTCTATTTTTAAACGATTCCATATTACTTTTTTTATCTTAAAATGAAATTACATACTATAAATACAGGCTTATTTAAACTTGATGGTGGCGCAATGTTTGGCGTGGTACCTAAAACTATTTGGCAAAAAACCAACCCTGCCGATGCAAACAATCTTTGCACCTGGGCCATGCGATGCCTTTTAATAGAAGATGGAAATAAGTTAATTTTAATAGATACTGGTATTGGAAACAAGCAAGATGATAAATTCTTCAGTCATTATTACCTGCATGGTGATGACAACATGGAAAAATCACTCGCTGCATTAGGCTTTAACAGTGCTGATATTACTGATGTATTTTTAACACACCTACATTTTGACCATGTTGGAGGCGCCATTATACGTGATGGCGAAAAGTTGATTCCTACTTTTAAAAACGCAAATTATTGGAGTAATGAAAAGCACTGGCAGTGGGCTGTAGAACCTAATGCAAGAGAAAAAGCTTCGTTTTTAAAAGATAATATTTTGCCTATTCAGGAAAGTGGTCAGCTTAAATTTGTAGAAGAAAAAGAAAATGTAGAATGGCAACCAAACATTAATATCAGCTTTGCATACGGCCACACTGATGCCATGATGCTTCCAAAAATCAGCTATAAAGACAAAACTATTGTTTACATGGCTGATCTTTTGCCCTCCGTTGGGCACCTGCCTCTACCCTACGTAATGGCTTATGATATGTTTCCTTTAAAAACATTAACAGAAAAAAAATCTTTTTTGGAAGAGGCTGTAACCAACGATTACATTTTATACTTAGAGCACGATCCTATAAATGAATGTTGCACTTTGCAGCAAACTGAAAAAGGAATTAGAGTTGCCGAAACATTTAACTTAAGCGAGATCCTGTAGCCGACCTCAATAGCATGAAATTAGAATATCAAAATTAACACATGAAAAAATTCTTAATCCTATTTTGCGTATCGTTTTATTTTTCGCCATTATACTCGCAAAAAGCTACCATTATAAAATCACCAAATCCACTTCCTCTCAAAGATAATCGTCTCAAAATATTTTTGGGAGGTAGTATAGATATGGGAAACTCTGAGGATTGGCAACAAAATATAACCAATCAGTTCATTGATAAGAATGTGATTATCTTAAATCCTCGTCGTGATGACTGGAATAAAGATTGGAAACCATTAATTTCTGATCAAAACTTTAAAATGCAAGTAGAATGGGAACTAAATGCACTTGAAGCATCCGATTATATTGTAATGTATTTTGCTCCAGATTCTAAAAGCCCTATAAGTTTATTAGAATTAGGATTGTATGCAAAATCTAAAAAACTACTAGTTGTTTGTCCTGATGGCTTTTGGAGAAAAGGTAATGTTGATATCGTTTCAGAAAAATACGGAGTAGAAACATACAAAACAATACCTGAAATGACAAAATCACTTCAAGAAAAAATCAATCGACACACAAAACGTTAAGTATCTTTCAAAGAATTACTATATACTTTAACCTTGATCTATCTAAATGATCCAACAGGCAAAACCCGAAGATAGTAAAGCTGTAGCTAAATTAATTGTACAGGCCATGGGCGATTTGGCTTATAAATTTGCTAACTCTAAAAACTTGGATGATGCAACTGCCCTCTTTGAGTTCTTTTTTAAACAGAAAGCAAATCAATACAGCTATGAAAATACTTTAGTTTTTGAGGAAGATGGAGAAGTTTTCGGATCTATAAACGCTTATGATGGCGCAAAAATTTTTGATCTTAGAACTCCCTTCCTTAAATATCTCGAAGAAAATAAAGGACTAAAAAACTTTAATCCTGAGCCAGAAACTGAAGCTGGCGAATTTTATCTGGACACAATAAGCGTTTCAGAAAAAATGCAGGGAAAGGGAATAGGGAAACTTCTAATTAAAGCAGGCTTGGATTGGGCCGTTAAACTTGGTCATAAAAAAACGGCATTACTTGTTGATAAAGAGAACGAAGGTGCATTACGCCTCTATTTAAAAATGGGCTTTAAAATAGAAAATGAAAAGCAGTTTATAGGTGGTCAATATTACCATATGATCTTCTATAGCTAGTTTATAACTCTTTTATTTGTCTCAATTAAATATTTTTCAGTTTTTTCTGGTCTTTATTTGTATTTAATCTAAATAATTACAACATTTGTACCAATGGAAAAAGCCTGTATCAATATCAACGAGCTGATTAACGTTTTCTCAAATAATCACGGTACCATTTATCAATCAGATAAATTAAATTGTTTTTATATTGATTTCGGCGGAAAGTTTGCTCGTTTTAATTGCTTGGCATTGCAAAAACTTAAAAATGCAGTTGAAAGCATTGATATTGAATCTCTCCTTTTAAACACGCACAAAGCAGATTTTGAGTTGGTAACTTTTAATGGTTGCGAACATATTTATTTGTTAAGTGCCCTAGAAATTCTTTCACTTAAAGAATTATTACAAGGCACATTTACTATGTTTAAGCTAAACCACATGATTAGCGACTGCCTTTACAGATTGGTACACTAGGTAAATCGAAAAAAAGAAATTGATTTTATTATCCAAAAGCAATTCCATTTACTCCAATTACACATTTCTCTGTAGAATCCCCGCTTATTTAAACTGATTACAAATACCTACATTTCAGCAATTTAGACTAATTTCATATAGCAAATAATTAACACAAATACATAAAATACATGTTACATTTGTATTGTTATTAAAGCACATAATTATGAAAGACTTAATGCGTATCAAATGTTTAATTTCAGAAGAGATTGAAACATTATTAAATCAGCAGATCAAAAAAGAAGCTCACTCTTCATCACTATATTTATCAATGTCATCTTGGTGTGACCAAAACGGATTCGATTTTTCAGCAGATTACTTTTTAAAACAATCTGAAGAAGAACGCGTTCACCAGTTAAAATTATTTAAGTATGTATTAGATATGGGTGGAAATGCAATTTCTCCTGAAGTATCAAACATTAAAACTGATTTTGCTGGATTTAGAGAAGTTTTTGAAGATGCTTTGGAAGCAGAGATTGCAATTACTCAAAGTTTTAAAAACATTGCAGCAAAATGCCATAAAGAGCAAGATTTCGTTACAATGGAATTCTTAAACTGGTTCTTAAAAGAACAACGTGAAGAGGAATACAAAGCTCGCCGTGCACTAGAATTATTCGAGGTAATTGGCGAAGAAGGTACTGGTAGATGGGAAATTGACAAACACGTTAATAAAATTACTTACTCAGAACAATAACTAACAAAACATATTGTTGATAAAAGCTTCCTCGGTTTCCTTGGAAGCTTTTTTTATAACATAATTTATACTTCAGATATTTCTAGTATAAAAACACAATTTCTTTTAAAACAAAAAGCTTCCGTGGTTACCCAGGAAGCTTTTTTTGGTTAGTTGGATTGGTTTATGTTGATTATGAATAAGTCTTTTTATTTTTCTTGTAAAAAAAGCGCCGTTACCAGCGCTTTTTTTTAAACCAAATATATAATAATAATTAACGAGCATTACAAAAGTACTATTTTTTATCATAAAACAAATTTATTTTCAATAAAATTTACTTTTTTTTAAAATAAAACATAAAAACACTAAAAAAAACATACAATTAATATCAATAAATACATATAAAATTATTATAACTGAATAAAAATAATAAAATAATAAATAAACAAGATATAAATTCAAAATAAACTAACAAAACCCGTTTAAAAACAGAATAAAATCTAAAAAAATAGCGATTTAAATGAAAAATCAATACAAAATCTAAAAAACAAGCTATTTTTATTTAAATAATTGATTTTAATCTAAAAATATTAATATAAAGATCTATCTAATATTATTCTTTAATTTTACAGTAAACTTTTACAGACTTCTTTAATTCAAATTAAATTTGCTGTGTAATTATTACTAAAAATACCTTACCTATGGACAAAAAACTATTCTCAGTCCTTTTAACGTTCTTCGCCTTAGTTGTTTTTTCATCATGCAAACAAGAAAAAACGCAAAACAGCACAGAAACTATTAGTTCTGCATCGATCAAATCGTATATGGCTGTTTTGGCTAACGATAGTTTACAAGGCCGTAGACCTTTTACACCCGGCGAAATTAAAACTGTAAATTATCTTTCTACTAAATTTAAAGAAATGGGCATTGAGCCTGGCAATAACGGAAGCTATATTCAAAAGGTTCCAATGGTAGAAATTACCTCTACTCCTACCGAAAACATGAGTATAACTGGAGGTAAAACCGATATTACTTTCAAAGCTAATAAAGATTTCGTTGCCTTTACACGTAGAGAACAAGACAGCGTTCAGCTTAAAAACTCACCGTTAGTATTTGTAGGTTTTGGAATAGTGGCCCCTGAGTTTAACTGGAACGATTATAAAAACTTAGATGTTAAAGGTAAAACAGTTGTTGTTTTGGTAAGTGACCCCGGATTTAAATCTAAAGAAAAAACTGTTTTCAGAGGTGATACCATGACATATTATGGTCGCTGGACTTACAAGTTTGAGGAGGCTGCAAGGCAAGGTGCTGCAGGTGTAATTATTGTTCACCAAACTGACGCCGCTAGTTATGGCTGGTCTGTAATCACAAATAGCAATACAGGTGCTCGTTTATATTTGCAGCAAAAAGACAAGCATGCATCGCGGTGTAAACTGGAAGGCTGGATGACGGAGGAGGCTGCTACCAAATTACTTGCAAGCGCTGGGATAACTGGAGATATTCGTGATTATGCACGTAAAAAAGATTTCAAAGCAGTTGACTTAAATAAAAATGTAACTGTTGGCTTAAAGAATAAATTGAAATACAACACTTCTCAAAATGTTATTGCTACGATAAAGGGCAGCAAACGGCCTGATGAATACATAATATATACTGCACATTGGGATCATTTTGGGATAGGACCAAAAATTAATGGCGATTCTATTTATAATGGAGCTGTTGATAATGCCAGTGGTGTTGCGGCAATGCTCAGTATTGCCAAAGCATTTCAAAATGCAAAAGAAAAACCCGAAAGATCCATTGTTTTTTTAGCTGTAACCGGTGAAGAACAAGGCTTATTGGGATCAGAATATTATGCTTCTAATCCTATTTATCCATTAAATAAAACCGTTGCCAATTTAAATATGGATGCTTTAGGTGCTTATGGAAAAACAAAAGATATATCGATAAAAGGAAAAGGGCAAAATGAGATTGAGGATTATATTACAGCAGAAATAGAAAAAGACAAGCTTTATGCGGTAGGCGATCAAAGGCCAAGCGCAGGAAGTTATTATCGCTCAGATCATTTTAACTTTGCCAAGGTTGGTATACCTGCTGTAGATATTGGTAATGGAATTGATAGCTATGAAAAAGGAAAGGAATGGGGTGCAGCGCAAAAGAAATTATATAACGACAAAAACTATCACCAGCCATCCGATAGTTATACCGATACCTTTAATGCAGATGGGATAACCCAAATTGCTAATATTTTATTTAATGTAGGTTATAAGCTAAGTAATGAAACGAGTTTCCCTGCATGGAAAAAAGGTTCTGAATTTAAAGCAGCTAGAGATAAATCAATGAAAAAATAGATTTCAATCGGCAGTTGAAAGTTTGATAAAAATTGGCAACCGAAAACTATTTATTTTTTCTAAATTTGGGCCTTTTACAATTAAAATTATGATTAAGAGACAGCAAATTAAAGATTTATTAAAATCGACAGCATTCAACACAGAAGTAACGGTTATGGGATGGGTTAGAACCTTCCGTAATAATCAGTTTATAGCTTTAAATGATGGGTCTTGCATGAGCAATATCCAGGTTGTGGTTGATTTTAATAATTTGCCTGAGGAGCTGTTAAAAAGAATTACAACTGGTGCAGCAATTTCTGCTACAGGAAAATTGATTGAATCTTTAGGAAAAGGTCAAACTGTAGAAGTTAAAGCTACAAGCATTGAGATTTTAGGGGATAGTGATCCGGAGAAATTCCCATTACAGCCTAAAAAGCACAGCTTAGAGTTTTTACGTGAAATTGCACACTTACGTTTCCGTACCAATACCTTTAATGCCGTTTTTAAAGTACGCCATGCATTAGCTTTTGCCATTCATCAGTTTTATAACGATCGTGGTTTTGTTTATATGCACACACCTGTAATTACAGCAAGTGATGCCGAAGGTGCTGGAGAAATGTTTAAAGTAACTACTTTAGATTTCGACAACACGCCACGTACTGAAGATGGAAAAGTAGATTTCTCTGAAGATTTCTTCGCCCGTGCTACTAACTTAACCGTTTCTGGTCAATTAGAAGGTGAATTAGCAGCAATGGCTTTCGGACAGATTTATACATTTGGACCTACTTTTAGAGCTGAAAATTCAAATACTACACGTCACCTGGCTGAGTTTTGGATGATTGAGCCTGAGGTTGCTTTCGCCGATTTAGAAGATAACATGCAACTTGCAGAAGACATGATGAAGTATGTAATTAAATATGCTTTGGATAACTGCAAAGATGAATTAGAATTTTTAAATACCCGTTTGGCTGAAGAAGATAAACAAAAACCTCAAAATGAGCGTAGTGAGTTTACTTTATTAGAGAAATTAGATTTCTGTTTGGCTAATGATTTCGAGCGCTTAACATATACTGAGGCGATTAGAATTTTAAAATCTTCTAAACCAAACCAAAAGAAACAGTTTAAATATTTAATTGATGAATGGGGTGCTGATTTACAAAGTGAGCACGAGCGTTTCTTAGTTGAAAAGCACTTTAAAAAACCAGTAATCCTAACGGATTACCCCGCTGATATTAAATCTTTCTATATGCGCCAAAACGAACCAGATGCTGAAGGAAGACAAACCGTAGCCGCTATGGATATTTTATTCCCTGGCATTGGCGAAATGATTGGTGGTTCGGCTCGTGAAGAACGTTTAGATCGTTTAACAAAGAGAATGGAAGATATGAACATTCCTCAGGAAGAATTATGGTGGTATTTAGATACCCGCCGTTTTGGTTCTGCTCCACACGCAGGTTTTGGCTTAGGTTTCGAGCGTTTAGTATTGTTCGTTACTGGTATGACTAACATCCGCGATGTAATTGCATTTCCACGTTTCCCTAAAAACGCTGAGTTTTAAAAACATTAAGCAGATAAAAAAGGTCGGTTGGCATTCCCAATCGACCTTTTTCTTTTATAAAAGTTCTGATTCTACTTTTCGCATTCCAAGTGGTATTTAATTTCGCTACTGGCTTTTGTAGATACACTTTTAGGTACGTTTTCAAATACGTAATCAATTTTCACAGCAGGCACTATAGAAATCCTACCAGGCATTACCGTTCTATCTACCCGCTTAGCTTCCAGTTCTTCATCGGTAACACTTCCATAAGCAATTGTTTCAATGAATACAGGAGTAGTGCCAACATTATTTACATAACATTTGCTATGCCAGTAGGTTAGTTTTACGCCATTAATTTCAAGCGGCTTAATCATTACCTTTTCTTCATATTTACCGCAGCCTTGAACAATGTAAAGCGACGGGCAAGTCCAGTTGATTAGTAATGAAAGCACAATGGCAGCAAGCAAAAAGATAATTCCCTTTTTACTCTTTTTCACTCTTTCGATGTACCAGCCATAGCCAGCGATAGCAAAAAAGAAAACCCAAATAAGAATGGTGTAAACGGTGTGTGATAATAGCATAATTTAGATCAGCGTTAATTTATGTTAGTTTAAGATATAACATTAACAATCAAGCGGGTATAGTGTTTATAAAATAAAATTCTTTTTTTTATTAAATAATAGTTTCTGCAATCATTCTACCTAAACCCGATTGCAACGAACACGAAGTGAAACGAAGTAAAGTGCAAAGCGGGACTACAATTGCCACAAAACGCAGAACCATTCATTTCCAAATTATTAACAAGAACACATATTATCATTATTATTTGGAAACGTAAGGCAGTAATTATTGGCTTATACAGTCCTGCCCTTTGCTAAATCCCGATAGAAAAAATCGGGGATAACGCTTCCGGTCAGGTTTATTTAACAATAGTTAAGAAGCCACACATTTCTGCAACCATTTTACCTAAACCCGATTGCAACGAACACGAAGTGAAACGAAGTAAAGTGCAAAGCGGGACTACAGTTGCCACAAAGTGCAGAACCATTCGTTTCCAAATTATTAGCATGCAAAACGTATTATCATTATTATTATTTGGAAACGTAAGGCAGTAATTATTGGCTTATGCAGTCCTGCCCTTTGCTAAATCCCGATAGAAAAAAATCGGGGATAACGCTTCCGGTCAGGTTTATTTAACAATAATTAAGAAGTCACACATTTCTGCAATCATTCTACCTAAACCCGATTGCAACGAACACGAAGTGAAACGAAGTAAAGTGCAAAGCGGGACTACAATTGCCACAAAGTGCAGAACCATTGATTTCCAAATTATCTTAAAGCTCCTTACTTATTATACTCTTTATTAGAAACTAAACACTAACAAAGCAACAATATTTAAAACAAAAAAGGTCAGTCGAAACAAGCGACTGACCTAATAAATTTAAAGGCAAAGAGAAATTAATTTCCTGGCTCTGCCATTGTATCGTTATATGGATTTGCGTGAGAATAATCTACCGCTGATACTTTATAATCTGTTGGGGCAAAAGTTTTAGAACTGCTCAAGGCCATACCTAATTCGAAACGTGAAGGATAAGGCGTTTGCAATAAACTTCCGGCTGGGATATATGGATAACTCTCCAAATAAGATTGCATTACATTGGGGCTAACCCGTCTGTTAATATACGCACGACTTAATTGTTGCGGTTCTTTTAAACCTGCAGCACCTAAAAGCTCTACTGCGCTGGCTACCGTTAAGTTATGGAAATTTTTAACCCTAACTGTTTTATCTTCCACAACCAGGCCCTTCATTAAGCTTTGATCTTGCGTAGCCACACCAGTAGGGCAAGTATTGCTGTTACATTCTAAAGCTTGGATACATCCTAATGCAAACATCATACCGCGAGCAGCATTACACATATCGGCACCTAAAGCAATATTTTTAACCAAATCGAAACCAGTTGCAACCTTACCTGAAGCAATAATTTTAATGTGTTGTTTAATATTAAAACCATTTAAAACATCGTAAACAAAGGCAACCGCTTCGCGTAATGGCATACCTACCGAGTTAGAAAACTCTTGTGGTGCAGCTCCAGTACCTCCTTCGCCCCCATCTACGGTAATAAAATCAGGATAAATTCCGGTTTCTATCATGGCTTTACAAATTGCATAAAACTCACTACGGCGACCGATACACAATTTAAATCCAACAGGTTTTCCATCAGAGAGATCTCTAAGTTTTTTAACAAACTCTAAAAGACCAATTGGTGTAGAAAATGCGGAGTGTGCTGGTGGCGATAAAACATCTTTACCTTCGGGCACCAAACGAATTCGTGCTACTTCTGGTGTAACTTTTTTAGCTGGCAACATTCCTCCATGACCGGGTTTTGCACCTTGAGATAGCTTGATTTCGATCATTTTTACTTGATCGGTTTTTGCTCTTTCAGCGTATGCATCATAGTTAAAAGTACCATCGGCATTACGGCAACCGAAATACCCTGTTCCTATTTGCCAAATTAAATCTCCCCCTGGCTGGCGATGATAATCACTAATACCACCCTCGCCAGTATTGTGTGCAAAGTTGCCCATTTTGGCGCCACCATTAAGTGATAAAATTGCATTTTGACTTAAAGAGCCAAAACTCATTGCCGAAATATTGTAAATACTTGCTGAGTACGGCTTTTTACAATCTGGGCCACCAACTAAAACTCGTGGATCAAGGTTTAACTCATGATGGCTAATTGCAGCAATACTGTGGCTTAACCACTCGTAACCGTTATCATATACATTTAATTGTGTACCGAATGGAATGGTATCGTTATCTTTTTTAGCTCTTTGATAAATTAGGGAACGGTTTAATCTACTATAAGGTGTTCCATTGGTATCGCTCTCTACAAAATATTGATATACTTTTGGACGTAAATCTTCCATGAAATAACGTAAACGACCAACAACCGGATAGTTTCGAACGATACTGTGTTTAGGTTGAATTAAATCGTAGATACCTAATACAACAATTGGACCTGTAAAAATTGAAATCCACCAAAGTGGTGGGTAGGTTAAACCTAGCATAACCGTAATGGTTACTAAAAATGCGGCAATGGCGATGAATGCTTTTCTCATAAAATTAGATTAGCGAATATGTTTTGTGGTACAAAGATTAGGATTATTAAACAACTGACATCATAATTTTGTTATTTTTACATATGCTTATTAAGATTTATCCCGAAAACCCGAACGAAAGAGCCATAGAACAGGTGGTTGAAGTGCTTAAAAAAGGCGGTATTATTATCTATCCTACTGATACTGTGTATGGCTTGGGTTGCGACATTACCAACCCTAAGGCAATTGAGAAAATTTGTCGCATTCGTGGTATAAAACCTGAAAAAGCTAACTTCTCTTTTATCTGCCATGATTTAAGCCATATTGCTGATTATATTAAACCTATTGATAACACTACTTTCAGAGTATTGAAAAAGGCATTGCCTGGCCCTTTTACTTTTATTTTTAATGCTAATAATAACGTGCCGAAGTTATTAAGCTCCAATAAAAAAACTGTGGGTATCCGTGTACCCGATAATAATATTGCCCGTTGCATAGTTAAGGAATTAGGCAACCCCATTCTTTCTACATCTATAAAAGATGATGATGAATTAGTAGAATATTCTACCGACCCTGAATTGATCCATGAGAAATACGAAAACCTTGTTGATTTAGTAATTGATGGCGGTTATGGCGATAATGAGGCTTCAACAGTGGTAGATTGTACAACTGGTGATTTTGAAATTATTCGCGAGGGAAAAGGAGATATTGAAGAATATTTATAAGAATAAACCTCAAACGCAGCCCCCTAACGATATAAAAGTCAAAATCTTACGCCATATTAAATTTATTTTTCCACATTCACAATAATTAACAACAACTTAATATTGAAAGAGGATTTTTGCATATACATTTGTTTAAAACTAACAACGTTATATGAAAAAAACTTTACTATTAATTCTTTCCCTTTTTTTCATTACCAAATTTTCTCAGGCACGGGCAACCTTTTTAATTTCGCCCAATGTTGAAAATTTAAATGGAATAAATTCAGAATTACCTACTGGTTTTTCTGTAAAGAAGGGCTCGGCTAATTTAGCTGTTCCAAATTCTTCCCATTTCTTAAATCCGATTAAAAATGGTACTTCTCATCGAACCGCTTTAAGAAAAAAATCATTTGCATCGGCTACACATGTTGTAATTTCCGAAATTTATGGCGCTGGTGGAAATGCTGGTTCGGTATATAAGAATGACTTTATTGAATTATACAATCCAACGGCATTACCCATTAGTATAACAGGCTGGAGTGTGCAATACGCAAGTTCCACAGGAGCAACGTGGCAATCTACTGCTTTATCAGGAACTATTCAGCCGGGAGGTTTTTATTTGATACAGGGAGTTTCTGGTGGTACTGTTGGAACGAACTTACCTACTCCAGATCAAATTGGAACGCTAAATTTATCGAGCACAGCGGGTAAGGTTTTATTGGCAAATGTTACCACAGTGCAAACAGGAACATCACCTGCAGGAGCACAAATTGTTGATTTTGTTGGCTTTGGTACAACAGCTAACTTTTTTGAGGGTACAGGACCAACACCTGCACCAAGTGTAACTTTATCTATTGAGCGTAAAGCTACAGCAGGATCAACAACTGTAAGCTTAAGCGCTGGCGGTGCTGAGGTATCTGCAGGTAACGGCTACGATAGTGATAATAATTCAGCAGATTTTGTAACCAGAGCACCAGAACCACAAAACTCTGCCTCTCCTATTGAGATTCTTTCTGTTCCATCACCTTTTATTGGTGTTACTCCATCAACTTTAGATTTTGGTTCTCAATTAAACAATATAACATCTGCAGAAAAAACATATACCCTTAACTCTGCAAATCTTAACGGAACAAGCGTTACCTTAACCGCATCTGGTCCTTATAAAATATCAAAAACAACAGGTACAGGTTTTGCTTCATCCATAACTTATACCAATGCAGAACTTACTGGAAGTAAAACAGTTTATGTAAATTTTACCCCTACAAATTCTGGCACAGCCAATGGCACTGTTACTACTGTAGGTGGCGGTGTTTCTAATCCACCATCGGTATCATTAACAGGTGTAGGACAAGCGGCAGTTTTATCGGCAGATCAAAGTTCTCTTGATTTTGGAAGCTTGGTTATCGGAAGCACATCAACCAAATCTTATACATTAAGTGGCAGCGGTATTACAAACGATGTTACTGTAAGCACTAATGCTCCTTTTTTAGTTTCAAAAGATAATAATACTTTCGTTGCTTCTATAACATACACTGCTGCCGAATTAGCTACAGCCAAAACCGTGAACGTACGCTTTAGTCCAACAGCTGCTATAGTTTCTACAGATAATGTTGTACATGTAAGTACAGGAGCTACAACTTTAAATATTGGTTTAACAGGAACAGGAACAACACCTCCTGCCCCACAAGCGCATGTAGTTATTTCTGAAGTTTATGGCGGTGGAGGTAACAGTGGTTCTACTTACAAAAATGACTTTATTGAATTATACAACCCAACAAATGCCGCTATTGATTTAACAGGTTGGAGCGTGCAATATAGTGGCGCAACTAATACAACATGGCAATCAACACCATTAACAGGCACTATACCTGCTAAAAGTTTCTACTTAATTCAAGAGGCAGCTGGCACTGGAGGTACAACGGATTTACCAACACCAGATCAAATTGGAACTTTAGCATTATCGAGTTCATCAGGTAAAGTACTGCTGGCAAATGTTTTGACTTTGCAAACAGGCGCAAAACCAACAGGTACACAAATTGTAGATTTAGTGGGTTTTGGTACAGCTAATGGTTTTGAAGGTACAGCCGCAGCCCCTATTACTACCAATAGCACATCTATAGAAAGAAAAGCTTCTGCAACTTCTACTACAGCAACATTAGCTGTGGGTGGTATTGAAGAATTTGAAGGAAATGGATACGATACAGATAACAATAATACCGATTTTGTAACACAAGCACCTAACCCACAAAACTCTACTGTAATTGAACCAGTTGGTGCAAACCACGTGGTAATTTCTGAAGTTTATGGTGGTGGTGGTAATAGCGGAGCGATTTATAAAAACGACTTTATTGAACTTTATAACCCAACTAATACGGCTGTTGATTTAACCGGATGGAGCGTGCAATACGCAAGTGCAACCGGAACTGGAAACTGGTCTGCAACAGTTCTTTCTGGCACAATCCCAGCAAAAGGCTTTTATTTAGTACAAGAAGCTGCAGGTGCCGCTGGTACATTAGATTTACCAACGCCTGATAAGATTGGAACATTAAACTTATCTGGCACTGCTGGTAAAGTACTTTTAAGCAATACAAGTACAATACAAACAGGTATAAAACCTACAGGTGCTAACATTATTGATTTGGTAGGCTTTGGTACTGCAAATGGCTTTGAAGGTATAGCCCCTGCTGTTGCTACCACAAATACTACTTCTATTGAGCGTAAGGCAAGTCCAAACTCTACAGCTGCTACCTTAGCTATTGGCGGTACAGAAGAATTTGCAGGAAACGGCTATGATAGCGATGATAATGCTACAGATTTTATTTTAAGATCACCTGAACCTCAAAACTCAAGCTTTACAGAGCCAGCCTCTACCACTGGTCCTTATTTAAAAGTTACACCAACCACATTGGCATTCGGTAGTCAGGCGGTTAACAGTACCTCTGCATCTAAAACATATATACTTTCTGGTGGTAATTTAACCAATCCTGTTTCGGTAACCGCAACTGGACCTTTCACCATTTCTAAAGATGGTACTACTTTTCTTACCTCATTAAATTATGCAACGACTGATTTAGTAAGCAATCAAACCATTTATGTTCGCTTTAAGCCAACAGCTATTGGTAATGCTACAGGTACAATTTCACATGTTAGTACTGGTGCAAAAACAATTAGCCTAGGTTTAACAGGTCCTGGTACAGATCCAAATCAAACAACCTTTAATTTTGAAAACTGTACAACGGTTGGAAGCTCAGCATTATCTGATGGTTTTTATCAATACAGCGTAACAGGTGCTCAAACCTGGGGCTGTACAACAACATTTGGTCATGATGCTTCTGATCCAGCAGGAAAAGCAAGCACAGGTAATGCGCTTCAAATTAACGGATACGCTGGCGGAAACATTTTAAATGAAGATTGGTTAATTTCTCCGGCTTTAAACCTTTCAACTTTCAACTATGCAATTCTATCCTTCTGGACGAGATCTGCATTTGCCGGAGATAAACTTCAATTAAAAATTTCAACAAACTATAGAGGATCAGGAGATCCGGCCTTAGCTACATGGACAACTATTGATGGTAAATTTCCTGAAACGGGTACTGATGTTTGGACAAAATCAGATAATATTGATTTAACTTCATATAAAGCAACTCCAGTTTACGTTGCCATTATTTATAACTCAACAACGTCATCAGCAAGCCGCTGGACAGTTGATGATTTCCAGGTATTAAATTCGAGTACACCACCTGCGGTTGATATTACAACCTCTCCATCAAGCTTAAGTTTTGGCTTTCAAGCAAGTGGGACAAGCTCTCCTGAGAAAACATTTGGTTTCTCTGCTGGTAATTTAACGGATGATGTTACCTTAACGGCTCCTGCTAATTTTACAATTGCTAAAACAAGTGGCGGTACTTTTGGCAACACATTATCATACGCTAAAGCTGATATTAACAACACTTCTCAAACGGTTTATGCTAAATTTTCGCCATCAACAGCTAATACCAACTATAATGGCAATGTAAGCATCGCATCAAATGGTGCTGTTAATAAATTTGTAAGCTTAACAGGTAATACTTTTGATATTACAAATAGCCTTCAGGTTGTAAACTGGAATATAGAATGGTTTGGAAGCCCAGCTCAAGATCCAAAAGATGATAACTTACAAGCTGCAAACGTAAAAACAATTGTAAATAGCATTAATGCTGATATTTATGGCTTTGCAGAAGTTGTAGATACTACTTTATTTAGAAATACAGTATTGCCAGCAGGTTATAATGTAATCTTCAGCAAGTTCGGTTCTTACGCTAATGATGAAAATGATGAACGTACGGTAAACGGAACAAGTTATAGTTATAAATCAACCCAAAAGCTTGCCTTTATGTATCGTACGGATAAGGTAAAACCATTAAATGTTTTTGGAGTATTAAGAGATACTTATTATCCAAGTAACTTAACAAATAGTGCTGATGGATCTCCTTATAAAAACTGGTCATCAGGTCGTTTCCCTTTTCTGATGCAGGCTCAAGTAAAAATTAACAACAAACTTGATACTGTATATTTTATAGAAATACATGCGAAGGCAAACACAGGTACAACCGCTGCACAAATAGACTCTTACAATCGTAGAAAAGATGGTAACGTTCAGCTTAAAGCGTGGATTGATGCAAATTTAAAAGATAAGAAGGTTATTATCCTTGGCGACTTTAACGACGTATTGGATGCAGATAAAACCATTGCACCAATGCCAGCAGGAACAGGTACATCTTACTCTGATTTCACCAAAGATGTAGCCAATTATTTCCCACTTACCCTACCATTAAGTTTAGCAGGAAAGCAATCTACAGCAGGTTTCCCAACGGTTATTGATAATGTTATAGTAAGCAAAAGCTTAAACACCAATTACATTTCCGCATCGGCTGAAGTATTAGATAATGTAAAAAGCTTAGTAACAAATTATAGTACAACAACAACAGATCACTACCCAATTAAAACCAGATACTTATTTGGTAATGGTGCACCAACTTTGGATGTTGTAGCAGATCAAAAAACATGTTACAATACAACAAACCTAACCATTCCTTTAACAGGTATTTCTGCAGGTCCTGAAACAGCACAAACCACTAGCCTATCTGTTACTTCAGATAATGCAAACTTATTTGATGTTTTAACTGTAGCAGCAAATGGAACTGATAAGGGATTAATTACCTATCACCTAAAAAATAATGTAAATGGTGTAGCAAACATCACGGTAACGGTAATGGATAATGGCGGTACTGATTTTGGTGGTGTAGATAAAATTACCAAAACATTTAAGCTTACCACTACTGCAGCTGCAACTGCTACAGTAACAGGTACAACAACGGTATGTTTAAATGCAACTGCACCAATTGTTACCTTTACAGGCGCAAACGGTACAGCTCCATATACTTTTACTTATAACATTAATGGTGGTACAAACCAAACCATTACAACTACTGCAGCAAGCAATGTTGCAACCATTACTGTCCCAGCAAATGCAACAGGTACTTTTGCTTACAACTTGGTAAAAGTAAATGATGCCAACTGCGGATCAGACCAAACTGGAACAGCCACAATTACCGTAGCACCTTTGGCAACTGCAAGCATTAGCGGTACAACAGCTATAATTATTAATGCCACAGCACCTAATATTACTTTTACAGGCGCTAATGGTACTGCACCATACACCTTTACTTATAATATTAATGGTGGTACAACACAAACCGTAACATCAGTTGGAAACACAGCTACAGTAGCCGTACCAACAAATGTAGCAGGTACCTTTAATTACAATTTAGTAAATGTAACGGATGCAAACTGCGGTCAGGCGCAAACAGCTTCTGCAACGGTAATTATCCGTCCACTTCCTGTAGCAACTATTGCAGGTACAACCGCAACTTGTATAACAACAGGTTCAACAGCTATAACCTTTACAGGTTCGGTAGGTACTGGGCCTTACACCTTTACTTATAACATTAATGGTGGCACAAACCAAACCATTACAACTACAGGAGTAAATACAACTGTTACAGTAAATGCACCAACAAATGTTGCAGGTACTTTTAACTACAATTTAGTAAGTGTTGCTGATGCCTATGCTAATCAAAACCAAACAGGTACAGCTACCGTTTTGGTTAGAGCATTAGCTACTGCAAGCATTAGCGGTACAACAGCTGTACCTCAAAATGCAACAGCACCAGTTATTACTTTTACCGCCACAAATGGTACTGCACCTTATACCTTTACCTATAATATTAACGGAGGTACAAACCGTACAGTTAGTTCAAATACCACTACAGCAACCGTTAATGCACCAACAAATGCAGTTGGCACATTTGTTTACAACCTGGTTAACATTGCCGATGCAAACTGCGGTCAACCGCAAACAGGTTCGGCAACGATAATTATTCGTCCATTACCAGTAGCAACTATTGCAGGTACAACAGCCACATGTGCTGGCTCAAATGCTCCGGTAGTAACCTTTACAGGTTCTGTAGGTACTGCACCTTATACCTTTACTTATAACATTAACGGCGGTAGCAACCGTACCATTACCACCAATACCACTACAGCAACTATTAATGCTCCAACCAATACTGTAGGTACATTTACCTACAATTTGGTTAGCGTAAGCGATGCTTATGCAAATCAGTTGCAAACGGGTAATGCAACGGTAACCATTAATGCTTTACCGATGGTATCTATTACAAGCAATAAAGGTTTAACAGTTTCTAAAGGTGATGCCCTTGTTTTATCAGCCACTGGTGGCGCTCAATACAGTTGGACTGGCGCGGAGATTGTAAGCGGACAAAATACTGCTGCCATAACCATAAGACCAAAACAGAGCGGTAATTACCGTGTAGTGGTTACAAATGCAAGCGGTTGTACTAGCGACCAAACTATTAATATTCAAATTGTAGAAGATTATAAGTTAGAAGCAGGAACAGTATTAACACCTAACGGAGATGGTTATAACGATAAATTCATCATTAAGAACATCGATTACTATCCTAACAACACCTTAAAAATATTTGATAAAGCAGGTCGCGTATTGTACACCAAACAAGGCTATAACAATGATTGGGACGGTACGCTAAATGGCAGTCCACTATCCGAAGGAACTTATTATTATATCCTCGATATGGGTTCTGGACTTGGAAATTTCAAAGGTTTTATCAACATTATAAGAGACTAATTACAGGGACATGAAAGCAATTACAAAAAACATAAAGCAAGCGACTCGTGTATCAGTCTTATTTGCAACAACTATATTATTATTTAACACTGCAAAAGCACAAATTCTGCCATTAAATGGCCAATACTTTCAAAACAGGTATTTGGTAAATCCATCTATGGCTGGTATAACCGAAGGTTTTAATATCAACGGTAGCTTTCGCAAGCAATGGAGTAACATTCCTGGTGCACCCATTACACAAAGCATTACGCTAGATCAACAATTGAATAAAGTGGGCTGGGGTGTAAACATTTATAACGAAAAAGCAGGTGGAATACAACGCACCAAAGCCGTAGGAACTTTTGCCTATCACCTACCTTTAAACAATGAAGATCAGCAATTAAACTTTGGTGTTTCATTTGGTGCAAGCCAGGATAAGTTAGATTTAAGCAGCATTAGAAATAGCGACATCAACGATCCATCTATCGCCCGTTTTAATGATCGTGGCTATTACCTTGATGGTGATTTTGGAGTTTCATATACTTCCAACGGTCTAAATATTGAAGGTGCTGTACCTAATATGAGATCGGTTTTCAGAAAAGACGATTTAAACTATGCAGATAAACCCGTATTTTATTCGGCAGTTAGTTATAAGTTTAATTTTGGAACAGGATTAAATGGAGTAAGCTTAGAGCCAAAAGGTATTTTTAGAGGAATTAAAAACTATGATAACCTATGGGATGCCGGCGTAAATGCAACATTTGCAAACGATAAATTATACGTTATGGCTATGTATCATAGTACAGAAAATGCAACAGTAGGCTTTGGAATGAACTATAAATCTACTTTATATTTTATGGCTTACTACAACACCGCTACTTCTGCAATAAGTGGTTATACTGACGGAGATTTCGAAATCAGTGTTCGCTTAAACCTGCGAAAGAAACCTTAAACATTTTAAATATAAGCGGGTTAATTGAAAGATTAACCCGCTTTTTTATTGCCTATCGCCTCCTTTTTGTTATTTTTACCTCCATGGCTAAACTGATCAATTTAGAAGTATTTAAAAGGTTTTTTCGTTCCGGACAAGTTGGAGGCTTCCTTTTGTTAATATGTGTAGCCATATCTCTCTTAATTGCCAATACAGCCTCAAAAGAAGGTTTTGAAAGCTTTTTACAAACTAAATTGGGTTTCGGTGCTGTTAACTACACTATTTTAGCCTGGATTAATGATGCCCTTATGGCTATCTTTTTTCTTTTAGTTGGCCTAGAAATTAAGCGTGAATTGTTAGAAGGCGAACTATCATCCCTTAAAAAGGCTTCATTACCGGTTATTGCTGCTTTAGGCGGAATGATTGTACCAGCATCCATCTATTTTTTGTTTAATAAAGGTACTGAAAGTGCATCAGGATGGGGCATCCCAATGGCAACTGATATTGCCTTTGCGCTCGCCATTATTGCCATGCTGGGTAAAAGCGTACCCACCAGTTTAAAAATATTTTTAGCAGCACTAGCCATTGTCGATGATCTAGGTGCCATTTTAGTAATTGCCGTTTTCTACACCAACCAAATTCATTTTGACTACCTATTAATGGCAGGCGGCATTATGGTTATTCTTGGTTTAATGAATTATTTCGGCGTAAAAAATCTATTCTTCTACTTAATTCCAGGCATATTCTTATGGTATTTTATTCACCATTCGGGCATCCACGCAACCATAGCAGGTGTACTATTGGCCTTTACCATCCCTACCAATGATACAGACGTAGAATCGCCTTTAGAAAAGTTGGAGCATTTTTTAACCACGCCTGTTAACTATCTTATTATGCCAATTTTTGCACTGGCGAATACCAATATCACCTTTCAAAAGGAAATGATTTCGGGCTTATTCTCTCCGCTAGGTTTAGGAATTGTTGTCGGGCTTTTTGTTGGTAAAACCATTGGTGTTACCCTTTTTAGCTGGCTTGCCGTAAAATTGAAATTCGCCAATCTACCTTCTGGTGCCGGCTGGAAACATATTTTAGGTTTAGGCATGCTTGCAGGAATTGGCTTTACCATGTCTATTTTTATTGCCCTGCTTTCTTTTAGTGATCCGCTACATATACTGGAAGCCAAGTTTGCTATATTAACGGCATCAGTTTTATCGGGGGTTGTGGGGTTTGTGTTTTTAAAATCGGTGAAGAAGGTTTAGGTGTACATTTAACAGCAAAGAGCACAAAGTTAATAAGCAAATAGCGCCAAGAAAATTATTTAGTTTTAAACATTCTGTGCGAGTATATTTTGTGGTATTATATTTCTTGAAATTTTCAGCTTGTACTATAGACAAATAAGCTGAGGTTTGCAAATTTCTAATATCACTCGTTAAAACACAAAGCTGAATTAACACTTGCACGCACTCCTCTCCACATATTCCTTATTACCATTACCATTGTAATAAAAACAACCACCTTTTGAGCCTTGATATAATTTTTGCCCTGATTTATATGTACCGCATGGTCTATAAGTTTCAGTATCTATATCTGCCCCTACTTCACTTTCTTTACTACAGGCTAGCAGACTCACGGTTAAAAACAAGATATAATAAAATCTTTTCATACCGCCAAGATACCGGGCTATGAGGAGTAAAATTTACGGTTACCCGTACCTTTTCTAAAAAAATAATATGCTCTACGCATTACGTATCATAAATAAGACTACCTTACCACCAATAAATAATTAATATTTACTTTTTAAACACAATATCATGTCTAAAACAAACGACACAGGCCACAACAAAGACGTAGCTAATTTCGAAACGCTAATTGCCTTTTTAACCGATTACGGCGCAGTGTACAACCCTAGTAATGTCAACATTCAGTTAAGCAATTTAAAGAATAGCGCAGCGCTAGCCCTGTCCACCAACCAGCAGGTAAATGATATGGCGGCGAAGAACAGTAATGCAATTGCTGCACGTGATTTGGCATTTGAGTCTTTGAAAAAATTAAGTACCCGTATTATGAATGCCGTTAAAGCAAGTGATGTAGGTCAGCAGGTAATTGATAATGTTGCAACACATCATCGTAAAATGCAAGGCCAAAGAGTATCAGCCAAGTTAAATGATGATGAAAAACAAAAGCTTGCGGCTAGCGGAGTCATTGTTAATCAGATCTCCGCCTCGCAACAAAGTTTCGATAGCCTGGTTGATACCTTCGATAAGCTAATTAAACTCTTAGCCACCATTCCCAATTATGCGCCTAATGAGGTAGACCTGCAACAAATTACCCTCAGTAATTTATACGACAGCTTACTCAACAAAAACCGCGACGTGATAGCAAACAATTCCCAGCTGAGCACCTTTCGCGTCAACCGTGATAAGATATTGTATGATGCCGAAACAGGTATAGTTGCCCTTGCTTTTAATGTCAAAAACTATGTAAAATCTATTTTTGGATCGAATAATCCACAATACAAACAAATTTCGGGCATCCCATTTAAGTCCGTAAAAATTTAAATTATGAAAACAATCATCCCTGGGTCTGTTCAATAAACTGTGTCAAAAAGAAAATTAATAACTTTAAACATAGGAATTATGTCAGATCAACAAGAAGAGCAGCACTTCAATTATAAAGCATTTGAAGATTCAGCTTTAGAGCAGCTAC
>NZ_RQRS01000069.1 GCF_004335085.1 Pedobacter nototheniae | reverse complement strand
CAGCGATAAAAAAAGCAATTCCGCAGAACCACATCAAAAATTGAGTGGTTTTATCGTTAAAAACGATTTTAGTTTCTTTTTTTTCTAAAACTTCTATTTTTTCAGGAATAGAAATTTTTTGAAGTTTTAAATTAATCTCATTTAAAGTGTTTTTAAGCGCTTTTATTTCATCGGTGTTATAATTATGCTTTATTTCATAATTTGGCTTAAAACTAGCTAAAACAACCTCAAAATGACTTAATTTTTGATTAATGCCGTTTTCAAATTCAGACAAATAAGTTTTAGCTACTTTTTTATTTTCTAGTTCTGCCTTGATTTGTTCCGATGTTTTTATTTCGCTCATTTTCTTGTGTTTTAGTGGTTCTTTCGTTTTTTATAGCTTGTCGAATATCCTTTTGCATTTTTTCGTCTAATTCGATTTTTAAAGATTTTTCTAATTGGTCTTTTAGGTGCATGAACCCCCTGTACTCTCGATGGTTTAAACTTAGGTTTTTACTGCC
>NZ_RQRS01000068.1 GCF_004335085.1 Pedobacter nototheniae | reverse complement strand
AGCGTGTCTTTAATATTGTCTTCGGTCAATTGACCAGAGCCTGCGATATTGCGCAGACTTGACGATAAGCGTTCGGTTAACGTATCAAACATAGGACTCTCTCGGTTGGTGGTGCAATCTTGACTGACCTGCGATTATCGCAAGGCAGCCCAAAACTACTAGCACAGTCACACAAATTTCATAATTGGGGAGCATTTGACGCTCAATTACCCTTCATTTTATGATAAATTGACAGATTATTCTAATCATTAGTGACAAAACTCACACTCATTCAACTGGGCATTAACTGTCCAGAGGATTCTCACCCACCAAAACCTGCTTGATAGAGCTGTTATCGTTTATGAGGTCGCTTGTGCTAGTTGCGTATGTAATTGCTAGTATTGCTTATCTAATTATAAGTATTCATCTTTGCTGGGCGCTGCTTAAACACAAGCCGATTGCTAAGGGTACGACTTTATCTGCTCTATTTATCGGTATGCTGGCCCACAGTGCCGTATTATACCC
>NZ_RQRS01000067.1 GCF_004335085.1 Pedobacter nototheniae | reverse complement strand
TCTATTAATGTGTTTGATGTTGTTTTAGGATCTACATAAGTAATCGTGCCACTTGCGCCAACGATTGGAATCATGCCTGTGACTGCTCCTGCATCAACTTTGATCTTATCTGAGGTAATCGTATTATTCTGGATCATGTTTCCAGTTAATTTGTCAGTTAAATTAACTGTACTCGATACGCCACTTACATTACTCGTTAAATTAACTCCTGTTAAACTTAAATCGTTTGTCGTTGATTTGGTAATAGCTTCAACTGTAGTCCACTTAACTGCACCGTTTACATCTGTACCTAATACTCTATTTTTTTCACCAGGACCAGATATTTTATCTAGAGTTAAAGCTCCATTTGAAATTTCATTTGAGGTAATCGAGTTCGGTGCAATGCTTAATTTCGCATTAACTAAAACTGAACTGCTTAATCCACTTAATCCATTTACTAATACGATACCATCGGTACTAATGTCTTTCTTATCTATTAATGTGCCTGATGCTACTTTAGGATCTACATAAGTAATCGTGCCACTTGC
>NZ_RQRS01000066.1 GCF_004335085.1 Pedobacter nototheniae | reverse complement strand
TGCATATCAATTAGGCAAACTTAAAAAAGACAGTTGTAATTCCCTTTTAATTACTTTTTATAAGGCTTCTGATATAACCAACCTCAGTCATCTTAAAGAAAATCCTAGAGATTTATATCGGTATTCTCTAGATAATGATATGATTTATGAATATTGGTGGTCTGGTCATGTATTCTTGGGAAGAACAAAATTTAAAAATGGTGAAATAATTGACCCTAAAAACACTGTAATAGTAACAGATCCACCTCCATTAAAACAATAATTTAATGATTTACTTTTGGTCTGTTCAATGATATGAAATTTAAAGTTTTAATACTTCTTAGCCTTCCTAGCATTTTACTAGCATGCAGTGTACAAAAGCCACTGAAGTTTATTCTATTGGAAAGCAGTAAAGAGTTTGCTCCAGAAACTAATGAAAAAGTAACTTATTGGGGAGATAGTTATATTATTGAAAATTATCATAATAATAAATACTCTGCAAAGCAGATTGATAGCTTTGCATATCAATTAGGCAAACTTAAAAAAGACAGTTGTAATTC
>NZ_RQRS01000065.1 GCF_004335085.1 Pedobacter nototheniae | reverse complement strand
ATTGCGGTCGTCGGTACGATCGAAAGAATCAGACACTAAAATACTAAATCCATTGCTTCTTTTTTCTTGATTCATTTTAAGGTTTTTTTAAACCAAAATGTGTCAAGTTTTTTTAGGAGAGGACAGTTGACGGTATTGAATGCATAATTAAAAATTTTAAACTTTCAGTAGATAGTTTTGAGTTTGAAGTTGACAGTATTGAATTTGGACTTGATAATTTTAGATATGCAGTTGACAGTTCTATAATTTCAGTAGATAGTTTTAGGTTTGCAGTTGATAGTTATACTCGTGCCATCGCTAACTTTATCCGTTCCATCGCTAAGTTTATCCGTGCAAGTGCCAATTTTATAAATGTGCTAAATAACATTTTGATTATCGGAATGTATTGATTATCATTGATCTAGTTATTTTTAGCAATCCCATTTTACCGGCAAATACCCCTATGCCGGATTTACGACATCCTGTTTACGATTTTGTTTTTAACCTGGCGCTCTGTTTAAAACTGTGTAATTTTTTATTGCACCGTTATTTTAGCTGGCCC
>NZ_RQRS01000064.1 GCF_004335085.1 Pedobacter nototheniae | reverse complement strand
AGCAATCTTACCAACAATAAATAATTATGATGTATTGCTTCACGCCCTTGCTTCAGTTCGCTAAAAGCGATAACCTTAAATGATCTTAAATGTCTTATATGGTTTTAATATAATGCTCATGCAATTCTTTTATCCGCTGCCGCGGGGGCTTTATTCTTTTTGACAACAAAAAGAACCAAAACCGAGCATTTCTGCGAGCTCATTAATACAAATAAAAAAACAAACAACTATTAATAAATTGTCGACTCGCAATTTTTCTGTTTAAGGCAGTGGGTGGGATTTGCTTGTGCTTCCCGAATAATTGACCATGCCGATTGGGAGCTTTACGAAGAAACAGTGGTTTGGATTTGTTAGTGTGCTAAGCGGTATTGCTATAAAAGCTTTCGTCATCGTAAAGCCCGCCACCATTACCGTCTTTGCGAGGCACGAAGCAATCTTACCAACAATAAATAATTATGATGTATTGCTTCACGCCCCTTGCTTCAGTTCGCTAAAAGCGATAACCTTAAATGATCTTAAATGTCTTATATGGTTTTAATATAATGCTTATGCAATTCCTTTATCCGCTGCCGCGGAGGCTTTATTCTTTTTGACAACAAAA
>NZ_RQRS01000063.1 GCF_004335085.1 Pedobacter nototheniae | reverse complement strand
TAGCTGCTCTAAAGCTGAATCTTCAAATGCTTTATAATTGAAGTGCTGCTCTTCTTGTTGATCTGACATAATTCCTATGTTTAAAGTTATTAATTTTCTTTTTGACACAGTTTATTGAACAGACCCGGTATTAATTTTCTTTTGAACACTTTTAGTGATGCAACATATGCTTTGAGGTTGTCGATACATGCTTTTAGCGATGCAACATATGCTTTAAGGTTGTCGGTATATGCTTTTGGCGATAGAACATATGCTTTGAGGATGTCGGTATATGCTTTTGGCGATAGAACATATGCTTTGAGGATGTCGGTACATGCTTTTAGCGATACAACATATGCTTTAAGGATGTCGGTATATGCTTTTAGCGATACAACATATGCTTTGAGGATGTTGATACATGCTTTTAGCGATGCAACATATGCTTTGAGGAGGTAGATATATGCTTTTAGCTGAATATTGGCGGTAGTTTATAACTATCGCCAATATTTGATTTTGACCGTTCCTAAAATAGCTTGACAGTTTTGGTGATTAATTACTAAGGTTTTTTACACCTGTTTATTTGATTTACTGGTACAATATAATATTTAATTTTTATTACTTCCAACAACTCTTTATACTA
>NZ_RQRS01000062.1 GCF_004335085.1 Pedobacter nototheniae | reverse complement strand
GGTACAGATGCAATTACCGGATCATTAAGCCGTGCAACGGGCGAGAATGTGGGCACTTATTTAATAAGCCAGAACACGCTTACTGCAGGGAGTAACTATACCATTACCTACACACCTGCAAGCCTAAACATTACGCCAAAAGGCTTAATTATTACCGCAGATAATAAAACCAGGCTTTATGGTGTGGCTAACCCTGCGTTAACGGTAAGCTACAATGGTTTTATCAGTGGCGAGGGCAGCACGGTATTAAGCAGTGCGCCATTAATTAGCACTACGGCAACGCTAGCTTCCCCATCGGGTACCTACCCAATAACGGCAAGTGGTGCTGCGGCAGCCAATTACAGTATTACTTATGTGCCGGGCAGCCTGGTTATTTCGGCTACCAGCCAAAGCATCACGTTTGCGGCACTGGCAAATAAACTATCTACCGATGCACCATTTACCCTAACGGCCACGGCTACTTCAGGCTTGGCGGTAAGCTATAGCAGCAGCGATGTTAGCGTAGCGCGGATTATAAATGGCAACCAGGTTGAGATTTTAAAAGCAGGTGTAGTAACGATAACGGCAAACCAGGCCGGTAACGGTAACTATACGGCAGCCGCTGCGGTGAGCCAAAGCCTAACCATTTTGGATAACCCAGCACCAATCATCAGTATTGTAAGCAGCAAGGGCAACAGCATTAGTAAGGGCATTACCACGGTGCTTACGGCAAGCGGTGCGTTAA
>NZ_RQRS01000061.1 GCF_004335085.1 Pedobacter nototheniae | reverse complement strand
GGGCCAGCTAAAATAACGGTGCAATAAAAAATTACACAGTTTTAAACAGAGCGCCAGGTTAAAAACAAAATCGTAAACAGGATGTCGTAAATCCGGCATAGGGGTATTTGCCGGTAAAATGGGATTGTTAAAAAATAACTAGATCAATGATAATCAATACATTCCGTTAATCAAAATGTTATTTAGCAATTTGTAAAATTGGCACTTACACAAGTAAAGCTAGCGTTGGCACGAGTAAACTTAGCGTTGGCACGAATATAACTAGCGCTGGCACGAGTAAACTTAGCGTTGGCACGAATATAACTAGCGCTGGCACGGATAAACTTGGCGATGGCACGAGTATACTTAGCGTTGGCACGAGTAAAGTTAACGATGGCACGGATAAAGTTAGCGATGGCACGGATAAATTTAGCGTTGGCACGAGTAAAGTTGGTGATGGCACGCATAAAGTTAGCGCCGCGGTTTATAGAGTTTACGACGGCACGGATAAAGCTAGCGATGGCACGGATAAATTTAGCGATGGCACAGATAAACTTAACGTTGGCACGAGTAAAGTTAACGTTGGCACGAGTAAAGTTAATACCCGGGTTTACAAAACTAGCGACCGAGCTTATAAAGTTAGGGTTAGCCAAATAATAGAAGGGTCTGTTCAATAAACTGTGTCAAAAAGAAAATTAATAACTTTAAACATAGGAATTATGTCAGATCAACAAGAAGAGCAGCACTTCAATTATAAAGCATTTGAAGATTCAGCTTTAGAGCAGCTA
>NZ_RQRS01000060.1 GCF_004335085.1 Pedobacter nototheniae | reverse complement strand
CCTAGACAACTCTACAGCCATCTTTTTGAATTCATCATCAAATACCCTGTGTTTCATATTAGTCAAATTTAAAATTACTCCTTTAAATCTGCGAGATAAATGTCTCTACTCAAAGGTAGCAACTCCATGGATTAAGTGCAATCGCTAAGCTGACTTTAATTATATCACTGAACTTTCCGATTACGCCCAGGCATAGCAGCATTTCGCAGAGTAGCGCATTAGAATTCTTGTACTTACTTTCATTTACCCGAATAACCAAAGGAATATGCAGCGGGCCAAGGATTGTGTTTTGGGCTAAGCCTCATATTACTGCTGTCGGAATTATAATGTTGCTATTCAAGAAAGGATGCCAGCCTTGGCTTTTGGGTACCTTTTTGTTAAGAAAAAGGTACGACGCCTGTCTGGCAAGACAAATCTTCATTTTCCGCTGCCGCGTGGGCTTTATTCTTTTTGACAACAAAAAGAACCAAAAATTGTCGGCTCGCAATTTTTCTGTGTAAGGCAGTGGGTGGGATTAGATTGTGCTTCCCGAATAATTGACCATGCCGATTGGGAGCTTAACGAAGAAAGTGGTTTGGACTTATTGGTTGATTAGGCGATCGCTAAACTGACTTTAATTATATCACTGAACTTTCCGATTACGCCCAGGCATAGCAGCATTTCGCAGAGTAGCTCATTAGAATTCTTGTACTTACATCCGTTTTACGAATAACCAAAGGAATATGCAGCGGGCCAAGGATTGTGTTTTGGGCTAAGCCTCATATTACTGCTGTCGGAATTATAATGTTGCTATGCAAGAAAAGGTGCAGCCTTGACTTTTGGGTACCTTTTTGTTAAGAAAAAGGTACGACGCCCGTCTGGCAAGACAAACCTTCATTTTCCGCTGCCGCGGGGCTTTATTCTTTTTGACAACAAAAAGAACCAAAAATTGTCGGCTCGCAATTTTTCTGTTTAAGGCAGTGGGTGGGATTAGATTGTACTTCCCGAATAATTGACCATGCCG
>NZ_RQRS01000005.1 GCF_004335085.1 Pedobacter nototheniae | reverse complement strand
CTTGTATTTATTAATCATAGAAATGGATGGATAAATCCTGTGACTGGATGGAAAATTATGCAAGCACAAATTGCTATATTTTTTGAGGACAGATTTAATCAATGACACAGTTTATTGAACAGACCCTAATAGAACCTACTGAAGCTTAAATATTACGCCAGTCCCACAGTACCATGCTCCACTCGATTCCATCGGGAGCCACAAACCTATAAATTTCTTTAAAGCCTATTCTGTTATGTGCCTTCATCGACCTTAGGTTTTTGGTTGCAACCTCCGTAATAGCGAAATCAAATTTATTTTGATATTGTTTTTTGTAAGCGTGATATACTTCATCAAAAATTCCTTGCCCACGATAATCTTTATCTACGCAAACCTGCCCAACAACAAGGTAATTATAATCCGTAATAAGCTTGTTTTGATAAGAAATTGAGGCAAACATCTCAAACATGGGAATTAAAATAGGAAGATCGAACTTAGATTCAGCCGTCATGGTTAAAACATATGCCGCAACCTTATCACCATCCTTGGCAACTACATGTGGTTCAATATTATTAAGCTTATTTAACTGGGCTAGGGTATGGTAGGCAGTAACAAAACCTTGCTCCATTGCCTCTTCGGCAGTTAAATTAGTCCCTAAATTTGCCTTTTGTAAATCTAAAATCGCTAAAAGCTCCTGTTCCGTGTTGGCTGTTTTATACTGTATCACGCTGTATTGTTATTTGTAGTTTTGCTTTGCCCATTGCATGGCGGGCAACATCCACTCTTTCATAGGTTTAAATAAAAAGCCATGCTTTAGCCCTGTATTTAACTCAATTTCTTTAAAATTATTGATCTTAAGGTTAGTCGTTTCTTTTCTTTTTATAGCAGAAACACCAAATTCATCTGTTTTTTCATAAATGGTTAAAATATTACCGCAATAGTTAATTCCAGGAAAAGCAGTAAGGTCTTTATCACGGTAGCAACCAATAAAAACGAAGTTAACATCAGGGTTTTTTAAATTGCTGGAAACATACTGAGCAATGTAACCACCCTTTGATGTGCCAATTACTGTAATATGATTGGGTTTTACCCCAAGTTTTAATAAACTATCTATTTGGGCAACAACTTTCTTACTGTAAGCGCCAACATCGGTATTTATAGCTCTTTTTTCACTAATCACTTGAAAACCATTTGCCTTAAATTCATTTAAAATCTCCAGGTATTCTGTTTTTCCATATTCAGGATGAGCATCAGAAAGGGGATGATCTTCTGCAAATTTATTGTGTAAAAAGAAGATATAATTCTGTGCAGAACTATAAAAAGAGCAGGCAATAAGGAGTAACAGTAATAAAGATTTTTTGATGTTCATGGTTTTAAATTAGTTCTTTGTAATACGCTGCAAACTCACGAATTAAGGAGTATAAATCTCGCCATTCGAAATATTTTGGACTAGCACTGCCCAAGTTATTAAAACCATTCTTTCTAAAAAGCATTTTAATTCTGCTAATGTGGTAATATTGAGAAACCACAATTACGCTATTAAAGTGAAGCTTGCCTCTTAAAGCCAATGTGTTTTGTACTGTTTTTAAGGTATTATCACCATAGTTATCAACCGTAATAACAGCAGCTGGTACATTGTGGGTTATTAAAAATGCCTTCATCTTTTCTGCCTCATAAAATCCCTCTTTTCCTAATCCACCACTTACAATAATGCTTTTAACCTGTTTGGCTTTGTAAAGTGCCAACCCACAGTTCATTCTTTCCATTAACCGGTTAGAAAGTGTACCATCAGTATTTACTTTATTCCCTAATATTACGGCTACATCTGCCTTGTTATTCGAGTGTTTAAGGCCATCAACAATTGTAAAAACAATATGCAATACAAACCACGATAACAGAAGTATAAAAATTGTTTTAAATAGCTTTTTGGCTTTCATTACAGTTTGCTTTCGGTTAGGTAAAGTTAAAACATCTAGGCATAAATAAAACCAGCCTGCCAATTGCTAGGGTCAAATAAAAAGTTGAGGAGCATAATTATCTAATAGCTGCTGTTCCTTACCCTAAGTTTTGCCTGTTCTCGCCAAGGAGCTGATTATTTTTGTTAATTATTAGAATTTGGAAATGAACGCTTCGGTGTATATGGCAATTGAAGCCACGCTTTACACTATATCCCGATAGAAAAATCGGGATGCCGTTTCAATCCTGTTTAGATACAAAGCTGGTGCCCTTTGATTTGACAAATTTCTTGCTGTTCTTGTTAAATAAACCAGACCGACAGCGTATCCCCGATTTTTTTATCGGGATTTAGCAAAGGGCGAGCCTGCATGAGCCAAAAGCTACTGACATTGGTTTCCAAAAAAATAACTCGTTTCTAACCTTAGTTTCAATAAGGGTTTCAATCCTGTTTAGATTAGGAAATTTTTCACATCATAGCGCCTCCCTAAAAAAAATGACCTTACACAATTGCTAGCCCACAATTGTTCTGAAAGTTAGGTTAATTCTAGGCTTATTAATTGTTTTAGTGGGGGGTAAACGATGTAGCCAATGGGTTTGTGTAGTACCCTTCATTACCAATAAACTTCCATGCTCTAACACTAATGAAATGGTTTTTTTATTCACTTTATGTTTAAAAGCAAACTTACGCTCAGCACCAAAACTTACTGAACCAATGGCACCATTTTTCTTTAAATCTTTTTCTCCATCACTATGCCACGCCATTCCTTCATCACCACTGTGGTATAAATTAAGCAGGCAAGAGTTAAAGGTTTCACCAGTTCGCTGCTCAATTTTTAATTTTAATTCAAGCAATTCATTAGTCCACGGTAAGGCCTGTTTTGTAGTGTTGGAGTAGGTATATTCAAAAGGCTTTTCGCCATACCAAGCCACCTTGCGTTTGGTTAAAATGTGCTTACCAAAAATAATTGCCTCATCGTTTTTCCATTCAATTGAGCTTAGCAAAACATCATAATAATGATTGGCTTCTGCTATATTAAACAACCTGCCGTAGTAATTTACAGTACCATCCTCTGGCAGCAGGTTAATATCTTCAGTTTTGTTGTTGTTAAATAAATCCATTCTTCCAATTTTGATATTTTGCAGGCATACAGTTACCGCAAGGGCGAAATCCATTTTGAAGTGCTTCCGTTTCTGATGAAAAGAAAACCCTATTTAACATATTCATTCTCTTGCCCGATTTGCAATGCAAAGTTCCGTAAATCTTTAATTTTAAATTTCCACCATAGCAAATCTGTTTTCGCTTAATGGCATTTTGTAATTCTATTGCAGAGATTTTTTTGTGTAAAATCACGATCAAGCACTTAAATTGATGGTAACGTTTGTGCATTTTCCCATCCTATAATGGCGGTTTTTCGGGTATTACCCCACATATAACCACCAAAATGACCTGTAGATTGTATAACCCTGTGGCATGGAATTAAAAAAGCAATAGGATTGCTGCCTATAGCCGTACCAACAGCCCGTGATGCATTTGGGTTATCTAACTTTTTAGCAATTGATCCATAAGTAGAAAGCCTACCCATAGGGATTTTTAATAGCGTTTCCCAAACCTTAAGCTGAAAATCAGTTCCTTTTAAATGGAGCTTTACTTCATGCAACTTACTCCAGTCGTTCTGAAAAATAAACAAGGCATTTTGCTGTAGCAGGTCGAGTTTTCTATTAAATGAAGCATTAGGGAATTTCATTTTTAAATCTTCCAGGCCTCGTTCTTCAAATTCGTTAAAAGCCATATAACAAATGCCTTTACTGGTAGCTGCTACAATTATATTTCCAAAAGGACTTTCGGCATAACTGTAATTTATACTCAGGTTTTTGCCTCCGTTTTTATATTCAGCAGGGGTCATGCCTTCAATATTTACAAAAAGATCATGCAATCTACTCGTACCCGAAAGTCCGGTTTCATAAGCAGTATCAAATAAGGTACTTTGTGTATCGCTTAAAATTTTCTTAGCATGCTCTACACTAATATATTGAAGAAATTTTTTGGGGCTTGTACCTGCCCATTCACTAAATAAACGCTGAAAGTGAAAAGGACTGAGGTGTACTTTTTCAGCAACCTCATCTAAATTAGGTTGCGCTTTAAAGTTTGTTTTAATATAATCGATGGCACTTGCAATGCGATTGTAATTAATTTGTTCCTGCTCATTCATTAGCTTAAATTTTATAGTACAAATATCTGCAGTGCAGGGCAGCTATAAAATCCGAAACTTGCTGATAATTTCCTCAAAGGGAATAATTATCATTTATAGGAACGGAGCAATTTTATAACGACGGATTTTACTTTCTAACGCTTTAAAATTGCCTCGTACCTTATAATAACGACCCTCTTCTTAAGGATTTTATTCTATTTTCTTGCCCTTCATAGCGGTAGATATGGCTGCATCCATAACACGCTCAGCAAAAGGACGGGTAAATTCATTTAATTCATCCGCTTTTTTAAGGATATTATCTTTTTCGGCAGTTGCCAAAGCTGTTCTAAGCGACTCTATATGGGTTTTGGTATCCGTAATTTCTGCTTCTGTTAAGTGTTCAGCATGTTTTTCTATAAAGCGCTCTGCGGTGTAAAGCAATTGCTCGCCTTCGCTACGCGCTTCAATCAGCATACGTTGCTCTACGTCGCTTTTTGCGTGTGTAATGCTATCAATTAACATTTTTTCTACCGTATCATCACTTAAACCGTAGCTTGGTGTAATTTCAATTTCCTGTTTTACACCTGAGCGAAGTTCAATTGCCTGTACAGTTAAAATGCCATCTGCATTAAGTAAAAAGTTAATATCTACTTTAGGTAAGCCGGCAGGCATCGCAGGAATGCCTTTTAAATCAAACTCCGCAAGTTTACGGTTCTCCTTTACCAAATCTCGCTCCCCTTGAAAAACAGAAATTTTCATGTTTACTTGTCCATCAATAGAAGTGGTATATTGCCTGCCAGCCTTAGTTGGTACTTTACTGTTTCTGGCAATAATGGTATCCATTAAGCCACCCATAGTTTCAATACCTAAAGAAAGTGGTGTAACATCAAGCAATAAAATATCAGAACGGTTTCCTGCTAAAACATCAGCCTGAATTGCAGCACCAAGGGCAACAACTTCATCAGGATTGATATTATCCTGAGGTTTTTTACCAAAGAAATTTTCTACCTGTTGCTTAACAAAAGGCGTACGGGTAGAGCCGCCAACTAAAATTACTTCATCTATATCAGTAGCACTTAAACCAGCATCAGTTAAAGCATTTTTACAAGCGGTAATGGTTTCTTCTACCTTGGCAGAAATTAATTGCTCAAAGGTTTGTTTATCTAGCGTGCACCATATTTCGCCAACTTGCTCATTGTATAAGTTTTGTGTTGATAACGCTTTTTTTGCGGCTTCTGCTTGTAAGCGCAATGTTTGCATTAAAATATTGTTTTGGGCAACTTCAGATGCATTTAGGTTATTTTTATCAAACCAGTAGTTTAAAATAGCCCTATCAAAATCATCACCACCTAAATAGGTATTACCATTGGTAGCTAAAACTTCGAAGATTCCATTTTGAATTTGAAGAATAGAAACATCAAAAGTACCGCCACCTAAATCGTATACGGCAATTGTTTTTTGTTGTGATGGATCTAAACCAATTCCATAAGCTAAACTTGCTGCTGTTGGCTCGTTAACAATCCGCATTACATCTAAACCGGCAAGCTTACCAGCATCACGTGTGGCTTGGCGTTGGCTATCATTAAAGTAAGCAGGCACGGTAATTACTGCACGGTTTACAGGTGTTTTTAGGGCATGCTCTGCTCTAGCTTTTAATTCTTTTAAAATTTCTGCTGAAAGCTCAATAGGTGTGTAGAAACGATTTCCGGCTTGAATTTTTACAAGGGCATCGGTATCGTCATCAATTATTTTATAAGAGAAAATGTCTTTATGTTCTGCAACGTCTTTATAAGAACGACCTAGCAAACGCTTTACAGAGAAAATTGTATTGGCAGGGTCTGTTGTTAAAAACTCTTTGGCTTCGTTACCAACAATGGCTTCACTTTGGCTGTTAAAATATACCACCGAAGGCACTAAAAGCCCTTTACCGGTATCGTTTATCACTTGTGGGTTTTTATCCGGATTGATAAAAGCCACCAAACTATTGGTTGTACCTAAATCTATACCGACTATAATTTCTTCTTTTTGAAACGAACCTGTGGCCAGGTTGATTGATATTTTTGCCATAGGTGGCAAATTTACAACATTGTTATAAGGTTTTAAGGGGTAGAATGTTGTAATGTTGTCAGGATTGAAGATTTACTTGTTTTTATTCTTTTCTTCAATCCATAGCGACATATATTTTGTGCTTTGCAAGCTGTGGTGTTGTAATATTTGCCCAATAAAATTATGCTGGCGGTGGTTGTTTAAGTTATGCATTAAAGCCTGAACCTTTTCTGCAAATAGGTTTTCAAATTTTCCTTTAGCATAATGTTCGTTTAGCAGTTTAATACCATTTTGTTGTGCTTGTAGCCAGCTGTTTTTATTTTGATACAGCTCTACAGCTTGCTGAATAAAAAGTTCAGGATCATCTTCAATAAATCCATTCCAATCTAAATTCTCTCTCATTGCCTCGGCACCAACTGTTGTAGTAATAGATGGGGTACCAACTTGCATAGCATCAACAAATTTGCCTTTTACACCAGCACCAAACTGAATAGGGGCAAGCAATACTTTATGTTTTGAAATAGTTGCTCTAGCATCTTCGGCACGACCGTGTACGTAAAACTTATCCTGCTTATTATTTAGCTGAAGTACTTTTTGAGATGGGTAAGCACCATAAATATTCATGGTTACACCAGGAAGCTTTTTCTTTAATTGAGGCCAAATTTGCGTTTTGATAAACTGAACGGTATGCCAATTCGGTTCGTGCAAAAAGTTGCCGATAAATACAAAACCTTCACGATCTTCAAATGCTTTCCAACTTTTAGTGCTTTCCGGTGTAAGCTCTTCCTCCAAAAATGGAAGGTAATAAATTAAGGATGGATCAACATTAAATTGATTTAAAAGGATGTCCATCTCAACTTTAGAGATTATTAAAGATAAATCGCAACGCAATATGGAAGCAATTTCACGCTTCGCCATATCTGTAAATATATTTATTGGTTTTGTTTCGTTTTTCTTCGCCTGTTCTTGTCGGGCGTGCCTTAAAGCATGTAAATCTTCTGTATCCAATAGTTTTAAAGCATCTGGGCATTCCTGCTGTACCCTCCAGCCGTATTGTTCTTCAATCATAAAACGATCAAACATCACTATTTGCGGGTTAATCTCTTTTAAAAAAGTATTAAAGCTTTCGTCGTTTAGTTTAATTTCTCTTTCCGTTACGCCAATACTTTTTAGATTAAAACTAAAATCACTTTTAGAAGCCGCTGATGCAAATACAATTTCGAAACCTGCGGATAAGAATAAATTAATTAGCTGAATCATTCTGGTTCCAGCTGCCGATGATGTTGGTTCGGGCCAAACTAATCCAATTATTAATATTCTTTTAGGGTTCATGCTTAAAAATTTCTGCAAAATAAGCTGTTTTTAGCACACAATTTTAAAAGCGTGCCGATTATTTCTAATTTTGGACTTTGAATTTTTAAATAACCATGCTAGGATTAAAATTATTAACAGACCCGCGTTGGGCAAATATTGCTGAATCTAACTTAGAAGAAATTTTATCCGATCATGCATGGTGTGAACAAAAGGCGGCAAGCAATGCTATTACTTTAATTACGCAAAATTCTGAACATCAGGATTTAGTTGATGAACTAACGGCGATTGCCATTGAGGAAATGCAGCATTTTCAAATGGTTATTGAAATTATAAAGCAACGTGGTTATACTTTGAGCCGCGAGCGTAAAGATGATTATGTTGGGCGCCTGGTTAAGTTTAGTAAGAAGGATGGAAGCCGCAATATGGCTTTTATTGATAGACTTTTATTTGCAGCAATGATTGAAGCCAGAAGCTGCGAGCGTTTCAGGGTATTATCGTTAAATATTAAAGATCAGGAACTGGCTAAATTTTATCATGAACTAATGGTATCCGAAGCTGGACATTATACTACATTTTTAAACTTTGCCCGTAAATATAGTACTGATGTTGATGTGGATAAACGTTGGAAGGAGTGGTTGGATTTTGAAGGAGAATTAATTCAGAGTTTCGGCACTAAAGAAGCCATTCATGGTTAATTAGGGTTTTCAGTTAAAAGTTTTTAGTTTGCAGTTATTTAAACGGCTAATTAACAACTGTTAACTTTTTACTGTGTATGTTCCAAAGCCAAATTACAATATCCTGGTAGCTATCAATCCCTTTTTTCTGGTTGTTGAGTTTTAAAAAACGATCGAATGCGGCATCCATATAACCGAACATTTCGCCATTGTATTTACGCCAAAATTCTTTTTCTGTTTTAAAATCGGCTAAAACCTGTGGCAAAAGTTTGTTGTAAAGTGCTTTATAATCTTCAGGAGATTTCATCCTGATTTCGAATAAAATATAACGTAACATTTCGTAATTGGCAGAGTACTGGAAATTTAAATCCGGACTATGGGCTGCGGTTAAATAGCCTAATAAATTGGCTTCATCTTCATAAGCTATACCCAGTTGATGACCAATTTCATGGCAGGTAACATAAGGTTTAACAAAATCTGGAAGACTTGTGTTAATATTTGCTTCGCCAGATAACGGCGCATAATAACCTTCAACACCCATTTTGCTGGTTAACCACGAACTTAAAACGGCCTTAACAGAAGGGTTTTGGTAGTTGAAAACTTTATTTCTATTCTCCATCAAGGCATAAGCGGCTGCAGATTTTGTTGCTAAATCTTTTACCGTGTAAGTAGGGGTTTTGGTTGTTTGTAGTTTTAATGCATTTGTTTTCTTTATGAAGTAATTGCCAAGTAAAACCAATTCTTTAACATTATACTTCTTATTTCCAATGCCTAATTCTTGTGCTACACTTGGGCGACTGTAATTAAGCCCCCAAACAATTTTGAAGAGAATATAAAGAATCAGAAAAAAGTTAAGTACTTTCAGTGGAACTATAAACCTGTTTTGACCTTTTAGTCTCTTCCTGTTTTTAAAGAATTTAACAATTTTATAAACTGCAAATCCAATAAGTAAGGCGTAAATAATATCGCCTATGGCAAAAGGAAATATGGAAGATATAAATCTTAACGCCGAAGATATGTATGGATAAAAACCTGTAGAGTAATATTTTTGGACGAGTGAAGGAGATAAACCGAATAAAAAGATTAGTAGAGTGAGTACAAATGTTATTATTGACTTTGTGAAAATGGACTTCATAACTAATCAACATTGAGTAATTTCAAGTCTTCAATATTATTAAAATGTTTTTGATTTAGGGTATCGAAAGTTAAAATTATGATTTACGGCAATTGCAGCAATAAATAAATCGGCCTTATCAATAACTTTTCTTAATTTTTTTAATTTGTTTTGAATTTTCACTGCAACTAATGCAGCATCACTATCAAATGGAAAAGTTATAAAATTGGATAACATCATTTTCCAAAAATCCAGTTGTTCGCCACTTGCACCAGTATAAATTTCAAATTCTGTTATGCTCGAAATGCATAAGTTTTCAAATTTTTGGGATAAACTAAAGAGCTTAGTTTTTGATTTGTCTTTTTTACGAAAGTAATCTATCAATATAGACGTATCAACCATTATTATTTGGTTCGCCATTTATTTATTGATTTCCTTGTTTCTTCAATGGTTTGAATTTGCTCGTCAGAAAAGACTGGACCGTTTAATAAAATATCAGAAAATTTAGAAGTATAAGCAACCATTGGTTCTTCTACCAAATTTTCTGATACTCTTTTTTGCTTAGATTTTTGTTTTAAAAACTCGACAAAATCAGAAACTTCCTCTTTTAAATTTGAAGGCAGAGATGAAATATCTAAATATAATTTTAAGTCTTTCATTTTTAATTTGTTAATCTAAGTAAATGTAACAAATTATCTCGTAAATGCCAATCGTTTCCCAATTTGATCTGTAGTGAAACGACCATTTAAATAAGCTAAATTACCCGATACAAATGTGTGCGTAATACTGGCTTGAAAAGTTTGCCCATCAAACGGACTCCAGCCACATTTATAAAAATTATTAAGCTTTATTACTTTCCAGGGATCATTAAGATTAACCAAAACTAAATCTGCCCAATAACCTTCTCTAATAAAACCGCGTTTTTCAATATCAAAACAAATAGCGAGGTTATGCGCTGTTTTCTCTACAATTTTTTCGAGGGAAATTTTGCCTTGTAAATGCATTTCTAATAAAGCAGGTAGAGCATGTTGCACCAATGGCCCACCAGATGGAGCTTGTGAATATGGTTGCTGTTTTTCTTCCAAAGTATGCGGAGCGTGGTCTGTTGCAATTACATCTATATGGTTATCTAAAACGCCCTGTAAAACTCCAGCCTGATCTGCCGCTGTTTTTACCGCAGGATTCCATTTGATAAAGTTTCCCTTTTCGGCATAATCACTATCATTAAACCAAAGGTGATGAACGCAAGCCTCGGCGGTAATTTTTTTATCCTTTAAATCGGTTTTGTTATCAAATAAGGCAATTTCCTTCGCGGTAGAAATGTGTAAAATGTGTAAACGAGTTTGATAGCTTTTAGCTAGTTCAACAGCCAATGAAGAAGATTTGTAGCAAGCCTCGGCACTTCTAATTAGCGGGTGCATATCAATAGTTAAATCCTCTCCATATTTTGCCTTAAACTCTGCCAGGTTATGGCGAATAGTAGCTTCATCTTCACAGTGTGTGGCTACTAAAATAGGTGCTTTACTAAAAATATTCTCTAAAGTTTTTTCATTATCTACCAGCATATTTCCGGTTGATGAGCCCATAAAAACCTTAATGCCGCAAACGTTTTTAGCATCTGTTTTTAATACTTCTTCAATATTATCATTGCTGGCGCCCATGTAAAACGAGTAATTTGCTAATGATGTGTGAGAAGCAATATCATACTTATCCTTTAATAATTCTTGAGTTAAAGTGTTAGGAACCGTATTTGGCATTTCCATAAATGAGGTAATTCCTCCGGCAACAGCCGCCATACTTTCTGTAAAAATATCAGCTTTATGGGTTAATCCTGGTTCGCGGAAATGAACCTGATCGTCAATCATTCCAGGTAATAGGTATTGTCCTTCAGCATTTATTTCCTGAGCACCATTTGCAGATAAATTTTGCCCTATTTTGGCAATAATTCCATCTTTAATTAAAACATCAGCAATATATTTTTGGCCTTCATTTACTATTGTAGCCGCTTTTATCAGATAAGTGTTCATAGTTTCAAAGGTAGTAAATTAGTATTAAGTAGGGAGAAACAAGTATCAAGATTTAAGCAGATTAAAACTGTGAAATAGGTTTTTAGTTGTTGCTTTATTAAGTTAAATAAACCTGATAGTAGCGAGCACTGAGTGTAACGAGGTAAAGCAAATAGCAGGACTTTCGAAACCGATAACCACTGAAATTGCTTTACTAATAATTATTTAATGCCGATTTTCCTTTACGCTAAAGCTTAAACGTTCATCTCATGGCTTCAAACCCTCAACCTTAATCACTATCTTTGTACGCTATGGCAAAATCGTTCGAAGAATTTAAATTAAACAGGCAAATATTAAATGCAGTAGCCGAAGCGGGTTATACCGTTGCAACGCCGATACAGGAAAAAGCAATAGCACCAGTTTTATCAGGACAGGATATTTTCGGGATAGCCGAAACCGGAACAGGAAAAACTGCCGCGTTTGTGTTGCCTATGTTAATGCAATTAAAATATGCGCAGGGCGAAAACCCCAGAGCATTAATTTTATCGCCAACCCGAGAGCTTGCCATGCAAATTGCTGAAGAAGTGAAACGTTTTTCGGTTTATACAGATATTCGTTCGGTTGTAATTTTTGGAGGAGTTGGTCCTAAAACCCAGAAAGAACAAATTGCAAAAGGCGTTGATATTATTATTGCAACGCCTGGGCGCTTTTTAGATTTATATTTATCAGGAGATATAAATACCCAAAGTCTTAAATTTTTAGTGCTGGATGAAGCCGATAAAATGATGGATATGGGTTTTATAGGTTCTATTCACAGGATACTGGAAATTGTACCACGCAAACGCCAAAACTTGCTTTTTTCTGCAACGATGAGCGAACTGGTACAAAAAATTGCTGGCGATTTCTTGAAAAATCCAACCATAATAGAAACTTCGCAACAGGCTACACCAGCAGCAAACGTAACACAAACGCTGTATTATGTGCCAAACTTTAAAACCAAAATCAACTTATTACAGCACCTGCTAAAAAACGATGAAGCGTTTAATCGCTTAATTATTTTCTGCAAAACCAAAACGGTAGCCGATAATATTTACAGCTTCATTGAGCGTAGGTATGGTGCAGCAAATGTGCGTGTTATTCATGCTAATAAAGGTCAAAACACGAGAATTAACTCTATTAACAGCTTTAAAGAAGGTAATATTAGAGTTTTGGTTGCAACTGATGTGGCCAGTAGAGGTATAGATGTAAGTGATGTGAGCCATGTAATTAACTTTGATGTGCCAATTATCATCGAAGATTATGTACACCGTATTGGGCGTACAGGTAGAGCTTTTGCAAAAGGTGATGCCATTACATTTGCTACCGATGCCGAGAAATATTATATCCGCAAAATTGAAAAATTAATCCGTCAGTATATTCCTGTAGCCGAAATTCCAGAAGGCGTTTATATTGATGAAACCCCATACGAAGAACGTCAACACATTGCTAAAGAAATAGATTTGCAAAAACGTAAGGAAGATCCTGATTTTAAAGGTGCTTTCCACGAAAAGAAACATGCCAAAGCTATTGAACAAAAAGAACGGGATAAAGCGAAGGCAAAAGCAGGAAAAACGATTAAGACATTTAAAAAGGGTAAACGTTTCGATAAGAAAAAGTAATGAAACTTCGAATTACACCATTAAATATTGTTGGGGCAGCAAGTTTAGGTTTAGTTGTAGTAAATCTATTCTCAACCAATGAGCACGCAGCAAAACGAGTAGATTTTAGTAGTTTTTACTTACTTATTTTGGGTTGTTTGATTGTAGTTACTTTTATAACTGATTTAATTTTTCGCTTTACGCTAAAAGATTTGAAAAGGATTTGGATTGTAGAATTGGTATTTATTTTTATTGCAGCAATTCTGATGTTAATTTTACAAAAAGTAACTTAATGCCAAATAGAAATACCTTTTAAATTAAGCATATTTGCAGCCGTAAAATACAGAAGAAAAGGAATCCCTTAAAACGGTGAAATCAATTTTAAAATGAGAAAAGCAGAAATAAAAATAACTGTAGAGTTAGATGATAATAACATGCCAGAGAATATTCTTTGGGAAAGTACTGATGCAAAAACAACAGATCAGGTGCCTGTAAAATCAATGATTTTGGCACTTTGGGATCATAATTATAAAAATTCAATGCGTATTGATCTTTGGACAAAAGATATGCCCGTTGATGAAATGAAACGCTTTTTCTACGAAACCCTTCAAACCATGGGCGATAGCTTTTTAAAGGCTACAGGAGAAAATTTAATTGTTGAAGATTTACGAGATTATTGTGCTCATTTTGCTGATAAAATGGGTATCGACATGAAAAAATAAAATATTAATATGTTGGTTTTAAATAAATTTTATGCTTGGTTAGGGATTTTACTTTGTGTAATTGCAGGGTTTTGCCCAATGTTAAAAGTGCCCATAAAAGGCAACTGGAATCTGTATCAGTCTGATGCCCGCTTGTTTTTTATTACCTACGCAATAATTGCAATTTCTGTACTTATCCTATTTATAAGAAAGGTTGGCGCATTTAAATTTATGAGTTTTGTAATGGCAATTTGGTACATTTTAGCCGTTATTGCTGTTTATTTTACAGCGCATAATTATACCAAGTATGGTTTCGCCAATAAACTAATTGGTAAAGTGGTTCACTTTCAATGGGGGTGGATTGTGCTTTTGGTGGGCGTATTATTTATGCTTTTTAGCACATCCAAACTAAAACCTGCCAAACAGGAAAGTTTATAAAAAAAAATAATTGAAAGGGCTAATATTAATTTATTAGCCCTTTTTCATTTAATTATAAATTAGCCAATAATTCATTTATTTAGATGTTTTAATACCTAATCTGCTGGTAATTTCTCATAAAAGCTAATTGTCTTTTCCTTATCCTTTTTTCAATTAATTTTAATTTAAAGAAACTTAGTTGGCATTTTTAATCATCTCAATCGTTATAAATGTGATTGATAAATAATTTGAATTACCCAATTAAACAAAAAGAATTATAATATGGAATACAGACAATTAGGTGCCTCGGGACTTTTTGTGCCCGCATTAACATTTGGAACCGCAACCTTTGGTGGAAGCAATGAGTTTTTTAAAGCATGGGGTAGTACACAAGCTGATGAAGCCACGCAGATGGTTAACCTTTGCCTTGATGCAGGAGTGAATCTTTTTGATACTGCAGATATTTATTCGGATGGCTTATCCGAAGAAATTTTAGGAAAGGCAATTGCCGGACGTAGAGATAAAGTTTTAATTTCAACCAAAGCAACTTTTACATTTGGCGAAGGACCAAACAATCAAGGTTCATCCCGTTTTCATCTTTTAAAACAACTGGAAGGAAGTTTAAAACGATTAAATACCGATTATATTGATATTTACCATATGCACGGTTTTGATGGTAATACCCCTGTTGAAGAAACCCTAAGAACGCTTGATGATATGATAGAAAGCGGAAAGGTTAGATATATTGCCTGTTCAAATTTTTCGGGCTGGGGATTGATGAAATCTTTAGCGATTTCTGAAAAATACGGCTGGAATAAATATGTAGCGCACCAAGTTTATTATTCGCTTGCAAATAGAGAATATGAGTGGGAACTAATGCCTTTAGGTATAGATCAAAATGTAGGTGCATTTATTTGGAGTCCTTTAGCTGCAGGCCGTTTAGGTGGTAAATATGGTAGAAATAAACCTGTTCCTCAAGATGGTAGGATAGCACAGGGTGGAAGTCCGGTACCTGAAGCTGCCTTTAACGAAGAAGTATTTTACAATATTACCGATGCTTTAGATGAAATTGCCGAAGAAACAGGCAAAACAGTAGCTCAGGTTTCGTTGAATTGGTTACTGCAGCGCCCAACAGTTTCAAGTATTATTATTGGAGCCAGAAATGAAGAGCAACTAAAACAAAATTTAGGTGCTGTAGGTTGGAATTTAACCACAGAACAGATTAAAAAGCTCGATGCAGCCAGCGAAGTGCCAACCATTTATCCATACTGGCACCAGCGCCAAAATACCAGCTTAAATCCCCTACCAAAATTTTATTAAGGTTTAAAGCCGTTTTAAAATCTACGGAGTAAACTGAGCGGTAAGCTTGTTTACTTCGTAACCTTTTGCTTTACACCTTAAGGCAATTTCTTCGTATTTCTTCTTATCTATTTTAGGCGTTCTGCTCATAATAAATAAAAATTTCCTGTCGGGATGACCAACTACCACATAAGAATAATCTTCTGCAAGCTCAATAATCCAGTAGTCAACTTTAATGGGCCAAATAAATTGCGCTTTTAACTCGGCAGGATGATTAACATCCGTAGGGAAAATTTTGGAGCTCATGGAATGAATTTCCTCATCCCCTGGTTTTTTATAAGTGGTAATTACATTATAATATCCATCCTTATTTAAGGTATATTTTGTGGTTGTTTCGCGACTGCCTTTATCAAATACAGTTGGAATGGAATATAAAGAATACCAAGTGCCTGCATATTTTTTTAAATCTACTTTTGCCACCGGAACATTTTTGTCCATTGGTAAAAGACTTAATACAACAAAAAATAGGCTGCAAAGAATTTTCATAACATCATTTTAGGTTGATGTTATTTACGATATGTAGTAAAGTATGGTTTTTAAAAATTAAAAATGACGGTTCTTACGCCAAATAAAGCCATCTAAAACATAATGGGTAGATTGGGGCAAGGCAAGTAATGGAATAATAAGAGCCAGCAGATATTGATTGTTAATTTGCGGTAAACCAGCAAAAATACTGAATACAGTTTGATGTTCTTTCCATATAAAACCATCCCACAAACCTTCCTCGAGATAAGCAAATGCAATTAAAATAATTATGAAATAAAACAAACCATATTTGCCAAAAGAAAGCTGCACAATTTTACTCCTTTCAGTGAGGGTGCCGTTCTTCTTTTTCTCAAAAAACCATATCAGCGCCATATAAGGAATGCCATGTGAAATTACGTTAATGGTTGTAAACGCAAAATCTCCGTTAAAATATACAATGCCGAAATACCAGGATAAAAAAGTGCCAAATACGAGAAAATTGCGTGGAATATTAAACTTTCTTTCTTTAAGGATTAGTATAATTTCTTTAACAAGATAGATAGTAATAATTGCAAAGTATATATAAGTACTGATTTGAAGTAAGAGATCATTTTTAAAGCTTAAAAAATCACCTTCTACAAACCAATTAAAATTTCGGCTTCCTTTTAAATGCCAAAAAATTAAAGGATAAACAGTTGCTGTGTAAATACTTATCAAGTCAATTGTTTTAAAGTACTTGGGTAAACGCTCATTACGGGAATACAATCTCATAAAACCATATTGCTGTTTGATGAAATGGTAAACAGCCAAATAGGCTAGCAAACGCCAAAAAAGTAAACCATCATATGAATAAACCAGTACGCCGGCTATATAACATAATATTGGGATAGCAGTAAGCAATACATATTCCTTTTTTAAATTTCTAGTGTTGAAATAAGTGCGGTAAAGCGTACTGTAAACATGCGCTACATCGATAAAAACGATTAAAAATAACCAGTGCACAACAGGAATGCCTTCTGCTTTTTGAAACTGACCAGGGAAAACTAAAATTAAAAGCAAGGAGAAAAATGGAGGCGATAAGATGAAAATAGAATCACTTATTGCAGAATTTAACCACGGTTGCCTTTGTTTATCCATTTTTTGTTAAAACTTCTTTAGCTGCTCTTACTCCCTGGTGGAAAGCTTCTTCAAAAATAGATATTCCACTCAAATCAGTATGAGCGAAGAAAATTTTATTATCAATGGAGCGTCTGGCAGTTTGTAAATTCTCGCTCCAAATAAAGTCCGTTACTGGCGATATCATTCCATGTCCCCATACCCAAAGGTCTATATTTTCAATTGCTTTTGTAATTTCTGGATGGATATATTCTAATTCTGGTAAAATAATATCCAACCACTGATTGTAACTTCTGGAGTAGGCTGCAAGCCTGGCCACTGCAGGTTCAAATTTACACAGCGGGAGATAGTAAGTAATTACCTTTTTATCTTCTGATAAACTAATATGCTGTTGATTTGCATTTACATAACCAACCGAAGGAGTGTTATAAGCCACATTGTCCCAACATAAGGTTAAACCTTTGGCATCTGGAAGCTGATTAATTGTAATGTTCGCAACCAGCCAAGGCGCATAATTAAATTTACTATAATCGATTTTCGGCCTGTTTATATTTTTTAAAATTTTATTATTTACAAATTGCGGGCTACTTAAAATAACCTTCTCCGCAATTATTGTTTCCGTTAATTTTTTCTCAGGATGATAAACGGTAACTTCTACATTTCCGGCAGCTGTAATCTCTAAATTGGTACACATAGCGCCTGTAGTAATATGATTTTTAAGGCGCTCAGAAAGATTTTTCATTAACCAACCGTTGCCTTCAGGCCATGTAAGTACGGCATTATTTTCTGCATTGGCAGCTTTTCCCCTTCGGGAGGCAAAATAATGCAAGCCAGCCCACGCAGATATTTTATCAATTTCCTGCCCATAATCATCCTTGCAAGAATAATTTAAGTACCAAAGAAGGTAAGGCGAAGTGTAATTATTTTTTTCAAGATAAGATTTGAAAGAAATCTGATCTAATTTTTTATAGTTTTCATCTGAAGAACAGGAACTAATTGGAATATTAAAAATATACTTCCCATCATCACCAACGGTTAATTTAAGTTTTTCAGCTTCAGCTAAAAATCTTTTAATTTGAAGTTTGTCAGCTACGGGCACACCAAATTCCGGGATTAAACCCTCTTGCCATTCTCCATTAATTAAAAGTCGTTCTTCTGGATCAAACGTTAAATAATAATCATTATAATAAGGCAAGCCTTTTTCGAAATGAGTAATGACATTAATTTCTTTTAAAAAATCAATAAGTAAATCATCGTCATTATTGGCAATAGTAACGTAATGAGCGGCTAAGGGGTAAGAAGAAATTTTATTTGTTCCAAAGTATGAGTTTCCACCAGCATGATTTTCTAGTTCCAGAATCTCAAAATCAGTTTCTCCTTCTTTTTTTAACCATCTTCCGGCAGATAAACCAGAAATACCACTCCCAATAATTAGAGTTTTAACCTTTCTGCTTGATGATGCTTTTTCAATTACAGTTTTATTACGAAGGATGTGCCCGGCTTTTACATTTGGACCTAATAATTTTCCCGGAAAATTATATGTTCCAGCTTTAATTTTTTTATAACAACCGTTTAAAAAAATACCGCCAGTAATTAAGCCCACTCGAAGTAAGAAGGAACGCCTTTGAATGTAGTTTGAAAAATTATCTTTATAAGACATTTGCCCATTCTTCTTCAAAATACTTAACCAGTATTTGATTGTTAAGTTTATTTACTTCAGTTTCTACCTTCGCCATATCTTTAGGGAAATAAAGCATTAAATCTAAACTCTCTTTAGACATAAACCTTAAGCCTGGTAAATAGTGTACTGGTTTTTTATAGATATTATCTGGATTTGTAGCCATTATATATCCCCATTCGCCAAAAGATGGCACATAATTATGATATGGTATGGTTTTTAAACCAACACTTTCCAAGGTTTTATTAACGGTCCAAAAAGATTTTGGTGCAACATAAGGAGAGGTAGATTGAATAACCATTAATCCGTTTGGAGCCAAAATATTTTTAACAAGATTATAAAAGGAGTTGGTATACAGCTTACCTACAGCATAATTGGAAGGATCCGGAAAGTCAATTACAATAAAATCGAATTTTCTTTTCTCTGCTTTAACCCAGCTAAAAGCATCGGCATTAACAATCTTTACCTTTGGCGAAAGTAATGAGCCTTTATTTAAACCCAGCAAAATTTTGTTGGATTGAAAAAGAGAAGTCATTCCCTTATCCAAATCAACCAAGGTTACGGTTTCTACCTGAGGATATTTTAAGATTTCGCGAACAGCCAAACCATCACCACCACCCATTACCAAAATGTTTTTCGCATTGGGCAGTTCCTGTAAACCTGGATGGACTAATGCTTCATGATAACGATATTCATCATCAGAACTAAATTGTAGGTTTCCATTTAGGAAAAGCCTTAATACTTTCCCCTTTTTTGTTAATATAATACGTTGGTATGGAGTGCTTTTTGAATAAATAATGGTATCGCTATAGGTGAGGCTTTCTGAGAAACTTGTTATTTTATTAGCGTAAATAAAGCCTATAATTAATGCAACAATACTTACAAATGAGGCTGTTTGAAGGTAAAGTGCTGCTTTAATTTCTTTTTTAAAATTAACACAAACAATTAATGCGACTGCAACATTTAGCAATCCAAATAAATAGGCTGTTTTAACTAAACCGAGGTGCGGAATTAAGACCAACGGGAAGATTAAAGAAGCGAGTAAAGCACCAATATAATCGAATGTAAATACTTTGGAAACAAGGTCTTTAAATTCAAATCTATCTTTTAGGATACGCATTAACAAAGGAATTTCAAGGCCAACTAAAATTCCTGTTAAACTAACCAGGCCATAAAGCACAATTCGGAAAGAGGCTATGTTTTCAAACACCAGAAATAAAATGGTAGAACTAAAACCGCCAACCAAGCCTACCAAAATTTCGATTTGGATAAACCAGGATAGGATATTTTTATCGAAATACTTGGAAATCCAGGAGCCAATACCCATTGAAAACAGATAAACACCTATTATAGTAGAAAACTGGGTAACAGAATCTCCCAATAAATAACTAGCTAGAGTACCCGCAATAAGTTCGTAAATCAGACCACAGGTTGCAACTACAAAAACTGAAATCAGCAATAAAGCTGGTAATCTTTTATTCATTTTAACTGTGTATGGCCGAGCTTATAATCATGGCGATTGCGATAATAAAGGCTGCAAAAACAATTGCTAGAGCTATATTTTTCTTTTCTAAAATCTCCTTCCAAAGGTTTTCAGGAGTAATTCTTTCTATGATCCAAAAAGAGAGGAAAAGAACAATAATTCCAATCAGTGAGAAAACAACAGAGGCAATAATGTACTTGATGTTAATTAATTCGTTTAAGCTCATGTTTCTTTATTTATGATAAAATCTGTTTGTATAACCAGAATGGACTCTATTTCCATTAAATTCAGTGTTTTTTTCTACCTTATCCGTATAGTAAGCAATGCCATTTAAACCAGCATAACTGTAAAAACCGATAATAATGACGAGTATAATCAGGTAGAATTTAATAGGTTTTAATTTCATTTAATCCGCATTTACAAAAGGTGAATAATCGCTGTTTGACCAACGGTTTTTTTCAAAATTTCTCATCATATACCAGCAAAATGCAGGGTATAAAAGCAATGCAAGCATGGTTAAAATAATATTTCGCCACATGGTTACATTGGCTACAGCTTTAATGTAAAGATTATTTCTATTGGCATCACCCGATGATGGGTAAACATTTAAGTGGTATTTTCCAGATGGTATGCCTGATAAAATTATCGATTCTTTGGTAGAGCCTTCTGACCATGATTCTCCATCCTCATAACCATGATAATATTCAATTCCTTTACTTACTTCCCATGTGCGGTTGCTTTTTTCATTAACCAAAATAATACTCGTTTCCAACCAATTATTATCTACTGCTGATGCAATTTCAAACTCTACATTGGAAGAGTAATCCTCTAAGGTAAATGATGGCGTTACAAAAGATTTAAAAGCATTATCAGTACTGCCAGCAATTGACGAAATCAGAAAATCATCATTAATTAACTCCTTTTCAGGTTTTATTTGATTAAACACCAATTGCAACATTAAAATTAAAATAATTGCAATACTTGTAATCTGGTAGGAGCTTGTCCAACGATCATAGTGCTTGGATGGCTGAATAGCGCCAATGCCAACTTTAGAAGGAAATAAAGTTTCGTTTAAATTAAAGGCGCTGGCAATTTCATTTATTTCAATGTATTCACCTATAAAATAATCTGTTATCAGAACCGAATTATTAATGATCTCCTTTACAATCATAAAGGGAGGGGCGATAAATTCTGTTGTTTTAACCTTTTCATTTACTACATCCCAATCCAGTTCGCCCATCATTGCGGTTACAATAGGTGTATATTTATTAAATAATCTGTATGGTACATCTTTAAATGATACACTATCGCCGTAAGAGAAAGGGGTTTTAAAATCAGGATAAAAATTATGATCAACAATAAAACTCCAGTGCCCATCAAATTCTGCCAAAGTTACGTACCCCTTTTTATAGCTGTATAAAATATATTCACGCCAGTTATAGGTAGTGCCTAATTCTTTTTTCTCCAGATAAGCTATAACTTTAAATTCTTCATTTTTTACAATTCCTTTACTGCCAATTTTTAAGAGAGGTTGAAGTACCGGAGCTTGTAATTTTTTATAGGTTCGGTTGGGTTCATTTCTAAATAATTGTAAATAAGAAAGGCAGTTTCTACATACCGCATATTCACTGCCTGCGGGATCATAAAGTACAACTTCCTGTTGGCATTTGGGGCATGCAGTTGTGCCTGATAACGGGAAAGAGATATTATTTATCGTTGCCATTACCTAACAATTTCTGTTTTTTGTTTCTCGGTGCCTTCAAAAAAGTTCAGTACAGCATTATAAATATCCTTAACTTTTTGAGTGTTATCTTTCTGATAATTGGATAGAAAAATATCAAAAGTTGCCAAATTATATTCAGGCCAGGTATGGATGGACAAATGTGATTCTGTTAAACAAATTACAGCAGTAAATCCGCCATTTGGGAAATCATGGTATACTTCGCCAACTTTTTCTAACCCATTAATGGTAATTAAATCATTAAATAAATCTTTTGCGTAAGAGAAAGAAGAAAGTTGTTGTGTACGATTGGTTGTAAATTCAGAGAGAATGTGTAATCCAGGATTGTAATTCATTGAGCGTTTAGTAGTCCTTATCTATCAAAAATATAAATTATTTTAAAATTAGAATGTATTTCCCATAGTTTTTGAAGATAAAAATGCTTTACCCGATTATCTTTAATCTGCAATAAAATAATCTTCCGCATTTTCTTCCAATGGGATATAAATACGTTGCCATTCCTCACCATCAATAAGCTCCCAGCTATGACCAGGACCGGCTGTATCTGCAGCAATTAAAACAATGCCTGGTTCTACAATAAAAGTTTCGCCATTGCTTACCCGAAACCTTAATTTGCCCTTAAGCGTTATTACATATTGCCTGCGTGGCGCAGGATGCGGGATTTTCTCGTAAGCATCAACTGCAGTTTGAGCAAAAAAGTAATTTACATTTATATGTTGCCTAACCGGAATTTTACCTACCTCAAATGCACATTGTTCATCTTCTATATTTATTAAGCGAATTGCTTTTAAGTAACCGTTATCATTTATCATGAAGGAATTGTCTTGATTAAAAAGGAGCGTAAATTATTAAGGTTTCAATTGTTTAAACCTAATGTTTTATGCTGGCGTTTTCTTTTCCAGTGTGTTTGTTTTAAGGTTTTGTCGCCAGTTATAATACTAATATTGCCATCTACTTCCAACATAGCCAATTTAACATCTCTAAAATGATCTACACCATGCTCTCTCATGGCTTCCTGCAATTCTTCATTAGAAATGCCAAGCTTGCTGAGCATGGTGAAATCCATTTTCCCATCGTGAATTAAAATTTCAGGCTTATCATAAATTAAATCGCGAAGTTTCTGACTTTTAAACAGAAATTTTTTCAAAATGTAATTGAGTATAAAAAGCACGGCAGCTGCAGCAATCCCACCTAAAAGACTAGTATCTTGACCAACCATTGCATTTTGAACGGCATTACTAATCAATAATATTAAAACCACATCGGTGGTGTTTAGCTGCGAAAGTTCTTTTTTGCCAGTAAGTCTTATAGCTACAAGCATAAAAACATAAACTGCAGCACTGCGTAAAGCGATATCTAAAAATGGATTCATGTTTTAAAACTTTAATTCTGTTTGTCCTGTTTTGGTCACTTCTCTTTCATGTTGTAAAAGCCATTGTTTGCGCCACAAGCCACCCGCGTAGCCAACCAATTTGCCGCTACTACCAATCACTCTGTGGCAAGGTACAACAATGGCTAAGTCGTTTTTGCCATTTGCAGATGCAATTGCCCGTATGGCTAAAGGCTTGTGTTCAGAAAATTTTGCATATGAAATTGTTGTACCATATGGAATTTTTAAAAGGTTTTGCCACACTTCCTGTTGAAATTCGGTGCCATTTTGCTTTATTGGAAAATCGAAAGTTTGCAGATTACCATCAAAATAAGCTTTTAACTGTTGAGCCACCTCAAGGGTTAGTGTATTTTCTGAAAGTGATTCAATATCTTTTTCAGAAAAGGTAATTTCGTACACCGCTTCATCATCAGCCAGTATGGTTAATTTGCCTACAGGCGAATCAATAACCGAAGCATACCTATTTTCCATAATACAATATTAGTCATTTACATGGAACTGCAGTACCGAAACTCCAATTTCATGATAGCACAATTTCGCGATTAATCAGTTTCTACTTTCTGGTTAAAAACATTACAACAATTCAACACTACAACATTAAACAATTAAACAATAAAAGTATCTTTGCGGTTATGCAATTGGCCAAAGAGGTTAAATATTTAATCCACAAGGAAGTACTGTTAGAATGGCGTTCTAAATACACCATTAACGGCGTTTTATTATATGTGGTTTCCACTATTTTTACTTGTTATTTATCATTTGTAAGCCTTGGCGATAAGCTAACCTGGAATGCTCTATTTTGGGTAATTATGCTTTTTGCATCTATCAATGGCGTATCTAAAAGTTTTTTACAAGAGAATAAGGGCCAACAATTATACAGTTATATTTTAGCAAGCCCAGCGGCTATTCTTATCTCAAAAACAATTTACAATACCTTATTAATGCTGGTGCTAACCACTATTGCTTTAGGTTTTTATACTTTAGTTTTCGATACCTTTACCCCACCAGATTTGGTGATGTATTATATTGCCGTAATTTTAGGTGCCATTAGCTTTTCAACAGTTTTTACAATGGTTTCTGCTATTGCAAGTAAAGCTGGAAATGGAGGCATGTTAATGGCTATTTTAAGTTTCCCAATTATTATTCCCGTATTAATACTACTAATTAAACTGGCTAAAAATGCAGTTGATGGTTTACCATGGGAAAATAGTTTGGATGATATTGGAATGCTAGTAATTGTTAACGTAATGACTGTTGCGGCGTCGTTATTGTTATTTCCTTACCTTTGGAGAGATTAAAATAATAGAATTAGTGAATTGAGATTGATTGAATTAATGAATAGACAATTTTAAAAAAATGAATTGTTAAAAGTTATAAGGTGATAGAAAAGCAAATATTCACTCATTCAAAAATCACTCACTCAAAATTAAATAAATATATATGCGTAAAACTTGGTGGAAAATTTTAGGTTCGGTTTTAGTGGTTTACACCGCAATTGCAGGCTTACTTTTAGGCGTACCACATCTAGCCATTTTAAATGAAACAATCAGGAATTTATATTTCCATGTACCCATGTGGTTTGCCATGATTGTACTTTTCTCTATCTCTGTATTTTACAGTGTGAAATCATTAAGCAGCAAAAGTGAAATAGATGATTTAAAAGCCGTAGAAAGTGTAAATGCCGGTATTATATTCGGTATTTTAGGTTTAATTACCGGTGCAATATGGGCTAAATATACCTGGGGGCAGTTTTGGAGTTTTGATCCAAAGCAAAACTTTGCAGCAATTTCAATCTTATTGTATTTTGCTTACTTAATTCTTCGCAATGCGATAGATGAAGAGCAAAAAAGAGCCAAGCTATCTGCTATTTACAACATTTTCGCTTTCCCGATGATGGTGGTTTTGTTATTCGTTTTACCAAGACTAAAAGATTCTTTGCACCCAGGGAATGGAGGTAATCCAGGTTTTAATAGCTACGATTTAGATAGCCGTATGCGCATGGTATTTTATCCGGCGTGCTTAGGATGGATTTTAATCGGATATTGGGTATACACAATTCGTTTTAGAATACGCACTTTAGAAAATAAACAACAACAAAACTAAAAACAATTGATGCACTATATGCGCTGTAGATTTATAACAGTGTAGAAATAAATAAAACAATGAAAAAAATTACTTTCTCCTTAATCCTAATGATGGCAACATTGCAGTTATTTGCACAAGATAATGGTGTAGAAATGGCTGATGCCTTACGTAGCAACGGCAAAATTTATGTTGTAGTGATCTGTATTGTGATTATTTTGATCGGTTTAATCCTATATCTATTCTCGTTGGATAAAAGATTAAAAAAAATTGAAAAAGAAAATACGACTAAAAACTAAGTTTAAACCATTTAAACGTGTTTTTCGCTTAAACTCACAAATGTGTTAGCTGTACACTAAGTCTTTTTTGATTTGCATATATGCGGTTTTTTTAGGCAATTTTGCAGCATACTAAATTCATAAAAATTATATAATGGCTAATCTAGCAGACGAGAACAAGTTTTTTGCAGATGTTTGTAAAAACTTTGACAGTGCGGCTCAATTTACCAACCATCCAGAAGGTTTATTGAACCAGATTAAAACATGTAACAGTGTATATCGTTTCCAATTTCCTATTCGCCGTGGAAATGGTTTTGAAGTAATTGATGCATGGCGTGTGGAGCACTCACACCATATGAGTCCTACAAAAGGTGGTATCCGTTATAGTGAAATGGTTAATGAAGATGAGGTTATGGCCTTAGCTGCATTAATGACTTATAAATGTGCGATTGTAAACGTTCCTTTTGGCGGTGCAAAAGGTGGTATCAAAATCAACACAAAACAATATAGTGTTGCCGAATTAGAAACCATTACCCGTCGTTATACTACAGAATTAATTAAGAAAAACTTTATCGGTCCTGGTATCGACGTTCCTGCACCAGATTATGGATCAGGTGAACGCGAAATGAGTTGGATTGCCGATACATATATGACCATGAATCCTGGTCAGTTAGATGCTTTAGGATGTGTTACTGGTAAGCCAATTGCTTTACACGGTATCCGTGGCCGTAAAGAAGCTACAGGTCGTGGTGTTGCTTATGCAGTACGTGAATGCGTTGAAGTTGCTGAAGATATGGCTAAATTAGGCTTTAAAGCTGGTTTAGGTGATAAAAGAGTAATTGTTCAAGGTTTAGGTAACGTAGGTTACCACTCAGCTAAATTCTTAGCAGAATTTGGTGCAACAATTGTTGGTTTATGCGAGTACGAGGGTGCCATTTATAATCCAAACGGATTAAATGTTGATGAGGTTTTTGCTCACCGCAAAAATACTGGTTCAATTTTAGGTTTCCCTGGAGCTACAGATTTCAAAAACTCAATGGAAGGTTTGGAGCAAGATTGTGATATCATCGTTCCTGCTGCATTAGAAAACCAGTTTACTGAAGCTAATATCCGTAACATTAAGGCAAAAATTATTGCTGAAGGTGCAAACGGACCAACTACTCCTGAAGCGGAAACTATCTTTACTGAAATGGGAGGGATTATTATTCCTGATATGTATTGTAATGCTGGTGGTGTAACTGTATCATATTTTGAGTGGTTAAAAAACCTTTCGCACGTAGCTTTTGGCCGTATGGAAAACCGTTACGCAGCAAACTCAAATGCAAACTTAATTGCAACTTTAGAAAACTTAACTGGTAAAACCATTTTACCTGAACACCGCTTAATGATTGTTAAAGGTGCATCAGAAATGGAGTTGGTAAACTCTGGTTTAGAAGATACCATGATTCATTCTTACCACGAAATTAGAGAAACTTTGAAAAATAAACCAGCAACTCAAACCTTGAGAACCGCTGCATTTGTTAATTCAATTGATAAAATTGCTGTTTCTTACATGAACTTAGGTGTTTGGCCTTAATCAAGAAAAGAAGTGTAAAACTAAACCCTTGCAGATAAAATTTGCAAGGGTTTTTTTATTTAAATTAACCCTTTCGCATGTCAAATGAAAAGGTTACGGAGCGTAATTAAAGAGCAGCGGCTGAGTATTCTAGCTCCCGCAGTTAGTATTCTTGCCTCTCGCTACCGCAAGCGGCGGGGCTGCATTAGCCAAAAGCTACTGACAATGGTTTCCAAAATAATTCGCTTCTAACCTTAGTTAAAATAATGGTTGAAGAAAAATTAGAATTTTATCCTAGCACTTATTAATCAGATGAAGAAATACTTAGTTCTTCCAAATCTAAACGCCATTCTTCTTTCCTTATCACATCATCATCATAATTTTTATTGCTTTTAAGATGGTGTAATTCATCACGCTGTGTTTGTATTAGGGCCAGCATAATTTCATGATAAGCCTTTAAATCCTGTTGATCTATTTCGCCAGTTTTTATAGCCTGTAAAGTATCTTTTTGTTCTACTAGTGAATGCTGAAGTTCGGCCTTTAAATTTACCATAAGTTCATTATGAGTGCATTGATATTGATAATCAGCCTTTAATTTATCTAATGAAAGATCTATTAATTTTAACTTAATCTGTGTGGCCTGTTCCTGCTCAGAAAGTCTGTGCTTTATTACCGGAATTTTTAATAATTTAATAACAAGCGGTAAAGATAGTCCCTGGATAACCAGTGTAACCAATATAACCACGAAGGTGATAAATAGGATTAGATTTCTTAAAGGAAAAGCCAATTGATCTGAAATCATAATTGGAATAGAAAGTGCTGCAGCTAATGAAACCACGCCACGCATACCCGCCCAAACTACAACAATTGATGAGTGCCATGTGATGCCCTGATAACGCACTCTGGTTCTTTTATTTACTAAGCTGGTTAATCTGCTTGTAGAAAATATCCAGAAGAAACGTACAAATAATGCTAAAATACTTATTCCAACACCATAACCAATCGCTGTAGGTAGTGGATATTCTGGCCCCAAGCCATGTACAATATCAGGAAGTGCTAAACCTATTAAGATAAAAACGACACCATTTAGCATAAAGGTAACGGCAGACCATACCGAAACGGCTTTAACCCTTGAGCTTGATGTTAAAATTACATGCGATTGGCTGGAAAGGAGTAGGCCACCAGATACCACTGCCATTACACCAGAAGCCTTAAAATGTTCGGCTACGATATACATAAAGTAAGGAGTGAGTAGGGTTAACACGGTATCAATGTTTTCCGTAGTGGGCATCCACCGGTGTATTGCATAAAATATACCGCCAATACCTAAACCTATTAAAATACCAAGCCCAGCTACAGAAACAAAATCTATTGCAGCATCTTGAAAAACAAAAGTTCCGGATACTACGGCAACTAAGGCAAATTTGAATACAATTAAACTGGAAGCATCGTTTACTAAACTTTCGCCCTCTAAAAGCGCACTAACCGTTTTAGGTATTTTTATACCTTTCAATATAGAGGCTGCGGCAATGGCATCAGGCGGTGAAATAATACCACCCAATAAAAAGCCAAGTGCTAATGTAAAACCTGGAATAAATGCAACAGAGGCATATGCTACAGCTAACGATGTGATTAATACCAAACCAACAGCCATTAAAAAGATTGCACCCTTATATTCCCAAAAATCTTTCCAGGAAGTAAACCAGGCAGCTTCATACAGTAGTGGAGGCAAAAAGAGTAGAAAAACAATTTCAGGATCGACCTTAATGCGTGGAATACCCGGAATAAAGCCGATGAGTAAACCTGCAAGTACCAAAAATATTGGATAAGAGATTTTTAGCTTCTGCCCAATCATAACCAAAAAGGTTACACCAAGCAATAAAACCAGAACTAAAATAAGATTGTCGTGCAGCATTTATAGATGTTTGATAGATTAACGTATCAAATATAATTTACAGCCACTGAAAGTAAAAACCAAGTTACATTAAATGTTCAATCAACTGTTGTAAGCACTCAATCAAAACTTAAAATAACGTTTACTCTAAAAAAGTTTTAGCAATTGGTACAACGAATTTATGTTTTGGTTGTTGAATGTTAGTTCTCCTTCAACTTTCACTTTATTAGTTCCTATAGTTTTTCCCTTTATTTCTAGTGTTTTAAAAGCTTTTGCTTGATTACCAATAAACGGAAGACTTATTTGCTGGTTTAGTTTAGAAAAATTAATATTCAAATAGAAAAAATCCGAAGTTTGCTCAGATTTGAAATTAAGCTTTTTATTTTTTTGCGTGCTAAGAACCAAGTTTTCCTTTTCATTATTAACAAATAACTTATAAAGTGGAAACACGGCTTTATTAACAACATTACTATCCGCTATAATAAAGTTTTGTTGCTGTAAATAGTGTTTTAATCCGCTTGCGTTTGCTGCAATATTGATAGAAAAATTAGGGACATTGCGTTTTTGTAAGCTTATTTTTTCCACCTTTTCAAAATCATCATTATAGTCGTATGTAATAATAGAATCTACTTGTTGCGTAGAATTTGTCCACTCCACATCCAAATAGCCATTGTAATATTTTGAAATGCTATCGCGATCAAGCGAAAAATCCTTTAGTTTAAATAATTTATTCTCAGTTTTTTCCAATTTAGCATTAAGCCAAATATTCATTGTGTTTTCTGGATTAAAGGTTCTGTGTGAGGGCTTTTCTGCAGGGATAAATATTTTGGAAGCAAACTCATAACTAATGTTTATGTTGCCAGCGTTAAAATTTAGCTTGGCAAGGTTATCACGATCTGTAAAAAGTAAAACATGATCATTATATTGATTAGCCTCGCTAAAATTGCTTTCGCTTACCTTAACGAAATTCTTTTCATTCAGAATATCTAATAATACGCGGTCCGAATCTTCATTACGTAATGTGTAGGAGAGGGCAACGGAAGTTTTATTGTAAAAAATGGTTAAACGATTATCCTTAGAAATGGCCGAATAAACTCCCTTCGCAACATTTTTTACGGGATTTAAGCTTAATGTTTGTGTAATAAAATTTTTAAATGCAACGGAATCCTTAATGTTTAAACGAGTAAAAAGAAGATCTTTAGATTTTCCTTCAATAGTATAAAAATAGATTGCAGCAGGTACATCCAAACCGCTATCATACTTTTTCACTTCAACTTTACTTCTTTTCTTTTGGGTAGGATTTAAATAATAACCCAGGTTAGCAATCACATTTATACCAATGGTTTTATAAATTTCATCGGTATTAATTCTGATAAGACTAGATGCATTTGCAGGTATCAGCATGCGGTTGGCTTTGTATTGCCTGAATTTAAAGGTGCCGACAAAAAAAATAAGCAGCAATACGAATATTGCTGCTGTTATTTTTAAAAATTTCTTCATATCAATTGTGCTTAACTATTTCAATTGGTTAAATCGATCAATTGTAATTTTAGAATTAAATTATTTCGTTGCATTTTCTATTAATGAAAATAGGTATTTCAAGGCATTTTCATGTCCATTAGGAATTTCAGCACTAATCTCTCCAGAAACTATATTCCCTTTAATAGGATTAGATTTCATGTAAACATCGCCCATTTTACTTAAGGTATCATTAAATTTTTCTGCAGTTTCTGCACCACCAATTTCTTCTGAAGGAATTTTCCCAATTAAATTTTTAGGATTAAAAAACATGCTGAAATTATTTTTTGCCAATAAATCTTTATGTTTTTTGCTAATGGTAGCGTTAAACTGGTTGTTGTAAATATTTTGCATTTCAGTTAATGAATTGCCAAAAAATACAATGCCATCCTTAATCATAAAATAAACATCAATAGGGCTTTTACTTTCTTTAAACTTATAAATTCCTTGCTGTGGCGTAACATAGTTTTTGTTAATACCGTATTTAATTAGCTTTTGAAACAACTTGGTATCTTCTGATGAAAACATGAAAAGGAAATCAGGGAGGGTTTCTTTTTTTGTTTTCTTAACCTCAACACGGTTATAATCATCATCATAATCATAACCCGTATATTCTACATCTTTTGTATTTAAACCATTAATTACAAAAAGAGCATCGCCTTTAACCACTTTACTTACAGCTTCTTCATCTAATAAAAGAGAAAATAAATCAGTTCCCAATTCAATTTCTTCATCCATTTTGCCACCTAAAATAGAGCCATAAGTTTGTTTCATTAATTTAGGAAATTCTTCAAGGTAAGCTTTAGTATCTATTGAATAGCTCATAAACCCTACCGCTTTCTCACTATTTACATATTTAAGAAAGTTTTTATTCAACTTTCTATTCATAATTTTTTTATAAGAATCGGCCTGTTCCTTTGCAAGTTCTAATTCGGCAGAAATGCGGAAACTTTGCTTATCCATAAACAATTTTGAACTTAAGCTACCATAACCCTTCATTATGCCCGATTTGCTGTAAGGGCTGTAGGTACTTAATTCAGGCGTTAGCATATTATAAACATCTTGCAAGCTTGATACCCAAACGCTTGCAATTGCTTTATCATCAAGGCTATTTGTGTATGATTTGTTACTGCTGATGGATTCATAATTACCATTGAAAATCATATCTGCCTGTGCCGTCATCCATACAAAGGCCAATCTTTTCTTCTTATCTTCTTGTTCTTTGCGCTCCCCTTGGTATTCATCATATCGATCATATGGGGTTGCTCCTATAGCAACCATTGCAGAATCTAATTCTTCTGTTGTTTTTGGCGGTTCTTCATCAATAATTATGGTTTCTCTTTTTTTCTTTGGAGCAACTTTCCCTTTAGAAGATTTTTTCTTTGAACCTTTTTTAACTATTTGTTTTTTAGCTGTTTTTTTCTTTTGAATAGTCTTTTTTACAGGCATATCTGTATCATCATATGCCGGGGCAGCTGTTGCAGCGGCATCCATAACGTAGGTAGAGTCTACAGCCACGGCAGCACTATCTGCTACTGTATCATAATTGTTTTGATATCTGATATCTTTTATTCCATATTTTGCAGCCTTTAAAGAATCAGCAAAAAATGAACTTCTTATGCTGCCAGTAACAAAATACATCATGCTTTTATTCCACATGAGCAAGCTTGTACTATCAGATAAGATCAAGGTATTTACATCACCTTTTGTGGTAATTTTAGGATCTTTTACCAGGCTTTCAAATTTTGTAGCATCTTTTAAAGGAATTAAAAAGCAGTTGTAATAAATACTATCCGTAAACTGGTTGAAGTAATACATGCTTTTTTCAAGATTTATACCGAAGTCTTCAATGCTGGTAAAATCTTTTTCCATTGATTTAGAAGTTTCTGCTAAAAGCTTCTTGCCCAAAAAAGATTCGTTAAAATCTTTAACAAACATGAGCTTAAAAACATTATCACCTTTTATTGTGGCGACGGTAAACGCGTTGGCTGGTATTTTTTTTACTAAATCTTGTGCCGATACCGTTTTTATTAGTAGGAGGAATGAGATTGCAATTAGAATTTTTTTCATTATGTTTTTTTTAGATGTTAATGAACTGCGCATTTTATTTGTTGCACAATCAATTTTATTTAGATAGTTGTATTTGATTAGAAACGTTTGTTTTTCCATTAATTAAATCCATAATGGAACTTTTTAACATTACTGCTTTTTTTGATTTAGAAATATTTGCCGCCGGATTGCTTACCGTTTCCACAAACTTATCAAAACGATAGATGCTGGTATAACTAGCTGTGTTAAAAACAGCTTTATCCTGAGATTTTAATTTGTTAAATTCTGTTTTTGCAGTGCCAGCAGCCTGGTATTTTCTGCTAAATAAACCAGTTGCCTTATTATAACTATAGGATGAACTGTTGGTAGCCTTAATTTTATGCTGTGTTAATATGTTTTTAGTAATGTTGTTAATGTTCGAAACATCCTTAAAAGAAAAGCTGATTGTAGCAATATAATTATTAAAATCAGTAGTGCTTTTTACATTACTAATTCCTTCCGATTTTCTTAAATAAACCACTGCTTCATTCAATTCCTGTTGTATTTTTTGTTTGCTAGGCACTTTATAGCCTTGTACACTATCTAAAAGCATTACCGAAGCTACCTTAGTTTTGCTTTGACTTAAGTTTATAGTAAGTACAACATCACCAGTACCATCGTTTCTCATGGTAATTTCTTCAATAACTTGAAAACAAGAACTTAGTGTCGGAATTAAAAAAATAAATAATAAAAGTGCATAGAACTGCTTAAGGCTCATGTTAATTTAGGATTATGTTTTACGATTAGGTATGTATCTGCAGGTCAAACTTAGCAATTTAACACGGAATTTTGAGTGTCAAATCTTTTTACAGTAAACATTGTTGCATAACATTACTCAAACAACAAACTTGGACAAAAATTGTTATCCGAAACCGATTTTTTTATAGAACAATTATAAATTGCTGTCAGGTTTATTTTTTTTGTGTCAAAACTATCAGTTAATTGTCAATATAAAGACAAGAAAAATGTAAAATAGGCTCTGCTATACCTAATTTTCTATCTTTGTTGCCAGCTTTTACAATTAATATAAACATGAAGAAAAGTGCAATCATTGGGCTAATCACAATAGCAATTTCCGTAGGAATTTTATTCAGCTTAAATGCGAATACAGATACTTACTCTAATTTTACTCAAGCCTCTAAATCTAATAAAGAGGAGCATGTAATGGGCTACTGGGAAAAATCTCAGGGAATGTACTACGACGCTGTTAAAGACGCCAATCATTTTTCTTTCCACATGAAGGATGAGAAAGGCGAAGTACGTAAAGTAGTTTACAGCGGAACGAAACCTCAAGACTTTGAACGTTCAGAAAAATTAGTTCTGATCGGTAAAATGGATAAAGACATTTTCTACGCTTCGAAAATTTTAATGAAGTGCCCTTCTAAATATAACGATAACCTTGTTGAAGTAAATAAAGACGGTAAGGTAGAATCAGTAGGAAAAGACGGAGAGGTTAAAAAATATAATTAATTTTAATGGATATTCAATTTGTAGGCGAAAACCTGTTGCCGGGTAAAATCGGACAGTTTTTTATTGTATTGGCATTTAGTGCATCATTGCTATCAACCATAGCATATTTTTATGCCAGTAAAGATAAAAATTTAGAAGATAAATCATGGCGAAACCTTGGTCGTATAGGCTTTTTGGTTAACTGGTTTAGTATTATTGGTATTGGTGCCATTCTATTTTATTTAATATTAGGTCATTATAACGAATACAATTACGTTTATTTTCACTCATCAAAACAACTTCCTGTTTATTATATTATTTCTGCCTTTTGGGAAGGACAGGAGGGTAGTTTTTGGCTTTGGGCATTCTGGCAATCACTTTTAGGCGCTATATTAATTTGGAAAGCCAAAACTTGGGAAAAGCCAGTAATGACTGTTGTTGCTTTTTCTCAGGTGTTTTTAACCTCAATGATGTTGGGTGTTGAAATTTTTGGCGAGCGTATCGGTAGTTCACCATTCATCCTTTTAAGAGATGCTGTTGATTTAAAAGCAATGGCTCCAGTAGTTTTTGCTAACCCTGAAAATTTTAAAGATTACCTTAAATTTATTACCGATGGACGTGGTTTAAATCCATTATTACAAAACTATTGGATGGTTATACACCCTCCAACATTGTTTTTAGGTTTTGCTAGTATGGTTGTTCCTTTTGCCTATGGTATTGCTGCACTTTGGCAAAAAAGGTATAAAGAATGGATTAAACCAGCTATGCCATGGACGCTTTTTGCCGTAATGGTTTTAGGAACAGGTATTATCATGGGCTCTTTTTGGGCGTATGAAGCCTTAAACTTTGGTGGTTTCTGGGCTTGGGATCCTGTAGAAAATGCATCATTAATTCCATGGTTAACCTTAATTGGTGCCGTTCACGTAATGATTGCCTATAAAAATACTGGTCATGCTTACTTTACTGCAATTGCACTTGTTTTTTTAAGTTTCTTATTGGTATTGTACGCATCTTTTTTAACGCGAAGTGGTATTTTAGGCGATACATCGGTACACTCATTTACCGATATGGGGATGTTTGGTCACCTCATTTTATATAATGTAGTATTTGCTGCATTAGCCATTTACCTTATTGTTATCCGTTGGAAAGATTTACCGATTACCAGTAAGGATGAAGAAACTTATTCACGTGAGTTTTGGATGTTTATTGGTGCCTTAGTGGTAACTATTGCATGTATTCAGGTTATTTTCTCTACATCGGTTCCAGTATTTAATAAAGCTTTTGGCACCAAGTTTTCGCCTCCAATTGATGCTGTAAAATATTATAACCAATGGCAAGCGCCATTTGCGGTACTGATAACTTTAATTTCAGGATTTTCTCAATATTTAAAATATAAAAGAACAGATCCACGTAAATTCTACAGCAGCTTGGTTTCGGCCATTATTTTCTCAGTAGTATTAACGGCAGGTTTGGTATATGTGGCTGATATTTATACAAATACCATGTATATTTTAATCACATTTAGCTGTTTGTTTGCCATTTTATCAAATGCTACCATTTTGTATCAGGCATTTGGAGGTAAGGCTAAATTAGCTGGTTCGGCTATTGCGCACATCGGTTTTGCCCTTTTAATATTAGGAGCCTTAATTTCTGCAGCAACAAATAAACCAATTTCGCTTAATGCAAATAACTTTATTCCTGTAAAGGATTTTGAAAAAACAGAAAAACCAGGCGAAAACATTATGCTGTATAAAAACGAGCCTAAAAAAATGGGTAAGTATACCGTAACTTATGTTAGCGATACAACCGTTGCGCCAAATACAACATACGAGCTTAACTTTAAGGTTTATGACGAAAGCGGAAAAGTTAAGGAAGATTTTAACCTGCACCCACACGTACAGGATAACGAGAAAATGGGCTTAATTGCTTCCCCTGATACCAAGCATTACTTAACTTATGATGTGTACACGCACATTACAAGTGCTGCTATTAAAAAAGCCGATCACGAAGATCATGAAGGGCACTCAGATGATGAAAATTATAAAGAACCTCGTATTGTAAAAGTTTCCGCAGGAGATACCATCCATACATCAAGTGGTATTATTACCGTTAAAGCACTAAATAATAAGCCAGCTGCCAAAGATTTAGTTTTAGCACAAGGTGATTTTGCTGTTGGTTTACCCTTGGAAATTAATTCGGCAGGTAAAATTTATAACACCGAACCTATTTTCTTAATTAAAGGAAATAATACTTTCGATTTTGCTCGTAAAGTAGAAGAGTTGGATTTAAAAGTTCGTTTTTCTAAAGTATTACCTGAAGAGAAAAAAGTAGAGCTACAAATTTTTGAGAAACCACAGCAAGCTAAAGATTGGGTTGTTTTCAAAGCGATAGAATTCCCTTTCATTAACTTATATTGGGCAGGTACAATTGTAATGGTTGTTGGTTTCTTACTTTCTATTTTCAGAAGAAGAAAAGAAGCTAAAACCGCATAAAATGAAGATTGTTTTATTAGGATCAGGAAATGTAGCCACGCACTTAGCCATAGCTTTAAAAGCCAACGGAGAAGATATTGTACAGGTTTACAGTCCTAACTTAATAAACGCCACCAGTCTTGCCGAAAGAATTGGATCTGCTGCTGTTCATCAATTATCAATAATAGATAAGCAGGCAGATTTATACATAATTGCCGTAAAAGATGATGCCATTGAACAAGTTGCCGCTAGTTTAAAAAATGTAAGTGGTTTAGTGGTTCACACATCTGGAACAACAGATATTAAACTACTTTCGGCATATGTTACCCATGCAGGTGTATTTTATCCGCTGCAAACATTTTCAAAAAATAAAGCAGTAGATTTTAAAAATATTCCTCTTTGTATTGAGGCAACTAATCAACAACAACTGGATATTTTAAAACAGTTGGCTAATAAACTAAGTGATAAAGTTTACCAGCTTAATGGCGATAAACGTAAGGTTTTACACCTTGCAGCCGTTTTTGCCTGCAACTTTACCAATCACTTATATACTTTAGCAAACGAAATTTTATCCGCCAATAATTTAGATTTCGACATCATTAGACCTTTAATTGCAGAAACTGCAGATAAAATTAAAGACAACTTACCCGAAACTGTACAAACGGGGCCGGCGGTAAGGCATGATGAAAGTACAATAAAAGCACATTTGAGCAGGTTAGAAAGCATGCCCGAATTGCATAACATTTATGAAACATTGAGCGATAGCATTAAATTAACTTATAAATAGTATAATTGCCGCTTTTGCTTATTACTTTTGCAACATATTATGAGTATTTATAAACTAAAAATAAATTTTGAAGAAGCAGATCACGACCCTGTAGAATTACCTATAGCCGCCGGAGAATCTGTTTTAGATGTTTGCCTGGATAACGGCATCGAGTTACAGCATAATTGTGGTGGCGTTTGCGGTTGCAGTACCTGCCATGTTTATGTAACCAAAGGAATGGATAACATTCAGGAAATTTCAGATAAGGAAGAAGATTTTATTGATAGAGCCGTTCGTCCAAAAATTACTTCACGCTTAGGTTGCCAATGCGTAGTTATAAACGGAGATATTGAAGTAACTATTCCAGATCAATCAGGCTTTATGGGCCACTAAGAAATTCTTAATTCCTAAGTCGTCAGTCTGAAACCAAACATTATACATTAAACCAACAACAAAACATGAATAACGATAAATTTGCTTTACCCATTCACTGGAACGATTATGAAGATATTGCAATGTCTTTATATGAAAAGTTTGGTGATGATTTTTCTGAAACTAAAATCTATCGCATCCGTTTTACTGAATTATTAGAATGGGTTTTAGAATTACCAAACTTTAAAGGTACCCGTGAGGAAAGCTCAGAAGGACATTTAGAGCAAATTCAATCTGCCTGGGTTTACGAGTGGAGAGATAATCAGTAATTATATAATTAAGAATTTGGAGTTAAACATTATAAGTTAACTCCAAATTCTAAATAATAAATTTCCAATTCAAAACCCCCAGCTCAAATGTTTCTCGAAAAACTTAAAGAAATAACAACCTTTATTTTTGATGTTGATGGTGTGCTAACTGATGGTACAGTGCAGGCAACCGATAATGGGCAAGCACTTCGCACCTTTAACATTAAAGATGGCTATGCATTACAATTAGCCGTTAAAAAAGGCTATCACGTTTGCATTATTTCTGGCGGAAAGGGCTTGGCTATGGAAAAACGCTTAGAAAATTTGGGCATTACTGATGTTTATTTAGGCGCAGGTGATAAAGTTCAAATTTTTAAACAATATCTTTTGGATAAAAGAATATCAGCCACCAACGTATTATATATGGGTGATGATATTCCTGATTTAAAAGTGATGAAACTGGTTGGCTTAGCCACTTGCCCTGCAGATGCAGTGGAAGAAATTAAAGCAATTTCTACATTTATTTCCCCTTATACCGGAGGCAAAACAGCTGTTAGGGATATTATCGAAAAGGTAATGAAGGTGCAACATAAGTGGAATGATGAAAATCCTAATGCCGCCGATTCAGGTAAATAACTTATAACACTTTACAAAACAATATTTTAAGTTCTTTAAGCTTTTCGTGATGTTCTGCAAGGCATCGCGAAGGATAAGTAAAACGAATTTAAAATTCGTAATTATTTTGCGTTCAGGATGCGCAAGCTAACATCCAGAACAGCGCTAAATTTCAAATTAAGCTCTTCGTGATGTTTAAGCTCTTCGTGATGTTCTGCAAGGCATCGCGAAGGATAAGTAAAACGAATTTCAAATTCGTAATTATTTTCTGTTCAGGATGCACAAGCTAACATCCAGAACAGCGCTAATATTTTAAGTTCCTTAAGCTCTTCGTGATGTTCTGCAAGGCATCGCGAAGGATAAATAAAACGAATTTCAAATTCGTAATTATGCATAAGATTATAAAATTTAGACATTAAAAACTTGCATTAAATAAGTTTATACCCGAAATTTACATACAATATTAATCAATCGATTGATTAATAAAAAATGCTTAATAATGTAATTTCACCGATATGAATACCTATTTAATACCTGTAGATTTTTCTAAAACGGCAGAACATGCTGCCAAATATGCCGCCAGATTAAGCTGGACAATGACTGATTGTAAGCTTATACTATTAAATTCTTATTACGTTTCTGAATATGAAAGTATTTTACCAACTCCAGATTTAATTGTAACAACAGATGATCGCATTGCTGATGAAATAGAGGCCAGATTAAATGCGCTTAATAAGATAAAAAACAATTTATTGGAAATTAACCCGCATGCGGATATAGAAATTTCACTTTCAAGAGAAACCCTTTTGAGATCAATTGTAGATCGCGTTAACAAAGAAGAAATAGATTTAATTATAATTGGTAGCAACGGTAAGAAAGCAAAAGACGAAAGCGATATAGGTTCTAATGCCATAAAAATTTCAAAAGCGAGTCCTGTGCCCGTTTTAGTTGTACCTCCAAAGGCAGAATATCAATCTATAAGAAAAGGAATTTTGGCTTGCGATTTTAAAAAGGTAAAGGAAGTAGTACCCGTTAATGCTTTGAAGAAAATTTTGAGCAAGCATACAATTGAGTTGCTGGTATTAAATATTAATCCTGCACATACGGTTAATCCTGAAGAGGAAAATGCTTTAAGGGATATGCTGAAGGATTACAAACCACAATACCACTACTCAGATCATGAAGACACCATTAAAGGAATCGTAAAGTTTGCAAAGGCAGAAGAAGCACAAATTATTATCGCCCTGCCGAAAAAATACAGCTTTTTTGAGGGTTTATTGCATCAAAGTGTTTCACATAAACTAACAGTTAAATCTCACATCCCTGTTTTATTGTTAAAAGATTAAAGGTTTTTAACCAGCATTTTTAGTGGTTAAAACTAATTTAATTTTGCAACGGTGATGTTACATTTAAGGGTTTAAACTTTAGTCTGTTTTTGTTCTCCAACAACTATAATTCAACAAAAACAACAATATGAAAAAATTAATGATGATTTGCGCTTTGTTATTTTCAGTAATAACTTATGCAAATGCGCAACAAGGTGGCGGTCGTATGGGCGGAACACCAGAAGAACGGGCAAAAAAGATGGTTGATATGTTAGCTGAGAAGTTAAAACTTAGCGACGATCAAAAAACTAAAGTTACTGCTATTTACACCGAACAAGGAACGGCAATGGCTAAAATTAGAGAAGAAGCTAATGGCGATCGCGATGCAATGCGAGAAAAATCAATGAAGTTGAGAAAAGAAACTGATGAAAAGGTTACAGCTTTATTAACTGACGATCAAAAAACTGCTTATAAAGCTTGGCAAGAAGAACAAAGAGCAGCAATGCAAAATCGCCAGGGCGGTGGAAAATAACCAGTCTACCGGCAAAAAAAAGATTAAATAATGAAAGCGGCTTTTGGCCGCTTTTCTTATTTTAGCGAAAAATAAAATTATGCCGTTTAACTTTCCTTCAATTATTTTAGCCTCAAAATCGCCTCGTAGACAAGAACTTTTAAAGTTAATGGGGTTAAACTTTTCTATTGAATTAAAAGATGTTGATGAAAGTTATCCTGAAGGTTTAATCCCTGCAGAAATTGCAGTTTATATTTCCGAAAAAAAAGCTAAGGCTTTTCATTCTGATGATAAAATAGTAGTAACAGCAGATACAATAGTAGCTTTAAATGGCGAAATTTTGGGTAAACCCGAAAATCGAGAGCATGCACAAGAAATGTTACACAAGCTTTCGGGCAGTAAACATGAGGTTTATACAGGCGTTACATTAGCTTTGGGCGATAAAATAACTTCATTTTATGATCGTACAGAGGTGTATTGCAAAACTGTAAGCAGCGAGGAAATAGATTTTTATATAGACAACTTTAAACCATACGATAAAGCTGGAAGTTATGGAGTACAAGATTGGTGGGGAATTGTTGTGGTACAAAGAATAGAAGGTTCTTATACAAATGTTATGGGGCTGCCAACAGAAAAGCTTTATAATGAGCTTATTGAGTTTAGTAAATAATTCATTTTTTTCTCTGGATATTAAAAAGCATTATCCCATCAATAATTTTTTATACGCTTTTTATGGAATAGGTTTTCTGTTTACATCATGTATGTAAATAAGAAACAATGAAAACTACATCCATAAATATATCAATAGCCGAACCTTGTTCTCAAAATTGGGAACAAATGGAAAAACGAGAAGGACATAATTTTTGTGAAGCCTGCAGTAAATGTGTAGTTGATTTTTCTACCTATACAAATGCAGAAATTATTAAAACTTTATCAGAATCTTCATCTGAAGTTTGCGGAAGATTAAGTCAGAAACAGTTGAACCAACTTTCTTATCATTTAGTAGTTGCCCCAAACCAAAGAAACTGGATGAAATATTTAGGTGCTTTAACAATTAGCGCTAGTATTTTTTTGCAAAATGCCCAGGTAATGGCTTCATCAAAAGTAGAAACTACAATATCCACGTTTAAAGGTATTACCGACGATCCTAAAACGGAGCCTGTTAAAATAATATATGGTTACGTGCTTAATGCAAATAATAAACCGGCTGCGCAAGGTATTAGAGTAGCGATTGAAAATACCAATATGTTTGCCTTTACAGATGCCAAAGGTAGATATGAAATTAAGTTGGAGAAGGGTTTTGATTATAAAAACAACCGTTTAATTGTAACATATAACAGAAATCAATCTGCTTTAAAAATTGATTTTTCTGGTTCTAAACAAAAAGATATGGTTTTAATTCAATATGAACCAATGATAATGGGCAAAATAATTATCAAGAAAAACTAAAAGGCTACATAAACTCCTGCTGATACTTTAATGGACTTTTACCCATAATATCTTTAAAACATTTATGAAAGCTGGCGAAATTATTAAAGCCGCTTTCATAACATATTTCTTTAACACTCATTTGGTTTTCGATAAGTAATTTGCAAGCCTGCCCAATTCTAATCTCGTTTGTAAACTGAGTATAAGTTTTTCGGCTTCTTGATTTAAAGAATTTACAAAATGAATTAGGGCTGATTTTAGCAATTTCCGCAATCTCCTTTAGATCTATTTTCTTTTTATAATTTGTTAATGTATAGTTGTATATCGCCTGTATTCGGTCTTTTTCAGTATCCTGAAAGTTCGATTGAAAACCTAAAGAAACAAGGTAATTGATTTCCTTACAATGACTTATCTCTATTAAAGCCTCTAAAAGTGAAAGGATCTTTTTTGTACCCGTAGCTTCTACAATATCTACAATAAGGTTGCCAATTGTGGCTTTAGAATTTCCGGTAATCTGCATGCCCTGTTTAGATTGTTCTATAACCTTCTTGATCTCCGTATTTTCCGGAAGATCTAAAAAACTACTTCCCCAAAAATTCTCTTCAAAATGCACTACATAAATATCGGCAGTTGTTTGACCTGAGTTTTCAAAATATTCGCTATCAAATCGCCAGTAATGCGGTAAATTTCGCCCCACTAAAACAACATCGCCATCACTAAAATTTTTGATATTATCTCCAATAAACTGGGTTCCTCTACCTCTTTTGAAATAAATCAATTCAAGCGCAGAGTGGTAATGCCATCTGTTATTAACATCGGGCATCATATCTCTTCTGGCACTAAAAGATTGTGCCGATGTAGGAGACACTTTTAATAGATGAGGTTTCATTTTTAAGAAATACTTGGTTAAAATTTAATCCAATTTGCAATAAAGATCGTTAAAAGTAATATATATTCCAATATCGCTTAATAATTAGGCAATGAAGTAAAGTTTTAAATATGCTATAAAAGTTTTATTTGTATGTTCAATAGCATCTAGCCATTTACAGTTTTTATGAGAGTTGGATTATTCATACCATGTTACATCGATCAGTTTTATCCCCAGGTGGGAATTGCAACTTTGCAATTACTAGAAAAATTTGGTGTGGATGTTTACTATCCCGAAAAGCAAACTTGCTGTGGTCAGCCGCTAGCAAATTCAGGTTATGAGCACCTTACGCAGCCCATAAATAATTGCTTTATAGAAAATTTTACTGGTTTTGATTATGTTGTTTCCCCATCGGGAAGCTGTGTTTTGCATATTAAAGAGCATTTGCATGGATCGGGCAAAGCCGAAGAAACTCAACAAATACGCAATAACGTTTATGAACTGGTTGAATTTTTAACAGATGTTTTAAAAATAGAAAACCTAACCGCCAATTTCCCTTATAAGGTTGGCCTACATCAAAGCTGCCACGGGCAACGTGGATTACGTTTAGCAAGCATGTCAGAGTTAAACGAAACTCAGTTTTCGAAACCCGAAACTTTACTGAAAATGGTTAAGGGGTTGGATTTAATTGATTTGAAAAGAAAAGATGAGTGCTGTGGCTTTGGTGGAACATTTTGTGTAACCGAAGAAGCAGTTTCTTTTAAAATGGGAAAAGATAGAATTAAAGATCATATAGATAACAGCGCCGAATACATCACAGCAGCAGATATGTCGTGCTTAATGCATATGGAAGGGATTTTAAAGCGTGCTAATAGCAAAGTTAAGGTAATCCACATTGCAGAAATACTTAACGCCGAATAGAATGAAAGATCACGCAGCACTGGCAAATATTTTTAATAAAGATGAAGAACGCGTATCCTGGCATGATGATACATTGTGGTTTGTGCGTGAAAAACGTGATAAGGTAAGTAAAGAGATAAAAGATTGGGAAGCATTGCGCAATGCAGCATCTCAGATAAAAGATAACGTACTATCCCAATTAGATCATTATTTAATTCAGTTTGAAAAAAATGCACTGCAAAATGGTGTAAAGGTACATTGGGCCGCTAATGCGGAGGAACATAATAGAATTGTACTTTCTCTACTAAAAAAGGCTGAAGTTAAAAGTATGGTTAAAAGTAAATCCATGCTTACCGAAGAATGTCACTTAAATGAATTTCTATTAGAAAATGGTATTGAAGTAATTGATACCGATTTGGGCGAAAGGATTGTTCAGCTCGCTAATGAAGCACCAAGTCACATCGTTTTGCCATGCATTCACAAAAAGAAAGAGGAAATAGGCGAAATTTTTCATGAGTTTTTGGGTACGCCAGAAGGTCTTTCTGATCCTCAGCAACTTACGGAAGCGGCAAGACAGCATTTACGTGAAAAGTTCCTAACGCGTAAAGCGGCATTAACAGGGGTTAACTTCGCTATTGCAGAAACTGGAGAGTTTGTTGTGTGTACCAACGAGGGAAATGCAGATATGGGTGCTCATTTGGCAGATATTCACATTGCTAGTATGGGTTTTGAAAAAATTATTCCTGAAAGAAAACATTTAGGTGTATTTTTAAGATTACTTGCCCGAAGTGCAACCGGGCAACCTATTACTACATATTCAAGCCATTTTAAAAGCCCACTAAAAAATAAAGAAATCCATATTGTTATCGTAAATAATGGTAGAACAACACAACTAGGGCGTGAAGATTTTAGAAATTCTCTAAAATGCATTCGTTGTGGTGCCTGCATGAATACCTGTCCGGTTTATAGAAGGAGTGGAGGGCATAGTTATCATACCGCCATTGCTGGCCCTATTGGGTCTATTTTGGCACCCAATCTTGATATGGAAAAGTATAAAGACTTACCTTTTGCATCTACTTTATGTGGTTCATGCACCAATGTTTGTCCAGTAAAAATTGATATTCACCAGCAACTATATAAATGGCGACAAGTGATTGTTAAAAATGGTTATACCGATGGTAGTAAAACACTGGCAATGAAAGGAATGGCTTTTACGCTATCATCATCAAGCAAGTTTGATTTTGTGGGCAAAGCCATGCGCTTAACATTAAAGTATGCTCCTTTTGCTATAAACAATAAATTAAACCCATGGTATAAAAATAGAGAAATGCCCGAAGTACCGAAACAATCCTTTAAAAAATGGTATCATCAAAATAGAAAGAATAGTGATGGATAGCAGAACAAGTATTTTAGAAGGCATTGCCGCAAATAAACCGACAACTGTTGTACCCTTACCAGATTTAAATTTTGATAATGGTGCTGAGCTTGGCCTCTATAAGTTTATCGCTGCGGCATCATTAAACGGAAGTAGAATTTATAGGATAGCAAACTTAGCGGAACTGAGAAAGCATGTAAAAGAAAATTTTGCACTATCTGATCGTATTTTAACTACTATTCCGGAGCTAAAAGATATAGGTGAAAAGCAAATTGAGTTTAGTGAAAATGATGACCCACATGGATTAGAGAATATAGAACTGAGTATTTTGGAAGCACACTTCGGAGTGGCAGAAAATGGTGCTTTATGGCTAACAGAAGAACTTTTAATTCATCGGGTTTTACCTTTTATAACACAACACCTCATTCTTATATTAAATGAAAACGAAATAGTACCTTCAATGAACCATGCCTATCAAAAAATAGGTAGGCAAGATTATAACTATGGTGTTTTTATTTCAGGCCCCTCTAAAACTGCCGATATTGAGCAATCTTTAGTGATTGGGGCGCACGGGGCAAGAAGTCTTGAAATATTTATGCTGAAAAAAAACTAACCAAAACATAACCAAACTAACCAATGAGCCAACCAATAACAGAACAATTCAACTTATCCCCAAACCAAAAGCAGCCCAGAAACTATTTGTTTCCATTAATACTTGTTACCAGTTTATTTTTCTTTTGGGGTTTTGTGCATAATTTAGATCCTATTTTAATTCCACATCTGCGTAAGGCGTTCAAATTAAATGATTTGGAATCTTCTTTTGTAGATTTTTCTATATTTATTGCCTATTTCGCTATGGCGCTGCCAGCAGGTTACGTAATGAAAAGATGGGGTTATAAAAGCGGAATAATTTTAGGTTTAGTTTTATTTGCAATCGGTTCATTTTTATTTATTCCCGCTGCTGATACTAAAGTTTACATCTACTTTTTAGGCGCATTGTTTATTATTGCTTGTGGTTTAGCCTTTTTAGAAACCGCTGCAAATCCATATGTAACTATTTTAGGTCCTTCAGATACAGCCACACAACGTTTAAATTTTTCACAATCTTTTAATGGTTTGGCAGCGTTTGTAGCACCAATTATTGGTTATAAGTTTTTTTCAACAGGTTCTGTAGAAACAGAAGCACAAATTAAAGCGATGACGCCTGCCGCTTACAATGCATATGTTACAGCGGAAGCAGCAAGTGTTAAAGGACCTTATACTTTTATTGGATTCGCTATTGTACTGGTGATTATCTTATTTGCCTTTACGAAACTACCAGATATAAAATCAAACGAAATTGAAGAAAAATCAAGTATTGCTGATGCGCTAAAATTTAAACAACTGCGTTGGGGCATCGTTGCACAATTTTTTTATGTAGGCGCACAGGTATGCGTACTTAGTTTTTTTGCTCGTTTTATTGGGGTTTCAGCCGGAATAAATTTAGAATCTGCATCCTGGTACTCAGGTGCTGCAGGTTTAGCTTTTATGCTTGGTAGGTTTGCGGGCACATTTTTTATGCGTTTTATGGCACCCAATAAATTACTGATGCTATATGCAGTAATTTGCACGTTGCTTACACTTGTATCTATTTTCGCCCAGGGGTTAATAACCGTTTATGCATTAATAGGCGTTGCATTTTTTATGTCGATTATGTTTCCAACCATATTTTCATTAGGCATTTTTGGGCTTGGAAAAGATACTAAAATAGCCTCCTCATTAATCGTCATGTCTATTGTTGGCGGAGCTTTCTTACCGCTTGCACTTGGCTATATTTCCGATATAACAGGAAGTATACAATATGGGTATGCGGTACCTTTAGTATGCTTTTTAGTCGTTTTCTACTTTGGTAAATCTGGATATAAGCCAGTGCAAAATTAACTTTATATGAACACAGTACTTAAAATAAATAACCAGGATAATGTTTTGGTTGCCCTAACAAATTTAGCCAAGGGCGATGTAGTGCATTATAATGGCATAAATTATACTTTACAAAATGATGTGCCCGCCAAGCACAAATTCTTTACTCAGGAAATGCATCAAGGCTCGGAGGTTTTTATGTATGGCGTTTTAGTAGGTAAAACACAATATGATTTATCTGCCGGAAGCATTATGAATACCGAAAATACTAAACATGCTGCAGAACCTTATTCTTATCGAAATGTAAATTATAAGTGGCAGGCTCCAGACATTAGTAATTTCAAAAATCGCACCTTTAAAGGCTATCATCGTAGTAATGGGCAAGTTGGAACTGCCAATTATTGGTTGTTTATTCCAACGGTATTTTGCGAAAACAGAAACCTTGATATTATAAAAGATGCACTTTACAATGCATTAGGTTACGCCGTTGATGAAAAATATAAACATTATGCCAACCAATTGGCAGATGCTTTAAAGAATGGCGAAGACATTAAAAATGTATCCTTTGAGCCTTTAAATGATGCAAAGGCTTTACGTGTTTTCAAAAACGTTGATGGAATTAAATTTCTAAACCATAATGGTGGCTGCGGTGGCACCAGACAAGATGCCGATGTTTTAAGTCATTTACTGGCTGCATATGCAGATCATCCAAATGTAGCCGGAATTACGCTTTTAAGTTTGGGATGCCAGCATTTGCAGGTTGCCGATTTTAAAAGAGATTTATTAACCCGTAACCCTTCATTTGATAAACCTTTACTGGTTTTTGAACAGCAGCAAACACAAAGTGAAGAAGAATTGGTAAGGCAAGCCATACAACAAACTTTTGAAGGTTTAATTCACATTAATAAGATAGAAAGAAGTGATGCTCCGCTGAGCGAGCTGTGTGTGGGCGTAAAATGTGGTGGTAGTGATGGTTTCAGTGGTATTTCTGCTAATCCTGCCGTTGGGCATTGTGCGGATTTATTGGTTGGGCTTGGCGCTAAAGTTTTACTTGCCGAATTTCCTGAACTTTGTGGGGTAGAACAAGAAATGATCGATCGGTCAGTTGATCGACCTACCGCTGAAAAGTTTATTCGCTTAATGACAGAATATGATGATTTGGCGCATAAAGTTGGCTCAGGTTTTTACATGAATCCCTCTCCGGGTAATATTAAGGACGGATTAATTACGGATGCCATTAAATCTGCTGGTGCAGCCAAAAAAGCAGGAAGTTCTCCAGTGGTTGATGTACTGGATTATACCGAACCTGCAACTAAACCTGGTTTAAGTTTGGTTTGCACACCTGGAAATGATGTTGAGGCCACTACAGGTAAAGCCGCATCTGGTGCAACATTAATTTTATTTACAACAGGTTTAGGTACGCCAACAGGTAATCCAGTTTGTCCTACCATTAAGGTGGCTACAAATTCTGCCTTAGCAAAAAGAATGGCTGATATTATTGATATTGATACTGGGCCAGTAATTCGTGGAGAGAAAAATATTGAAGAAATGGGAGAGGATATTCTTGAATATTGTATTAAAGTAGCCAGTGGAGAAGAAATTCCTAAAGCTGTACAATTAAATCAAGATGATTTTATACCCTGGAAAAGAGGAGTAAGTTTATAATTTAATTTTTTTAAGATGTTTCAATTACAAAATAAAAAAGCGGTAATTACCGGTGGTGGAAGCGGAATTGGTCAGGCAATAGCAGTTGTTTTAGCAAAACAAGGCGCCGAAGTTCATATTATTGAACTGACGACAGAGCATGCTGCACAAACTTTACAAATGATAGAAGATGCAGGTAAAAAGGCTTATACCTATGGCTGTAACGTTGCAAACCATCAGGAGGTGGCAACGACTTTCGAAACCATTGGTGCCATTAATATTTTAGTAAATAATGCGGGTATAGCACATATTGGTAAAGCTGATACTACTGCCGAGAGTGATTTTGATCGTGTAATGCAAGTAAATGTTAAAGGTGTTTACAATTGCTTGTTTTCTGCCATTCCGCAAATGCGTAAATCTGGCGGTGGTGTAATTGTTAATATGGCATCTATTGCTGCATTAGTTGGTATTCCTGATCGTTTTGCATACAGCACAGCCAAAGGCGCTGTTAAAGCCATGACAATGAGCGTTGCAAAAGATTATATAAACGAAAATATCAGGTGTAATTCTATTTCTCCGGCAAGGGTGCATACGCCATTTGTTGATGGCTTTTTGAAGAATAATTATCCTGATAATATCCCAGAAATGTTCGATAAATTATCAAAAACACAGCCTATTGGGCGCATGGCAAAACCAGAAGAAGTTGCTGCCTTAGCTTTATACCTGTGTAGCGATGAAGCCGCTTTTATTACGGGTTGCGATTACCCGATTGATGGCGGTTTTACAACTTTAAACAATTAAATAACTAAATAATGAAGCTAAAGCCTCTGTTTACCATCTTACTTGCTCTTTTTGTAATGCAAGTTAATGCCCAGCAAACCCTAAAACTCTGGTATAATAAGCCAGCCAGTATTTGGAATGATGCTTTACCTGTTGGTAATGGAAGATTAGGCGCCATGGTTTTTGGTAAAACGGCTACCGAAAACATTCAGTTAAATGAAGAGAGTTTATGGGCCGGTAATCAAACTAATGATAACAATCCCGAGGCTTTAGCACACATTAAAGAAATTCAGCAATTGCTTATAAACGGGCGTAACAATGAGGCACACGAACTGGCAACAAAGTATCTGCTCGCTACACCTCCTAATTTCAGATCTTACCAAACATTGGGTAATTTACGTTTAGAGTTTGCCAATATAAATGATGTTAAAGATTACCAACGAAGCCTAGATTTAGCAACCGCTATCACCACTGTAAATTATACCGCTAACGGATCGAATTATAAAAGAGAAGTTTTTGCCTCGGCACCAGATAATGCCATTATTGTGCACCTTACATCTGATAAACCAAAGGGATTAAATTTTAAAGTTTCTTTATCGCGTGAGTTAGATGCTGCCATAAATGCTGTTTCAGATAATACCTTGTTAATGAGTGGGCAAATTATGGATTTACCTTCTGATGATGAGGGTAAAGGCGGTATGGATATGAAATTTAACGCTATTGTTAAGGTCATTTCCAACTCTGGTAAAACAGAGGCTGCAAATAATGGAATTATGATTACTGATGCTACAGATGTAACTATTTTGATTACTGCAGCTACCGATTATAACCTGAATAAGTTAAATTTTGATCGAACAATTGATAGCAAAAAAACTTGCGAAGATATTATTTCCAAAGCATCGGCCTATAATTATGAAACCCTATTACAAAGGCATTTAAATGATTACCAACCAATATTTAATCGGGTAAAGTTAGATTTAGGTGGAGATGATTTCTCCAGCTTACCAACTGATGTAAGAATGGATAATGTGCGTAAAGGCGCAGTTGATAAACAATTAACTTCTCTTTATTTTCAATACGGAAGATACCTTTTAATGGGAAGTTCAAGGTTTCCGGGTGTTTTGCCAGCTAATTTACAAGGCGTTTGGAATGATTTATATCAGGCACCGTGGAAATCTGATTACCATACCAACATTAATATTCAAATGAATTACTGGCCTGCTGATGTGGCAAATCTCTCTGAAACAATGATCCCTTTTGCCAATTTTGTAGATCAAAACCGCGTGCCAGGACGAGTAGCTGCTAGTGAAACTTACGGGGCAAAGGGATGGACAATTCATCACGCTACAGATATTTTTGGTAAAACAGGCATTCAGTCTGGCATACATTGGGGTACTTCGCCATTGGCATCAGCGTGGCTTTGCCTTAATCTTTGGGATCATTATCGTTTTACAGCTGATGCCGATTATCTGAAAAATAAAGCCTATCCAATTATGAAAGAAGCGGCAGAGTTTGTACAAAGCTTTTTAATTAAGGATAAAAATGGCTATTTGGTTACGGCACCATCAATGTCGCCAGAAAATACTTTTATCCTTCCAAACGGACAGAAAGATCAGATTACGTATGCTCCAACAATAGATATTGAATTAATCCAAAGTTTATTCGATGCCTGTTTAAAAGCTGGGAAACTTTTAAATGATGATCCACAATTTTTAGAGGGACTAAGTGAAACATTAACTAAATTGCCACCCATTAAAATTAGTAAGCGCAATGGAACAATTCAGGAATGGATTGAAGACTATGATGAAGCTGAGCCAGGGCATAGGCATATTTCGCACTTATTGGGCTTATATCCTGCTGAAGTGATTAATCCTTCTAAGCCAGAATTATTTGAAGCCGCAAAGAAAACCTTAGAAAGAAGATTGGCAAATGGAGGTGGACATACAGGCTGGAGCCGTGCCTGGATTATTAATTTTTATGCCCGTTTACTAGATGGAGAAAAAGCGTGGCAAAATGTACAAGCATTGTTACAAAAATCAACCCTAAATAATCTATTTGATAATCATCCACCATTTCAAATAGATGGTAACTTTGGTGGCACAGCTGGTATAGCCGAAATGCTGGTACAAAGTCAAAATGATTATATAGAACTTTTACCTGCAATACCTGCTGAGTGGAAAAAAGGTGAAGTAAGTGGCTTGTTAGCTCGTGGTGGCTTCGAAGTTAAAATGAAATGGGAAGCAGGAAAACTTATTGATGCAGAAATTTTATCAAAAAAAGGGAACAGCTGTAAAATTAAATACGGTAAAACAATAATCAGCTTAAAAACAAAAGCAAATCAAACCTATCAATTAAATAAAAAGCTTAAAATTAACATATGAAACTAATAAGATTTGGCGCAGCCGGAGAAGAAAAACCAGGTGTAATTATCAACGAAGATTATTATGACGTTTCTGCCCTGGTAAAAGATTATGATGAAGCATTTTTTGCCGGTAATGCACTCGAAGAACTTAAAGAGAAAATAAAAAATACAGATTTACCAAAAGTAAGTAAAGAAGTAAGGTTGGGCCCTGCACTTGCAAGACCTTCTAAAATTGTTTGTATCGGTTTAAATTATAAAGACCATGCTGCAGAAACCAATGCAGCTATACCAGTAGAACCAATTTTGTTTTTTAAAGCTACTTCAGCCATTGTTGGTCCTAATGATGATTTAGTTATTCCAAAAACCAGTAAAAAAACAGATTGGGAAGTTGAGCTGGCCATCGTTATTGGCAAAAAAGCAACTTATGTAGAAGAAAAAGATGCACTAAACCACATTGCAGGTTATGTTTTGCATAATGATTATAGTGAAAGGGCTTTTCAAATTGAACGTAACGGACAATGGGTTAAAGGGAAAAGTTGCGATACTTTTGCACCAATCGGGCCATTTATTGCTACTCAAGATGAAATTGAAAACATTCACAACGTAAGATTATGGTTAAAGGTAAATGATAAGTTGATGCAGGATGGAAACACCTCAAACTTAATTTTCAATATTCCTTTTCTTGTTCATTACGTAAGTCAGTTTATGACCCTTTTGCCTGGCGATGTAATTACGACAGGAACACCTGCGGGTGTAGGTTTAGGTCAAAAACCTGAACCATGGTATTTAAAAGAAGGAGATGTTGTTGAGCTGGGTATTGATGGTTTAGGGACAAGTAAACAACACGTTACAGCTTATAAATAGCATATGAAAAGGTACTGTTTGGCTTTAGATTTAATTAATGATGAAAAACTTATTGCAGAATATGAAGAACATCATAAAGCCGTTTGGCCTGAAATTCAGGAAAGTATTAAAATTTCAGGAATTGAAGCCCTTGAAATTTACAGAACAGGAAATCGTCTTTTCATGATTATGGAAGTAAAAGAATCTTTTTCCTTTGAAGCAAAAGGTGCCGCTGATGCCGCTAATCCTACTGTTCAAAAGTGGGAAACATTGATGTGGAATTATCAGCAGGCATTACCCAACGCAAAGCCTGGAGAAAAGTGGATGTTGATGGATAAAATATTTTCTTTATAAACTTGCTGAAAATAAGGGTAGAAGGACTAAAGCAACTAATATTTGCTTTAAGCTTTAGTCTTTGAGCTTTAACCTTACCTTTTACCTTAATAAAACTAACCAAATGATAATTGATGCCCACGTACATTTCTGGAACTATCATCCTGTAAAAGACAGCTGGATTACGCCTGATATGGAAGTGATTCGTAAAGATTTTCTTCCAGATGATATTGAGTCCTATTTCTCCGATCATCAGATAGACGGTTGTGTTGCGGTGCAGGCAGATCAAAGTGAAGAAGAAACTAACTTTTTGTTAGCCCATGCCGAAAATAGTAAGGTTATTAAAGCTGTTGTTGGCTGGGTTAATTTACTTGATATTGATTTGGAGGAGCGATTAAAACACTTTAGCCAGTTTGCAAAACTTAAAGGTTTCAGGCATATTGCGCAAGCTGAACCAAAAGGTTTTTTGCTGCAGCAACAATTTATTAATGGATTAGAATTACTAAACAAATATAGCTTCACTTATGATATTTTGCTCAAGGCAGATCAGCTGAGTGATGCCATAACATTGATAAATAAATTACCTAACAATGCCTTTGTTTTAGATCATTGCTGCAAACCAGATATTAAAGGTAAGGACATAAGAAATTGGAAGGATAAAATGCAGGTACTGGCTCAAAACCCCAACCTGCATTGTAAAATCTCAGGTTTAATAACAGAAGCAGACTGGAATAATTGGAATGAAGAGGAAATTTTCAATTACCTGGATGTTGTTTTTGAACAATTTGGCATTAATAGATTATTATTTGGAAGCGATTGGCCCGTTATGTTACTTGCAGGTAACTATACACGTTGGCTTCAACTTTTAAAATCGTATACTAAACAGTTTACGGAAACCGAAAGAGAAGGTTTTTTTTCGGGAAATACAAAAGCATTTTATAAAATTTAATAAAGATGGATCTTCATTTAAACGATCGCATTATTGTAGTAAGTGGCGGTGCCAAAGGTATTGGCGAAGCCATTGTTAAAGCTTTGGCAGCAGAAAAAGCATTTCCGATTATTGTTGGTCGTAGCAAAGCTGATAATGAAAAATTGCTTACAGAAATAAAAACAATGGGTTTAAATGCTGATTATATTACAGCAGAACTTACACAGCCCGAAGCCTGCAAAAAAGTAATCGAGCAGGTGATTGAAAAATACGGACGGATAGATGGTTTGGTAAATAATGCAGGCGTAAATGATGGCGTAGGTTTGGAAAGTGGAACTTATGAAAGCTTTATGGAATCTTTACATAAAAATCTCGTTCATTATTATTTATTGGCTCAACATGCTTTGCCAGCCCTTAAAAAAAGCAAGGGTGCAATTGTAAATATTGGGAGTAAAACTGGCGAAACAGGGCAGGGAGGAACATCTGCCTATGCGGCGGCAAATGGTGGCAGAAATGCCTTAACCCGCGAGTGGGCTGTGGAGTTATTACCTTTCGGAATTCGTGTTAATGCGGTTATTGTTGCCGAAGCCCTAACGCCGCTCTATAAAACCTGGATCAGTACTTTTGACCATCCCGAAGAGAAGCTTAAATCCATTACCAACAAAATTCCTTTCGAAAAAAGAATGACCAAAGTGGAAGAAATTGCAGATATGGTTACCTTTTTACTTTCAGATCGTTCTAGCCATACCACCGGGCAATTAATTCATGTAGATGGTGGTTACGTTCATTTAGATAGAGCTATTGAGTAGATAACCCATCTTTAAATAAAAGATTTTACTGTTAAACTTGAGTTGCCGGATATGAAGCAATCTTATTAAGATGAATTTTTGTGCTATTAGATAGGCTTATAAGGTTCCTTTATACCTTATAGTGATAACTTCCCTGTAAAAGAGGCATTGTTCCCTGTTTAAGAGGCATTTTTCCCTATCTAAGAGGGAATGTTCCCTATATTAGAGGCATCATTCCTTGTATGAGCGGGATTGTTCCCTGTTAAAGAGGCATTGTTCCCTATCTAAGAGGGAATGTTTCCTGTATGAGAGGCATTGTTCCCTGTTAAAGAGGCATTGTTCCCTATCTAAGAGGGATTTTTCCCTATCTAATAGGCATCATTCCCTATTTAATAGGCATTGTGTTTTTTGAAGATTATTCTTTCCTCAAGCTTAAAATATTCAACATATTTGTAATTGTAAGTAAATACAATTTGAAATGGAAATGATAGTTAGACAAGCGCAAGAGAAGGAAATAGATACTTTACTCGAATTTGAAAAAGGGATTGTATTAGCAGAACGACCTTATGATAGCACGCTAAAACCTGGCGAAATTCATTATTACGATTTATTAGAACTAATAAAATCATCAGAAGCAGAAGTGCTTGTTGCTGAAATTAATGGAGAAGTTGTAGGATCCGGTTATGCTAAAATTTTAACGGCTAAACCTTACTTAAAGCATGCTCAATTTGCATATTTAGGTTTTATGTTTGTGAAGCCAGAATTTCGTGGCAAAGGCATAAACAAAGTTATATTAGAAGAACTTCTACGTTGGGCAAAAGAAAAGGGAATTTCTGAAATACGGCTTGAAGTTTATGATGAAAACATAGCGGCAAAAAAAGCTTACAGCAAAGCAGGTTTTACATCTAATTTATTAGAGATGCGCATGGAAATTTAAATTTTCCATGCGTTTATTTTCCATCACAAAACAAATTTTTATTCTGATAGAACTAATTCAAACTCGCCAAAACACCCATTTTTAAGTCGTAGGTAGAAAGTTTTATAGTTTTTATTTCCGTAAAATTTAATACATAATTGGTTAGCAAAGCTGCCATTACAATCATATCAACCCGCAACGGAATTAACCCTTCCATGTTTTCACGCTCAGCATGAGTAGATTTTAAGAACGATGCTGCTAACTCTTGATAAGCGTTAAAATTTATTGATGCAGATTTAATTTCCTTCGTATTTAATTCAGGATGTAGAATACCCGCAAAAGTTTCAAAAGCCCCGGCAGAACCTATTAAAGTTGTAGGTTTATATTCTTTACAAACCTGTTTTAAACCTTCCATAGTTTCCTCAAGATGTTCTAAAATTAGGCTTTCATCAGCTTTACTTAAAGGATCTGAATGAAAAAAACGTTGCATTAACCGTGCGGCCCCAATGTTATAACTCTTTTTCCATAATAAACCTTCGTTATTGCAGATAATAAATTCGGTGCTTCCACCACCAATATCCATAATAAGCGAAGTGCCTTTAATTGCACCACTTGCTTTTACGCCTTCAAAAATGAATGTAGCTTCTTCCTCACCAGAAATTACTTCAATATCAATTCCTGTTTCCATCTTAACGGCCTCTACAAAATCCTTTCCGTTACTGGCGCTCCGTATTGCCGATGTTCCGGTGGTTTTAAATTTAGTAACGCCATACTCCTTTAAAGTTTCGCTATAAATTTTTAATTGATTTACTCCACGTTTAAAAGCCGCATCAATAATCAAATTATCATTTAATCTACCCTCACCAAGTCTAACAGGTGCATTTGTTTTATAGATTATTTTAAGTTCATTATTTTCTTTTTCAGCAATAATTAAATGAAAGGTATTTGTTCCTAAATCGATGGCAGCAGTACGCATAATTTTAAATTTGGATAAATATCACTGTAAATATTGTAACGGCAAAGTGCACAAAGCAAAAAAGCACAGAGAACACGAAGAAGAGCATCTACTTCAAATTAAGCTTCGTTTTCTTAGCGTAAAACTTTGCAACCTTATCCGTTAAAATATAAAATAACTAGCCTTTATACCAAAACCATTTTACCATTTCTTTAAAGCTTGCCTTTTTGCCATACATTAAAATACCAACGCGATAAATTCTTGAAGCAAACCAAACTGTTCCAATAAAGCCAATAATTAAAATGGTCATGGATAAAATCAGTTCCCAAGCCGGAACGCCATATGGTAAACGCACAACCATTGCAATAGGGGAAGTAAACGGAATCATGGAAAGCCAGAAAGCTAAGGATCCATACGGATCATTGTTTACAACACTTAAAGATAGCGCATAACTGAGCAATAAGGGCATCATTACGGGCATCATAAATTGCTGCGTTTCCGTTTCACTATCAACCGCAGAGCCTATTGCAGCGTACAAAGCACTATAAAATAAGTAACCACCTAAAAAGTAAAATACAAATACAGTTATAATTTTACCGAAATCAAGCCCCTCCAAACTTTTTTGTATATCGCCCATTGGCCCATTGTTTATAGCTGATATTTGTGCCTGACTTGCTGCATTAACCGTTGGAACTTTTGATGAAGCTATTGCTATACTTTTTACATCATCTTTGTTCACAAATACACTTACTGCTAGTGTAGAGATAGATACAGTTAAAATAATCCAAAGTAAAAACTGTGTTAAACCAACCATTGCAATGCCAATAATTTTGCCCATCATAAGTTGAAATGGCTTAACAGAAGATATAATAACCTCAATAATGCGACTTGTTTTTTCTTCTATTACACCACGCATTACTTGTACGCCATACAGCATAATGAACATAAACATGAGCACACCAGCTACAAAACCAATAATTGTACTTGCGCCGGCGCTAGAATTTTCTTCTTTTCCAGTATCGTTAATCTTTTTAACATCAATATTTACTGTACTTTTTAAATTGTTAAGCTCTTCTTGTGATATACCTGATTTTTTAAGTTTATAATCTCTGATTAAATCTTCAATTGCATCAGAAATTTTTCCATCTAAGGATAAACCAGCCTGTTTAGTACCAATTAATTGAATGCCTTTGGGTGCGTCGATGTTAAAATCGGGTAAGTACAAAATGTAATCGAAATCAGATTCACTTAAATTTTTTTTCAAATGCTCAAAAGAATCTTGTTTATAAACAAAGGTTAGGTTTTTGTTTGAAGTCAATTTCTCTGTTAATGTTTTGTTTTCGTTTATTACTGCAATCTTATCAGATTTATCAGAAACGCCCTTAATACTGAAATAAATAATCAGTCCATAAAAGCCCGCAACGATTAAAGGCGTTAAAAAAGTCATTATAATAAATGATTTTTTCTTTACCCTCGATAAATATTCTCTTTGTATAATTAGTAAAATCTTATTCATGGCTTATTTTTTAACACTTTCGATAAAAATATCATTCATACTTGGAATTACTTCTGCCAGGTGGTTAATTTTAACTTTAGGTAGCATTGTTCCTAGCACATCATTTACGGTATAAGCATCTTTAAGCTTAAACTTGATTTTTTTGCCCTCCTTTAATGACTCAGAATTCAATATTTCAAACATCCAGTTGCTTTCAAAACTACTCTCGCCTGCATACTCAATTACATAAGTATTGTTCCTGTAGGATGCTTTAATATCATCGACAGCACCATCCAAAACTTTTTTAGATTTATCAATCAAAGCGATATTATCACAAAGCTCTTCTACACTTTCCATTCTGTGCGTTGAAAAAATGAAGGTAGTTCCTTGCTTGTTTAGTTCTAAAATTTCATTTTTAATCAGGTCTGCATTAACAGGATCGAAGCCAGAGAAAGGTTCGTCCAAAATGATAAGTTCAGGATTATGCAAAATGGTAGCTACAAACTGTACTTTTTGTTGCATACCTTTACTAAGATCTTCCACTTTTTTACTCCACCAACTGCCCATTTCTAGTTTTTCGAACCAGAATTTTATTCTTTTAGTTGCTTCAGAAGTACTTAAGCCCTTTAATTTTGAAAGGTAAAGAACTTGTTCACCAATTTCCATTTTTTTATACAATCCACGTTCCTCTGGCAAATAACCGATTTGATTAATGTGATTAGCGTTTAGTTTTTCTCCGTTAAAAAATACTTCTCCGCTATCGGGTGCAGTAATTTGAGTAATAATTCTAATTAAAGACGTTTTCCCGGCTCCATTTGGGCCCAATAAGCCAAAAATTTTTCCTTTTTCAACTTCTAAACTAACATCATCGAGCGCACGATGATTGGAATATTGCTTTACAATATTTTTAACAATGAGCATAGTTACAGTTTTAGTATTGTTTAGAATGTAAAAGAAGCTAAACGTTACAGCTCTTGGTGCGAATATTGCTTTGAAAAAAAAATCAGATTACTAAAACCAGAAAACATGAAATTAACAGTTAAATTAATTGCCCTTGCTTTCGTCGTATCATTTGCCGCTTGTAAGGGTGGAAATAAAAAAGATGGAGCGAAAACGGAATATGCAGATTCTAATAAAGATGATGCAAATGCCATTGTAGAGTATAACAACGTATTGGTTAGTTATACCGATAAAAACAACGATTACCTGAAAAGCCTTGATCGTACACTAACCAGAATTAGTAAGGCACTTGAAAAGCCAAACGATAAATTATCTTGGATAGGTATAATCTCACCAATGTCTACTCCTTATTTTAACCATTCTAAAGTTAAGCCAGAAACGCCTCCTGCTGCCTTGAGTAGTGATGACCAAAAGTTTTTTAAAGAAAACGTAACAAGTTTAAATAGCGCTATGACGAAAATAAAGGATACTTATAAATCCTTAAACGATTATATAAAAGCTGAAGATTGGAAAGATGATAAGGGCGCTAAGGGGAAGCTTTTAGTAGATTCTATTTACTCCATGAGTAAAACCTATTATACTTATGACGATAAAATTTTAGCAAAGCTTGAAGTGATAGGCGATGATGCCGAGAGAATTATTTTAAAATCGCACCCATTAAAAGAGTATATTTTTGCTTTTAAAGATGACAAAAAAGCGGTTGATGATTTTAATCATTTACTTGGAGAAAATGCTGAGAAATATAAAGCAGCCGAACCTAAAATTAAAACTGCTTACGCCGCATTGGAAGCTCAAAATACAAAACATAGCGCAATGACACCTCCAAATGCAAAGGAATTTCCAGGGCAAGATGGTTCTTTTAAACGTTTTAATGAAGCTTTTAATGATTATTTGATTGAAGCACGAAAGGTTATGAGAGATGCCTCTGCTTCAGGAAAGATTAGCCAAAATGATGGCGAAAGCTTAGTTAGAAAACAAGATTATATGCGTACTGCTTATAATAGCTTTGTAGATTAAAATTAGTTAATGAATGATTGAATTTTGAATAAATGTTAATATTCACTCAGTAATTCAATCATTCATTAATTTAAAAATTTACTCAAAATATTCCTTCATTCTTTCGAAGAAACTTTTATCGTTTTTACCAGGTTGTGGCTTAAAGTTTGGAGATTCACGTAATTTCTCTAAAGTATTACGTTCTTCACTACTTAAAGCTTTAGGTGTCCAAATATTAATATGAATAATTTCATCACCTCTATGGTAAGAATTTACTTCTGGTAAGCCTTTACCTTTTAAGCGTAATAATTTTCCGCTTTGTGTACCTGGCTCTATTTTAATTTTTGCTTTGCCATCAATTGTTGGTACCTCAATACTTAAGCCTAAAGCAGCATCAATAAAGTTTAAGTGTAAATCATAAACAATATTATTGCCTTCGCGTTTAAGCACTTCGTGTGGAGTTTCTTCAATTAAGATAATTAAATCTCCAGGAATACCACCATTTGGCGCTGCATTACCTTTACCACTCATGCTTAACTGCATGCCTTCGCTAACACCTGCAGGAATATTAATAGTAATGGTTTCTTCGCCTCGTACTACGCCATCACCATGACAAACCGTACATTTTGAAGTAATTTGTTGCCCGCTACCATTACAAGTAGGGCAGGTAGATGCTGTTTGCATCTGCCCCAAAATAGTATTGGTTACTCTACGTACCTGGCCACTGCCACCGCAAGTACCGCAAGTACTTACCGATGATTTATCCTTTGCTCCAGAGCCATCACAGGTTTTACAAACAATAAGTTTATTAACCTTAATCTTCTTCTCTGCACCGTGGGCAATTTCTTCAAGGGTTAATTTAACTTTTATCCGCAGGTTTGAACCTTTAGCAACCCGACGACCGCCACGTTGCTGACCGCCACCGCCGCCACCAAAAAAGCTTTCGAAAGGATTGTGTCCACCAAAAATATCACCGAAATTGCTGAATATGTCATCCATATTCATGTTACCGCCACCGCCATAACCACCAGCAGCACTACTGCCAACACCTGCATGACCAAATTGATCGTAGCGTTGTTTTTTCTCTGGATTACTTAAAACTTCGTAAGCCTCTGCAGCTTCTTTAAATTTATCCTCTGCAGCTTTATCTCCTGGGTTTTTATCCGGGTGATATTTGATAGCCATCTTACGATAAGCCTTCTTAATCTCATCTGCTGCTGATCCCTTGGTTACGCCCAATACGTCGTAATAATCTCTTTTGCTCATCTTCTTTATATAATGATTGAATTTTGAATGTTAGAATGATTGAGTTTTACATCCTCTCATTCAATATCTTCATTCATTCAATAATTTCCATTTCTAATAATTGAATTTTAAATAATCGATTTTTGCATTCTTTCATTCAATCCTTCAACCATTCAATAATTATTTTACGCTCCAACTACAACTTTAGCAAAGCGGATAACATTATCATTTAAAGTATAACCTTTTTCTACCTCGTCAATTACTTTTCCTTTAAGATCAGGTGTAGGAGCAGGTACATTTGTGATTGCTTCATGGAAATCTGTATCAAACTCTTTGCTGATGCTTTCAACATCTTTCAGACCTTTTTGCGCTAAAATACCTTTTAACTTGTTGTGTACTAAAAGCACGCCTTCTTTAACTGGCTCTATATCAGCAGCAGTTTCCATTGCTTTAAGTGCACGGTCAAAATCATCTAATACAGTTAATAAAGAAACAATTACATCCTTACCTGCAGTTTGCAATAATTCTACACGCTCTTTTTGGGTACGACGTTTATAATTGTCAAACTCAGCATATAAGCGTAAATATTTATCGTTTAGCTGTTGAACCTCTGCTTGTAATTTCTCTTCTGCAGATAATTCAGGTGCTTGTTCGGTTTCATTTGCAACAGCATCAGAATTTTCTACATTTTCTGCTGCAGTATTTTCTGACGTATTTTCAGGATTCATTATATTTTCTTCTTTATCGTTATTTTTCTTCTTATTAAACATAATATTAGGCTGAATTTTTTTGTCTTAATCTCAACAATTTTGCCATAAACGGAAATCAGCCAAGCTGTCAGTTTTATTTTAGATTAACTGAACAGATTGGCTGATTAGCTGACGGATGTCAGGAATTTTATGCTATTTGTGCATCTTCATGTACAATACCATTATCACATTTAATAATGCGTGATGGATATGTTCTAATGATATTATAATCGTGTGTAGCCATTAAAACAGCAGTTCCGTTTTGGCTAATTTGTTTTAAAAGGGTAACAATTTCTGAAGAGGTTTCAGGGTCAAGATTTCCAGTTGGTTCATCGGCTAAAATAATCTCCGGATCATTTAACAAAGCTCTGGCAATAACAATACGTTGCTGCTCACCGCCAGAAATTTCGTGAGGCATTTTTTTAATTTTAGAACGTAATCCTACTTTATCTAAAACATCTTTAATGCGCTCATTTATAAGTTTTTCATCTTTCCATCCTGTTGCCTTTAAAACAAATTCAAGATTTTTTTCAATGGTACGATCGGTTAATAATTGGAAATCCTGAAATACAACACCCAATTTACGGCGCAAAAATGGAACTTGCTTTTCGGTTAGATTTTTAAGGTCAAAACCAGCAATATCTCCATTACCATTGCCAATGTGTAAATCGCCATATAAAATTTTAAGTAAACTACTTTTTCCTGAACCTGTTTGCCCAATTAAGAACACAAACTCGCCTTTTTCTACATGTAGATTTACGTTTGAGAGTACCAGATGTTTCTGTTGAAATACATCAACATTGCTTAAATGAATTACTGCGTTTTCTGCCATTTTATATTTCTAATTTAGCAATCTGCCCAAAAGGCAAATCTTTTACCATTTGCATAATGTATTCCAGTTTGTCTCCAAGGCCCAATTTATCTAACGATTTATCAGGTCTATCAACCCTAAAATAAGCCAATAAGGTGAATTTATCATCTCTTAACTGAACATAATCGGGAATTTTGGCGATGCCTTTAACTTTAATGATATACATTGACTCCAAAAATAGCATTTCCAATCGATAAGCGAAAGCAAGCGTGCTTTTTTATATAATTGTATGCCTAATTATAATATTAGTTAAGCCCGTTTAAAAAATCAATAGTATTTACATTGTCCGCATAATCCCAAAGTTTTGGATGCTGACTTTGCCCGAAATCAAAGGTATTTAGGTTTAAATTCGCCTTGGTAATTACGCATTGAATATGTTCCTCTTTATCCTTCAAAATTGTTTCAACATCGTCAAGCTTTTCATATTCTTCATAAAATAAAACTGCCAATGGCGAAGTTAAGTTTTCATCTTCCTTTAAAAGTAAAAAGCCATTATCAAAGTGTTTTGCAGCATTTACCAGATAAATGGATTTATTATAATCGTAATTATTATTGTACTTAAAGTGGTTGATAATTGGTTGGTAGCTTTCAATACCTTCATAAAAGTTAGCAATATCATAGCCTGCCGGAAAATATATTTTAGATACATTTCTGCATCCCAATCCGAAATAATCAAACACATCAGCACCTAAATTTTGAATGTCTTCTTTGCTTTCAGTACCAGTTAAAACGGCTACGCTGTTTCTGTTTTTTCTAATGATATTTGGAACTTTACTGAAATAATAATCAAAGTATCTTGAAGAATTATTGCTTCCAGTAGCAATAACGGCATCAAAATCCTTTAGCCTTTCTACATATTGTATTTTATCTTCAAAGGTGGGTTCTATTTTAGTTAATTCGGCTAATACAGCTTTTAAAAGTTTATCATCAGATGATGACAGTTTAATTAATGCGATGTTACCTGTGGCTAAAACACACAAAACATCATGAAAACCTACCATAGGAATGTTTCCAGCAAGAATTAACCCTACTTTTTTAGGTGATGAAGTAAATGTTACAGATTTAAACCAAGTATCAACATCAGCATCATTTAGCATTTCTGAAAAAGATAAAACTGATTTTTTTACGTTTTCTACAGTAAACCAAGCATTGCTGTTTTCGGCAGCATAAATTGTATTTTCCAGTACATCAGTAGGATTTGAAAGTAATTTACCTAGTTTTTTAAAGGCATTTATTACTTTATCATGTGTTAGTGCTGACATATTTAGAATTATTATTAAGTGATTATGTATTATATTTGCATCGCAAAGGTAAACTAAGCAAAAGAATTAGACGATAACATGGCGATTAAAATAACAGATGAGTGTATAAATTGTGGGGCTTGCGAACCGGAATGCCCTAATAACGCAATTTACGATGCCGGTACTGCATGGCGTTTTTCTGATGGAACGAATTTAGAAGGTATCATTGATTTTGGAAATCAGCAAATTGAAGCTGATGCAACACAGGAAGCAGTTTCTGATGAGGTATATTATATTGTATCAGATAAGTGTACCGAGTGTAAGGGCTTTCATGATGAGCCACAATGTGCTGCGGTTTGTCCGGTAGATTGTTGTGTGGATGACGAGGATATTCGTGAAACTGAAGAAGAATTATTAGCTAAAAAAGCCTGGTTACATCAGGAAGGTTAATGGTATTGTAGCAATACAATTTAGATATAATAAATGTCCTGATGAAAATTGGGACATTTTTATTTTAAGCCGTTTATAACTTGATTTATTCTTTCTTCGACGGAGAAATCGCCTCTAATCTCTAAAATTTTACTTTTTATTTGTTTAAGCCAGCTTTCATGCACTTTTAATGATCTTCCACTAAAGCCAGATTCTTTAGGGTCAACATCATAGTTTATAGCCCAATCTAAGAATTCCTGATACAACTTTATCCTTTTTGGATCTGTATAAATTACTTCTCCATAACGTTCAAGTTCTCTCTTTTTTAATCTTTCCATCCTAATTTCTGAAGGGATCCAAAGAAATACTACAAGATCAAATTCAGGAAACACATCTTCGCCCCATTTTAAGCTTGAACCGCCAAAAATCCAATCGTTTGTTTCTGTTAAGATAAATTTTACCATTTTATTTCGTTCCTCAGGAATTCTTTTTTCTGTAAAAGGAGGATTAGAGGGTATCCAAAAATATTCATCACTATCAAAATAAGGAATATTTAATTTTTTAGAAAGTGCATTGCCTAAAGTTGTAACACCGGAGCCAGAAGCACCGAAAATATGTATTTTCATTTAGTCAAAAAACCTTTATTAATCTATATCACATTTGTTGGGTATAATTAGAACCGGGCAGGCCGATTTTCTGGCAACATGTTCAGCAACGCTCCCCATTAAAAAATGATATAAACCAGTACGGCCATAAGTTCCAATCACAATTAAATCAGATCCCCATTCGTCAGATTGTTGGATAATACCATGCGCTGCAGTATCAACAATGCTTAAATATTCTGTTTTAATACCTTTTCCATACTTAGATTCCATTTCTTTTAGCAACAAATGGCTGTTTTCTTCGCTGTTATCGTAGGTTTCCAGAAATACTGGCGCTAAAGTTAAATCGGGGTTTACATTTGCTGGTACAGGCTCTACAATATTAACTAATGCTACTTCGGCTCCAAACTTCTCAGCCATATCATATCCGGCTTTTGCTGCCTTTTCTGAGCAAGTACTATTATCAACAGCAATTAATATTTTTTTAAAGTTCATGGTATGAAAGTTTAAATCTAATTATCATAAAAATAACAATTTTAAGCTCAAAATGTTAGGCTATTAATGGAATTTATTAGTTTTACGAAACATTCACTGTCAGTATTTAATGGAAAATCAATATGGCATTTGCAGGGTAGCCGTAGCACCTTTGAGAGCAGATGCATCAGATAAAGCAGAAATTGTATCGCAACTATTATTTGGCGAGCATGTAGAAATTATTCAGAAAGAAGAGCGTTGGTGGTTGGTGCAAAATGGCTACGATGGGTATGAGGGCTGGATGGATTTCAGGCAACTGGCATCCATTTCTCAAAGTGAGTTTGCTGATCTGCACGATTGCAAATTCTTTGCACCATTAAGCTTTAATAATGTACTTACAGCAGGGGATGGAAGCTTGTATCATTTAAGTCCTGGAAGTAATCTTCCTTTTTATAAGGATGGATATTGTTTCGCTGGTGCTGAGAAGTTTAAATTAGATTTTGAACCGCATAACGATCAATTTATAAATTTTAATTCAGATATTATTTCTACCGCTAAATTTTTTCAAAACATTCCTTATTTATGGGGTGGAAGACATTTGTTTGGTTTGGATTGCTCTGGCTTTGTTCAAATAGTTTTTAAATTATTAGGCATTAAATTAAGGAGAGATGCATCACAACAAGCGGAACAAGGTGAATTAGTTGGCTTTTTAGCCGAATGTAAGCCTGGCGATGTGGCCTTTTTTGATAATGATGAAGGCAAAATAACACACGTTGGAATCATGTTAAACAATAGTGAAATTATTCATTCATCTGCTAAAGTGCGTATAGATCCTATTGACGATCAAGGTATTTTTAATAAGGAATTGGGTAAATACACACACAAACTTAGAATTATTAAACGCTTTGTGGATTAATGAATCTTTGTGCATCTATAAATAAAACGCTTTATGAAGCCTGAATTTAAGATTGTAATCCCCGAACCTTGCCATGAAAAATGGTATCAAATGACTGAAAATCATGTTGGTAAATTTTGTGATTTATGTCAGAAATCTGTTGTTGACTTTACAGGGTTGACGGATCAGGAATTGAAAAAGTGGTTTAAAAAAAATCAAGGAAAAAGTTGTGGAAGGTTTAAACCAGAACAATTAAATCGACTAATGGATTCAAATATTTCAAATAGAAAATTTAGTCCAGGACTAATCGCAGCATCATTAATAGCATTTTTAAGCTTTCCTAAATTAAGCGAAGCCAGACAAGTTGAAAAACATAATGTTTATCAACTTGATAAGAACCAGAATGTTTCTTCCGAAAATCAAAATAGCCAAACTTCGGTAGATTCATTAAAAACAATAAAAGGGAAAGTTGTTGATAAAGACGATAAAGCAGCTTTGCCAGGTGTTAGCATTCTTTTAAATGAAACCAATTATCGTACTTCAACAAACGAAAAGGGAGAATTTCTCGTTAAAATCCCTAAAGATTTTAGCCAAGATAAATGTTCTATCACCATAAATTATATCGGTTATAAGCGTTTGACTTCAATAATTAATTTATTAAAACCAGAACCCTTAAATTTGGAGCTTTGTATAAGTACTGAAGTACTGGGAGGTGCTGAAATTGTTTACGTTCGAAACCCCTCCATTTGGGACCGCTTAAGACAATTATTTGGTAAGAAAAACTAATTGGTAATTTCCCAAATCATAACTTTTCGGTCATCTCCGGTAGATATCAAATATTTGCCATCGTTTGACCAAATAATTTTATTAATGGAATGTGTATGACCAATATTTGTTTTCTCAAGGCTTAAAATTTTATACAGCTTAAAATTTTCAGCATCCCATAATTTAATGCTTTTATCCTGGCTACTGGTTGCAAAATAGGGGAGAGTAGGATGAAAAGCAATATCATAAATGGTAAACATATGAGCAGGGATGCTTTCCTTGAGTTCGTAATTTGGCAAACTCCATATTTTTAACTGCGCATCGCGACTTCCCGAAATCAGATATTTTCCTTGAGGATGGTAAGCCAATGAAGTTACAGGTAAAGAATGGCTTTCCAGTTTTTGTTTTAAGCTATAATCCGCCAAATTGTAAATCCTGATCAGGTGATCTTTGCAACCAAATGCAATTTCAGTTTCATCTGGCGAGATGGCGATGGTTCTAACGGTATCATATGCAGCCTGAAAGCGATAAATTTCTTTAAAATCATTTAATGACCAAATTGCAACAGTTCCATCTTCACCAGTCGTAATTAATTCATTTTTAGATTGAACCGTTTTTATATCGAATATTGGTTTTAAATGCGCATTGATTCTAACAATTATTTCTTCTTTTTTTAAATCATAAACACTAAAAGCTCCGCTACGTTCTCCTATAAAAAGTTTGTTATTGTAATAATGTAAATAGTAAACAGAACTTTGAACAGGCATTTTAACTTTTACAAAGGCCATTTTTTCAATAGACCATTCTACAATACCTTTATCGTTGCCTGCGCTATAGAAAATATTTCCATCCGCTGCGGCAGATAGGGCATATACAGGATTTTGGTGGCCAGAAAATGTTTGTACGTATTTTAGCATTTTTCTTAATTGGAAAATATTTTAGGGAAATTTATTTCTTCACCAAATTCATTAATTTTGATTTCATTTAATCTATTGAAAATTCTTTCCGAATCTGAATATTTTATTGGTAAAGAAGTTTTAAATATTTCCAGCGGTAATTTTTCTTCATTATACTTCCTAAAGGTCAGCTTTATTGGCTCATCAGGCATAATTTTAATTTCGTTATTATTGATTGAAATTTCATTGTAGTTAGATGTTTTGAACTTGCTTCTCCAAAATCCATAATTGTGCTGATGTGATATATGAGTAGTGCTAATGATGTAAATCTCTTCGCCAAATATATTCCAAAATAAATACCTGCCCATGGTTAGAAAATATCCTATGGGAATTAAAAAGGGAAAAAAGTTTGGTTTATTACCTTGTACACTAATTGCTAACCAAAATAAACCGATAATAGCCGCACAATTGAAAATAAATAACATTACTTTTAAGAAAGTGTTTGTTGGCACTTTACTTAAAATATATATGTTTAAAGAATCAAATGTTATATCTGTTTTCAATTTTATTTATGTCTTTTTTCTAAATTTTTAGCAATATCCTGGATGGATAAACCTTTTTCTTTTAACAGAAATAATAAGTGAAAAACAAGATCAGAAGCTTCGCCTATAAGTTCTTCTTCTGTTTCTGCTAGTGCTGCAATTACAGTTTCAACACCTTCTTCTCCAACTTTTTGAGCAATTTTATTCAATCCTTTATTGCGCATCTTGTTTATGTAAGATCCTTCTACCGGGTTTTCATAACGATCTGCAATGATGTTTTCAAGCTCAAAAATAAAATTCTGATTAAAATCCGTTTTAAAGCAGCTACGGCTACCTGTATGGCAGGTTGGACCAACGGCATCCGCTTTTATCAAAATCGTATCATTGTCGCAATCCACAAACATATCCTTAACATAAAGAAAATTATTGCTCGTTTCTCCTTTAGTCCAAAGGCGATTTTTTGTACGGGAAAAGAAGGTTACTTTGCCTTCGGCTTTAGTTTTTTCAAAAGCTTCAGCATTCATATAACCCAGCATTAACACCTCAAGTGTTTTATAATCCTGAATTATTACAGGAAGTAAGCCCGCTGTTTTGTCCCAATCAAGGGAAGTAGTATCAATATTCATTTAATTTTTTTTATTGCCGCATGTTTAGTGCATGCAGCCAATATAAACATTAGCCTTTATTTTAAAGCTTTGCTTTTCTACAGTTTTTAATCTATTTAAAGCGCTATCCGCACTTTTTTCAGTTCCATAAATTCCCGTTACAAGGGCAATCATCTTTTCGTGAGACTGAGGATGATAGGTGTTGAGGTATTCCAGACTTAAGTTTTCAGAAGGTGATCGCCTGGGGAAATAATCACCTGCATAAATTTCATCAGGATCATTTTCAGGTAAAGCAATCAAATTTTTCTTTTTATTGTAGGAGCGTCCCATTAAATCAACTGGAATATTTAACTGTTTACTTAATCTGATCATTTTTTGATTTAGGAAGTCGTAATTCTTGTTTGTATCTGCTACAACAATATAATAAATGGCATTATTTTCGTCAATGCTATCATTATCGCTCGTAATTTGCTTGTTTACAGTTACCAAAGGGGATGCCTTTTTCATAATTGGTTTTTGCTGTTCTTCTTTAACTTTAGGCGAATGACAAGCACTAAGCAATATTACTGAAAACAATATAGATTGAAATTTAGCCTTCATTATCTTAATTTAAATCCTTACTGGAATATTATTTCTTTTCAACTCCTGCTTTAAATCAGGAATTAAAATTTCTCCATAATGAAATACCGAAGCCGCCAAAGCTGCATCAACATTTGCCTTTTGAAAAACTTCTGTAAAATGGTCCATATTGCCAGCTCCACCTGAAGCAATAATTGGGATATTAATCATGTTGTTGATTTTGCCCAATAATCCACAGTCGAACCCGGTTTTTGTACCATCATGATCCATTGAGGTTAGCAAAATTTCTCCAGCGCCCAAATCTTCAGCTTGCTTAATCCAATTTTCCGTTTCCAGTTCGGTCAATAATCTACCACCATTTAAGTGAACCATATTTTTACCATTTATAAATTTGGTATCAACTGCTAAAACCACAAACTGAACACCAAAAGCCTTGGCTAGTTCTTCAATTAATTTCGGATTTCTAACTGCTGCCGAATTAATACTAATTTTATCTGCTCCTGCATTTAATAAAGCTTCAGCATCGGCAATTTCAGAAATTCCGCCACCAATGGTAAAAGGAATATTTAACTGTCTGGCCACAGATTTAACCATTTCAATCATGGTTTTACGGCGTTCATGAGTAGCTGTAATGTCTAAAAAAACCAATTCATCGGCACCTTGTTGAGCATATTGGGCGGCTAATTCAACTGGATCACCAGCATCACGCAAATCAACAAAGTTTACGCCCTTAACGGTACGGCCATCCTTAACATCTAGGCAAGGGATTATTCTTTTGCTCAGACCCCCGCCCCCTGAAGGGGAGGATACAAATTTGTTAACCTGCATGGTTTCTTTTATTTTCTCCAAAACCGAGTTTAAATTATTGTAAAGTTCAAAATTCTTAAATCTGATTACTTTTATTCCAAATTTTTCAAGAGCCTTTTGCCGTTCAATATCCTTCTTAATAACTTCAGGTAAGTTATGAATACTGCCGTCTAGTTCAATTATCAATTTTTTTTCATGGCAATAGAAGTCAGCTATGAAAAAAGATATTGGATGCTGCCTTCTAAATTTTACGCCTAATTGTTTATTACTTATCGAATTCCATAGTATTTGCTCTGCATCAGTAACATTATTTCTCAAACGTTTTGCATTTTCAAAAATAATGCTGGATGCTCCATAAAACATATTTGGTTCATCGCTTCCTAAATCTCCTAAAGGAAACTTTGAATTTTTTCTATTCATGTTTTATAAACTCTATTTTAATTTGGCAGTAAATGCCCCCTCCAGGGGATTAGGGGTTATATCGAGCTCAAAGCCTTTAAATTCCATTCTTTAATTTCTTCAATGGTAATTCTATCTTCGTAAATCGCTTTTCCAACCACTACACTTCTAATTGGAAACTTAGCTAATTCGTAAATATCTTCCATAGAACTTACTCCGCCAGATGCGATTAATTTAATCATTGGAGAATGCTCAAGCAGTTTTTTATACAGTTCGATCGCTGCGCCACCAAGTTTTCCATCTTTGCTAATATCGGTACATAAGAAGCGGAAAAAACCAAGGGCAAGGCATTTATCTACATAATCCATTAGCCTTATTGGAGAGCTTTCCATCCAACCAGAATATTTAATTACTTCATCCAAAACATCAATAGCAATTACAATTCGGTTTGCATAGTTATCCTTTTTAGCAAAAGCTACACTTAATTCTTGTAAAAAATCTGGATTGGTAATGGCTTGTGTGCCCACAATAACCCGGTGAATCCCTGCATCAAGCAAATTGGTAACTTGCTCAATGGTACGAATTCCGCCACCATATTGCACTTTCATTTCAGTTTTCTTAATGATTTCGAAAAGAGATTTCTGATTGCTGAAATCGCCTTTGGCACCATTTAAATCAATAATATGAATAAAATCTGTACCATTAGAACGGTATCTTTCAATCATTTCTGCGATAGAAACATCATATTCAGTTTTCTGATTGTAATCGCCTTCACACAGACGGACAACTTTTCCATCCAAAATATCAATAGCAGGTATTATGTACATTTTATAAGCTTAAGTTTGAAAAATTTTTTAATATCAGTTCACCGGCTTTTCCTGATTTTTCAGGGTGAAATTGTACGCCGTAAAAATTGTCTTTTTGTATCGCTGCAGAAAATTTTATTCCATAATCGGCAGATGCAATATCAAAAGTAGGGTTATATTCGATAAAGTAAGAGTGCACAAAGTAAAATTGTTCGTTATTTTCAATCCCAGTAAATAACGGATTTTTATTCGGTTGTATTGCGTTCCATCCCATGTGTGGGATTTTGATATTCAATGCTTTATCGAATTTTTTGGTTTTTACTGGAATGATTTCCAAAAGTGCAGAATCGCCTTCTTCTGAGTGTTCCGTAATCAATTGCATGCCCACACAGATTCCTAAAACAGGTTTGTTTAAGTTTTTAATCGCTTTAATCAAGCCTGTTCCTTTAAGTTTTTCCATTGCAGCACCAGCATGGCCCACACCTGGAATAATGATATGGCTATATTTTCCCAAATCAGCCTCGGTGTTTATCATGCCATAGGTAATATCCAAACGTTCTAAAGCAGCCGTTAAAGAGAAAATATTGCCAGCACCGTAATTTACTATTCCAATCATAATTAGTATCAAGTATTTAGTGTCGAGTATCAAACAAGGCACTTTTTTATAAAATTTGAAAACGAATGTCAGTTTTCCAAAGGTTCTGCAATCCCGCTATTCGTTTTTCCCGATGAAAAATCGGGATCCACTGCTATCGGGTTTATTTAACAGTATTTGTGCATCAAAACCTTTCAAATTCTCTACAATAATCCTTTTGTGCTTGGTAAAACCATTTTCTCGGCATCACGCTTTATGGCCATTTTAATTGCTTTCGCAAAAGCTTTAAATATAGCTTCAATTTTATGGTGCTCATTATCTCCTTCAGCCTTAATATTTAAATTACATTTAGCGGCATCACTAAACGATTTAAAAAAGTGGTAAAACATCTCTGTGGGCATGTCACCAACCTTTTCGCGTTTAAATTCGGCATCCCAAACAATCCAGTTTCTACCTCCAAAATCTATAGCAACCTGCGCAAGGCAATCGTCCATTGGTAGGCAAAAACCATACCGCTCTATGCCTAATTTATTGCCTAAACCCTTTGCAAAGGCTTCACCCAAGGCAATTCCGGTATCTTCGATGGTGTGGTGCTCATCAATATGAAGATCGCCTTTGGCAATAACTTCCAAATCAACGCTTCCATGTCTGGCAATTTGATCCAACATATGGTCAAAAAAGTTTAAACCAGTTTCAATTTTAGCCTTTCCTGTGCCGTCTAAATCCAGATTAATGGTTATATCCGTTTCATTTGTTTTGCGTACATGGTTAATTTTTCTGCTTCCACCTTTAAGCAAATTGTAAATATCTTCCCACTTTTTGGTTTCCAGAATAATTACATCCAGCAATGTTTCATGTTTATCTAGAGCTTCGGTTGAGCCTAATGCATCATTTTGACGAAGAAAAATAGCTTTTGCACCTAAATTTTTAGCTAAAACAACATCGTTTAACCGATCGCCTATTACAAATGAGTTCTTTAAATCATATCCCTCGCCAAAGTATTTTGTTAAAAGCGCAGTTCCAGGTTTGCGAGTAGGCGCATTGTCTTTGGCAAAAGTCCGATCAATAATTACATCATCAAAATGTACACCTTCACCTTCAAAAGTATTGATGATAAAATTGTGTATAGGCCAAAAATTTTCTTCAGGATTTGAAGGTGTTCCCAGTCCATCCTGATTTGTCACCATCACCAATTCGAAATCTAATTCTGATGCAATTTTAGAAAGATAGTACAACGCCCGAGGATAAAATTGTAGTTTAGCAAAACTATCTACCTGTTCATCTTCCGGTTCAATATCCAACGTTCCATCACGATCGATAAATAATACTTTTTTCATTTATAAATTTTTTAAAACGTTTAATAATTTGTCATTTTCCTCTTTAGTTCCAACGGTAATTCTTAGGCAGCCTTCGCAAAGTGTAACCTTAGAACGGTCGCGAACAATGATGCCTTCTTCAACTAAAGTGTCGTAAATTTTTAGTGCATCTTTTACTTCTGCTAATATGAAATTTGCATCAGATGGGTACACCTTATTTACAATTTCAAGTGCAATTAAATCTTTAGATAAACGTTCGCGTTCTGCTACTGATTCTTTGATCCAATTGTTTACTTGAGCAATGTTTTTTAGTGCTTCAAAAGCTAAGTCTTGCGTTGCTTGATTAATGTTATAAGGTGGCTTAATTTTATTCAAAACATCAATCACTTTTGTTGATGAAAATGCCATGCCCAAACGTAAAGCCGCAAGCCCCCAAGCCTTAGAAAAAGTTTGCAAAACAACTAGGTTTCCGTACTCGGTTAACTCTTGAATAAAGGTCTTTTGTCTGGCGTAATTTATGTAGGCTTCATCAATCACAACAATGCCTTTAAAGTTGGCTAAAATAGTTTCAATATCGGTTCTATTTATTGAATTTCCTGTTGGATTATTTGGAGAACAAATGAAAATTATTTTAGTGTTTTTGTCGATCGTTTCTGCAATTTTTTCAAGGTCTAATTGGAAGTTCGGAAGCAGGTTTACTTTACGAATTTCTACATCATTTATGTTCGCAGAAACTTCATACATTCCGTAAGTTGGAGGTAGGATAATTACGTTATCTTTTCCAGGATTACAGAAGGCACGATACAATAAATCTATAGCTTCATCGCTACCATTTCCAAGGAAAGTATTTTCAATTGGAACACCTTTTATTTTGCTGATTGCATCTTTCAAATCCAGTTGCAATGGATCAGGGTATCGGTTGTAATTTGCTGGCAATGGAGAGCCATAACTGTTCTCATTTGCATCTAAAAATACTGATGCCTGCCCTTTAAATTCATCCCTTGCCGTAGAGTAGGGGCGTAGGTTCTTTATATTTTCTCTTACTAAATCGTTAATATCCATATTATGACTCTAATCTAATCGTAATTGCATTTTTGTGTGCTTGCAAGCCTTCTGCAGCTGCAAGGGTTTCTACTGTAGATCCAATGTTTTTTAAGCCTACAGCTGATAAGTGTTGGAAAGTGATTTTTTTGATAAAGGCATCTAATGAAACGCCCGAATAAGCTTTTGCAAAACCACTAGTAGGTAAGGTATGATTGGTTCCTGAAGCATAATCGCCAGCACTTTCTGGGGTTAAATTACCCACAAATACAGATCCAGCATTAATAATTTGGGGGATAAGGCTTTGGTAATTATCTGATGCTATAATTAAGTGCTCGGGTGCATATTCATTAGAAAAGCCCATTGCAGTCTCTAAATCAGGCACTAACACTGCATAAGAGTTCTCTATTGCTTTTGCAGCTATTTCCTTTCTTGGTAGCTTATCTATTTGTTTTTCAATCTCTTTTAACGTTTCTACTATTATTTTGTTCGAAGTAGAAACTAAAACGGCTTGACTATCAGCTCCATGTTCAGCTTGTGCAAGTAAATCAGCGGCAACAAATGACGGAATGGCAGTTTCGTCTGCGATCACTAAAACCTCCGATGGACCTGCAGGCATATCAATTGCGATTGTGTTTTGAACCATTGTTTTCGCTGTAGTTACATAGCGGTTTCCAGGGCCAAATATCTTATAAACTCTCGGTACGGTTTCTGTGCCAAAAGCCATTGCTGCTACAGCTTGGGCGCCACCTATCAGGTATATTTTATCAATGCCAAGAAGTACCGCACAATAGGCCAAAAAGCAGTTTGTTTTACCATCACTTTGTGGCGGCGAGCATACCACAATTTCCTTGCAGCCCGCAATAATTGCCGGTGTTGCAAGCATTAAAAAAGTACTCGGCAAAACAGCCGTTCCGCCAGGAATATAAAGCCCAACTTTTTCTATTGCTCTAGCCTCACGCCAACATACTACACCAGGCATGGTTTCTATTTTATCTTCTGCTTTAAGCTGTGCCTGATGAAAGGTTTTGATATTTTGATAAGCAATATCGATAGCTTTTTTTGCCTCGGCAGGGATAGTAGATGCAATTTCTTTTATAGCATCTGCATCTAAAAATAATTTATCTAAATCAACTTTGTCAAATGTTTTTGCGAAGTTAAAGAGTGCTTTGTCTCCCTCTTTTTTAACCGAATTTATGATCGAAAAAACACGCTCTTCGATCAATTTATCGTCTTCAATTTGCCTCGAACACAGATATTCAATTTTTGATTTATATAAATCCTTATAACTGTAGACTTTCAATGTTTTATGTTTTTAAATTAACTAATAGTTAATGGTGTTTTTGCCTATTTATTTGATTATTTTCTCAATTGGCATCACTAAAATTCCTTCAGCACCAGCTGCTTTTAGGCTGTTAATTTTATCCCAGAAATCTTCTTCTGCAATTACAGAATGAACGGCAACCCAGTCTGGTTCAAAGAGTGGAACAATGGTTGGACTTTTAACTCCTGGCAATAAGTCTACAACTTTTTGTAAGTTATCTTTTGATACATTTAATACCACGTACTTATTGGATTTTGCACTTAGTACAGACCGAATTCTTTGCAACAACTCTGCAACTTCTGGATTGTCTATTATGGATTTATTTCCGATTAAAACGGCTTCGGATTGCATCACATCTGCGAACGGTTTTAGTCCATTACTTTTTAAAGTTCCACCAGTTGAAACAATGTCAAAAATGGCATCACTTAAACCCAAACCCGGACCAATTTCTACTGATCCGGAAATCGTTCTAATGTCTGAATTTATACCTTTAGATTTTAAGAAATTTTCAAGGATAACCGGATAAGAAGTTGCGATTGCTTTGCCGTTTAATTCTTCTAATTTTTGGATGTTACTTGTAGCTTGAACGGCGATTTTTAAAGTGCATTTTCCGAAGCCTAATTTTTGTAAATAGGTTACATCTGCCTGCGCTTCAGTAATCACATTTTCGCCAACAATTCCAAGGTCGGCAATACCATCCTGAACATATTCTGGAATGTCATCATCCCGAAGAAAAAGTATCTCCAAAGGGAAGTTGGTAACAGTTGATATTAAAGAGCTTTTATAGTTCTCGAAAGATAAGCCACAATTTTTTAAAATTTCTACGGATTTTTCGTTTAACCTACCCGATTTTTGGATAGCAATTTTGAGTGTTTTCAAAGTATTGAATATAGAGTGAACAGGAAATTATTTTACGGAAAAAAAGTTTTGAAGTACAAAACAAACATATCATATCGCCTATCGGCGATGGTGTAAATGTAAGTGATGGTTCAAAATTAAGTTCATAAAATTATTTGTGCCTGTATCAATACTTTAGCTGATAAGCGATGGCAAATATAAAGATACAATTGATAAAACAAAAAATTATGGCACTTAATTTGCCCTTTATTGCTTTTTTAACATAAACCATCGGTTTTTACATAAAATATAGTACATCTTGAAAAACTTTCGCTTTCTAATAATCCCTGTTATTTTAACATTTGGTGCTTGTAATTGGTTTAAAACACCTCCTCAGATCGGTGTCGTATTATCAGAGCATTTTAAAAATAAAATTTATAAGGATTTTGATACTGTAGCCTACGATAGCGTTTTTGTGAAGACAATAGATAGCTTAGCAGACGGTTTTGCGAATCCTAAATTAATGAAAGCATTTTATGCCGACAACAATTCTTCACCGCACATGGTGACGAAATTCTTCATTAATGGCGGTTTAGATTCACTTGAACTGTATTTACAAAACAGCAAGGCACATGGCTTTAATCCAAAAATATTTAAAACTGATGAAATAAAAAGTTTATTGGATGAATTAAATGCTAATAAATTTAAAAAAGTAGACGAAAGTTATCCGGTAATTGCGAAGTTAGAGTTGTTATCTGCGAGTGCTTATCTTAATTATTTTAACTATTTAAATTACGGAGTTGTAAATCCTCGTAACATATTTTCACGTTATTATATTAAGGTTAAAAGGCCAGATAGTTTATCCATTACCGGGCTGTTAAAAACTGAAAATATTTTAGATAGTTTGCACGCTGTTCAGCCAAAATCCATTCAATACAAAGCATTACAAAAAGCATACATAAATACAAATGCCGACGACGAAAAAAGAATTCTTTTGTTGAACATGGAACGTTTCCGTTGGAAGCTTCCAGAGACGGGTGATAATTACGTTCAGGTTAATATTCCTGATTTTAAATTGACCTGGTTAAATAAGCTTGATACTGTAATTTCGATGAAGGTTTGTGTAGGCGGAAAACGTGAGGCTGGGTATGAAGAAAAGATGAAAGCTTTTGCTAAATCTGGTAACCTGGATGATAAACCAAAGAACCACGAAACGCCGATGCTTTTTAGCAAAATTAATTCCATTCAGGCAAATCCAATTTGGAATATTCCAGTAAGTATTGCACAAAGCGAAATATACTGGATGGCTAGAAAAGATCCTTATTATTTATCAAACAGCAACATTAAAGTTTACTATAAGGATAAATTAATTAATGAGCCTGATACCATTAACTGGAGCAAATATTCAAGAGATAAATTACCCTTTAAATTTAAACAAGGTTCTGGTGGAGGAAATGCTTTAGGGAAATTTAAGTTTATTTTCGACAACAGTTCTAGTATTTATTTGCATGATACAAATAATAAAAATGGTTTCAATTTAACCAATCGTGCAATTAGTCATGGTTGTGTACGAATTGAAAAACCATTACAATTTGCAGAGTTGTTGGTAAAAGATCCTTACACTTACGATAAGTTGAGGGCTGAGGTTGATTTGCCGCCTGTTGATAGTACGCACATCAAATGGTATAAAAAACGCATGGCTCAAAAAGCAGATACGCTAAATGCATTTCAGTTAAAACCAGCATGGTTTGGGCCTAAAAAGGCTGTTCCTTTAATTATTACTTACATAACTGCTTGGTATCAAGATGATAAAATTCAATATCGTCCTGATGTTTACGGAATGGATGATAAATTATGGGTAGCTATGAAGAAATTTAGATAGAAGCCGTAGATTTGCAAAATGCAGGAAAAACCAACATTCAATCATCAGGCCGATATTGTTAACAGTGCAATTAGATTTATCAATTCCTGGTTTAAGCAATCTAAAACAATTACTGATGAGCTGAGTGATTTCTTTATCCTTCCTGGAAATAAAGTAATTGGCAGGGATGTTATTGTTGCAAGGCTGAAAGGTATTTTCGGTAAATCCGATGAATATGTTGGTGGCAGATACGATATTATCGATTCGAATTTTGAAACATATGGTGAAGGAAAGGGAATAGGCTTTGTAGAAGGCGTTGCTGGTTTTAGAGCAGTACTTAAAAATCAATCGAAAATTGTTAGTGGGCCTTTCAAACTTTATTTCGGATTGCAAAATGGACAATGGAAAATCGTAAATATTGTTTTTCCTGGCTTTGCGTATTGATTGCAGGAATATCTTGATTTGTTTGATCCGAAATTCGCTACTTTCCATATTTTTTCTATCTTTGGTTTTTAATGAATTTCCTTTATCCGGGCTTTCTTTTTGCACTACTAGCGGTTGCCATTCCGGTTATTATCCATTTATTCAATTTCAGGAAATTTAAAAAAGTTTATTTCTCTAATGTTCAGCTTTTAAAGGAAGTAGAGCAACAAAATTCCTCAAAAGAAAAACTTAAAAATCTGCTTATTCTGCTTTGCCGAATATTAGCCATTGTATTTTTAGTTTTAGCGTTTGCGCAACCTTACATTCCTTCAAACGATAAAAAAACAACTACCTTAAATAATGCGGTAAGTATTTACATTGATAATTCTTATAGCATGGAAGCCATAAATAAAGATGGCAATTTGCTTGATGAAGCAAAAAGAAGAGCAAAGGAACTTGTAAAAGGATTTGGTTTAAATGATCGTTTTCAGCTTTTAACAAATGATTTTGAAGGCAAAAACCAACGTTTACTCAACGCTGATGGTTTTTTGCAAGCGCTGGATGATGTTAAAATTTCAGCTTCTAACAGAAATTTACAGCAAATTATAAACCGACAACAAAACGTTTTAACAGGATCTGTAAATAAGTACGCTTTTTTAATTTCCGATTTTCAGAAGAATATTTCTAATGAAAAAGTTATTCAAGCTAATCCAGAGGTGCAATTTGCCTTTATGAAACTAAACGCAACCACTTTACCAAATGTTGCTGTAGATAGTGTTTGGGCGCTTTCGCCTAATCATCAGCCAGGAGCTAGTGAAAAATTGGTGGTTCAAATTCGTAATTATTCAGAAGAAGACGCTAAAAATATTCCGCTAAAACTTACTTTAAATAATCAGCAAAAAGGATTAAGTGCAATAACAATTCCCGCAGGAAAGGTAAAACGTGATACGCTGAACTTTTCAGGACTAAAATCTGGTTGGCAAAAAGGGGTAATAAGTATTAAAGATTTCCCTGTAACGTTTGATGATACTTTATCTTTCAGCTTTAAGGTAAATAATAATTTGCCCGTACTTACAATTAACAGCGCAGGTGATGGAAATTATATTAGAGCTCTTTTTAATGCAGATCCTTACTTTAAATTAACCGAAAACGCTGAAAGCAATGTAAATTACAATAACTTTTCTGGTTACGGCTTAATTGTTTTAAACGGACTTAACAATCCTTCTACCGGTTTAGCGCAGCAAATTAAAGCGTATGTTAATAATGGTGGTTCTGTGGTTTTATTTCCGGATTTAGATGCTGATATTAAAAATTACAACGCATTTTTAAGTGCTTTGTCATTACCTCAAATCCAAGCTTTGAATACAGATCCAGTTAGAGTGGATAAAATAGATTTGCAACATCCAATATTTAAAACTGTATTTGAACAGGTACCTAAAAATTTAGATTTACCAGAAATTAACAGATACTTCACATTTATAGAAAGCAATACCCAGCGCAAAGAAAATATTCTTCAGCTACCAGCAAATAAATTGTTTTTCGCAAAATTTAATGTTGGTAATGGTCAGGTTTATTTAAGTGCCACAGGCTTAAATGCAAAAGATGGTAATTTAGCGCATCATCCAGTCTTTGTTCCACTAATGTATCGCTTAGCAAATAGTGGAGGCTTAGAACAGCCTTTATATTACACCATCGGACAAGAAAATGTGTTACAAAGCAAAAAGATAACGTTAGCGAAAAATCAAAGCTTAAAATTAATTGCCGATCGTTTTGAAACCATTCCAGAGCTACGCCAGGTAAATGGAAAAACTTTAATTTATGTAGCCGATCAGATTAAAACCCCTGGATTTTACAATTTAAAGCAAGCCGATTCTACTTTAACCATTTACAGTTTTAACAATAGCCGTTCAGAATCTGATATGCACTATTTAAGTAAAGCAGATTTGGAAAATTTGACCGGAAAAAGCAACTTAAAAATATTTGATACCGATAAGGATGCAGTTAAATTAATTTCTGGCGAAAACAAAATCGGACAATCTTTATGGAAACTTTGTCTAATTTTGTCGCTGATTTTTATTGCAGCAGAAATTTTGCTCATCCGATTTTTGAATAACCCTAAAAAAACAATATGAATCTCTTAGTTAAGAATGCCAATATTATTGATTCGCAAAGTAAATTTGATAAAAAACAAAGCGATGTAAGGATTAAGGATGGCAAAATTACGAACATTGGTAATTTAACTGCCGAAAAGAATGAAACCGTATTTGATGCTGAAGGTGCTTTCTTAACACCTGGTTTTTTTGATTTAAACTGTGTAGCCGGCGATCCAGGTTTCGAAACTAAAGAAGATATACATACACTTACTGCTGCTGCAATGGCAGGTGGTTTTACAGGATTGGCACTTTTACCACAAGCAAGTCCAGTGGTACAATCAAAATCACAAGTAGAATACATCATCAATAAAGCCAAAAATAATCTGGTAGATGTGTTGCCGATTGGTGCAATTAGTCAAAACCGTGAAGCTAAAGAACTCGCCGAATTATTTGATATGCAACAGGCGGGTGCTGTTGCCTTCTCTGATGGTGACAAAGCTTTACAGGATGACGGCTTTATGAGTAGGGCATTGCAATATGCCAAAGGTTTTGATGCGTTGTTAATGGTTTATCCCGAAAATAAATCTATTGCAGGCAAAGCTCAGGTTAACGAAAGTAAAACGAGTGTGCTTTTGGGGATGAAGGGTTTACCTGCTTTGGCAGAAGAAATGCACATTGCCCGTGATATTTTTTTAGCAAGCTACAATGATACTAAAATTCATATCAATAATATTTCTACAGCAGGTTCAGTTGCATTAATCCGCAAGGCGAAAAAGGATGGCGTAAAAATTACATGCGATGTAACCGCACATCATTTAGTGTTTACCGAAGAACTTTTAAATGATTTTGACAGCAATTACAAAGTGAAACCACCACTAAGAGGCAAGGCCGATGTTAAGGCTTTAATCGCTGGCTTAAAGGATGGAACAATTGATGCTATCACTTCTCAACACAGACCTGAAGAAATTGAGTTTAAAAATGTAGAATTTGAAATTGCACATTACGGGATCATCGCATTGCAAACTGTTTTACCATTGCTAATAAAAGCAGGTTTAGATGCTACACTTATTGCCGATAAGCTAGCGATTAACCCACGTAAATTGCTAAATTTAAACGTTCCGGTAATTGAAGAAGGAGCCGAGGCAAATTTTACAGTTTTTGCAGCAGATCAAAAATGGTTATATACAACAACCAATAATTATTCAAAATCCGCTAATTCGCCATTATTGGGAACGGAATTAACTGGAAAGATAAAGTTGGTTTATAATAACAATCAATATCAAGTTAATAACTAAAGACGGCTTCAAAGTCAAAATATTATATTTAAATACTAAAAATCCAAACGATGGACAATAGAGTAAAAAAAGCGCTAAGCGCATCAATCAATAAATATGCTGAGGTATCGGCTATTACTGCAGGTACATTTGAAACAGAATTAATTACAGCTTTTGAACTGGATGCAAAATTTATGGATAAAGTTGGTGCTTTTGACGAGGTATTTGATTCGAACCCAAAATTTGAAGAATTAAGAGAAGTTTATTTCGATCTGCTTATGGTAAATTTCTTCTCAAGTGATGTTCAAAAGCTGGAAGATGATTATCTGGAAAGTGAAGAATGGGCAAATATTGAAGAAGAAACTATTGATAGAGGTAGCGAAATGCTAAACCTTCTTTTATACATTAAAGAATGTCATGATGAGGATTTAGATCCTGAATTGGGCGATTTCTTAAAAGAATTTTTATTGGTTGAAGATGATGAGTTTCAGGATGAATTTGAAATTTATGAAGAACTAATCAGCAATCAACAATTGGCAGAAAGCAGTATTGAAGAAATTTGCAAAACAGCACCAACCTTAAATATTAGTGATGAAATGCAAGAGTTATTTGTTCCATTCATGGCTTTTTTCCTTGATGTAGAGGGCAGTGCCGAAACTACAAAAGAATTAATTCAGTTTAGTCGTAACAAATCGTTCGATGTTGCTACTTATACATTAATAACAACTATTAATAACTAAATTAAACCCCAATCATGGAACAACAAATTATCCAGGAAGAAAAGAAACCAAACTTATTGGCATTTCAGGTTGCAATTGCTTTTGCTTTTTATACACTTGCACTAATATTTATTCTTAACCTTATCGGTATGGGAGCGCAAGGTATTGATGCCCCAATTTGGCAGAAAGCACTATCAATGGTTTTGTCATACGGAACATTTATCATTGCAATTTATTATGCACAGTATAAGCACAAGCAAGATTTAGGCGGTTATGTAACTTATAGTCGTGCGTTTTCTACTGGTTTTAAAGTTGCCGCCTACGCAGGTTTATTTATTGCCATTTTAATGGTTCTATATTATAAAGTTATCGATCCATCTGCACTTCAGGATATAATTGATATGCAAATTAAAGCTGTTGGCGATAATGAACAGGCTATAAAGGGAGTACAAATGATGAGTAAGTATATGACGCTTATGATTGCATTTGGGTCTGCACTTACTTATACTTTATTTGGCTTAGTTATAAGTTTAATCACAGCTGCTGTCGTTAAAAAGGAACGTCCTTTGTACTAACAGAAGTTAAATAATAATAAAACATAAAATTTATAACGTGCAGGTTTTATCATTTTATTTCAAATAACACCAGGTGCCAAACCTTTATATTATCTCTGGATGTAATGGTGCAGGAAAAACAACTGCATCATTTACTGTTTTGCCTGAGATGTTGAATTGTAGAGAATTTGTAAATGTAGATAATTTTTCAGCTGTTTCTGATTATTGGCTCATTATTAATAGTTCTGATAGCGATTTACAATTTATTGCTGAGGGGAATCTAAACAAGGAAATAACTATCTTTGAGAAAGATATATGGCAAAATTTAATCTAATATTAAATGGATAGTAAGATTAATAATAATGAAATGAGAGAAAAGATCAGAAATGGACTTAACCTTGCTTTCAAAAGGCTCATTGCTTTCAAAAGAAAAAATGATGGTATATTAGTTTTTTCCAATCGAGGGAAAATTGTAAAGGTAAAAGCTAAAAATATAAAACTATAATACAGATCAAAAATTTATAACGTGCAGGTTTTATCATTTTATTTGATGAAATTTGCACGTTTTAATTTAACGCCAAAATTTTGAACCATTGAGATTCGTCCCAATAGTTCAATGCTAATATTTTAATAAGATTAATGGATATATCAGTTGTAGTACCCTTATATAACGAAGATGAATCTTTGCCCGAATTAACGGCCTGGATTGCTAAAGTAATGGACGAGAATAATTTCAGTTACGAAATTATTTTGGTTGATGACGGCAGTACGGATACTTCCTGGGAAGTTATTGAAAACCTTCGAGTACAAAACAACGCCATAAAAGGAATTAAATTCCGAAGAAATTATGGTAAATCTGCAGCTTTAAATGTGGGTTTTGAAGCCACTCAAGGTGATGTTGTAATTACCATGGATGCTGATTTACAGGATAGCCCTGATGAAATTCCTGAATTATATCGTCGTATTAAAGAAGAAAAATTAGACCTTATCTCTGGTTGGAAAAAGAAACGTTACGATCCGATTACGAAAACCATCCCTACAAAATTATTTAATGCCGCAACTCGTAAAATGAGTGGTATTGAATTAAACGACTTTAATTGCGGTTTAAAAGCTTATCGTAGCGATGTAATAAAAACTATTGAAGTGTACGGAGAAATGCATCGCTATATTCCTGTAATTGCAAAATGGGCAGGTTTTAGCAAAATAGCCGAACAGGTTGTGGAGCATAGAGCACGTAAATACGGTACAACTAAATTTGGTTTCAGCAGATTTATAAATGGTTTTTTAGATTTATTATCCATTTTCTTTGTTGGTAAATTTGGAAAACGCCCAATGCACTTTTTTGGTTCTTTAGGTGTGCTAAGCTTCCTGATTGGAACTTTTATCGCTGTTTGGATGATCGGTGAAAAATTATATCATATTGCAGCACATATCGCTTACAGAAGAGAAATTACCGATCAACCTTTATTTTATATTGCTTTGGTTGCCATAATTGTTGGTTCACAAATGTTTCTTGCAGGTTTTATTGCTGAACTTTTATCGCGTAATGCACCTGAAAGAAACCAATACTTAATTGAAAAAGAACTTAAATAAGCAGAAAGAATAAAGCTTAAAGCAAAAACGCTTTGGTCTTTGGTCTTTCAGCTTTCAGCTTAAAAAAATGTTTTTCTCCATTATAATTCCACTTTATAACCGTCCTCAAGAAATTGACGAATTATTAAACACCCTAACCAAACAAACTTATTTGCAGTTTGAAGTTTTGGTTATTGAAGATGGATCAAAAGATGATGCTAAAGAAATTGTACAACGCTATACCAATAAACTGGATATAAAATATTTCTTTAAGGAAAATGCCGGACAAGGTTTCGCTCGAAACTTTGGTTTTGAAAAGGCGCAGGGTGATTACTTTGTAATTTTCGATTCTGATTGCTTAATTCCTGCAAATTACTTAGAAACAGTAAAAAACTATTTGTACGAACATCATTTAGATGCTTACGGAGGACCAGATGCCGCTCATGAAAGTTTTACACCTGTGCAAAAGGCAATCAGTTATGCCATGACTTCTCCATTTACAACGGGAGGAATTAGAGGTAATGCAAAACACATTGGGCAATTTCATCCACGCAGTTTCAATATGGGTGTTTCGCGTCAGGTTTGGGAAAAAGTTGGTGGTTTTATTTTAACCAGGTTGGGAGAGGATATTGAATATAGCATCCGTATTCACGAAAATGGATTTAAAATAGGCTTAATTCCTGATGCAAAAGTATACCATAAAAGGAGGACAAGCTTTAGCCAGTTCTATAAACAATTACACTTTTTTGGCCGGGCAAGAATTAATATTTATAAACATTTTCCTTCTCAATTAAAACTGATTCATTTTTTTCCTGCGGTATTTACTGTTGGTTTTGCATTTACAATACTATGTAACCTATTTTATTGGCCTTTAGCTGTTATTTGCAATTTCTTTGTATTAATTTACTTTTTGTTGATATTTTTTCACTCTTGGTCAGTAAATAAATCTTTAAAAGTTGCATTTTTGAGCATTATATCTTCATTTATCCAATTAACAGCTTATGGTTTAGGATTTATACAAGATTTAATTAAAAGAGTGCTACTAAAACAACAATGATCAGTTATCTAAAAGAAAGTACATTTGCCGTTAACGAAGTAATTCGTAAAGCTTGGGGCATTACTAAAAAACATTATTTCTCTATAGCTACGCTATGTTTTTTAATGTTTATTACCGCTAGTGCTTCTAGTTTAATGGCCTTTTTTATTAAAGATGTAAGCAAAGTGCTCAGTGTTTTAATGGTTTTTATCTTTATTATGCTCTACTTTACCATCAATCTTTCTTTATTTAAATACATTTTCCACTTAATGGATGATGAACAAGGTGATGTTAAAATTGTGGATACTTTGCCTACAAGACAACAAATTATCAGGTTTTTAGTAGCCACCTTATACTTTATTGGTTGTATTTTCGGAGTTTATTTGGTGGTTATCCTAATTGCATTTCCTTTTATTTATACAGGTATCAATCTCGAAATTGTTAAAAATGTAGCCATTTCTGTCGGTATTATAGCCATTTTTATTACCTGGTTAAGAATTTCCTTTTTCCCGTTTTTTATTATTGACAAAAATTCAAAACCATTCGAATCTATAAAATTAAGTTTAGCCACTACAAAAGGGAATTTCACTAAAATACTTTTGCTGTTGGTTATTCTTGGCGGTGGTTACTTGATCTATCTTTTGTTAAATTATTTACAATGGCCATTAGTTGCTTTTATTGTAAATATATTAAGTTCATTTATCATCGTTCCTTTATCGTCAGTAGCTTTAACGGTAGTTTACCGTAAGTTAATGGATGAATATAAAGGCGATGAGCATCCAGATATTTTACATAATATAGTGTAGTAGAAAACGGCATTCTGTCATTCAGTTACACTATCATTCAATCATTATTACATGGGATTAAAAGCAGCATTAAGCAAACCGTTTGCAGCATTTGCAGTAAGGCAGATTAATAAATGGAAATTTAATGCCGTTGAAGCTCAAAATAAAATCCTCCAAAAATTAGTTCAAAGCGCAGCCAATACTGCATTTGGTAAAGACCATTATTTTGCAAGCATAAAAACTTACGCAGACTTTAAAAAGTATGTGCCTATTCGTGATTATGAAGATTTAAAGCCTTATGTAGATCGTGTTGTGGCGGGCGAAGAGAATGTTTTATGGAAAGGAAAGCCACTTTATTTTGCCAAAACTTCGGGCACTACGTCAGGTGTTAAATACATTCCACTTTCGAAAGAATCGATGCCTGAGCACATTAAAGCTGCCAGAAATGCCATTTTAACCTATATAAATGAAACAGGTAAAACTGATTTTGTTAATGGTAAAATGATTTTTCTTCAGGGAAGTCCTGTTTTAACGGAGAAATATGGAATTAATATCGGTAGACTTTCGGGAATTGTTGCGCATCATGTGCCGGCCTACTTGCAAAAAAATAGATTACCATCTTATCAAACTAATTGTATAGAAGATTGGGAAGATAAGGTAGATGCCATTGTTGATGAGACTTTAAATGAAAACATGACTTTGATTTCGGGCATTCCACCCTGGGTTCAGATGTATTTCGATAAGCTTTCAGAAAAAACAAATGGAAAAAAGATTGCAGAGATCTTTAAAAACTTTAGCTTATTTATTTACGGTGGTGTAAATTTCGAGCCATATCGGGCTAAAATAGAACAAAGCATTGGCAAGAAGATAGATTCAATAGAGACCTACCCAGCATCTGAAGGTTTTATTGCTTATCAGGACTCACAAAAAGATAAAGGCTTACTTTTATTAGCTGATGCAGGTATTTTCTATGAATTTATTCCCGCAGATGAGTATTATAATGATAATCCAACTAGATTGTCGCTTGGAGAAGTAGAACTTGATACCAATTATGCTTTAGTGATGAATACAAATGCTGGTTTATGGGGGTATAGCATTGGCGATACTGTTAAGTTTGTTTCTAAAAACCCATACAAAATTGTTGTTTCTGGTCGGATTAAACATTTTATTTCTGCCTTTGGCGAGCACGTAATTGGCGAAGAGGTAGAACACGCACTTTTAAGTGTTGCGAACGAAGAAAATGTGGAGATCACAGAGTTTACTGTTGCTCCTCAAATCAATCCAAAAGATAGCAATTTGCCTTATCACGAATGGTTTGTGGAGTTTTCTACCTTGCCGAAAGATTTGGTTGCTTTTAGCAAAAAGGTTGATGAAGCTTTACAAAAGAAAAATATTTATTATTTTGACCTCATTGAAGGAAGTATTTTACAGCCGCTTATTATTCGTACTTTGCAGAAAGATGCTTTCGTAAACTATATGAGAAGCGAAGGTAAATTGGGCGGTCAAAATAAAGTACCAAGGTTGAGCAACGATAGAAAGTTGGCAGATGCTTTAGAGAAGTTTATTGCTTAATTGCTAAATTATTTAATTGCTGAGCAATGTGTAAAATATGAAAAATGGAAAAAAATTATTTGCAATTAAATCAAATAACAGCTTATACAAAGTCTTTTCATTTAGGTAATTTGGTATGGGAAATAACATCTAATTGGGATAATTTCGCTAAATACTCGATAGGACAGCAATTCGTTAATGCTGTAGATTCTATTTCAGCAAATATTGCAGAAGGTTTTGGAAGATACCACAAGAAAGATAAAGTCAAATTTTATTATATAGTTTTGGCTCAGTTAAAGAGTGTTTTGATTGGAACGAGAGGCGAAAGTGAGAAAATTGATTAATGTTGAAACTTATTCAAAGATTTTTGCAATTTTAGAAATTCTACCAAAAGAAATACACCAATTAATAAAGTTTACAAACGAAAGGTTAAAGATTTAATAATTAAATTTTATCCCGAGAGAAAGAAAAACAATTTGAACAATACAACAATACAGCAAGCTGTAAAAAATATAACCATTTTAGGTTCTACAGGAAGTGTAGGTACGCAGGCGTTGGAAGTGATCAGAGATAATCCTACTATTTTTAAAGTTTCTGTATTATCCGCTCTAACCAATTCCAAATTATTAATTCAACAAGCATTAGAGTTTAAACCTGAAGCTGTTGTAATTTGTGATGAAAGCAAATATAGTGAAGTTAAGCAAGCACTTTCTACGCATAATATTAAAGTATTAGCCGGTGAGAATGCACTTACTGAAGTTGCTGCTCAAGCTACAGCGGATATTGTTTTAACCGCTTTAATGGGGTCAGTAGGCTTAAAGCCAACAATTGCTGCAATTAAAGCCGGAAAAAATATTGCTTTAGCAAATAAGGAAACTCTTGTTGTTGCCGGAGAATTAATAACACAATTGGCAGCAGAAAATCAGGTGAAAATCCTTCCGGTTGATTCCGAGCATTCGGCAATTTTTCAATGCTTAGTAGGAGAGGAACAAAATGAAATTGAAAAAATTTACCTTACCGCTTCAGGTGGCCCTTTTTTAGGAAAAGATAGAGATTTTCTTTCGATAGTTAAAAAAGAACAAGCTTTAAAGCACCCTAATTGGGTAATGGGAGCAAAAATTACTATAGATTCTGCTTCGTTAATGAACAAAGGACTTGAAGTAATTGAGGCCAAGTGGCTTTTTAATCTAAATGTAGATCAAATTGATGTAATTGTACATCCACAATCTATTGTACATTCTTTGGTTCAGTTTACAGATGGCTCGATGAAAGCGCAAATGGGCGTTCCTGATATGAAATTACCCATTCAGTATGCTTTAACTTATCCAAATAGGCTAAAAAACAATTTTAAGCGTTTTAACTTTCTGGATTATCCAAACTTTAGCTTTCAAAAAGCCGATAAGCAAACCTTTAGAAATTTAAATTTAGCTTTTGAATCTCTGAAAAAAGGAGGTAATATGCCTTGTATTTTAAATGCAGCAAATGAAATTGTTGTTGAAGCATTTTTAAATGATAAAATTGGTTTCTTGGAAATGAGCGATGTGATTCAGCAATGCATGGAAGAAATCGAATTTCTGGAGAAACCGCAATTAAGCGATTATTTAGAAACTGACAAACATAGCCGTATCTTAGCGGCAGAATTAGTAACAAAAAGTATAGTTTAACATCTAACATAAAAATTTTATAAGAGAATATGAATGGATTGATTATGGCGGGGCAGCTTTTGCTCGGATTGTCTTTATTAGTAATCTTACACGAATTAGGGCATTTTCTGGCTGCAAGGGCGTTTGGTATTAAAGTGGAAAAATTTTATTTGTTTTTTGATGCATGGGGTTTTAAACTATTCAGTTTCAAAAAAGGTGATGTAGAATACGGCGTTGGATGGTTGCCTTTGGGTGGTTATGTTAAAATTGCCGGGATGATTGATGAGAGTATGGATACTGAGCAAATGGCACAACCAGCTCAGCCATGGGAATTTCGATCTAAACCAGCATGGCAGCGTTTAATTGTAATGCTAGGTGGTATTATTGTAAATGTTATCGTAGGCATTATTATTTTTTGGATGCTTACCTTTAAATATGGCAAAACGTTTACGCCTAACAGTGCTGTTGTAAACGGTATTCAGGTAGGTAAAGTTGCTTCGGATATTGGCCTTAAAAATGGCGATAAAATTTTAGCCATCAACGGGATTAAGGTTATTAAATTCGATGAAATTAAGAGTTCTAAGGTCTTAATGGGCGGCACTACTCTAACCGTTTTTCGCGGTGATAAAACGCTTGAGATTAAAATCCCCGATAACTTTTTAGATCAGTTGAAAGATGGTAAAGCACTTTTTGTAGAGCCTCGTTTAAAAAATATTGTTGATACCGTTATAAAAGGAAGCCCCGCTGAAAAAGCAGGCTTAAAAATTGGTGATAAAATTACTGAAGTAGATGGTGTTCCTGTAATTTATCAGGATGAAGTGAAGCCTGTTTTAGCTAAGAAAAAGGGTAAAAGCGCAAGCTTATCTATCGTTAGAGCTGGCAAACCGATGGAATTAACCGTTAATGTAGATACCACCGGTACAATAGGTTATTTAGGTAATATTAAGGAAATTAAACGTACTAAAACTACTTATGGCTTCTTCGCAGCGTTTCCAGTAGGTGTAAATATGGCTTGGAGCACATTTGCCGATAACGCAAAAGGTATTGGTAAAATGATTACAGGTAAGATAAGTGCAAGAAATATTAGCAGCCCAGTTGGCATAGCTAAAGTTTATGGTAGCACTTTTGATTGGATTAATTTTTGGACTTTAACAGGATTAATTTCAATGGCCTTGGCTTTTATGAATTTACTGCCGATTCCAGGCTTAGATGGTGGTCATGTTGTGTTTCTTTTGATAGAAATGATTCAGCGTAAACCAGTGAGCGAAAAAGTGCTTGAAAGAGCGCAAATGGTGGGATTTGTAATTTTAATTGGCTTAATGGTATTTGCCTTTGGAAATGATATCTTAAAATCGTTCGGTAAATAACAAATTTATATATTGCCGCAGGTGTGTTTAATTGTTTTTCAATGAATACACCTGCGGCTTTTTTAATGTACATAACCTATGGTAGAGAAAAAACAACTTCCCAACTATTTTGAGTTTTACGAATTACCTGTTCAATTTAATCCTGATATAAATGCTGTAAAGGCAAAGTTTTATGCCTTCAGTAAAAAATACCATCCCGATTTTTATGCCAATGAAAGTGAAGAAAAACAGCAAGAGGTTTTAGATCTTTCTACTTTAAATAATAAGGCATATCAAACTTTAAGTAATCCCGCAAAGCGTTTAAAATATGTGTTAGAGTTAAAAGGTATTGTAGAAACCGATGAAGGCTATCAGTTGCCGCAATCATTTTTAATGGAAATGATGGATGTAAACGAAGTTTTGATGGATTTGGAATTTGAACCTAATGCGGCTAAACTTTTAGAAGTAAGGAAGGAAGTAGATACCATTGAGCAGAAATTAAACGATGATTTATCTGCTTTAACAGATTCTTATAACGAAACCAATGCTGATGCTGCGGAAAAGTTAAGTACTATCAAGGATATTTTTTATCGCCAGAAATACATTAACAGAATAAGAGAGCGTCTGCCGAAAAATTAAATTTATTAATTCTTCCTGTTAATTTCGAACGGGTTGTAACACCGTATTGTCAAATCATTTTTTAGTTTTTGTTTGGCAAATCCTTTGTTTTACTTTCGAGATAAAACAATCAGATAATGAACAGTTCAATTTCCATTTTTCGTAAAGTAGCCGTTGCAGAGGGGATATCTTATCTTCTTTTATTATTCGTTGCTATGCCTTTAAAATATTTTGCAGGCATGCCATTGGCCGTTAAATATACGGGATGGGCACATGGCTTGTTATTTGTACTTTATGCGGCAACCTTAGTATTAGCATGGCAAGAACAAAAATGGAAATTTGGTAAAGCTGTTTTAATATTTCTGGCCTCTTTGTTGCCATTTGCGCCATTTATTGTAGATAGAAAATTAAAAGACGAACGTCCTGAAAATGCAAATAGCAGTATTTAAACTGTTTATACAATTATTTGAATCTAATTTAAAATAATTTTGTGATTTTGGCTTTCGTTGTATACATTTGCATCCCGCTGAATAAGCAAATGCCCAGCTGGCGGAATTGGTAGACGCGCTGGTCTCAAACACCTGTGGGAAACCGTGCCGGTTCGACTCCGGCGCTGGGTACAAAGCCTAACTATTTAATAGTTAGGCTTTTTTTATTTCTATACTCTGGTTTAGTTTCTTAACTAAACTACGCAAAACGACTGCATTAATCATTTTTAGTATTGTTAACTGTCTTTTAATTAGAAGATTATGTTTTTGCAGTACATTTGCGTAACCGCTGATTCACTTGTAATGACTATTTATGTAATTAAATCGAAGATTCAGTTTCTGTATTATCACTGCCGTAATCTGATCCACTGTAACTAATATTAGCACCGCTGTTTAGGTACACTAAATTTAATACCACACAATTAATTAATACAACCAATTTAACCCAATTAATATGAAAAAACACTACGAAAAAGAGGTTTAATTTAAAATGAAATCACTCTAAAGATACCGAAGATGGCGATCAAAGGTATTTAAGAATCAAACTGCTTTTACAAGCTGTACGAATAGTTTATCAATTAACCCCAACCCAAACAAAAACATGAATTATATTATTCATTGCATTGCGCTGTATAAAAAGCAGCACAGGCAAATGTGGCGAAGCATGAAGCTAACATTCGCTATTTTATTTCTAACACTGGTGCATACAAGTGCCTCAGGATTATCACCAAACATTAACCTCAATAAAAAGAATGCCACACCTATCAAAGGTTTTACTAATGAAATATTCAGTAAAACACCTATTGTTAAGGATAAACAACTGTTTAATAATGCAACTGGTTATTTTGCAATTATACAAGTAAATGGTCAGGTAAAGGATAAAAGTGGAAGTATACTTCCTGGTGTGAGCATTCGTGAAAAAGGAACCACAGCTGTAGCCTCTACCGATAGTAAAGGCAATTACCAAATTAAGGTAGGAGAAAATGCCACCCTGATTTTTAGTTTTATTGGGTACAAAAGTAAAGAAGTTCAGGTTTCAGGTAAAACAACCATTAATGTAGTGCTGGAAGAAGATATAAACCAACTTAAGGAGGTAACCATTTCTACAGGATATCAAGATGTGAACAAGAAATTGTTTACGGGATCGGCTACATCCTTAAAAGCAGCTGATGTTCAGCGTGTGGGTGTTCCAGATGTAAGCCGGATGCTCGAAGGTCAGGTTGCCGGAGTTTCCGTACAAAATGTTTCAGGAACATTTGGTGCGGCTCCTAAAATCAGAGTACGTGGTGCCACTTCATTAAGTGGGGACAATAAACCTCTTTGGGTAGTAGATGGAATTATTCTGGAAGATATTGTTAATATTTCTAATGAGCAATTATCTACTGGAGATGCCAGTACTTTGATCGGTTCTTCAATTGCAGGCTTAAACGCTGATGATATTGAGAGCTTTGAAATTTTAAAGGATGCTGCGGCTACTGCGTCGTATGGTGCAAGGGCAATGAACGGTGTAATAATTGTAACCACAAAAAAAGGTAAAAATACAGAAGGCAATGCCCTGGTTTCTTATAGTGGTAATTTTACTACCTTTTTAAAGCCTAGTTATAACCAGTTTGATGTTATGAACTCCGCCGATCAGATGCAGGTATATCTAGATATGCAAAATAAAGGCTGGATGAACCATCCCAATGTATCAAGTGAAATAAATGGTGGTGTTTTTCGTAAAATGTATGATTTGATGTATGATTACAACCCTCAAACTTCACAATTTGCATTAAAGAATGACGCTTTTAACCGTATTCAATTTTTAAACAGGTATGCCAATGCCAATACAGACTGGTTTGATGTTTTGTTTCGCAACTCACTGATGCAGGATCATTCTATTAGCATACAGGCAGGAACGGCCAAATCTAAATTTTACGCATCTACCAGTTATTTAAATGATAGTGGCTGGACGGTTGGTGATAATGTTAAACGCTTTACAGGTAATTTGCGTGGTACTTTTGATTTGACGGACAAGTTACAAATTGAATTAATTACGACAGGTTCCATCAGAGATCAGCGAAGCCCGGGTACAGTAAACCAGGATAATAATGCTGTAACTGGGCGAGCAGCCCGTGATTTTGATATCAATCCATTTAATTATGCTTTAAATACCAGCCGTACATTAACGCCTTATGATGAAAACGGAAAACGCGAATTCTTTGTTCAAAATTATGCGCCCTTTAATATCTTAACCGAGTTGGAAAATAACACCATTAAAACAACCTTAATTGATTTAAAGATACAAGGTGGAATAAAATACAAAATTACCAAAGATTTAAAGTATGCCTTTAATGGTTCTTATCGTTATGTTAAATCAGATCGGGAGCATAGCATAACAGAATATTCTAACGCGGCTAATGCATACCGTGCTTATGGCAGCCAAACCATTATAGAAAATAATAGGTTTTTATATAAAAATCCAGATAAACCAGGCAGTCTTCCAATGGTAGTATTGCCCGAAGGCGGTTTTTATAACACAACTTATAATGGTTTAACCAATTATTACATGCGTCATTCATTAGAATATGATAAAACTTTCAACGAAGATCATATATTCAATGCTTTCGCTGCTGTGGAATTAAGGTCTATTGATAAGCAAAACCGCCTGAACAATGGTATTGGTTATCAATTTGATCGTGGAGGGGTACCTTTTATCATTCCAGAATACTATAAGCAAGCGTTAGAAGCTAATTCTTTCCCTTATGAAATGGGGCATAATTATGAACGTTATTTTAATTATATGTCTCGTATTGCTTATTCTTATAAAGGTAAATATAGTGTCAATGTAACAGGAAGATATGATGGCTCTAACCTCATGGGCGAATCCAAAACAGCTCGCTGGTTGCCTACATGGAATGTTTCGGGTGCCTGGAATATTGATAAAGAAGAGTTTTATGGTGCCGATGAGCATGAAAATACTACTCCATCCCAATTGAGCAAAATTATAAATCGTGCTACAATCAGGGCTACTTATGGTTTAACTGCAAGCATGGGATCTGCCACGAATTCTTCAGTAATTCTGCGCAATCAAACCACTAGGAGAGCTGATGTGGTAGATAAAGAATCATCACTTTACATTAGTAACTTAGAAAACAGTAAACTCACCTGGGAAAAACAATATGAAACCAATATAGGCCTTGATTTGGGTTTTCTTAAAGATCGGATCACCTTATCAGTTGATTTTTATAAACGTAATGGTTTTGATCTGATCGGGCATTTACCAACTGCAGGTATTGGTGGCGAAAGTTTAAAATATGCCAATTATGCAGATATGAAATCGAAGGGGATTGAAGTCACTTTAAATGCCAAAATTATTAATCAGGATAAATTTAAATGGAGTACCAACTTAAATTTTGGTTATAATAAAAGTGAGATTACCAATTTAGAATATAGTCCTTCAATTTTTAACCTAATTACTCCAGATGGAGGTGCAAGACTGGGTTATCCACAAAGGGCTTTGTTTTCTATTCAGTTTGATGGTTTAGAGCATAATACGGGCTTACCAACCTTTATTAATGAAAAGGGAGAAAGAAATGCTCGGGCAGTATATTTTCAAAGTCAGGACCTTCAGTATTTAAAATATGAAGGGCAAGTAGATCCAAAAATTACGGGAGGTTTTTCTAACCGTTTTAGTTATGGCAACTTCTCTTTATCTGCACTGGTAACCTTTAGTGCAGGTAATAAAGTAAGGTTAAGCCCGAATTTTAGTGATACCTATAGCGATTTATCAGCAACTTCAAATGATTTTCTTCGCCGTTGGGTTAGTCCGGGCGATGAACTTAAAACTGATGTACCTTCTATTGCTGATATTTACATTATTAAAAACTTAGATGGGACTACAAAACCTTATAACGCCTATAATTATTCAAGTGCCAGGGTGGCCGATGGTGGTTTTGCCCGTTTAAAACAAGTAATGCTTACATACCAGTTGCCTAAAAAATGGGGTAAACCAATTGGAGCAACCAATGCTTCAATTAGTTTCACTGGCAATAACGTTTGGCTGATATATTCAGATAAACGCCTTAATGGGCAGGATCCTGAGTTTTTTAGTTCAGGTGGGGTAGCAATGCCTATTCCACATCAATATTCCGTATCACTCAAATTAGGATTTTAAAAGATGAAAACTATAAAATTTAATCAATATATCTATATAATCGGCTTTACACTCATCGGAGTGTTAAATGCCGGCTGCAAGAAGTTTCTGGAACATGCACCAGATTTACGTACACAGCTAAACTCTAAAGAAAAAGTAGCACAACTACTTACTTCTGCTTACCCTAAGGCTGATTATTTAGCCTTTACAGAGTTATCTTCAGATAATGTGGAAGATAAAGGACCAGCTACATATTATTCTTTGGGATCTGATGAACCCAGTTTAGTTAAGAATTACATGTTCGAAGATTTTGTGTCTGGATCACAAGAGGTAGGAGCAAGTACAGATTTTTACTGGGCCGCATGCTATAAAGCAATAGCATCAGCTAACCTGGCACTTGATTATATTGTTAAACACCCTGATGAAAATGATCTTTTGCCATACAAAGGTGAGGCATTAGTAGCAAGGGCTTATGCTCATTTTATGCTGGTGAGTTTATATGCTAAAACTTTTGTGCAAGGAGGGGCTAATAATTCTGCTGGCATACCCTATCTAACCGAAGTTGAAACTGTAGTACAGGGTAAATACGAAAGAGGAACCGTTGCCGATACCTATCAAAAAATAGAGCAAGATTTAACAGAAGGTTTGCCTTTGATAGATAATTCGGTTTATAAAACCGCCCCTAAATATCATTTTACTCTAAATGCAGCCAATGCCTTTGCTGCGAGATTCTACCTGTTTAAAGGCGAATTTGACAAGGTTATAACCTATGCTGCTAAGCTATTTACCAGTGATATTCAAACAAAGGGATTGTTAAGGCCTTGGAATACAACTTATATCAATGCCACAGATGATGCTTTTGAAATCATGTTTACTCAGTCTAGCCAAAATGCAAACCTGTTAATTTGCGAATCACCATCCATATGGTCAAGAAGTTGGTTTATCCGTTACGGTATGGGAAATAATGCCCGGAACAATATATTAGAAGGAAAAAATATTTCAGGCGGAAGTTATACTTACCGCGGCAACCCGCAGATCTATCCAAGGATATATACTAATAAATTCAAAGAATTGTTTTTTGAAACAAAAATAGGTTCAGGCTTTGGTGATCCTTATATTATGGTTCCTTTATTTACGACAGACGAACTATTAATGAACAGGGCAGAAGCTTATGTGCAAAGTAACCAGTACAGCATGGCTTTAAAAGACATCAATACTTTTTTAAGTACGCGTATTAACGGTTATGATGCGGCCAGTAATGAGGTTACCCTTGATAAGATTGCAAGTTATTACAACACTCAGGATCAAAAAAAGGGCTTAATTAATACCATTTTGGATTTGAAACGGGCAGAATTTATGCAGGAGGGATTGCGTTGGTTCGATTTAAACCGCTATGGCTTACCTATTAAACATACACTTGTTGATAACAACAATAAGCTGATTAAAACGCTTGAACTTACAAAAGATGACCCGAGAAGAGTTTTTCAATTACCGACAGCTGTATTAAAAGCAGGTCTGGAGCTTAACCCAAGATAGAATAATGAAAAAAATATTTTTATGCGCATGGATATTGAGTGTAGTACTTGTATCCTGTAAAAAAGAAAAGGCACTAAATACAGATTTAAGCAAATCTATTTTAGATGGCTATAAAGAAAATGAAACAGATAAATGGTTAAAAACCAATTTTTTAGATGTTTATAATATGGAAGTATTATATCGTTTTGATAGCTTTCAATTGGCTGTTGATAGATATTCTACTCCGGTAAAAGAAGATAAAGTAATACCAACAATGGAATTGGTACGTAAAGCTTTTATAAACCCATATATAGATGTGGCAGGCAAAAAATTTTTTATGCCAAGGGTACCTAAAGAATTTGGTTTGTTCGGTAGTGCATTATATAGGGCTGCTGATAATACTCCCGAAGCGGCTGGTAATGCTGATGCTGGAAGGCAGATTAATTTGTTTGTTTTGAATGATTTTGATCCAACAAATAAGACGGCAGTAATATCTATGATGCATGTTATCCATCACGAGTTTACACATATTCTAAATCAAACCATCCCGGTGCCTGCAGGCTATGAAGGAATTTCTAATAATTACATTGGTGATAATTGGGTAAGGGAATCCCTGGATGATGCCCATAAGCTGGGGTTTATCTCCGCTTATTCCAGGAAAAATAAAATGGAAGATTTTGCTGAAATGGTTTCTTTTTTATTGGTTGAAGGGCAAACTGCGTTTGATAACAAAGTAGCAAGTGCACCTGATGATGGCGGTGTCAAGCTAAGACAGAAAGAACAGATGGTGGTTGATTATTTTAAAATTGGCTACGGTATAGATTTTAGGGTTTTACAGGATGCTGTAAAAAAAGCTATTTAAATGAGTTGGTAATAATAATTTACCGTAAAGGAAAAATAAAATGAAAAAAGTATTAATATTAAGTCTTTTTGCCCTGTTTTTTATGCAAGCTTGTAAAAAAGATCAGAGTCTTATTGATAATGAAAAGCCTGAAGAAAGAGCAGGCAAAGAATTGCAGAAATATAATGATGAGTTGATTCAAAGTCCTAATGGCTGGGTGGCTCATTTATATACCACAGAGGTAAAAGGAGATTATGGTTTCTACATGAATTTTAAAAAAGATAATGTGCTCAATATTCGGGCAGATTTTGACGAAAACAGCCTAAATGTAGAGCAGATTAGCACTTATCGGCTGAAAAAAGTAATGGCAACAACCTTAATTTTTGATACTGATAACTATTTACATGAATTAATAAATCCAACATCTACAAGAGGAGGAAATCCAGGCACTGGTTTTGGTTCTGATACGGAATTTGAATTTAGAGAACAAGTTGGTGATACACTTAAATTTGTTGGTAAAAGAAGACAAGCTAGGTTAATATTGATTAAAGCGACTGCCGCTGATAAAGATTTTTATACAAATGATGGAGGTAAAGCTTTAAGGGATTATCTAAAAGCAAACCCTTATTTATATATACTGGATAAAAACGATGGAACTAAAAAAATACAAGTTTCTGTTAATTCGGATATAGTAAACCGAAACATTAGTTTTTTTGCTTTAGATAATGATATAGTTACATCGGCTGCACAGTACTTTTCATTTTCATCCATTGGCATATCAAATGCACCCTTCACTTATAAAGAAAGAATTTTTATAGGTTTTGAATGGGATAAAGTAAATAAGAAATTGTTTGTTTTAACCTCAAAAGGAGAGAAGATTGAAGTATTAGTATCTGCCAGTACACTTATACCACTACAGTTTTTAATAGGAGTAACTTATAAAAGTATTCTTGTGCCTAATCAAAAAACTTATCCTGGTTGGGGGAGTGATTTTATTGCCCAAAGGGCTGGAGCGGATAAATTACCTTATCGCTTAAGATTGGAAACAATGGAGTTTGAATTTGATTCGGATACTAAGAAAGTTCTTTTAACTGTTGGTATACCCCAATTTACAACTCAATATTGGGCAACCTTCAGGTATGATTATACCAAAACCAGTGCGGGTATTTTCAAGTTTACTAAGGATCAATCTTATTCAAATGGTAATGCAAATCTTATAGTAGATGCTATGGCTCCTTTATTGGCTCAAAGATTTGAAACAGACACATTTACTTTAAGTTACTTTGTAGATCCAACAACAAATGCAGTTTTAGGCCAGTTTAAAAGTGTAGAACATCCAAATTTTACTTTTACAGGGACATTATAAACTTATTAAGATTAATTTCCTGGTTGGTTTTTTCACTAACCAATTTTAAACTACAGGGGTCTCGATGAGATCCCTGTTTTTTTATACCCTTTATTTCAAGTTTCTTTCCTTTAAAATATTTTCCAACTCTTTAAGTATTATGTTTTGAAGTTAAATTCGGCTTTATAATCCGATGTGTTCCCTTATCTTTGCCAACAATTCAATATTTTCATACTGTGATTAATGTAAATAACATCTCCGTTTCATTTGGCGGAACAACTCTTTTTAGAGACGTAACGTTTTCTATAAACGAAAATGATAAAATAGCCCTAATGGGTAAGAATGGTGCAGGTAAATCTACTATTCTTAAAATTATCGCCGGTGCGGCTAAACCTACTTCTGGTAATGTAACTGGCCCTAAAGAGGCAGTTATTGCATATTTGCCTCAACATTTGCTTACTCAGGATAAGGTTACTGTTTTTGAGGAAACAATGAAAGCCTTTGAAGAGGTAAACCAGATGCAAAAAGAGCTTGATGAGCTAAATGAGCAGCTTACCATCCGTACTGATTACGAAACTGATGATTACATGAAGCTAATTGAAAGAGTATCGGAGCTGAGTGAAAAGTTTTATTCAATTGAAGAAACAAATTATGATGCAGAGGTAGAAAAAGTGCTAAAAGGTTTAGGTTTTGAGCGTAAGGATTTTACCCGTCAAACCTCAGAGTTTTCTGGTGGATGGCGTATGCGAATTGAATTGGCAAAAATTCTATTAAAAAAGCCTGATCTTATCCTGCTTGATGAGCCTACCAACCATATGGATATTGAAAGTATACAATGGCTGGAAGATTTCTTAATCAACTCGGCAAAAGCCGTAATGGTTATCTCTCACGATCGTGCCTTTGTAGATAATATTACCAATCGTACCATTGAGGTTACCATGGGTAGAATATACGATTACAAAGCTAAGTATACCCATTACCTTCAGTTGCGGGCAGATAGGCGCATACACCAATTAAAAGCTTACGAAGAACAACAACGTTTTATTGCCGATAATCAGGAATTTATAGATCGATTTAGAGGTACTTATTCTAAAACTTTACAAGTACAATCACGAGTAAAAATGCTCGAAAAGCTGGAAGTTATTGAAATTGATGAGGTTGATACGTCGGCTTTGCGCTTAAAATTCCCTCCATCGCCACGTTCAGGTCAATACCCAGTAATGGTAGAAGAATTAACCAAAAATTATGGCGACCATGTGGTGTTTGAAAAAGCAAATATGGTAATTGAGCGTGGAGAAAAAGTGGCTTTCGTTGGTAAAAACGGTGAGGGTAAATCCACTATGATTAAAGCCATTATGGGTGAGATTGATTTTGAAGGTGGTTTAAAAGTAGGGCACAATGCTAAAATTGGCTACTTTGCTCAAAACCAGGCGGCATTGCTTGATGAAAGTTTAACCGTATTTGAAACCATCGATCAGATTCCGCTTAGTGATAGCACCGTAAAAATTAAAGATCTTTTGGGTGCTTTTATGTTTAGTGGTGATGATACCACCAAAAAGGTTAAAGTACTTTCTGGAGGGGAGAAAACCCGTTTAGCCATGATAAAACTTCTTTTAGAACCTGTAAATGTGCTAATACTCGATGAGCCAACAAACCATTTGGATATGAAAACAAAGGATATTATTAAAGATGCCTTAAGGGATTTTGATGGTACCTTGATTTTGGTTTCACATGATCGTGATTTTCTTGATGGCTTAGTACAAAAGGTATTTGAGTTTGGCAATAAACGGGTACGCGAACATTTTGAAGATATTAAAGGATTTTTAGCCTATAAGAAAATGGATAGCCTAAAAGAAATTGAACAAAATTAAAAGATAGATTTAACCAAATCGCCAGCGTTTAAACTATATATTTCAAAATAGTGTACCGCAAATAGATTGTAGAACATGAAAATACTTGCCATCGTTATTCTATTCTTTCTTGTACCTATGCATTTATTTGCTCAGGTAGATCAGGATGGGCCTTATATTGTTAGAAAAGGAAATCAAATTATTTCTACTAAGGTAATTAATGACCAACTTAAAGTTGATACATTGAAGGAAAACGATTTGATAAGTGTTGAGTTTTATGCGCATAAGGATTGGAACTTTAGCTTTAAGCTGCATAAAAAAATTGAAATTCCGGCTGCTACATATAAAGCAGCTGATAAACTTTTAGTCCTATCAGATATTGAAGGCGAATTTGAAGCCTTTAGAGCGTTAATGATTGGAAACAAAGTTATTGATGAAAAATATAACTGGATTTTCGGTAAGGGGCACCTGGTAATTTGTGGAGATCTTTTTGATCGTGGAAAGGATGTAATGCCTTATATATGGCTATTATATAAGCTGGAAGAAGATGCAGCAAAAAAGGGTGGCAATGTGCATGTGCTTCTTGGTAATCATGATGTGATGAATATGGCTGGAGATCTTCGTTACCTTTCCCCTAAATATCCAGCTTCAGCAAAGCTAATGGGTGTTGATTATTTATCGCTTTTAGCCCAAGATACTGAAATTGGTACTTGGCTGAGAAGTAAAAATGCAATAGAAAAAATAGGTGATAGGTTGTTTTTACATGGAGGCATTTCTCCAAAAATTAATGCACTGGATTTATCTATCGAGGCAATTAATGAAAAATGTAGAAGTTATTACGGCATTCCAACTAAACAGCTTAAACCAGATGGAAGCTTATTTATGAGCAGTGGTGGACCGTTTTGGTACAGAGGATATTTTGGAAAAGATAGTACCTCTGTAGCTACAGTAGATTCTACACTCACAAAATTTAATGTAAAACAAATTGTAGTAGGCCATACTATAACTGCCGATAATATTGCTTCTTATTATGGTGGTAAGGTTATTGGTGTAGATGTGGATGAGCACCGTGGGCATAGAAGGGCATTATTATGCTTAGGCAATAAACAGGTTGTTGTAGATGATAAGGGAAAGCAGTATTCATTAAAACAAGCTGCAAGGGCTGGCGAAATTTAATAACTGAGCATCATTTAACTGACGAGGAGCATCATTTACCCAACGAGGAGCATCATTTACCCAACGAGGAGCATCATTTATCCAACGAGGAGCATCATTTAACTAACGAGGAGCATCATTTAACTAACGAGGAGCATCATTTAACTAACGAGGAGCATCATTTACCCAACGAGGAGCATCATTTACCCAACGAGGAGCATCATTTAACTAACGAGGAGCATCATTTACCCGACGAGGAGCATCATTTAACTGACGAGGAGCATCATTTAACTGACGAGGAGCATCATTTAAGGTCTGAAGGGCAGGTATTGAAAAAATAAATTTTGATTAAAAAAGACCCCATGATAAATCATAGAGTCTTTAGGTATTTGTGTGTTAGCAGAGCGTAGCTATCTATTTATTAATAGCTAATACTTCTGTTGGGATAACATTGGTATTGAGTGCAACAAAATCGTAAGCTGTTAATTTCTGTTCCTTACCCATTTGCAACGTATGATTATCTGTATAACCAGTAAGTTTCAGATTAGTATTTCCTTCAATAACGGTGTATAAACCCTGAGTGTTTGTGTTAATATCTGCCTGGGCATTTCCCTTTAAAAATATTTGTAGAAACTTTGTATTTAATTTGCCCTCAGTTTTTACAACCGCATTACCATCCGCCTCTATTCTAAAAATATCATTTACATAAACAAAAAGCTTGCTTACCTCTTGAGTTTTTCCTGTAATTCGGAGCAAAGCCCCTTCTTGAGAAACAATTGCTGTTCCATAATTGTCATCCGTATAAGTAATGCCTTCAGATAATCTTTGTACCAATATTACTTGTACATTTCCCTTTATGGAAATTTTTTTAACGTTGGTAATTGTGTGAAGCTTTTTAGGTTTTACTTCCAAAGCAAATGTAGCTAATGGAAAAATAATGGAAGCTAAAAGGATTGCAATAAAAGCTTTTACAGATTGGATTTTAATTGAGGTTTTCATGGTGTATTTTATTTAATTGTTTAAAAATTAATCAGTTGTTAAAATATTTATAAACTCCTAAAGGCTAAGCTTGTGCCAAACGGTTTGCTTGATATTAATGCGCTGATAATAAGTGTTTTATTTAATTTAGAGGTGTTCGTTATCGAACAGTTTATGTGCGTGAACGAACGGTGTGATCGAGTTTTTATAGCCTAAAAATCTTTTACTTCTAAAGTATCAGGGTAATTGCCTTAAAGGAAATAGTAGCAACTATGTTATTTGATAATTTTTAGCCAACAATCTAAAAATGTAAATTGCATTTGGAAAAGGCACCATTAACCGAATTTTAAACCTAAAGCATCCCATTATGATAAGAACACTTTTTACTATTTTAATTTTAATATTTTTTGTCAAGGCAAATGCGCAAACGGGGAAGTTGTTTAAGGGCACTTTAAATAAAACCACTAAAATAAGTTTGTACTTACAAGGCTTGAATGATGGAACACATGCAGATCCAATTTTGGGCGCTTATAAATATGATAATCAAAAAGATTATATTCTATTAAACGGGTATAAAAACAACAATGGTAATATTGTGTTAGTAGAACATGCAACGGTTAATTTTTCGGGTACTTTTTTAGGCACCTTAAATAAAAAACAAATCAAAGGGAAATGGATTTCAGCAAACCAGAAAAAAAGCTTCTTATTTGAAGTTGTTGAAACGGATGCAACAAAAGAACAATTAACCAAATTTCAGACTGCAATTGAAGCTAAAGCAAATGAATTTAGAAATTATTAAACCAAGATTAGGCATTGTTTTCTACTGTTTTAGCTTATTAATTGCAATTTGTTCAGGCACAAAAACGTATGCTCAGCTTACCGCTCAATCCTCAGCATTGCTAACCGAAAAGGAAGTGTCAGAATTGTTTCCAAATCCTGTTCGTGCTAAGATAGGGATCAACTTTCCAATTTTTAGAGTGTATAAATATGCCGATAAAGGAGGGCAATATTATTGTGTGCTAACGGAGAGCCAGGATGTTGTTAATAAGGAAAAGGATGCCTTTAATAAAATATCGAATTATAAAATAAAGGCTATAAACTTTAAGGTACAAAATGGTTCGCTAATTAAAACGTGGGAGATTAATGATAATACGCAACCAAATATGCATGGTGAAGAATCTATATGGTTTTGGACTAAGTATGCGCAGTTCAGCGATTTTGATCACGATGGTTTTATAGAGCCTATTATTGTTTATGGCACGCAGGGAATGAATAATTATGACGATGGGCGGATTAAGTTTATCATCTTTTACAAGGGGCAGAAGATTGCGATAAGGCACCAAAATGGTGTGCTTGATGATGAACGTGATACTGCCATTGATAAGGCTTTTTACACTTTACCTGCAAAGTTGCAAGAAACCATTAAGGAGAAAATGAACTTAATGGTTAAAAATAATCATGCAATTTTTCCTTACGGATGGCAAAAAGCTATGCAAAAAAAGAAAACCTTTTTTAGTGAGCGGGGCGATTAGATTTCTTTAAGGGCTTCTTTTTAAATAAATAAAACAAAAGTCCTGTTATTGGCAAACTTGCAGCAATTAAGCTAGCTAAAAAAGCTAAAACTTTTCCAGGGAAACCAATGGCACTTCCTGTATGAAGGTCAAAATTAAGTGCCTTTAATTTGTTTAGGGGTTTCAAGTTTTCAAAAGATTCTCCTTTTTGTAATAATTTTCCAGTAAACTGATCGTACTTATATTGGGTTTTTTCGTAAAGGTGGTTATCGCTCATATAAGCCGTAATATTAACTGTACCACTTTTTTGAGCAGGAAAATTATATAGAAAGTAGCTTGCCGTTGGAGATAAGTTATTTGTTTGCGCTAAAATTGCGCCATGCTTGGTTTTAGGTGCCGTTAAAGTTGTATCAGAATATAAGGTGGATTTCTTTTCACTGGTAAGTTCAAAAGACCAGGCAAGCCCTGTTAAAGAGATAACCAGCAATATCATTGCCGCATAAAAGCCCAATACGTTGTGTAAATCGTAGTTTAAACGCTTAAATTTTGCTTTAACTTTAATAGTAAGACTATTTTTAGCCGCTTTTAAGTTTTTAGGCCACCACAATACAATTCCCGATAAAAGTAAAAGCACAAAGCAAATAACAGCATACCTAACAATCTGGTGTCCTACTTTATCGCCTAAAAGCAAATTCATATGTGCAGCAAGAATTACATTAAAAAACTCTTTTTTTGTATTTTCTAGCTTAACAACCTGCCCGTTGTAGGGATTTATATAAACCTTGTAATAATATTTATAGTAATTCCAATAGCCGATACCGTTCTTATTAAGCTTTAAAGCCCTAAACATATAAGTTTTGCCAGGCGTATTGGGTAATTCTGCCCTTGATATTTTATGATCTTTGCCTAAGGCAGTTTCTGCAATGGTAACAATCGTTTCAAAAGGTAGTTTTTCTTTATTGGCAGGAATTGCAACATGAAGCCTATCTTTATAAAAAACTTCTTTTAGCTCATCAGAAAAAGCATATATAGCCCCCGTAATTCCTAAAATAAAAACCACTAGCCCGGATATTAATCCGAGCCAGAGGTGTAAAAATCCTATAGTTTTCTTAAAATCTAACCGTAACATTAGCAGAAAGTGTTCTTGGCATTTGCGCACTCAATACGCCTTGCCCTGTAAAATATAATACGTTTCCAATATTATCTCCTTTTAATCCAACGCGAAAGCGTGGCGCATCATAAAACAAACTGGCGTTTAATAGGGTGTAACTTGGAAAAGTGAAAACACCGGTTGTAAGAGAATTGCCTGATAGATATTTGCCTGAATAGTTTCCTCCAAAGCCGGCACCCAAACCTTTAAGGTTTCCATTTGGCTGGGTATAGCTTGCCCAAAAATTAACAAGGTTTTCTGGCCCTGCCGAAGCTGGTCGTCTGCCCTCAAGCGCTAAAGATGATTTGGTAAGTTTGCTATCATTATGGCTATAGCCTGCAATAACATTTAAGCCTGTTAATGGGTTTGCAATTAACTCAAATTCTACACCTTTACTGCGCTGTGTGCCATTTTGAACCACAATATTGTAATCAGTTCCATTTCTTGTTAACACTTCATTTCTAGTCACATCTTTAACCTTTATATCGTAATAGCTTGCTGTAAAAGATAAACGACCATCAAATATATCCATTTTTACACCACCTTCTATTTGATTAGCTTGCTGCGGTTTAAAAGTACCCGATATATCATTTAAAGGCTGGGTAACGGGCGCAACGTTGCTAAATCCATTCATGTAGTTTCCAAAAATAGAAACCTTTTCCTTTATAATTTGATAAACCAAGCCAAATTTAGGTGATATAGCCGTTTGGTTAAAAGCTGTATTAGGTTGTTGCGTATTAGTAGCAAGATCTGTTGTACCAAGACTTTGAAAGCGATCTACCCTTAAACTTAACATGGCCACCAATTGATCTGTTACATTAATGGCATCAGAAGCATAAATGCTATAAATATTGCTGGAGTTGTAGTTTTTAATAACTGCCCCAGCAGCTCCTATGCCTGTGGTTGCAGCTATTTTTGCTTCGGCCTTTGCTCTTGTTAAATTACCATATTTAACTGCCAGCGTGCCGTTAAGCGCACTAACAGTATCAAATTTTACAATAGGAGAGTTGTTGTTGTAAGTGGTTTGGTTCAGGTAATCTAGTCCTGCTACTAATCGGTGCCTCATGCTACCAATTTTAATATCTGCATTAAAATTTTGTTGTACAGCAGTTGTTGTCCCTTCATAATTTTGATATTGCACATTTCGTTCTACCAAATCATCACTAGTTGCACCACGTATAAATTCATATTGGTAAATACCATCCGTTTTTCTAATGTTTCTTGAAAAACTGGTTTGCGAAGTCCATTGATCTGAAATTTTATAATTAAGCTGACCATGAATATTTGATGCAGGTGCTTTTAGTGTTATATCATTGGATGTAAAAGAACGTTTCCAATCGTAATTTAATTCAGCAGGAGTTGTAGCAATGTATTTTCTGGTACGATGTAAAAAAACAATAGATGGGTTGGTGCCTTCATAATCATAGAATTCTGCATTTAACAAAAGTTCAAGCTTTTCATTAAAGCGATAAGAAATTGCTGGGGCAATGAAAACAGATTTACGAAAGCCCGCATCTTGAAAGCTATTGCGCTTGTGATACGCAGCATTTAAACGAAACTTTAAGCTTTTATCTTTATTAATCGGTCCGTAAACATCTGTAGTAAGCCGATTAAGGTTAAAGTTTCCTGTGGTATAACCAATTTCGCCACCCATGGTATCCAAAGGTTTTTTTGTAACTACGTTAATTAATCCTCCAAAGGTAGTAAGTGAGCCACCAAATAGCGTTCCAGATGGGCCCTTTATTACCTCAATCCTTTCAATATTTGCAGGGTCAATATCTCCGTTAGTTTGTCCAGCAATTCCATCAATCATGGAAATCCTTGTCGGAAAGCCACGTAAATTGTAATAAACAGCACCATCACCACTTCTTCCAATACTTCCCTGCATTTTCAAAATTCCCGGTGTATTTTTAAGTACATCAGTTAAATCGGTTGTAATTTGCTCATTAATAAGCGATTTTGTGATGGTGGTATATACTTGTGGGTTTTCTAAATTGTTTAAGGGTAATTTGGCTACAGTTTCACTTTTGCGAACGGCAAATTTGTTTTTCTTTCTTCCATTTATTTCTACCTCATTAAGATCATTACTATTTTCTGTTAGTGTAAAGTTTAATAAAGTGTTTTCTGCAGGGGCAACCTTAATTTGCTTGCGCTGCGGATTGAAACCAACATAACTAGCGGCAATGGTATAATTTCCTTCTTCTATTTCCTTAATACTATAATTTCCATTAACATCCGCTTGTGTACCCCTTAAACCAGCTATTTCTACGGTAACGTAAGCCGCAGGCTTACCATCACTCGTTTTTACATTTCCTGATACGCTCCCTTTTGGTGCAGAAGTTTGAATGGTAATATTTTGCCCATCAGCACTTAATCTCTTTATTTGGCGACCAAGAAGTGAGGTAAGGATTTCTTTAACAGACTTATCTTGAAAATTAAAGGTTACTTTTTTCTTTACATTTAATTGGGTACTGCTATAAGAAAATGAAACGCCTGCCTTTGCAGCAATTGCATCCAGTGCATCGCCAAGTGTGGTATTGTTTGCCTCAATAGTTATGGTTTTATTTAACGGAGAACTCTGTTGCGCCACAGATGAAAGTGAAATAAGCCAAAAGGCGCAAAAAAATAAGAGTATAATTGAGTTTTTTTTCTTTGGGGTACATGCTTTGTGCATACTTTTGTTTGTTGTTTAAATTAATGATGAATTGATTTGCAATAGCCCGGATTGAAGTTTGCAGACAGAAACCGGGTTTTTTATTTTTCTATAATAAAAGTTTTATTGTGCTGAGTATATTCAGATCTTGTGGCAAAGCATATGCTCGTAAGTACCTCTTTAATAGTTGGGTTATTAAAAGTGCCCTTGTAACGCTCCTTGCCAAGTTCTTTTTTACTTATAATGAGATTAATGTTGTACCAACGTTCTAAAATTGGCTTTATCTCTTCTAAAGTTAAATCATCAATAATCAGCTTATTGTCTTTCCAATCGAAGTATTTTCCGCTATAATCTATATTTTGAGTAGCGTTTAACTTGTTTTTGCTATCGAGAATTCCTTTTTGGTTTGCCGTTAGTATTAGGGTTCCATTTGTTTTTATAGCAGAGAAACTAACTTTTCCTTCCTCTACAACAAGTTCACTCTTTTCTTCATTTTGATAATCTCTGAGGTTAAACTTGGTGCCTAAAACTTTAGTAGTAGTACGAGGAGAAGTTATAATAAATGGTTTATTAGGATTTTTTGCTACCCTAAAATATGCTTCTCCAATAAGATTAACAGCCCTTTGTGTGCCATTAAACTCCTTCGGAAAGGTTAATCTACTTTCAGCATTTAGCCAAACTTGCGTTCCATCAATCAGCTGTACAAATCTTTTTTCTCCTTTTTTAACTTCAATAGTTTGGTAACCAACTGCTACAGTCGGTACTTTATCGTTATTAAATAATTTATAGGCTAGCCCAAGCGTTAAAACAACAGCAAAACAAGCCGCCAACGGCAAATAATAGCGTTTTAAAACGGATTTTTTCTTTATGGCTACAGGAGGTTTAACCGACAGGCTTTTTTCAAGATTATACCTTTTCGAAATTTTATCCCATCCATTTGCCTGGTAAACATCAAGATTAGTATCATCGGGATAACTCAACTCTGCCTCTTCTGATTCTAACCAAGCTTCTACAGCTAGTTTTTCAGCTTCGGTACACTGGTTATGATGGTATTTACGGATTAATTCTTTTGTAACTTCCATTAATTTCGTTTGGAGCGTAACGCCCTTTCGATAATCATGATGTACAACTAAGAAATTTTCCTAGGTGGTAATGGAAAGAAAATTGATGATCTGTTTAATCTGCTGATAGTCAGCTGATTTTTTTTACGCTTTTTCAAGCGTAAGAGATTCACGTAGAAAAGCCATTGCCTTGTATAAGTGATATTCGACTGTTTTTTCTGATATGGAAAGCATACCAGCAATGGTGCTATTGTTCAGTCCATCATTTTGGCTCAAGCTATAAACCTCCTTGCATCGATGTGGAAGTGTATTAATCAAAACATTTAATCTACTTCTAAGCTCATTGTGCATAACGGTATCTTCAGTGCTATTTTGATTTTGGGAATAGGATAGAGGCGAGTTTTCTAATAATTGCTTACGGCGAATACTTGTACGGATGTAATCAAAAGCTTCCAACTTGGCTGCTTTAAATAAATAAGCTCTTATATCTTTTTGAAATATTAATGATGCTCTTTTTTCCCAGATTGAGGCAAAAAGTTCTTGAGTTAATTCAGCAGAAATTTCTCTGTCTTCAGTATAATGATAAATAATTCCAAAAACTTTCTTCCAATAGCTTTTATATAGAAATTCAAAATTTTGCTCATTAATGTTGCTGAGCGCAAAGTTTTCATCGAAATCAGAGGAATCTTTTTTTATCACCGATTTAAAATTTGTCAAATCTACAATATTATATGGAATCAATCTAAATAAAAAATAGAAAATTATTGGAGGATTTATAAGTCTTCAAAGCATCCTTTTAATCGTATCCATATAATTACTTTGCTATTTAATTTCTATAAGATATATTTGGTGGCAGATTATCAATTATTCTAATTACGTTTATCAAAAATGCGCTCATGAAAAATCTCTTTTTAACCCTCTTATTTTCCGCTTTATTTCTGCCAGTTTTCAGTCAAATCAAAAATGATTCTTTTGAAAACCGAAATGAAAAATCAGTTACGCTTCCAGCAGATTGGAATGTTAAATTGATTGATGGGTACATGGTAAAAATGGACGATACAATAAAACATTCTGGTAAATCATCAGTTAAAATAATTGGATTGGATAACATTAAGCCTGGCACTTTCCAAAATGTTTCACAAGTAATTACTTATGAGCCCACAGGATTAAGAAAAGCCACTGTTTCTGGTTATGTAAAAGTTGAAGATGTAGAAGGTTCTGTAGCGTTTTGGTGCCAAATATGGGATAAGGACAATAAAATGATCGGATTTGAAAATATTCAAAGCCAACAACCTTTAATTAAAGGCACTAATGATTGGACTAAATATACCTTGAACTTAACGGTTCCTAAAGAAACAAAAAAACTGCTATTTGGCGTTTATTTAGAGAAAAAAGGAACAGCTTGGTTAGATGATTTTAAACTAGAAGAAGTTACTCCTTCAACAGTTCAACCAAGCAAGGAGGTTGTAAAATATATTAGCGATTTTAGTAAAATCATTAAGCAGAATTCTATTTATAAGGATTCATTAAACTGGACTAAAATTGATGAAGATGTTAAAGAATTATCAATGGGGCTAAAAACCGTTGATGAAACGAAATCAGTTACCTCATATTTAATTGAAAAACTAAGAGGTGTTGGCGATAATCATTCCTTTTTTCAAACTAAAACAAATGCTCAAAAATACGCTAGTGGTAATACCAACCCTGATAAAGTGAAATCAAACTTGTTAAACGGCAATATCGGTTATATTTATGTACCCGGTTTTGGTTCGTTGGATAAGAAAACTATGGATGAATTTGCTAGTGACATTCAGCAGCAAATTAAAAAACTAGATGAGGAAAATACTTTACAAGGTTGGGTAGTGGATCTTAGAAGAAATACTGGTGGTAACATGTACCCTATGATTGCCGGGCTGGGCCCTTTAACTGGGGCAGGAGAATTAGGCTATTTTGTTTCTGTTAATGGCGAAAATAAAAAATTCAGTGCATGGTCTTATTCTGCAACAGAAAAAAATAATTCTACTATGGGTATTACTGTTGAACATCCTTACACCATTAAAAAAATCGATTCAAAAGTCGCCGTTTTGGTTGGCCCATGGACTGGTAGTAGCGGTGAAATGACCACCGTTTCTTTTATTGGTAAGCCTAACACGAAATTATTTGGTGAGCAAACGAGTGGTTATATCACTGCAAATAGAGGGTTTAAACTATCAGATGGATCCTATTTATACTTAGCTGTTAGTTACGTAGCCGATAGAAATAAAAAAGAATATCGTTCCAAAATAAATCCTGATGTGTTGGTTAAATCAACTCCAACCGATGATTTAACCTTAAAAGCTGCAAACGCCTGGATTTTAGAAAAATAATTCTGAATATTTATCTAATTTCTTTAGTTGTTTCAATCATCTAGATTGTATCCGAAATCTTTGGTGTTGATATTTGTCAAACAATGATGAGCATCACCAATCAAGTATTTTCTATTGCATATCTTTGAGCGTTTAATATCCCGATACATTTCATTTTGGTTCCCGTATTTATTATCCTTATTGGCGCAGTTTTTATTTTATCTGTAGTTTTTGTTAAGCTTTTTCTTTATGGACGAAAAAAGCCTTACATGAGCATTTTAATGGGGATATCAGTAACGGCTATAATATGGTATGTGCTCATTTACATTCTCACAGCATCTGGCAATATTCGGTATTATCCTGGCATTTATAATAAGGGGTTACCATTTTATTATCTTATAGCGCCATGCTTTTATCTTTTTATTAAAGGGGCATTGGATTCAAAGTTTTCTGTATTTAGAAAGATTGATTTACTTCATTTACTCATTGTAATTCCAGGTTGTTTATCAATTTTACCTTACAATTTTTTGAGTGCTGCAGAGCAACAGGAAGTTGTAAACCATTTAGTAGCAGATACAAATTTTGCCTTTACAGATACTAAATATATTGTTGGTACATGGCATTTATTTACCTTTCCAATAAGCGCTTTTATTTATACGTTTATACAATTTTTGTATGTACGTAAAAAACGTAAAGAATATGGAAATACGCCAACTATAAAATGGATTTATTTGTTTACAGCCATATGTGGCTTTGTTTTTCTTGCAACACTGGCAGTTAATTTTACAATCTTCCAAAATTTAGGCAAATCCTTAACGGTTATAAATTCTAATAAAACAATTTATATCAGTTGCTTCGGTTTGTTGGTGTTAAGTATGCTTTTCTTTACTAATCCTCAGCTTCTTTTTGATCTTATTCCGCAAAGCAAAATTGCAGAGCAGGGGGGAGGTGTAACGCTGCTTAAAAAAATGAAATCTCCACCTGAAGAGAGTAAGGCAAAGCCTGTTAATACCAATTTAGCGACACAGGTAGAAGCTTTTATAACAGAAACACAGATTTATAAAACAACAGGGCTAACCCTAAATGAATTTGCCTCTTTAGTTGAAATACCAACCTATAAACTGTCCGAACTTTTTAATAATTACTACAAGCTAAACTTTAATACATACATCAATAACTTGCGAGTAAACTACATTAAAAACAGGTTAGATAATGGCGATGGAAAACTATTTACACTAGAAGCAATAGCTAATGAAGCGGGTTTCTCATCACGAAATACTTTTTTTGTTGCCTTTAAAAAAGCAATGCATGTTACCCCATCTGCCTATATTTCTATGCTTAAGGATAAGTAGATATTGTTTAACCTAAACTTGTAACATTATCTACCATGTTACGCAACTACAATAAATTTAATCATTTAGCCCCTTGCCAATAAGAATTTGCGGAATGCATTTATCCACCCTTGATTCTCTGGTTTTAGATTGTTTTGGTGCAGAAAAATGTAGCATATAAGCCTTTTGCCTGCCAGGTGTTAAAGCCTCAAAAGCAATTTTTAACTGCGGCATTTCATCTAATTTATTTTGAAATTCTTTAGCTACTGTAAAATCAGAAGTCTTTTTAAACTCAAATTGTAAACCGGCTTTATCCACTTCAATAGCTTCATAAATACAGGCCTTAATCGCACTTTCTTGTTCAATTACCTGTTTAATATCGGTAAATCTAATTTGGCGTGCCGCCTGAACATTTTCAGTTTGCTGAATTAAAATTCCATCAGCATTGCTTAATAAAGCACCTTTAAAAAACAAAAGGGCACAATAATCTTTAAACACATGTATTAAAACAATGTTGCTTTTGTGAAACATATAGCAAGGGCAGCCCCATTTCAACTCCTCAATTAATCCACAATTAAGCACAATTGTTCTCAACCTTTTGATCTCTTGTTCCCACTTTTTTTCTTTAGTGAAATAAAAATCTACCTTAGCATTCATGATGTTATTCATTTTATGGATGGTCTAAAAATTTTGAAATCCCGCTTATTCTCCATACAAATATCTGTTCATTCAATAAGATTAGCAACATATAAATTAAGCGCCAAAAAAGGTAAGCTAACGACGTGTTTTTTTATCAATTTATACCGTTCTATTTCCTTAAAAAATTTAACATAAGGTTATTTAATGTATCCGGTTTTTCAAAAGGCACATAATGAGTAGCATCAGCAATAATCTGTATTTCTGAATTTTGAATTGAGTTATGGATTAATTGAGTATGCTCTTCCTTTATTACATCATTACTTCCAGCAATAATTAGCGTTGGATTTTTTATTTTACCAAGCTGTTCCACTGAAATGTCGGGATAATTTAACATCAAATTAATTAGTCTTTTATTCGTTCCGGCTTTATTTTCAGAAGCCTGTTGTTTAAAAGCATTTATTACATCTTCCTTTATACCTTGAGGATTTAAATTTGCGCCAATTATAATTAGTTTCTCCATCAACTCAGGGTGTTCGTAATTAAAAATTAAGCCAGTGTTACCGCCATCACTCCATCCCAAAATATTTATTTTATCAAGCTTTAAGGCTTGCGTTATTTTGAATAAATCATCAGCAAATCCTTTATAACTATACTCATTTTCAGTTAAATCTGTACTTCTGCCTTGCCCACGCGTATCTATTGCTATCACCCGATAATTTTTAGAGAAGAAAGAAATTTGTTTATAAAAATCAGAAATACTTCCATTATTACCATGCAGCAGCACTAAAGGCGCACCTTTTCCATATTCTTCGTAATATATTTTTGCATTACCTAAATCAATATATTTGCCATCTTTATGCTTACCATATCCGGTTTTTTGTGCTTCTACTTTGCTTTTATAAACTTCAGCAAGCATTTTGGTATTAAAATCTTCTTTTGGCTCCGCATCATCATCCTCTAAAACTTCTTTTTTGTTGCCATCGTTATCATAAGCAACACTTATATTCGAAATAAAACTACCCTCATTTGCCTCCCAGTTTCCCTGACTTTGATACCTAAACAGCAGGTTTTTGGAAAGAGATTTTTTTGCAGAAACTCCAAATACAAAATCCACTCCTGCAATTGGTTGATAATCGATAAGTTGTATTGTAATGGCAACTTTATCCAACCCATTAAAGCTTAAATTATTTTTAGATAAATCAATATTCTGCCAACCAGTAGTAGAAGTTTTGAAAATGATATTTTCTTGCATTAAAGATTGATTAGGAATACCATTTTTTACACTGTAAACATTCAGCTTTAGTGTGATATTAGCATATTTTGAGCTTGGAATAATATAGAAATTATAAGATTTTAATTTCGTTTTTTGATAAACAGAAAAAATATTTCCCTGTTCTATTGTGGGTACATTTTTATCAAACATTTTGGAAAAAGTTAAAAAGGGACGAGACTTTTGCCCTATAATTTTCTCCTTCAATTTTTTAGCACTAATTACAACATCTTCAAGCGGTACTTCCTGGTGCTCTAAAATAACTAAACTATTTTCTTGGAGTGCTTTTACCGAAATGGCTTTATTTGAATATCCAACAGAACTGAAAATAACTTCCTTATCCAATAAATGATTAGGAATTATCAATTTATAGGCGCCCTTATCATTCGTTATTGCACCAATATCTGTGCCCTTAATACCAATAGAACAATACGGAATAACCGTTGTTTCTTCGTTTTTTACAGTTCCTTCAATGGTTGTTTGTGCTTGTGCGCCTATTCCAATTAAAAACAAGAATACGTAAAAGAGATTATGCATTTTTTTAGATTTATTTTATGTTGAAGACGATTTGTTTCCACAACGGTTGCATAAGACTTAAAATTTAATATTCTAAAAAATTACTAGAAGTAGAGAAGAAGAGTTTGAAAGTGATTCAGTTTTTGATATGATGAAGAAAATTTAGAATGATTTTCATATTTCGAGCATCATTAAACCTGCTTTTTTTAAGCTTAAAAGCTATAATTATTATTTTTTGAATAAATTAAATGCAATATTGTTGCTTTTAAGAAATTAATTTTTACTTTTGAGCAGTTTAGGTTATAGTTAGTTGATTATGATGGAGGGGTTGTGGTTAGCCTCTCCATCTTTCCTTTTACTAGTTTGGCATTTACGTTATATTTTTTCGATAAGACTGATGTAAATACCATTAAAGCAATCATCCTGACAACCGTTTTCTACGTATCCACAAGATGAAATCATTCCATTGTTTTTTGCCTCAAAGGAAGTTTTAGCATCTTTTCTTTTTATTAGCCAATTGCTTTTTGCCTCATCATATATATCGTCTAATGTACGTGTTAAAGCACCATCCTGGTGGGTATTGAGACTTGTTTTATCTTCTATCCATTCTTTTACAACAACTATTGCATGGGTTTTAGGATCAATTGCTTTAGCAACATAAGCACGTTTAACAATTGCGCCATTTTGTACCGTAATTGTAGTTTCTGTGCTATAGCCAGTCCAAGAGTTTGTGTTAACCTGGTAGCGATAAGAATTGTTGCTTGCCACTTTGAAATTTAGCCAGGTTTTATAGCTTTTTTCGTAGTCGTTAGCAGAAACAATTTTGTCTTTTTTACATGCGCTAAAGAAAATTCCTACAAAAAGTAGGATTAAGAGGTTGTATCTTTTCATATCTGGTTTTTTCTTTTTAAACGGTTAAAAACAACGAAACGCTACATTTCTTAATCAACTATTTTAGGGATGAACGATAGCCCAGCCTTGTTGCTGCCTAATGATAATTTCTCCGTTTCCACTGGGTACATAACTTATAAAATCAAATAATTCTGATTTTTCTATTTTGCGCTCTCTTATGGTATTTTCGCATTGTGCAAGTACTACGCCACGATTACGAAGTTCTTCAAGTTGTTCCTTAAATTTTCCTGTTTTAAAATAAACAGCCACACCATCGCTAAAAGCAATAAGTTCTACTTCCAGTTTATCTTTTAATCTGGGATCGTTCATAGCATTTTTAATATTTCTGAGTGTACCAGCAATATGTTTTTCATCGCCACTATTAAGTACGTATAGTGCTTTATAGTGTTTTTGATAGGCTTGGGCGCCTCTAAAATTATTAGGATCGCTTTGCGCAAAAACAGAATTACTATTTAAAAGGATAAAGATTGAAAAGATTATAAGGGCTATGGCTTTTTTCATTTTTTGGTTAGTTATAAGTAAAATGTAAATGTCGTCAATTTATCTGCAGGCTCTAAAATTCATCACTATTATTTTACAGTTTTTATTGTTTTGATGAAGAATAAATGAAGATTTAAGTCGCTGAAATCCAGAGGTTATAGTGGGAGCGTATGTGTTTCATAAGATAATAATATTATGAAATTCGCATGGTTAATTTTACTGTGTTTATGCTCAGAAATCGTAAGCGCAAATGTGGGTTGTAGCGTGTATAGCGGTCTATATCCAAACAGTATGGGTACAAATAATATTGCCACAGGAAACGTACTTTACAAGAATACGGGCTACATCGCTTATAGATATTACGATCAGGATCCAAATTGTGGCATTAGAGATAATAAAATTACAAATTATAGCCCGTTTACTTATTGTGATGTAAGCGGCGTTCGTACTTATGGAATTTTGGTGGTTTATAATCCAGCAGATAATTCTTGCTTACCAATGCCAATTGATGATTTTGCGGCTCCATTTTTTGTATTTCTATCTTTGGCTGCCTTTGTGCATTTAAAATATAAAACAAATTACAAGTTATAAGGTTTTACATATAAGGTATTGATAGTCAGTATAATTTATATGTTTGTAATTATGGGAAAGCGAATTTGTATACTGGAAGATAATGACATGATTAGGGAAATCATTAGCTTTATTTTAGAAGAGGAACACTATGAGGTTTTAGCTTATGCAAGTGTTACAGAATTTTTAAATCGGAATAAAAAAATACAGCCAGATGTATTTTTGCTTGATGTGATGCTCCCTGATGGCAACGGTTTGGATGTTTGCAATGACTTAAAATCAGATAAGTTAACACATGATATTCCGGTGGTGATGATGAGCGCAAATTATAAGGCAAAGGAAATTGAATGCGCCTGTGATGCACAGGATTTTATTCCAAAACCGTTTGATGTGCAAGATTTTGTTGCACGTGTGGCCTATCAAGCCAGTGCTTAAAATTTTTATTTTGGTAAGTTAAAAGAAACATTTGTTCCTTTTCCTAAGGTAGAAGAGACATTTATTTCTCCTTTTAACTTTTTAATCAAACTAAAAACGGAGTCGAGGCCTAAGCCATTTCCGTTTTTATTAAAGCGATCTTTTTGAGAAGACACATAGCCAGGCTCAAAAATTTTGCTTAATTCTTCTTCGGCTATTCCTATTCCGTTATCAATAATACTAAAATTGTATTTAGTTAAATCTTCTGTAAAGTCGATTATAATTTCGGGCGCATTCTTATCATTATACCTTATTGAATTACTTAAAAGGTTAAGGAAAATTTGTTCTAATGCAATTCTGGAACCCTTAATTAGCGTGTTTTTTGGCTTTTTAATGCTATAAATTTTTGGCGCATTTAGCATCTGCATAACTTTATCTAAAAGTGCATTAAGCTCAAAAACATCTTGGTTTGCATTTAAGTTAGATGGTGCTTTAGAGTAGTTGAGCATATCATCTACGTAGGTAACTAAGTTTTTTGCCGATCTAATTGCAATGTTAATTAACCTTACAGAACGTTCATTGCCTTCAGCCTGCAACTTTTTTTGAAGAGATTCTGCTGAAATAATGATACTACTTAATGGATTTTTAATATCATGAGCCGCTCTACTTGCAAATTTCTCAATAAAACTGTTGGCTTCGCTAAGTGCGGCATTACTACTTTCTAACTGAATCATTTTTCTTCGAAGCTCCAGTTGATGGAGTGCCTGTTTACCTAAAATCCGTAAAGCATTTATTTGATTTTCGTTAAGTATTTTTTCTTCATGATCGATAACGCAGATGGTGCCAAGGGCAAAACCTTCGGGATTAACCAATGGAACGCCGGCATAAAAAATTACTTTTGTATCTCCACTTACTAATGGATTATCCGCAAAACGACTATCTTTTCTAGCGTCATTTACAACCATAATTCCACCATTTTCCAATATCGTATGCGAGCAAAATGAAAAATCCTTTGGAGTTTCAGTAATTTCTGTACCAAATCTAGATTTAAACCATTGTTTCTCTTCACCAAGAATGGTAACAAGTGCAACTGGTGTTTGGCAAATTTCGGCGGCAAGTGTAGTTAAGTCATCAAAATCCTTTTCGGGTTCGCTTCCCATAATGCCATAGGTTTCCAAAGCAGAAATCCTTTCTTTTTCATTAGAAGGGAGAGGAGCAAAAATCATGTGGGATGTTAATTTTAAATTATCTAAATATAACTAAAAATACTTTCACATTTAAAATTAGAGATTTTGAGAATGTTAATTAAAAATAATGGCATCAAAAGCAACAAAACCATCCATCCAGATGGCTTTGTTTACAACAAAACAAATATATGATAACCAAATTATCCTAAATTTGACGTCATGGGCGGACTCGAACCGCCGTAAAAGGTTTTGCAGACCTGTACCTAAACCACTCGGCCACATGACTATATCCTTAACTTTTACTCCGCATAAGTACTTTGTAATATTTAAGTAGGGCAAATATAAAAATATATTATATAAAATCTATAGATTTAGTAGTTTTTTTTATTTTGATTTGAATAATCTTGGTTCAGTTGGTGGTAGGCTATACTTCTGAAGCTTTTTTAGGGTTTAAACCCAGATATTTTTTTACAAATTTGTTAAAATGGCTCATATCGCTAAAGGCAAACTCTTCGCTAATGCTCTTAATGGATTGGTTACTATATTTAAGTTTGTTCTTAATTAGTTTTAAGCGGTATTCGTTAATGTAAGTTTTAATGGTTTGGCCCATTCCTTTTTTAAAGAATGTGTTTAAATAATTAGGAGAAAATTTAAACTGGCTAGCCAGTGCGCTAAGTTTTATCAACTGCGGATTTTTTATATTAATGTGAATATAATCAGCGATTGTGGTAAGTAAATCACTATTTGTTTGAGCATCCTGAATTTCAAAAGTGGCAGTATTCTTTCTAATCAAAGCAAAAACAGCCCTAATAAGGTAAAAAATAACTTGATTACCTGGATTAAGAGAAACTTTCCATTCCTCGGCAATTACATACATTAAACGGCTTATTTTTTCCAACTCCGTTTTATTTTTCAATAGGCTTTGATTATTAGCGGATGTTAGGGCAATTAAATGATCTATTAATTTATTCCAGTCATCCGTAACCTGAGAGACAGAATATCCATTTAAATACGTATTGGTAAATTTTAATACCGTAAACTCTGTTTGCTCTTCAATGTTAAAAATATGATAATCTGCCGGAGCTAATAAAAATAATTCTGGTCCCTGATAATTACACTCAACATCATTTAAAGTATGGGTACCTTTGCCTGAGTGTATAAAAACCAATTCGAAATGGTTATGATTATGAACCGGATAAGGCCATTGCATGGTGTTAAAATGGCGTATAAAAAGTGCATCGTGCTGGATAAATCGTTGCATCGTTATTTATTACAATTATATCGTTCAAAAATACAATTATTGCGATTTCGCTTAACCTAAGTTTGTGTCATATTTCATTAAATCATGCACAATCAAGAACAAAAACCAATAAATCCACTTGTTATCCCTTTAATGGCTGTTGCGGCAGGTGTTATTGTTGCCAATATATATTACAATCAACCAATTTTAAAGGAAATTGCCTTATCTGTTCATGCTACAGAAAGTGAAATCGGTCGAATCTCGATGCTTTCACAATTAGGCTATGGTTTGGGAATGTTTTTTTTACTTCCGCTAGGGGATAAGCTAAGACGGAAAAAATTAATTTTAGTTCTTTGCACACTTTTAACCATAAGTTTGGTGGTATTTTCTTTAACGTCATCATTCTTTTTATTATGTGTTTTAAGCTTTTTAGTAGGCTTATTTTCCGTGCCAGCTCAAATTATTTTACCCATGGCAGCCACAATTTCAAAAGCCGATAGAGGTAAAACAGTAGGAAAGGTTTTTAGCGGTATTTTGGTTGGTATTTTAGGTGCCAGAGTAATTAGTGGTGTAATTGCTGAGTGGCTGGGTTGGCGATATGTATACGGTATTTCGGCAATAATGGTTGCCATTATCATCCTGTTACTTAAACTTTATTTACCTGATATTGCCCCAAAATTTAAAGGCAATTATAGCAAACTATTAAAATCAACAATTTCTTTAATTAGCGAATACCGTGTATTAAGGCAGTCGGCTTTATTGGGTGCTTTTACTTTCGGCATTTTTTGCTCTTTCTGGACCACCTTAACGTTTCATTTAAGTGCTCCACCATTGGGATTTCATACTGCAAAAATCGGTCTTTTTGGGCTCATTGCAATAGGTGGAGCTTTAGTAGCGCCATATTTTGGTAAACTGGCAGATGGTGGAAATACTTATAAATCTTTATTGATTACCGTTTCAATGATTATTGCCAGTCTATTATTGATTAAAATCTTTCCATTTTCAATCCCAGCACTTATTGTTGCCATCTTTTTTCTTGATATAGGCGTGCAGGCAACTCAAATTACAAACTTTACAAAAATTTATAGTTTGGATGAGCATGCACATAGTAGGCTTAACACCATCTACATGACCACATATTTTATTGGTGCAGCGGTAGGGACATTTTTCGGGCTACTTTCTTGGAAATTAGGTAAATGGAGTTTGTCTACCACTCAAATGCTGGTTTGGGGTGGCTTTGCACTTTTGATTATTATTACTTCTGAGCGGATTAACAAGCGGGTAAAATCGGCAAAAATTGCTGATAATTAACAAAATTTATATCACCGTCTATGTTTTTTGGATTCCAATTCCATATCTTTAGTATTGCAAAAAGTGTAGTAACATGGCAGAAATTAAATTTGAAACTGGCAACGGCGAACCCGCTGCATTTAACCTGTACGATGAGGGAAAGAAAATTGGTGAAATGGTTGTTGAAATTAAAGGCACTAATTTAACTGTTTATCATACAGAAGTAGATGAAGATCAGGGTGGAAAAGGATATGCCGGGCAGTTATTGGCTGCTATGGTTAGCTATGTGAGAGCGCATAATTTAAAGGTTATAGCGCTTTGTCCGTATGTACATGCACAATTTAAACGCCATCCAGATTTGTATGGTGACATTTGGAACCGCGGCGAAGAATAATTTATTTTAATAAGCAATGCTTAGAGCTTTCTTTCTGATAGCTCTATTTTTTATTTTATAAATCCCTTAATCAACAAAACAATTCAGCTATTTATAGGTTATAATTTCTATTAATCCTGTAAGCATACATCCCTTAATAATCTATAATGAATAAAAAAATCTGTGTTTTAGAGGATAATGATGACATCCGCGAATTAATTGGATTCATTTTGGAAGAAGAAAAATTTGATGTGGTTTCCTTTTCTACGGTTAGCGAATTTAATTCTAAAGCCATTAATGTGGATGCAGATGTTTTTTTACTTGATGTGATGCTACCTGATGGAAATGGGTTAGAGGTTTGCCGCAATTTAAAATCGCAGGAAAAGACCAAAAACATTCCAGTATTAATTATGACAGCAAATTCCAAAATGGATGAAATGTCTAACCAATGTGAAGCGCAAGATTTTATCTCTAAGCCGTTTGATATCAATGATTTGGTTAAGCGTGTAAACCTGCAGGTTAATAAACAATAAATTCCTTTTATTTTACGAAGAATTAGTGAGCTGATGAGCACAGCGAAAAGGTTGAATAACGAACAAATTCTCTCTATCCTCTCAGGATATAAAAATGCAATAGCCATTTACACAGGCGATGATATAATAATAGAAAGCGCAAACGATGCCATGATTTCCTTTTGGGGAAAAGATAGAAGCGTGATTGGAAAATCATTAGGTGTAGCTTTGCCAGAAATTAAGAATCAACCGTTTATGGGCATGCTCCAAGCAGTTATGCGCACTGGTATTGATGATAAGGGGAAGGCGATTAAGGCAGATTTGGAAGTAAATGGCTTGCTACAAACTTTTTATTTTGATTATGAATACATAGCGATTAAAGATGAAACAGGCAAAACTTACGCAATTTTGCATACCGCAACTGATGTAACTGATGTAGTTTTAGGACAGGAAGCAATAAAAAAGGCCAAAGAGCAAACGCTGGCACTTGAACGCGAACAAAGCCTAAATGAAGAACTTGCAGCATCTTATGAGGAATTAGAAAAAGTAAAAGAACACCTAGATCTACTAAATATCGAACTGGAAAGAAGGGTTTTGGAAAGAACATTAGCCCTTTCTAAATCCGAAAGTCGATTACGCTACTTGCTTTCTGATGCGCCAATTGCTATTGCGGTTTTTCAAGGAAGAGAATTAATTATTGAATCTGCCAATAAAAAGGTGCTCGAAGCCTGGGGTAAATCTAGTGATATAATTGGAAAACCACTTCACGTGGCCTTACCTGAATTAATTGGACAAAGCTTTTTGCAAATCCTTGATGATGTTTACACAACAGGAATTCCATTTTATGGCAATGAGGTTAAAGCATTGCTAGAACAAAATGGAAAAATTGAAGAAGTATATTCTAATTTTGTTTATCAACCATTAAAGGATGAAGAGGGTGTAACCAGAAGTATAATGCTTACCGCCAATGTAATTACCGATCAGGTAGTTTCTAAGCAAAATATACAAGCTTTAAATGAAGAACTTACGGTTATTAACGAAGAGTTGAATGAATCGCAAGAACGTATTGAACATGTTAATGAAAGTTTAAAGTTAAGTGAAGCAAGGCTAGATCAAATTTTAAGCGAGCTACCAACACCAATTGTAGTATTACGTGGCCCCAAACAGGAAATTTCATTAACAAACACAGCAATTTTAAACTTTTGGAATAAAACTAGGGAGGAAGTTATTGGTAGGCCAATGCTTGAAGTATTTCCTGAATTAACAACCCAACCATTTCCTGGTTTATGGAAAAAGGTATTGGAAACCGGAGAACCGATCATAAATAGAGAAAGACCAGTTAGGTTTAAACGACCAGATGGAAGCGACAGATTGTTTTATGTTGATTATTATTATCAGGTACTTCTAGATAGTAACGGAAACCATACCAGTGTACTTGCAACCGTAATTGATGTAACGGATAAAGTGGTTTCGAGGCAGCAAGTAGAGCAGGCTGAAGCAAAATTGCGTTTGGCAATTGATTCATCTGAACTTGGTACGTGGCATGTAGATACAGTAACGAGAGAGTTTACCCCATCAAACAGGTTAAAAGAAATATTTGGGTACTATGAAAGTGACGAAATGCCTTACGAGGCCGTAACAGCCCAAATTACGGATGAATTTAGAGTTGCTGTAAATCGGGCAATTATGGACGCAATTGCAACTGGAGAAAGTTATGATATGGAATTTTCTATCACCGGCTTTCATGATAAACAATTGCGCTGGGTAAGGGCTACTGGTAAACTTTATGATTCGGGTACGTTAACGGATTCAAATTTTTCGGGCACTGTTCAGGATATTACGCAGCGTAAACTTGAAGATCAGCGAAAAGATGATTTCTTAAGCATTGCCAGTCATGAATTAAAAACTCCAATTACAACACTAAAAGGTTCTTTACAGCTATTAGATCGTTACAAGGAAAATCTGAACCATCCAGTAGTGCCGCGTCTCATTGAGCAATCAAACGGAAGTGTTGCTAAAATAACAGGTTTAATTGATGATTTACTTAATACAACCAGAACCAACGAAGGGCAATTACATTTAAATAAAACGCATTTTAATATCGCCGAAATGCTAAATTCATGTTGCAATCACATCAGAATAGGAGGAAAGCACGATCTTAATTTAATAGGAGGTGCAGGATTAACAATTTATGCTGATGAACAGAGAATAGATCAAGTTGTGGTTAATTTTGTAAATAATGCAGCAAAATATGCACCTTTCAGTCGTGATATTAATTTAATTATAGAAGAACTACCAGAAAAAATTAAAGTTTCTGTTCAGGATTTTGGCTCAGGAATTCCAAAGGAGAAAATCCCACATCTTTTTGATCGTTATTATCGGGCAGATTACGGTGGCACACAATATTCTGGCTTAGGTTTGGGTTTATATATTAGCGCAGAAATTATTAAACGTCACGGTGGAGAAATAGGTGTTAATACAGAGCTTAACGAGGGCAGTACTTTTTGGTTTACCTTGCCAAAGCTTTAAAATATATAATACAGCATATGTTCTAAATTCGAATAATTAAGATTTATTGGCGAATAAAAAATACAAATCAGCGAATAATAATCCGAGTGTCTATTTAAAAGAATGAAACGCCATATTTACATCATTATCTGAAATGATAACGGGCATAATTCAATCTTAAAACAGTTATCTCCTTAACAATCAAATCAAAATTGATGTTTAAAGGAATCAATTTATAGGCATTTTGTATTTATTAATCTCTCAAGCTAAAACCATATGTAAGTATGGTTTTTTGCATTTAACCATAGATTCAAATTTTATTTTTAGTGTAGCGTTTTCATCATGTCAACCGTTTTAGGTACGATATTAACCTTACCATGAGGTTATTGAAACAATTAACAAAACTTAAACACGGATAATATATAACTCAGCACGGCTTTTAGTGTATCTGTTATTTTTATTCGTTATGCTTTAAAGCTTTTTTTAACTTTGGAACAACTAACTAAACTCACATACTTAAATTTAATGAAGAAACGCTCCTCCCAACTATTGGCACTTGCCATAATGTCCTTTCTTTTTTCTTGCGAAAAAGATATCCGGCAAACAAAATGCTACCAAGTCAAGTACATATCAGATTATTGTACCGATCAAAGCTCAATTTTAGTAAATTTTACTTCTAAAAATACCGATGCAACTCCTATTAAAGATAATGATGGGAAAATTATTGAGTATAGAGCAGCTTTAATTAACGTTCCTGAAAGTTATCGTATTGCTGGTAAAATTTTTTACATCAGGTATCATTATAATTCTGATGATAACATCGATACAAAAAACTGCCCAAAAGGACCAGGCTCTGTTAAAGTTTTAGCTGTTGATGCAGTTTCAAATGATGATTGCAATGTAAATTAAGTTGCAGCTAAAACTAAAATTAAAGAATGAGTGATTTATTGGAATATCTAATTCAAAAATCACTCATTCAAGATTAATTTATACTCCTTTAAAAATTACTTAACATTTTCTTTGATAAAAACCTGAGGATTAAAGTACCTGTCGTTTAGTTGTATTTTATTCATGGTTAACCAACTTGCACAGCCGTAATCATCAAATTTTTTGCGTATTTCTAAATGTAGATGATGGTAATCACCACCATATTTCTTACTTTCTTCTGGTGTAAATAAACGGGCTAATTTAGTGTTTGGGGTTACCTGTTGACCATTAGTTACATAAACTTCCTTAAGGTGTTTGTACGTGGTAAACATAAATTTACCATCTTTTAATTTATGTTTTACAACCACCGTACGCTGATTTTCGCCAAGGTGGATAGAACAAACAACACCATTTGCCATAGGATATACTGCAACCAATTTTGCTTTCGGCTTTGCAGGATTAATATCAATTGCTGTATGAATGTGGCCTTTATAAAAGCTATCGCGATGATCGCCAAAAATGCTGATAATCTTGATATTCTTAACATCTTTTCGGTTATTTACATCAAATGGTAAAAACCAATTATCGGCAACTGCAGCAGGATTTGCATCGGTGTAGTAGGGCTTCCAACGATCCTTATCTTTCTCAATAGTTGGTGTTTCTGTAAATAAAAATGTAAATAGAATAATTAATACTGTTCTCATAAATTAATTGATTAGCGGAGAACAAGATACTAATTTTAAGCAACTATTTAATTAGTTGTTTTCCTTTTCAATTCTAAAACGGTAATTTCTGGCCAAATGCCAATACGCCCAGAAAAGCCCAGAAAACCGAAGCCACGATTGATGTTTAAATAACGATTGTTTTCTGATTTAATGCCTGCCCAGTGCTTGTATCTATATTTTACGGGGCTCCACTTAATTCCAAAAGCCTCAATGCCAAATTGCATGCCATGTGTGTGCCCAGCTAATGTAAGCTGAATTTTTGATGGAAATTGTTTTACCTGAACATCCCAATGAGAAGGATCATGAGAAAGCAAAACCTTAAAATCATTGGCATTAGTATTTTGTAACGCCATTTTTAAATCACCACGTTCGCCAAAACCAATACCCCAATTTTCTACCCCTGCTAAAATAATTTTCTCTCCGTTTTTAACAATTTCTACATGTTCATCAAGCAAAAGTTTAAAGCCTAAATCTTTATGGTAATTTTTTAACTGCTGTAAATTGTTGATTTTATCAGCTTCGGTTGGCCATTTAATATAATCACCATAATCATGATTGCCTAAAATAGAAAACTGCCCAAATGGAGCCTTAATTTGCGAAAAGTGTCCAATGTAAGGCTTAATTTCAGCCGCTGCATTATTAACTAAATCACCTGTAAAAACAAATAAATCGCTTTTTTGCGCATTAATCATATCAATTCCTTTTTGTACTGCCGTTGGGTTGGTAAAACTTCCTGCATGTACATCGGATATCTGCGTGATTGTAAATCCATCAAAACTTTCAGGCAAATCATCAAAATACAAAGTATGTTTAATTACGCGATAAGCATATTTACCCAAAGTAATGCCATAAGCAAATAACGCAATGGTAATAGCAAACATAAAGAGCGAAAAATCTGTCCAGTAAACATTTCTTTGAACCCAATGAAATCCTGAATCAGTAAAATTGGAATTTGCCGAAAGGATTAATCGATAAGCATCACCGATGATTAAAAATATGCTAAAAACAAGCTCTGAAGCTAGAAGGATTAAAAAAATATGGCTAACAATTAAAAAGAACTTGTTTACTCCAGCGCTTCTCATTTTTGTAATTGCAAAAAATAGAGATATGGATAAACCTATTATTGCAACCCAGAAAACTGGTGTTAACCAAGATGGATTAAATATAGTGTGCAGACCAGAAAGTACGTAGGCATTAATTAATAAGAAAGCTAAAGCAAACAGGATTACAGGTAAAAGGTTAAATCTTCTCTTCATTTGTAGAGTTACAAGTATTTTTGGTAAAAGTAGATTTTAAACGCAGATAATTAGCTGGAAGTTTTATCTGGTTGATTTTTTTACGATTGTTTGATTAAAGGACTAATATTCAGATAACCATTGTAAAAGATTTGTCTGTAAAGCGCTAAATTTGAAAAGCATGCCTTTTAAAGCCCAATTTATAAGCAAACAGGTTTTAAATTTTACATTCTTTTATTAGCTTTGTGCAAATATGCTATCCAAAAAAACAAAATATGCCATAAAGGCTTTAGTCGCTCTTGGCAAAAATGTAGAAAAACCGCCTATGCAAATTTCCAAAATTGCAGAGGAGGAGCATATTCCTAAAAAATTCCTGGAGCAAATTCTGCTCGATTTACGTAACGCAGGCTTTTTATACAGTAAAAAAGGTGCTGGAGGTGGTTATAGCTTAAACAAAAAACCAGAAGAAATTTTCTTGGTACACGTAATGCGCATCACCGATGGACCAATTGCTATGGTGCCCTGTGCAAGTTTAAACTTTTATCACAAGTGTGATGAATGTACGGATGAGGTAACCTGTGGAATTAGAAGCGCTTTTATTGATGTAAGAGATGCTACTTTAAAGGTTTTAGCCGAAACCAGCATTGCTGATGTAATTGCCCGCGAAGACAAGCTGAAAACGCTGATTTAAAATTTTTTACAATAAATTACTACTATTCCTATATACTTTATATATTTGGGGGATGAAATTTATAATAAATCGTAATTTTATGAATAACCAACTGATGTGTTGTTACTGTAAAGTAGCATAAGGGGCGATCTATAATTATAATTTATATAAAAATATTTGATGCTTCCTGGTAATAAGGAGGCATTTTTTGAATAAAAGCAAAACAACAAAACATGCAAAGTTTCAGAACAGAACTCGAAAACCCAGTTATTGAGCAGGATATTATCGATTTGGAGAAGAAGATTAGGGCTTTTCGAGACGGAACCATACACGATGAAAAATTTAGAAGCCTACGTTTAGCCCGCGGCGTTTATGGGCAACGCCAACCTGGTGTACAAATGGTGCGCATAAAATTACCCTTTGGTAAAATTACCTTTAAGCAGCTGTTGCGCATTGCAGATATTGCTGATGAATACGGAAGCGGTAATCTACATTTAACAACCCGTCAGGATATTCAAATTCATTATGTGAGCCTGGATAAAACACCAGAATTATGGGCAAAACTGGAGCAGGATGATATTACACTTCGCGAAGCATGCGGAAATACCGTACGTAATGTAACTTCATCACCAAATGCAGGCATCGATCCGGATGAACCTTTTGATGTTTCGCCGTATGCACAAGCCGTTTTTGCTTACTTTTTAAGAAATCCAATCTGCCAGGAAATGGGCAGAAAAATTAAAATTTCCTTTTCTTCAAGCGATAAAGATACTGCATATAGCTATATCCACGATTTAGGTTTTATTCCTAAAATAAATGAAAAAGGAGAGCGTGGCTTTAAGGTTTTATTTGCTGGTGGCTTAGGTGCTCAACCATTTTTAGCAAATGCAGTTCACGAATTTTTACCAGAAGATCAGCTAATTCCTTTTACTGAATCGGTTTTAAGGGTTTTTGACCGTTATGGAGAAAGAAGCAATCGCAATAAAGCACGTTTAAAATATTTAGTGCAGAAACTAGGCTTGGAGGAAGTTTTACGTTTGGTAGCCGAAGAGCGAATTGCCAATAAGGTAAAAACCTTTAAAATAGATTTAAATACCGTTCCTCAGCCGCCTTTGCCATTAGAGCAAAGTTTTAGCGAGGTAAAAATAGAAAATGAAAACCACTATAAGCACTGGCTCGCCACAAATGTAATTGAACAAAAGCAGAGCGGTTTTTATGGCGTTTACATTAAAGTGCAAGTTGGCGATATTAAAACGGATAAAGCTCGTGCTTTGGTTGCAGCGGTAAGACCATTTGTTGCAGACGAAATCAGAATTACCCAAAATCAGGGCTTACTTTTAAAGTTTGTTAGGGAAGAAGCCTTACCTTCATTATATGTATCACTAAACAAAATTGGCTATACAACAGCAGGCTTTGATAGCTTGGCTGATATTACAACTTGCCCAGGCACAGATACTTGTAATTTAGGTATATCAAATTCTATGACTTTAGCAGAGGTTTTGGAAGATGTGATTTATACCGATTTTCCAGAATTTATTTACGAAAAAAATATCAAAATTAAAATTAGTGGCTGTATGAATTCTTGCGGTCAGCATGGTTTAGCAGAAATTGGTTTTCATGGTAGCTCGGTAAAAGCCGAAGGTAAAGTTGTGCCTGCCGTACAGGTAATGCTTGGAGGCGGAACTGTTGGAAATGGCTTTGGAAGGGTAGCAGAAAGGGTAATTAAAGTGCCATCAAAAAGGGCAACGAGCGTATTACATTATATTTTGAATGATTTTAAGGCAAATAACCTGGACGACGAAAATTTCCATGGATATTACGATAGGAAAGGAAAAGATCATTTTTATCAGCTTTTAAAACCTTTGGCTGATTTAACCAATCTACAGAATGATGAATTTGTTGATTGGGGGCATGTAGAGCAATTTGAAACCGCAATTGGTGTTGGCGAATGTGCTGGAGTTGTAATTGATTTGGTTGCCACTTTATTACTTGAAGCCGATGAAAAATTTAGTTGGGCAAAGCAAAATTTGGATAAACATGCTTATGCAGATGCCATTTACCATACTTATAGCACATTTGTGAGTGCTGCAAAATCATTGCTTTTGGATAAGGGCGTAAATAGTAGCACACAAGTTGGCGTAATTAGAGAGTTTGATAATCATTATGTAGAAAACGGAGCATTTTCTTTAAAAAGTTCCTTTTCAGATTTGGTTTTACAGATTAATAAAAACGAACCATCGGCAGAATTTGCTCAACAATATTTTGAAGAAGCAAATCAATTTTTAAACCAAATTAAGGCTAAAAGAGCTGAAAGCAGCAAATTGATAGAATTATAAAGTGATAGAATGATAGATTGAATGATTGAATGATAGGATGATAGAATGATTGAATGGAAATGACACAAGTAAGCACTCACTCATTCAAAATTATATAATGGAAACGATGCAGGTAAACATTCACTCATTCAAAATTCACTCATTCAAAATTATATAATGGAAACGATGCAGGTAAACATTCATTCATTCAAAATTCACTCATTCAAAATTATATAATGGAAACGGTGCAGGTAAACATTCATTCATTCAAAATTATATAATGGAAATGATGCAGGTAAACATTCATTCATTCAAAATTCACTCATTCAAAATTATATAATGGAAACGATGCAGGTAAACATTCACTCATTCAAAATTCATTCATTCATTCAATCTATCATTCATTCAAATTTAAAAAGACATGAGCGATCAAAAAATATATAAAGAATCAAAAATAACACTTTTAGGGGCTGGTCCAGGTGATCCAGATTTATTAACTTTAAAAGGTGTTAAAGCTTTGCAAACAGCGGATGTAGTTTTGTATGATGCCCTAACTAATGAGGCTTTGTTAGAACATGCACCCGAAAGTGCGATAAAGGTTTATGTAGGTAAACGCTCCGGCGAACATTCTTATCCACAAGACACCATTAACAAACTTATGATTGATTATGCGCTTAACTACGGTCATGTGGTACGCTTAAAAGGGGGCGATCCATTTGTTTTTGGAAGGGGTTATGAAGAGCTTGATTATGCAGCTTCTTACAGCATTCCTGTTAGCGTTATTCCAGGTATTTCCAGCTCAATTGGAGTTCCTGGTTTGCAGCAAATTCCGGTAACACACCGCGGTTTGAGCGAAAGTTTTTGGGTAATTACAGGCACTACAACATCAGGAGACGTTTCTGCAGATATTTATCAGGCAGCACAATCTAATGCAACAGTAGTAGTTTTAATGGGCTTAAAAAAACTACCGCAAATTGTTGAGATTTTCAAAGCAGCTGGGAAAGAAAATTTACCAACAGCGGTTATTCAAAATGGATCAGCTGATGATGAAAAACTGGTTATTGGTAAAGTGGAAAATATTTTAGATAGAGTTAAAGAGCAGGGAATTAAAGCACCAGCCTTAATCATTTTTGGCGAAGTGGTTTCCTTACATCCTTCATTTAAAAAACTGGTAAAACAATATGCAACTATCGCCTAACCACCAAGATAATGAACATACTTTTTCTGAAGAAGAAAAAGGAAATCAGCTATTTCCGGTTTTTGTAAAACTGAATAAGCTGCATACATTATTAATTGGTGCAGGTAATATAGGGTTAGAAAAACTTCGGGCAATTGTAAACAACAGCAACCATGCAAAAATTACAATCGTTGCCGAGCTGGTATTACCCCAAGTTTATGAACTTATTAAAGATTATCCAGAAATTAAGATAAGGCAAAAAAGTTTTGATGTTAGCGATTTAGATAATATTGACATTGTTTTTGCAGCAACTAACAATCAAATTTTAAATGAAGAAATTAGAACAGTAACGCACGAAAAAGGCTTGCTGATTAATGTTGCTGATAAGCCTGATCTTTGTGATTTTTATTTGGGATCAATAGTGCAGAAGGGTGATTTAAAAATTGCCATTTCCACCAATGGTAAATCACCAACAATAGCAAAGCGACTTAAACAGATATTAAACGAAGGCTTGCCCGCAGAGTTGGATGCTACGCTGCAAAATATGAGCGCTTTACGAAATACACTTAATGGCGATTTTACTGCAAAGGTTAAAAAACTTAATAAGGTTACCGAGCGTTTGGTAAATCCAAAAAAGAACTTTTTTGAAGCCAATATTAAGTGGTTAATCTGGCTGGCAGCAATTTTATTAATAGCAACTGCAGGTGTTACCTTATGGAATACGGAGCCAGAGTTTCAAACATTTTTTATTAATATCGATCCATTATTTTATTGGTTTCTGGGTGCTGGTTTTGTATTTGCGCTCATTGATGGCGCAATAGGCATGTCATATGGCGTAACATCGGCTTCTTTCTCCTTGGCTATGGGTTTACCTCCCGCCTCAGCAAGTATGGCAATTCACATATCCGAAGTAATGAGCAATGGTATTGCCGGTTGGATGCATTATAAAATGGGCAACGTAAATTGGAAACTCTTTAAAATACTAATTATTCCTGCAATTATTGGCGCAGTTTTAGGAGCCTATATTTTATCATCGTTAGAACATTATAGCTCGTATGTAAAACCAATTGTTGCCGTTTACACCTTGTTTTTAGGCGGTGTAATTTTAATGAAAGCCTTCAATATTAAAAGGAAGAAAGCCGATCAAAAAATTAAAAAAATTGGTCTTTTGGGCTTTGTTGGAGGTTTTATTGATGCCGCTTTTGGTGGTGGCTGGGGATCAATTGTTTTATCAAGCTTAATTGCCGGTGGCAGGCACCCATTATTTTCTTTAGGAACAGTAAAAATTAGCCGCTTTTTTATTGCTACGCTAAGTTCGTTAACTTTTTTTACTATGCTTGGTGGCAAACACTGGGAGGCTGTGTTGGGTTTAATTATCGGCAGCGCCATTGCATCGCCAATTGCAGCAAGAGTTTCTAATAAAATCTCAGCAAAAACAATTATGGTTGCCGTAGGAATTATTGTAATGCTTGTGAGCTTACGAAGCGTAGTAATGTTTATTTTAAAATTATTTTAAGTGATGGAGATTTTAGAGGAGATAAAGGAAAAATTAAATGGTCTAAATATTATTGAAAAATTAAGTTTATTGGCAGATCAATATGCTGATAAAATTATCTTTTCAACAAGTTTTGGATGGGAAGATCAGGTAATTACACATTTAATTTTTGCTAATAACATTCCAATTAAAGTTTTTACTTTGGAAACCGGACGGCTTTTTCCTGAAACCTATTATGTTTGGAACCGTACGTTAGAAATTTATAATAAGCCAATTTATGCGTACTATCCTAAAAATGAATTGTTGCAGGATATGGTTAATACCAAAGGCCCTAATAGCTTTTATGAATCTGTAGAAAACAGAAAAGAATGCTGTTATATTCGTAAAATAGAACCATTAAAAAGGGCTTTAAAAGGAAATGAAATCTGGGTTACAGGAATAAGGGCAGATCAAAGTGCAAACCGAGAAGATATGCACGATTTAGAGTGGGATGAAGGCAACCAATTGATTAAATTCCATCCAATTTTTGATTGGACATTAGATGATGTAAAGCAATATATAAAAGCAAATAATATTGTTTATAACACACTGCACGATAAAGGTTTTCCGAGTATTGGTTGCGCCCCATGTACAAGAGCGGTACAGCCAGGTGAGGATTTTAGAGCTGGAAGATGGTGGTGGGAAGATCAATCGAAAAAGGAATGTGGCTTGCACGCTACCGAAGTAAATGTGGTTGAGAATACCAAATTGTAAAAAATAAAAAGGCAACAACAAATGATATAACAGATTGAAGAATGGAATGTGCATTTTTATGAGGCTAAAATTCACACATTCAAAAAAATCAATCATTCAAAAATTTATAAATGAGCACATATAATTTTGATTATTTAGATGAACTAGAGGCCGAGGCCATTCATATTTTACGTGAAGTGGCGGGGCAATTTGAAAAACCTGCCTTATTATTTTCTGGTGGTAAGGATTCTATCACCTTAGTGCGTTTGGCAGAAAAAGCTTTTCGCCCAGGTAAATTTCCCTTCCCATTGGTACATATAGATACTGGACATAATTTTGAGGAAACCATTACTTACCGCGATAAAATGATTGAGCGGATTGGCGAAAAACTAATTATTGGCTCTGTACAGGAATCGATAGATCAAGGTAAAGTTGTAGAGCAAAAGGGTAAAAATGCCAGTAGAAATGCCTTGCAAACCGTTACCCTTTTAGATACCATTGCAAAATATGAATTTGACGCCTGCATTGGTGGCGCCCGTAGAGATGAAGAAAAAGCCCGTGCAAAAGAACGTATCTTTTCTGTAAGAGATGAGTTTGGACAATGGGATCCCAAACGCCAGCGCCCAGAACTTTGGAATATTTACAACGGTAAAATCCATAAAGGAGAAAATGTTCGCGTTTTCCCAATTAGCAATTGGACAGAATTAGATGTATGGAATTATATCCGTAGAGAAAAGATCGATTTGCCAAGCATTTACTTTGCTCATAATCGCGATTGTATTACTAGAAATGGACAACTTATGGCTGCATCTCCATTTTTAAATATGGATAATGAAGATGTTGTAATCAATAAAACCGTTCGCTTCCGAACCGTTGGCGATATGTCTTGTACAGCTGCTGTTGAATCTGAAGCTACTTTAATCGATGATATTATTGAAGAAATAAGTGCTTCAAAAATTTCAGAAAGAGGTGCTCGTATGGACGATAAAGTGTCTGAAGCAGCTATGGAAGACAGAAAAAAAGGAGGATACTTTTAGTCTTGAACTCAGCATATTAATCTGATCTCATTTACTAATCTAATCTCTCATTCATTCAATTATTTTTAACATGAATATATTAAAATTTTTCACCGCTGGTAGTGTAGATGATGGTAAAAGTACCCTTATTGGCCGTTTATTATACGATACAGATTCCATTTTAGCAGATCAGTTAGAAGCCTTACAAAGCTCTAACCGTAAAAACGACGATGGTACAATAGATTTAGCCATTTTAACCGATGGTTTAAGAGCAGAGCGAGAGCAAGGCATAACCATTGATGTGGCTTATAAATATTTCCAAACGGATAAACGTAAATTCATCATTGCAGATACTCCTGGGCATATTCAGTACACCCGAAATATGGTTACTGGTGCTTCAACGGCAAATTTAGCAATCATATTAATTGATGCCCGCAATGGTGTGGTAGAGCAAACCATTCGCCATTCTTACCTGGTTTCCCTTTTAGGAATTAAGCACATTGTGGTTTGTATTAATAAAATGGATATGGTTAATTACAGCGAAACTGTTTTTAGCTCCATTACCGAGAAATACAAAATTTTAGCGCAACAACTTAATTTAAAAGATGTAACCTATATTCCCGTTAGCGCATTAAAGGGCGATAATATTGTGCAACCATCTGAAAATATGGATTGGTATGAAGGAGAAAGTTTATTACACTTTTTGGAAAAGGTAGATACGGATGCGCAAGATAAATCGCAATTTGCACGCATGCCTGTTCAATGGGTTATTCGCCCTCAAACAGAAGAATTGCACGATTATCGCGGTTATGCTGGTCGGGTTTTAAGCGGAACTTTTAAATTAAATGATAAAGTAACCGTTCTGCCTTCGGGGGCAAGTTCTACAATAGAAAAGATAGAGTTTTTTGATCAAAGCCCTTCTGAAGCTTTAGCAGGACAATCGGTAACGATTCATTTAAAAGATGATGTAGATATTAGCCGGGGCGATACCATTGTTAATGCTTCGGCGTTGCCCAACGAATCCAAACTTATTGAAGCTGATTTATGCTGGATGGATAGCCGGGCATTGGATACTAATTTAACTTATTTTATTCAGCACAATAGTAAAACAACGCGTTGTAAGGTAAACGAAATTCTGCATAAAGTTGATATCAATACTTTAGAAAAACATGCCGCAGATGAGTTTAAACTAAATGATATTGGACGTGTAACCATTAAAACAGCAGATGCATTAGCTTTTGATTTATATGATGAAAATCGGGCAAATGGTTCAGCTATTTTGGTTGATAGTCGTACAAATCTTACCGTTGGAGCTTTAATGTTTAGGGCTGCGGTAGATTAATAGTACATTTTTTTATAAATAGAAAAGTGGAACAATCAGAACGGTTGTTCCACTTTTTTGTATAGGCTTTATCCTTGTTTTTTTTAAATTGTTTTATTTAAGTATATTAGTTGTAATTGATAACCCACTTATTATAATCTCTCAATTATGAAAAAAACAGTTTTTTATCTTTCGTTTCTGGCTATGCCACTAGCTTTTAGTTGTAATCAAGCAGGCAAAAAAGCCAATACATCAGGAAATGCTTCTTCAAAAGATAGCGTTTCTAATGTGCAATGCTACAAAGCAGATTTTGAAAAAGATAGTGCCGATTTAAAAGTAGAAACCCTCAGTTCGGGAAAGATTAAAGGTAAACTTACTGTGAAATACGAGAAGAAACCAATGAATGATGGATTAATTGCAGGCGAATTTAAAGGAGATACTTTATTTGTAAACTATACTTTTAAAACCGGTAAAGACACGGTAAGTGTTTTCACTAATCCATTAGCATTTTTGAAAAAAGATGGCAAGTTAATTATGGGCGTGGGGCAAATTGAAACAACCTTAGGAAGATCATATTTTGTAAAGGGTAAACCTATTAATTTTGAAAGAGGTAAGTTTACTTTTGAACCAAAAGACTGTAAATGAATTATATAAAGTATGAATTTCAAGATTAACGCACTCATTATTACCTTAAGTTTTTTTCTTTATCCTTTTTTAACCCACAGTCAAAGGATTTGTTATTCGGATCAAAATGGACACCCAATAAGTGAGCAAGAATGCAAGGACCAAATAGTGAAAGAAAAATTAGGCTGGGGTTACGTTAAAACAGACACAGCAATTGTTTACCAGTTGTCGGCAACTACGAAACAAGGAAAACTACCTCTAGATTTTGTGAAAAAGATCCGATCCGCACTTGAAAAATATTCTTCAGGAAATATAGATTCAAATTCATTATTAGTCATAAAATACTACACAGGTATTGAGCATCTTCTACATCCAGCTTTTAAAACAATGAAAAAAGATGCTAACCATTCAATAACTTGGGCTAAATACTTGCAAGACCTGGGTAATTTAAAATGTTATTATATCTATAGTTCTGCCTTATCTTCAGATAATTCTTATAGGGGCTTATATAATAATTTTAGGGATGAGTTGAATATATTCGATCAGTTTTTTGCGTTACAATATCCCTCATTTAGCGATATCTTTATTCGGCCCGATGGGAGGTATTATATTTTTTATGGCGTAAGTGTTAATGAAGGAACATTTAATCGCAATACTGTGTTGAAAAAGATGTTGAATGTGGATTTCGATGAAGCTAAACTTTAATTCCCTCAAAGCCATTAAAACGCAGTAAATTCTTTTATACCATTGTTAAATTATAACGATGTAAATGATCAAATAATTTATTTTAAAATAAATTACTACAATTTCTATAGACTTTGTATATTTGTTTAATTAGTAAATGCAAACAAGCAAAATTTTCTGTTATGATTTTGAATAAAGTAGAGAAAGCGAACATTGAACCAAGAATTACATTAATAGGTGCAGGTCCTGGAGATCCGGATTTATTTAGTTTAAAAGGTGTAAAGGCATTAAAAACAGCGGATGTTGTTTTATATGATGCAAATGTAAACGAAGCTTTATTAAATCATGCACCAGAAGGGATTCCTAAAGTTTATGTAGGAAAGCGTACGGATGATGAATCTTTTTCTCAAGATTCTGTTAACAAGTTGATTGTAGATTATGCTTTAAACTACGGTCATGTTGTTCGGTTAAAAAGTGGCGATCCATTTTTCTTTGCTAAAGGATACGAAGAAATAGATGCTGCAGAGTCATACAGTATTCCTACAGAGATTATTCCAGGCATTTCTAGTGCAACTGGGGCACCAAGCTTACAGAAAATTCCAATGATTTATAAAGACTTGAGCGAAAGTTTTTGGGCGGTAACAGGTACAAATTCTAAGGGAGAAATATCTGAAGATTTGTACATCGCAGCAAAAACCAAAGCAACAATCGTTGTTTTAAATGGAATAGAAAAAGTAAAAGAAATTGCAGCAATTTTTCAAGCAGAAAATAAAAATTTACTTCCCGTTGCTGTAATTCAAAATGGATCATCACCTGATGAAAAAATCGCCATAGGTATTGTAGATACAATTGCTGAGATTGTAGAAGATAAAAAAATTAATGCACCAGCTTTATTGGTTTTTGGTGATGTAGTTTCACTCCATCCACAGTTTCAACCAATTCGTGATTTCTACGAAATTATTGCTGAGGAATATTAAGACATATTCAGCTTAAACCTAAATTATATTTGTTTTGTTTAAAGCCGCCGGTGCAAGCCAGGTGGCTTTTTTATTGAAATTTAAATAAATCTGCTTTGGCTAAAATATGCCTAAATAATACGTAAAGAATTAATTTACAGGCGCATTTGAAAAGCATTATTATTTAACCGAAAATAAATTTTGCATTATTTGCAAACAGCAAAACAATTAGTAACTTAACAGGGTTATCTACACCAAATATTTAATGGAAATAATACATATAAGCGCCGAATGTTACCCTGTTGCAAAAGTTGGTGGTTTAGCCGATGTAGTAGGGGCCTTACCGAAATATCAAAATAAACTTGGCCACATTGCTAAAGTGGTGGTACCTGCTTACGATACCAAATTTATCCGCGAAAACGATTTCGAGGTAACTTATGATGCATGGGGAAATTATGGTAACAATCATTTTCAATACCGGATACTTAAAGAAAAAACCAATAAACTAGGTTTTGATTTATACATTATACACATACAAGGATTAACAGATAGACCAAATGTTTATGGCTATTTTGATGATACGGAGCGTTTCATGGCTTTTCAAATTGCTACACTCGATTGGATTGTGCAATGGGAGCACCAGCCTGATGTAATTCATTGCCATGATCATCATACAGGACTAATACCTTTTATGGTTGGTAATTCTATAAAATATCAACCGATTAATTCTGTGCCTACAGTTTTAACTATTCACAATGCACAGTACCAAGGTCAGTTTGGCTGGGATAAACTATACTATATTCCAGGTTTCGATTTATGGAAATCGGGTTTGCTTGAATGGAATAAAGATATTAATCCTTTGGCTGCAGCAATTAAATGCGCATGGAGGGTAACTACAGTATCGCCAAGTTATTTGGATGAAATGAGTTATAATGCCCGTGGATTAGAAAGTTTATTGAGGCAGGAGCGCGGAAAATCTATCGGTATTTTAAATGGAATTGATAATGAAGTTTGGGATACGCAAACAGATCCTATGCTCGAAAAAAATTACACAATTAAAACAGTAGAAGCTGGTAAATTGGCAAACAAAACGGCGCTTTGCAATGTTTTTGAATTAGATCCTTCCAAACCCTTATTTACATTTATTGGTAGATTAGTTGATGAAAAAGGGGCAGATTTATTACCAGATATTTTTTATACTGCTTTACAGCAGCATGGTGATAGCATTAACGTTTTGGTGTTAGGCTCAGGAGATAGTTGGGTAGAGGGCAGATTAAACCAATTGAAAGAAATTTTCGGAGGAAGATATAATGCATATATCGGTTATAATGAGCAGTTATCGCACCAAATTTATGCTGGAGCAGATTTTCTTATTATGCCATCAAGAGTTGAACCTTGCGGTTTAAATCAACTTTATGCATTGCGATATGGAACAGTACCAATTGTAAGAAGGGTAGGTGGCCTAAAAGATACTGTAATTGATATTGGTGATGATGGTTTCGGCATTTGCCACGATCAAACCACCATAGGCGATGTAACCCATGCAATTACCAGGGCTGTTGAACTGTATAACGATAAAAAGAAATTTAAGGCTGTGCGCAAAACAATGATGCAAATAGATCATTCGTGGGATAATGCGGCACAACAATATATAGAATTGTACCAAATATTAAAATAAGCTTAAACATGACCGACAAAGTTTTAGGCGTTATCCTTGGTGGTGGCCAAGGATCTAGATTATCGCCATTAACACAAACACGATCCAAACCCGCTGTTCCTATTGCGGGGAAATATCGACTGGTAGACATCCCAATTTCTAATTGCCTAAATTCTGGCATACACCGCATGTTTGTGTTAACTCAGTTCAATTCAGCATCCCTAAACAAACACATTAAAAACACGTATCACTTTAGCCATTTTAGTACGGCCTTTGTTGATATTTTAGCGGCTGAACAAACTGTGCAAAACTCAGGTTGGTTTCAAGGTACAGCCGACGCCGTGAGACAATGTATGCATCACATTGTTTCCCATGAGTTTGATTACATTTTAATTTTATCTGGCGATCAACTATACCAGATGGATTTTAAAGATATGATTGAAAAACACATCGAAGCAAATGCTGAAATATCCATCGCAACTATTCCCGTTACAGCAAAAGATGCTACAGATTTTGGTATTCTGAAGGCAGATGATGAAAATATGATTACCTCTTTCATCGAGAAACCTAAAACAGGATTGGAAGATTGGGTTTCTGATACCGGTGAAGAAATGCAAAGTGAAGGAAGAAATTTCCTTGCCTCAATGGGTATTTACGTTTTTAATCGTGATTTCCTTATTAATATTTTAAATGAAAACGCAGATGAGAAGGATTTTGGTAAAGAAATTTTACCACGTGCCATTGTAGCAAATCGCGTTTTAAGCTATCAGTATGAAGGTTACTGGACGGATATTGGTAATATTTCTTCGTTTTTTGAAGCCAATTTGGGCTTAACAGATGAGCTGCCGAAGTTTAATATGTTTGATAGCAATCATACTATTTTTACCAGGGCAAGAATGCTCCCACCTTCAAAGATTTCGGGTACTACTTTAGAAAAAACCATTATTGCCGAAGGTTGTATTATTCAGGCTAGTAGGGTAGAACATGCCGTTTTGGGTATTCGTTCCCGAATTGGAAAACATACGGTGGTAACCAATTCTTACATCATGGGAAGCGATCGTTACCAAACGCTAGAAGAAATTCAGAATGAAACCAATTCAGGTAATGCACTTATTGGTATTGGCGATCGTTGCTACATTAATAATGCAATTATTGATAAAAATTGTAGAATTGGCAATGACGTTAAAATCAATGGCGGCGATCATTTAGAGGATGGAGATTATGAACTTTACGCCGTTAAAGATGGTATCGTGGTAATTAAAAAAGGTGCTGTTTTGCCAAGCGGAACAGTAATTTAAATCCATTAATTTATATAAAAGCCGGATCAGAATTATAATCTGTTCCGGCATTTTTTTTGGAATTACGTCTGGGTTATTTAGAGAAAGCGCAAACTCTTTATTATTAAAAAACACTTTCATAAAAGTGACCAAGGTTGCTTTCCAAAAAGCAAAAATTAACATTAGGAAATGATCGGATTTAAGCTCTTGGCATACAGCAGTCCCGCTCCCGTTTCTGTTCCGATAAAAAGATCGTAACATTTACTCAGATCGGGTTTATATACAACGCTTAGCTGTTCGAGATGTTCGGTAACGGCATCTCGAATTAACAATAAAAAGGGTTCTCTGAACCCGTAAATAGGTAAAAGCTATAAATGGCCTTCAGGATTTGAAAATCATGCTTTATCAATGGTACGAGATGCGCTGAAAAAGCTAACATCTCGAACAGCTTGCCTTCATGATTTGGAAATTATAGCTGTTCTAGATGTTCCGCAGGCATCTCGAATTAACAATAAAAAGGGTTCTCTGAACCCTTAAATAGATAAAGTTATAATTGGCCTTCATGATTTGAAAATCCTGCTTTATAAATATTACGAGATGCGCTGAAAAAGCTAACATCTCGAACAGCTTGCGGTGGCTTAAACCTGATTGAAGTGACATCCCGGCTTTTTCTGTCGGGATATAACGGAAAGCAGGGAGAAATTTTCATAATTGCTACAGGTTTTGCTTTCCAAAAACAAAAATAAATATTTGGAAATGAACGGATTTAAGCTCTTGGCATACAGTTAGTCCCGCTCCCGTTTCTGTCCCGATAAAAGATCGGAATATCCACTTTGATCGGGTTTATGTACAACGTTCAATGTTAAAATCAAGTCATTCTGTACAGTTTTATTCAACATTTATGGTATTAGCTTGTTAGTTATAAAAGATTAAATTGCTTATGACCGATAAACACCTGTATCAAACCGGAATAATAGGAAATTGTGCTTTCATTGCACATGTAAATAAAAACACAGATATATCATGGCTTTGCTGGCCTAGATTCGACAGTCCTTTCGTTCTTGGAAGCTTGTTAGATAAAAAGAAAGGAGGCGAATTTTCTATTCGTCCTGAAAAGGAATTTACCTCACATCAATATTATATAGAAAATACCAATGTTTTAAGAACTGAAATTACAGCAGAGGATGGAACATATAGAGTAACAGATTTTGCGCCAAGATTTCACCTGTACGAGCGTTATTTTAAACCTTTAATGTTGATTAGAAAGATTGAAGCTTTAGAAGGAAATCCGCGGATAACGATTAAATGTGATCCTGTTTGTGATTACGGAAAAGGTAAAATGAAGGTAAGTCAGGGGAGTAATCATATTGATTATATTGGTTGTGATGAAAATATTCGCCTGAGTACAAACGTATCTTTAAACTACATTTTGGATGAAAAGGCTTTTGTACTAAATGATACAAAGTATTTGATTTTAACTTATGGTTATAATCTGGAAGCACCAATTGTTAGTACAGCCGAGAATTTTTTAAGGGAAACTGTTGCTTATTGGCGTTTGTGGATAAAACATTCATCAATTGCGGGTTTTTATCAACCTTTTGTAATACGATCTGCACTTGTTTTAAAAATCCATCAGTATGAAGATACCGGGGCAATTATTGCAGCCAGTACAACCAGTTTGCCCGAATCACCGGGAAGCACCCGAAATTGGGATTATCGTTATTGCTGGTTAAGAGACTCTTTTTACGTTTTAACATCGTTAAATCACATTGGGCATTTCGAAGAGATGGAGAAATATTTCAATTACTTATCTGATATTTCTTTTGCTGAGGATGAGCGTTATCAGCCGCTATATGGAATAACTGGAGAGCGTAATATTGTAGAAACTACGTTAGATCATTTGGAAGGTTATGAAGGTGAAAAGCCAATCCGCATAGGAAACCAGGCTTACGAACATATACAAAACGATATTTATGGACAGGTTTTAATTTCTATGCTGCCTCTTTATACCGATCATCGTTTCGTTTTTTCTGAAAGAAGTGATTCTGTTAAATGGATTGAGGGTGTTTTATCGAAAATAGAAAGAACAATTGACGAGAAGGACGCAGGAATTTGGGAGTTCAGAAACATTGCCAATGTACATTGTTATAGCAACTTATTTCAATGGGCGGGAGCAAATGCAGCGCTTAAAATGGCCAAAACAATTGGTAATAAGGATTTTGAAAAACGTGCACAAGTGTTAATTGACAAAGCTGCCGCCCATATAGAAGCATGTTATGATCCTGTAAGAAAAGTGTATACAAATGCTGTTGGAAGCAACCACTTAGATGCAAGTACCTTGCAACTTATAATGATGGGTTATTTGGACCCAGCTTCTCAAAAAGCAAAAGATCATTTAATTGCGCTGGAGAAAGAGCTTAAAACCGAAGATGGGCTATTTTACCGTTATCTGCATGCTGATGATTTTGGGAAGCCAAAAACAACATTTTTAATCTGTGCGTTTTGGTATGTTGAAGCTTTGGCTTGTGTTGGCAGAACCGATGAGGCAATAAAAGAATTTGAAAACATTATTAAATATTGTAATCATCTTTTATTATTTAGCGAAGATGTGGATGCTAAAACGGGTAGTCAATGGGGCAATTTTCCGCAGGCCTATAGCCATGTGGGTTTAATGAATGCTGCTTATAGAATTGCTATTAAATTGGATAGACCGATATTTTTGTAGTTTTAAAATAAAGCGAATAAAAAATGCATCTTGTAAAAGATGCATTTTTTATTATTTCAGTTTAGCGGCTAATTACTATTGATTAATGCTTTTTTAGTGTTTATCAATGATCCGAGTAGTTTTCTTACTTCATTAAAATCATTCAAGTAATATTTTGCTTCTGATAAGTTATTACCTACTTTAATTGTAAAGGCACCATTTGGCAAAGCTTTAAAAATATCTTCATCGGTGTGGTCATCGCCAAGGGCAAGAATAAAATCTGGTGTTTTATCGTAAAGCCAGTTTAATGCGGCTTTACCTTTGTTAACTTCCATGTTTTTAAACTCAATTACTTTGTTGCCAGGCATTAATTGCAAACCTTTATCTGCAGCCAAAACACGCATGTGACTAACAATTTCATTGGCCCTTAATTCTCCCAAACCTTCTTCTGCTTTTCGGTAATGCCAAACTAGTGAATAACTTTTTTCCTCAATAAAAGAGCCGGGAGTACGATCCGTATAAGTTTCTAAAAGGGCCTTAATTTCCTGTTTCCATTGATCGGTTAGCAAGGGCAAAGAATTCCATTTATCATTATATGTTTTTTGCCATGCGCCATGCTCGGCAATTAAATCTACTTTAACATGCCCAAACCACTTTTCAAGAGTTTCATGTCGCCTGCCACTAATAATTACAATGTGGTTGGCATCATCAGCGGTTAATTTTTTCAATAAATCATAAAGCTCCTCATCTGGAGATGCGTCATCAATATTACCCGAAAAGCCCACCAAGGTACCATCGTAATCTAAAAATAAAACCCGGTTTTTGGTGGTATTATATTTTGCCGAAATTACTTCATTAACGGTATTTACAGCATGTTTTGTTATTAATGATTTTTGAGAATCTTTCACTTCGTTTAATCTTAAAATAAAATTATTAACCCAATGCTTAACATTGAATTTTTCTACAATATTTCGCATTAATTTCATACGTTGCTTTTGCTCATCCAAAGGCATTTTTAGTGCTGCAACAATAGCTTCCATAATATCACCAAGGTTGTTTGGATTAACAATTAGGGCATCGGTCAACTCTTTTGAGGCGCCTGCCATTTCGCTTAAAATTAATATGCCATCTTCATTGTTTCTGCTGGCCACATATTCCTTGCTCACCAAGTTCATTCCATCACGCATAGGCGTAACCAGGCAAATATCGGCGGCAGAATAAAATGCTGATAAAGTTTCAATAGGAAACGAGCGGTAGAAATAATTTACTGGAATCCAGTTTAAAGAGCGGTATCGAGCATTAAGATTTCCAACAAATTGATCTATTTGTTCTTTTAAATCCTTGTATTGTGGTACAGTATCTCTCGATGGTACAACAATCATGTTTAACTCTATTTTGCCAACATATTCTGGATGCATTTGCAATAGAATTTCAAGTGCTTTTAAACGTTCTAAAATTCCTTTACTATAATCCAGCCTATCAATCGATAAAATAATTTTGACATTTTCTTTGCCTTCTCTAAATGATTTCACTTTATCCTTTACGTCTTGTTGCGAGGCCAAAGAAGAAAATTTATTGAAATCAATTCCCATTGGAAATGCTTCTACTACAATTTGTCTTTCGTTGCTGTTTAAAACATTAGACGATGAGTTTACGGGCAATAGTCTGGTAGCTGTGCTTATAAAATGGCGAACATCATCATAAGTATGGAAACCAATTAAATCGGCTCCAATTAAGCCGTTTAAAAGCTCTTCTCGCCAAGGAATTAATCTGAAAATTTCATATGATGGAAATGGAATATGCTGAAAGAAACCGATGGTTGCTTCAGGCAGTTGATTTCTTAATATTCCTGGTAATAAGAGGAGTTGGTAATCTTGTATCCAAATTTTATCTTCTTGATCTAATACTTTTAAAGCGGCATTTGCAAATTTTTCATTTACAGATTTATAGCAATCCCAATAACTTTGCTCGTAATGGGCGTAGGTAACAAGGTAATGGAAAACTGGCCATAAAACCTCATTTGAAAAACCTTCGTAAAATAGGTTAATTTCTTCCTGAGTTAAAAATACAGGATAGAGGTTTAGTTTGGCTAACTTTTGTTTCACTTCTTCTTGCCGTTCTTCGGGAACATCGATTCCAGGCCAGCCAATCCAAATGGAATTGCCGGTTTTGTAAACGTCGCCGAGGCCAGTGGCTAATCCACCTTCACTTGGAATAAAAGTGTATTCGTCATTTTCTTCAATAATTTTAACGGGTAGTCTATTCGATATTATAACTGTTTTCATGCTAATTTGGGATGTATCTATTAAATAAAGCCCTTTAACATGTTTTTGTTTGAATTTTTGTGTTAAAAAACATTCAAATGATTAATCCATTAGCTGAGGATGACAGAAACAAATAGAGATTTATAAATCTGCCTTTGCTTTTTTTGCTATTCGGGATGTTAAGCATAGCGCATCCCGAATCTAAAATAAATAAGGATTTGCAATCCTTTAATTACAAATCAACCTTAAACATAATTAAATATCAAAGAAAAGGTAGTGCCTTCACCAGGCGTAGACGCCACTTCGATGCCTCCTTTATGCATTTTCATAATATTGCGACTAATGGTTAATCCAATTCCCGAACCAGTTTTACGAGTGGTATAAAACGGAACAAATATTTTTTCCAAATCATTGGCCTCAATACCTCTTCCATTATCAATTACTTCGATGTAAAGTTTATTACTTTCCAACCTGTAATTTACTTGGATATGTGGATTTTCCATTTCTTCAACAGCGTAAATACTATTGGTGATTAAATTAATAAGTACTTGCTCAACCAATTTTAAATCCAGTTGTACAGTAATTCTTGATGAAGTTTGCTCTACATCAAGAACCACATTACGCACTTTTGCAAATGGCTGCATTAATACTTTAATATGTTTCAATATTTCGCCAATGGTATGTGTTTCCAGGTTAGGGGTAGGTAACTCGGCGATTAAACGATAATCTTTAACAAAATCTAAAAGTCCTGAAGATCTTCTTTGAATGGTTTGTAAAGCAGTTTTTAAATCGTCCATCTCATCTTCCGTTAAATTTTCTTTATCGGTAACCATTCTATTAATTGTATCAGATAGAGAGCTGATTGGTGTGATGGAATTCAAAATTTCATGAGAAATAACCCCAATTAGTCGGTTCCAGGCTTCGGTTTCTTTTTGTTCTATTTCATCCTTAATATTTTGGAAACTAATAATGATATAATTGTTTCCATATAAATTTAGGGGAATTACTTCTGTTGATAGCTGGATGAATTTATCTTGAATTTTAAGTTCTAAAAAACGTTTTCCGCCAGTAATAATTTGATCTACTTCATTTGCGAAAGTTGGTAAGTGTTGCGATAAGCGATGCCAATATTTATACGCTGGTACGCCCAATAAGTTAGATGCTGCCTGATTGAAGAAAGCAATTTCCATGTTCTCATTCAATTGTTTCTCTGTGTTATTTACAACGATTACACCCACGGGAACCTGTTCCAAAATGGTTTTAATCAATTGAAACATGGCTTCTTGCTCTAGTCTGATTTGTTTGTGAACTAATAAAATATCACTGAAGGATTCGTATAACTCGGGAAAACTGCCTTTTGTTGTTTTATTTTTGAAATTTAAAGTATGATCTCTGGTTTTTACAGCGAGGATAAAGCGCTTTATATCTGCCCTGATTTCGTTAATATAAAGGTAAAGCGAAATAATGGTGCCTATAAAAACTAAACCCAAACCAATTATTGTAAACCAAAGTTGAGTATTTTTAATCAGGTAGAACAATAAATAGCCAAGTAGGTTAATGATAACCAGGCGAAATATTAAACGAAAGGTGAAGCGTTTATAAAACATTTTTTAAGGTTTAGGGTAGAGGGTTTAAAGGTAGAAGGTTTAAAGTTGGCGCAAAAGCGTTTTGATTTTCAACCTTCCTACCCTTATATTCCAAATTTCTCAATTCTACGGTATAAAGCAGCACGAGTTAAACCTAGTTCTGCAGCAGCTTTTGATATGTTTCCCTTATGTTTATCGATTGCTTTTTGCACCATCATTTTTTCCATATCTTCCAGTGCCATTTCATCAGGCATGGCATTATTATTAGCAAAACGCTGCGGACTTAGCTGTAAATCTTCTTCAGAAATGGTTGTTCCATCGCTCATAATTACGGCTCTTTCTAAAACATGCTGAAGCTCCCGAACGTTTCCTGGCCAGTTATAATTTAAAAGTGCCGCTTCTACCTTCGGACTTAAACTACGTGTTTCTTTATGATATTTTGAGCTGAAAACTTGCATAAAATGATTAGCAAGCAATAAAATATCTGTTCCACGTTTGCGCAAAGGTGGCAGTAAAAGCTCTACTGTATTTATTCTGAACAACAAATCCTGCCTAAAGGTATTTTTAGCAACCATCTCGTTTAAAGGCATGTTGGTAGCCGTAATTAAGCGCACATTTATTTTACGCTCTTTACTTTCGCCGAGGCGGGTAACCGTTCTATTTTGTAAAACGCTTAATAATTTTGCTTGTAAAGGAAGCGTTAAGTTTCCAATCTCGTCCAAAAATATTGTTCCACCATCTGCAAGTTCAAATCTTCCTGGTTTATCTTCTTTGGCATCGGTAAATGCACCTTTGGCATATCCAAAAAGTTCACTTTCAAATAGATTTTCATTTAAAGAACCTAAATCCACATGCATAAAAACTTGGTTTTTGCGCTGAGAGTATCTATGGATTTCGTAGGCAAATACTTGTTTACCTGTTCCGTTTTCGCCCAAAATAAGCATATTAGCATCAGTAGGAGCTACTTTTACCAAAGTGTTTTGTAATTGCTTAATTACTTCAGCTTCGCCAACAATGTTTTCGAAACCGCGGGTCATATCTTTTTGTAACGAAGAATGGATTTTTTCTAGTTTCTTTACTTTTCGGGTAGATTCTCGCAGTTTGGATGCAGCAGAAAGGGTGGCGAAAAGCTTTTCGTTTTCCCAAGGCTTAAGAATAAAATCTGTAGCACCTTTTTTAATCGCTTTTACGGCAAGCTCTACATTTCCAAAGGCAGTCATCAAAATCACAACATAATCCTTATCGATTGAAAGAATATGCTCTAACCAGTATAAACCTTCGCGGCCATCACTGGCTCCTTTCTGATAGTTCATATCCAGTAAAATGATATCTACCTCATTTTTACTTAATAAAATATTAATCTCCTTTGGCGATTTGCAAGTGATTACCTGTTTAACCTGCTGTTTAAGAAATAATCTCGCACTAAGCAGAATATCATCGTCATCATCAATAATTAATACAGTGGCATCTAGCATAAAATAGAAATTTGATTATACGAAATTAATAAAACTGTTCGATCTCGCACATAAACTGTCCGATAATGAACATTACAATGTTGATAAAAAATTTAAGTGTCTGTTTTATAGATAATTATTCAGGTATTTGCTTTTGGCACAAGCTTGGTTATTAAGCAACAAAACAGTACCAACAAACAATGGATAAGAAAATAGAAAAGAAAAGATTTAGCACTAAAACCTTATTAATATTAGGTGGGGCAGTTGCATTTGTTGCAGTTGTAATTTATGGCTATACCTTATCATTAAAAAAAGTATACAAGGCTGATGCGGATAAACTAACGATTAGCAAAGTACAGTATGGCGATTTTGAAGATGTAGTTTTATTAAATGCGAGTGTTGTGCCATTAACTTCAGTAATTGTAAGTTCATCTGAAGGTGGAACTGTTGCTGAAATTTTTACTGAAAATGGTTCATCCGTAGTAAAGGGAACACCGCTGTTGAGGATTTCAAATTCTAACGCTATGTTAAGCTACACATCAAGCCAAACGGCAGCTACTGAACAAATTAATCAATTGCGTAAATCGAGATTGGATTTGGAACAAAATCAAAGGGTTTTAAATCAGGATTTACTGGATGTTGAAAATAATCTACGTACTGCCGCCAGGCAATATCGCCTGGATAGCGCTTTATACTCGAAAAAAGTAATTACCACACAAGAATTTACAAAATCGAATCAAGATTATGAATATTATCAGGGTAAGCGCAAAATTGTAAGACAAGCTATTCAACAAGAAAACCAAAGTCGTAAAATGCAATTGGCTCAAATAGATCAAAGTATGGGGCAAATGAACGAGAGTTTGGAAATGATTCGTAAAAACATTGAAAACATGACGATTAAAGCGCCGGTATCTGGTAAGTTATCTTCTTACGATCCGGTGATTGGTAAATCGTATACCTCAAATGAAATGATTGGAAAGATTGATGTTTTGCAAGGTTATAAATTACAGGCTGGCGTTGATGAATATTATATAAACAGAGTTAAGGAGGGACAAACGGCTAGCTGTGAGTTTAATGGTAAAACCTATGATTTAACGGTAAGCAAGGTTATTCCAGAGGTTACCGCAGGACAGTTTCAGGTGGAAATGGTTTTCAAAAATGGCTCTCCTGATGGTTTACGTCGTGGTTTATCTTTACAAACAAAACTAACTTTATCTGATAATAGTAAATCATTGCTTTTAGCGCAAGGGCAGTTCTTCCAAAGTACTGGAGGTGCATGGGTATTTGTGGTAAGCAATGGAAAAGCAACGAAACGAAACGTTAAAATTGGCCGTAAAAACTACCTTTATTATGAAATATTGGATGGTTTACAGAAAAATGATGAGGTAATCACTTCTTCATACGATCAGTTTAACCAATACGATCAGGTAGAAATAAGTAAATAAATATATATAGGAATTGGGGTTAGGCCCGAAACATTTTAACTAAAACATTCAAACTTTACAACAATTAGGTTATGATTAAAATAGAAAATCTGGAAAAAGTTTACAAAACTGAAGAGGTAGAAACCACCGCATTAAATGGAATTAACCTTCATGTTGCTGCAGGAGAATTTGTATCAATTATGGGGCCATCAGGCTGCGGTAAATCTACATTGCTTAATGTAATGGGCTTATTGGATAAACCTGAAAGTGGAAGCTACAAATTTATAGATACTGAACTTTTAACCTTAAATGATAGGGAGCGTTCTAATTTCCGTAAGAGAAATATGGGGTTTGTGTTCCAAAATTTCAACCTGATTGATGAATTAACGGTTTTCGAAAACATTGAACTTCCTTTAATCTATAATAAAGTGCCTGCAACAGAGCGTAAAAAGTTGGTAAACGAAATTATTGAACGCATGAATATTGTAAATAGAAGCGGTCACTTTCCTCAGCAACTATCTGGTGGCCAGCAGCAGCGTGTTGCCGTTGCAAGAGCTTTAGTTACCAAACCGAAATTGGTTTTGGCTGATGAGCCAACGGGAAATTTGGATAGCTCGCATGGAAATGAAGTAATGGAATTGCTTTGCGAATTAAACGAAACCGGAACCACCATCGTAATGGTGACACACTCCAGCCACGATGCCAGTTTTTCTAACAGAATTATCAATTTAAAAGATGGACATGTGATTTCGGAAAAGGTAAATAAAAGTAGAAACGAAGAATTAATTTAAGGGCAAAGGCAGAAGGTTTAAAGATTGAAGGTTTAATTGTACAAGCTTTTGCCTTCTGTTTAGCGCCTTGAAATAAAGAATTTAGTTTTAGTTAATGATAGCCAGCCCAAAAGTCTTCCCGGATGGGAAGAGGGGGATTGGCACTTTAAAAGCTAAACCTTTAACAAAATATAAAAACCAGATAGCATTTTTAACAGTAAGCTTTCAAGCATAAAAAGCAGCTAAGGCAAACCCAGTAGAAGCTTTAAAATACAAATAACTCAGTTTACAATTAATCAGTCCAACAATTTTATAGTTAATCTAATATGTTCAAATTAAACTTAAAAATAGCCCTGCGAAACCTTTGGAAAAACAAGGGATTTTCTTTAATCAATATTGGTGGGTTGGCTATTGGCTTAGCAAGTTGTATGATTTTGTTGCTGTATATTGCGTACGAGTGGAGTTACGATAGGCAGTACACAAATGTTGATAAAACTTATGTAGTTTATCAGCATGCCCCTGCAAATGGTAAAACTTTTAGCTGGGCATGGACACCTAATGCTATGGCAGATGAAGTAAGAGAAAAAATCCCTGGTGTTAAAGACGCATCGCATTCAACCTATCCAAGCCCTAAGTTGATTACCGTGGGCGAGAATAAATTAACCAGCAGAGTGCTTTTTGCCGATCCTTCTTTTGTTAAAATATTAGATTATAAATTTATTAAGGGTAATCCAAATCAAGTATTAAAAGATGTTAACACCATTATTTTAACAAAAACCTTTGCTAAGAAATTATTTGGCAACGAAGATCCTATTAATAAAACGGTAAAGCTCGAAAATCAGGATGTGTTAAAGGTGGAAGCCATAATTGAAGATGTACCTGCCAATAATAGTATAACTTTTGAAGGTTTAATGCCCTGGGCATTATTTCAAAAAAGAGAATCGTGGGCACGGGATAAAAACTGGGGTAACAACATGTGTTTAACTATTGTTCAGTTACAAGATAATAAGTTTTTTACCGAAGCAAATGCAGCCATGAAGGGCATTTATAAACGCAATCAAAAAGACAATACAGCTGATGCTTCCTTGCATCCGCTAATCAAATGGCATTTGTATGATGAATTTGAAAATGGAAAATTAGTAGGCGGTAAAATAGATCAGCTGAAAATATTTATAATGCTTGCTTTTTGTATTTTACTAATTGCCTGTGTAAACTTTATGAATTTATCAACAGCCCGTTCTGAGCGCAGAGCAAAAGAAGTTGGTATTCGTAAGGCAATCGGTTCTACTCGTAAATCCTTAATAAGCCAGTTCTTGTTAGAATCGGTATTTATAACTTTTCTTGCAACAGTTTTGTCGTTCGTTCTGGTCGAAGTTAGCTTGTCGTATTTTAACAATTTATTAAACATAGAATTGAAAATAGATTACACTAACATCAAGTTTTGGATTGCACTTTTTGCTTTAATGGTTTTTACAGGACTTATTGCAGGGAGCTACCCGGCTTTATATTTATCTTCTTTTGAGCCAATTAAAGTATTAAAAGGTTTAAAAATTAAAACAGATTCATCCGTTTCGGTTAGAAAAGTGTTGGTTGTAGTGCAGTTTGTTTTTGCTGCGTGCCTTATTATTTGCACCTCAGTTATTTACCAGCAACTTAGGTATGTTAAAAACAAGCCTATTGGGTATGATAAAACTAATTTGATTCAAATTTCTGTAGAGGGGAAAATGCATGATAATGCTAAGCTTGAATTACTTAAAACTCAACTTATAAAATCGGGTGCAGCATCAAATGTTACCTTTTTTAGTAAAGATATTACCGAAAATGGAAATAATACCACGGGCATTTCGTGGGAAGGTAAAAATCCAAACGAATCAATTTTATTTAATAATAGGGGTATAGGTAATGATTTTGTAGAAACTATTGGTACAGAATTGATTAGTGGAAGGGAGTTTTCTGATAAATTTCCACACGATACAGCCAGCGTAATGCTAAACGAAGCTGCGGTTAAAATGATGAGGCTTAAAAACCCTATTGGAGCTGTAATTAATTGGGGCGGCGCAAGATTGACTAATGTTGGTGTAGTAAAGGATTTTGTGGTAGAAAGCGCTTATCAAAAAGTTGCACCAATGATATTTTATCCAAGTTACAGAGATGGGGCAGCAGTGGTTATAGTTCGTTTAAATCCCAATCAAAATATTAGTTCATCACTAGAAAAAATAGATGAATTAGTTAAACAAATGGAACCCAACTATCCCGTAGGCCGTAAATTTGTAGATGAATCTTTCGAAATAAAATTTCAAAACGAAAAGCTTTTAGGTACCCTTTCCAACTGGTTTGGAGGTTTCGCAATATTTATCTCCTGCCTGGGCTTGCTTGGTTTAGCATTGTTTATGGCCGAGCAGCGTAAAAAAGAGATCAGCATTCGTAAAGTGTTGGGTGCAAGTACAGGTAACATCTTAACCCTGCTAAACAAAGATTTTATAAAACTGGTTGCAATAGCAAATCTAATTGCTTTCCCGTTAGCCTACATCATTATTAACAAATGGCTTTCTGCTTTCGAATATCATGTTGCCATTTCGTTTTTACCTTTCCTGCTAGCAATTGTAATTTCCATTTTAATTGCAATTCTAACAGTAAGTATTCAATCCGTTAAGGTTGCTAAAGCAAACCCTATTGATGCCTTAAAATACGAATAATTCATTTTACAATTAAGCAGTTAACCAAATTACATAATTGACCTACTATGTTCAAGTTAAACTTAAAAATCGCTTTGCGAAATATTTGGAAGAACAAAACATCTTCCTTAATTAATGTTATTGGTTTGGCTATTGGTTTAGCTGCGTGTTTAACCTTGCTGATCTACGTTTCTTACGAATGGAATTTTGATAAGCAAGCAAAAAATGCCGAAAATGTTTTTACCACAATGACGAATATTCCAGGTGAGAAAGACGTAATTTCTGGCACTTTTGAAGGCTCTACCACTGCATTCGGACCCGCCATTAAACAGGATATTCCTGAAATTTTGTACACCGCAAGGATGGATTATGGTAACAAAGATTTGATTGCCAACGGTCAAAATTCGTATAAACGCTTGTCGAAATTTGCTGAGCCTAGTATTCTTAAAATGTACGATTACCAGTTTATTCAAGGGGATGCAAATACCGCCCTAAGTAATCCAAATTCAGTAATATTAACAGAATCTACCGCTAAAATATTATTTGGAACCACCGATGTACTAAATAAAGCAATTCGTTTTAAGGATCGTTTGGATTTAAACATTACAGGTGTAATTAAAGATCAGCCGGATAACAGCTCAAACAAATTCGATTATTTAATGCCTTGGTCTTTATTAGAAACTTTTGATAACAGTGCGAAAAATGCCAACTGGGAAAATTTTAGTTATATAACCTTAGCGCAATTAAGGGCTGGAGCAAACTTGGATGCTGTTAATCAAAAAATATTTAATGTTTTAAAAAGGAATACAAACGATGTTCATCAAGCACAATTTTTATTTCCTTTAAACAGAATTCATTTATATAGCAAGTTTGAAAATGGAAAAAGTGTTGGTGGTGCAATTGAGCAAATCTATCTGTTTATGGGGCTGGCATTGGGCATTCTGTTAATTGCCTGCATCAATTTTATGAATATGGCTACGGCTAAATCAGAGAAACGGGCAAAAGAAGTAGGCATTAAAAAAACAATCGGAGCAAATCGCATTTCGCTCATCATGCAGTTTTTAACAGAATCAATGGTATTAACCGTTATCTCATTAATTATAGCAATTGCTTTGCTAGAAGTTTTCTTACCCACATTTAACAATCTGCTAAACATTAAATTAGATATTTCTTACTTCAATAAATCAAGCTGGATTGGCATATTAGGAATTGTATTTGCTACCGGGCTTATTGCTGGTAGTTACCCTGCATTTTACCTTTCGGCCTTTAATCCAATTCAAACCTTAAAAAGGAAAATAAAAAGTAAAGCTTTCTATTCTGTTAGCTTAAGGCAAGTGCTGGTTGTAGGGCAGTTTTGCTTTGCCATTATATTGATTATTTCAACCTTGGTTATTTACAAACAAATACAATACATTAAAAATAAACCAGTAGGATTTGATGTAAACGCATTAGCCGAAATGCCACAAGATGGAGAATTAAAAACTAAATATGAGGTATTACGTACTCAACTATTAAACTCTGGAGCGGTAACTTCCATGTTCCAATCATCAGTTGGCTTATCACATCGTGGACAAAATTTTATGGATGTTAGATGGGAGGGAATGACGCAGCCCGATAATACCCAGTTGTTTAATCAGGTTGCTACCACTTATGATTTTATTAAAACAAATGGTATAAAATTAACCCAGGGAAGAGATTTTTCTAAAAACTTTGCCTCAGATTCTGTAGGGGTAATGGTAAGTGCTTCGGCAGTTAAAACCTTTGGCTATACAAATCCAATAGGAAAAACGGTAACTGCATTTGGCGATAAATATAATATTATAGGTGTTTTTGACGATTACGTTTGGGATTCTCCGTACAAATCAAACAATCCAATGATCGTTTTTTTTGATGCCAGACGTACTGGGAAAATCACAATGCGCTTAAATAATGAACATAGCTTGCAGCAAAATGTCGAAACTATAAGCAAAATAACTAAAGCCATTAATCCTGCATATCCAATAGAAGTTACCTTTCTTAACTCGCTTTATACTGAGAAATACAAAACAGAAAAAACGCTTGGCATCTTGTCAAATCTTTTTGGAGGCCTGGCAATTTTTGTTTCCTGCCTGGGTTTATTTGGCTTAGTTACTTACAGTGCAGAGCAACGCACAAAAGAATTTGGTGTACGCAAAGTTTTAGGTGCTTCCATATTTAATTTGATGCAGCTTTTGTCTTTATCTTTTATAAAAATGATTGCAGTTGCTATTGTTATCGCCGTGCCGCTTGCCTGGTATGCCATGAATACCTGGTTGCAAAAGTTTGAATTTCATACCAATATTTCACCTTGGGTAATTGTTGTAGCTGCGGCTGGTACAATAATTCTGGCAGTGATAACGCTAAGTTTTCAAGCTTATAAAACAGCAACAGCCAACCCTGTAAATGCCTTAAAATACGAATAATTCAGTTTGCCACTTAAAATTAATCAGTTGAACAATTTATTAAACTTGACCTTATGTTCAAATTAAACTTAAAAATAGCCCTTAGAAATCTTTGGAAAAACAAGGGTTTTACATTAATCAATGTAGGTGGTTTAGCCATTGGTATGGCTTGCTGTTTAATGTTGCTTTTGTATGTAAATTATGAGTTAAGCTACGATAGGCAGTTTGAAAATGCAGATAGGGTTTATATGGCTAAATTGAACCTAACATCTAATGGGAACATGTTTACAACCGAGTCTGTACCCAATAAACTTGCTGATGCACTAATGGAGGAACTTCCTGGTGTTGAAAGAGCTGCACGAATAAATATGTATAACAGTTTGAAATTGTTTAGTCACAATCAAAACAAATTTAAGCTCAAGTTAAATGAAGTAGACCCTGGTTTTTTAAAAATACTGAATTATAAGTTTATTTATGGAGACGCCACTACAGCTTTAAAAGATCCAAATAGTGCTTTAATCACCGCATCAACAGCCAAAAAATTGTTTGGAAATCAAAATCCAATCGGTCAGAGTATTAAATGGGATAATAAAAAGGATATTAAGGTTACGGCTGTAATTGAAGATTTACCAACAAACCAAAGTATCCAATTTGATATTTTACAACCATGGGCATTTTTTGAACAAGAAAACCCTCAATCTAAAGAGAATGGTTGGGGCGCAATAACCTGTGCTACCATTGTTCAATTAAAAGATAAAAGCCTTTTTGAAACAACGAATAATATTTTAAGCAATTTTATTGTTAATAAGGAGCCTGATTTAAAGGTAATGGCCTATCAACCTTTTCTTCTTCCTTTTACGCAGCTTCATTTATACAATGATTTTCAAAACGGTAAACCCGTTGGTGGAAGAATAGATCAGGTAAAGTTATTTGGTTTTTTGGCAATCTGCGTTTTAATTATTGCCTGTATAAATTATATGAACCTTTCAACCGCCAGATCAGAAAAACGAGCACGAGAGGTTGGTGTACGTAAAGCATTAGGCTCGACAAGAAATACCATAATGTCTCAATTTCTTATCGAATCGCTGTTAATTTCATTTTTGGCGATGTTTGTAGCCTTTGTATTATTAGAAAGCTTTTTGCCTTATTTTAATACCCTTTTGGATATTAGAATCCAAATCAAATACAGCTCTTATACTTTTTGGGGTACCTTAATTTCACTTGTTTTAATTACCGGTTTATTGGCCGGAAGTTATCCAGCATTTTATTTATCATCTTTTATCCCTGTAAAGGTTTTAAAAGGTTTTAAAGGGTCAACAGGCTCATTATCCATCCGCAAAATATTGGTTGTTGTTCAGTTTAGCTTGTCAATTTGCATGATTATTTCTGCAATTGTAGTGTACAATCAGATTCAATTTTTGAAGAATAAGCCCTTAGGTTTTGATCAAAATGCTTTAGCCCAAATACAATTAGAAGGCGAGCTACGCAAACCCGGTAAATTGGATATTTTAAAAAAAGAACTCAAAAATGCTGGTGCAATTGTTTCTGCTGTTGAGTATGCAAACCCCTTTACTCAAAGTGGTGGTTCCATTACCAGCGATTTCGTGTGGCCAGGAAAACCGAAAAATGATATGTCTATTGTTAGTTATAGAAGTATGGGCTACGATTTTTCTAATACCGTTGGTGTTAAAGTTTTAAAAGGTAGAGATTTTTCAGCATCATTTCCAGCCGATACCGCAACATCATTACTCTTAAATGAAGCGGCTGTTAAATTTATGAATTTAAAAAATCCGGTAGGAGCCATAATCCGTTGGGGTGATTCAAAGCCGCTTAAAGTGGTTGGTGTAATTCAGGATTATTCTAATGAATCACTTGGCGCAAAAGTACAACCAACAGTTTATTACTATAATGTGAAAAAAAGTGATGTTTTATTATTGAAGCTAAATTCTAAAGAATCACTAACATCATCAATCGAAACGATAAAATCCATTAGCCAAAAAATTAATCCCGCTTATCCAATAGAAGTGCAAATGATAAGCCAGGGCATGGCCGAAAAGATAAAAAATGAGCGCTTATTAAGTGTGCTATCTAACCTATTTGGTGGTTTTGCAATATTTATTTCTTGCTTGGGCTTACTTGGTTTGGCTTTATACATGGCAGAGCAACGCAGCAAGGAAATTAGTATCCGAAAAGTTTTGGGCGCTAACCTATCAGATATTTTGGTTTTACTAAATAAGGATTTTATGAAGCTTGTAATCATTTCGAACATCATTGCCATTCCGGTGGCTTATGTTATGGTTTCAAAATGGTTAGAAAAGTACGATTATAAACTATCCATTAGCCTTTGGCCGTTTGTAATGGCACTTTTAATTTCAGTTGTAATAGCCATATTAACAGTAAGCTTACAAACTTTTAAAGTTGCAAAAGCAAATGCCATCGATGCCTTGAAATATGAATAAATCTGTTTACAGTTAGCAATTAGGTAGTTAGCTAAATGAAATTAGCTGCCCATTATTCACACAGTTAACCTCACATCATGTTCAAACTTAACTTAAAAATCGCACTGCGTAACCTTTGGAAAAATAAAAGCATAACCTTAGTTAATATAGGCGGCTTGGCTATTGCAATTGCTGCTTTTATTTTGGTTATGATCTATTTTACCTACGAAACTGGTTTCGATAAGCAAAATCCGAATTACAATAACATTTACATTGTAGGGCGAGATTTACCTGGTTTGAAAACCAATTACACTCCACCACCGCTAGGAAGGGCAATTAAAGAAAAATTTCCTGAAGTGGTTTCCGTAGGAACGATGAAATACAGCTATTTTGAAATTCCTGTTAACAGTAGCAATGCGGTTGTTTTTTTGAAAAAATGCTTGTTTCTGGATACTGCAGCAGCAAAAATGTTTAATATTAAACCTGATAATGGAGTTGATAAACCTAGCGGACAAGGGAATTTATTCTATCTAAGTCGTGAAAATTTTAACACCCTTTTTCCAGATAAAAATGATAAAAAGCCTAAAATGGTTATTCTTGGAAGTAAATCTTCAGGTATGCCAGGCGAGCTTAAATCTGGTGTTTTTGCAGATCCACACTCAAATATTAGTTTCGATGCCATTTCTTTGGTCAATAAATTAGGAGGTGATGAAAATTATGGCTACAATAATTACAATACATATATTCAGGTTCGCCCAGGTACTGATATTGCTAATCTGGAACAAAAAATAATTAATTTATACAGAACCGAGTTATTAATTGGAGAAACTGATCCCGCAACAATCAATAAAATTAAACAAACAACAACCTTTCTTGATCCCTTAAAAAACCAGCATTTAAAACCAAAAGCTGGAAGTGACGCAAATTATAAGGTTTTAATCGCTTTATCTGTTCTCGGTATTCTTATTTTAGTTATTGCCTGCATTAATTTTACTAATTTAAGTATCGCACAAGCTACAAAAAGAGGAAAGGAAGTTGGAGTTAAAAAAGTATTGGGCGCCTATCGTTATCAACTTACCATTCAATTTTTAATAGAGATTTTTATACAATGCTTTTTCGCTACTATTTTAGGGCTAATTATAGCTGAGCTTATTTTGCCGCAGTTTAATAATCTCTTTTTAGTTAATTTATCAATTTGGACAGCAAATTCTTTAATATGGCAATTGCCGTTAATCTTACTTACTATTACTCTAATTGCAGGTATTTATCCAGCTTTGGTGCTTTCAGGCTTCAGACCAGCACTTGTACTCAAAGGTAATTATCAAACCAGTAAGCAAAGTTACTGGCTAAGAAATAGCTTGCTTGTTGTTCAGTTTAGCATTGCCGTAATTTTTATTATTGGACTATTTATCATCAATTCCCAATTAAAATACATGCGTAATCAGGATTTAGGTTTTAAAGCAGAGCAGGTAGTTTATATTAAAAACCTTGCTTATTTCTCTAAAACCAAAAATTTTGAGCCTTTACGTGATAAAATGATGAAAATTCCTGGTATTAAATCTGTCACTGTAGCTACCGAGATTCCTGATGGATCTGATGGAGGAACAACCAGTTATACCATTGATGGAAAACAAGAAAATTTAAGTTTTACAAGTGTAGATTTTGATTATTTTGAAACCCTTAATATTAAAATAAAAGAAGGAAGAACTTTCTCCAGGTCCTTTAAAACCGATACCACAAACTCTGCCATAATTAACGAGGCAGCAGTTGCAAAATATGGACTAATTAACCCTATCGGAAAAACAATTAAAGGTTGCGGAGGTGATTATACCATTGTGGGTGTAATTAAAGATTTTAAAACACTCGGATTCGAGAAGCCCGTAGATCCGGCTATTTACAGCATTAATGCGCCATGTTCAAATCCGAAGGATAAGATAATGATCAAAATAGATGAAGCGAAAATGGTGCAAGCATTGGCAACATTAAAAGCGCAATGGCCAGAAATTAATAAAAAAGATGGTGATAACTTTCGATACCAGTTTTTAGATGAATTATATGGTAAACTTTTTAAAAAACAAGAACAGCTGGAATCTATATTTTTCGCAGCAGCAGTTTTAACCATTTTTATAGCCGTATTAGGTTTGTTCGCTTTTGCTAAATACATTACCAACGGTAGAATTAAAGAAATAGCAGTACGCAAAATACTTGGAGCAAGTGATCTGCAAATCATGAAATTAATAAACACTTCATTCTTTTTAATGGTGATGCTGGCTAATTTTATTGCCTGGCCAATTGCTTATGTTTTAACCAAAAAGTGGTTAGATACATTCGCATATAGAGTAGAAATGCCAATTTTACCCTTCATAATAAGTGCGCTGGTTACAATTTTCTTAACGCTGATTACAGTTAGTTTGCAAGCTACAAAAGCCGTGAAATCGAAACCGGTTGATGCTTTAAAATATGAATAATTTAAGGTGAGATTATCCGTTCGGTAACGTACAATCAATGTTCGATAATGAACAGCTCTAAATTTTGAATTGAATTAATTGTCTGTTAATCAGCTTTTTGTTTTTATTGTTTTGATTGGTATAAAATTGGCATACTGATAATTGAAAAAAATGAATAGCCTTTAAATCATTTTAAATAACAACTATACAGTATATGTTTAAATTAAATCTAAAAATAGCCTGGAGAAACCTTTGGAAAAATAAAGGCTATACCTTAATTAATATCCTTGGTCTTTCTATCGGAATGGCCAGTTGTATTTTGATTTTCATTTTTACACGCTATCAGTTAAGCTATGATAAGGGGCATGCAAATGAAAATAGAATTTATAGGGTAGTATCGGGTTGGAAATATGGCGATGGGAATGAATCTTATTCGCAAGGTACGCCACGACCTTTGCCACCTGCAATGCGCAATGATTTTTCACAACTTGTTGATAAGGTTGCCGCCATTCAAAATAGTTCTGGCATTATTAAAGTAAATAGCGCCCCGGGGGTAGAAAAACTTAAAGTAGCTGAAGATGTGTTTTATGCAGAACCTGAATTTTTTGATATTTTCGATTTTAAATGGCTTTCTGGTAGTGCAAAACAAGCCTTATCTGCTCCAAATACAGTTGTGCTCTCAAAGGAAATGGCTACTAAATTTTTTGGTGACTGGAAAAAAGCAGTCGGAAAGGATATTAACTTCCAGAATACTGAAACTTTTAAGGTTACTGGTGTATTAGATGATATTCCAGAAAATAGCTCGTACCCTTTAAAGATCGTACTATCTTACAAAAGCTATAAAGACAGAAGTTTAACCCGTTGGGGCTCGTGTTCATCAGGTTCTGAATGCTATATTTTACTTAAAAAAGGGTTTGATGTAAGCAGTTTGGATGCCCCATTACAAAAATTTATTACCAAATATTATGTAGAAAAAGGTCCAGGTAAAGAAAGTCATGCTTTTCAGCCATTGGCAGATATTCATTACAATGAGCGTTATGGTAATTTTACCCACTCAACAATGCCTTTAAAACAACTTTATGGTTTGGGCATTATTGGTATATTTTTATTGTTAACGGCCTGTATCAATTTTATTAATCTTGCAACTGCACAAGCCGTTAGCAGAAGTAAGGAGGTTGGTGTTAGAAAGGTAATGGGCAGTGGCAGAAAACAACTTGTTGTTCAGTTTCTGACGGAAACACTAACCATATCTACAATGGCCTTACTTGTTGCCTGTGTGCTTACAGAGGCAGCTTTACCAGGTATGCAGAATCTTTTTAACCAGCAAATATCTTTCAGTATTTTTCAGCACCCAAGCATATTTGGCTTTATGCTGATTATGATTTTATTTGTTAGTTTCTTTGCAGGATTCTACCCCGCCATGATTATGTCTGGCTTTAGTCCGGCACTTGCCATAAAAAATAAAATCACCGCAAATACAGGAGGCTTAGGTTTAAGGAAAATTTTAGTTGTAGTACAATTTGCGATAACCATTATCCTCATCATCGGTACATTGATTGTGCTTAAACAAATGAAATACATTCGCGAAAAACCACTGGGTTTTGATAGTAGCGCAATTGCAATGGTTGATGTGCCTGCCGATAGTGTTGGTGGGCTTCGTTCTAATACTTTGAAAGAACGTATTTTGCAAATTCCAGGTGTAAAATCAGTTAGTTTTTGTGGAGCGGCACCTTCATCTTCAAATAATAACGAAACCAGCTTCCGATATAATAGTTCTAAAGACGCCGATTTTCAGGTAAATACCAAATATGCAGATGAAAACTACTTTCAAACTTTTGGTTTAAAATTTATAGCTGGAAAACCAATTTCGAAAAGCGATACCATTAAAGATTTTGTAGTTAACGAAACGCTTTTAAGAAAGTTGAATGTTATTAATCCTACTGATGCCATTGGGAAAATAATGAGCATGAATGGTGCTAGCGGGCCTATTGTTGGAGTGGTTAAAGATTTTAACAATGGCAGCTTACATGAAGAAATATCGCCAATTGTAATTTTTAGCAGGAAAAGAAATTTAACCCAAATGGCAGTGAAAATGGATAGTAAGATGATTATGCAAACCATGCCAGCCATTGAAAAAACATGGAATTCTGTATTACCCGAATATGTTTATGACTCTTCATTTTTTGATGAGCAAATTAGTAATTATTACCGCTCTGAAGTAATTATGGGTACCTTATTTAAGGTTTTTGCAGGCATAATTATGTTTATATCCTTTATCGGTTTGTTCGGATTAATCTCTTTTGTTGCCACACAAAGAACCCGAGAAGTAGCCATTAGAAAAGTTTTAGGCGCATCAACAGTAGAACTTGTAAAAATGCTTAACGGCTCATTCTTATTAATGGTTTTTCTGGCAAATGTTGTAGCCTGGCCATTAGCCTATCTGTTCGTTTCTAAATGGTTATCGGGCTTTACCTACCGCATTGAGCTTAGCATTTGGCCCTTCGCATTAGCCATGGTTATTTCTATGCTAATTACCTTAATTACCGTTAGCATAAGGTCTTACAAGGCGGCAACAGCAAATACAATAGATGCTTTAAAATATGAATAATTCAGTTTACAATTAACCAGTTTTCAGCTAACAATAAAGCAATTTAGCAATTAACCTCACATCATGTTCAAACTAAACTTAAAAATCGCCCTACGTAACTTATTTAAAAATAAAATTTATGCGGCAATTAATATTGGAGGACTTGCACTCGGTTTAACCGCCTTTGTTTTATTGCTTTTATACATCAATTATGAAGAAAGCTACGATAAATGGTCGCCAGATTTAGATCAGGTTTATCAAATAAGAGAAAGACATAGCTTTTTTACGCCTGATGCTAAAGAACATTTACAGGAAGCTAATGATAGTCGTGTAGCGACGCTAATTCGCGAAAAAGTTCCACAAGTTATTGCCGTAACCAAAGTAGATCAGGATTGGGATTTTAGTACAGGAAATTCCGTTAAAATTGGTCAGGCAGAACCTATTACGGTTAATGGAATGAAAGATGCTGATCGTAGTTTCTTTCATGTTTTTAGTTACAAATTTCTCCAGGGCGATCAAAGCGATGCTTTAAATGCGCCAAAATCTGTAGTGCTTAAACAAAGCCTTGCGCATAAACTTTTTGGTACTGAAAAGGCTTTAGGTAAAGTTATTAAGGTGGCAATGTGGCAAGGAGATCAAGGAACAGATTTAACAGTTACAGGAATAGTTGAAGATCCAAAAACACCAGAAACGGCTTCATTTAGTGCAATTATGCACACTGGTGATAAAGATAAAGACCCGGAAAATCCATCGAATAATAATTATTGCCAGGTTTACGCGAAAATAAATAAGGTAAGCAATGCAGAAATATTAAATCAAAATATTAAAAAAGCTTATCTCGAATTTAAAAAAGCCAGCGCAGTTTTAAACAACATAGATTACAAAAGTTTCTTTAATGAAGGTAATCACCTGGAAATAAAAGCAATTCCATTGGCAAAAGTACACGGTAATCCATCATTCCAATTAAGCTGGTTAGAAAAATTAAAACCCATTATAGGTATCTGTGCGTTTCTTTTGCTGGTATCAATCATCAACTTTATTAATCTTGCCACGGCACAATCTGTTCAAAGAGCTAAAGAAGTAGGTGTAAAAAAAGTACTCGGTTCTTATAGAAAACAATTAATTGGTCAGTTTTTGGTCGAATCAGCTTTGCAAAGTACTGTAGCACTCTTTTTATCCATCATATTAATTGAAGTGTTATTACCAACTTTTAACTCGCAATTTAGAGTAGAATTGAGCTTTTGGTATAGCCCTAATCTTTCAAATATAATTGCGCAATTACTTGGTCTTTTTGTTTTGGTAACTCTATTGGCAGGTTTTTATCCCGCATGGATATTATCCAACTATAATCCAGTTTCTATATTAAAAGGTAATTATGAAAACAGTTTAAAAGGAATCGCTTTACGCAATGCGCTTGTGGTTTTTCAGTTTATAATTTCGGTAACTTTTATTATCGCAATAGGCGTAATGCATCTGCAAACCCAATATGTTAGCAATAAAGATTTGGGTTTCGATCGCAGTAACCTCATCAATATCAAAGCTAATTATAATAAAGGCTTTGTAGAAAAGCTTAAAAAAATTCCTGGTGTAAAATACGTGGCTACAAGTACCCAAGTAATGGGGAATGTTTTTAATGTGCCTGTAGAAATTATTTACAACGGCAATAAAGTAAATCTTAATACGGTAACTGTAACCATGGATGCTTTGCCTGCACTGGGCGTTAAGGTTTTACAAGGACGAATATTTTCTAAAGAGTACAAACAAGATACTATAAATACTGTAGTTATTAATGAAACTGCAGCAAAGCTGATTGATGAAAATGCCGTAGGTAAAAACTATAAAATTAAGGATGGATCTACTTATCACAACTTTCAAATTGTTGGTGTAATTAAAGATTACCATAATGAAGGTTTCGATAAAGCTATTTTACCAACCGTTTATAAAGTTACACATCTGGCAGGAATGTCATCCACAAATAACCTGATAATCAGGTTTAATACCGAAAACACTTCAACCATTATTAAAAAGATAGAAACAGAGTGGAAAGCCATGTATCCAAATAATATAATGGAATACACCACTATTGATAACGCTTTTAACAAAGTTTTAGAAGATAATAACCGTTTTATGAATATGATTATTCTATTCAGCGTAGTATCCGTTTCATTATCTTTACTTGGTTTATTTGCCCTTTCTACTTTTGTAGCTAAACGGAAGACAAAAGAAATAGCCGTTAGAAAAGTTTTGGGTGCATCGAATATTCAAATTGTTAACCTTCTAAATAAATCGTTTCTTATTTTAGTTGTCGTAGCAAACCTAATTAGCTGGCCAATTGCCTATATTTTGGTAAATAAATGGCTGCAAGGGTTTGCCTACCGTATAAGTATGCCAGTTGTACCTTTTATACTAGCAACCGCAATTTCGGTAATTATAGCAGTGTTAACAGTTAGTATTCAAGCTAGAAAAGCCGCAATTGGTAACCCGGTAAAGGCCTTAAAATATGAATAAAGCCAATTTCAAATGTAAATGGCTCGTGATAAATAGAAATTATAACATATAAAATGATAGAACTTAAAAATATAGAGAAATATTATGCTACAAAAGGAATAAAACATTACGTTTTGCGCCATGTAACAACTACCATTAAACAAGGTGAATTTGTTTCCATCATGGGCCCCTCAGGTGCAGGAAAATCTACATTGCTCAATATTTTAGGCATGTTGGAAGAACCCACGTACGGGCAATATGAATTTATGGGCGAAGATGTAACCTCATTAAACGAACGCAAGCGCATTGAGCTTTACAGAAATCATATCGGCTTTGTTTTTCAAGCTTACCATTTGATTGATGAAATGACCGTTTATGAAAACATTGAAGCCCCTTTACTTTATAAAAAAATTGGCGGTTCAGAACGTAAAAGTCGTATAGCAGATTTGCTGGATCGTTTTAATATCGTAGCAAAAAAAGATTTATTCCCTAACCAACTTTCTGGCGGTCAGCAGCAATTAGTAGGTATAGCAAGAGCATTAGCTGCACAACCATCCGTTATTTTAGCTGATGAACCTACCGGAAATTTACAATCCATACAAGCCGAAGAAATTATGGCGCTCTTTCAAAAATTAAATAAAGAAGAGGGTATCACCATTATTCAAGTTACACATTCAGAAAAAAATGCTCAATACGGAAATCGAATTTTAACGATAGAAGATGGTGTAGTGAAACAAGATCTTGAGGTTAGCCAGCTTTCAGCCAATAGTTAGTAATTTTTAGTTCACAGTTAACCGATTTCTACAAGGGTGCAATCCAGATTGTTGCGTTTGATTTATAAATTTAAATTGCAATTATCTTTAAAAGCCTTACAAGTGAGTAGAGAAGAATACCTTTAGGTTACCGGCAAAGCTCTACGATCTGGAATGGCTTGGTAACGATCGCAATTGACTTGGTAACGATCGCAATTGACTTGGTAACGATCGCAATTGACTTGGTAACGGTCGGGATTGACTTGGTAACGGTCGGGATTGACTTGGTAACAGTCGGGAATGACTTGGTAACGGTCGGGATTGACTTGGTAACGGTCGCAATTGACTTGGTAACGGTCTGGATTGACTTGGTAACGGTCGCAATTGACTTGGTAACGGTCGGGAATGACTTGGTAACAGTCGGGAATGACTTGGTAACGGTCGGGATTGACTTGGTAAACTCATAACAAAAAGTGAATATGACAACAACTGGCAGCTGCTATCGAAACTGCAGCCTAGCGACAATTTGAATTGCACCCTTTGTACAATTAACCAAGCTAAATATTAACTTTGCTTTATGCAAAAGTCGTTTACCGATCAATTGGGGAATGAAATCACTATAAATTTTCCGCCTAAAAGAATAATTTCAGTTGTACCATCTCAAACCGAATTGTTATTTGATTTAGGTTTGGATCAGGAAGTTATAGGTTTAACAAAATTTTGTATTCACCCGATCGAAAAGTTTGCAGAACGCACAAAAGTTGGTGGAACCAAAAAACTTAATATCGATTTAATTAAAGATTTAAAGCCAGACTTAATTATCGGCAATAAAGAAGAAAATACACAAAGCGATATTGAAGAACTCGGCGCAAGCTTTCCAGTTTGGATGAGTGATATTTTCACACTTGATGATGCCATAAAAACCATTACTCAAATAGGAGAGTTGGTTGATCGTGTTCCCGAAGCATCATATTTAAACCACTTGATTAATGCAGGTTTTACCGATTTAAAAACGCTTGCCCTTCAAAATCATATAGATAAAAAAGTAGCCTACTTAATTTGGCGCAAACCGTACATGGCAGCCGGTAAAAACACCTTTATTGATGATGTACTTTTAACAAACGGTATGACAAATGTAATTAGCCAGCAACGTTATCCGCAATTGAATTTGGAGCAACTTAAAACTTTAAATCCCGAAATTGTTCTCTTATCATCAGAACCATATCCATTTGGAGAAAAACACATTCAAGAAATTCAAGCCGTTTTACCCAAAACTAAAATTAAACTCGTTGATGGCGAAATGTTTAGCTGGTACGGAAGCCGATTAGTTAAAGCCGTTCAATATTTTTTCGAGTTTCAAAAAGAACTCTACTAATATATTCAAAGTATTTTTTGCTAATTTGTAACATTAAATCTAATTATCTCGTTTCTATTATTATGAAAAAAATACTTGTATTATCCCTATTTGTTGCCGTGTTTTCTAGCTGTAGCTCTTTAAATAGCACAACCACAGGGCGTTCTATTACCCTAACCGGAAAAATAGAAAAGTTAGGTATGACAACTTTTCAGTATGGTACACACCTTTTAAAAACCGAAAACAAAACTTACGCATTAAAAAGTGATGCAATAAAACTGGATCAATACGTAGATAAATCGGTAACCATTAAAGGAAAAAAAGTGGCTGGTTATCCACTCGAAGGCGGTCCAGAGCTTATCGAAGTAACTCTTGTTAAGTTCTAAATAAAAAAGTTTTCTAATTACAAACCCTTCTTAAATTCAATTTTATAGAAAATTAAGAAGGGTTTTTTTATGCTTAATTAATCCATGAAAAGTAGGAAAGAGCTAATTCACAGCTAAGACTGTAATTCATCTTCAATTTTTTATAAAATCTTTCTCGTTAGTTCTGAGTTATTTAGCGTTTCTGATCAAAAAATATTTAACTTTTTTTACGTTTCCCTTTTGATAATTCAATCTAGTTTCTATCTTTGCAGTCCTTAATAAATCCTAACAGCGGAAGTGGCGTAATTGGTAGCCGCACCAGACTTAGGATCTGGCGCTTCACGGCGTGGGGGTTCGAGTCCCTTCTTCCGCACACTAAGGTAAAGGCCGTTCCGAGATAATCGGAACGGTTTTATTTTTTAATAACATTGATAAAGAAAAATTGAAAATCGATGTGGAGTTTTTTGAAATGAAATACGTTATTTGTCTCAAATCTCATATCTCAGTGTTCAAACCTTATCACATCTCAATACTCAAATCTAAAAAATGAATATCACACAGGAAAAAACAGGCAACTTAAATGCTGTTGTAAAAATCAAAATCGCACCTGCAGATTATACTGAAAAAGTAGATAAGGCCATTAAAGAACAAGCTAAAAAAGCACAATTACCTGGTTTCCGTAAAGGTATGGTGCCTGCAGCCCACATTAAAAGAATGTATGGTAAAAGTATTTTGGTTGAAGAAATTAACAACCTGTTAAATGATACTTTAACTAACTATATCGCTGAACAAAAATTAGAAGTTTTAGGTCAGCCATTACCAATGTTGGATAATGAAAAAGAATTTAAATGGGATAATACAGACGAGTTTGAATTTGATTACGAATTAGGTTTAGCTCCAGCTTTCGATGTAAATATCTCATCTAAAGATAAATTTACTGAATATGTAGTTAAAGCAGATAAAGAAACTTTAGAAAGCCGTATCAAAAATATCCGTCGTAGCTATGGTAAAATGACAAATCCAGAGGTTTCTGCCGATGGTGATGTTTTATACACAGATCTTGTTCAATTAGGCGAAGATGGTTCTGCTTTAGAAGGTGGTATTACCAGCACTGCAACTGTACGTTTAGATCAAATTAAAGATAAAAAAATCCTTAAATCATTAATTGGTTTAAAGAAAGATGATGTTGTAACGATCGATATTCAAAAAGCTTTTGAAGATGCCGCAGTAATTGCTAAAGCATTAAACATTGCTGAAGAAGCTGCTGCTGAATTAAAAGCTAACTTCCAGTTAACTGTTAAAAATGTTAACCGTTTAGAGGAATCAGACTTAAACCAAGAGTTTTTTGATAAATTATTTGGCGAAGGTACTGTAACTGATGAGGCTGGTTTCAGAACTAAAATTACTGAAGAAGTAGAAAGCATGTTTAAACAAGATGCAGATCGTCAATTATCAAACGATATCTACCTTCAATTAATTGAGAAACATAACTTTGAATTACCTGATGAATTTTTACGCCGTTGGTTAAAAGCAACAAACGAAAAATTAACAGATGAAGAATTGGCAGAAGGTTACGATGATTTCGCTAAAAACCTTAAATGGACTTTAATCGAAAACAAAATCATTAAAGATAACAGCATCGAAATTAAATATGAAGATGTTGTACAAGCAGCTAAAGCAAAATTAGATGCTCAATTCAGAATGTATAGCCCAAGCCCACTTCCAGAAGATCAATTAGCACAATATGCTGTTCAGTTCTTACAGGAAAAAGAAAATGCTAACCGTACTTTTGAAGAAGTAAAAGCTTTAAAAACTTTCGAATACATTAAATCTGTTGCAACATTAGAGCAAAAAGATATTGATTACGATAAGTTTGTAGCTTTAAACAAATAAGTAATTCGCATAGGGCATGGAGCAGAGCGCTTTTAACGCCTTAATGTAAATCAATTATAAATCTTATTTTAGCCTATGGCAAAATTTAGATTTCAAGACTTGCTAATTTGGCAGAGGGCTATAATTGTAGGTAATAAATTGATTGATATCTCTGAAAAATTAGAAGAAATAAAAAAGTTTAGATTCGCAGAGCAGCTTCGAGGAGCTGCTCTTAGCGTATCCAATAATATTGCAGAAGGTTCGGATTCTAATTCTACACCCGATTTTCGAAGGTTCTTAAATTTTGCGCACTGATCTGTTTTTGAGAATGCCAATATTCTTTTAGTATTAAATTTAAGATTGCTGGTTTCTGACAAGGATTTGGCAGATTTGTTAGAAGATTTGGATATTTTAGCAAGAATGATTTCAAGCTTTTCTAAAAGTTTGAAGTAGTTAATGTGCTATATTGTCATAGATTTCGATATGGTACACTCTTTGTCTAAACCAATAGATAATTAAAATATTATTTATATTTTGGTTTTTTTATTATTCAGGAAACTATGGGGAACAGGAACTAAAAGCTCTATGCCCTCTGCTAAAAACTCATATTATGAACATAGATTCACAAGAATTCAGAAAATTTGCCGTTAAACATCAGGGTATTGGCGGTTTACATGTAGATAAATTTATTGCGCAAGCAAACCTGTCACCGCAATCGATGACACCATATATTATTGAAGAACGCCAGTTGAACGTAGCTCAAATGGATGTTTTCTCAAGGTTGATGATGGATCGTATTATCTTTTTAGGTGATGCTATTTACGATCAGAATGCTAATATTATTCAGGCTCAATTGTTGTTTTTACAATCAACAGATGCAGATAGAGACATTCAGATTTACATCAACTCACCAGGTGGTTCGGTTTACGCAGGTTTAGGTATTTATGATACCATGCAATACATCCAGCCAGATGTTGCAACCATTTGTACAGGTATTGCAGCCTCAATGGGTGCAGTTTTACTGGTTGCTGGTGCTAAAGGCAAACGTGCCGCTTTACCTCACTCAAGAGTAATGATTCACCAACCATCAGGAGGTGCGCAAGGGGTAGCTTCAGATATGGAGATCAACTTGAGAGAGATGTTGAAATTGAAAAAAGAATTATATGATATTATTTCAGAGCACTCTGGTCAAACTTACGACTGGGTAGAGAAAGCTTCTGACCGTGATTACTGGATGACTGCTGAAGAAGCAAAAGGATTTGGTATGGTTGATGAAGTATTATCGAGAAACGCAAAAAAAGATGGCGAAACAAAATAAAGAATCCCGTTGCTCATTCTGCCATTCAGGCAAACATGAAACTTTGATGCTAATTGAAGGCATGGATGCATTTATCTGCGATAAATGTGTTACTCAAGCCAATCAATTGCTTGCGCAAGAATTGGGTACAAAAGGTTCTAAAAATATTCAAGAGGCTATTAACTTATTAAAGCCTCTTGAAATTAAAACCCACCTGGATCAGTACGTAATTGGCCAGGACGATGCAAAAAAGGTTTTATCGGTAGCGGTTTATAATCACTATAAACGTTTGAATCAAAAAGTTGATGCAGATGAAATAGAGATTGAAAAATCGAATATTATGCTTGTTGGTGAAACAGGAACAGGTAAAACCCTTTTAGCTAAAACCATTGCAAAAATTTTACACGTACCGTTCTGCATATGCGATGCAACTGTTTTAACTGAAGCCGGCTATGTAGGGGAGGATGTAGAAAGTATTTTAACCAGATTGTTGCAGGCAGCAGATTATGATGTTGCAGCAGCAGAACGTGGTATTGTATATATTGATGAAGTAGATAAAGTTGCCCGCAAAAGCGATAATCCATCCATTACCAGAGATGTATCAGGAGAAGGCGTGCAGCAGGCTTTATTAAAAATTTTAGAAGGCACGGTTGTTAATGTTCCACCGCAGGGCGGACGTAAGCATCCTGATCAGAAAATGATTCCAGTAAACACCAATAATATCTTATTTATTTGCGGAGGTGCCTTTGATGGAATCGAACGTAAAATTGCCAATCGTTTAAAAACTCAGGCAGTAGGGTATAAGGTAAAAAAGGATGAAACCGTTTTAGATCTTAAAAACCTTTATAAATACATTACCCCACAAGATCTTAAATCATTTGGTTTAATTCCTGAATTAATTGGTCGTATTCCAGTTCTTTCGCATTTAAATCCACTAGATAAAGAAACGCTTAGAAACATTTTAACAGCACCTAAAAACTCTCTAATTAAGCAGTACGTTAAGTTATTTGCTTATGAAGATGTGGAATTGATTTTTGATAACGACGTATTAGATTTTATTGTTGATAAAGCAATGGAATATAAGTTAGGCGCACGTGGATTAAGATCTATTTGTGAAGCCATTATGTTGGATGCCATGTTTGATACGCCTACGCAGAAGGATGTGAAGCAGCTACATATCAACCTCGATTACGCGATGGAGAAATTTGAAAAGGCCGACTTTAAAAAGTTGCAAGCCGCTTAAAAAATTAAATCCTCCCGCAAAACGGGAGGATTTTTTGTATAACCTAAAATGTAAGAGTTTAAACACAATAACTTGATTTACAGTATAAAATTAATGGTATTATAAAGTATTGTTTATGCAAACGTTAAATTAGATTTGTTATTTTGATAAAAATTTCTTATATTATTTGAAGAATAAAAATATATGAACGAAGAAAAAGACGTAAAAAAAGATGAAAAGATTGTAGAAAAATCTAAAAAAATTAAAGAAGTAGAGTCTCCTGTAAAAGCAGGATTGAAATCAAAAGAAGAAATTGTCAAAAATTGGTTGCCTCGTTATACGGGTAGAGCTTTAGATGAATTCGGTGATTACATCTTATTAACCAATTTCAGTAAATATGTAAGCATGTTTTCTGAGTGGAATGATAATGCTCCAATTATGGGCTTAGATAAGCCTATGCAGAGTGTAACGGCCAACGGTATTACTATTATCAACTTTGGTATGGGTAGCCCGCTTGCAGCAACGATGATGGATTTATTAACCGCTATTAAACCTAAGGCTGTATTGTTTTTGGGTAAATGTGGTGGCTTGAAAAAGAAAAATCAATTAGGTGATCTAATTCTGCCTATTGCAGCTATTAGAGGTGAAGGAACATCAAATGATTACCTCCCTGCAGAAGTACCTGCATTACCAGCCTTCGCATTGCAGAAAGCAATTTCTACAACCATCCGCGATCATGGTAGAGATTATTGGACAGGAACTTGTTATACCACCAACCGTAGGGTTTGGGAGCACGACAAAGAATTTAAAAAGTATTTAAAAACGCTTAGGGCAATGGCCGTTGATATGGAAACTGCAACGATTTTTACTACAGCTTTTGCAAATAAAATTCCAGCTGGTGCTTTACTTTTAGTTTCTGATCAGCCGATGATCCCTGAAGGTGTGAAAACTGCTGAAAGTGACAGCAATGTTACTGCTCAATTTGTAGAACAACACCTCAGAATTGGTATTGACTCGTTAAAACAATTAATTAATAACGGATTAACCGTTAAACATTTATTGTTCTAATTATAGCATTCAAATAAACCACAAGCCACTAAGATTACAATGCTTAAAAAAGCAAAATGTGTTCTTTGTGTCTTAGTGGTTAAGAATACCATTAAAAATTAATTGCATTAGGTAAATAGCCATGCAGAATTAAATCATCATCAGATTTGATATTATAATTGCAGCCGTTATGTAAAAGCACTACACGGTCTGCAATACTCAAAATTGATCGGTAATAATGATCAGTTACAATTACACCCTTCCTTTCCTTTGCTTTTAAAATATGCTTTTGAATTTCCTCCACAATTAAGGGAGATAATTGAGAAAAAGGTTCATCTAATAATATAAAATCAGCATCACTGTAAATAATTAGCAAACATTCCATTAACCTTCTTTGACCACCTGATAATTCATTGAATTTAAAGTCAATATTTTTTGAAACCAGACTAATATTTAGTAGTTCACTTTTATATAAATTGCAAAATAAATCAATTGCTTTTGAAACTTTTAAATGACCAGGAATAAAGTGATCTTGCGGTAAATAAGCAATTTTACCACTAGTGTAGCCTTGATCAATAATTTGATCGTTTAATTTCAAATGTTTAAAGTGAGGCTTAACCGTTCCAAAAATAACTTTCAATAAAGTGGATTTTCCTGATCCGTTTCTACCCAATAAACCTAATATTTCACCTGTTTTGCAATTTAGAAAAACGCCGTTTAATACTGTTTGTTTATTAAAGCTTTTGGTAACACTGTCAATAGAAAACTCCTGTTTAGCATGCATATCGTTATTATTAGAATGAAGAAAGCTATGTCATAAATAACAATGTTAATGTATATCCTGTAGGAAGCTATGTTTAGATTTTTGAAAAAATATGAATTCTTATTATAAAATAACTTTTCAAAACATACCGAGGATATCCAACCAAATGGTTTCATCAATATTGCCATAAAGTATCCTCCGGGTTTACCAAGGCCATCTATTATGAAGAAAATTCCAACTAGTAAACTTATAAATATATTCCAGGCTATAATTGGTTTATAAACTAAAAGTACAATCTTTCTGAGCCTGTTTGCCATGCTTGGTCTTATTTTCAGGTGGAATTTACTCTTTTTTATATAGTTTAAAAAGAAAAATGTCATACCTGAATTATAATATCCAGATATGACAAATCGCAATCTTAATAATAAGTTAATCTAACAACATCTCCCAGCTTTTTGGCTAATCTAATTACCTGTCTGGTATAGCCATACTCATTATCATACCAAGCATATAAAATAACAGATTTACCATCTTTAGAAATAATTGTTGCCGGGCCATCTATAATAGACGAATGACTATTGCCAATGAGATCGGTACTTACCAATTCATTAGAAATAGAAAATTCAATTTGTTCGGATAAATCGCCAAAGAGGGAAGCTTGTTTCAATAATTCATTTACCCCATCCTTATCGGTTTTCTTCGATAATGTTAAGTTTAAAATCGCCAAAGAAACGTTTGGAGTAGGTACACGAACCGCATTTCCTGTTAATTTTCCCGCCAGGTGAGGCAATACTTTTGCTACCGCTTTATCAGCACCAGTTTCTGTTATTACTAAGTTTAAAGCAGCAGAACGACCTCTACGGTATTTTTTATGATAATTATCCAACAAGTTCTGGTCGTTGGTATAGGAATGTATAGTTTCTATATGACCTTTTTCGATTCCAAAAGCATTATCTACAATTTTTAATACCGGAGTAATTGCATTTGTAGTACAGCTGGCGTTAGAGAAAATAGTCTCTTTCTTAAAATTAAATTCACCTTCATTAATTCCGGTCACAATATTTGGTACATCACCTTTTGCAGGTGCCGTTAATAATACCTGACTAATTCCTTTTGCTTTTAAATGGCGGCTCAATTCAACACGATCCCTAAAAACCCCTGTATTATCAATTAATAAGGCCGAGTTTATGCCATATTTGGTGTAATCAACATCTTCAGGGTTTTGCGCTGCAATCATGTAAATCATTTGTCCGTTAATAACCAAAGCCTTATTCTCATAATCTTCAGTTATGGTTCCAGGAAAAGTTCCATGTACAGAATCCGTTCTCAAAAGCTCAGCTCTTTTGCTCAGCTCTTCATTGCTGTAAGTTCTGGTTACAATAGCTCTTAAGCGTAACTGCTCGCCTTTACCTGCTTGTGTAACTAATTCTCTGGCCGCAATTCTGCCAATTCTGCCAAATCCAAAAAGTACAACATCCTTTGGAGTTAAATTCTTTTTATCCTTGCCAATGTACGCCGATAGTTTAGTGATAATAAAATCATTAATACTAGCGAATTTGTTGTGCTCATCAAGCCATTCAGCAGTTAATCTGCCTAAATCTATCCGAGAAGGAGCAAGGTTAGAATTTAGGATTGCTTTGGCCAGCTCAAGCGTTTCATAAATAGAAATGTCTTTGCCGCTAATGGATTTTGCATACTGATGATGCGCTAAAACCTGGCTTCCGCCAACATCGAATAAAGGTTTCCGAAATAGAAGTAATTCAATAGAACGATCGAACCAAAGTTTGCCTACTATATTGATAAGTTCAATAGCTTGCTTCTCTTTGTCAATCCAGCTCTGAAACTCAGTCTGGTATTTGTGTAACATGAAATGAATAATATGGTTAGAAATTGCCGCAAAAATAGAAAAAGATCGGCTGGTATGCCCGATCTTTTTCTATTTTATTTCTAAAATTATATTATTCTGATTATCCTAAGTATGATTTAAGGATTTTACTTCTTGATGTATGGCGTAAACGCTGTAGTGCTTTATCCTTAATTTGTCTAACACGCTCACGTGTAAGGTTAAATTTCTCGCCAATTTCTTCTAAAGATAAAGGATGATTTGACCCTAAACCGAAGAATAAAACGATAATTTCTCTTTCTCTTTCAGTTAATGTAGATAAAGAACGCTTAATTTCTTCTGATAAAGATTCGTTAATTAACGAGCTATCTGTATTTGGTTCATGGTTTTCTAATACATCTAATAATGTATTTTCTTCACCTTGAACAAAAGGAGCATCCATTGATACATGGCGACCAGAGTTACTTAAAGTATCAGAGATTTTATCCACAGTTGTTTCTAAAATGTCTGCTAATTCTTCTGGAGAAGGCTCACGTTCATATTCTTGCTCTAATTTAGAGAAAGCTTTGCTGATTTTGCTTAATGAACCTACCTGGTTTAAAGGTAAACGAACAATACGACTTTGTTCAGCAATTGCTTGCAAAATAGATTGACGAATCCACCAAACAGCATAAGAAATGAATTTAAAACCTTTAGTTTCATCAAAACGCTTTGCAGCTTTGATCAAACCTAAGTTTCCTTCATTAATCAAATCTCCTAGCGTTAAACCTTGATTTTGATATTGTTTTGCAACAGAAACCACGAAACGTAAGTTGGTTTTGGTAAGACGCTCTAATGCTGCCTGATCACCTTCACGAATCTTTCTTGCTAAAATTACTTCTTCTTCTGCTGTTATTAAATCTACCTTTCCAATCTCATGCAAATATTTGTCTAATGATTGACTTTCGCGATTGGTGATAGATTGCGTGATTTTGAGTTGTCTCATTTATGCTTTTTGTGTGCTCTTAAATTATTGAGTTTGCAAAGTTACGAAATGTATTAGCAATCCGAAAGGATAAAATGCTGAAAATGTTACCGTTTGCATACTTTTTTTACAGTTTTACTTACAACAAAAATCATTCCAAATAGTTTCGTGTCATATTTTATGTGATTGCTATCATATTAGTTGTTTATCATATATTATTTATTGTAAACCAATAAAAATAGTTTGATTTATAATAAATAATATTTTATGTTTGCGATATAATAATTAGAAAATTATGACTATTAATGAATTTCTAACCTGTAAATTAAAAAATACTAGTATAAATTATCAGGCAATATTTGTAGGCTGTATTTCTGTCATAAATTTGGATGTGAAATATGTCTAATTTTTTAGAATTAATGAGTCAATTACATTAATAAAAAATCATCTAACAATGAAAATTAAGAATCAAATTAAATTTATAAAAATTGCATACATCGCTATTATCATAATCATTGTTGCATTTGGTTTTTTTAATGGAGGTAAGCAAGGCTTTATGGATGGCTGGAACGATGCCGATCAATCTGGTTCCATTACCTATGCGAGTGATGTATTGCTTGAGCCAAAAGATGCTCTGAAAATTAATGCTATAAACACGAACACAGGCGATACGCTTATTTTTAAGCCCAAATATTTTGCAACTGTGACTGTGCATGCTAAAAAGGCTGGTGCAACAAATGGTTATCTTTCTTTTTTAAAAGGATGTTTAGTTCTTATGATAGCGTTTTTAGGTTTGCGAATTTTAGTCTTTTTGTATGTTTTTATAAGTTCCGTACAAGAAGGTAATGTTTTTAGTGAAGAAAATATTAAGCGATTATCTAAAATGGGTTGGTACGCCCTAATTCTTCCTGTTATAATTCTGGCTTATGATTTTGTAGGAATAAAGATTAGTGAAGCAATTTTTATAAATCAGCCATATCGTGTTGTTGCTGATCTTAATTTAGATACCTGGCCAATAATTTTAGGCATAACATTACTTACAATAGCATTTGTATTTAAAAAAGGATTGCAATTAAAACAAGAGAATGATTTAACGATATAATTGCTGAAGTTGGCTCCTAATGATAAACATTTATAACTTTACAACTCCATAATGCCAATAATTATAAATTTAGATGTGATGCTTGCACGTCGAAAAATGTCCCTTACAGAACTTAGTGAGCGGGTAGGGATTACGATGTCTAATTTATCTATTCTTAAAACTGGGAAGGCAAAAGCCATTCGTTTGGAAACACTTGAATCAATTTGTGCGGTTTTAGAATGTCAACCCGGTGATATACTAGAATTTCGGGTAGAAAAATAGACTATCAGAATTTTTAATTCTCATTATTGTCCGTAAATGATCTGATTATATTGGCGTTACCGAAGCTGCACAAGGGGCGGGCTTTTCAGGGCTGCACTTCGTTTCGGTACCAATGAAGGATTGGTACTGAACCCTTACAATCCCTAACGCAAACCTGCTGTGTATTATAAAAACCTTGCAGAATAGATTAAAGCCAAGAACCACAAACCCAAGGTAAATAAACCTGATAAAGAGAAAAGCCCGGAACGAGGTATGAGTGAGGACTTGAAACGATAGCAGGACTGCACTTGCTATTAAAACAGAACCGTCCATTTTCGAAAAAAAATATTGACCACCTAAGCAAACTTAGTGCACCTAAACCGAATATAAAAAAAACCTTTCAGTTTTCACTGAAAGGTTTTCAATATGATATATACTTTAAGCTTTAGTCTTTTTGCCTTAAGCTTCAGACTATGCTTGTTCTTCTAAAACTTTAGTTACTAAATCAGCTGCTTCTTTTAAAGCAATTGCTGAGTAAACTTTAAGTCCAGATTCATCAATTAGTTTTTTAGCTTCTTCGGCGTTTGTACCTTGTAAACGGCAAATAATTGGAACCGGAATGTTACCGATTTCTTTATAAGCATCAATTACACCTTGAGCAACACGATCACAACGAACAATACCACCAAAAATGTTAATTAAAATAGCTTTAACATTTGGATCTTTTAAGATAATGTTGAAAGCTGCTTTAACAGTTTGTGCATTTGCAGTTCCACCAACGTCAAGGAAGTTTGCAGGCTCACCACCGGCTAATTTAATAATATCCATAGTTGCCATTGCTAAACCAGCACCGTTAACCATACAACCTACGTTACCATCAAGGTTAACAAAGTTTAGGTTAGAAGCGCTTGCTTCAACTTCCATTGGATCTTCTTCAGTAACATCACGCATTGCTGCATAATCAGGATGGCGGAATAAACCGTTTTCGTCTAAATTAACTTTAGCATCAACAGCAATTACTTTATCATCAGATGTTTTTAATACAGGATTGATTTCAAACATGGAAGAATCGGTAGCTTCGTAAGCTTTATATAAAGCGGTTACAAATTTAACCATCTCTTTAAAAGCATTTCCACTTACACCTAAGTTAAAAGCAATTTTACGAGCTTGGAAACCTTGTAAACCAACTTTAGGATCAATTTCTTCTTTGAAAATTAAGTGTGGAGTATGTTCAGCAACTTCTTCGATATCCATACCACCTTCTGTACTGTACATAATAATGTTACGACCTTTAGCACGATCTAACAATACAGAGATATAGAATTCTTTAGTTTCTGAAGCACCTGGATAGTAAACATCCTGAGCCACCAAAACTTTGTTCACTAATTTACCTTCTGGTCCGGTTTGAGGAGTAACTAGCTGCATACCAATAATATCGGTTGCGCGTTGTTTAACTTCTTCAAGGTTTTTGGCTAATTTAACACCACCACCTTTACCGCGACCACCAGCGTGGATCTGCGCTTTAATTACAACCCAATCAGAATTGTAATCAATTTTCAATTGCTTTGCAGCCTCTACAGCTTGCTCTGGAGTGTCGGCAACAATTCCTTCTTGAACGTTAACACCGAAACTTTTTAATATTTGTTTACCCTGGTATTCGTGAATATTCATTTGCTACAAAATTTGCCCAAAGCTACAATTCTAAAGCCTTTAAACAAATAGCAAGCAGTCCTTTTTTTAAGAAAATGAATGTTTTGTGTTAATCTGGAATTTGGATACCACTTATGGTGTAAATCTTGCTCATAAATAAGGAAAATATGACTGACCGAAAGTTTAATTAACTTCCTGCGAATGGAGTTCCGAAGATACCAACGGCTAGCTCTGCCCAAACTAAAAATAGTGTTAATAAAATAATAACCAATAATATGGCTCTTAAAGTAGGTGTTTTAGCATATCTAATCGCTAATTCTATAGCTAAGCCTGCACTTAACAGTAATATACTTGCAGCTACAAAATCAGTTAAAGTCCAGTTTACTTCGCTGGTAAATAGCATTGCAACCATAGGAATGGTTAAAATTAATGCAATTATGATTGAAATGATGGTAATTCTTTGTTTAGAGTGACTTGTTGTTTTTTGATTTTCCATGATATTTAAATATTTTAAGTAATTAAATAGTGTAGCAAAAGCGAGAGGTTAATTAAAAATAAGCTGAATTAAATGGTTTGTGGAAGTTCATTTAATCTATTTTCGAGTTCATTTGATTTGTATAGAACTGATTTTCCTGCAACTTTTTTAAGTTTAAATATCATTTTATTTAAATATCGAAAGAAATTGAGTTTACCAGCTTTAAATAATTTTTTATGTCCGAACCATACTACAATACTCGTACAGATGTAAAAGAAAGAATAGGCATAGTAAGCAAGCCATTTGGAAAATGCAGTTTTATTATTGAAAATGATATATAACCGTTCTTTCTGAAAAGTAATATGGGCGGCTTCATCAATTAAAATGTCTGTGCAAATCTGTTTCAGTAAGGTACAGTTTGTAGCATCTTTAAGTGCCTGATAAAATATTTGTGCCGCACTTTCTACTGTAATTACTGCAATGGTCCATAACTCCATATTTGTATTATAATATCTAATTTTTCTGAAAAGTGTATCGCCCCAATCCTTTTTTATCCTGGGTTCTTTAATTAAATCAAGGTATTGCCCCAGGTTATTACCATGTTTTTGTTCTTCCTTAATAAAAAGCTTTACTGCATTTGGATATTCATTATCACCAATTGTAGCAGCATATTTTTTTGAGGCGTGCAACAGGTGCTCGCCTTCAGATGTTTCTCCGAGTTGCCAGGCCTGTAAAGATTTTAAAATGTTCTTTCTTTCAACATCTGTTAGGTTTGGATTTAATGACCAATCCACTCTTTTATTTTTAGAGTTGCTGGTGAAATAATTTTTCCAGTAAATTGAGCTATGTATTTTCATAACATCTTATTTTATGTGTGGCTCGTTTAGTGTAAGGTTGAAAATAGAATGTATTAATTGATTAAGCACAAACCATAGCAAGGCAAAAAGTGCCAATACCATAATTAATATTTTATGATACTTTTTCATTTAAGTTTATTCAAGCCAAAATATTCGGCTGTATTCCAATCCTGTAAATTCCATGATAACCAGGTTGTTTTTTGATAACGATCAGTGAAATAACCAATTTTGTTATCAAGGCGGGTTAAAATCTGATCGTCTGTTGAGCGTACAATTACTTCCCCTTTTGGGATGAAAGAAGGAAACACTATCAGTTTTTTCCGGTTTTGATCTAAAATTGGAAGCGTTTTTTCTGATAAAGAAAGCATATAGTCAGGATCAATAGCAATTTGATCTGCCTTCGAAAAATTGTATTTCACAATTAAAACATCCCAGTTTATGGTGCTGAAAGCCAATAATAATATAAACCAAATATTACCATTAACCTTAAATAGATAGAATAGCGTTCTTTGTTTTGCAACTTTTAAATAAACCGTAGTTAAGCCAATAATGCATAAGATAGCGAAAACTAAAACACCAATTCTTTTATGTGTTAAGCCATAAAATTCGATATAATAAGCATCGCGGATGAAAACCGAAATAATAAGAATCATGTTTTGAACCATCCACGTATAAGCCAGTAATTTTAGGGTTTTGCTTTTGCTATAAAAATTAAGATTAGCCCTGAAAAAGTATAGAATCACTGCCATTGCCATTACAATACTGAAAATTAAAGCGTTTGTGCCTTGATGTAAATCAGAAGAAAAATTGCCTGATGGTTTATAGCCAAACCAAAGTGTGGTAATATCAATTAAATTTAGACTTAGCAGAAGTAAATTAAGCCCTACAAAAGAAATAACACCAATAATATATTCTGTTTTTAACGCAGTTTTACGCGTAGTTATATTGCCGCTAAAGGTTTGAATTAATTCCATCCATACACTTGACTTTTTAAAGCGACTTCTAATTCTTAAAAGTTGCTCCTTGCATTTGCTTTCGGCATTTTCAAGTCTTTTGTTATAAAAAGTAATTAATAAACCACCGGTTAAAATAATCCCGAATACGGTGTGGAATAATCTCGGTAAGCTAATATCTTTAAAAATAAAGCTGAAAGTATTGTAAAGAAAGTTTGAAATGTGAGTTAAAAATAGTTCCAAATAATTTGCAAATACATCATTAGCAGCACTATATATGCCAGCAAAAATTGCAACAATAATTACAGGCAGGATAATGTATTTAATTGGTCTAAGGATGGGCATCAATTTAAATCTGCCAATTTGAACGAATGATAATTTGTTTAAAAAGCTAAATGGAACAGTTATAATTTGTATTAATGTGGCTAAAATACTTGTATAAACAGTTCTTATTTTTGGGTAATGACTAAACCCAACCAATAAAAGCATGCTAATGTAGTAGGTAACAATGGTTAAATCAGAATTGTTAATTACAACCAATATAGCTGCAATTAAGTGAGCTAAACCATAAATTTTATACTTGGTGCCATGATTTACCTCTTTATTAAAATAGGTGATGATTAAAATAAATACGCTGTAGATTAAAAGATTAAGCGCTAATCTTTGCGTCCAGAATAAAAGGTTGAATAAAACTCCGCCAAACAAAGCAGCAAGGAGGAGGTAGTTGGATTTAGTTTTCATTGTTATAGGTTATTGAAATTAGAGTTTATGGTAAGTGCTAAGAAGCAGTATAAAAGGCTTAAAGGAATGTTACAAAGCATGAAAAGCATGGTGGCAACAATTTTTCTCCAATATTCTTTGCTCCTGAAGCACTCGAAGAGAAGTATTAAAAAGAATACTGAATTAATAATTAAGGCGAAAAAAATGTACGTAAGTCCAAGAAACATTAAACCATCCGCTCGGCTAATTAGGAAGCAAAGAAGAATTAAAGTGCCAATTCCGGCAGAATAAATAGAAACCTGTTTGCTCATGTAAATAATTACGGGATCGTTGTTGTTTTTCATTTTTAAAAGTGCTTTGTTTTTCAAAGTGAATAATTAAAAAAAATAGACTATAATTTTTTTATCATTTTTTCAAGTGCATCCAAATGTGATTTAAAAGCCTGTTTACCCAATTCGGTAATAGAATAGGTAGTACTGGTTTTGCGCCCGATAAACCCCTTATGCACTTTAATAAACTCTGCTTGTTCCAAAGTATTGAGGTGCGAGGCCAGGTTTCCATCGGTTAATTCAAGCATTTGCTTTAAATCATTGAAAGAAATATCATTATTAACAATTAGCATAGACATTACACCCAGCCTTATTCTGCTGTCGAATATTTTATTTAGATCTGCTATTGGGTTCTTCATCTTAGTTACCTCTTTCGTATTTAAAATACATTAAAAGTCCGTAAATAATGTGCAGAACGCCGAAACCAATAGCCCAAAAAAATAGCCCGTAACCTACGTAAAACATGCATATTGTGCCTAAAATAACTTCGCATAAGCCTAAATATCGAATATCGCTGTAAGTATATTTGCTTGCATTAATTAAGGCTAAACCATAAAATATTAAACAAGATGGAGCAATAATACTATAAGTATTTGGGTGGTTAATGAGCAAAGCGATGATAAATAAGCCTCCTGCCACCAAAGGAATGGCTAAATTTGCTAGAAGAGCTTTAGAAGTTTTATCCCACATGGGTAAATTATTTCTTTGACTTTTTCTATAAGTAAACAAAATACCACCCGCCAATGCCACAATTAAAACAATTAAACCTAGTTTAACCAAATTAAATTCTAAATCTATTTCGCCAGTTACCCCGTAAGCATAGCCGCGTTTATTTATAAATTTATCAATTTCATCATTAGCAAAATAAGCTCCAATAAGTGCAATTGCACCTGCAAAAACGCCTGATAAACCACTTAAAGATATAAAACGAGAGGAGCGATCCATCATCTGTCTGATATCCTTTAACGCATTTAATTGTTCTTCTGTATTGCTCATTTTAAAAGTGCTTTGTTTTTCAAAGTTAAATAAGAAATTGAAAACTCCAAACTTTATTTTAACAAATATTTCAATTATGTTCTGAGCTTTCGTCTTTAAGCTTTTTTAGTAAATTTGAGCCATGCTAAAAGCCACAGGAATAAGAAAATCATATGGAGATTTATCCATTTTGAAGGGGGTAAATTTTGAAGTAGAAGAGGGGGAAATTGTGAGCATAATTGGGCCATCAGGTGCAGGTAAAAGTACATTACTACATATATTGGGCACTTTAGATAAGCCAGATAAAGGTGTAGTAGAGCTTAAAGGAACAACTATTAGTACCTTAAATGGTAATTCGCTTAGCAACTTTCGCAACCAAAATATAGGTTTTGTTTTTCAATTTCATCATTTATTGCCAGAGTTTAGTGCGGTGGAAAATATTTGTATTCCAGCGTTTATAGCTAAAACAAATAAGAAGCAGGCTGAGTTAAGGGCATTAGAGCTTTTAGATTTATTTGGCTTAAAAGATCGTGCAGATCACAAACCGAATCAACTTTCTGGTGGCGAGCAACAGCGTGTAGCCATTGCCAGAGCATTAATAAACAAACCTTCAATTGTTTTGGCAGATGAACCCTCGGGTAATTTAGATTCTGAAAATGCCGCTGCTCTACATCAGCTATTTGTAAGTTTAAGAGATAATTTTAAGCAAACTTTCGTTATTGTAACCCATAATGAACACTTGGCAAAAACAAGCGATCGTGTGGTGAGCATGAAAGATGGATTAATTGTTTAGTAAATTTAATAATTATAGAGTTAATGAATGAGCATCAAAACATTCACTCATTCAAAATTAAAAATAGATTCAAATACTTTGAAAATACTTATCACGGGCGGTAATAACGCTAAAACATTAAAACTATTAAAAGCTTTTCCTGGTCATTTTGTGCTACTTGCAGATTATGGAGATGTGCCAGGAATACTTACTGAAAACTATGGATTTGCATCATTGGGTGCGGTTAATAAAGATAGCATCGCACATATTTTATTAAATTTTTGCATCACTGAATCAATAGATTCTATTATTCCACTGCACGATTATGAAATTGAGCCATTGGCAAAATCGGCGGTTTTATTTAATGAATATGGTATTCAAGTACTGTTACCTTCTTTAGAAAAAGTTGGTGATTATATTAATACAGATGCTGTGAAATACAACGATTTCGCCGTTTTTATTCATGGAGAGTTAATTTTTACAACCAATAAGATAATGCCTGATAATATTGAGGTGGATTTGAACGGAATATTTGGTTTTAATGACGACACTACAAATTTTAAACTTTTTACAATATAGATATGGATGGATATCAATATGCTGAAGACAAGAAAATTGTAATATTTGAACTGGATGACGTACTTTTTCCAGCAAAAGATTATTTGCTTCAGGTTTATTATCTTTTTGCTCAATTTATAGAATATACCGAGCAGAAAAATGCGCAGGAAATTATTGAGTTTATGCGTTTAACTTATGAGAATGAAGGTGAGATTGGAATTTTTGAAAAGGCTGCTGTAAAATTCGATCTCGATAAAACCTACCGAAATAATTTTGATTTACTCCATCAAAATGCCAGATTACCATTAAAGCTACTTTTGTATAAAAATATGCTTGAGTTTTTGCAGGAACTTGTAATAGAAAGGAAGAAAATTTTTATCGTTACAAGCGGAAACCCTGAAGAGCAACTTAATAAAATTAAACAAACGGAATGGAATGGATTAGAGCAATATTTAACCGTTTTTTTCGCTGATGAACTAAATTTACCGAAATCTCAAATATTTGGAAGCATATTGGCTAGCAACAATTTAACCGAAAATGAAGTGTTAGTTGTTGGTACAAATAATTTGGATGCACAACAATCTAAATTAATTAATTTGCCGTATATTGTGTCACAAGAAATTTACAGGTAAATATGTTTAGAAAATCTATTGCACAAAGGATTTGTTTGTGCGCTTTAGTTGTCGTTCTGGGTTTTACTTCATCATGTAAGAAAAATAGTAGTCAGCCAGAAGAAAATACTCCGACAATTCCAGAAACCAATAATCTTCAAACGCCAACAAAGGATAGAAACCTTTTAACAAGAGATTCTATCTTTCTTTATGCTAAGCAAACTTATTTTTGGAATGTTGGGATGCCATCGTATGATGATTTTAACCCTCGCCAATATAGTTCTAATGAAAATGTTGTAGCTGCAATTCGTGCTTTAAAAAGTAATGGTAACAAGGATAAGTATTCATTTATTGATGATGGTACTATTGCAACACAATTGAGCGGTGTTAGTGGAGATTATGGCTTTTCTGCAAACTTTGATAATAATGATGTTTTAAGAATCAAGTATGTTTATCCAGGATCGCCGGCTGATAAGCAAAATGTAAAAAGAGGATATAGAATTTCAAAAGTGAATGGAAGTCCAAATGTTACAAGAGGCAAGGCTAATCTTGATTTTTTGAATGGTGCTATTTTTGGGTCAAATCCTACTGTTTCATTAACACTTGTACCCATGGATGGCAATGCATTTGATGTAACTATAACGCGTGAAAACTATGTTATTAATCCAGTATTGTTTACAAAAACATATACTGTAGGCTCGAAAAAGATAGGTTACATTGTTTTTAACAGTTTTACAACAAATGCACTACCTAAGCTTGATGCAGCTTTTAAAGCTTTTGCGGCAGATGGAATTACTGAATTAATTGTTGATTTACGTTATAATGGAGGAGGTTCTGTATCTACTGCGGATGCTTTTACCAATTTTATCGCTCCACCATCACAGAATGGAAAGGTAATGTATACCACGTATTTTAATCAAACCATGCAGGATGGGAAGGCTACCATTTTAGAAAACCAAAAATTCTATTATCAAGGTACACTGTATTCTATGTTTGATAATTCTTATAAACCAACTCAGGCAGCAGGAAATCAAGAGGTTTTTAAAAAGCGTGGAACTGTAAATAACTTGACAAGAGTTTATTTTCTGGTTACCAATAATACAGCCTCTGCAAGTGAATTGTTGATTAACAATTTAAAACCAGTAATGGATGTTAAACTAATTGGAAGTAACACGTACGGTAAGCCTGTAGGGTTTTTCTCTATCCGAATTAATAAAAGTGATTTATATATTCCACAGTTTCAAACCAAAAATTCCGTTAATTTCGGCGATTATTTTAATGGAATGGCTGTTGATAAAACCGTTACTGATGATATGGCTGCAGACTTTGGGGATACCAGCGAAAGTTTATTATCACAGGCACTTTATTACAGTAATTACGGTAATTTCTCACTTGCTCAAACTAATAAGTTAGGAAGCACTTCTGGGGTATCAGATACCCAAGTAAACCGTGTTGAGTTATCAGATCATGAATTTAAAGGAATGGTAGAAATGAGAACGCCTACTCTTAAAAAGTAAATTATTAATAACAGATAAATGCCCGGTTAAAACAAAAATCCGGGCATTTTTTGTTGTATAAATTTTACAATTTAAAACGTTTAAAAGTTGTATAACTTATTAAAATTTGATAAGCTTGTTTAACATTAATCGTTAAAGAGACACCATGCCAGTAGAATTAATAGAGAAAGAACACATCAGTTATTTAAACATTATAAGTGCTAAAGAAGATCATTCAGAAGAAATTAAAGAAAAATTAGCAACAGTAGAAAGATTAGGTAATGAGTTTAAAGGTAAAGCCGTTATAACCTTTAACACTACAATTGGTCCAAAACGCGTTGATACCACCGTTTGGGCAGTTTCAGAAAAATATATCCAATTAAAAAATAATATTCATATTCCGCTCAAAAGCTTAATAGATATCGATTTTTAAGTGGCCAGTAAGGCAATAAATCATCCCAAGCATTTATTTACCTTAACTTAAAAATTAATGAGTACGCTCCATAAAATTGCATTAACCTTTATTAAAGGCGTTGGGCAAGCTACGGCTAAAAACTTGCTGGCCTATTGTGGCAACGCCGAAAATGTATTTTCAGCAACTGAAAAACAGCTGTTGAAAATACCAGGAATAGGGGAAAAAACAGTTGAAGCAATTTTAGGAACAAATGCTTTAAAGAGGGCAGAAGAAGAACTCGACTTTGTTCAGAAACATGGGATCGAAGTTTTGTTCTTTTCTGATGAAAACTATCCCAAACGGCTTAAAAACTGTTTTGATTCGCCAATTCTTTTGTATTTTAAAGGAAATGCCAATTTAAATCAGCAACGGATAGTTAGTGTGGTAGGCACTAGGAATGCTACGCCTTATGGTAAAGCATTGTGCCAGCAACTAGTAGAAGTTTTAGAACCTTACAATGCATTGGTGGTTAGTGGCCTTGCTTATGGAATTGATATTGCAGTGCACAAGGAATGTATTAGCAATAATGTGCAAACTATTGGTGTTTTAGGTCATGGATTAGATCGCTTATATCCAAAATTGCATAAAAGTATTGCCCAAAATATGGTGCTAAATGGTGGTTTGCTTACAGAGTTTCCAATATTAACCAACCCTGACCGTCAAAATTTTCCACAAAGAAACCGCATCATTGCGGGCATATCTGATGTAACTGTTATTGTTGAAGCTTCAAAAAAAGGTGGAGCGCTCATTACCGCAGAAATCGCAAATTCTTATAATAGGGATGTTTATGCATTTCCTGGGCGTACAAATGATGCTTTTTCTGAAGGATGCAATTTTTTGATTAAGACTAATAGAGCAGGATTAATTAATAATGCCAAAGATTTAATTTATTATTTAGGTTGGGACGAGCAAGTAGTAACCAAAAAACCTCAAATATCCCTGCACTTGGATTTAACAGCCAATGAACAAAAAGTTGTTGATATTTTGTTGAAAGGACAGAAAGCGATAGATGAACTTGCAATTGAATTAAATATACAGCAAAGTAAGCTAGCAATTGTTGTACTAACTTTGGAGATGCAAGGTATAATCGTTTCATTACCAGGCAAAATTTACAAAATTGCGTAAATGTAATAATTGGATTTGCCCAATAATCAATCTATAATGCCTATCATAATAATAGATTAAAGAATTTAATTTTTATTAAATTAAAATTTCGAAATTATATTTTAATTATATATTAATTTATAAAATACTTAATGTCATTGCTTAATTTTGTGGCATGTGGTATAATAATATTTTAGAAACCATCGGCAATACGCCCCTGGTAAAATTAAATACAATAACGAAATCAACCCCTGCAACAATTTTAGCAAAAATTGAAACGACCAACCCAGGTAATTCAATTAAAGACCGTATGGCTGTTAAAATGATTGAAGATGCAGAAAAGAGCGGTAAGTTAAAACCAGGCGGTACTATTATTGAAGGAACATCTGGCAATACCGGCATGGGATTAGCAATGGCTGCTATTATCAAAGGTTACAAATGTATTTTTACTACAACAGATAAACAATCTAAAGAAAAAGTTGATGCTTTACGTGCTTTTGGTGCTGAGGTAATTGTTTGCCCAACCAATGTAGAACCAGAAGATCCACGGTCTTACTATTCAGTTTCTTCTCGTTTGGAGCGTGAAGTTCCAAATTCTTGGAAACCAAATCAATACGATAATTTGGCCAATTCACAAGCGCATTACGAGCAAACTGGTCCTGAAATTTGGAAGCAAACTGAAGGTAAAATTACCCATTTGGTAGTTGGTGTTGGTACTGGTGGAACTATTTCTGGAACAGGAAAATATCTAAAAGAACAAAATCCTAATATTAAAATTTGGGGAATTGATACTTACGGTTCAGTATTTAAAAAATATAAAGAAACAGGCATTTTTGATAAGGACGAAATTTATCCATACATCACTGAAGGTATAGGTGAAGACTTTTTACCTGCTAACGTTAATTTTGATGTGATTGATTTGTTCGAAAAAGTAACGGATAAAGATGCGGCCTTAATGACCAGAGATATTGCACGCAAAGAAGGCATATTTGTAGGAAATTCTGCAGGTGCTGCCATTGCCGGATTACTTCAGTTAAAGGATAAATTAAAACCTGAAGATGTAGTTGTTGTGATTTTCCACGATCATGGAAGCCGTTATATGGGGAAAATGTATAACGAGGATTGGTTGCGTGAAAGAGGATTTTTACAAGATGAAAAGCTTACAGCTAAATCTATCCTTGCTAAAAAAGATACTACCGAAATTGTAACGCTTGATGCTCAAAAGACTGTTTTAGAAGCAATCAATACTATTAAATCCATGAATATATCACAAATTCCAGTTACACAACAAGGTATGATTGTTGGTAAAATTGCTGAAAGTGATATTTTAACCGCTTTATTAGAAAATCCTGGATTAAAATCTGCACCAGTTGCCGAAATTATGACTGCTACATTTCCCTTTGTTGATTTAAATACTTCGATAGATAAAATTTCTTCGATGATTAATAAAGAAAATTCGGCTGTTTTAGTTGAAGATGAATCTGGTAAAATTGAAATTATTACTCAATACGATATTATTAATGCAATATCAGGTTAGTTAAATTCTAATACTGTCGTCCTTTGCGAGGCACGAAGCAATCTTACAACACTTGCCAGGAGGCTAAGCCAAAGCATTAAGATTGCTTCGTGCCTCGCAATGACGAAAAGCTATAAAAAATGCTCAAGTAAAGTTTTTACTTGAGCATTTTTTATAATCGATATTTTAGCGGTGGGTTTTACCTTAAACCTTCCGCCTTTAAATCCTCAACCTTACTAGTGACTTGGAGCATCAGCGTTTACACGCTTAATTTGAGCGCCTAATGCACGTAAACGAGTGTCGATATCCTGATAACCGCGTTCAATTTGTTCTATGTTATAAATAGTCGATTTACCTTCGGCAGATAAAGCAGCAATTAATAATGAAACTCCAGCTCTAATATCAGGAGAAGTCATGCTAATACCACGAAGTTTGTATTTTTTATCAATACCATTAACGGTTGCACGGTGTGGATCGCAAAGAATAATTTGGGCACCCATATCAATTAATTTGTCCACGAAGAATAAACGGCTTTCAAACATTTTCTGATGTATTAACACATTTCCTTTCGCTTGTGTAGCTACAACCAAAACAATGCTCAATAAATCAGGTGTAAAGCCTGGCCAAGGAGAATCTGCAATAGTTAAGATAGATCCATCAATAAAGGTATCAATCTCATAGTGTTTTTGCGAAGGAACATAAATGTCATCACCTCTGCGCTCTAGTTTGATACCTAGTTTTTTAAAAACTTCTGGAATAACGCCCAATTCATCATAACAAACATTTTTAATCGTAATTTCTGATTCAGTCATGGCTGCTAGACCAATAAAAGATCCAATTTCGATCATGTCAGGCAACATTCTATGTTCAGTACCACCTAAAACCTTAACACCTTCAATGGTTAATAAGTTAGAGCCAATACCAGAAATTTTTGCGCCCATGCGATTAAGCATTTTACAAAGTTGCTGTAAATAAGGCTCGCATGCTGCGTTGTAAATAGTGGTTGTACCTTTTGCTAAAACAGCAGCCATAACAATATTAGCCGTTCCCGTTACAGATGCTTCATCCAATAAAATGTAGGCACCCTGTAAATTGGTTGCATCAACGTTAAAAAATGCTTTTTTGCTATCGTAAACAAATTTAGCACCTAATTTTTCGAAACCAATAAAGTGAGTATCTAATCTTCTACGACCAATTTTATCACCACCTGGTTTAGGGATTGCTGCCTTACCAAAACGTGCCAATAAAGGGCCAACAATCATAATTGATCCACGCAAACCACCGCCTTTAGCTTTAAAAGTTTCTGATTCGAAAAAGTTTAAATCAATATTTTTGGCTTCAAAAGTGTAAGTATCTTTATTAATTCGCTCAACAATAACACCAAGATCGCCTAATAACTCAATCAACTTATTTACATCCTTAATATCGGGGATATTACTGATGGTTACTTTCTTTTCTGTTAACAATACAGCTGATAAAATCTGTAAAGCCTCGTTTTTGGCGCCTTGGGGAGTAATTTCGCCTTTTAATTTAATTCCGCCTGTTATTTCAAATGCGTTCATATATTTTTTAATTAATGCCGGTCTGTTTATTAAAGAAATTAAATTTCAATGGTTTAGTTTTACAGACATGATTAAAATTTCTTTTAATCAATTAATATTTAGGTTTATTGTTGTTGTTTGGTCTGCGGTTGTTGTTGTTATTATTCTGGCGATTTTTACCATTGTTATTATTGTTTCTTCCGCGGTTGTTGTTATTGTTCTGACGAGGATTTTGTTGTCTAAACTCAACCTTAGCTAAATTTACATTTTCTTCTAAGCGTAATAAACCACCAGATAAATCGTGCAAATCCTTTAAAATAGTTTCATCAGATACATTGTCTTTATTCCAGGTAACATAAGCCATTTTCATAAAATTGGCGATTCCCTGTACCATAGCTTTTTTCTGCTCAGGATTTTCTTCACGCATAGCTTTCTCAATCAGCGTTTCAACAGTTTTACCATAATGTTTATAGGTAATTCTTTGCTGCGGATAACCGATATGTGCTGGTTTTATGTAAGCATTTTCAATCAAAGGTTTTGGATAAGGGCTATCAACATCAATCTGATAGCCAGAAATAATGTGTAAATGATCCCAAAGTTTGTGCTTAAAATCTGCCACATCACGTAAATGCGGTTGTAAAAAGCCCATCAGGTCGATAACCGCCTGAGCATATTTATTACGTTCTTCAATGGTTGGTAATTCGCAAATATACTTCACCATGTTTTGTACGTTACGGCCATATTCCGATAAAATCAGATGACTGCGTGTAGTGTTATAATCAAAATTCATGTATGGATAAATTAATAGATAAAGAACCCGGCGATACGAATTATGAAATAACCAGAGGAGTTTAGGTTATGAATTCACCGAAATGTCTATTGCCAGATTTCGTTTTTATGTACTCAAAGATAAATAAATATTTGAATCTGCTATAATTTTAGTCGATTTGTTATAAAATAATCAGAAATAGTGCGCTTTTTATTTTGAAAATGATTGTTTTAGTGCGTTTTGGCCTTACCAGTCCCGCTTTTCCTCCTGCACGATGAAAAATCGGTGCATCCGTTCAATCGGGTTTAAGTAACGCGAAGCTTTAATATTTCAGATTCTCAATGAAGCAATCAGCTACATTTCATCACTATTTTTTGGGTAATCAAAGAAAACCATTTCTCCTGTACCACGACTAACCATTTTCCAGGATTCAAAAGGAAAGGTAATTAAAACCATGCCTGCAGTAGGGATATTGTAAATGTTTGCATCACACAATTCGTTAGCAAAATCAGTAAAACCAGGATTGTGACCAAACATAATTACAGTACTAGCATTATCGTTAAAAGCATTAACAACTTTAAGTAAAGTAGTTGTGTTGGCTTCATAAATGGCTTTTTCAAGCTGAATATCCTCTGTTTTGTAAGCTTCGGCAAAATATTTAGCTGTAGTAATGGCTCTGTTTGCAGGACTGCTTACCATCAAATCAAATTTGAAACCACGCTTTAAAAGCCGATCAGCCATTTCTGGTGCGTTTTCTTTCCCTCTTTTATTCAAAGGTCTTTCAAAATCTGTTTGTGCTGCCGTTCCCCAATCTGATTTTCCGTGCCTAACCAATAATAATTGTTTCATACGCTCTATTTATTAATAAAATCAACAACCATTTCATTCGGAATGTTTTTCATGCACTTAAAATGTGTTAATGGGCATTTTTCTAAACCAAATTTTGAGCATGGGCGACAGTCTAAATCTACTCCAGCAATTAAAGAATCGGTAATTTTATACGGTTGTACGCCCAACAAATCGGGTGTTGTACCGCCCCAAATAGAAGCAAGAGGCTTATTAAAAGCTTCAGAAATATGTGTTAATCCTGTATCAAAACCAATTACTTTATGCGCTTTAGAAACCAGAAAAACAGATTGATCGAGGTTGGTTATTCCGCAAGTGCTATAAACATTATTGCCAACAGCATTTTTAATAACTTCGGCGTTATCTTTAACATCCGGACCGCCCAACAGTACGATTGGAAGATTAAGCCCTTTACAAATTTCTATAATCTTATCATTTGGCAATCGCTTAGTAAAATGCGTTGCACCAATAATAAAAGTTACAAACTTTTGCTGGTGGCTTTCAGGTAAAAACTCACTTAAACTATATTCCTTGGAAATGTAATAATCAATAGGTTTATTGTCGTTTTTTACGCCTAAAGATTTTACTGTATCCAAGTATCTTTCTACCAAATGCCTTGGGTCTATAAAACTCGTCCATCTAAATTTTAAAACAAAGAGCTTGCTCAGTCTATCTTTTTTATAAGTTAGAGCAGGGATATTAGTAGATAACTTAATGATAGAAGTGCGTAAATTATTATGCAGATCAACAATTAAATCAAATTTCTCTTGTTTAATATCTGCAATTGTTTCCTTAAGCGTTGCTTTTAAGGTATGTAATTTAGTTAAATAAGGGTTGTTTTGATAAATGTATTGAAATTCCTTTTTGGTTAAAAAATGGATTTCAGCACCGGGTATTTGTTCTTTTAAGCAGCGTACAACGGGTGTAGTATAAATAATATCACCCATTGAGCTAAACCTTATGACTAAAATTTTTGTAGGTGTATTCAAATTAGCCCTCGTTTTTTATTTTTTCAATAATGGCAGTAGAGGAGTATCCTGGTAAAAAAGAAAGTACTTCTACTTTTCCGCCTTTTTTAAGCGTTTCTGTTGCACCAACAATGGTTTCAATTTTATAATCGCCACCTTTTACAAGTACATCAGGCTCAATTGTATTAATTAATTTAAGTGGTGTATCTTCATCAAAAAGAATAACTGCATCTACAAAAAACATGGCTGCGAGTAATTGTGCTCTGCTAAATTCATTGTTTACAGGTCTGGTTTCTCCCTTAATCTTCCTAACAGATGCGTCAGTATTTAAACCAATAATAAGTTTATCGCCCAAACTTGCCGCTTCATTTAAATATGCAACATGCCCAGGATGAAGCAAATCAAAACATCCGTTTGTAAAAACAATTTTTTGATTATTACTTTTCCAGCCGTCGATCTTTTCTTTTAGATTGTCTGGATTGAGTATTTTATCTTCAAGTACCTTTGTTGTATTTCTGGCCATGTTAAATTTTAATTACCAGCTAAAATTTAATTATTAGCAGGGGCAAATATAAGTATTAAGGTGCAATCCGAAGCTCATAAAAACCTCCGAATTGCAAAGTCACAAGATTAGAAGCGAATTATTTTTTGGAAATTATTGTCAGTAGCTTTTGGCTCATGCAGTCCCGCCCTTTGCTAAATCCCGATAGAAAAATCGGGATACCGCGGTCGGTCAGGTTTATTTAACAAGAGCATCAATAAGCGCACAAACTTTGTATCTAAACAGGATTGAAACGGCATCCCGATTTTTTCTATCGGGATACAGTGTAAAAGCCTGACTTCAATTGCCATGCACACCAAAGCGTTCATTTCCAAATTCTAATGCTTAGCAAGAATAACCAGCTACGTAATGAGAACAAACAAAACTTAGCGAAAATAAACAGCAGTCAGTTGTTAATTACGTTCCCCTACTTTTTCACTTGATGCCTTTTATCGTTTATTAGCGCTTCAATTTCTATTTAAATACGGCGAATTTTATTTAAGTAATCTTTTATTAAAATAATTAGAAATCTCATCAAGAGAAAATGCATTTAAGCACTTATCTGCGCTTAAGCCACCTTTACGCGCTACTAAAATACCATAATGCATATCATAAAACCCTTCAGTACGGTGTGCATCTGGATTAACAGAAAGTAAAACCCCTTTTTCTAATGCATATCGGTGCCAGCGCCAATCTAAATCTAAACGTAATGGATTGGCATTAATTTCTATAACTACATTGTTTGCAGCGCAGGCATCTATAATTTTTTTATAATCTATTGGATATCCGGCACGGCTTAATAATAATCTGCCAGTTGGGTGCCCCAAAATAGTTGTGTAAGGATTTTCAATCGCTTTTAATAAACGATTTGTAGCTTTTTCCTCATCCATCCTTAAGTTACTGTGAACGGAAGCCACAACAAAATCGAAAGTTTTTAAAATTTCATCAGAATAATCTAATGATCCATCGCTTAAAATATCACTCTCAATACCTTTAAAGATTTTAAAAGGAGCTAATTTTTTATTCAATTCATCAATTTCCTGGTGCTGCCCAAATACTCGTTGCTCATTTAAGCCTTTTGCATAAACAGCAGTTTTAGAGTGATCGCAAATACCAAGGTATTCCAATTTTAACTCATTTTTACAATAAAGCGCCATTTCTTCAAGTGTATGCACACCATCGCTCCAGGTAGAGTGATTGTGCAAACTCCCTTTTAAATCTGCATAAGTAATTAAAGTTGGCAATTTGTTTTCCTTTGCCAGTTCTATCTCGTCGAAATCTTCCCTTAGTTCAGGTTCAATAAAAGCTAATCCTGCTTTGTTATAAATATCTTTTTCATCTGTAAATGGACCTGAGCCAGCAAGTTTCAATACTTTTTCAACATGCTCATTGTTTCCAGTTTGCTTAAACCATTCTAGGTAAAATAATGGTTTTTCTACCAGCTGAAGTTTTATTCTTAATCCTGTTTCAGTTGTAGCTATAAATGAATTTTCAGTCTGAATAAAAGAAACGGGTTCAAAGGTATTTAAGGATTCGATTATATCAGATAGTTGTTCTCCACCGATTACAAATTCTAATTCATCGATAATTTCGCAACAGCGACGATATTGTCCGGCAAAGCCTAGTGATGCATTTAAATCTACTTTAATTAACCATTCTGATAACTGTGTAAAAAGTAAATTAGCGAAATTTTGTACCTGTGCATATAAAAATCTGCCATTAGCAGCAAGTTTAAATTCAATCGCTTTTTTAATTTCTTCCTGCGTTTTTAAGCCAAAGCCTTTGGCTTCAATCAATCGATTTTCATTACAGGCATAATAAAGCTCGCCAATACTTTCAATGCCGAGTGTACGCCAAATAATTAATATTTTTTTAGGTCCAATACCCTTTATCGCAAGCATTTCGACCACACCCACGGGTGTTTTTTCAACAATATCATTTAATTCTTGTAAAGTACCTGTTTGCAGCAGTTCAATAATTTTTGATGCCAAGCCTTTGCCAATTCCATCAATCTGATCAATTTCATTTAACGGTTTATCTTTTAAGGCGAACGGTAATTTATCAACCTTAAAATAAGCATTGGCAACCGATTTAATTTTAAAAGGATTTTCTTCATGCAATTCCATTAATTGCGATAAGAGACGAAGGGTGCGGGCGATGGTTTTATTCTCCATAAGTCTGTAAAATTAGAAAATAAAGACTGAAGTTTATTCGCTGTTATCAATTTCCAAACACAATTTGGATAATATATTGTTAAAATAATATTAGATAACAAAATAAAATTCTTGATGAGAACATTTAAAATCTTTGTTTTAGGGCTTACTGCGAGTTTAGCCGCATGCCAATCATCAACCAATTCTGGTCACAAAAGAGATTCTATTGCAAGTATCGAATCCGGTCCGGGTAAAATTGTTAATGAGCAATTTTTAATTGTTCCGGGCACTTCAGTTGGGCAAATATCCATTGGAGAGGATATGCAGCAAGTGTCAAAAAAAATGGGTAATGCCGATGGTGGCGATGCTGCAATGGGTAAAGCTTGGGGTATTTGGTATGGTAAGGCTTTAAAGGGTGATAAAAAAGATGAGTTTGCAATTTACTCTTCTTATCGCGATAGCAATATGGTGGTAAAGGATGTTAAACAAATTAGAGTTACCTCAGCCCTTTATAAAACACAGGATGGTTTTGGAACTGGAAGAACGCTTAATGACCTTGCATTAAAATTTCCGGCGATGGAGAAAGTGTCGACATATTTAGATCAAAATCAGGATACCATTTTTATTTATGATTCGAAGCCTGATGGAATTGGGTTTGAGATCGTAAATAAGAAGAGTGTTGCCTTAACGGTACATCCAAAACGTAAATCAGTGAATGAAACTTATTTAACCCTGCACCCTGAATGGAAATTGATTAAGTAGAAAAATAAAAAGGGCAATAGATATTTCTACTGCCCTTAAAAATGACTCTTTTTTTTATTACTTAATTACCGCTTCAAAAGGCATTCTCATTTGAATACCAGATCTGGTAACCACCTTTTTCATCTGTTGGTAAATAGGATAGTTGTCGCCAAGTTCTTGTTTAGTATAATAAGTTTTAATTTTATCTGTGCTTTCAGAAAGGAAAGATTTTAAAGGATCAATCACTTCTGGATATTCTACTATTTTATAATTTTTGATATTTGCTTTTTTGGCTGCGGAAGTAATTGCATCATTAAAACTTCCAATACGATCTGCTAAACCAATTTGAACAGCATCTGTTCCAATCCAAACGTGGCCACCGCCAATGCTATCAATATAAGTTTTGCTTTTCTTTCTACCATCTGCAACGCGACTAACAAAACCACTATAAATTCTGTTTAATTCATTTTGGATGATAAACCTTTCGCTACTCGTCATCGGGCGATTTGTGCTCATAATATCTGCAAACTCACCAGTTTTAACGCCATCAAAAGTGATTCCCAGTTTGTTTGTCATTAAGTTTTGAAAATTTGGAATAATACCAAATACACCAATTGAGCCTGTAATGGTATTAGGTTGCACAAAAATGCTATCGGCAGCACAACCAATATAATAACCACCAGAAGCGGCAACATCACCAAATGAAGCAATAACAGGTTTTATTTTTTTAGTTAAAATTACCTCTCTCCAAATTACATCAGATGCCAAGGCACTGCCACCCGGAGAATTAATCCTTAAAACTATTGCTTTAATATCATCATCTAAACGGGCTTTTCTAATTGCTCTTGAAATACGTTCGGAACCTATCTCATTATCAGAACCTTCACCGCCATTAATTTCGCCATTGGCATAAATTACCGCAACTTTATCTTTGTCAGTTCCTTCACTAGTTGGGTTATTAAGAGCATAATCGTTAATAGAAATCGATCTTATATTATCTTTTTTCGATCTGCCGGAAATAGATTTTAGTTCTTCTAAAATTTCGTCTTTATATTTTAAGCCATCAACCATTTTATAGTTAAGGGCATCTTTTGGTTGCTGAATTTTATATTTATCAGCAATAACATATAAACTGTCTTTTTGTATATCTCTGGTTTGGGCAATATCTGTTAAGAAAGTGTTGTACAAACCACCTACATAAGCGGTAACCTGCTTGCGGTTATAATCACTCATTTTATCTAAAATAAATGGCTCTACAGCACTTTTATAGTTACCTACACGAATTACCTGCGCTTCAATTCCTAATTTTTCCAAAGTTCCTTTAAAGAAAGTTAACTGAGAGCTGAAACCTTTAAACTCAAGTGCACCTTCTGGATTTAAATAAACTTTATCTGCAGCCGATGCCAAATAGTAAGCACCTTGCGTGTAAACTTCGCTGTAAGAAATTATTTTTTTATGAGATTTTTTAAAGTCTATTAATGCATTTCTAACTTCACGCATGGTGGCAAAACCTGCTTGTGGACTGCTAACATTTATGTAAATACATTTAATATTGTCGTCGTTTTTTGCTCTTTTAATTGATTTAAGAATGTCATTTAAACCAATTCCATCTTTACCTTCGTTTCCAACTATTGGTAAATTGCCAAAAGAATTTTTTGGAGTACGTTCAGTAATTGGTTGATCTAAGTTCAAAAATAGTACACTGTTTTCGCTCACAGTCACCGTTTTATCCGAATTTACAGATGCTATTAATCCTACAATTATAAAAAAGAAGACTACGCAGACAATGACAATAGAAAGGAAAAAACCTAACATTGAAGCAAATAGATATTTAAAAAAATCTCTCATTTAATGTTTTAATTTTGTTTTTGTAAAGATATAAAAATACACGACGCTTAATATGGCATTAGATAGCACAATTGCTTATTTGTTACTAGGGGGGAATTTAGGAAACCGGGAAGAAAATTTACAGAAAGCTATAGTACTTTTGAATGATGAAATTGGAGAAATTGTTTCTAAATCATCAATTTATGAAACCGCTGCATGGGGTAAAACAGATCAGCCAGCATTTTTGAATCAGGCTGTAAGCATAAAAACCAATTTATCGCCACTTGAGGTGTTAAATAAAGCCCTGGATATAGAAAAAAATCTAGGTCGTGTACGTAAAGAGAAATGGGGAGAACGCTTAATTGATATTGATTTGATTCTGTTTGGCAATGAAATTATAAATATTGAAAACAAATTGCATGTGCCTCATCCTCAAATGCAATACAGGAAATTTGTAATGGAACCTATGGCAGAAATAGGAGCAGAGGTTGTTCATCCTCTTTTAGGGAAGACTATTTTAGAGATTTCTGAAAATATTGTTGACGATTTGGACGTTAAGAAATTGTAATTAATTAGATTTGTAACATGCAGGATATAAAAGATAGTCAGCCCCTGGATTTATCTTACCTCATTAAAATGGTGGGTCATAACCCAACTTTTATGATTGAGGTTTTTGATACGTTTATTGATCAGACACCAGTTTATTTAACGGAGCTGGATAGTGCTTTGGCAAACGAAGATTGGGATATGGTTGCCAATAGTGTACATAAAATAAAGCCTACCTTTAGTTATATTGGAAGAGATGATATAAAAGATTTTGTTCAAGAAATTGAGCAAAATGCCCGTAATCAGGAGAATGTAGAGGTAATTCCTGCAAATATATCCCGACTTAAGGAATTGCTTGCCCATGTTTATACACAGCTGGAAGAAGCCAAAAAAGATATTCAGGCGAAGCTATAATTCCTGCAAATTAATATTTACTTAGATAAACTTTCTACATTTCTAAAGTGTAGAAAGGATAATCCTATATACAACACTAATACAAATGGTATTGCTGCAAATTTTAAGGCTGCAATAAGGAGCGCCGATAGCATAAGGAAAATAAATTTGACCTTATTAGCTTGCCAGCTTAAATTATTAAACTTTAAGGAGAATATTTTGATTTCGCTAATTAGCAAAAAGCTGGTTATAGCAATAACCCCAATTAGTAGCATTGTAGAGTTTATAATTGAAGGATAATCTACAGCTATAAAAGGTAAAGAACATATAAAAAGTGTGTTCATTGGCGTATTTAATCCGATAAAATCTTGTGTTTGTCTTTCATCATTGTTGAATTTTGCCAAACGCAGGGCGGAGAAAATGGTGATAAAAAAGGCTAGGTAAGGGAGAAATTCGGAGGTGTAATCACTGGATTTAAGAAGTTGAAACATCACCACTCCTGGTAAAAAGCCGAAGCTCACCATATCTGCCAAAGAATCCAAATCTTTGCCAATATTCGATTTTACATTAAGTGTGCGTGCAACCATTCCATCAAAAAAATCGAAAATCCCCGAAAGGATCACAAAATAAGCTGTTATCTGTAATTCGCCTTTAAATGCAAAAACGATACCGATGCACCCAGAAAATAAGTTGGCGCAGGTTATCGCATTCGGAATATGCCTTTTCATGGTTTAAGGTATGGGGTTTAAGGTGTAAGATTTAAGCATCCGAATAGGAAACCTTTAACCTTACACCTTTAAGCTTTATCTTAGCTGTTCATCGAAATTAAGAATTCTTCGTTGCTTTTTGTGCCTTTAATTTGAGCTTGTACAAACTCCATTGCTTCCTGGCTGTTCATATCTGCAAGGTGGTTGCGTAAAATCCAAACACGTTGTAAAATATCTCTATCCAATAACAAATCATCACGGCGTGTACTTGATGCTGTAATATCAATAGCAGGGAAAATACGTTTGTTCGATAATTTGCGGTCTAATTGCAACTCCATGTTACCTGTACCTTTAAATTCTTCGAAAATAACCTCATCCATTTTAGAACCTGTATCAGTTAACGCAGTAGCCAATATAGTTAATGAACCACCGTTTTCGATATTACGTGCCGCTCCAAAGAAACGTTTAGGCTTATGTAATGCATTGGCATCAACACCACCTGATAATATTTTACCAGATGCAGGAGCAGTTGTATTGTAAGCCCTTGCTAAACGGGTAATTGAATCTAAAAGGATAACCACATCATGACCACTTTCTACCAAACGCTTAGATTTCTCTAAAACGATGTTAGCAATTTTTACGTGGCGCTCAGCTGGCTCATCAAAAGTAGAAGCAATAACTTCTGCTCTTACACTACGGGCCATATCAGTTACCTCTTCTGGACGCTCATCAATTAAAAGGATAATTAAATAAACCTCAGGGTGATTTTTAGCAATTGCGTTGGCAACCTCTTTTAATAAATTAGTTTTACCAGTTTTTGGCTGAGCAACAATTAAACCACGTTGTCCTTTACCAATCGGGGTAAACAAATCCATAATACGGGTAGAGTAATTACTGTTATCCGTAAATAAATTTAATTTTTCAGTTGGAAAAAGCGGTGTTAAATAATCAAATGGAACACGATCACGAACTTCAGCAGGTATACGGCCATTAATAGTTTCAACACGTACCAAAGGGAAATATTTTTCACCTTCTTTTGGTGGGCGAATACTTCCTTTAACAGTATCGCCAGTTTTTAAACCAAAAAGTTTAATTTGTGATTGCGATACATAAATATCATCAGGAGAAGTTAAATAGTTGTAATCCGCAGATCTTAAGAAACCATAGCCATCAGGCATAATTTCCAATACACCCTCATTGGTGATTACATTATCAAAATCTAAATTAGAATAACTGTTTTCGTTTTTGTGGTGGTTGCCACCGCCAGGTTGTTTTTGGCGGTTATCATCGCGTTGTTGTTTTTCGCGTGGCTCTTGTTTTGCAGGCTTTACTGCTGGAGATTCATTATTTTCTTCAATCAGGGCAGATATTGGCTTTACACTTTCATCTGTTTCTATAACTCTATCAGGCTGTTTCTCTGGTTGAGCTTCCTTTTTCTGCTGATGATTAGGCTCATCAAAAAGTGTAATTGAATCTCTTTCTCTTGCAATTGGAGCAGCAGGTTCATCCTTACTTAAACGTGCTCTTTTTTTAACAGGCTTTTCAGCAACAACTTTCTGAACTTTATCTGCTTTTATGGCCTTCGTTTTAGGTGCAGCGACAGCTTCAACATCTGCTTGCGGTTCTGCTGCAGGTTCATCACCCTGTTTAGCTGCATCAATAATTACTTGCTGGTGTAAAAGTACTTCAACAAGATCTATTTTTCTTAATGTATCAGCACCTTCAATGCCATAGGTTTTTGCAAGTTCACGTAATTCTGATGTGAGCTTATCATTTAATTCTGTTTTACTAAACATTTGAAATATATATGTTTCAAGAAAATTTCATTAGGTATAATTCTTATCACAGGTTATTAAGCAATCATTAAGCAGCAATTCAATTTGTTATGAATGGCAACTTCATCATGTTTTCATTGTGTGTTTATTGGCTGAATAAAGCAAAAAATGCAGTTAAAAATTGATAATAAAAGACAAGTTTTGAAGATTTTTCTGTGATATTCAGATAAACGATTGAGAAATTATGCTGCAATTGTATGTATTTGAAACGTAATCTGCAAGAGAAAGTTTAAAATGTTTAAAAAAAAAATTAAATACCTGTAAATTAATAGAGACTAAAAATTTTAAAATCTTCATATTTGCAGCAAATAAGCCCAAAATTATGACTAAACAGCAACTTTTCGATCAGATACAAAAAAAACGTTCATTTTTATGTGTTGGCCTTGATTCTTCTTTAGATAAAATTCCTCAGCACCTTTTGAAATACGAAAATCCGATTTTAGAGTTTAATAAGCAGATTATTGATGCCACAAAAGATTTATGTGTAGCCTATAAACCTAATACTGCTTTTTATGAGTGCTATGGTGCAAAAGGATGGGCAACCTTAACCGAAACATGGAAGTACATTCCAAAAGATATTTTTACCATTGCTGATGCCAAACGTGGCGATATAGGAAATACATCTGCTATGTATGCAGAAACATTTTTTAATGAATCTTCTTCAGAAATGAGTTTCGATTCCGTTACCGTTGCACCATACATGGGAAGTGATTCCGTTACGCCTTTCTTAAACTTTAAGGATAAATGGGTAATTCTTTTGGCTTTAACCTCCAATTCTGGTCATGCTGATTTCCAATTACAGCAAATAGGAGATGAGCGTTTATTTGAAAAAGTAATAAAAACTTCATCCACCTGGGCAACTGATGAGCAAATTATGTATGTAGTGGGGGCAACTAGAGGCGCAGCTTTTGGCGATGTAAGAAAATTAATTCCAAATCATTTTTTACTGGTTCCTGGTGTAGGCGCACAGGGTGGCGATTTGCAGGAAGTTTGCAAATATGGTTTGAATAATGAATGCGGCTTATTGGTTAACTCTGCCAGAGGAATTATCTACGCAAGCAAAGGCGAAGATTTTGCTGAAAGAGCCAGAGAAGAAGCCTTAAAGCTACAGCAGGAAATGGAGCAAATACTAGTTGCCGCAAATTTGGTAGGTTAACTAAATCTTATTCTTATTAATTACTAAATTATAAATTTAGAAAAGACTCAGTTCTATGCGTTCAGGGTTTATCTGTCCTGATCTGTGGTAAAACAATGAAAGCAAAAATTGATGTAAAGCTTATTGTAGCATTAGCCGGTGTCGCATTAATTTGGGGTACTACTTATTTAGGTATTCGCGTTGCTGTAAAAAGCATCCCACCATGGTATGTAACTGCAATCCGTCAAACTATTGCTTCCATTATCATTCTATTTATTCTCATCAGGCAAAAGGAATTAAAGTGGATTGGCTGGCATAGTTTAAAACGCCAACTCATTTTATCCTTATTAATGGTGGTAATTGCCAACGGCATGACAACCGTTGCAGAAAAAACAATCCCGAGTGGTTTAACATCTTTAATTAATGCAACTTCTCCATTAGCAGTTTTCTTGGGTTGCGTAGCATTACGAATTCAAAAAGCTAGTTTAAAAGGATTTATAGGAGTATTTATTGGCTTTTTAGGAATCGTTTTTATTTTTAGAGATGGCATAAACGATCTTCTGGACCCTGGTTATAGAAATGGAATTTTATCATTAGTTGTAGCGGTTACCGGTTGGACTATTGGTACAATTTACAGTAAAAAGCATAGTGGTAAAGCCGAAAATATCTTTCTAAATCTTTTCTATCAGTTTGTGTTTTCTGCAATTGTGCAGCTCGGTTTGGCATTTATTTTTTCAGGCAAAGCCGATGTCGTCTCATGGAAAACCGAAAGTATTTTAGCAACAGTTTATTTAGCCGTTTTTGGCTCTGTATTAGCCTACTTTTGTTATCATTACGCTTTAAAGAAAGTATCTGCATCCGAAGTTTCCATCCTTACTTACTTTAATACAGTAATTGCCATATTTTTAGGTTGGCTAATTTTAAATGAAGATGTTAATTTTGATTTAATTATCGCCACAGCCTTAATTATTGCAGGCGTTTTTGTAACCAACTATAAAAAGAAAACTTTAACGTAGCATAAATATTGTAGATTATAATTAATATTACATCTTGTATTATTAATTAGCTGCTCTCTTTTATGCTGTTTCCAGAAGATTTTTTACACTACGTTTGGCAATTTAGGTCGTTTGATTTTAATGAATTACAAACAACGGCAGGAGAAGAACTCAAAATTATTAATCCTGGTTTATTAAATAAAAATTCTGGTCCTGATTTTAGTAATGCGAAGATTCAAATTGGCGAAACCCTTTGGGCAGGGAATGTAGAGATTCACCTAAAATCTTCTGATTGGTTAAAGCACAACCACCAAACTGATTTAAGTTACGAAAACGTAATTTTACATGTTGTATTTGAAAACGATGAGCCTGTAAAGAGGATAAATGGTACCGTTTTGCCAGTTTTGGAATTAAAAAATCGCATCCCCAAAGCATTACAAGAAAGATACGCTGATTTATTTTTGACGTTAACTGATTTTCCTTGCGCAGCACAAATTGGAAATGTAGATAAATTTATTGTTGATTCTTTTTTATCCAGAACCCTATTAGAGCGTTTTGAACTTAAAACAAAGGCCGTTTTAGAAACGATAAGTGAATTAAATGGAAATTGGGATGAAACTTTTTATCGTTTCACTGCACGCAACTTTGGTTTTAAAGTTAATGCATTGCCTTTTGAACTTTTTGCGAAAGCTATTCCTCAAAATATATACGCAAAACATAAAGATAATGCCTTTCAAATTGAAGCGTTGGTGTTTGGTACCGCTGGCTTTTTAAACGATCAGTTTAAAGAAGAATACCCTCTAAAACTTAAAGCAGAGTTTGAGTATTTGAAAAAGAAATATAAAATTAAACCTATTGAAGTTTCTATATGGAAGTTTATGCGCATGCGGCCACAAAATTTCCCAACCATAAGGCTTGCTCAGTTTGCAGCACTAATTGTTAAAGCTAATCATTTGTTTTCTAAGGTTATGACAATGGATGATATACTTTCTTTACGCAGTTTATTTGAAGATTTGCCCGTTAACGAATACTGGAAAACACATTATCACTTTAAAAAACCGTCAATATCTGTGGCTCTTCAAATTGGAAAAACTTCTATTGACAATATATTGCTAAATACTGTGGCTTTATTTTTGTTCGCATATGGAAAACAAACCGATACCCAATTTTACATGAACAGGGCAATTAAACTATTAGAAAGTTTACCAGCCGAAAAAAATGCGATTACAGATAAGTTTATGATGGCAGGTTTAAAGATAGATCATGCTTTTGCCTCGCAAGGAGTTTTACAGTTAAAAAAACAATATTGCGACCAAAAAAAATGCTTATCTTGTGGTATTGGAATTAAAATTTTAAAACAGGCTTAAAAATGTTTCAAAGAATTATAACTTATTTTGAACAGCAAAGTTTTGGAGTATCTACTTATTTAGCTAATAAATTGAATATGAGTACGGCCAAAGTTCGTTTGTTTTTTATCTATTCATCGTTTTTAGCCGTCGGTTTTCCAATTTTATTTTATTTTCTTGCTGCAATTGTGCTCGATATTAGAACATATATGAAAAAAATGAGGCTAAGGATTTGGGAATAATTCAGCTTCACTTTACAATTGAAAGCCAAGCTATAAAATGTAAACTCCAAAATGCTAACTAAAAACTGTTAACTGATTAATTAATCATCGTCTCTTAATATTTCTGCTATTTCATTAAAGCCCTTTTCGGCAGCTAAATCTGCGGGTAATTTTCCACCTTCCATGCGTAGGGTTACTTCAGCACCATGCTCTAACAAAAGAATAATTAATTCTATGTTTCCTAACTGAGCCGCAGTATGTAATGGAGCCAAGCCAGCTTTTTGACAAACATTTGGATATGCACCATTATCCAATAACATTTTTGTAATGTTAAAATTATTAGATGCCACTGCAGAATGAATCGGAAACACGTTAAAGCCATTTTTAGAAGCCAGGTTAACATCCGCACCTTTTAGTACCAGGTATTTGGCTAAATCTTCATGTCCAAAATAACAAGCCAAACCCAACGGGGTAAATCCATCGTCAGAATAATCGTTAATAGAATCTGGTTTTTGAAAAATTAATGAAGTTGCAACATCAAATTTGCCTACGGCACAAGCCTCAAATAGCGTTAAATCATCTGTAAATTCTGTTATTAAATTAGCTATATCCTGCTTTTTATAGTAGCAAGCTAATAATAAAGGCGAAATACGATGTGAAGTAAGTGTATTGGCTAAAGCAGGTTTGTTAATTAAAATATCTTTAACGGCCTGTAAATTACCAGCTTCAATCTGTTCTTCGAGCTGCGTTATATCCATGTTAAGCAATTTATTAGTTAACAAATAAAATGAAACCATTGTGATTTTCAAAATTATACGACGAAATAAAAAATCATCATCACTTTATTAACTCTAAGAAACAATAATATGCAAATGCAAAATAGGGGAGCATAAAAAATCCCGTTTCATCTCTCCAGATCAAACGGGATAAACCTAAAACAAAATCCGTCTCATTTGAATAAAACGTAACAACTATCATGTTGTATAATTAATAGACAAGCCTTGTTTACAATAGTTTAAATGAAATTTAAAATTATTTAAAGAAAAAGATCATCAACAGATACAACTATATATTTTATATTTGTTTTTTAATAAACATTAGGATAGAAAATGTCGGTAAGGGGTAACCAGTTTAAAACCAATACATTCAGGGATAAAAATGCTGAAAATGCATCTGGCAGAGCTACTTCAAGCCGCCAACCAAAAGAGAAAAGAGAGTATTTGCCAAATTTTGATCTGGCAGACGGTCGTGCAATCAAGATTATAGGATTATTTTTCGTTATACTTTCATTATACTTTTTAATTGCATTTACGTCGTATTTATTTACATGGCAAGATGACCAGAGTTATGTAATTGACGCTAATGGCGGATGGAAAAATCTATTTAAAACCGCCGATGAATTGAAAGATACGGGGGTAACTACGCCTGTTGTTCAAAACTGGCTTGGTAAATTTGGAGCATTACTTTCTCATCAATTTATTTATGAGTGGTTTGGTATTGCATCATTCTTATTTGTACTTGCCTTTTTTATTATTGGTTATAGATTGCTTTTTAAAGTTAAGATTCTATCCATCTCAAAAACTTTAGGTTACAGTTTTTTCTTTTTGCTTTTTTTATCTTTTACATTCGGTTTTGCACACAGTTTCTGGTCTGAATCTCCACACTATTTAGAAGGAGAATTTGGTTATTGGAGCAATAAATTACTAGCTGCACAAGTTGGCGCAGCTGGGGTAGCGGGCTTAATTGCTTTTGCAGGTTTAACCATTCTGATTGTTGCTTACAATATCGACTTTAAAATTCCGGAACGAAAAAAGCCTGAATTTGTAGAACCAGAAGTGCCTGATAATATTGAAATTGTTAGAGAAAAACCTTCAGAGCCTGTAGAGTTTTCTGTGCCTGGCAAACCTTCAGCTAATAATGAGCGTAAACCTCAAAATGTAGTTTTAAGGCCAAACCGTTACGAAGAACAAGAAAAAGAGGAAGAAGAAGATCTTATCCCTCCAGTGGTTTTATCACCATTATCTACAAATTTGCCCATTACTCCTGTGGCTACTGCTGCGGCAGCATCGTTGCCCTTAGATGTAGCACCTCCAATTGAAGAAGAAAAGGAAGAACCAACTTTTACCATAGAAAAAACTGAAGAAGAAATTAAATCTGATGATTTGGTGGAACAGTTTGGTAATTATGATGAAAAGTTAGATTTATCTGGTTATAAATATCCGCATATAGATTTACTTGAAAATTATGGTACCAACAAAATTTCAGTAAATGCAGAAGAACTGGAAGCCAACAAGAATAAGATTGTTGAAACCCTTAATCACTATAACATCGAAATTGATAAGATTAAGGCAACAATTGGCCCAACAGTAACGCTTTATGAAATTATTCCTGCACCAGGCGTAAGAATTTCTAAAATTAAAAACCTGGAAGATGATATTGCCCTTTCATTAGCTGCATTAGGGATTCGTATTATTGCACCAATGCCAGGAAAGGGTACAATTGGTATCGAGGTGCCAAATCAGCACCCAGAAATGGTAGCCATGAGAAGTATTTTAAATACCGATAAATGGGCCCAAAATACAATGGATTTGCCTATAGCTTTAGGAAAAACAATTAGCAATGAAGTTTATATAGCTGATTTAGCTAAAATGCCTCACTTATTAGTTGCCGGAGCAACAGGTCAAGGTAAATCAGTTGGTATTAATGCTATTTTAGTTTCCTTATTATTTAAAAAACACCCCGCACAGTTAAAATTTGTATTGGTGGATCCTAAAAAGGTAGAATTAACCTTATTTAATAGGATTGAGCGCCACTTTTTGGCAAAACTTCCTGGAGAAGCTGATGCAATTATTACAGATACCAAGAAAGTTGTAAACACCCTAAATTCACTTTGTATTGAAATGGATCAACGTTATGATTTGTTAAAAGATGCACAGGTAAGAAATTTAAAGGAGTATAACGATAAGTTTGTTAAACGTAAGCTTAACCCAAATAATGGTCACCGCTTTTTACCTTTCATTGTTTTAGTGGTTGATGAATTTGCAGATTTAATGATGACGGCCGGGAAAGAGGTTGAAGCGCCAATAGCCCGTTTAGCGCAGTTGGCACGTGCCATTGGTATTCACCTGGTTTTAGCTACGCAGCGCCCATCCGTTAATATTATTACAGGTACCATTAAAGCCAACTTCCCGGCGAGGTTAGCTTTTAGGGTTTTATCTAAAATAGATTCGCGTACCATTTTAGATAGTGGTGGTGCAGATCAGTTAATTGGTCGTGGAGATATGCTTTTATCTACAGGAAGCGACTTAATCAGGCTACAGTGTGCTTTTGTTGATACACCAGAGGTTGATCGTATTTCTGAATATATTGGTAACCAACGCGGTTATTCAGATGCCTATCAATTGCCAGAATATATTGATGAAAATGGCGAAGGAAATAAGGCCGACTTTGATCCTGATGAACGTGATAAATTATTTGAAGAGGCTGCAAGACTGATTGTTACACATCAGCAAGGTTCTACTTCCCTTATACAGCGTAAAATGAAATTAGGCTATAACAGGGCCGGAAGAATTATCGATCAATTGGAAGCTGCAGGTATTGTTGGTCCTTTTGAAGGTAGTAAAGCCCGTGAGGTTTTATACCCTGATGAATATTCTTTGGAACAGTTCTTGAATAGTTTAAACAACAAAGATTAATAGCCTATTAAACTAAAAGGCATTTATCGACTCTAAGTTTCAAAAAGAAAATTAAAAAAGAAAAGATGAAGAAATTAATTTCAGCATTAATGGTTGTAGTTGCTTTTACAACATCAACTTATGCTCAAACTGATGCAAAGGCTAAAGCTATTTTAGCTGAGGTAAGTAAAAAATATAAATCATACAATGTTGTTAAAACTGATTTTACCTTTACTTTAGATAATCCTAAAGCTAAAGTTAAAGAAACACAACAAGGTACTTTATATGTTAAAGCAAACTCTAATAAGTATAAAGTAGCCATGACAAACCAAGAGTTGTTTAGCGATGGTAAAAGCCAGTGGACATACTTAAAAAAGGATAAAGAAGTACAAGTAAGTAATGTGGATAATAGTGGCGATGCTATTAACCCTGCAAAAATATTTACTGTTTACGAAAAAGGCTTTAAATACCTTTACACAGGTGAAGAAAAAGTGGGTGGTAAAACTTATCAAATGATAGATTTATCGCCAATTGATGCTAAAAAGGCAATCTTTAAAATTCGTTTAAGTATTGATAAAACAGCTAAACAAATTGCTAATGTAGTTTTATTTGACAAAAACGGAAATAAATACACTTATAACGTAAAAACCTTTTCTCCTAACGTTAACGTGCCAGAAACTACTTTTGCCTTTGATGCAAAAAAATATCCTGGTGTGGAAGTTGTAGATTTAAGATAACGAAATCTGGAAACAGAATTAAAAAGGTTCGGCATTTGTCGAACCTTTTTTGTTTTATATCATTATTGCCATGGTAAATTTATTTAAAAAGCTTTGATATACCTAGTTACCAAGATATTAACGTTATAAAGTAAATAGATAATTTTTTCCTATTCTATTTATGAATGCTCCCTATATTTCTCTAAGTTTGTTTGATGACTTTGCCAATAACCAATCATACTTTAGAAAAGCTCGAACAGCTGTTGCTAGCTATGGGATATAAGGTTAGATATGAGAAGGGGAATTTTAAAACAGGCTCGTGCTTGTTAGAACACAATAAAGTTATTGTAGTTAATAAATTTTCCAACCTTGAAGGTAAGATAGCTGCTTTAATTGCACTGGTAAAACAAACCAATGCAGACGAGAATTTGTTTGATGATAAGCAAAAGCAATTTTATTTATCATTGCAGCAGATGGAGTTGTTTTAAATAAGCATCAAAGCAAACCACTAACAAAACATAATCAATAATAGAGCCTTGATGAAAGTTACTTTTTTAGGAACAGGCACTTCGCAGGGGGTACCCGTAATTACATGTAAGTGCGAAGTTTGCCAATCTACAGATAAGCGAGATAACCGTTTAAGAACTTCTGTTTTGGTAGAACTGGCAGATAAAACTATTGTAATTGATAGCGGCCCTGATTTTCGTTACCAGCTTTTGCGTGCAAAAGTACAAGACTTGGATGCGGTGCTTTTTACCCATGAACATAAAGATCATATTGCGGGATTAGATGATATTAGGCCTTTTAATTATTTACTGCATAAGGTTATTGATGTTTATGCAACAGAACGTGTTCAGGAAGCTTTAAAAAGAGAATTTCAATATATTTTTGCTGAAACTAAATACCACGGATTGCCACAAATTAATTTGCATAATGTTGTAAATGGAACGGATTTTAAAATTGGATCGCATCTTATTAAACCGTTTGAAGTACTGCATTACCGTTTACCTATTACTGGCTACAGAATTGGAGATTTTACTTACATAACAGATGCAAAAACACTTGCTGATGAATCGGTAGAAACCATAAAAGGAAGCAAAATTTTGGTCCTTAATGCTTTACAAAAAGAACCACATATTTCTCACTTTACTTTAGATGAAGCAATAGCTTTTGCAGAAAGGATTGGAGCAGAAAAAACTTACCTAACACATATTAGTCATAACCTAGGCTTACACGAAGAAGTAGAAAAGGATTTGCCGTCAAATATCCGCCTGGCTTATGATGGTTTAACCGTTGAAATATAATTGCAGATTTTTCAAAATCATCATTCTCAAATCCAAAATTAAATTATATTTGCAGCACTTACCCAGGTGGCGAAATTGGTAGACGCACCAGCTTGAGGGGCTGGCGCCTGTATGGGTGTGGGAGTTCGAATCTCCTCTTGGGTACCGGATGTTAAATTTATGGATGCAATTATCTGTTTATAAGATAATTGCATTCTTTTTTTTTATGAAATTCTATCTTTGAACACGATAATAGACTATTTTTAATTATCTGATAAGCAATGGTTTGTTTATTTTTTTTAGTATCCCTGATTGGTATCTGTAAATTATTGATATTAAGTGTTTTATGTGTAGCCATTTGATATTCAGTTGTTCAAACAGCATCTGCTTGTCCCTACTAAAACACATTTTTATTTCGACTTGCCGACGGACGATTTTTAGTCTTTATAATTTGATCTTCTTCGATATCAAGCACGTCTTTAAAGAAGACTTCCACGGCAAGTCGGGCGACCAAATTTAAGAAAGGCTTCTCGTCCTCATGAACAATCCTATCCTCATTGCCGGGATGGTTTGGGATTCGCTTAGCTAGTCTTTTAGGAGGATTCATTAATTGGTCTATTTTGAATGATAAATGAAGTTAGAATTACAGCATTAGTTGAATATTTAGTTCATGTTAATTATACTTTCTGTCAAACTGATTACAACTAATAATAGTGGAACACATCCATAATTTCAAATGCAGAACAAATCCATAAGGTATTTTTTAAGCAAATTGAATAGCTTCTGACGGAATAAAGTTAGTCCGTTGAGGTGTCAAAGTTGTTAATTTTGATCGGAAACGTATGCTCACTTTTAGAATAATCCCAATAAAAAGTTATAAACGTTAAAATTTAACAGATTTATGTTTTTTATGGGCGAATATTAGATGTTTTTCATTTTAGTATTGTATTTTTGTGTTAACAATTAACGGAATTATCATGTTGATAAGATTAGTGTTTAATAATTTTCTTTCTTTTAAAGAGGAAACAGAGTTCAATCTATTACCCAATAAATCCCAACGCCTACCTCATCATAAGCTTTCGCATAATGGAGTTGATTTTTTGAGGATGAGTGCCATCTACGGAGCTAATGGTTCGGGAAAATCGAACATGGTTAAAGCGGTCGCTAATTTAGAAAAGTACATCGCTGAAGGGAAAGTACCGGAAAATGTATCAGATAGTAAATTCAAATTGAGTCCATCTAATATTGATTTACCTATTTCAATTGGTGTAGAGTTTTTTGCAAAGGGTAAAATTTATTATTATGCAATAACATTCGATAATAACCTTGTGCTCGAAGAATCTTTATCTGAGAGTAAGAAGGATAGAGACGAGTTAATTTATCGAAGGAGTAATTTAGGAGAGAAACAAGAAGTGATTTTTTTTGAAGGTTATGCGTCTGATCCTAAAAATAATTTATTTACACAGGTGTTACAGGAAAAGTTGCTTGGAAAAAATGAATTGTTGTTAAGCTTCTTGAATGATAAGTATAAAGAGGACTTTGATGATGTAGCTGTTGTTTATGATTGGTTTGATAACACCTTGGTCATCGTTGGTGCCGATGCAATTGTCGAAGGAATACCGCATGTGTTGGATAAGTACGATGAGTTGATCAATTTTGCGAATGAACTTATTCCAACGTTAAGCATAGGTATTAAGAACATAAGTGTTAAGAAACAGCCTTTCGAGGATGTTATAGTGGAGAAGAAGTTAAAGAGTTTTACAAAGATTATTGAGGATTTAAAAAAGAATCCAAATTCAGTTTCTGTTTTATCCAATAGGTCCACGGGTGAGCAACTAGCGATTTCTTTGGAAAATGAAGAGCTAATAGCAAAAAGTGTGGTAGCTAAACACTTAAATGATTTAGGTGAATCCATTGAGTTTCCTATGATACTGGAATCTGATGGCACCAAAAGATTAATCGAATACATCCCCGCCTTGTTTGGTATTATTGAAGAAGAAAGAGTTTTTTTGATTGATGAAATTGAGCGAAGCATTCATCCAAAGACCATAAAGGAAATCATCACAAAAATTTCCCTTGATCTCAGAGTGAAGGGACAATTGATTTTTACTACTCATGAATCATGCCTTTTGGATCAAGATATCCTTCGAACCGATGAAATCTGGTTTGCACAAAAATCTATCGATGGGGCTTCAAGATTATATCCATTGAGTGATTTTAATGTTCACCATACCGCAAATATCGAAAATGGTTATCTTAACGGGAGGTTTGGAGGTATCCCATTTTTATCAAATCTACAAGACTTAAACTGGCACAAATATGCAATATCTGAGTAGAAAAAGAATTTATCAAAAACAAGATCCTGCAAAGGATGCGAAAAAGATTTATATATTTTGTGAGGGGGCTGTAAGAGAGGTTGCTTATTTGAAGTATTTTAAAGGTCTCTCAAGCAATATAGATATTGTTCCAATTCCGCCATTTGAAGATAAGTCAGATCCTGAAAAATTAAAGCAATATGCTTCATTGCTTTTCTTTGGTGATAATGAAAACGGTGTATTGCCCACTTATAAAATTAGTAAAGAATTCAAAGACGAGATTTGGTTTGTGATTGATACCGATCTATGGGAGGAACATGGGAAGATTGATATTTTAAGGGATTTTTGTTCGGTCCAGAATTCCAAGCATTATTGCTGGCAAGTTGCGCAAAGCAACCCTTGTTTCGAAATATGGTTATTGTATCATCTTCAAGCTGCAAAGCCTACTGAAGATCAAGTTAATAAAGCCTCTAGTTTTAAGGAGTATGTCGCATCATGCGTATCGGGGGGTGTCGATGTGAGGAAAATTCCAATTCATCTAGAGGCTGCCATTAAAAATTCCTTGACCAATTTTGATTTAGATAAAGAAAATAAGGTTGGTTTATTTTCAACTGAAATGCATAACCTTGGGGCGATAATACTTTCGTTCGTTGGGGAACAGTTGATCAAGGCAGAAAAAATGATGGTTGAGGCTCAACCAAAACAATAATTATTGGTTGCCTTTATATTCGACTCCCAGTTCAGAAAGGATGGTCTAGCCTATGCCAAGATTATCTGCTTTTTGAGTCATATCGATATCAAATGATGCTTTGGGTGGTGGATTGTATATTTTAGTAAATTATCCACTATATTTCGTTCCAAACTGTCCTACCAGATCATAGCGTTTTTCTTTTAAAAACAGTTTAATGAATATTAATTGGTTTGCCAACTTTTTTGTTCTAATATAATCTTCGCAACGTGTGCTTGATGAAAATTTGAAAATTTTTTATGAATCCTTTTCGTTCCAAATCCTCAATTATAGGCTCTATAAGCAATAAAAAATAGTTTAAATTCAAAAAGTATCCTACTAAACGGTACTACAGAAAATTTCCTTTTTAGGGAGTTTTCTATCCAATATATTTGATTTTTTATTAAATTGCGCTATGAATAAAAAGGGTTGTCTTCCTCCTCCTTAATATTAATAATAACCACCGTATAGTGATGCTTTTGCAGCTATACATTTAGTTTATTTATTAATATTTAATCCATGTTCTTTAAAGGACGTGCAGACAATTCATTTATGAAAAAATCATATTTGGTATTACATTTTGCTGTAATACTAGCTGGCTTTACTGGTATTTTCGGTAAGCTTATATCCCTAAATGAGGGACTTCTTGTTTGGTATCGTGTATTTTTCTCTTCAATTATACTGTTAATAGTTTTAAAGCTATTTAAGGTTAGAAATAACACAGGTTTAAAAGAAAGATTTGATATTGCAAAAATTGGACTTTTCCTCACCGTACACTGGCTGTTCTTTTACGCGAGTATTAAGTACTCAAATATTTCTATAGGTGTAGTGTGTTATTGCCTTACCAGTTTTTTTACTGCGGTTTTTGGTCCTGTAATTAACAGGCAGAAGTTCAATTTTACTGAGCTGTTATTGAGTTTACTTACCTTATTTGGCATTGCACTAATATTCCATTTCGATTCTTCCTATCAATTTGGAATAGTTCTTGGCGTAATATCTTCAGCTTTTGCGGCCTTATACACCGTTTATAATGAGCAGCTTGTTAGAAAATACGACAGCAGGATTATAAATTATTACCAGATGATTGGTGGCACTATTGGACTAGGCATTCTTCTTCCCGTCTACATTCATTTTTTCCCTGTATTATCTTTTATCCCTAGTTTTAAAGATACCGCATATCTTTTGCTACTGGCTTCTTTTTGTACCGTAGGACTGTACATATTATTTGCCGAATCTTTAAAGCGGATATCAGCATTTACAGTAAATTTAAGCTTTAATCTGGAGCCTGTATACGCTATTATACTTGCCTTTTTGTTTTTTAATGAGAGTAAGGAATTAAATATTTCCTTTTATATTGGTTTGTTGTTTGTAATCGCTTCGGTTGTGTTGCAAACCATTTTTTCGCTTAAGCATTCTCCCAAAGAAACTGAATCATTAACTTAAAAGGCATCATTAAACAGTCTTCTCAGGGTTATTAAATCCTGAGAAGACTATTGATAAAGATTTACATCATTATTGTAGCTGAAGATTACTACAACCAAGTTTCCTTTTGTTGAATTGATTCCGTTTAAATAGAATTTCTGGATAGGATTTCCTTTTTTACATCGTTGTAATTCTTCCACATTAAAAAAAATGTAAATAAGAAAAGCAACGGCATAAAAGAGAAAAAATTTATTCCTTTTTTTAAAGTGATAAATATTCCTGCTATAACCATTAAGCCGAAAATAACGCAATAGGAGTAAAATATGGTTTTGCGCTTTATTTTTTCTGCGTTAAGTTCTTCTAACGTATATTCTGTAAGTGTTTTAGCTTTTGACATGAGTTGCGTTTTTTTTTCAAAAATAGTAAACACGGGCAGACTTCAAAATAAAATGGCAAGAAAAAACAGGATACTAGCTTGATATTGGTGAATACTAAAGCTTTTTGCTTTTTGAAACATTTAGTATTGCCAATGTATTTGGCATTCGCCATTTAAGTTCTGCTATTACCGTTGCCATAAAAATTAAGCCGCCACCAACCAATAAACGAGCAGTTATTTCTTCACCTAAAATAAAATGCGCAGCTATAGCTCCAAAAACAGGTTCGAAAAGATATATAATTGATACCCTTTCTGCGCTGATGTACTTTTGCGAAATATTGGAAATGGTATACATATAAGCTGTCGAAAATAAAGCACAAAAGATAATGCCTATCCAAAAATTATCTTGCTGCGGTATCCAAGTGCTTTCACCTTGCATAAGCGTTATTATAAACGTTAAAGTAGCGCAGGTTGCAAACATGGGTACTATGGTAGGGATAATATCTCTTGTGGCCGATGTTTTCTCGATTTGAATTAAATATAAAGCAAAAGAAAAAGCCCCGGCAACAGTGTATAAATCGCCAATACCGATACTAAAGTTTTTATTAATAGATATTATAAACAAACCCGTTAGTGCTGTAAAGGCTGCTATCCATATTTTTAAGGCTGCAGATTTTCGGTACAAGGCCAGCTTAAGCACGGGGATAATTACAACGGTTATTCCTGCTACAAAAGAACATTGTGATGCAGAAGTATGTGTAAGGCCAAGTGTTTGTAAATAAATGCCAAGCAACAGGGGTAGGGCTAAACCTGCACCCGTTTTAATGGTGTTAAAGTTGAGGCTTTTTACATGTTTCCAAAAAATACCAGATAAAACCAAGGTAGCAAGTGTAAACCTATAGAATAAGAATAAAGCATATTGATTATCTCCAATGGCGAGTTTGGTTACCGAAAAGGAAATCCCCCAGAAAGCAGTACCCAATACTAAAAGGGCCATAAAAATATTCCTTTTTTCCATTAAGATGCTTTTAAATTATCAGCATTACTCAATACCTTTTTCATCATCAAATCTGTTTGTTCATCATCGCCCAACCAAAACGCATGCTTATCAAATGTGATAAAACCGTTTTTTTCATAAAACCTTTTTGCTCGATGGTTTTCTTCCCACACACCAAGCCATACATAAGATGCATTAATTGCATGGGCAAGTTCAATGGCTTTTTGGTAAAGCATTTGACCAACCTTTTTGCCATGAAATTCTTTTAAAACATAAATGCGCTCAATTTCAAAAGCACCGTCATTTAGGGTTTCAGTTTGTGCGTTACCAACGTTTATTTTTAAATATCCAATCACTTTTTCCCCATTCATAGCAAAATAAATTTCAGAATCTGGATTGCTAAGCTCTGCCGTTAACTTATCTATCGAAAAACTTTGTTCAAGATAATTGCGCATATTTTCCTCACTATTTTCATGCGCAAAAGTTTCACTAAATGTTGTTCTGCCTATTTCCTGGAGTTTGCTTATATCCTCAAGCATTGCTTGTACAATTGTGATGGTTTCCATGGCACGAATGTAACAAGACTACAAATGTTATAAAATGCTATTTTTTCATTTATTAATGCATAATTTGCATTAATGGATCTTCAACGAATCAAATATTTTTTAGCCCTTTCAAATCAGCTTCATTACTGGAAAACAGCAGAAAAGGTTAATATTACACAGTCTGCACTTACCCGACAAATTCAAGCTCTTGAAAATGAATTAGGATTGCAGCTTTTTGAGCGAAATAAAAGGAATGTAAAACTTACACCTGCGGGCAAATTTTTAAAAGAAAAGTGGGAGATAGAATTAAGTGAACTGGATTATATTCATCAGTTTGCTAAACAAATACATCTTGGCGAACGTGGAACAGTTACTATTGCACATCCTGATTCTATTTCTGCATCTATTATGCCAGATATTCTGGATAAGATTACTCAAGCTTTTCCTCAACTTCAAATTAAATTAGTACAGGTTTTGTATGAAAATCAGTTGGAATTTTTAAAGAATTATAAAATTGATTTAGCCATTACTAGAGATATTAATAGTGCGCCTGGTATAAAAGCCAGAAAACTATACGCCGATAATTTAGCCTTACTGGTTCCTGAAGAACATGCTTTTAAAGTTATTGCAGATTTATCTTCAGAAAAGCTTAAAAAAGAAAAATTTATTCTGCCAACAAAAGATGGTGGTAGCAGCTATAGCGATATTATACAGGCATTTTTTAAATCTTATGATTTTGTGCCAGATGTATTTCTCCATTCAGAATTTGGCTCTACAATTATTGCCCTGGTAAGAAAGGGCTTAGGCATAGCCATTTTGCCCGATTCTTATGTACACCATCAAAGCCCCGGGCTTCGGTTTATTCCATTGCCTTTTAAAACTGATCTTTTTATTAATTGGAGAGCCGACGATCATAATCCTGTGCTTTCTAATATTTTGGATTTAGTGCTGGAATATTAGAGAAAATATTATCTCCTTTAATAAAAAGGGAGCCTTGAATATTCAAAGCTCCCTTTTTATTAAAATTATATCGCAATGGTGGATAATATAATTCCTTATTTTTAAAAAGTAACAAATTTAACCCCAAGGCTATACCACCGGGAAGGAAGGGGGATAGTACCAATTTCAAAATATTGAGTATTAAAAATGTTTTGTGCATCAAGGTAAATTGTAAACCTGTTGATAGATTGGCTAATTCTGAAATCATTAATCCAATAGGATGGACCTGACATTCTTTGGTTGAAACGTGTAGCAAACAACACTGAAAAATTTGAATATTTAAAATCTACCGTATTAGTTACCTGATGTTTTAATGATGATAACTGATATTTTGAAGCAATGCTTTCATTCATGTTTTTAAACTTAGAGTTTAGGTAAGAATAAGCAAGGTTAATATTCAATTTAGCATTATCGTTAAGTTCAAAGTTATAGTTTGTTCTTAAATTAATGCCTTTGGTAATCATTGAGCCTACATTATTTGCTTGCCACGGGTCTGTAGCCACAACTCTTGTCCAATCAATAAACTTATCTATCTGCCTGTAAAAAGCACTCGCATTAAAGGTAAAATTCCTTTTTAAAGCCTTTAAGCCTAGTTCACTTTGAAATGCGTTTTCTGGTGCCACATCAGGGTTGCCAATATTACCAGGGCGTTGGCTTAAATAAAGATCCGTAAAAGAAGGAATCCGCTGACTAGTACCCACATTACCAACTATTTTAAAAGCATCGGTTACGGCATAACTTGCATCCAAACCAGGATATATTTGCCACTTGTAAGATGAGTTATAGTTAATGTATGTACCTGCATTAACGTTTAACTTCGGAAGCAAATTTGTTCGGTACTGGGCATAAATCCCCAGGTTTTCTCGTTGATGTTTACCAATATTTGATGAATTAATATCCTCGCTTCTAACTTCTGCACCCAAGCCCAATTCGCCCGTGTTATTTTTGTAAGTGCTGGTAACCTCGGCGGCAACAGAGTTTGTAGAGTGTTTACTAATACCCGCATTTGGGTTAACATTGCCATAATAACGATAATTATCAAAGCTATATCTATAGCTCAATCTTGGCATTAAAATCCATTTATCAGATAGTTTATGGGTAGATTGTAAAGCAGCAAGAGTTGTTTGAACGGTTTCCATAGAGTTTTTATCACTCGGTGCGGCATAAAAACCATTGGCACCAAATTCATTCTCGGTATAACCAAAAGATGCAGCTAACTCATTGGCATCATCAAACTGGAAATTTCCCTGATAAAAAACTTTTGTATTATCAAATTTGGTGTTATAACGGTATCCATTGCTTTTATCACGTGAGCCAAATAATGAATGCTGATGGTTTTTTTTGCTTAAAACCGCACCTAACTGTACACCAGCGCTGTAAAATGTTTTCCCTGTTCCTTCAATATCCTTTTCAAAGTTTGAGCCTGCATGCGTATCCACAAGCACACCAGATTTTACTGGCTTTTTAGTGATGATGTTAATGGCTCCAGTTAAACTATTTATACCATAAATTCTGGCTGCTGGCCCCCTAATAATTTCTATGCGCTCAATAGCCTCAACCGGAATAGGTAAATTAAGCATGTTATGCGCCGTTTGCGAATCAATTATTTTAGTGCCATTAAGCAATACAACAGTCTGTTCAAAACTACCACCATCTATACTAATATCTGCCTGACCACCAAACGGACCTCTTTGTCTTAAATCAACCCCGTTGGCATATTGTAGCAATTCCTGAATCGTTCTGCCAGGTAGTTTGGCAATTGTTGTCTTATCAATGATATAAACATTTCTGTTTTGCTTAGAAATTGGGGTACTAAACCCATTCTCATTAATTACTACATCTTTAATGGTAATAACGCTATCCTGCCTTTGCTGAGCATAAATGTTTACACTTAAAAGCAGTAATAATACAAAGTAAATTTTTTTCATTCTTTAAATTTTGCACAAAAGTATTACCTTGCCGTACCACTTAAGTATGCCAGTTTAAAGAAAATGGATAGTCCGGTTCAAATTCCTTTCCAAAGTTTCGTTCAGCTCAAGTCCGATGATTCTACAGCCATTTATTTACAAATTGTATTTGAGTTTATTAAAGCTATTCAATTAGGTCTGCTTCCTGAGGGTACTAAATTGCCAGGTACACGCATTTTGTGTAAAATATTATCAATAAATAGAAATACGCTTATTAAAGCTTTACAGGAGCTAGAATCACAAGGTTTTATAGAAATTTTACCCAGTAAGGGCACATTTATATTATCAGATCAAAAACATGATAACAGAACCAGAGCATTAGCCATTGCAACCAAAACACTGCCTGTTAATAGCAATGCGTTTGTTTTTAATCGCTCATCTCTACTCGAAAACCCCATTGAAATTAGTGAATTATCGTTGCAATTTAACGATGGCTTGCCAGATGCCAGGCTTATTCATACCGATGTATTAGCCAGGTTGTATGTTTCTAAACTTAAAGGACAAAAAAATAGAAAGTTTTGGGCAAAGGTTACTTTAGAAAGCCATTTAGATTTAAAAAAGCAGTTTTCTAATTTTTTGAACTTAACTAGAAGTCTCAGAATTTCAGAATTAAACCTGATGACAACGACCAACCATGAAATTAGTTTATACCTACTTTTTAAATTACTAATTAGCAATGGAGATAAAGTGGTGGTTGGTTCGCCTAGTTATTACTTATCTAACATGACTATTTTAGATAGCGGGGCAGAAATTATATCTGTTCCTGTTGATGAAGAGGGGATAGATACAGAATATTTACAGAGGATTTGTGAGCAACAGACCATCAGGATACTCTACCTAACCTCGGTTTATCATTATCCTAACACTGTTTTATTAAGTGCAAAAAGACGCATTCAAATCCTTGATTTAGCCCTTCAATATGGTTTTATTATTATAGAAGATGATTATGATTTTGATTGCCATTTCGATAATAATCCAATATTACCATTGGCTGCTATGGATACAAACGGTTGTGTGGTGTACGTTGGCTCTTTAGCCAGATCCCTGCCTGCAGGTTTTGGGTATGGTTTTGTTTCAGCACCTGCGCCCTTAATAATAGAGTTAGAAAAACATCAGAATATCCTCGAATCTGCTAAGGATGTAACAAAAGAGCAGGTTTTGGCAGATTGGATTAAGGAAGGAGAAATTCATCGTCTTTTAAAAAAGAATAAGAGAATTTATAAAGAACGGAGGGATTATTTTGCGCTTTTACTCGATGAAAAACTAAAAGGAAAAGTTAAATTTCGAATCCCTGCCCGTGGTTTGGCTTTGTGGGTAGAGTGGCTAGAGAAACCCAACTTAATTAAATTGCAAAAAAAGTGTGCCGAAAATGGATTATTCCTCCCCAAAACTATACTTTATCAAACTAAAAACATGACAGCCACACGGCTAGGCTTTGGTAGTTTTGATAAAGAAGAAATGGAAGAGGTTGTAAATATTTTAAGTAGTGCTATAAATAATTTAACCCATTAAATTACAATCTCCCTAAGTTTTGTTTTTATAAATCTCTACGCTTAATTTCTTTTTTCAGCTCTTTCCAGCTATTAATATTGATAATTAAAACCGGCAACAAAGCAATAGGAACTATGGTTACTGCACTGAAACCATTTTTTAGGCATGTAATAGTGTTTACTGTAAATAAAACTATTAAAACCCCAGTAAAAACCAAGGTAAGTCCTTTAGCCTTTTTTTCGTTTTTAATAAGCTCTTCATTGCTAATTCCAGCTAGTTTATTATCAGTCATTTTGTTTTAGGTGATTAGTTAATTTAGATTTACAAACCAGGAATATCTTTATTGCCAGTGGCAACGAAAATAGGAAGAACAATTTAAATAAATCTTAATTGTAGTTAGAAATTTTAGTGTGGAGATGTGCAGATAAGATCGAGAATAGATGTAGACTCTAAACAGGGTCTGTTCAATAAACTGTGTCATTGATTAAATCTGTCCTCAAAAAATATAGCAATTTGTGCTTGCATAATTTTCCATCCAGTCACAGGATTTATCCATCCATTTCTATGATTAATAAATACAAG
>NZ_RQRS01000059.1 GCF_004335085.1 Pedobacter nototheniae | reverse complement strand
TAATCTGTGTCAGTTGGTTACCTGTGTAACCTGTATAATTGTTGGTCCCAGCGTTATCTCGCGTCAGGCTGGTGATGTTACCCATCACATCATAACTAATTGCCTCACCCAGGTTAGGGGAACTGGCATTGGTTAAACGGTTTAACCTGTCGTAACTGTAACTAAAGGTATTGATGGCTGGATTATTCCCTGGTCCCCATAACTGGTTGCTGATGTTACCATTGTACTGGGGGGTCACGTTTATAGCATCCTGGTAGTTTAACTGGATGCTGAACTGATCGGAAATACTGCTTTTTAACCAGCCTCTTTCATTATAGGCAAATTTGGTGTTTTGTAAAAAGGTATTGCCTCCATCTACACTGTGGCGGTTCTTTTGCTGCAGTTGCCCCAATTCATTGTAATCCAGTTTGCTTAAAAGTATTTCACCTTTACTATTGATGTTTTCAAAGGTGCCAAGTTTCCTGCCCATATGGTCATATTCATAGCGGTTGGCAATTGTTGTAGTTACTCCGCTTGCTACATGGGTGCGGGTACTGGCCGTGAGTTCGCCGGCAAAGTTGTAGGTATTGTCTACTACATCAGTGCCGTTTAAGTGATTTTGACTTTTGCTTTGCACAACCCTTCCTTCTTCATCATAATAGTTAACCGTAAGTAGCTGGCTGCTGCTACCCAGCGTTAAAATACGGCTCCCGGTTTGTAATCCTTTGGTACGCCCGCCATTTACCTGGTTTGCTCCACTTGGTTGCCCAAATGTATTGGCCAAAAAATCGTAATCATCGTAATAATTAATGCTGTAATAGGCACCAATGCTTGCCGTTGGAAGAGTCTGGTTGGTATAACCCGTATTTAAACCATTGCTGTTGGCGTTATCCCGTTTCTCCCATAAAGGCTGGTTTGAAGCTGCTTGGCTGTCAACCGATGCCTGCAGTGTTAGCCGCTCGCCGCCTCCTGTATATAAACCACTTAATATTACACGGCCCAAAGCATCATACTTGGTAAACAACCATTCTTTTGGTGATTTAGCTGCTTGTACGGCATCCTGACTGAATACCACCTGATCCAAGGGGTTATAAACCATAT
>NZ_RQRS01000058.1 GCF_004335085.1 Pedobacter nototheniae | reverse complement strand
TTGAAAATGAAAGATGTAGTTTTTTAAATACTGGCTGCGCAATATAATTATTGGTTTTGTGTGTTATTACAGAATTAAATAGTTATAATTGACCTTGGTATTTCCCACTTTTTGGTGTTTAATCTTATCACCAAAACCCCTATTCTGAAGTCCTAACTTCAATTGTTTTACTACGATTTAATATTTAATAATCGCCTAAGGCATATTACAATTAATTATCCCTTAATGCTGTAACTTATTTTGTTTGGCTTTACTGATTTTTTAGTTCATCATTTCTGCATAAAGGCTTGGTAACAGTCTGAAATGACTTGGTAACGGTCTTGATTGACTTGGTAACGGTCTGGATTGACTTGGTAACGGTCTGGAACGACTTGGTAACGGTCTGGAACGACTTGGTAACAGTCTGGAACGACTTGGTAACGGTCTGGAATGACTTGGTAACAGTCTGGAATGACTTGGTAACGGTCTTGAATGACTTGGTAACAGTCTGGAATGACTTGGTAATGGTCTGGAATGACTTGGTAATGGTCTGGAACGACTTGGTAACAGTCTGGAACGACTTGGTAACAGTCTGGAATGACTTGGTAACGGTCTGGAATGGCTTGGTAACAGTCTGGAACGATTTGGTAAACCATTAGAAAAAGTAAATATTGGCAACATCCCGTTTTAAATTTTATCAACCTTAAACAAAAATTAAAAATGAGAAAAAGAGATGAAGATTTTTTAAGAATGGCAGCCGCCACCTTTAAAATTTTAACAAACAATCAAAATGTATGGAGTAACAATGTAGTTGCCAACCCAATTGTAACGAGTATTAATGAAGATATCAATAGCATTAACGAAGCTTTAAAAGGCGTTATTGAAGGTTCAAAGGGCGCAAGTAGTAGTAAAGAACAGGCCGCTGAGCTGGCCATTAGCCAAACTTTAAAATTGAGTCGTTTAACACAGGTTTATGCTATAAGCCATAACGATCTTGCATTGGCGAACAAGATGCAATTATCTGAAAGTTTATTGCGTAGTTTGCCCAATCAACAGCTTGCCGCTGCTTTAGAAACAATAGCCGATGCTATTTTGAAATTCCAGCCCGAGCTTGTAGAGTATGGCATTACCGAAGATGAATACAATAAGCTTAAACGCTTTATTGATGATTA
>NZ_RQRS01000057.1 GCF_004335085.1 Pedobacter nototheniae | reverse complement strand
TAGTCGTTCCTTAACAAAACCCACTATTTAATTTATTTTTAAAAACAGGATTAGAAAACAGCATAATTTGTATCTTATAAAATAAGAAAATAATTTTCTGTTTCAGTAGTTCCATCATTTTCTTCATGTTCCAAGCGGTTGCAGCTAGTAATGCATTGATTTGTGGTCCCGTTTCTCCCATGAAGTAATTTTTTGCCAGCCTAAAATCGGTTTTTAAATGTCCGATGATAGGTTCTATTGCCGCTCTGGTTCTAAATTTTTTGCGCTTTGTCTGCTTTTGATAAGCAGTGTCTTTTTTTCTTGGAGTGCTTGGGATGGAGATTTTCACGCCCTTTATTTCTGATTTTCCTCTGCCACCTCTATCGTAAAGGAGTTCTTTTGGGAGCTTTTGACCACCGGTTTCCATCTGTTCCAAAAGTGGTTCTATGGTGTGACCATCGTAAGGAGTTTGCAAAAATGCTTTAATCCCGAGAATGATTTTCTTGCCTTTGTTGGCGGTGGTTATCAAACCTACCTTATTCCCAAATTCATACTGGCTATGCGCTTTTCCTTTGGCAATACATCGGGTAAAAGGCTTGTGAATGCTGTAAATTTTATCGGCATCGTTTCTTTTTTGTGTGACAACCTTGGTGTACAATGTCATTAAATCTTTATAAAATTCTTGCTGTTCTGCATTAAAATTCCGTTGCAATTCACGAATCAGTCTCATGGCGATGGTTTTGAGCTGTCTTTGAGATTTCCTTGCCGCTTTTGCCCGCTTGGGATGTTTTCCGTTGTAGGTGTTGCGCACCATTTGTTTGCTGACTTTTGTGTAGCGTTGTCTTTGTTTTATGCCTTCATTTCCGGCTATTTTGTTGCAATAATCGATCACTTTTTTGCACAATTTTGCATCGGTAGGAAAAGAGGTATTATTCTCCTGAACGGTAGTATCGGACAAAACAAAATTTGAGGTGTTCGTCTTGGCATCGTGCATTCTTACGCTGTAGGCAAAGATTTTTTCGATGCCTTTTTCGCCAATTCTTTTTCGGAAATGAACAAAATTACTCGGGTCACAAGGAAATTCGTGTTCAAAGAAAACCCTGCCACAAAAATGCTGCATATAAGGATTCATGATCCAGGCTTTTTCCAACGTCTCATCGCCCAAATTATACAAATGTTTCA
>NZ_RQRS01000056.1 GCF_004335085.1 Pedobacter nototheniae | reverse complement strand
TGGAGTTGCTACCTTTGAGTAGAGACATTTATCTCGCAGATTTAAAGGAGTAATTTTAAATTTGACTAATATGAAACACAGGGTATTTGATGATGAATTCAAAAAGATGGCTGTAGAGTTGTCTAGGCTTAAAGGTTCTGTAAAGGAGGCTGCTGAGGAATTGGACTTGTCCCCCTCTAGACTGAGCAAGTGGCGCAACAATCCAGAGTTCAACGGTGGCAAGATTATGATGGATGTTGCGGGTTTGAGCCCCGAGCAGATGGAGATCAGAAGATTGAAAAAGGCGTTGAAAAACGCTGAACTTGAGCGTGATATCTTAAAAAAGGCGGTAGGCATCTTTTCCAAGGGAGACGGGGGGTATACAGATTTATAGCTGAGCATAAAGCGATCTACCCCGTAGAGAAGATGTCGTCCTTTTTTGGGATCAGCAGCAGTTCCTATTACAAATGGACCAAGGATCCGGTAGGCTTTTGGCAACAACAGAACTCCGAATTACTGGTTAAGCTCAAAGCAGTATATTCAATGAGCAAGGGTCGTTACGGTAGTCCACGTATTACCAAAGAACTGAATGCTGATGGCATAAGAGTCTCACGTCCACGGATAGCAAGATTGATGTGCAGAAATGGAATAAAGAGTATCATGCAACGTAAATATAAGGTGACCACCAATTCCAATCACCTTTATCCAGTAAATGAAAACCTGCTGTTGAGGGATTTCAGTACCACCAGTACAGGGGAGAAATGGGTAAGTGATATCACTTACATCAGAACTTGTGAAGGATGGCTTTACCTCACTGTGGTCATGGATCTGGCAGACCGAAAAATCATCGGTTGGAGTATGGATAATAGCATGAGTGCTGGTTCAACCGTTGTAGATGCATGGAAAATGGCTATAAAGAACAGACCCTTGAAAAGTGAGCTCATTTTCCACAGCGACCAGGGTATCCAATATGCCAGCCATGAGTTCCGTAGATGCTTTAAGGGGCTACCGGTATTGCAAAGTATGAGTAGAAAAGGGAATTGTTGGGATAATGCCATTGCAGAAAGCTTTTTCAAAACCTTAAAAACTGAAATGGTATACCACAGAAAGTTTGAAACCAGGGCACAGGCAAAGTTGGAAATATTCGATTATATCGAGGTATGGTACAATAGGAAAAGAAGACATTCGGCACTTGATTACAGAACCCCAGTTCAGGTTGAAAGAGCAATGCTGAAAAATAAAACAGAAGCGGCATAAAATGTCTCCACTTTTATATTGCAATTCCA
>NZ_RQRS01000055.1 GCF_004335085.1 Pedobacter nototheniae | reverse complement strand
ATCCCTTAGGTTTGAGAAAGATTATCAAAGATTTAAATTTGATAAAGAAAACCTTAAAAGCAGAGGTGAACTATGTTCATATCCAGATTTAAGATCTAAAACCTGTAACAGACCTCTGCTTTTTAGTTGAACAAGAACCATATAGAATTTTAGTCTAGGGGACTATTAAGGGATTCAGTTTTATTCAACTTTAGGCTTTCTATTCACTTAAACGTAAAGTTATGAATTATGAACTATTTGTGGGAATAGATATTTCCAAATTAACTATTGATGTTGTCGCATTTACCCGAAAAAGCTTTACCGAGGCCTCACACCATGTTTTCAAGAACAGTTATGATGGCTTTGGCGAGATGCTAGAATGGCTTGCAGTCTATGGTTATGCATTTGAGGAGGTGCTTTTCTGTTGTGAACATACCGGACTCTACATCTGCCCGATAACGAGTTTTATGGATGCGAACGGTCTATCTCTATGGGTAGAGAATGGATTGCACATCAAACGCTCGATTGGTCTGAAACGTGGGAAATCTGATAAGGCGGATGCACTTGCAATCGCACACTACGCTTTTTCAAATGAGCATAAGGCACGCCCTTACCGCTTTCCCTCGGCAACAACCTCAAAACTTAAACATCTACTGACTCACCGGGAACAACTAGTAAGGCACCAGACATCCCTCAAATGTACCTGTTCGGAACTTAAGGGCTTTGATGGTGAGAATGCCACATATTGTATAGCCGATAGCCAGGAAATACTGGCAATATATGCAGAGCGCATAAAAAAGGTAGACGCAGAGCTTGCTGCCGTAATAGAGGCCGACCAGGACCTGAACACAAAGTTCAACCTTGTAAAGAGTGTCCACGGGATCGGAAAGCAAACCGCATTCTTTATCCTGATCCACACAGAAGCTTTTTCTGCATTCTCTTGTTACCGAAAGTTTGCAAGTTATTGCGGCATAGCACCATTCCCATATAGTTCGGGAACGAGCATAAGGGGCAAGAATAGGGTGAGTAGCCTGGCAAACAAGAAACTAAAAGCCTTGTTAACCATGTGCGCACTCAACACAATCAAAAAGGATAATGAATTCAAAAGATATTATGATCGAAAAAAAGCTGAGGGGAAAAATTCAATGTGCGTGCTGAATGTAATCAAAAACAAATTATTGAGCAGAGCATTTGCTGCAGTAAAAAGAGGAACACCCTACATATCAAACCTAGCAGCATAAATAATTCTAAAGTAATGCTTCTCAAAAAATAATTAACTTTTTGTTTGCATTAACCATAGAATAC
>NZ_RQRS01000054.1 GCF_004335085.1 Pedobacter nototheniae | reverse complement strand
GGGTCTGTTCAATAAACTGTGTCATTGATTAAATCTGTCCTCAAAAAATATAGCAATTTGTGCTTGCATAATTTTCCATCCAGTCACAGGATTTATCCATCCATTTCTATGATTAATAAATACAAGATACAGCAATTTTAATAATGAACTATCCGAATGGAATACTCTTTTCGTTTTGGTTATCTTCCTTAGCTGACTATGGAATGATTCTATCATATTTGTGGTATAGATCATTTTTCTAATTTCCTTTGGATATTTAAAATACTGGGAAAGCCTGTCCCAGTTACTGTTCCAGCTTTTTATGGTCATTGGATATTTTTTGCCCCATTTTAAACCCATTTCCAGCAATGCTTTTTCTGCCTGGTCTACCGTCGATGCCTGGTAAACTTCTTTTAGGTCAGCCATTACCTCCCGAAGATCTTTCCATGCTACAAATTTGGTGCTGTTTCTTATCTGGTGAATAATGCACAGCTGTACTTCTGTTTGTGGATATATGCTTTCTATCGCTTCCGCGAAGCCTTTTAAATTATCTATACAGGCAATAAAAATATCTTTAACTCCCCGGTTTTGGATATCGGTCAATACCTGTAACCAAAATCTTGCTCCTTCGCTTTCGCCTATGTACAGTCCCAACAGATCCTTAACACCATCACGGTTTAAACCTATTACACAATAAACTGCTTTGGTCTTGATACTGCCCTGTTCTTTTACCTTATAATGTATTGCATCAAGCCATACAATAGGGTAAACGCTTTCAAGGGTTCTGCACTGCCATGCTTTTACATCATCCAGTACACGGTTTGTAATTGCACTTAAACTGGCTGGGGAAACCAATAATCCATATAAATCCTCAAGATGTGTACATATATCGGAATAGCTCATTCCTTTACCGTACATACTAATTACCTTATGGTCCAGTGCCTCTCCTAAAACCGTCTGCCGTTTGGCTAGAACCTGAGGCTCGAAGCTCCCGTTACGGTCTCGGGGAGTATCAATATCTACCGTTCCAAAGCCTGTTTTTACACGCTTACCCATCTTCCCGTTTCGGCGGTTATTGACGGTGGATTCTTCCAGATGAGCATCAAGTTCCCCAGACAGACTTGCTTCAATAAGCCGTTTTATTAGGGGAGCCAATACACCATCCTTACCTTCAAGTGGTTTACCTGAACGTAGCTGCTCTAAAGCTGAATCTTCAAATGCTTTATAATTGAAGTGCTGCTCTTCTTGTTGATCTGACATAATTCCTATGTTTAAAGTTATTAATTTTCTTTTTGACACAGTTTATTGAACAGACCC
>NZ_RQRS01000053.1 GCF_004335085.1 Pedobacter nototheniae | reverse complement strand
GCCGCTGCGGTGAGCCAAAGCCTAACCATTTTGGATAACCCAGCACCAATCATCAGTATTGTAAGCAGCAAGGGCAACAGCATTAGTAAGGGCATTACCACGGTGCTTACGGCAAGCGGTGCGTTAACGTACAGCTGGAGTAACGCAAGCGGTATTATTAGCGGACAGAATACGGCAAGCTTAACGGTTCGCCCAGCGCAAACAACCACTTATACGGTAACTGGTGCCAACCAATATGGCAGAACCAGTACGCAGAGCATTACCATTGAGGTTTTGGCAGATTACAAGGCGCTTAACATTACCAATGCGCTGAGCCCGAATGGAGATGGAGTAAACGATTTCTGGATTGTGGAGAACATTGATATGTACCCGAACAATACGGTTAAGATTGTAGACCGCTCCGGGCGCTCTGTTTACGAGAAAAGAGGGTATGACAATAGCTGGGATGGTAACTTCAGGGGTGCACAGCTTGCAGAAGGTACTTACTACTATATTATTGATTTTGGGCCTGGTATAGGGGTTAGAAAAGGCTTCATCACCATTGTTAGATAAAAGATCGATGAACAAAAACCGGTTGCTGAACAGGCAGCCGGTTTTATAAAAGAAAACACAATGAATATTAAAAGATTTTTTTTAGTTCCGGTTCTGGTTTTATTATCAGCATCGGCCTATAGCCAGCTCAACCCAATGGGAAGCATGTATTACCAGAACCAATATTTGGCTAACCCAGCAATGGCTGGATTGGAAACGGGTTTTGAGTTAAACGGAGGTTATAAGGCACAATGGACCAATGTAGAAGGATCTCCAACGATACAAACGGTAACGGCTGCCTATGGCAGTGAAAGTAAAAAGGTAGGTTTGGGTTTATCTTTTTATAACGATAAGGCGGGCTTAATCCAGCGTACCAGTATTAAGGGTAGCTATGCTTACCATTTACCTTTAAATAATGGCACAAGCTTTTTAGATTTCGGTTTATCGGCTGGGGTAACCAACGAGTGGATCGATTTTAGTCTTTTTAAGGGGAACATGGGAGATCAGGCCTTCAATAATTTCAACGATCGGAAGTTGTACTTCGATGGTGATTTCGGTTTGGCTTTCCGCAACGAACGGATCACGCTACAGGCTTCCCTTCCAAACCTTAAACGTTTTTTTAACAGGGATCTGGAACGCAATACAATCGATCAATCGCTTTACTTTGCCGCCGCGAGTTACCGTTTTATTACCACCAATGGTGCGCTGGCCAGTGTTGAGCCGAAATTATCATACCGTGGGATTAAAAACTACAAGGGTATTTTTGATTTAGGGATAAACACGATGTTTTGGGGCGATAACCTGATGCTGAACGGTATTTACCATACCACCAACAGCGTAACGATTGGTGCGGGTACCACCTTTAAAAAAACATTATCTATTTTGCTGATGTACACCACCAATACCGGTGCGGTACAAAATTACAATAACGGAGAGTTTGAGGTTGGGTTAAAATACAATTTCAGATAAGAGGATAAGTTTTTTTATTCAATAAAGGGCGCTTCGTATAAAATGGAGCGCCCTTTTTTTATGAATTAAG
>NZ_RQRS01000052.1 GCF_004335085.1 Pedobacter nototheniae | reverse complement strand
TGTCCTCTCCTAAAAAAACTTGACACATTTTGGTTTAAAAAAACCTTAAAATGAATCAAGAAAAAAGAAGCAATGGATTTAGTATTTTAGTGTCTGATTCTTTCGATCGTACCGACGACCGCAATGCTTACGAGGTTTCCTTCAGGCGCTGGCTGGTATCCCAACTTGAAGCCCGTGAAATGACAGTTAGCGAAGCGATCAAGAAATTTAATATCAGCCCCTCAAGTGGACCAGTATTGATAGGTGCCTGGCGAAAGAGGTATTCTAAAGATATAATTCCAGCACCCGAAGAAATGACCGAACAGGAGAAACAAAAATTAAATACACTTCAGAAACAGGTAAAGGCGATGGAGAAGCAACTGGAAGATGCCAGGATGCGCAATATTGCCCTTAATACACTAATTGATGTAGCAGAAGAAAAGCTTAAAATCAATATTAGAAAAAAGCCTGGTGCCAAACAGTAACTTTACTGATGCAGCTTTATGGTAGCTTTAGCCTAAGCTATTACTGCAGACTGTTTGGCAAGAGCCGTCAGGCCTGGTATGAACAAAAAATACAGCCAGCAATGCACATGCGCGATGCGTTGGTGATAAAACTGGTTACAGAGATCAGGGAAAAACTTCCGTGCTGTGGGGTTGAGAAACTGTATCATATGCTGAAAGCAAGTTTTGTCGACCACGGCATAAAAATTGGAAGGGACGGCCTTTATAAGCTTATGGACAGCTATGGAATGCTCATAAGGCACCGTAGGAGAAAGCCCTACTGTACAATGTCCAGCCATCATTACAGGAAATACCCCAATCTGATACGTGAAAAGGTGATCGATGGTCCCGGTATATTATGGGTAAGCGACATTACCTATATCCGGCAAACTTCCGGTTTCAGTTACCTGAGCATCGTTACCGATGCCTATAGCAGGAAGATTGTAGGTTACAAACTTCACCCAACCTTACATAGCGAAGGTGCGGTTGATGCCCTTTTGATGGCCTCGAAAGACATAAAAAGAACTTCAGCGCTCATCCATCACAGTGACAGGGGGATACAATATTGCTGTAATGAATATGTTCAGGTAATAGAATACCTACACATACAACTCTCGATGACAGAAAAGGGTGATCCTTATGAAAATGCAATTGCAGAAAGGATCAACGGGATACTCAAATACGAACATGGGCTTAAAGAAACATTCCCCTCTTTTGAAAGAGCAAAAGCAGCAGTAGATGATGCTGTAAACAAATATAACAGCATCAGGATACACGATAGCTGTGGCAGGCTTACTCCTATGATGGCACACGAAAGAAATGGGACACTTAAGAAATACTGGAAGAAGAAGAATTACAAAACCAGTAATAAGGAAAATAAACCATTGACTGTTCCGTAATTAAGATAGCAGAAAAAAGCAAAGTAAGATTAGGGAAAAAGGCAACATAAAAAACAGGAATAAAACTAGTATAAAGAGTTGTTGGAAGTAATAAAAATTAAATATTATATTGTACCAGTAAATCAAATAAACAGGTGTAAAAAACCTTAGTAATTAATCACCAAAACTGTCAAGCTATTTTAGGAACGGTCA
>NZ_RQRS01000051.1 GCF_004335085.1 Pedobacter nototheniae | reverse complement strand
GAAGCTGTCTCAAAATAAACGAGGCAGCTTTTTTTGTGTGTAAATAAATCCAGTGTGTTATTTGCTTGTTGCTGGCTAGAAATGTTTATTTCTTCCTCAGTTTGGTAAAAAACAGAAAAAGCAAACCTTTTTAGTCTGCTTTTTCCTAATGTTTTGTGCGATTGCCAATAATCCCCATTCTATTGCCACTTTTTCCTTTCCCCGGAGCATGAAGCGGCGGAACCCATGGTTCTGTTTAATATTTCCGAAGACTGGTTCAACATCATGACATCTCTGCTTTCGTTTTTCGATTCCCTTTTCACTTTTGAGGAGCCTGTTTGCTTTTTCTTTGTGCCGCTTTAGATTCTCATTGACCTCTATAATCCTGTTTCCCTGTGATTTATGGCAGGCACCATTTAGTGGACAGGTAGCACAGTTCTTTGCCTGATACCTTTTGCTGGTCTGTTCAAAACCGGTACTTGTTTTTCGATTGCCATCACCGATATAATGCATTTTTTGCCCCATTGGACATATATAACAGTCTTCCGTCTGGTTGTAGAATAAATTGTCCTGGGTAAATGGTTTTTTGTTATTGTGGTTTTCGCTTTGCTCTTTATCAAACATGCCATATTTCACATAAGCTTCAATATCACCCGCTTCCAGTAGCTCATAATTCTCCTCGCTTCCATACCCGGCATCTGCGGTAATGGTTTTCAAGACTTTGCCAAAACTGGTTTTATGCTGCTCCAGATGTTCTTTTAATGTATTGGTATCAGTAGGGTTCGGGTGGATGGTGTAGTTTACGATGAACTGGTTGGATGTTGATATCTGTACGTTATATCCGGGTTTAAGCTGTCCGTTCTGCATGTGGTCTTCCTTCATGCGCATAAAGGTGGCATCGGTATCGGTTTTACTAAAGCTGTTCCGCTCCCCCAGAACTGCTTCTTTACGTTCATATTCTGCTATCTTTTCCGGATATTCCCTGCTTACATATTTCAGCTTCGCTTTTACCTTTTTGTCTACATCGGCTTTTTCTGCCAATACCGCATTGAGCGTATCCACAGTCTGCTGTACTTTTTCGGTATCAATATCCGTAAAATCTGGCGGCTCAGGTAAACCATCCTCCACCTTGGCGACACTCTGGGCATATTGCCAGATTTCACTCAAGGCTTTCTTCATTTTTTCCTTATTGGTCTGGATGGCCTTTTTCCATACAAATGTATATTTGTTGGCATTGGCCTCTATCTTGGTACCATCGGTGTAAACCTCTTCAATGCTTAAAAGACCTTCTGCTGCCAACAGTTTTACCACTTCTTCAAATACGCTGCGAAGTGCCTCCTTAAGACGGACGCTACGGAAACGGTTAAGGGTATTGTGATCGGGATAGCTCATCCCGCTAAGCCACATAAAATTGACGTTCTCTCTGCAGGACACTTCCAGCTTTCTGCTACTGTAGACATTGCTGACATAGCCATAAACCAAGACCTTCAAAAGCATTTGCGGATGATAGCTTGAGGTACCCTTGATCTTATAAGCATCCAACAGCCCCTGAATATTGATTCGGTTGATGATATCGTTCACCAAGCGAACCGGATGGCCTTTTGCCACAAGTTCATCCAGCGTGGGCGGGATGGCCATGATCTGTTCCTGGTAATACGGCTTAAAAACTGGTTTCTGGACTGGCATAAATCTCAATTATTTATACTTAAATATCTGAAATTCAATACAATAAAACAAATTTTAAAACTTGAAAATTGAATCTTTTATCAACAAAAAGAGGTTGCCTTTTTGAGACAACCTCT
>NZ_RQRS01000050.1 GCF_004335085.1 Pedobacter nototheniae | reverse complement strand
GGCATAAATCTCAATTATTTATACTTAAATATCTGAAATTCAATACAATAAAACAAATTTTAAAACTTGAAAATTGAATCTTTTATCAACAAAAAGAGGTTGCCTTTTTGAGACAACCTCTTTTTTTTTTACAAAGTACTGATATCCAAATATTTACAGAACAACATAAAGAACAACCTTTGATGGGTATTAACGATTTAAACTAAAAATCGTACTATTTTTCTAAAAATAGACAATAAAACCCCAAGAGCTTTAGGGGATTCGAACACCCTCAATTTACATCCTCAGCCGCCAAAAGTGCAAATTTCACTATAAAATCAAGTATTTCCTGGCCCCCTACCCTTGACAAATCATTGCTATTGCATAACTCATGCTTCAGGATCTTATCGACCATATCATTAGCCATTTGTTCTGGAAGGTTATTTGTAAATATATCATTTGGTTCTGCTGCTTTGTTAACTACCTTTAAACCAAAGACAAATCTAGCTGAGTTGTTCAAAATATCATCAATCCGAAACTCTTTCTGCAGAACCGGACTAGTCTGTAATAGCATAGTAAGGAGTTCTCGTTTTTTCATAGAATTATACCGATTCCATATCATGCCTAGTAGAGATAGCTGTAGTGTTTTTCTTTTCAGCTGCACTTTATTTTGTTCTTTTAGCAGCGTCGATCGTTGTAGCTCTAGTCCCATTCCGTTAATCCTTTTTTCGCAATCCGTCCTGATTAGAATAAAATCGTCATTTTCTATTTCCCCCTTTAATGAAAGTTCTTTGGCCTTTACAATCCGTTCTACTAATTTATGGGTACTTTGAACCGCCCTATTCTGTGTTACAATCTGCTCTTCAAAAAATTCTTTGCATACATATCTTAGGACATCTGAATATATCTTCTGATATGCCGCATCAGCTACGAGTTTATTTAATTCGTTCTCGACTAAATGATTAGCCTTGTCCGCACGAACTCGGAAAGCACAACAATGATGGCAGTGATAGTAAGCGTAATAAGATATTTTCCCCTTTGACTTGCTACCTGTTAATCTTCCCTTACAATTTGGACATAGCATCAATCCACGTAACGGCAATTTCTCGTCGGGTTTGAGCCTAGCAACCGTTTTTCGCTTCTCGCTATTCAAAATTCGCTGAACTTTATTGAATAATATTTCTGGTATAATTGCTTCATGATTTCCTTTTACCAAATAGGAATTGGTCCCCTCAAATTTAGGGACAACTATTTTCCCGCTGTAAAAGGGATTTCTTATTATCCGCCAAAAATGGCTTCTACTACATTTCAATCCTGAATTTACCAATCCATTGTAGATGGATTGAATATCACTATGGTCATTTGAAACGATAATTCGATATGCATTTCTTATCAACGATGCTTCCGGTTCTTTGGGGACTATTAGTTTTACCCCGCTTTTCGTTAACTGGAAAGAATATCCTAAGGGTACATTAGACGTCCATCGCCCTTCTTGCCTGGCTTTGTTTATACCCTGTTTTACATTTAGTGATCGCCTGTCATTTTCAACCTCTGATGTCGCTATATAAACAGCTAACAGAATTTTGTTTTCGGGTACGGAAAGATCGAGAGGCTGCTCGATGGCTTGAGGTTCGATTTGTAGATCTTTAAGTAACCGGATCATATAATAACTATCTGCAATGTTCCTGCTAAATCTATCCCATTTGGTAAAAAGAATTAGATCAGGGCATATTTTTTTAGGTCTCTTTATTTCCTTAATAAAATTTTTCCAAGCCGGTCTATCAAATGTCCTGGCAGAATGGTCTTCTTTTACCACCTTTAGGACAACAATGTTATTAGCAACACAAAACCGTTGCAGCCGTTCTTCTTGAACATGCAACGAATAGCCTTTTATGGCTTGTTCATCAGTGCTTACTCTGATGTATAAAATAGCAGTTGTCATAATCAAACATTTATCATTAAAACGTTTGCAACACAACTTTAAAGGAAAGTAGTCATAAGTTTGGGGATTTCGGCAATATATCCACCTGTTTTCGCACATAGTGGCTCTCCGTCACTTTTGGTGAATTATGCTGATTTTGCAAGTACCATTTTTCTTAGCAGCTGAAACCCTGCCTTGCCGTACATCTTTCTTTTAATTGTTTTAATACGATTGACCTGCCCTTCAA
>NZ_RQRS01000004.1:1304-269906 GCF_004335085.1 Pedobacter nototheniae | reverse complement strand
TTGAGCAGAGCATTTGCTGCAGTAAAAAGAGGAACACCCTACATATCAAACCTAGCAGCATAAATAATTCTAAAGTAATGCTTCTCAAAAAATAATTAACTTTTTGTTTGCATTAACCATAGAATACGGGTTTAGAAACAAAGTTTTGTGCCAGTGGGTATACTCCTATCCTTCAATTCTACTGATACTTGTAGGATTGCAATTAAATAAAAAGCCTGTTTTGCGTACACAAAACAGGCTTCAATTTATATTTTAGGCATCTTCACCATTCCAAATGTCATCATCGGCTTGTCTAAGTTCATCATGAAGTGAGGTTTTACTTCTAAATTCTTCATGGTGATAATTTCTTTCAGGGTTTTCTGGTAAATCTGAACCATCATTTGAGGATGTTTTACGCAGATGTTCGGGTTTCTTAACCTCAGGCAAAGCATCATGTATTACCGAAGGTTTAAGGATTTTCTTTTCGGGTTGCTGGTTGTTTTCCATACTTGTTTAGACTCAAATTTCAAGCCACAAGCAAAGGTGGAGTTAAAAATTTGTAATCAAACAATTTATTTACTGTTAAATTAGAAGCCAACTGAAAATCAGCAGAAACAAAAAACGCCTTGCTGTTAGCAAAGCGTTTTTTTATTAATAATTCCCTGTTACCCCAATTTCTAATCCTCTAAGTTCGGCAAGACCTCTTAAACGACCGATAGCGGAATATCCTGGATTGGTTACTTTCGTTAAATCATCAAGCATTTGATGCCCATGATCTGGACGGAACGGAATAGATTTAGCTCTTGTTGCATTTTCTTCAGATAGAGCCTTCATAATTTCGTACATATTTACATCGCCACCTAAGTGATCTGCTTCGTAAAAACTTCCGTCTTCATCTTTTGTTACATTTCTTAAATGCGCAAAATACACACGTTCTTTAACTGCATTAAAAATCGCTAGCGCATTATTACTTACTCCTGCGCCTAACGAGCCTGTACAGAAACAAACACCGTTAAACGCCTTATTTACGCCTTTAATGATATAGTTAAAATCTTCAAGTGTACTGGCAATACGTGGCAAACCTAAAATAGGATACGGCGGATCATCTGGATGAATCGTCATGCTTATGCCTTCTTCCGTACAAACATCAGCAATGGCACTTAAAAAATACAGTAGATTTTCTTGCAAGCCTTTTTTACCGATCGCAGCATATTCATTAATACTATTGCGTAGGGTTTCCAGTTCTATTTCCTTTTCATTAGGAATCCCCATCAGTACATTAATTCTTAAATCATCTAATTGCTGCTGATTTAAGGTTGCTGATTTTGCTTTTGCCCGGTTTAATATAGATTCAGAATAATCAGCCTCTGCTCCTGCTCTTTTTAAAATGTAAATATCGAAGATGGCTAAATCAATCCAGTTAAAGTATAAAGCTTTAGATCCATCAGTCATTTCAAGATCCAACTGTGTGCGTGTCCAATCTAAAACTGGCATAAAATTATAGCAAACAATCTTAATTCCGCATTGCGATAAATTTCGGAGTGATGTTTTATAATTCTCCAAATATTGATCTACATCTGCTCTGCGGGTTTTAATTGCTTCGTGTACTGGAACGCTTTCTACTACAGACCATGTTAAACCTGCGGCTTCAATAATGGCTTTTCTTTCCTGAATATCGGCTAATGGCCACACTTCGCCATGCGGAATATGGTGCAAAGCGGTTACAATACCAGTTGCACCGGCTTGCTTAACATCCTGAAGTGATACTGGATCGTTTGGACCATACCAACGCCAGGTTTGTTCTAATTTTTTATATTTTGTTTCCATAAATTATACGCCTGAGAATGCGCTGAACCCTCCATCTACTTTAATATTTTCGCCATTAACAAATTTAGAAGCATCGCTAAGTAAATAAACCAACGCACCTATTAGTTCATCGGGGCTACCAAAGCGCTTAAAAGGTGTTTTGGAGATAATTGCCTGTCCTCTACTGGTTAATGAACCATCTTCATTAGTTAACAAGGATCTATTTTGATTGGTAATAAAAAAACCAGGCACAATAGCGTTCATTCTTATTTTATCTTCATAACGATTAGCGAGTTCTACAGCCATCCATTTGGTATAACTATCAATTGCAGCCTTTGCAAGTGAATAACCTAATACACGGGTAAGGGCCTGTGTAGCAGAAATAGATGAAATATTGACAATGCTGCCTCCATTTTTGGCAATTTCACGACCAAAAATTTGTGTTGGCATAATGGTACCAAAAAGGTTTAAATCAAAAGCTTGTTTAAGGGCGGATACATTTAGATCAAAAACATCGTTTCCAGGTTGTACCACAGCCTCAGCAACATTACCACCAGCGGCATTAACTAAAGCATCAATCCGACCAAATTCTTTTAAAATTTTGCTATTTGCTTCAATTAAGTCTTGCTCATTTAATACATCAGCGATAATGTAAATGGCTTTACAACCTGCATTAATTACCTCTTCTACTCTTTGTTTCGCAATATCTTCATTACGGCCAATTACAACTATGGATGCCTCTGCAGAACAAAGTCCGTTTATAAAAGCCTCTCCTAATACACCTGTAGCGCCTGTAACAACTACAACCTTATCCTTTAGAGAGAAAAGGCTTTCAACTTCTTTAATCATTATTTAGATTTTTTTTGAATTTATTCAACAACTAATGTAGTTATGGAATGTGGTAAGCTGGTTGTTGTTGCCGCCTGTCCTTTTATCCATAAACTGTATTTTATTTTATCATCTGATTGGTTCATTACTACTACTGCAAGCTTTCCATCGGCATTTAAAAATGCAGTGGTTTGCAATTTATCACGGCTTGATGCTGAACCAATTCTTTTTGCACCCGGACGGATGAATTTAGAAAAGTGCCCCATGTAGTAAAAAGCATTGGTATAAATTAATTTATCATTTTGCGTATCGGCATGTACCGGTGCAAAACAGAAATTACCCACGTGGTTTGGTCCGCCTTTTTCATCTAAAAGGATATTCCAATCTGTCCATGCAGCCGTGCCTGCATTAAAATCGTTAATCATTGAGTAACCATAACGTTCGCCCAAAGTCCAGTCATCTAATTTATTTACATCATATTTTTCTTTACAACCTTCGGTAAAAATCAAGGCCTTATCTGGGTAAGCTTCATGAGTTTGTTTTACGTTACCAAACTGCATACCACTACCCGTCCATGTTTCATACCAGTGGAAACCAATACCCCAAACATATTTTGCAGCATCTTTATCATTTAAAATGGTGCTTGCTCTTTGGAAAATCTGATCACGGTTATGATCCCAGGCGATTAATTTTTTAGAGCCTAAACCTTCTTTTTGTAGAGTTGGGCCTAAGAAATTTTTAATAAAATCACGTTCTTCTTCAGCGGTAAACACACAAGATTCCCATTTTTGTTTTGCCATAGGCTCATTCTGAACGGTTAAACCCCAAATAGGCATACCCATTTTTTCGTAGGTTTTAATAAACTTCACATAGTGATTTGCCCAGCTTTGGCGATATGCAGGCAATAAGTGCCCACCTTGCACTAAACTATTATTATCCTTCATCCAAGCTGGTGGCGACCAAGGACTTACAAACAAAGGCAGTTTACCACCTGCAGCTGCTGTTGCTTGCTTAATTAAAGGAATTTTATAAGTTTCATCATGTGCAACGCTAAAGGTTTTTAAATCCTTATCGTTATCCTGCACATAAGTATAGCTTCCGCTTGAGAAATCACAACTGGCAATATTGGTACGGGCAATTGTGTAACCAATTCCTTTATCGGCACTGTAATAGGCTGTTAATAATTCTTGCTGATTTTTCTTAGAAAGTTTAGCAAACGTTTCTGCAGATGCATCTGTTAATGCGCCGCCAATGCCCACTAAAGTTTGGTATTTTATAGTTGGATCAACAAAAACACAAGGCTCGGTTTCAAATGGTTGTTTGTTTTCTACAAAGTTTAATGTTTCCGTTTTGCTAATTCTGTAATCAGAATGCTCTGCCGTGGTGTACACTGTTACTTTTTTATTGCCAACGGTGTATACTTGTGTTGCTTTTCCAACAGTTTTAATTCCCTTTTTATTTTGTGCAGCAGCTGTAAATGCTGTTGCTAAAATTAAGAGAATACCTAAGTTTTGTCTCATTTCTTTCTTGCTCTATTATTTTATAAATTAGGTTCCAATACCAAATTAAGGCATTTTAAAAAGTTATTTTGTGTGCAATATTATTAAATTATTAAGGGCTATAACCCATAAAAATGTAAACATTCCCTAGCATTTTTGAGAACCGAATAGCCAATTAACGCTAACAATTTCAAACTTAGGCTGATAAGACCATCACCATAATTATTTTAAACTTTTATTAATCTGATCCAGCAAATAGCCATTCAAATCAGAATCATATTCCCAAAACATTACTCCACCCATATTATTTTTTAAAACATATTTACATTTTTCCTTAACAGATTTTTCATCGTCGAAAGTCACATATTCTCTGCTTGTAGGATTATAAATGTAAGATGCCTTTGCTTCCTTATCATAATAAGCGGTAAAACCTTTTTGATTAATTAAACTGTCCTTAATAAAAGTATAACCTTTTCCATATCTGCTATTTAATATAGAATCACCTAAACCTTTTGTTGAGTTTTCTTTTAGTGTAAAAGAACGACTGTAAAAGGCAATTCCCATTACCAACTTATTTGGCGGAACGCCTGCAGCAACAAACTCTTTAAAGGTTTTATCGGCATAATTTTCTGCTGGATATTTCTTCGAATTATAAAGATTAGTATGGTGACCGGCAAAATCTCCATTATAGAAATCGTAAGTCATAAGGTTTACATAATCCAAGTATTGCTGTACTTTATCCATTTCAGTTTGGCGGATAAAATTGGTAAAACCGCCTACAGCTATGGTTAGCATTTTTTTTGTTTTATGTAATTGCTCTAAACTATCCAATTCCAAACGAAGCTCTTTAAGAAGCAAAGTAAAGTTCTGCTTGTCCACTGGTCTAAATATATTCCCTTTTTCACCAGCTATTGCGGGGTATTCCCAATCAATATCAACGCCATCTAAGTTGTATTGCTCAATAATTTTAACGGCACTTGCGGCAAAGGCTTTCCTTGCTGTATCGGTTAAGGCTGCATCAGAGAAATTTTCGCTCCATGCCCAACCACCAATTGAGATTAAAATTTTAAGATCAGGGTTTTTAAGTTTGAGTTTATTCAGGTTTTTAAGATTCACAGTATCGGTTGCCTCACGGTTTAGAAAAGCACGATTGTTTTTAACATTCACAAAAGCATAATTTATGTGCGTAATCTTCTGAGCAGCTATTTTAGTTACATCAACAAGGCCTTTATAGCCACCAACATAACCAATAACAACTTTTTTATTTTGTACTATTTCAGGCCGCATTGCCATTATGGCCACAATAGCAAACAGTACCAAACTGAACTTAAAAACCTTTTTCATATTTTATTTATTGCTTCTTAACAAAGCCTCAAGGTAGTAGTAATCAGCATAGTTAATAGGCACATCAATTTCAGATTTCGCAGGTAGATGCCCAGTACTATGCTCCAATATAAAACCATAATTTTCGCCCGCCTTGCTTACATATTTTGTACTTAATGATTTTAAAATTTTATCTGCGGCAGCTTTATATTTCTTGCTATTTGCTTTGCTATAACCAGCCAACTCATACAATGCAGAAGCAGTTATTGCTGCGGCAGATGCATCTCTTGGTGCATTAGGGATTTTCGGATCATTGTAATCCCAATAAGGAATACCATCCTCAGGAGTTATTTTATTACTTAATATAAAATTAGCAATCCCATCAGCTTGAGTTAAATATGCTTTATTTTTTGTTTCACGATAACATAAAGTATACCCATATAATGCCCAAGCCTGCCCACGTGCCCAAGCAGATTCATTTGCATAACCCTGTGCCGTAACTTTTTGAAGAACATTGCCACTTAAAGTATCATAATCAATTACATGCCACGAACTATAATCAGGTCTGAAATGATTTTTCATGGTTGTGTTTGCATGTGATACCGCAATTTTATAGAAAGATGAATCACCAGTTAGCTTGGTGGTTTCAAACAATAATTCGAGGTTCATCATATTATCAATAATAACCGGGTACTTCCATTTATCGGTATTGTGATCCCATGATTTTATAACCCCAGCTCTTTGGTTAAACCGTGTTGAGAGCGATTTTGCTGCCTGAATAATAACCGACCGATAGGCTGTATCTTGCGTTAAGCGGTAACCGTTTCCGAAAGGGCAATAAACCATAAAACCAAGATCGTGCGTACCTCTATTGTATTGTTCCTTTTTAATGTCTTCTGTATATTTTTTAGCTAAATCGAGCCATTTTTTATCTTTAGTATATTGATAGAAATACCAAAGCTCTGCTGGAAAAAAACCACTCGTCCAGTCTTTTGAAACCACCATTTTAAACTGGCCTTTTTCTACCGTACGTGGCGATACCAAATTTGGCTTAACCTTTCTGGCCGAATCCACATTTCTGATTAATAAATCTGTTTGTTTCTCTGCTGATTTAAATGCTTTTTCTACATCAGTTTTCTGAGCATATACAGCACTGATAGACAATAACATTAACCCAGATAGCTTAATCTTTAAATTCATACTAATTATTTTGTTTTACTTTCTTCTACTTGTTTTAAATATAATGATTTAGGGTTTAATCCTTCTTTGTTTTGCCCCTCCCAAGTGCCATCTGGCCTACCTTTTAAGCGCCCATCATATTTCTTTGCTTTTAAACCTATTGCATAGTTTTTACCACTTACATAAGGATTTTGAACCGCTGCCTTTGCGGCAGTACAATTCCATAATACCTGATTAACACCTGCCCAACCGTGCCCAGTACCCCAGTTACCACGATCTTGAATGTTTATTTCTCCATCGGTTACGATGTTATCATAAAGTGTACCTACAGCCCAGCGGTGGTGTGGGCCAATATCGGCCTTAGCGTTTTCTGATTTGCAATTATAAAACACATTTGGACCACAAACTTTAGCGCCCGTAACGTAATCGTGCCTACCCTCTGAGGCATAACAACCGATAAAAAGATTCAGCTGCCCATCGTTATTGAAAGAATATCTTCTACCGCCTATAATCTGCGATTTTGGGGCAAGGCATCTGCTTTCTAAAACCGTAATCTGTTTACTATCATGCCCTAAATTAACACACGAATACCCAAAGTACTTACTGGTTACATTCTTTATCCAGCTGTTTTCTATTTTATTAAAGGCAATTGCATCCCAACCATGATCTTCATCTGTATCACTACTATATTCAGATTCTAAATACAAACTCTCAATTCCTACTTCTGCAATACGACCATTAAATGAATATTTATAAATTTCACCTCCACCGTATTGGTCTTCCATTGCCATCACAATTGGGTTATCAATAGTAATTTCATTGCCTTTTATTGCGATAATTACTCTTTCAAATTCTAGATTATAATCCTCTGCGGTCCATTGCACCGTTCCGTTTCCAGGTTCGATTTGATCCATTTTTAAATCCTGAATCCATTTTGTTGTTCCGGGGCGGTAAACCATAATCTGATCTCCTACTTTTAAACCTTTAGTAGAAGTTACCGAGAAACTTTTAGCACCAACAGGCACATAATGATCGGTTATTTTAAGTCTCGACCCTGGAGTTTCTTTCGCTTTACCTTCTCCTGAAGCCATAATTGTTTTCCGCTGACCCTTTCCCGTTGCAATTAACTTTGTTTCATTGCCTTCGCCACGCAAAACAATTCCACTTGCTGAGATTTTTAAAGTTCCTGGAATATCGTAAGTACCTTTCTTTAATAAAATTGCTCCTCGGATTCCATTATCATCAGCTGCTTTTTTTGATAAATCATCAATAGCCTGTTGAATCTTTAGCTGATCGTTATCGCCTGTAGCGGAAATCTCAATCACAACTTTTATATTAGGAATAACTTTACCATTTTGATGATAACCAACTCTACTAAAGTCTGGTATAATATTTCCGTTTGCATCTGGAATGTATTTTAAATGACCATTATTTTCTATTTTTACAAATTGAGATTGCCATTGTTGAGCAAAGCTTTTATAGCTAATAAATAACAATAAGCATAAAGAAATAACCGAAAGATATATTTTCCTAAACACCATTTTACAACCAGATTAAAGGGTTACGAATGGGTAAATTACGAATCACTTCTTCTACCTGTGGATGATGATCGAACTTGGCCCAGGCAGTATACCAGTCCTTTTGATTGTATTCAACAGCTCCAAAAAATAATGCAGGCTGCGCAACAGGCCAATTATCCCAATACATTACATCAGGCTGCAAAGCCCACTTACTTTTATCGGCAATGAAAGGATATAAATAGGCGATTCCTTTTTTAATTGATTTGCCATCGGCTGTTTCAAAGTTCCAAAGGTTATCTTTTGGGGTAGAAATTATTTGGCAAAGCATAGTCATGGCATCCAGGTTAAAAATAGAATAGCCATAAGGTTTGGTACGGGCCAACTCTAACGGGAAACTCCCATCAACTGCCATTTGATTTGGAAGTAAATTGGTTTTAAAATTAGTTCTAATGGAATCCAGCATATTTTCATCTCCACAAAGTTTTGCGAAAGAAGCCACTTGCATAGCCCAGCAGGTAGCATGGTTATTTTTAACTGTTTTTTCCTGAATGCCCGGCTTACTTGTGTTGAGCCATAAAATATAATCGGCAAACCATTTCTTTACTCCAGCGAGCGTAGCCTTGTCAAATGTTTTTGCATTTTCCATTACAAAAGTACCCTGAGCCACTTCCATTAGGTGAATGGTATCAATAATACCATAATTACGACCTGTAAATTTTCCCTTTACTGCCTGTGCAAAAAGCAAATTTGGGTTCATTAATGTTTCAGCATTTACAAACCATGCTTTAAGATGAACAACAGCTTGTTTAACATACTTTTCATCGCCTGTAAGCTTATAAGCCGATGCCAAAGCACCAATTACCTTGCTAAAGCGAATCATAGCCTTTCGATGCGCTAAAAAATTATCTGGATTGGTTAAACCATCTCTATTAATGTAAGGTCCATCAGGATTTTTTGGATCTGGCCAAAAATAATCAGCTTCAGAAAAGAAATCGTGTTTGCCGCCTGCACTTCTAGGCGATGAGGATGCCGTAACAGTTATAGGTTGCTGTTTTAAAGCCCATGCAGCTTCTTCTAAAATTTGTTTTTTCAAAAGAGCAGTGGCTTGCTTCTCAAAATCAGAAGTAGATTTATTTTCAGGGCTTTTATCCGAAAATGCTGTGCTGGCAAAATACACCAACCCGATTAATGCAACACAAATAATTCTTTTCATAATTTTATAATGTGGTAAAAACAGTCGCTAACCCTTCTGATGAAACAGAAACTACACTTTTTCCTTTGTTTAAATTTACTTTTATAATCGCTCTACCATTGTAAGCCTGCACTTTTCTAGATCCTGATGAAGTGCCCTGATTATCAATTAATTTACCATCGCCAGTTAAACCAAAGTTAATCCAATTAATAGCATCCAAACATTGCACTCCTTTGCTATCATAAAGCTTAACTTCCATTGTTGCTACATCATCTTGTTCTGCAATTTTTTTAAGCTCCATCTTGGCTGGCTTATTCCATTTTTCGGTTTGGTAATTAAATTCAATCTCATCTGTAACCACCTCCTTACCTTTTTTAGCAATCACTTTAACTGTATTTTTTCCTTTAACGAAAGGCAAATTCCAGCGCAAACCTGCTGCTGGGTAATCCTGACTATTTCTTTTCTTTGAGCCAAAGCTTTTACCGTTTAAAAATATCTCCGCTTCGGTACAGTTAGAATATACTTTTACCATTTTCTCTTCGCCTTCATCGCCCCAACGTACAGGCCAACTATGTCCGTAAATATGCGCCATTGGCTTTTCCGTCCAATAAGATTGAAAAACATAGTACGCTTCCTTTTTAGTGAAGTCTCTTTCTACAACGCCTTTTTGATTCATATATGGCACAGGATTATCAGGTCTTACTGGGGTAGAAAAATCTTTAAATGGCCAGTAAGCGGTACCACTTAACCAAGGCATAGTTTCTTGTTCTTTTAAATGCCAATCGATTAAATTAGTGATGTATGACTCGCTCCAATCTCCATCTTTAGAAATTCTTGCTGCGCCACCATATAATGAAGCATCGCCCGCTCTTTCATCAGCACTACCTCCTGTTTTAATTTTGCTTAAAGCCTTATCAGGATTTTCTGAATGGCGCAAAGCATGGCTATCACCGCCCCACTCTACGTGCAAAAAGCGTTTAACTTTGGCAAATTCATCTTCTGATGCTTTTTTATAATCTGTATAAGCGCCACGATACCAACCCGCCCAAATGGATGGTGAATACACATCAACAATATCACTGCAAAAATCGCAACGGCGAATGGCTGTATATCGAGATGCATCGAGTTTATGAGAAAGGTCGTTAAGCTCTTTCATAAAAGTTCTGATTTTTTCTTTATCAAATTCAGGGAAATCACCAGGCCAATCGTTTTCGTTCCCCATACCCCAAATTATTATCGATGGATGATTATAGTGCTGTTCAACCATATTGGTTAGCATTCTACGGGCTTGTTGTTTATAAATTTCGCCACCTAAACCCCCACGACACCAAGGAATTTCTTCCCAAACTAAAATGCCCAAGCTATCACAAAGGTTTAAAACAATACGCGATTGCTGGTAATGACCAAGACGGATGAAATTAACCCCCATATCTTTCATCATTTGCATTTCCTGGCGAATCATACCTTCTGTCATAGCTGCGCCTACACCTGCATGATCTTCGTGACGATGGGTTCCTCGCAACAGTAAACGCTTTCCATTAAGCAGAAAGGGGCCTTTTTCTACAAAGTTGATATTTCTAAAACCGATCTTTTCTTCGCCCTTATAATTTCCTTCAGAAGATAAAACCTCATATTGTAAAGTATATAAAAGCGGTTTATCCGTATTCCAAAGTTTAGGGTGTTTAACTTCAATATCACATAGTTTTAAATCCTCTGAAATTTCTATTTTTTTATACGTTTCATTTACGATTTTACCGCTTGGATCAATCAGCTTATATTTAATACTTGCACCGCCAACATGCCCAGGGTTATAAAACCTGGTTGTAACGCTAAGTTTCCCAAGCTTACCCGCTGCATCAACTTCGGCTTTGGCAAACATTTTATCTACAGAAAGTAATGGGACATAAACCAAATTTAAATAACGATAAATGCCGCCGTAAACATTAAAATCAGAAAGATTTGAAGGAATCATTTCTAAATCCCTCGAATTATCGGTGCGGATAGAAATGGGAACCTTACCTTTAAATTGCTTGGTAAACGCTTCTGTTTTTTTGAATGCCGCAACCGCATCTGTTATATCCGCCGTCCACTCATCATAACCGCCAACGTGGCTAGCAACTTTTGTGGTGTACACGTAAACTTCAGTTTTTTGCCCTGCACCTTCAAAGTGCAATAATGTTCTTCCCTTTTGGTAAGGATTATCAATATTAAGTTGTGTGCGATACCATGAAGGCCCTTGATAATAATTCATGTCAGGATCTACAGCGTCCTGGGCATTAACACAATGCGGCAAATTTACCTTTTGCCAAAGTGGAACAGATTCCGGATTTCCCAAGCCAACTGGCCTAACAGCCTCCCAAATTCCACCTAAATCTTGCTTTAAAAACTCCCAATTACTATTTAAACGTACACTTTGCTGTGCATATAATAAAGAACTGATAAACAGTAGACTTAAAGTAATTATATATTTAATATTTTTTAACATTTCTCTTTGATTGAATAACCTCAATTTCTGCGTTAATAAACTTTTCTTAATTGTAAAGCATTTAAAACAGGTTTGCCCTCAACAGGTGTAAAATCTATTGTGATTCCTTTTCCATTTTGAACGGTTACTCTTGTTTTTTTGCTGATTGCAGTGGTATAACCAAAATCCTTCGCAAGGTTAATATTGGTTAAAAAGGCTGTTCCATTTATTGCTACTGAGAAAATTCTATTTTCTTCTATTTCTTTTTTATGGGTATTATCCAAATTATAAGCCAGGGCTTCTTTAGATATCCCGCCAACCAATTCGGCAAAATATAGCGATAGATCATACTCACCATCAGGAACATCCATCTTAAATTGCTGAATTCCTACTTGTTGGGTTTGATAAATTGGGTCATCTTTAGTATCTAAAATATTTTTATCACTGCCATAAGTAATTCGATTATTTGTGCCTTTATATGGCTCACCACCTACCCAACCCCAAGAACCTTTTCTGTATGGCTGATCTGGCATCCACAATTGATGCTGTTGCTCATCAATATAAAAGCGTTTTGAACCCAACAATACATTCATATTTTTAAAAGGAACTGATTGATCTGCAAAACGATATGGTTGCAACTGAAAATTAATATCTGCCTGATCGCTGTTATTGCCAGCCACTACACGCAATTGATTTAAGCCATCAACAAACGGAACCTGCCAACTGCAGATGTGATCTATAGCCTCTTTTATGCCTAAACTTTTGCCGTTTAAAAAAAGTTCTGCCGACTTCAAATTAGTTGCTACTTGCAGTGGTTGCGTGCTGTACAAGGAAGCAGAATCTGCCAATCCAGTTCTATCTTGCCATTGAGCCGAAGCAATTTTTAAATAAGGTTGATTTGACAGATACGCCTGATATAGAAAATAGGTGTCTTTTGGTTTGCGCCCGATGGTTAAAAGCCCTTTATTATTGATATGTGGCATGGTTTCTTCACGTGTTTCAGAATTAAAATCTGCTAAATTCCAAGCCATTCCACCACTTACAAATGGGCGTTTAAGCATTTCGTTTAAATAAATTTGGTTGAAATAAATGCCATACTCCACGCTTTTATCAAAACGCACTGGCGAAAATGAACGGATTCGTGGATCGGCATCAGCGCCATACTCGGTTACTAACATTGGTTTATCAGCCAGTTCTTGATGATGACGATCAAGGAATTTAGCAAAATCTGAAGGACTGCCTGAGTACCATCCAGAATATAGATTCCAGCCAACAATCATTGGAATTTTTGTTAAGCCAACTTTATTATAAATATCCCAGGCGCCATGATTAACTAGCAACGTATAGCGTGATGGATCTTCTTTTCTTGTTAAATCATCTAATTTTTGAGCCAACTCTCTTACATGATCGAAATAAATTTGCTGACGAGGTTTATCATTCGCAAACTTAGTGCGCAACAAAATCTCATTCATGTATGCCCAAATAATAATGCTTGGATGGTTAAAATTTTGTTTAATCATTTCCACCTGCATATCAAGGCAGTTTTTGGTAAAAGCTTCAGATTCGGTGATTGTATTTACCACAGGAATTTCAACTGATGCTAAAATCCCTAAGCGATCACAAGCTTCAAGCACTAAAGGATCTTGTGGATAATGGGCAACCCTTAAAAAATTGCCTCCCATTTTTTTCAATAGTTCTACATCTCTTATTTGCAAAGCATCCGGCGTAGCGTTGCCCAAATGTTCATAATCTTGATGACGGCTTGCTCCTATTAGTTTTAAGGGCTTATCGTTTAAGAAAAAACCCTGATTTGCATCAAATTTAAACCAACGAAAACCAAGCGGATTGGAAACCTGATCTAGTACTGTTTTAGTTTTTACATCAATAATTTTTGTTACTACTCGATATAAATAAGGATTTTCAGGCGACCATAGCTCAGGTTGTTTAATGTTATTTAAATCTTGAACAACAGTATTACTTGCTCCGGAAAGCATATTCAGGGCAGAAATTTGGGAGGATATTTCTTTCCCCTGCGCATTAAATAATGTAGTTTGTACTTGAACTTTTTTAACAATTGAGGAGTTTTCAATTATACTTTTAACCTGAACTTTTGCTGTACCAGAAGAAACTTGTGGCGTTGTAATAAAAACACCAGAACTTCCGTTTTCTTTTTGCGAAAAATGAACCGGATTGGTAATTAACAAATTTATATTGCGGTATATGCCACCAAAAAAAGTAAAATCTGCCGTTAATGGTGGTATATCTTCATTAAACCTATTATTAACTTTAACCTCAATGATGTCATCCTTATAATTTAAAAATGGTGTAATTGCTATAGTAAAACGAGTATAACTGCCAACATGCTTGCCCGCAATTTTACCATTAACTAAAACTTCGGCTTCTTGTGCAACACCATTAAAAACCAAATAAATATCTTTTCCCTTAGCAAATTCATCCAACTTTAACTTCCGCTTATAAATGCCTAAACCACGGTAATAACCAGTCTCATCATCCATAACATCTTTATCATTCCAGGTGTGCGGAAGGTTTACTTTTTCAGTTTGACCATTTTCCTTTTTAAATTCCCATTGATCGTTTAAGCTGATTAGCTTTCGGCCAGCATCTTGCGCAAAACTATTCGTTACCAAAAATGATGTAAAGAGCAATATTAAAAGTGATTTCGTACGTACGGATGATTTCTTCATATTTATTTTATCGGTATTTTTTTCTGCGTAACTGAAGTTATTTTAATTTAAGAGCTTAAAATCTTTCTCCAACTTAATGTTATTGGATGCCGTACCAATCATGAGCTTAAAATCGCCCGGTTCTGCAGTCCATTTCAATTGTTGGTTATAGAAAGAAAGTTTCTCTTTATTGATATTAAATGTGATGGTTTTACTTTCACCAGTCTTTAGCATTACTTTTTGAAAATCCTTAAGCTCCTTAACCGGTCGCACAACAGATGCAAATTTATCTTGCAAATACAGCTGCACTACTTCTTCCCCATCATATTTACCTGTATTTTTAAGGGTAAAGGAAACCGAAATTTCATCGTTCGTAGCCATTTCGGTTTTGCTAATAGCTAAATTACTGTAATCGAAAGTGGTATAACTTAAACCATAACCGAAAGCAAATTTCGGGCTATTTGGCATATCTAAATAAGCAGAGCGATAGCGTGTATCCTGATCATTTTTAGCCGGACGGCCAGTGCTTAAATAATTGTAATAAAGCGGAATCTGTCCTTCATCTCTAGGGAAAGTCATTGGTAGTTTTCCAGCCGGGTTATAGTCGCCATAAAGCACATTAGCCATCGCATTTCCAGCCTCGCTGCCCAACCACCACGTATACATAATAGCTGGAACGTTATCGGCAGTCCAATTAAAAATTAATGGGCGGCCAGCCATTAGCAACACTACAACTGGCTTTCCAGTAGCCTGAATGGCTTTTATTAAATCTTCTTGTACACCAGGAATGTGAATATTGGCTTTACTTTTAGCCTCTCCACTCATATCAAGAGTTTCGCCGATAGCCATAATTACAACATCGGCCTGTTTGGCGGTTTCTATTGCTTCAGCAAAGCCTGCAGTAGATGTACCTTCAATTTCGCAACCTTTAGCGTATAATAATTCTGTTTTATCACCTACTTTATTTTTTAATCCCTGATATAAAGAAACCAGGTTATCATTTTGCCATTGAATAGACCAAAAGCCCTGCATATCTTTTTCGGATTTACCAAGCGGACCAATTACAGCAATCTTTTTTAAGCTTTTAGAAAGTGGTAAAACCTGATTTTCATTCTTTAACAAAACGATACTCTTTTCGGCCATAACCAAAGCGTCCTTTCTATTTTGAGGAGAGTTTAATTCCTTTTCCTGACGGCTTTCGTTACTAAAACGATAAGGATCATCAAATAAACCCAATTCAAATTTCTTACGTAAAATCCTTCTTACAGCATCATCAATTAAAGCAACGGGCACTTTTTTATCTGCAACAAGCTTTGCCAGATTAGGCAAATAGCTTCTACTTTCCATATCCATATCGCTTCCAGCTTTAATAGCTAGCTCAGCAGCTTGTGCCTTATCCTTCGCATAACCGTGCGCAATCATTTCACCAATTGAGCCCCAATCGCTAACCACAAAACCACTATATTTCCATTGGCCTTTTAAAATATCTCGTTGCAAATAACTGCTTCCAGTTGCCGGAATACCATTTAAAGTATTAAAAGAGTTCATAAATGTTGCAGCGCCAGCATCAACAGCTGCTTTAAAAGGCGGTAAATATACTTCCCAAAGGGTGTGCTCACTCATATCAACCGCATTATAATCACGACCGGCAATTGCAGCGCCATAAGCGGCAAAATGCTTAGCACAAGCCATAACAGCATCTAAATTACCTAAACCCTTTCCCTGAAAGCCTTTAACCCTCGCCCTTGCTATCTGCGAACCGAGGTAAGTATCTTCTCCTGCACCTTCCATTACCCTTCCCCACCGAGGATCGCGAGCAATATCAACCATAGGTGCGAATGTCCAATGCACACCAGATGCCGCCGTTTCTCTGGCAGCAACTCTAGCACCGTTTTCTATCGCTGTTAAATCCCAACTGGCTGCCTCTGCTAAAGGAATTGGAAAAGTTACGCGATAACCGTGAATTACATCCAAGCCAAAAATCAAAGGTATTTTCATTCTCGATTGCATGGCTACTTCCTGCACCTCTCTGGTTTCTTTAGCGCCACGAACATTAAGCATTGAGCCTAACTTACCATCTTTAATATCTTTTAACTTATTTGGATTATTCGTAATGGGGCCTGTTGCATCCCTATCGCCTGTATATTGATTAAGCTGACCAATTTTTTCATCAAGTGTCATCAGTTTTAAAACTGAATCGATTTTCTTTTCAATTTTTTTATCCTGTGCCGAAGCTGCAGAAAAAGTTAAGGATAAAACTAGGGCTAAGGGTAAGTACTGTTTCATATTTATTTATTTAACGCCATCTAAAATGCCTTGATAAGCTGCTTTTCTTTGATATTGAGCATCAAAAGGCAAAGGCCAATCTGGACGGTTATAATTTGAAGGAATCCAGCTATCGCCATCGGTAACATTCCAGGTGGTTATTCCAAACTGCTGGCTTTTTGGAATGGCGTTATAAGCTTTAACAATTGTTTTATATTTTTCGGCTTGCGAATCTCCTAAAACGGATGTAAAAGTCATGTTTTGTACATTATCAGGATTTAGAGCAATATCCAATTCAGAAATATGAATTTTTAATCCTGTAGCAGCAGCCGTATTGATAGCAGCAGCTAAATTTGCATCAGATTGAGTGATTCTGGTGTGCATTTGCAAGCCAATTCCATCAATCGGGATGCCTTTATTTTTTAAACCCGTTACCAGATTTAAAATTGCAGTTCTTTTAGTTGGTCCATACTCATGTCCATAATCATTATAGAAAAGTAATGCGTCTGGATCAGCTTCATGTGCATATTGAAAAGCTCTGCCAATATAATCTGCACCAAGTTTTTGCAACCAAATACTGTTTCTTAAAGTTCCATCATCATTTATGGCTTCGTTTACTACATCCCAAGAAACTACTTTGCCTTTGAAATGACCAACAACGGTTTGAATATGTGTTTTAAGTAGGTTTTCCCATTCGGCTGTAGTGCCCTGAAAATTATTAACCCAATCTGGCAGGGATTTATACCAGTTTAAATTATGCCCATGAACACGTTTTCCATTAGCTTTTGCAAAATCAACTAAATAATCTGCATCGCTCCACGTATAAGTATCTTTTGAGGGATGGAGAGACGCAAATTTCATTGCATTTTCTGCGGTAACACTATTAAATTCTTTAATTACTAAGTTGCGATAATTGGCATTTCCCTTTAACAAACTCACGTTAACAGCTGCTCCAATAGCAAAAGGCATATCTTTTTGCAAAGTGTTTTCAGCCACTGCTGTTTTAATAGCAACAGGCTCAATACTGGTAAATCCTCTTTTAGAGCATGCTGTTGAAATCAACAAAACAATAAACAAAAAAGCGTAAGAACTTTTAAGCCTAATGATGCTGTAGGCTGAAACAGCTAATGCCAAAAAAGCATTTATAATGTTTACTGTGATAATTGTTAAAGGGCTCATGTTACTTATATTTTAGCTGCATTTGGTTATAAAAATCTTTAAGTACAAAAAATGCTTTTTTCTTTTTCCCTGTTTCGCTGATTAAACCTTTACGGTTCCAAAAGTTTTGATAAACAGGATGTTGTCTCCTTGGCGATCTAAAATCTGTTAAAATCCATGGCGTCATTCCACGCAAAGCATCAATTTTTGTAAGCATGGTAATTTGATTTTTATAAAGCGATTCCTGATATTCCTCACTCCAACGAGTATTTTCATCAGCATGAAAACCGCCTAAAGCATCGCCACCAAACTCCGTAATTACGACCGGTTTATTGTACTTAATATTGAAATTATATTTTGAGATTTCTGAAGGTGTACCGCCCCAATACCATCCGGCATATTCGTTAAAGCTTACTAAATCAATTTTCTCTCCTAATGGATCATTTAAAACAATGGTATTTCCATCGCGGTGCACTTCTAAAGCCGCAGCCACCAAACGGGTATCATCTAAGGAACGTGCGGTTTCGGCTAAATTTGTCATAAAACTTAAACGTGGGCTACTTAATGGTGTTTCATTGCCGATAGACCATACGATAACACTAGCACGGTTTTTATCTCTCAAAATGAGATCAGTTAACTGTTGTTTTGCATTGGCATAGGTTGCAGGGTTTTCCCAGCTAATGGTCCAATAAACCGGTACTTCTGCCCAAACTAATAAGCCCATTTCATCGGCTAAACGCACCATTTCTTCGTTGTGTGGATAATGTGCAAGGCGCACATAGTTGCAATTCATATCCTTTGCCCATTGCAACATCATGCGCATATCGCCTTCTGAGCGTAAACGACCTGCAAGCAAAGGGTTTTCATCATGAATAGAAATCCCTCTTAAAAAAACAGATTTACCGTTTAAAAGAATGTCATTTCCTTGTACCTCAATTGTTCTGAAACCAATATTATCCTGAATATTTTCATTAGCAGATTTAATATTAACCGCATACAGTTTAGGATTTTCTGGCGACCAAAGGGTTAGGTTATTCCAGATAAATTCATCAGAAATTTTTCCTTCAGAATCTGTTTTATATTTTTTCTCCAGTTTTAATTCTGGTATGGATAACGTAATTTCTTGCCCGGCAAAAGCATCAGCAAGTTTAACCGAAAAACTTATAGCATTATTGCGTCCTTTCGATAATTGTAATTTGTAATCATTGATGTAGTGTTCAGGTAATTCTGCCAAAAATACATCACGGGTAATCCCTCCATAATTCCACCAATCGGTATTTACAGTGGGTATTTCATCTTGTTTACGGGTATTATCTGCCTTAACGACTAAAGAGTTTTCTCCTTTAATTAATTTTCCGGTTACCTCAAATTGAAATGGAGTAAAACCACCTTTATGAACCCCTAATTTTTTGCCATTTAAATAAATATGTGATTCATAATTTACCGCAGCAAAGTATATTATATATCTTTTACCATTTTCTGGTGTGGCATTAAATTTTCTACGCAACCAAACCGTTCCTTCGTAAAGTTCCAGTTTTTCTGATTGAGAATTCCAGTCTCCTGGTACATTCATTTGTGGCGATAGATCGAAATTATATTCTATAAGTTCTGATTTATCTTTTTGTACTTTATCGTCAAAAAAACCTCCGGTTCCGGTTTTAGATTGATCGAAAGGATCGTGCCTATAATCGTAATAACCGTTTTCGTAAGGGTCTATGATATAGTTCCACTTACCATTCAGACTTAAAATTTTTCGTGCCTGGATGTTTTGAATAGAGCTTACCTGTGCGTAACTAACTGACGAAAAAAGCGAGAGGCAAATTATAAATACTCTAAAGATCAATTTTGACATAACGTGTTTTTTTTTAGCTTTAAATAATTGAAGTTCTAAAACTAACAATTAATTTACGGTCGGTGTTTCCACCGACCGCCTAAATTCGAGCAAAATTTAGTTTGTAAAATTTAATAGCCTGCATTTTGACCTAAGGCCGGAGCTTTATTCAATTCATTTTGAGAAATTGGATATAAATAATTTTTAGGTGCAAAAGTCCTATTTTCAACTGTAAACGGTGTATAACTATAAGTTGTAGGTGTAAGCTGAACAATTCTCATTCCGGTAACAGGTTTATTAAATGTAGTTTCACCCTCTTTCCATCTACGTACATCATAAAAACGGTGCTCTTCGAAACACAACTCTACCCTACGTTCGTTATGAATACGTTTACGCAATTCTTCTTTAGTTGGAGCAACGTAAGCATTTGCAGTAGGGTTTGTGCTTTGTAACAAAGGCATTTTAACTCCTGTCCTATCCCTAATCATATTTAAAACTCTTAAAATTTCAGTAACCTGACCAGCACCTTGTGCTTCATTTAAAGCCTCGGCATAGTTCAATAACACTTCAGCATATCTAAAAAATATCCATGGACGGCGAACACTTGCCGCTGTACCAGCCCATGAAGCACTTTCGCTTAAATATTTACGCATATAGTAACCAGTTTTGGTTGCATTTACATTCAGGTTTAAACCATCTTTACCACCAACAAAAGTTTCAACAGGTTTAGTTTTAAATAATGAAGAGGTATACGCTGTTGCACCTGCAGCACCTGCGGCTGTAGAATGATCGATAGAATTTGAATTAAAGAAAACAGTAAAGCCTAACCTTGGGTCGCGGTTAAAATATGGGTTACTTGCCACAAATCCCGATCCCGCATCATTAATATTTTTACCTGTTGTTTTCATCTCGAAAGCATCAACTAATTCTTGCGTTGGGTTGGTACGACCGTTGGCGGCATCGTAACTTACAGGTGCATTATTTACCTCAATATCATTACGACTTGTAGCAACTGTTGCAAAAATGGTTTCATTGTTAAATGCGCCATTATTCCATAACCAAATGTTTGGGTAAGAAGTATAAATTCCATGTTTACCTGTGTCCATAAGTCGTTTTGCTGCATCTGCAGCAGCTTGCCATTTTGTTACATCGCCTGATGGATTATATTGCGGGCTGGCTGCATACAACAATAAACGGGCTTTTAATGCCATAGCTGCAGTTTGCGTAGCTCTACCTCTATTTGCCGTATTCCATTCTGTTGGAGATAAAGGCAATCTTGCAATAGCCTCATCACAATCAGAGGCAATTTGTTTTACACATTCATCAAAGCTATTTCTTGGTAAATCTAGCTTATCGGTTACACTTAAAGTGCGGGTAACCAAAACCATGCTTCCATAACGTTTTACCAGTTCAAATTCAAAAAATGCTCTTAAAAAGAACGCCTGACCGCGTAAACGTTCAATTTGTGCTTCGTAAGTTTGATTTGCGGCCACGTTTGCTGGAAGCAGTTCATCTAAAGGAATAATTGCACTTCCATTTGCTTTTTCCAAAAACATATTGGCTTTTCTAATGCCTACATACATATCAGAATAAACATCATCAAAAGTTTTTGATGGACTCCAGCTACCATTATTTAAAATGCTAATGGATGAGTTTTGGTTGGAGTTTACAGCTTCATCAGAGCCTGATGCCAGTAAAGCACCACCTCCATCTACGCTGTAACGATCTGAAAGTACGGAGTAAACATTATTTAAAAAATTGCGGGCATAATCAGGGTTGGCCCATAGTTGGGCTTCGGTAACATCATTACCTCCGCTAAATGATCCATCTTGAAGGAAACCATCTTTTTTACATGCTGCCAAAGCAATTGCTACGACAGTAAGAACCAGATAAAATATATTTTTTTTCATTTTCTTATCTTTTAAAATTTCAAGTTCATACCAAACGAATAGATTTTCATATATGGATATGATGCGCTTGATGTACCATTGATTGTAGAGCTATAACCCGATTCAGGTAATTCTGGATCAACAGGAAGTCCTTTTAGTTTATCGAACGTTAATAAGTTTAAGCCACCTGCATAAAATCTAAGCTGTGCTATTTTTAACTTTTTAGTAAACGATGAAGGTAAAGTATAACCAAGTTCAATATTTTTAAGTCGTAAATAATCACCAGAGCGAACCCAGAAATCTGAAGGTGCGGTATTATTTCCACGATCAGTTAATAGTAATCTTGGATATGGTGCTTCGGTGTTTGACGGTGTCCATCTATCCACACTAAACTGGTTTAAGTAGCCATTGTTAGCTGTACCTGCATTAACCAATTGTTGAATGTAAATTGAGCGACCGCTTGTACCTTGAAATAAGAAATTAAGATCGAAATTTTGATAAGCAACTGAAGCGCCAAAGCCAAAGAAAGCTTTAGGTACAAAGTTGAAATCAGTTCTAACACGGTCTAAATCATTAATTACACCATCACCATTCATATCTACATACTTAATATCGCCTGGCTTAACATCTTTAGATAAAAGTTGCTTTGGGGATGCATCAATTTGTGCCTGATTTTGGAAAATGCCATCAGATATTAACATCATGCTAATGTAACCCGGGTTAGTAGATGCTGTAGCAGACGGCGCAATGACACTTGAAATTGGGTGACCAAGTGTTTTTTGATATGCTGGCAAATTTGCCGCCTCATTTACTGCTAATATTTTACTTGTGGTATAGGTAAAGTTTCCAAAAATATTTAAATCAACTCCACCAATTTTCTTATTGTAGTTAATACCCGTTTCAAATCCTTTGTAAGAAGCCTCGCCTTCGTTTACATAAATTAAACTCTGACCAAGAATGCTTGGCAATAAAGACGGTGTGGTTAAATCTTTTCTGTCTTCATAGAAATAATCGGCACTGATGGAAAGCGATTGTTTAAATAATTTAGCATCAAAACCAACACTGGTTTTATATGCTTTTTCCCAGGTTAAAAATGGGTTAGCCAAAGCAAGTTGTCCTGTACCTCCCACACCAGCATACGCGGTACCGAAAGTATAGCCAGTTGTGCTTCTGCTATAGAAATCGTTATAAGCAAATCTACGTGCGTTTCCAATGGCATCATTACCTACAAGACCGTAAGAACCTCTGATTTTTAAGAAATCAAGAAACCCAGTTGAGCCTTTCATAAAATCTTCGTCTGATATGATCCATCCTGCAGATGCAGCAGGGAAAAAACCGTATCTAGAATCTGGAGCAAAGTTTTCTGATCCTGAATAAGAAGCCGTTAAATCAAGGAAATAACGTTGAATAAAATTGTATGATAAGCGGTTAGACCAACCTTCTCTACGAACATCTAAATTACCAAAAGAAGAATAATTTGCTCTGGAAACTCTTGTTGTAAATTTAATATCATGCTGTCCGAATGTTCTGTTATAATCAAAGCCTGCCCAAAATTCACTCTTTCTGATGTTACCAGAGAAAGCATTAGACTGGTAGTTGGCTTTTGTAGCTGTACCATAATTGGTATAGGTACCATCGGGTTTTAATTCTGATGTTGAATAAGTTTGTGCAAAGCCCGAACGGTATAGACCTGCAATATCATAAGCGTAATAAACTTCGCCTGATAATCCTTTTAAAATACCGTCCATTTTTTGTTTGGCGCTGATTGTTGCAATCATATTACGCATTAAATCTGTACTGGCACCACCTGAGGCTAACATTGCTTTAGGGTTGGCACTGGTAAAAATTGAAGTACCACCGTAAGATCCATCTGGGTTTATTACTGGAAAAGCATTTGCCGGAGTAGAGTAAACTGTGCTTAAAAAATTACCAGTACCTGCATTAGGGAAAGTTAAAGTGGTTATTCTTCCGCCAATATCCAAAGCTACATCCAGGTTTTTACTAACGTGTAAATCTAAATTTGTTCTTAAATTATAGCGGTTAAAATCAGTATTTGCATCGTAAGAATCATTTTTTCCACCTTTATAGAAACCGCCTTGCTGATAAGCACTTAACAAAGTATAATATTTGATAAAGGCGTTTCCACCTGTTACAGTTGCAACGTAACGCTGTGTTGGGGCAACGCTTTTGGTGAAATCTTTAACAAAATTATTGTTCGGATATTTTATTGGATCAGAACCTGTTTGATAAGCTTGTAGAGCCTCAGGACCATAAAAAGGTGGTAATCCAGTATTTACTGATGCTTCATTATATAAAGTTGCGTAAGAATAAGCATCCAAAGGTTTAGTAACCTGCAAAGGTGCTTGTAAACCTGCTTGTGCATCAAAAGTTACTTTGGTAGAAGTAGCACTTCCACGACGAGTTTTAACATAAATTACACCATTTGCGGCATACATACCATACCAGGCTAAAGTTGCTGCATCTTTAAGTACACTTACACTTTCAATCTCACCCAAATCCATAGCACTAAAACTACGCTCAATACCATCTACCAAAACTAATGGTTCTTGGTTGCTATTATAAGAAGAACGACCGCGAACTAAAAAGCTCGATGCATCATAACCCGGTTGTTGGGAGCCACTTGGATAAATGGCTAATCCTGGAAGCCTGCCAGTAAATACATTGGTTAATGATGAGGATGGAATTTGAGGTAAATTTTCTGCACGAATGGTGCTGATGGTTGCCGTAACCTCTCTTCTTTTTCTTACTCCAAAAGGAATGTATACGTCATCATCATCACCTGCATCAATTAAGGCTTTAGTTAATACAATGTCTCCCCTGCTTACTTCGGCCGCCGGCTTTAACACCATGCGATAACCTATATACTTAAATACCAATACATCACTGGTGCTGGTTTCAATAGTAAAAGTTCCATCTGCAGCAGTGGTAATCGTTTTATTGGTTTTATCTTCCTGAATGGAGATGGCTACACCAGGCATTGCTTTCTTATCCTGATCTACAACCTTTCCGGTAACCGTTATTTGCTCATCGGGTGTTTGCCCGTAAACGTTTAGCATGCCCGCCCATAAAAAAAGCAGACAAACTATATATTTTGATTTTAATAATTTCATATCAAATAAATCTTTAGCGTTATATTGATTAACTGACTATTCCCAACCTGGATTTTGCGTAAGTACCCCTTTGCTTTTATAAATCTCAGCTCTTGGAATAGGGTATAAATTCTGTGCTTCTCTCCAGCTTTTTTGAAAGGTAGAGGTTAATACAAAAGGCGTATACACAAAACTACCGTCTGATTTTTTAACTACATCCATACCTTTCATTGGTACGCCAATGGTAGTTGCTCCTATTTTCCAGCGCATAATATCATACCATCGGTGATCTTCGTAAGCAAGTTCAATAGCACGCTCATGTCTAATCACTTCACGCATTTCACTTTGCGTCATGTTTTCCTTTAATCCATAACCATATCTGCCAGCACCTTGAGTTATTCCTGCCCTACGGCGAATAGCAATTAATTGATCGTAAACGCTATCATCAGGTCCTACGGCCTCGTTTTGTGCTTCAGCATAGTTCAATAAAACTTCAGCATAGCGGAAATAGATATAATTTAATAAAGTGGTACTTCCGCCAACGGTTCTGTACACTTCTGGCCAGTATTTTTTGCAGTAATAGCGGGTAGCGGTATAGGTAATTGTCGTGTTATAATCTTTACCAAAAAGGGTTTTTCCATCAGTACCTGTGGTAGTCCACATTTCTATTTTACCACCTTGCCAAGGCAAATCATTATAAATTATGTTATTGTAAAAGCGGGGCTCGCGACCTTCGTAAGGTTTTTGTGGATTATAACCAGATGTAGGATCGGTAATAGGTTTTCCATTAGCCATTTCGTACATATCTACGTGGTTTTGCGTTGGGTTCATTTGCCCTTGTGCACCACCAGAACCTGGCGACATAGAAAAATCCTGCATCATCTCTCCTGCTAAAGGCGTGTTGCCCTTAATTTTAATCATAATGTATTCTGGCGAATTAGGAACGTTTAAAATATCTCCATAAGTAGCTTGCAAAGCATATCTACCATCCATTAATACTTTTGCAGCATCAGCAGCGGCTTGCCATTTGGTTTTATCGCCTGATGGATTATTTAAAGGACTAGCCGCATACAATAATACTCTTGCTCTTAGTGCTTGCGCAGCACCTTTTGTAGCACGGCCATAATCAGATGCAAGATAATCTGCATCATTACCTAGTTTGGCTTCAGCAATTGTTAAATCGTTTAAAATGTATTTGGTTACCTCATCAAAAGTATTGCGAGGCAAGTTTAATTCATCATTAACTTTATAAACCTTATCTACAATTGGCACACCGCCAAATCTTTTGGTTAGTTCGAAGTAAGACATGGCTCTTAAGTAGCGCATTTCTCCTTCTACCCTTGCAGGTTGAAAAATAGGAACTGTAGCAGGAGGTGCAGGTGGCACTTCGCCTATACGGGCAAGCATTTTTGTTTCAATAGCAATACCGGCATACATTCTTTTCCATATATCATAAATATCGTTTAAGGAAGTTGCATTAGAATGATCGTGATATAAACCCCGGTTTAATGTGGTTACCGATCCTTCTGAATTTCCTGAAACCGCCTCGTCTGATGCTTGCGCAGTACAGCCACGATGATCGTTAAATCTTACGTATTTAGTAATTTGATAATTGTAGGCATTATCAGCAAATCTAGCAGCTTGCGTAGGATCTGCAAAAATATCATCCTCACTTAAAGCAACACCAGGCGTTCTCTCCAGATAATCCTTTTTGCATGAAATTGAGAACAATGTTAATAATGCAATTGCTGTATATATTTTAAAGTGTTTCATTTTCTTAAAATTGAACGTTTAAACCAAAATTGTAAACCTTTGATGTTGGGTAAAGCGCTTGTAATGGGAAAGCAGTATTTACCGTATTCACATTTTCAGGATCTACATAAAACTTATACTTTGTCCAGGTATAAATATTCTGCCCTTGCAGGAAAAGCCTAATGTTACTTACCTTAAGTGCACTTAGCCATTGTTTTGGAAGGTTCCACGATAGCTCAATATTTCTAATTTTTAAGTAAGCAGAGTTTTGTAAGGTAAAATCATTCAATGCATAATTTAAAGATGCCGTTCCTCTGGCGTGTAATGCTGGCCATGTTGCGGTAGCAGCGTTTGCGGGTGTCCATGCATCCATCATAAACGGATACATTTGTTGACCGTTATTTTGCTCGTTCAAAATAACATTTGAGCTTACGTTTGCCACCCCTTGAAATAATACGGATAATGTAAAGCCTTTGTAAATAACACGTGGACTAAAACTATAAACATACTCGGGGGTGTTGGTATAACCGATTTTATCCTGATCGAGGTTGGTAATTACACCGTCGCCATCTAAATCTTTAAATTTTAAATCACCAGGAATTGGGTTATAACCAACCAACTTTGGTGAAGCAGCAATATCTGCCGCCGATTGAAAAAAGCCATCCGTTTTATAACCAAAAAACTGACCAACGCTTGTTCCTTTTCTCGCTAAAGAAAAAGGAAGTCCATCGGGCTCATCGTTTTCAAGAATTTTGTTTTTTGCGTAACTTATTTGGGCATTAATACCTAAAGTTACCGCACCAATTTGTCTTTGGTAATCGGCTTCAATTTCATAACCTTTATTATACACCACCCCTTTATTTAAGTTAGGATATACGTGACCAAAAAGGGCTGATCCACTTAAAGGTGTTGTTAAAATATCTCTACGCGTTTCGTCAAATAAATCAACCGTTAAACGAAGGTTATCTTTTAACATACGGGCTTCAAAACCGATATTTCTTTTAGTACCCTTTTCCCATGTTAAATTATCATTACCCAAAGCCGTATCACTAATGTATATGGTAGGATAAGTTGTTGGCGAATTTGGGTTGCCAAATAGCAAAGCAGGAAATACCGTTGTTGGTACCGGACCATAACTGGTCAAAAACAAAAAGCGATTATCAGAAACTTTGTCATTACCAACAAGTCCATAACTACCTCTTATTTTGAAATAAGTTAAAATATCATTCTTTTTCCAGAAAGATTCGTTGGTTAATGTCCATCCTGCAGATGCAGCCGGGAAAAAACCATAGCGTAGGCCTGAAGCAAAGTTTTCTGATCCATTGTACGAAGCATTAAATTCGGCAAAATAGCGCTCGCCATAATTATACGTTACACGACTTGCCAAACCTTGCGTTGCTCTTGGCGGCGCTGTAAAGGTTGTAGTTCCAGTTGATCTCACTAACTGTCGCGTACCTAATATTAAACCACCAATGTTGTGTTTACCGAAACTACGGTTATAATCAAACCCTGTTTGCAGGTTCATATTTGTACTACCTTCGGTTACACCGCCATCCTGTACAGCCCCTAAAGGTTCATCACGGTTACGGGTATCGGTTGATAGTGTGGCGGCACCAGTGGATGGATTATAAACATATGCTGCCCAGTTTGCATTTCTTCTTTCAATGTTATTGTAATAAGAATCATAACCAAAATTGGTTTTAAACGCTAAACCTTTAGTGATAAAGTCTAACTTGTAATTAAGGTTAAAAGTACTTTCAATGGTATTTACATTATCATTACGTGTTCCAAAACGAGTAAGTACAGCGTATGGATTCCAAATATTAGTACCAATATTTGGGTTTGCGGTAATTCTACCATCAGGTAGCGTAACCGGATAAGCGTAAGATGGTACTTGTAAAATACGAGAAATCATTCCTTCGATTGTATCATAAGAGAAGGCTGAAGATGATTTTAAACCTGCAGGTTGATAACGATCAGAAAAACGACCACCTAATTTAATGCCAACAGTAAAATCTTTATTAAAAGTTAAATCTACGTTAGAGCGAAAGTTGTAACGGTTATAGTTTGGTACTGTATTAATGCCATATGGAGAATCAAATTTCTTGAAAATACCATCTTGAAAGGCATAACCTGCAGAAACAAAATACTTGGCAATTTTAGTTCCACCATTAATATTAATGTTATGTTGAGTTTGAGAATAGAATTTTTTTGTTAAAAAATCAAACCACTGTACGTTTGGATAACCAATTGGATCAGATCCATCTTTAAATTTCTGCAATTCAGTATCAGAGAAAAAAGGCGCCTTTCCATCGTTAACATAAGATTGGTTTAGCAACGATGCATTTTCGAACGCTGGAAGCCCAATGGCTAAACCTGTATAAGTTTGTAAAGCGTAATTACCAGTATAAGTAACTTTCGGCTTGCCAATTTTACCTTGTTTAGTGGTAATTACAATAATACCATTTGCACCTCTAATACCATAAATAGCAGTTGATGCTGCATCTTTTAATACCGTTACGGTTTCAATTTCACTGGCATCCACATCAGAAAAACTAGGACGCTCAATTCCATCAACCACAACAATAGCAGAATTATTAACACCGTAAGTGGCTACCCCTCTTACTTTTAGTGCGGCACCATCGGCACCAGGCTGACCGCTAGTTTGGACCGCCAATAAACCAGGTAACCTTCCAATTAAACTATTGGTGGGATTTGGAGTTGGCGATTTCATAATTTCTTCCGCACTGATTTGCGCAACAGCACCGGTTAAGGTAGATTTCTTTTGCACACCATAACCTACTACCACAACCTCATCCAAGCCTTGCGAGTCGTCTTCTAAAACAACTGTAATACTGGTTTTATTATTAACCTGAATTTCTTTTGTTGTATACCCTATATAAGTAAAAACTAAAGTTGAAGTTTCTGCTGCCTTAACTGAAAAACGACCGTTCTCATCCGTAACGGCACCAGTTTGTGTACCCTTAACTCTTATGCTTACCCCCGGCAGGGTTACGCCTTTATTATCTTTTACAGTACCAGTTATCGTACTCTGTGCAAATGCAGAGGCACAGCTGAAAAGAAACAGGAAAGTTAAGGAGTAAAAGATTTTTGTCTTCTGAGAAAGCTCAAATTTGAAAGACGGAAAAATCTTTTTCAAAATGTAAAGTTTATCCATAATTGTTTAAATATTAAATCTATTTGGTTAAAAATTTAACGCACTATTAACCTTATAATACTGATAATCAGCATATAAATTAAATTACATAAGCTATTAAACAACATAAACCGTAGTTTATATAGTTAGTAGTTTTATAAGGAATTAGGAGTTTTTGAAATCTGTTTCTGTAAAAAAGGTACTTGCTCGGTTAATTTGTACAGCATCAGCGGAATATGGGATTTCATAAATTGAGGTAACAAGTAGTTGTTTGGTCATAATTTATCTGGTTAGTAAGGATAATGATAAACGAATTTAGAAAAGCTAAAACGATATAATATTTCTAAAAACCACAAAAAGGGCTAAAATCCATTGCTGTGGTATTTCAAACGTTTGAAATAATTTTCCATTTTTTTTTCTTATCTATGCATAGAGATTGATAAAGATGATGAATAACACTCCTGTTACACTAAAGTTCTTAGCTGAACGGCTAAAGATGTCAGTATCAACAGTATCCAAGGCCCTAAATAATTATCCAACCATTAACGAATACACCAAGAAGCGTGTTCAGGAAATGGCTAGGGATTTAAATTTTACGCCAAACAAATCAGCCATAAATTTAAAGGAGCGCAAATCCCGTATTATCGGTATCATTTTACCCAATTTATTAGATCATTTCTTTACAAGGAGCATTTATGGTGTAGAGCAATTTGCCATGAAACATGGCTATAATGTAATCATCAGCCAATCTCACGATGATTTGCAAAAAGAAATTCAACTGGCAGATATGCTGATGAAAAGTCGCGTGGATGGCTTAATTATCGCTATTTCTAAAAATACACAAGATTTTAAACATTTAGATCAGTTTGAAAACATGGGCGTACCAGTGGTTTATTATACCCGTAACCCTAGCTTTAACTTAAATTGCCATAAAGTTTTGGGCAACACTTTTCAGGGTTGTTACCAAGCAACTAAGTTTCTAATAGATAGAGGGCATAAAAAAATCGCATACCTTGGCGGGCCAAAAATGATCAATTTTACACATGATCGTTTTAATGGATATATTAATGCCCTAAAGGATAATAATGTGTCATTTGAAGCCGATTTGGTTGCTTATACAGATTTTGATCAGGAAAATACCATTTCGGCAATACAAAACTTGTTCACCAATCCTAATGTTATTCCAACTGCTTTGGTGGCTTTTAAAGAACCTATTTTATTTGATGCCATAAAATATCTTCGCTCTATTAATCATCCAAAATTTAATGAAATTGAATGTATTGGCTTTGGCAATACGCCTTTTATTAGTTATTTAGACTCTCCTCCGGTTGCATCTATTGAAGAAAATCCAGAATCTGTTGGAGAAAATGCAATAAAGCTTTTGCTGCAATTAATTAATCGCGAAATCCAGATTCAGGATTACCAAAAAGTAATGGTTGATTGTAAACTTGTGGTTCATTAACTGGCAAAACGGATTCTATTTCTTTTTATAGAATGACGATTTTTCTCATTATACATATAAGCTACAACAATTAATATACCTGCAATACCCTCAAATGCCACTACTGTTTGTGTACCAAATTGATGAGCAAAATAGCCCATTAACAAGCTACCAATTGGCAAAACGCCTTGATAAGCCATAATATAATAGCTTAAGGTTCTGCCCCTCATAGCATCATCAGCATGGGTTTGTAAATACGTATTAATGGATGACGTTTGTGCCATTAAACCTAAAGCTGCTAAACCAGTACAAATAAGTGCTAAAATTAATGAAGGTGAAATAGCCAGCGCAATTACCGCAACAGCTAATAACAAGGCCGAGTAAATGATAATTTTGTGCATATTGTTTCCCTTTTTAAGTGTAGCCATATAAATAGCTCCAAAAAATGCGCCTAAACCTGCGGCACTTTCAAACCAACCAAAAGTTGTAGCGGTACCATTAAAAATATCTTTTGCAAATACTGGTAATAAAGTTGTGAAAGGAATAACAAGTAAACTTGATGCTGCCATCAGAATAATCATCGAAGCTAAATCAGGAGAAGATTTGAGGTATTCGTAACCTTTTCTTAAATCAAACCATATATTTTCAGTCGATTTTTGTACGGTTTGCAAGTTCAATTTCATCATTAATAAACAAACAAGTACAGCAATAAAACTCACAAAGTTGATTAAGAAACACATATCTTCTCCTAATGTGCTTAGTATTACACCAGCCAAAGCTGGGCCAACTAATCTTGCGGCATTAAAAACGGAAGAGTTTAAAGCAATAGCATTTGGTAAATCTTCTTTATCTTCTACAAGGTTTACCATTAAAGATTGTCTTGCCGTTACATCAAATGCGTTAACCAAACCTTGCACCAATGATAAACCAGCAATCCAGAACATATCGTAATATTTAAACCAAATCATAAGTGCTAGCGCTCCAGCTTGCAACATTAAAATAACTTGCGTAATAATTAAGATTTTAAACTTATTGTGCCTATCTACATAGCTCCCAGCATAAGGAGCCAATACCAATGATGGGATTAAACTTAAAAAAGTGATTAAACCCAACAAAAACGCCGACCCTGTTAAACGGTAAACCAACCAGCTAATTGCTACACGTTGCATCCATGTACCAACAAGTGAAATAGATTGACCAGTAAAAAATAACCTATAATTATAATGCCTTAGTGAACGAAAAACTGTCATATTTAAAATAGTAAAGTAACTTTACAAAAATAGAATTTTTAAAGCACTCTACAAAACCAAAAAAGCAAGGTTTTATCATATTTAAATCACAAAACAACACGTGGAGTTTACCTTTCTTTAATTAACAAAATCCAAAACACCTCAAAACCTTAGTATTTTTTAATAAAAAGCACTTAAACCCTAAATTTAACCTGCACTTATTTTCTTAACGATAAAATTAAAGCACTCACCATAAATAAACACAAGCTGGTTATTAAGAAAAATAGCTATATCTTTGTAAAGTTTATTTACCAATAATATGCCGTCAAAAACACAGGAAATTGCTGCAAAATTAAGAAGTACCGTAACCCGGTTAACACGTCAATTGCGCAAGCAAAACGTAAGTTCGGAGTTTAGTAACGCAGAATTACTAACCATGTCGCTATTGGAGCAGCACGGAAAATTACTATCTACTGAATTGGCAGAAATGGAAAGAGTTAGTAAACAAGCTATATCACAAATTATAAACCGCCTTTTTGATGCCAATTGCGTGGAGCGTTTCCCCAGTGAAGACGACAAAAGAAAAACATATATTGGTTTAACTAAATATGGTGAAAAACACATAAGTGCTACTCGAAAAATTAAAGAGGAATGGCTTGCAAAAACTATGGAAGAAATTTTTTCTGCAGAAGAAATTAATTTAATCCAGGCGTTCCTGCCCCTACTTTCCCGATTGGTTGAGTACAACGGAATTAGGGTTTAATTTTTACTTACCAATTAAACTGAGCCTTTGCCAGCTCCATAAATTAGCCTTATCTTGCAAATCAAATGGCACTTTATTTTACATCAATTAATTCGGGAAGTAACGGCAACTGTTACTATGTGGGCAACGATCAGGAAGCAATTTTGGTTGATGTTGGCTTATCCTGCAAGGAAGTAGAAAAACGAATGGATAGACTTGGGCTAGCCATCAACAAAATTAAAGCAATTTTTATATCACATGAGCACAGCGATCATATTAAAGGATTAGCTGTTTTTTCAAAAAAATATAATCTTCCCGTTTATATTAGCGAAGCTACGTTAAAAAGCAGCCGCTTACCGTTAAATGAAAACAATGTGTTTTCACTAACACATTTACAATCTATAAATATTGGGAAATTAAAAATCTCTGCTTTTTCAAAGTTTCACGATGCCGCAGATCCATATAGCTTTACAATAGAATGCAATAATTTTAGAGTTGGGGTATTTACCGATATTGGCTCTGTTTGCGATCGCTTAATCCACCACTTTAAAAGTTGCCATGCCGCTTTTTTGGAAGCTAATTACGATAAAGAAATGCTCGAAAACGGACGTTATCCTTATTATTTAAAAAGACGAATTACCAGCGGAAGAGGGCATTTAAGCAATACCGAGGCTTTAAATTTATTTTTAAACCACAAGGCTGATTACATGAGCCACCTACTCTTAAGCCATTTATCAAAAGATAATAATGACCCACAATTGGTTGAACAATTATTTAAGGCTGCAGCTGGCGAAATGATTGTTAAGGTTGCTTCTAGATATGAAGAAAGTGAAGTTTACTTTGTGGGCGATTCAAACTTGGTAGAAAAATATCATTTCGATCCTTCAATATACCAACCAGAGCAACTGAATTTATTTTAAGGCTTGCATTTCTTCAACGGATGTTGCTACAATATTAATGCATCACTTCAATAGCTAAATAAATAGCTCTAAAAATAATTTTTAAAAAAAATAAAACATTTTTTATTGGTGCGGGTTTTATATAAACTTCATAAATAGTTTGTTTGGTTTATTTGGGGCTTATGGATTTAGGCCCCTTTCTTTTTTTCTAAAATTTTTAACTTCAAACATTAAACAACAAAAAAAATGTTACAAGAAAAGCTTTCTCAAGCTTAAAAACCGACTATTACAAAGTAATTTCACTTATTAGAAAAAAAATCTAAAAAAGCATGCAACTATTTCCTTAGTTTTTCGTCATATGAAATATGAAAGCATTATGTGCTTTAACTAAACTCATCAAAAAAATTATTTGCCCTTAACTAAACATGACACGCATCTTCTACATTCTTCTATTTGTATTTTCCATTTTATTTTTTTCAGTTCAACTTACTAAAGCTCAAAGCCTTCCTGGTATTATAAAAGGAATAGCAATAGATTCGGCTACGAAAAAGCCTATTGAGTTTATGACTATTGCTTTAAAAAAGGATAACATTGTTACCAAAACAATCGTTACAGAAGCAAACGGAAGCTTCACTTTTGAAAAGATTGCAATTGGAAAATATACCGTATTGGCAATTGCAGTGGGTTACAATCCAAAAAACACCAATATTGAAATTACAGCAGAAAAACCTGTTATTAATCTTCAAAATATCACCGTTGCATCACAAACGAATAACTTATCAGAGGTTTCTGTAAGCGCTTCAAAGCCTTTAATTAAACAAGAAGTTGATCGCATTTCTTACGATATTCAAGCAGACCCCGAAAGCAAAGTATTAACCGCTCTGGATATGATGCGTAAAGTACCTTTACTTTCTTTGGATGCTGATGATAATATTAAACTTAAGGGAAGTGGAAACTATAAAATTTTAATAAACGGCAAACCATCAAGTATGGTAGCCCGTAGTCCTAAGGATGTATTAAGAAGTATGCCAGCTTCTTCTATCCAAAAAATTGAAGTTATTACTACCCCGCCTGCTAAATATGATAGTGAAGGCCTTTCGGGTATTATCAACATTATCACCAATAAAAAGATTGATAACGGATACAATGGAAACATTAACCTTCGCCATCAGTTTCCAGTTGGTGGCCCTGGTATTGGTGGAATGATTACCGTTAAACAAGGCAAATTTGGTGTTACAGCTTATGGCGGTACGGGTTTTTATAATTCTCCGGAAACACAAACAATTAGTTCGCGAGTTACAACCGGCGACAATCCAACAAATTTAAATATTTTAGGTACAAGAGAATTTAAGAATAACTTTCGATATGGTGGTGCAGAATTAAGCTATGAAATTGATACTTTAAATTTAATTACGGCAGAGTTAAATCCATATAGCGGGTATAATAAATCAACCAATATTCAGAATTATAATTTGGCTGCTACTCCATTAAATACCACTTACAATTTGTTTAATAAAACGCGTTATGGTTGGGGTGGTTTCGATGCAACATTAAACTATCAACTTGGCTTTAAAAGCAATAAAGATCGGTTGTTAACCTTTTCATACAAATACAGTAATTCTAGCAATCCACAAGATAACGACTTAACTTTTAATAATAGAGTTAATTTTAATGATCCAAATTATATTCAGCATAACGATAGCAAATCTCGAGAGCAAACCATTCAATTAGACTATGTTCACCCAGTTAAAAAGCTAAATATTGAAGGCGGTTTAAAGGGGATTTTAAGAGATAACGACAGTAATTTCGAATACAAGAGTCAAAATAGTTCAGGAGATTATATTATTGATCCAACCCGAACCAATATATTCAATAACAATCAGGATATTATCGGGGCCTACAATTCTTATACTTTAAACCTAACCAACTGGGGTTTTAAAGCTGGTGTTCGTATTGAAACTACTTTTGTAAAAGCTGATTTTATCAGCAATGCTTCAAATGTAAACACCGATTATACAAATGTAATTCCTTCATTCTCAGTAAACAGAAAATTTAAAGATAATAGCAATTTAAATCTTGGCTTTACGCAAAGGATTGAAAGACCGTGGATTGATAACCTTAATCCATTTGTTGATCGCTCTACTCCTAATTTTGAAACTACAGGAAATCCCGATCTTAAAGCTGTATTAAGTAACAATTTTGAACTTTCATATAGCAAATTCAAAAAGGGATCAATAAACCTCGGCTTAAGCTACAATTACGCAAACAATACCGTACAGAGTGTTTATGTGTACAATGATGTTACTAAAATAACCCGTATGACTTATGAAAACATCGGGAAGGATAAAAAACTACAAACCAATTTAAACATCAACTATCCTATTACGCCAAAATGGAATTTAAGCCTTAGCGGTAATATGGGTTACATTTGGATTGAAGGCTTAATTAATGGTGTGCTAACCAAAAATAAAGGCATTACAGGTTACGGTTATTTAAATACAGGCTACAAATTTGAACACCAATGGCGTGTTAACGCAAGTTTTAGCTACAACAGTGCTGATGTAATGCTTCAGGGTAAATCTGGCGATTATAGCTACATGTCTTTTAGTGGCAGTAAAGAAATTATTAAAGATAAATTAACACTAACTGCAGGTATTAATAACCCTTTTATGAAGTTTAGATACTATAGAACCAATACCGATGGCGAAAACTTTAGCCAGGCGTATAGCAGTCAAAATTTTGCACGTTCATTTAATGCCAGCTTAAACTGGAAATTTGGTAAACTTAAGGGTTCAATCAAAAAGAATGAAAGAAGTATCAATAACGATGACACAAAAAGCGGCGGAAATAAATCCGGTGGTTAATATAGTATTCGTAAGCACAATAACTGCATTTAATTAAATTGAAAAATAATTACCTCAAACCATACAGATTCACATAGATAAAAAATAAATTATCAATAGCGAGCTACGAAGCAATCTTATAAAATCCATTTCCCTTTCTAACGCTTTAAGATTGCTTCGTAGTTCTAAATTATGTGTATTAACCTGATCTTTCCGCAGGATATTTAATTCTACACCAATTTCAGCCTCGAAAAAACACTTCCAGATTAAACATAAGATACCTTTATCTGTTATTTGAGCATGAAGAAAACTTTACTACTATTATGCACATTTTTAATTCAGCAATTTTGCTTTGCACAATACAACGATAGCACGCAAAACCACATCATGCTTTCATCAACAGGCTCCATTAACCGCACCAACACCGATAAAGCATATTTACTAAATAACGCATTAAATTATGGCTTAAAACGAAAAAGCATTGTTGTAAATTCTTCAACCGCATGGCTTTATGGTAAACAGAATGGCAATTTGAGCAATAACGATTTTTCTACCTCCCTAAACTTTAACTTATATAAAACTTTTCCCCACTTCTATTATTGGGGTTTGTTAAATTATAACACCAGTTACTCATTAAAACTAAAAAATCAACTATTAGGCGGTTTGGGAATTGCCTATAGCCTATTGGATAAAGAAAATGCTTACATTAATATTAGTGATGGTATATTGTTTGACCAAAGTAGTTTAGTTGCTGGCGAAAATTATAACACTTTCAGAAACTCCGTAAGACTTCAGTATCATTTCGCCATAAAAGAAATACTGACGATAGACGGAAGTCATTTTTTACAAAGCTCTTTTTCAAGACCAGGCGACCACATTATTCGTTCGGTAACAACGGTAGGACTAAAAATAAGGAAATGGATCAGTTTAACAACAGCATTAAACTATAACAAACTTAACATTACAAATAGCGAAAACCTAAATTTTACATATGGGCTTACGCTCGATAAGTATTTTTAATGAAACCATATGCCAATTAACTTGTTGTATTAGAAAAACAACAAAACCATGAAAAAATTAATTTACGTATGCGCAATAGGTTTAGCCACATTGGCTTTTCAGGCGTGCAACAACACAAAAGACGCTAAAGAAAGCGCAGACAGTTTAAATAAAGCAAAAGATACCACTACAAATGTTGCCGCTACTGGAGGCATTGCCGTAGATGAGGCTGATGCTAAATTTGCAACTACAGCCGCAACTGGCGGTATGGCAGAAGTTGCCCTTGGCAAACTTGCTCTACAAAAAAGCACTAATGCTAAAATTAAAGAATTTGCTACAATGATGGTAACCGACCACGGGAAAGCAAATGAAGAATTAATGACTTTGGCTGCCACAAAAAACATCACTTTGCCAACTGATATTGATGATGACCACAAGAAAAAAGCAGAAGAATTAAGCAAATTAACTGGAACCAGTTTCGACAAAAAATATGTTGAAGCTATGGTTGATGGTCATAAAAAGACATTAAAGTTAATGCAAGATGAAGGTAAAGACGGTAAAGACGCTGACCTAAAAGCTTTTGCAAATAAAACTGCTCCTATAGTGCAGGCGCATTTGGATATGATAAACAAAATTCACGAAAGCATTAAATAAATTAATATAGCTTTTAAGGAAATCCTGGGGGAAACCTCGGGATTTTCTAGCTTATAACGCAATCAATTTTCATCCCTAAAAAATAAATGATACAAATTATCTTAGTTAACGACAATAATATTGTTAGAAATGAAATTGAAATATTACTCAAATCTGTGCTTGATATTACCATTTTAGGACAAGCAAACAATGCGGAAGAGGCATTGAATTTGATTACAAAAAATAATCGTATTGATGTTGTGCTAACGACAATTGATGATGGTGAATTAAATGGCACAACATTAATTAAAGAGATTAAAGCTCTTAATCACCATGTTAAAATAATTTCCATTTCCAAGTTGGATAACCAACAACAAATTATAAAAACCTTTAATGATGGTGCAAGTGGCTATTTATTGCAAAACATATCAAAGGACGAGCTTTCTTTTGCAATAAAGCAGGTAAATAAGGGCGAAAAATATTTGAGTAATGAAATCGGATTTAAACTTTTGAATAATGTTGTTCAACAAACAAATTCCACATACGCAGGTACAAAACAATTAGTAGATTTTACCTCTCGCGAAATCGAAGTTTTAAATTTAGTTGCCGAAGGGTATACAAATAATGAAATAGCTGATAGGCTATTCCTTAGTAAACGTACAATTGAGGGTCATAGACAAGCTTTAATTGATAAAACAGGAATGAAAAACACAGCTGCATTAATTCGTTTTGCGCTGGTAAATAGATTAATCCAATAATAGAATAGATGAAAAAAAGGATCAAGATCCAAAAAATCTTCAGAAACAAACCTAAAATCCTTAAGAAATACCTGCACTGTTAGGCAGTTTTTCATTTCTGAAACAGCCATACTGCCTTTGACCTACTAATAACGCTACCAACACCAGGCGATTCATTTCCATAAGTAGCAAAGTGTTGTTTTTCAAACCGCAGTGGTTTACTTTATTATATCAATATTGTATCTTTCCAAAAAAAAGAAATGAAGAAAACCAAACTACTAATTCTAACCTTGTTTATTGCCAATTTCAGTTACGCACAAACCACATTAATGGATAGTTTAATTCAAAAAAACTACTCCACATTTAAAAAAACCAACAACAACACTTTCGAAGGTAAAGGATGGATTACCCTACAGGATGAAATCAACAAGAGCAATTCTGTATTATTGGGCGAGATACATTTCAGCAGTGAAGTCCCTTACTTCACAAACGCGGTTATCCAGAATATTAAATTTGACAACTATATTCTTGAAATAGATCCGTATACAATCAATACAATATCAACAAAAATTAAATCCTTATCCCCTGCTGAATTGGATAAATTCCGTAATGAATCAGGTTCAGCTTTATCTTTTTTACAAGGCGAAGCCGAGTTTGATTTATTCAAAAATATAGTTCAGCAGAACATCAAATTATATGGAGCTGATCAAATTAGTTTATTTTCAGATCGGTTACTGCTTTCGGAATTGAGTAAACAATCCAAAAATGCTAAAGCAAAAGAAATTTATGAGCAGATGATCGCTAATTCTGCTGCTTATGACACAAAAAAGAACACCACATTTTATTTGTTCTCTGATGATTTTCTAGCAAAAACGAACGCATTGAACGCCCTGAATTTATCAGCTAACGAGAAAGAGCAACTTGAAGCACTAAAATTAAGCAGAGAACTGTATTTAAATCGAATTCATCCTTTAAGAGTGCAATACATGAAACACCTTGTTTTTGAGAAGCTCCCTGAATGGAAAGACAAAAAGAATCTTTTCAAATTTGGTGCTAATCACATGCCTAAGGGAGAGAGTTTAATGGAAGTATTTGATATTGGCAATTTGGTTTCCAATGTTGAAGAGGCAAATTATCGGAAGTCATTACACATTATGCTCATGGGAAAGGAAGAAGGTGAAACATTGGCTGATTTAGATCAATATAAATCTTTTTTAACCGTGGTGAAAGATGACAATTGGTACGCCTATGATTTAAGGCCCTTGAAACAAGCAATCTCTAAAAAGAAGCTTAAAGTAGAGAATTTGGAGTTAGAAAGAATTATAAAAGGTTACGACTATTTGATTTTCATTCCAAACATAACTAAAACCCCAAAAAGAGGCAAACAAGACCATTAAATCTGCCTAAGAGCCGGTTGTTTTATAGCGCATCCGGCTTGCTTATGTGAGTCATAAAGCCCTCTTCAATAACTTTTGTTTTCTGCACCTACGAAAATGCCTTTAAACTCTCTATTAATTGTAATAAGAACGAATAATGATGCGTTCGCATCTTGAGTAAAAACAAAAAAGCCTTTAGAAATAAATCTAAAGGCTTTAATGGTCGGGGTGGCAGGATTCGAACCTACGACCTCCTGCTCCCAAAGCAGGCGCGATACCGGGCTACGCTACACCCCGAGGTGGTATCGATCTTTCAAAATAATTTGCAAGTACATCTGCAAATTTGTCGGGGTGGCAGGATTCGAACCTACGACCTCCTGCTCCCAAAGCAGGCGCGATACCGGGCTACGCTACACCCCGAACTGGTATCTTTTTTATCCCTTTTTCGAAGGGATTGCAAAGTAACGATTTTAAAATGACTAAAACCAATTTATTTTGCAATTTAATTTGCGGAGAGGGCGGGATTCGAACCCGCGGTACCGTTGCCAGTACGACAGTTTAGCAAACTGTTCCTTTCGGCCTCTCAGGCACCTCTCCGTTTCCTTCAAACTTGTCCTACCGACTTGCTTTAGGGTGTGCAAATATAGTAAAACAACCTATTTTTCAAAAAAAAATTATGATAAATGTTGATAATCTATTCGCACATGATAGATGCTCATCAGCATAGTCTTGAAAATCAATTTGATAGTTTCAATATCTTTTAATGTTAAATCGCAATTATCTAATTGATTTTGTTCCAATTTGTAGTTAATTATCCTTTCAACTAGGTCATTTATGTTCTGAGCATCGGGATTTTTGAGACTTCTTGAGGCTGCTTCGACAGAATCGGCGAGCATTAGCACTCCAGTTTCCTTACTAAAAGGTATGGGACCTGGGTAGCGAAAGATGTTTTCATCGACAAATTTTTCGGGAGAATTTTTCAAAAACGACTGATAAAAATAATCTACTCGAGTATTTCCATGGTGTGTTCTTATAAAATCAATGATAGTTTCTGGAATTTGGTTCTTTCTTAAAATCTCAATTCCTTTGTGTACATGTTGAATAATAATCTGCGCACTTTGTTCGTATGGGAGTTTATCGTGCGGACTAACGGCTGTATTTTGGTTTTCAATAAAATATTGCGGATTATCTACCTTACCAATATCATGATATAATGCCCCTGCCCTTACCAATACAGAATTACCACCAATTTTAAAGATAGCAGCTTCTGCAAGGTTTGCAACTTGTAATGAGTGCTGAAATGTACCTGGCGCCTTAAAAGCGAGCTCTCTAAGCAGCTTATTATTGGTATTGGTTAATTCTATCAGTGCAACATCTGATGTGATTCCAAATACTCTTTCAAACACATATATTAATGGATAGGCTAACAACGAGAGTAAAACGCTAAATACAAATGGTAGAAAGTTAGCCCACTCTATTTCTCTGAATGATCCTTCTCTTAAAAGGGCTATTCCAACGAAGGAAACGAAATAGGCTAATAATATATATAGTGCAGATACTAGGAATCTTTCTCGTTTTACGAAATTTTTAATACTAAATATAGCCACCATACCTGCTGTAACTTGATAAAAAACAAATTCGAAGCTATTGGCAACAAAAAATCCGGCAATTAAAATAACCAGCATGTGTAGATAAAGTGCCAATCGGGTATCAAAAAGAATCCTAATTATGATAGGTACTACGCAAAATGGGATATAATATAAGCTAACGATATTCATTTTAAGTGCCCAGGTAAGTGCCAATAACATCCCTGTGGTTACAATCAGAATTAACGAGAGCTGACGATTATCGGCAAAAATATCTTTACGAAAAAGAAAAAGGAACGACATTAAAATGGTTAAAACAAACCCTACAAGCACTACCTGACCAAGATAAACTAGCGATAAACTACCTATTGTTTTGGTTTGTGCATCATAAGTTGCTTTGTAGGAATCTAATTTCTGATAAATTTCATCATCTATTACATCATTTTTGGCTACAATAAGTTCGCCTTTCTGCACCATACCTTTTGTTGTAGATACATTACTTACTGTATTTTCTTGAATAACTTGCGTTAAGCGTTCATTAAAAATAATGTTTGGTGTAATATGATCTTCGGCCAAATTGCTAATCAAATCATTCATTACTTGATTGGTAGCCTTAAAATTATCTCTAAAGAATTTTAGAGCGGTTTCTGCAGTAAAAACATCTTGTGTATTTCGCTGTCTCGAAACATTATTTTCCAATAAAGAAAAATCATAATTTTTACCTGTACTTTGATGCTTTACATTTAAACCGATAATACCTTTGGCATAAATGGTTTGCAAAATTTTATAAGCCTCACCTTTGTAAAGCGCTTTATCTTTCTCTTCTAGCTGTTTAGAGCGCCATTTAATATCAAATTCATTTAAAAATCCTTCAAGCGAATTATTTGTAATGTCTTTATCGAATTGATAAACAGGCAAAACATCTTTTAAAGCGTTCTTTTTATCTGTACTAACCTGAGGATTTGTTTTTAGAATGGCAAAGCTGAAGGGCGAAATCAAATCTTTATTCATCCACACCTTCCCTTTTTCAAATTCATACCTGAAACGTGGTTGTTTGGGTAAAAAGAGTGTGATAATAAAAACCGTAAAAATCATCATCACATATTTTAAATTGGATGAATACTTACGATATAGGATCTTATGGGAATTTTTCTTGATTTTAGCCAAAACGGTACATTTAAGATAATGTCAAAAATAACATTTTTATCTAATATACATTTTACTCGTTTTGTTTGCAATTACCAATTTTTATAATTTACTTTATGATATCAAATTAATATCACTATGTATCAAGAAAAAATTATTAACCCACCATCTGGGTATTTAACATTTGCATTGTTTCTGGCATTATTGGGAGCGGCAGTTTTTTGTTTCGTTACAGAAAGCTTCATTTGGGGCGGTTGTATCCTTGCTTTCAACTTTTTTCTGGTTTTGCCGGGATTAATTATAAATAACCCGAACGAATCTAAAGTTTTAACCCTTTTCGGTAAATATGTAGGCACCGTAAAAACCGATGGCTTTTTTTGGGTTAATCCATTAACAACAAAAAGAAAGGTTTCTTTAAGAGCAAACAACTTAAACGGGCAACAACTTAAAGTAAACGATAAGCTCGGTAATCCAATTGAAATTGCTGCCGTTGTAGTATGGAAAGTGAATGAAACCGCCAAAGCTATTTTTTCTGTAGAAAATTATATGCAATACGTAAACATTCAAAGCGAAGCTGCAGTAAGGCACTTGGCAAATATTTTTCCTTACGATCATGCTGAAGGCGAAGAAACTAGCATAACGCTTAAAGATGGTGCTGAAAAAGTAAGCGAACTTTTAGAAAACGAATTAAATGAACGCTTATCCAGAGCTGGAATAGAAGTTTTAGAGGCTAGAATTTCACACTTAGCATATGCTCCAGAAATTGCAAGTGCAATGCTGCAACGCCAACAAGCTACTGCTGTTATTGCCGCTCGTAAATTAATTGTTGAAGGTGCTGTTGGAATGGTAGAAATGGCCCTTGAAAAATTATCACAAAAGGGAATTGTTGAATTGGATGAAGAACGTAAAGCAGCTATGGTTAGTAATTTACTGGTTGTACTTTGTGGCGATAAACATGTTCAACCTGTGGTAAACACCGGCACATTATATAATTAAGGTAATGGAGTTTGAGGAAAAACAAAGCTTAAACATTTGGTGGCTATACCTGGTAACTGCCGCAACTTTGATTCCAACGTTAGGTATTCTCTTTTTTTATAAAAATGGACCAAGTTATCAGGAATTAAAAAACATGTATTTCCTTCCAATTGGAGGTGCTTTATTTCCTTTTCTCATTATCTTTATTATCCAAAAGAATGTTCTCACGCTAAATATTAACCAAGAGAAGATTTCTTTCAAGTATTTTCCTTTTCATATAAAACCTAGCATTTTTAGTTGGATGCAGATTGAAAAAGCTTACATCAGAAAATATGATGCTTTTGCTGAATATGGTGGTTATGGAACTAAAAATCGACTTTGGTTTAAGTTTAAGGATAAAGCTTACCTTCTTAATGATAATAATAAAGGTTTACAATTGGAATTTAAAAATGGAAGAAAGCTGTTATTCAGCTCCAATAAAGTTGATGAACTGGAATTATTCCTCATCAATTTAAAAATAAGATATAATATACAAGCAATAAATTAAGGATGGCTGAGAAAGATAAAAAAGCTTTTGTATTAAGGATAAGTCCTGCTTTGTTAAAAGAAGTAGAAATTTGGGCCGCCGATGAATTTCGAAGCACTAACGGACAAATTGAATTTTTGTTGACACAGGCACTTAAATCTCGTAAAAAAGTAAAGTCTAAGGAAGACTAGCTTAAATAACTGACAAGAAAACACAGGTAAATAAAGTCACCTGTGTTTTTTACGTTTAAATGCATCTCCTTCAGCCACTGTTATTCGAATGCTAAAATTCACTTTTAAGCGTTAATGCAATATTAAAAAATGCATAACTTAGCGGTCTAACCAAAAATTCATAAAAAATAAAATAATACATGAAAGAAGTTGTAATTGTATCGGCTGTGAGAACGCCAATTGGTAGCTTTGGAGGTTCATTATCTTCATTTTCTGCCACTCAACTAGGTGGCTTTGCTATTAAAGCCGCAGTAGAAAAAGCCGGATTAAAGCCTGAACAAATTCAAGAAGTTTATATGGGCAACGTGCTTTCGGCTAATCTAGGTCAGGCGCCTGCTACACAAGCAGCTAAGTTTGCTGGATTGCCAGATTTACCTGCCACAACTATTAATAAAGTATGTGCTTCGGGCACTAAGGCTATTATGTTAGCTGCTCAAAGCATTGTAAACGGCGATCAGGATATTGTTGTTGCAGGTGGAATGGAAAGCATGAGTAATGTTCCTTATTATTTGGATAAAGCCAGAAATGGATATCGATTAGGACACGGACAAATAACAGATGGGTTGGTAAAAGATGGGTTGTGGGATGTTTACAATGATTATCATATGGGTTCTGCTGCCGAATTATGTGCATCAGAATGTAATATCAGTCGCGAGGAACAAGATAATTTTGCAATAGAATCCTATAAAAGAGCTCAAGCCGCACAAAATGCTGGTAAATTTTCTGAAGAAATTATAGCAGTAGAAATTAAAGATCGTAAAGGAGAAATCACATTATTAAACACTGATGATGAACCAACTGCGGTAAAATTTGATAAAATACCAACATTAAAACCTGTATTTAAAAAGGATGGAACTGTTACAGCAGCAAATGCTTCAACATTAAATGATGGAGCAGCAGCATTAGTTTTAATGAGTGCAGATAAAGCAAAAGAACTAGGCATTAAACCTTTAGCCAAAGTTTTAGGCTATGCTGATGCTCAACAGGCACCAGAGTGGTTTACTACAGCCCCATCAAAAGCTATTCCTTTGGCTTTACATAGAGCTAATGTGAATATTAAAGATGTAGATTTCTTCGAAATTAACGAAGCTTTCTCCGTAGTTTCAATCGCAAATAATCAAAAATTAGATTTACAAGAAAACCAGGTTAATGTTAACGGAGGTGCAGTAGCGTTAGGTCATCCACTCGGTGCATCAGGCGCAAGGATTGTGGTTACATTATTATCGGTTTTAAATCAAAATAATGGTAAAATCGGTGTTGCCGGAATTTGCAATGGCGGTGGCGGTGCTAGTGCTTTGGTAATCGAAAAATTATAAAATTACAATAAGATAAATTTATATTACCTATTTAATTTAACTCTACGGGCCGTTAAAAAACGGCCCTCTTTTATCAATAGATTTATTAAAATGAAAGTTTACAGGTTCTATTTATTACTTCCTACATTGCTAATGGCATTTTGCGTGAAAGCACAGAATTTACCAAATCAGCTTAATGTTTTTCAGGATAGTTTGATAAAAATTTCTAATGCGGTAATTAATACAGAGCATGATGAGCAAAAAGCAACCTTAAACAGCCTATTTGTAAAAAAATTGGTTGAGGCATTAAAAACACCAAATTCTTTTAATTACCCATTTGATTCGCTTAAAAATGTATCGGTAATTAAATCACCAGATCAGGCCTTCCGCATCCTTTCCTGGTACGTACAGCAACAAAATGGCACTTATAGATTTTATGGAACCATCCAAATGAATACGGGCAATGGGGAATTAAAACTATACCCACTAATCGATCAAACTGATAATATTGCGGATGCAAATCAAATTAACGATAATCAAAAATGGTATGGAGCAAGGTATTATGAAATTATACCTGTAAATTCTTCAGGCCGTTTGCCTTATTATATTCTTTTAGGTTGGAAGGGTAACTCTACCACAACCACCAAAAAAGTAATTGAAGTTTTATCCCTTGATAAAAACAATTTAACTTTCGGCGCTCCCGTTTTCGATGGAAAAGAGTTGAAAGGTAAAAACAGGATCATTTTTGAATACAGTAAACAAAATGCCATGCTTTTAAAAACAGATAAGAAAGCAGGAATGATTGTATTTGATCACCTTGAACCTTTCGATCCTGAGATGAAAGGTAGATATGATTTTTATGGTAGCGATGGAAACATTGATGCCTTTAAAGTTATTGGCGGAAGGTTAAGATTTCAGGAAAATGTGATCTTAAAAAATGATCCTAATTCTAGTGATGAACTTTATGCCGACCCAACAAAAAATGTTAAACCAATCAGAAAGTTCTGATTTAAGGACAATATAACTCATTCATTACTTTAGCAATAAGCGAAAAATTTGTGAGTTTGCCATCCGCTGCCTATATTGCGCCTTGCAAAACTACCTTAAACAACACACAAATTCTGAATTCATAAACTAAAACCAACAAATGTTTTATGCAAACAACAATTGAAACCAAGGACGATTTCTTTAGCAGTAAAGTACTGGGCCACCCTGCGGGCTTATTCGTACTTTTCTTTACGGAAATGTGGGAAAGATTTTCGTACTATGGTATGCGTGCCTTACTGGTATTGTTTTTAACTTCATCACTTTTAGGTGATAACCCAGGCTGGGGATGGCCAAGAGAGCACGCCCTTGCTATTTATGGTTCTTATACTTCACTGGCTTACCTAACACCAATTTTAGGTGGTTATATTGCAGATAGATTAATTGGTTACCGTTGGGCAGTTATTCTTGGAGCATTTTTAATGACATTGGGCCATCTGTCGATGGCTTTTGAGTTTAATCCAATTTTTATGTACTTGGGCTTATGCCTTTTAGTAGTTGGTAATGGATTTTTTAAGCCTAACATGACATCTATTTTATCTCACATGTACAAAAAACATCCGGAGAAAAAAGATGGTGCTTACACTATATTTTACATGGGTGTAAACTCTGGTGCATTTTTAGGAATGTTACTTTGTGGTTATATCGGCGAAAATCCTAACTGGGGCTGGAGCTACGGCTTTGGTTTAGCAGGTATTTTTATGTTTGTAGGGATGCTTCAATTTTATTTCACTAAAAACATATTCGGTTCTATTGGTTTAAAACCTGTTAAAAACGAAAAAATTGTTGATGAAGACGAAGATCCTGCCGAAGCAAAGAAAAACCCATTCTCAATTTTTGATATTGTACTTATTATATTAATCTCAGTTATTGGATTAGTATGGATCATAAACGATCCGGTTTCTAAAATTACAGGAAGCAATATTTTCAATTTCTCCGTTGGAAGCTTAAAAGGTGATAATTTTGCCATCATTGTAGCACTTTCCTTATTTATTTTTATCCTGATTAAAAGGATTGCTCAATACACACCGAAACTTAGAGATAAAATGATTGTAGTAATTGTACTGGCATTCATCACAATTTTCTTTTGGGCATCGTTTGAGCAAGCTGGTGGTTCCATGACCATTTTTGCTAAAGATTATACGGCTAGATTATTAGAAGGTAACGCAAAGATTATTTTTAATGTTGCAAATACCTTAATTACCGTTATTCCATTAGCAATTATCTCTTATGTATTGTTAAAATTGTTTAAACAAACCTTTGCTAAGTTTGCAATAGGTAACATCATTTTAGCGCTTGGTTTTGCTATTATTTGGGGTATTGTAATTTATATGCTTAAAAACCAATACAGCGATGTTAAGGCAGAAGTGCCTGCAACGTGGTTTGGTGTATTAAACTCGCTATTTATTATTTCTTGTGCACCTATTGTTTCAAAACTTTGGGAAAGTAAATACAACCCAACAGCAACCGTTAAAAATGGTTTCGGTATGATTTTATTGGGTATTGGCTTCGCTGCCTTAGCTTATGGTTCAAGTTCAATTCCTTCAGGTGCAAAAGTTGCTTCCGTAAGTATGATTTGGCTTATTTTGGCCTATTTCTTCCATACCATGGGCGAGTTATTTATTTCTCCAGTAGGTTTATCTTATGTAAGTAAACTGGTTCCTGGTCGTATGATCGGTATTATGTTCGGTATCTGGTACTTAGCTATCGCCATTGGAAATAAAATTGCGGGTACAATGGGTGGTATGATTGATAAAATTACTGCACAATATTCAATGTCTACCTTCTTCCTAATTTTCACATTAATTCCTATTGGTTTGGGTTTATTCATTATGATGCTTACCCCAATTATTAAACGGTTAATGCACGGCGTAAAATAATGAGTACAATGGAAAAAGCAATTTCAATAGAAGAAATTCAGAATTTCGAAGGTAAATACCCTAAACAGCTTTGGTATTTATCTTTAGTAGAAATGTGGGAACGTTTCTGTTTTTATGGCATGCGTGGTGTTTTGGCCTTTTTTATGGTGGATCAATTACACCTTTCAGATCAAAAATCAAACCTGCAATATGGCGCTATACAAGCTTTTGTTTATGCTTTCACTTTTATTGGTGGTATTTTTGCAGACAAAGTTTTAGGATTCAGAAAATCACTTTTTTGGGGTGGTTCCTTGATGATTATCGGAAACTTAATTCTTGCCTTTTCTCCACACGATTTGTTCTACATCGGTATTACCTTATCCATTATTGGTACAGGTTTTTTCAAACCCAATATTTCATCTATGGTTGGTGAGTTGTACCATGAAAAGGATAATCGTAGAGATGCTGGTTATGGCTTATTTTATGCTGGTATTAATGTTGGTGGCTTTGCTGGTGGCGCACTTTGTATTTATTTGGGAAAATATTATTCATGGAATTTATGCTTTCTTTCTGCAGCTGCTGTAATGGCATTTGGATTAGGAACATTTATTTTTACTAAAAAATACTTAGGCCCAATTGGTAGCTCTCCCCTCCTTCACCTAAAAAAAACAACGCAAAAATTTTCGGAATTTGCAGTATACATAGGCTCACTATTATGTATTCCATTGATTTACATCATGGTAAGAAACACAGCATACACAGACTATTTTATGTATACTATCGGTGTTTTTGCCTTGATTTATTTCTTAATAGAAACCTTCAGAATTAAAGATGCAAAAGCTCGTTATAAACTTTTAGCTGCATTTGTATTTATCTTTTGCTATTTTATTTTTATGGCCATTTCTGAGCAAAGCGGAGGTTCACTTTCATTATTTGCAAAAGATAATTTGGATCATAAAGTACTTTTTCTAAATATTGATCCTAATGTGGTTAACAATAGCGTAAATTCATTTTTCGTAATTGTTTTTAGTCCTATTGTAGGTATACTTTGGTTAGGCATGTACAAACGTAAAATAGAGCCAAATACTGTTGTTAAATTTGGCTTAGGATTTATATTACTTGCTGCGAGTTTTTATGTTTTTTATGCAACACGATTCTTCGCTAATGCGCAAGGAATTAGCTCATTAAATATTTTTACTTTTGCTTATTTATTGTTAACGCTGGGCGAATTATGTATTGGTCCAATCGGTATGTCAATCATTACCAAATTATCTCCAAAAAGAATGTTTGGAATGATGATGGGCCTTTGGTTCCTTTTTAGTGCATTCGGACAATTAGCTGCTGGCAAACTTGGTGCTGAAATGTCGAGCATTGAAAATGCATCTTTAACAACAAAATTAATGGCTTATACGGAAGGTTATAAATCTTTAGCTGTATATTCTTTAATCGCAGGTTTAGCATTAATTATCTTCTCTCAATTAGTTAAAAAACTAATGGGCGAAGTTAGATAAGTAATTTTAACAACATTTAACCCGTATCAACAATGTTTGATACGGGTTTTTTCATATTTAATATTTACTTTCGCCCCTTTAAAACTTTATTCAATTAACAAGTGTCAGATAGTTTAGTCATCATTCCAACTTATAACGAAAAGGAAAATATAGAAAAGATTATCCGTAAGGTATTTTCTTTAACACAACCTTTTCATGTTTTAATTATTGATGACGGTTCTCCGGATGGAACTGCTGAAATTGTTAAATCACTACAAGCAGAATATTCAGGGCATTTGTTTATTGAAGAACGTGCTGGCAAACAAGGTTTAGGCACTGCTTATATCTACGGATTTAACTGGGCTTTACAAAAAAACTATCCATACGTTTTCGAAATGGACGCCGATTTCTCTCATAATCCTGATGATTTGGTTCGTTTACGTGAGGCGTGTGTAAACGGTGCTGATGTAGCTATTGGCTCAAGGTATGTAAAGGGAGTAAATGTTGTAAACTGGCCCATGGGCAGAGTTTTAATGTCATATTTTGCCTCCATGTATGTTCGTTTAATTACCAGAATAAACATTCAGGATGCTACTGCAGGTTTTAAATGTTACCGCCGAATTGTTTTGGAAACCATTCCTTTAAATAAAATTAAGTTTGTAGGTTATGCCTTCCAAATTGAAATGAAGTTTACGGCAATTAAGTATGGTTTTAAAGTTGTAGAGGTTCCAATTATTTTTACGGATAGAACTGAAGGAACTTCTAAAATGAGTACTAGAATATTTCGAGAAGCTTTTTTAGGCGTAATTCAAATGAAGGTTAATAGCTGGTTTAGAAATTACAAAAGATAATTAACTGATTAGCTTAAACGATAGTAAAACTCCTGAATAAGGAAAATAGCTTAATTCAATTTGTTTTCCAATTAATTCTTCATAGTTCTTTTTCAATTTATAATCTTGGTGGTAAAATAGTTGCCCATAAGAATTGTAAATGTCGAATTTATTTATTTTCGGAAAATTTTCTGGTACAGACTCTTCTTCAAGTGTAATTTCAATAGTTTTAAGTCTGGTTTTGTAAGCAATTGTTTGATTTACCGCAATTACTTTACCTATTCTAGTTATTTTTACCCCCTCTTTTAAATCCTTTGAAATACTCTTTTGACCACCAAAGACATAAACACCTAAAAAAACAAGTAGCATTAGAATGCTGCACCCATAAAATACTTCTATTGGTGCTTTAAATACCCATGTAAATAATCCAAAAAATATTAGGTTAAGCAATATAATACTGAGATAAGAGCTTACTCCCTTTTTTTCTAGTTTTAAAATCTCTTCAGGGCTTATCTCTTCAACTTTTATCATATAATTTTCCCTTTACTCTCCCTTATCATTGTGCTAAAATCTTGTTGCTTATCAATTGCATTTACCGTCATTACAATACGCTTAGTTCTTGTAACTTCCGTTTTAGCCTGATTGATCCAGTTGATGTAATAGTTTTGGTGAGATTTTGCTTGTTTTAAAAAGTTCGCCATCAAGTGTTCCTCTTCCGACAAACAGATTTCCAGGTCTTCAGGCATTTCTATTTTAAAATTTTTATCTTCTTCTAAATAAAGTTCTACTGTTGCACCGGCTTCTTTTTTAAGCTTTTTCCTGATTTCACTTTTCAAAGCTATTATAAAATCACCCTCTCCCATCGGTACAGTAGCCATACCAGAAACTTCCAATTGATCGATCTTACCTTTTACTCTAAAACTTACTTTACAATTTGCTTTTATTTGATTTGCTATAGCTGAGGGGATAAAAACATAACTCCACCCCGTTTTTTCACCCATCTGTTCAAACCGTTCTATTTCTACTTTAAGGTAAATCATATTTAAATATAAAAATTTACAGATTCAAATTATAGTGCGTGTTTCTCCCCCCTCCATAAGAAATTAAGACATTAAGAGTTTCTAACTCCTTTAAGTCTCTTGTTGCAGTAGCTTTTGATGCTCCCGTAATTGAAATGTATTTCTGAGCAGTCATCCCACCTTCAAATCCTTCCAATCCAGCATCAAACATTTTATTTACAGCCTTAACCTGACGAGCATTTAGTTTTCCTTTAAATTCATCGAAAAATTTGGCCTTTTTTAATGTAAAACTCACTAAATCTTTGGTATTCTTTTGAGCTTTTAATGATATATCTGCGAAATATTTTAGCCAATTTGAAATTTCATTACTTTTTTGAGCCTTTTTTAAAGCTGAGTAATAAGCATTTTTATCCGCTTCTATCGCTACTGACAAACTAATTAATACCGGAATGCCCAAAGTTTGGGATAATGCTTTTTCAGCTATTGCTCTGCCAATTCTACCATTACCATCCTCAAAAGGATGAATGCTTTCAAAATATAAATGCGCTATACCTGCTCTCATTATTGGATTAGCAATTTCATTTATTGCACCAGATGCGGTTTCGTTAAACCACTTAATAAACTTTTTCATTTCCGAAGGCACACTTTTAGATGGAGGTGCTTCAAAATGAACTTCTATTTTGTCAGTTCTACCAGATACTACTTGCATAGGCTCACTGCCCTTTCTCCATGTACCTACATTTATAGAATTATTAGTTGAAAACAATAATTTATGCCACTCAAATAGTTTTTCATTTGTTAGTTTTCCTTTAAATGTATTATGAACATTAACCATTAAGCTAGAGATTCCATTGGCTCTTTTATCCCTAACAGCCAGGGGAGTTTTATTTAATTTTAAATTATTTTTTAATGAAGACATTATATCTTCTCGACTAAAGTATTCTCCTTCAATTTCTGAAGTTTTAATTGCTTCTACAAGCATTAGTTCTAATCGGGTTTCTTGCTGAATGTTTTCAGACAGTGTTTTTACCAAGCCGTTTACTTCTCCAATTTGCAAGATAAATTCAGTCAGTTGTTGATCTAACTCTTTTAATGAATAACTAAATTCTGGCCAATCTGCTAGTTCCCAATTATACTTCATGAGCCGAATATAATCATTATTCGGCTCAAAAACAAGCTAATTATGAGCCGAATAAATAGATTATTCGGCTCATAATTAGCTTGCAACAGGATTCATATGAATGGGTAATTTCGCAAATTTTAGCACTTCAATGCTTGGAAAGCCGAAATCTTCAACTATTTTTCCTAAAATTAAATAACATCCTTTACCTTTAAAGGGATAAACTGGAGTATTATTTGGAAAATGTGTGGTATCGAAAAAATCACCGTTAGCATCTAAAAAAGTTCCGAACCACATTTTAGTTTTTTTAATGGTGTGAACAGTTTTTTCACAAACATAATTACCAACCATTCTAACCGTTTCGCCTACCCTCTTATTCATTTCGCATGCCATTACCTCACCACGGTAATTAGTTTTTAAAAAGTTGAACATTTTGTAATTAAGCGGAAAACCCAAAAGTTCTAATTCGGTGTATGCATTTTCCAATGCAGAATCTTCTAGTGATGGTAATTGGTAAGTTTTATATTTTAACTTAAATAACTCGGCATGATCAAATTTCTTTTGTTTAAAGCCTAGGTAGTTATGAATATCCCAAAGCAATGTTTTTCTATCTTTACCTGTAAAACGTAAAGCACCCAAACGGATTAAAATAATTGCTTGTTCTAGTGTAATGGATGTTCGTTGTACAAAATCTTCCAAATCTATATATAATCCATTCTGTTTGCGTTCATTCACAATGCGGTTTAAAAATTTATCTTCTAAACCTTGTATCCGGATAAAGCCTAAATAAACATCGTTTCCATTAATATTCACTACATCATCGCTATTATTTACGCAAGGTAAATGTACATTTGCCCCTGTTTTTTGCAATTCGTGTACATAAACCCATCTACTGTAAAAACCGCCATAATTATTAATTACAGCTACCATAAATTCTTTAGGATAATAGGTTTTAAGGAACAAACTTTGATAGCTTTCTACTGCAAAAGATGCCGAATGCGCTTTAGAAAAACTGTAACCAGCAAAAGAAGATATTTGTCGCCACACTTCAGCAATTAACTCTTCGGCATGCCCTTGTTTACGAGCAGAAAGGAAGAATTTATTAACCAGTTCATCAAAAGCCAGTTTAGAGCGGTATTTGCCACTCATGGCTTTACGTAAGATATCCGAATCTGCTAAGTTCAGACCTGCAAAATAATGGCAAACCTTAATTACATCTTCCTGATAAACCATTACACCATAGGTTTCTTTTAGCTGTTCTTCCATTTCCTTACACAAATACACAACTTTATCGGGTGCATGGTAGCGCTCAATATAAGCCTTCATCATACCCGAACTGGCCACCCCAGGTCTAATGATGGAGCTTGCGGCAACAAGCGTTAAATAATTATCACATTTAAGTTTTTTAAGCAATTGTCGCATTGCGGGCGATTCGATATAAAAACAACCAATGGGCTGCCCCTCTTTAAGTATTCCATTTAGCTTGGCATCTTGTTTAAAGGTTTTAAAATCGTGAATATCAATTTCTTTTCCCTGATTGGCTTTTATTAAGTCTACAGCTTCACGAATATGTCCAATACCCCGCTGACTTAGAATATCAAATTTTTCATAGCCAATTTGTTCTGCTTCATACATATCCCATTGTACAGTTGCAAAGCCTTTTGGGGGCATATCCAAAGCTGTATAATAAGTGATGGGTTCATGAGAAATTAAAATACCACCAGCATGAATTGAACGTTGGTTTGGCATATCTTTCATATAACTATGTACGGCTAACAGCTTTTGATAGGTTGGATTTTTCTGATTTTCTTTTTCCCTTGCTGGATCAGTAAAACTATCAATCTCTTCTTTTGATAAACCTAATACTTTACCAATTTCGCGAATAATTGCCCGATCTTTAAAAGTGCTCATTGTGCCTAAAAAAGCAACATGACCTTTTGGATACTTTTTAAAGATGTATTTCTGCATGGTTTCTCGTTCATCCCAAGAAAAATCTATATCAAAATCTGGCGGACTAGTTCTTTTTTCATGCAGAAAACGTTCAAAATATAAATCGAGTTCAATGGGGTCTACATCTGTAATTCTTAAGCAGTAAGCCACTAAACTATTGGCACCAGAACCACGGCCAACATGGTAAAACTTGCATCTACCTATGGCGTATCTCACAATATCGAAAGTGATTAAAAAATAGGCACAATAATTTTTAAACTCAATAATTCGGAGTTCTTTTTCAAGCCGTGCCTTAGCTATTTCATTATGTTCGCCATATCTATATTTTAAACCAATAAGTGCAATTCTTCTCAGCAACAGTTGATCGTGCCTTAAACTTTTTGTATATGTTTCTCGGTTTTTTGATTTCGGTTGAGGACCGGATTCAAAATAACTACTCAAATCGCAACTATCTAAAAGTTTCTGTGTATTGGCAACCATGAAGGGATATTGCTCAAATTGCTCAATTAGCTTGCTTTCGGGAATTAAACATTCATCTTTTTCACATTTATCGTTCTCCAATACTTTACTTAAAAGTGTATTTAAATCTATAGCTCTGAGGTATTCGTGCAAACGGTAGGTAACTTTATTTGCAACCGTAACTGGATGCCACACCAACATTTTATGCTGCTGTTTTAGTATCTGATGTTTATATAAAAAATTTAACTGGTTGCTTCTGATTCCTACAAACTCATTTTCTTTTAAATCTTTTGCGAAAAGTTTATGAAAGGGATAAACAATGTAAACATTTTCAAACTTGGGTGGCACATCAGGTAAAGGAATATTGCTAATATTATGCTGACTTAAAAATTCATTAAGCTCTCGCATACCTTCTTTATTTTTAGCAATGCCCACATAAAGCAACCGATTTTGGTTTCTAAACTCTATACCTGCTATAGGTTTTAACTGATATGGAATATTACCACTTTGGGTTTCATTTTTGTCTTTAGCAATAGATTGACGATAACATTCTCGGATAAACTCTACAGCCCCGGTAGAATTGTTTATATCGGTAAGCACCATTTGATGAATATCCAACTGACGGGCTAATTTAATTAGCTGATCAATATTTAGTGTACCATATTTAAGACTATATGAGGAATGGACATTTAAAAACATAGTTTAAATTAATCATAGGATTTTGTACCAATTATGCCTTTTTCATTCATAAAACTTCTCATTCTTGATCGCTTATAACTTTCGGCTTTTTCTTCTTCTGTTTCTTCAACAACCTTCTTTTTACGGGGATTATATTTAATTACTTTATTATTCTTATCACGTTGTGGTTGGGTTACAATACAGGCTTTAACTACGGCATCATCTCCATAATGATTACGCACTTTATCCATTGCTTGATATAAATTGTATTCTTCTTCGCCAATATCATAAAGTCCAATTTGCTCGTAACCACTAACTAAATGCGAAAGTTTTACGCCTATCAATCGCAACAGCATTCGTTTAGAATAAAGTTTATCGAACAGATCATGTGCTTTTTTAATCAAAAAAGAATCCAATGAGGTATAAGGAATACGTTCTTGGCGGGTAACGGTTTCAAAATTGGTATACCTGATGGTTACGGTAATACAAGCGGTAAGTTTGCATTGATTTCGCAACTGGAAGGTTAATCCGGTTACCATTCCTGTAATAATAGCCTTTAACTTGGCAATATCCATTGTATCGCTTTCAAAAGTTGCCTGTGTGCCGATTGATTTTCGCTCGCGATAAGGCACAACAGGCGCTAAATCAATACCATTGGCTTTTTGCCATAAGCTTAGTCCGTGTTGTCCAAGTATTTTAAACATAAGCTCCTGCGGGATTTGCGTAAGGGTTTCAATTTGCCTTACGCCCATCTCGCTGAGCTTTTTATAGGTAGCATGTCCAATTCCAGGAATTTTATGAACGGATAAGGGATTTAAAAAAGGCTGAACTTCATTAAAAACAACCTCCAGTTCTCCTGCTGGTTTAGATTCGTTTGTAGCAATTTTAGCTACGGTTTTATTTACAGATAAGCCGAAAGAAATGGGTAATCCGCTTTCCTTAATAATGGTTTGTCGTAATTCGGAAGCAAATTTCATACAGCCGAAAAACTTATCCATTCCAGTCATATCAATATAATGTTCATCGATACTTGCTTTTTCAAACAAAGGCACCCGCTGCGAAATAATCTCAGTAATTTCATGAGAAGCCTTGGAATATTCGTCCATATTTCCTTTTACAAAAATAGCTTGCGGACAAAGTATTTTTGCTGTACGTGCTGGCATAGCAGAATGAATACCAAATTTACGGGCTTCGTAACTACAGGAGGCCACTACTCCACGTTCAGAACTACCACCAATAATAACGGGTTTACCTGCCAGTTTAGAATTCTTTTTAATTTCTACAGAAACGAAAAAAGCATCCTGATCCATATGAATAATATGTTTGTCTTTCTGCGTATTCATTTTGAAATTTATGCTTTGTTTAACAAAACAAAAATACTAATTTATTTAGTAAAAAATTCATCTATAAAAATTATTTTATCCACATTTTACTAATATATTTAGTTAAACATAAACCAAAAATGCCCGGATAAATCCGGGCATTTGACTAAAAAATTAAAGTTATATTGTACGCTTATCTGCTATTGTTTAACAATTTTAAATTCAGTTCTTCTATTTAACTGATGTTCTACATCGGTACATTCTACACCATTTGCACAACGGTTTAAAAGTTGTGTTTCGCCATACCCTTTTGCGGTAATTCGGTTTTTATCTATCCCTCTTGATATAATATACTGAACGGCTGATTCGGCTCTTTTTTGAGATAAAGTAAGGTTATAACTATCCTTACCACGGCTATCGGTGTGTGAACCTAACTCGATCCAAATGGTTGGATTTTCAGTCATAATTTTAACAAGCTTATCCAATTCTACTGCTGCATCGGCACGGATATTCCATTTATCAAAATCGTAGTAAATGTTTTCTAAACGGATGGCTTTGTTAATTTCTACCGGTTCTAAATATAAATCTTGCGTAAGAATACTTGAAGTGGTTAATCCAATGGTTGCAAGGTTTTCAGAATCTGATCTGTAATTGGTTTTCTCACCGATTACATTGTATTCTGTTTCTTTACTTAAGTTGAATTTAAAACCGCCATTATCATCTGTTTCAACTTTTAAGCTACCGCCATTTACTTTTTGCAAAGTTACAATTGCATTTGCTAAAGGCTGACTGGTTTTCTTATCATAAACACGACCGGTTAATTTAAATGCTAAAATGGCTTTTTGATCGAGGCTATAAATATCATCATTTCCTAAACCGCCATCGCGATTGGATGACAGGTAAACGATCCCACCTTTATCATTCAGGCTGAAGCCGAAATCATCTTGTGGCGAATTAAATGGATAGCCCATATTTTCGACCTGACCTATACCTGTTGCATTGCGTAAAGCACGATAAACATCTAAACCACCCATACCAATGCGGCCATCGCTTGAAAAGTAAAAATTATTATTGGCATCAAAAACAGGACTTCGTTCGTTGCCTTCAGTATTTACATCGGCAAGATTTTCTGGTTTACCCCAATCGCCAGCATCAGTTTTTAAACACACATAAAGATCGGTACCGCCTTTACCGCCGGGCATATTGGAAGCAAAATATAAACTTTGTCCGTTTGAGGAAATAAAAGGATCGCCTACCGAATATTGGCTTACATTATTATATGGAAAAGAAACAGGTTCTGTCCAGGTTCCATTTGCATCTTTTGTGCTGCTATAAATTTCTACATTAATGGTGCTTGGCTTATTTTTCACCTTTTCCAAATGCTCTGGAATACGTGTTAAAGTAAAATACATGGTGTTCCCATCGGCTGTAAAACTTGCAGCACCCACATGGTAATTGGTACCGGTATTTATTGGAAACAGCTTAATGCTATCAGTTGCTGTAGGTTTTATGTACAGTTTCAAATAACCATTCCCTGTCCATCCGTAAATCTTTTTATCAGGAAGTTTTGCGCCATCAAACTTTAAAAAAGGTTTACCTTCATTTGTTTCAAGGCCGGTGTTAGTTCTGTCGGAAGTAAAAACTACACCTCCCTGATAAGTTACGGCGCCCCAATCTGACTGAGCACTATTTAAAGCTTTTTGATTAATTATTTCTAATTGTTTAGGATTTTTCATCCATTTCAGGGCAGAATCACATGAAGAAACCCAGATGCTTTGTTGTTTTTCTGAAACCTTTTTATTCAGATCGATATAATTAAGGTACTGAACTTTTGCTTCGCTATACTTTGAATTGCTTTGAAGTGCCTTTGCATAGTTAAGTGTATTTTCTACAGCACTTCCTGGCATTTTTACGGCAATGGCATACCAACTTTCTGCCTGTTTATAATTATTAATAAAACTGTAGGCATTGGCAAGGCGTTCTGCAGCGTGAAGTGTTTCTTTCTTTTTATAAGCTTGCTCGTATAAATCTATTGCTTTGCTATAGTTAAAAAGGTCGTACTGTTTATCTGCTTCTTTGATTACAAATTGAGCCTTTGCAGAAAAACTTAATCCACCTAAACAATAAGCGGAAAAGCATAAACCAAGTAAAATTTTCTTCATTATATTGATATATTATCTTGAACTAAAATAGTTATTATCCTTAAAATACCCTTGGGGTTGCCATTCTAACATTAGGTTTTATGAATGAAAAGGCAATTGATATTTCATGCGTTCCACCACTATAACCTTGCAGCGGACCGATTGAAAAATCGTAGCCGTAGCCGATTCTAATCTTTTCTGAGGGGAAAAACTGAATAGCTGCAACGGCTGAATTTCTTTGACTAAGGTCTTTTTGGAGATAACTTTTATCGTATAATTTTACACCTGTGCGGTAAGATCCTCCAATCCATAGCACATCTTTTATCATTAAAAAGGCATTTACATCTAAACTTGTTGGGCCACCTCTATCATCTTTTAAAAGGAATGAAGGTTTAACCTGAAAATCTTCGTTTAAAGGGAATAAAGCGCCTGCTGTTAAGTAATAATGAGGTTTAGGTTGAGGAATAAAAGCATAACGGTCGATTTTTACATATTGTGAGATCAAATTATCGGCAGAAAAGCCAGCATAAAAACGATCATCGGCGTAGTAAATACCGGCACGGGCATCGGGCACAATTGTACTCTGTATGCCCACAGGCTGATTAGGTTCTGGATCATTTGTATTTAACATAGAACCATCAATACCTAGTTGCACCATGCCAACGCCTAAACCAAGTGCTAAACGAGAGCTGCCATCATCATTCATTCTAATGCGATAAGCATAATTACCATAAATGCTTAAATTGGTTTGGGCACCAAGTTTATCACTAGAAACCTGCAAGGCTAAACCAACGTTACCATTATTTGCAATGGCATCTACCGCGAGCGACATACTGCGTGGTGCGCCGCTAATACCCGTCCACTGGCTACGGTAAAAGCTATGCACATTTAGCACTTCTTTATAGCCTGCATATGCTGGGTTAATGTAAATCCCGTTAAACATGTACTGACTATACTGTGCATCTTGCTGAGCGGAAACTGGCTTAACAAATAACAGAAATAAGCCTGTTAGTATCCATATTAATTTTTTCATCTTCTTAATATCTTTAAAGGAAACCAGGCAAAAATACCCGATTTCCTTTAGCCTCATATCTTATTTTTTAAATGCTCTAATTAAGGTTATATATCCTTTTAACACTTGAAACTCTGAACTTCCTGGTTTCTTAATTCGTAATAAGTAGAAGTAAGTACCTTCATTCAACCCTTCTCCTGTCCAGTTGTTTTGATAACCTTTGGCTCTGAAAACTTCGTTACCCCAACGGTTAACGATTGTTAACTCATTTTCCTGATACTGATTTAATCCACGTATTTCGAAGGTATCGTTAATACCATCACCGTTTGGCGTAAACAAATTAGGCACATTAACATCAAAGAAATTGGCTGCAAGTGTTACGGTTGCTACATTAGTATAATAACCAAACCCATCTTTCACTCTATAGGTAAAGGTATCGCCCCCGGTATAACCAGGATTTGGTGTGTAGGTTATTGTACCATCAGGATTTACTTTTACTGTACCATTTTTAGGCTGGTTAATAATTTCTACTGTTAATTTATCTAACGTAGAGTTACCTGGATCATCATTTGCAAGTACATTTATGACTACTGGAGCATTTGCTTTTGTTTCGGCTTTATCATCAACTGCAACAGGAGATTTTGGCACGCTGATTACTGTTGGTGTATTGTTGCCTTCGGTAGTACCAGAAACATCACTAACATTTGTACCAAGTGGAGTTTTAGCATTAACCGTTGCGGTATTGCTTACACTACCCAAATCCTTATCGGCTTGTGTTAATGTATAAACTTCGGTAGTTGTTGTAGTAGCGCCTGGCAATAAACCACCTGCAACAGTAATTACCTTGTTAGTAATACCAAGTTTAGCATCACTAAGGGTAATGGTATTTAAGGTAACCGTACCTATATTTTTAATGGTGAAGGTATAAGTAACCTTATTGCCACTAAAGGTTGCAGTTTTAACCAAAGTAATTGATCCATTTGCTGGAATTACCGTTACTGTAGGTGTATTATTGGTTTCATCTGTTCCAGATATATCCGATACCGCTACTGCATTTGGCGTTTGGCCGGTAACGGTTGCTGTATTGGTAACGCTTCCTGCATCTTTATCTGCTAAAGTTAAGGTGTATACATAAGTATCAGTAACCGATTCGCCAGGTAAAATTACGCCTGGAAGAATTTTGTTTAATCCAATTTTTGCATCTACTAATGTGATTACGTGTAGAGTTACATTTCCAGTATTTTTAATACGGAAAGTGTATGTAATTCTATTGCCATCAGCACTTAATGTTCCTGTTTTAACTAAGGTAATTGCTCCTGCCGGACTAATTATAGTTACGGTTGCATCATCAGGTTCTGCCGTGGTTGGATCATCTGACTTAGGTTTACTAAATGTACCCCCATTTGGCGTTTGCGCTGTAGCGGATGCCTGGTTAGTGAAAGAACCTGCATTTACTTCTGTTAAGGTAACAGTGTGTTTAGCTGTTGCCGTTACACTTACGCCCGGTGCTAAGCTCGCAATTCCGGCTGGCGTAATTGATCCCGCATCTGCACCTGCATCCACAATTGCAACGTTAGTTAAGGTTACATTTCCAGTGTTGGTTACAATAATTTCGTAGTTAATAACATCGCCTACTTTGCTTACCGTATTTGTTGTACGTTTTGTAAACTTCATGGCTGGTGTTGCCGGAATTAATGTTACCGTTGGCGTATTGTTGCCATTATCCGTACCAGAAATATCTGTTAAAGGATTGCCTGCACTGGTTTTTGCATTTACACTTGCTGTATTACTTACGGCGCCTGCATTTTTCTCTGCCTGACTTAAAGTATAAGTTTCAACGTCTGTAATGCTTTGTCCTGCTGCTAAAGTTCCTGCAATGGTTTTATTCAATCCTAATTTAGCATCTATTAATAAAATAGAAGTTAAATCGGTATTTCCGGTATTGGTAATTGTAAATGTGTATTTAATTGTATTTCCATCAGCACTTAATGCACCAACTTTTATCAAGGCAATTCCGCCCTTCAATACTGGAGTTGTTACTGATGCAGTATTATCGGCTGTGTTAGGATCAGTTGTACCAGGAGCAGCTGTTACGCTAACCTGATTATTTAATGATCCGCTATAATTGGAAGTTACATTTGCATTAACAATTAAGCTCACAGATTGGCCTGCAACAAGATCAGCATTTACGGTAAAGGTATTTGCCACTGCGTTGTATATGCCTCCATTTGCTACATAAGTTACATTTTCTAAACCTGTAGGAAGGTTTTCCGTTAAACCAATCGCCTGACCGCTTAATACTGTAGCCGGACCATTATTTTTAACGGTAATGGTATAACTGATGCTTTCGTTATTTTCTACGGCAGTTTTGTTTGCGACTTTAGTTACTGAAAGATCGGTATTCCAATTTGCAACCGTGATTTTAACTTTAGCAATAGATGTTTTTGTAATATCTAATTTATCTGTGATTTTATAAAACAAGGTATAAACACCTGGTAATGTTTTCGGTAATACCGACACAGCACCAGTAGCAGGATTTACATTGATACCCGTATTTTCTGTTGAAACCTGATCGATACTTACATTAGTTAATGAAGCTTGAATGCCATCATTATAAGTATCGTTTACTAATACATTTGGAACAGCTACTCCACCTGCAAATCCATTTACATCGCCATTATCATCATTTGCTAAAATATCGCCTGTGGTTACCGTAACGGTAACGGTTGCTGTTGTGGTTAATGTTGGGTTCAGTTTATCCTGAATTTGATATTGTACCGTATAAGTTCCAGCTTTTGTACCTGGCTTAACAATCACTTTTCCTGTTAGTGGATCTAAGTTTACATTGGCATCTGAAGTACTTAACTGACTTAAATTAACAGTCGTTAATGTTGCTGCAACTCCGTTGTAAGTATCGTTTACCAATACGTTTTCAACAGCTGTACCTCCAGAGAATCCATTTGCCGAACCACTATCATCAACCGCAACCAATGCTGGCGCTGTTACCGTAACGGTAACGGTTGCTGTTGTGGTCAATGTTGGGTTCAGTTTATCCTGAATTTGATATTGTACCGTATAAGTTCCAGCTTTTGTACCTGGTTTAACAATCACTTTTCCTGTTAGTGGATCTAAGTTCACATTGGCATCTGAAGTGCTTAACTGACTTAAATTAACAGTTGCTAACGTTGCTGCAACTCCGTTGTAAGTATCGTTTACCAATACGTTTTCAACAGCTGTACCGCCTGAGAATCCATTTGCCGAACCGCTATCATCAACCGCAACCAATCCTGGCGCTGTTACCGTAACGGTAACGGTTGCTGTTGTGGTTAATGTTGGGTTCAGTTTATCCTGAATTTGATATTGTACCGTATAAGTTCCAGCTTTTGTACCTGGCTTAACAATCACTTTTCCTGTTAATGGATCTAAGTTCACATTGGCATCTGAAGTACTCAACTGACTCAAATTAACAGTTGTTAACGTTGCTGCAACTCCATTGTAAGTATCGTTTGCCAATACGTTTTCAACAGCTGTACCTCCAGAGAATCCATTTACCGAACCACTATCATCTACCGCAACTAATGCTGGCGCTGTTACTGTTACGGTAACAGTTGCTTTAGTTTTCTGACCTGGATTTAACTTATCTTCAATTTCATATTCTACTTTGTAAGTACCCGCTTTCGTATCTGGAGCAACGATTACCTTTCCTGTAGCAGGATCCAATGTTACTTTAGGGTTTTCGGTTGATAATTGTGTTAAATTAACATTGCTTAATGTAGCCTGACCTCCATTATAGAAATCATTTGCTAAAACATTTTCAACCGCTGTACCTCCTGAGAAACCATTTACCGAACCGCTATCATTAATAGCAACCACACCAGTTTTAGTAACTGTAGGATTATCATTGTTTTCTGCCGTTCCTGAAACATCCTGAACATCTGTCCCTGCTGGCGTTTTACCTTTAACTGTTGCTGTATTAGAAACAGAGCCTGACTCTTTTTCTGCCTGCGTTAATGTATAAACTGCAGTTCCAGTTGCCATTGCATTTGGTGCAAGTGTTAATGGAGATAAAGTAATGCTACCCGTAATTTTGCTATCTGTTAAGGTTAAATTACTAATGGTTACGTTTCCTATATTTTTTACAGTAAAGTTATAGGTAATTGTATTTCCATCCGCAGCAAGTACACCTGTTTTAACCAATGCTAAAAGTGGGTTAGCCGTAATTGGCGTAACCGTAGCATCGTTAGGCGTTGTTGTGGTTAATGGATCATCAGAAACCTTAGTTATAGGATTGTTTTTAGGATCAGCTCCTGTAGCACTAGCCTGATTGGTTACACTTCCAAAATCAATTTCGCCCTGAGTTAAAACATGCGTTGCTGTTACAGTTACTGAAGCACCTGGCGCTAATGTTGCAATTGGTGATCCTGTTACTGTTGCATTAGCATCTGTAATTATAATATTTGTTAAAGTTACCGTTCCTGTATTGGTTACTTTTAAAGCATAATTAATTACCCCATTTTCTGTTGTAGGTACTGTTCCTGTTACAACTTTGGTAAAATCAAACGAAGCTTTATAAACATTAATTGTTACTGTAATGGCATCTGATAATACTCCATCTGCAGTTTGCAATTTATAAGTATAGCTATCTGTGCCTACAAAATTATTATTTGGTGTATAGGTAATTGTTCCATCCGCATTTACCAAAATGCTTCCGTTTGCAGGATCTGATGCTTTTACAACCGTTAGTCCTGCAGATACAGCACCATCATTAGCTTTTACCGTTGTGGTAACCGCTACATTTACTGGCGTTAAATCGTTATCATTTACACCTGTTGGTTTCACCTGAACATTTACCGTAATTGGTGCGCTAACTACACCATCTACAGTTAATGTATAGGTGTAAGTATCCTTACCAACATAATTATTGTTTGGCGTATAAGTAATTGTTCCATCTGGTTTAGTTACTGCAGTTCCATTTAAGCCATTAGTTACAACAGTTACTATCGCGTTTGTTAAACCCGGACCATCATTTGCTTTTACATCCGTATTAATAGCGGTATTAACTGTAGTAGTAACATTATCTGTTACACCAACTGGCTGAATATTGATGGTAAATGTTGCTGGTGTTGGGTCTACCCCTCCATCATTATCTTTTGCAGATAAAGTGAAAGTAGTTGTACCTGAAGTTGTGCCATTTGGCAAGAATTTTAATCCATTAGCTTCTGCTTGCGTTAATTCTTGTCCTACGGTAACCACTGTAACACCATCAGCAAGGTATAAAGTTCCCTTAGTTGGCAGTGTATTAATAATATAAGCTACAACAGTTCCATCAATGTCAGATCCTGATGGATTATCAATATCTGTAGGCACAGTAGTTGTACTTGGAATTACCGCAGCATTGGTTTTATCATCTGTAGTTGGCAAACTATTAATTCTGATAATAAAGGTTTGCGGTAAACTTTGGTCAACACCACAATTAGCCGTTCCGCCGTTATCTTTCAAGTAAACAGTTACCGTTGCCGTACCTGATGCGTTTGGTGCTGGCGTATACGTAAGTGTTCCATTTGCAGAAATTGTAGGCTGACTTGCAAATAAGGCATTATTATTATTTGTGGTAATAAAGGCTACAGTTTGAGCACTTTCATTTGCCGGACCAGCACTAATTGCCGTTGCCCAAGCCACTACCGTTTGTGCTGGTGCATTTTGATTAACCAACTGATTTGCGCCTTTAATAAACGATGGAGCATCATTTACAGAATTAACTGTAATATCTAAGGTGCTGTTTGTCACACCACCATTTCCATCACTAATATAATAAGTAATGGTAGGTACAGTACCGAAATAATCTTGTTCAGGTACAAAAACATAACTTCCATCTGCGTTTAAAGTAATTTTACCTACGCTTGGAATTAAATGCGATGTACCTGCTGTATAATCTGTACCAGCAATACTGTATTTTGTAACTGTTAAAGTATTTCCGTCAACATCACTATCATTGGCTAAAACACCATCGGCAGCAGCAACAGTTAAAGTTACATCTTCATTTGTTGTTTTAGTATCTGGCAATGCAACAGGATCACTATTTACTGTTGTTACTCCCGTAGATGCTTTATTATTATCCAAGAAAGGATCATTTTCTGCGCCCGTAATAGTTGCCGTTGTACTGTAGTTTGTACCTATTTTCACTTTTGCCGTGATGGTTAATACAGAACTTGTACCACTATTTAAAGCACCAACCAGCCATACGCCTGAATTAGAATCGTATGAACCCTGACCAACAGTAGCCGATACATATTCATATCCTGCAGGTAATAAATCTGCCACCTGAACATTTGTTGCATTACTTGGACCATTATTTCCAGCGGTAATTGTGAATACAACTGGCTGACCAACTTTTTGGAAACCATTAGAAACTGTATTCGTTACGTATAAATCTGTACTGCTTTCAATATTTGTATTTATTGTACCAGATATTGCTGTAGATGTACCACTTTCTACTGGCTTAGCTGTTGCTGTATTAGTTAAACTTCCTGTTGCACTTGGCGGAATTGTTCCTTTAATAGAAACAGTAACCACATTGCCCGAACCTGCCGGAATATTTGCCGTTACAGAAACTGCATTACCTATTCCTGTAGCACCTGATGTTATAGTTGCTGTTCCTGCTAAACTTGTTGTCCAACTTACATTCTGAATTCCTGATGGAACAGCATCTGCAATTACAGATGCAAGCGCATCACTACTGCTCGTATTTCTTACTGTTAGAATATATTCAATTGCAGCACCTGCGATTGCAGTAGATGGCCCAGTTTTTATAATTTCTAAAACAGGAATTCTGCTTACCACAGTATTTGCTGTAGATGTTGAAGTTGGAGCTCCAGCCTCTGCTGGTGTAGCTGTTGCGGTATTAGATAATGTACCACTATAATTGGCTGGCACCTTACCAGTAACAGAAATGGTAATTCCATTTCCTGCACCCGCACTAATATTACCAGTAATGCTAATGGTTTGTCCTGTTAAGGTATTTGCCGTTATACTTGCACTTCCTGTTACAGTTGGTGCAACAACAATATTGGTAATTTGAGTTGGAACAACATCAGAAATGTTAAGCCCAACAGCATCGCCTGTACCTTCATTTGTAACGTTTATTAAATAACTAATGTTTGCACCTGCCGTTAATGTAGCCGGACCAACTTTAGTAATTTTTAATATTGGTTTTCTTTGTACCGCAGTTACAACAGCAGCTGAAGTTACCGGAGTGCTTCCAGCTTCCGTTGGTGTAATAGTTGCAGAATTTGAAATGTTACCTGAGAATGAATTTGAAATCGTTCCTTTAACATTAATGATAATTAAATCATTTGTGCCAGCAGGAAGATTTGCATTTACATTAACAGTATTGGTATTTCCATTATTACCAGTGTTTATAACCGCATTACCTTGAGCGGTTGCCGTCCAGCTTACATTTTTAATGTCGCTAGGCACCGCATCTATTATGGTAGCATTTAAAGCTGTACTCGGCCCATTGTTTCTAACACTAATTTGGTAATTAATTTCCTCACCAGCCAAAGCTGTTGCCGGGCCAGTTTTTGTAATTACCGGGCTTACCGATTTAGAAACAGTTGTAGTTGCTGTAGCTGTAGAAGCCGCAATACCAGGCTCAGAAGGTGTTGCCTGAGCTGTATTTACAATATTTCCAACATAAAGCGGACTAATAGTTCCGGTAATTGAAACCGTAACCACTCCATTTACTGGAACATTTACCTTGGTAGATACATTATTGGTGTTTCCTGTAGTTGCACCAGTAATTGTAGCTCCATTAGTAGCAGTAGCTGTCCAATTTACATTGCTAATATCAGCAGAAATAATATCAGATATTGAAGTATTTACTGCATCCGATGGTCCTGCATTGGTTAATTTTAAAGTATACGTAATTTGTTGTCCTGCTGATGCAGTTCCAGGTGCAGATTTTGATAATGAAAGCCCTGGTGTTTTTTGCAAGGCAGTAGTTACCGGTGTAGAAACTACAGGTGGATTACCTGGTTCTGCTGGTGTAGCAGTTGCAGTATTTACAAGATTTCCACTTGCGTTTGATGCTACCGTTCCGCTTACTGTAATTAATATTTTTGAGTTTCCACCCGCTAAAATATCACCTTTAACAGAAAGCGCATTTCCTGTACCAGTTGCCCCTGTAGTAATTGCAGCACCATTAGTGGCAGTAGCAACCCAGTTTGCATTTTGTATTGCCGCAGGTATTGCATCAGTTATGGTTGTACCCGAAGCATTACTTGGCCCTGCGTTGGTTACCTCAATAGTATATGTAATTGGCAAACCAGCGCTTAATGTTGCCGGACCAGATTTAATTATACTAATATTTGTTTGCTTAGAAACAACAGTAGTTACAGTTGGCGAACTTACAGGTGTACCAGAAGTTCCAATTTTTGCTGATGCAGTATTTAAAATATTTCCTGCAAAAGATGGATTAATTGTTCCTTTAACTAAAATAGTAATATAATTTGCCGCACCTACTGGGATATTTCCAACCACCGCGATGGTATTTGATGATCCTGATGCTCCACTTGTAATAGTTGATACTCCATTTGCTGTTGCCGTCCAGGTTACTCCTGTAACATCTGTTGGCACAACGTCGGCAATATTTACGGCTGTGGCATCACTTGGTCCGTTGTTACTAACGGTTAAAGTATAACTAATTGGTGTACCCGAAGCAGCCGCATTTGGTCCACTTTTTTGAACAATTAGCGTTGGGGTATTAATAATATTTGTATTTACTGTAGATGTATTATTGGCTAAGTTAAAATCCGAAATGCCATCTGTAATATTTACCGTAGCGGTGTTGGCTAGTGTTCCCGTTTCGCTTGAAGGAACTTTACCATTTACGGTGATGGTAATATAATTTGCCGCACCAGCGTCTACCCTTCCATTTAAGTTAATAGAATTTCCGTTTCCAGATGCAGTTCCGATAACCGATGCTGAACCACTTGCAACTGCAGACCAAACTACATTTGTAATTTTGGAAGGAACAACATCCGAAATTGATAACCCAGAAACATTTACTGATCCAATATTATTTACACGAATAGAGTAGCTGATATTATCTCCAGCAGCTACACTTTGCGGGCCCGTTTTAGTAATCTCAATATCTGTTGATTTATTGATACTTGTTGTTACAGAGCTTTCTTTAATATCACTTGCCGTAACCTCAGCCTTATTGGTAAATGAAGCTCTGGCAGTTTGGGTAACAATACCATTTACGGTAATAGTAACCACTCCAGAACCTGCATTAATATTAGCTTTTGTAGCTACTGAATTTGTATTACCACTAGTTGAACCTGTAATAGTAGCGCCCGTTGAGGAAACTGCATTCCAACTTGTTACCTGAACATCCGATGGTACATTATCCACAATAAATGCATTGGTAATATTTCCTGTTCCAGTGTTGCTTACTAAAATGGTGTAAGTAATTGGATCACCAATGTTTGCCGTAGCAGGACCTGATTTAGATACTCTAAACACTGGATCATTATCAACCGCTGTTACTTTGGTTGATGAATTATCGGTTAAATCTGGATCAGTTATACTCGGATCAACGGTTGCAGTGGCCGTATTTGTAAGGCTCGCTCCTTGCATTAAAGCTGGATCTACCTTACCCGTAATGTTAACTAAAACAACACCCGTACTTGGCGGAATAGTTGCATTAAAGCTAATATTACCCGTTGTTCCACTCGTTGCTGTAGCGGTTGCACCACCAGATAGTGTTACATTCCATGCAAAAGGAGCAATAATTCCATTTGGTAAAGCATCAACTATTGCGGTATTTGTAGCAGTACTTGGTCCATCATTTACAATGCGTAATGTATAACTGATTATTTCACCAGCACCCACATTAGCAGGCCCCGATTTTGTTATTCTAACGTTAGCCTTTTTAGTTACTGTAGTATTTACGGTACTGGTTGCTACCGTAGGATCTGTTGTACCAGAAGGTGGAGTTGCTGTTGCAGTATTTGAAACTGTGCCCGCAAAATCAGGATCAATTTTTCCTGTTACAGAAATGATAATCTTATCTGTTGTTCCTGCTTTTATATTACCTGCAATATTTACGTTCCCGGTTCCACTTGCCGCACTCGCCGTTGCTGTACCTTGTGTAACTACTGTCCAGGTTGGCGAAAGAATAGTTGTAGGAATTGCATCAGCAATAATTGCACCTATAATATCACTCGGACCAGCGTTAGTAACCGTAATGGTATAATTAACCTGCTCGCCAGCTACTGCAGCCGACGGTCCAGTTTTCTCAATCCTTAAATCTGCCTGTTTGGTAACCGTTGAAGTAACCGTATTTGAATTTACAGGTGTATTTCCAGCTTCGGCAGGTGTAACCGTAGCCTGGTTAGAAATAGATGCATTTGTTGTAGATGCGCTTAGCTTACCCGTAATGTTTACTGTAATTACATTTGCTGCACCCGCAGGTAAATTGCCTGTAATGCTTAATGCATTTCCAGTTCCTGTACCGCCTAAAGTAATAGTTGCCGCCCCAGTAGCAGATGTAGTCCAGCTTACATTAGTAATATCAGTTGGAATGTTATCGGTAATAACCGCACCAACTGCATTACTCGGACCAGCATTTTTAATCGTTAAAGTATAGTTTACTGTTTCTCCTGCATTAACAGATGATGGTCCTGATTTTACAATTGATAATGTACTCTTATTTGAAATATTAGTACTTACAACATTCGAATTTACAGGCGCAATACCTGGTTCAGTTGGTGTTGCCACCGCTTGATTGGTAATGGTAACATTACTTTGCGAAGCTGCAATAGTGCCAGTAACTGTAATGGTTACTTTATTTGCAGTACCAACTTTTAAGTTACTTGTTAAGTTTACGTTTCCTGTTCCGCTGGCAACACTTACATTGGATGTACCCGCAGCCACTGCTGTCCAGGTTACACCTGTAAGTTGCGTTGGCACAGCATCCGTTAAGCTTAAGTTAGTTGCATTAGACGGTCCACTGTTAACTGCTTCAATTACATACGTAATGGTTTCACCAGCATTAGCCGTAGCAGGACCAGTTTTTGTAATACTTATAGATGGCAATTTACTAACTGCCGTTGTTACTGTATTTGATGTTTTTGCAATTGCACCCGTTTCTGATGGGGTTACAGTTGCACTATTAGTTAAATTTCCGGCAGCTGCATTTGCATCTACCGCTCCTGTTACAGCAATTACAATTTTATTAGCTGCCCCAGCAGGAATACTTCCCGTAACACTCAAAGCATTACCAGTACCTGTAGCACCAGCGCTTATTGTTGCTCCAGTAGCTGTAGCTGTCCAGGTTACATTGGTTATACCAGCCGGAATTGCATCTGTAATAACTGCCGCAGTTGCATCTGCCGTACCAGTATTAGTTACTATAATGTTGTAATTAATTTGTTGACCAGCGTTTATGGTGCCTGGTCCACTTTTTGAAATTGCCAATACAGGAATTTTACTTACAACAGTGGTTATTGTAGAGCTTGCTGGTGTTGTTCCAGGCTCTGCAGGAGTTGCTGTTGCTGTATTTGATAAGTTACCATTAAATGATGAACTTACTTTTCCTGTTATGGTTACCGTAATGTGGTTGGGGTTTCCTGCAGGAATATTTCCAGTTAATGCCACTGTGTTGCCTGTACCTGTTGCACCTGTTAAAACTTGTGCAGCCCCTGTACTAGTTGCCGTCCAGGTAACCCCCGTTAGCTGAGCAGCAACATTATCTGCAATTGCAACGTTTAATGCATCTGCACTACCCGTATTAAATACATCAAGCGTATAAGTTATATTTTCTCCAGCTAATAATGCTGTAGGGCCATTTTTTGTAATGGCTATAGTTGGTGTTCTATTTACTGTTGTACTGGTTGTTGATGATGGCGAAGGACTTCCAGTTTCTGTAGCTGTAATTGTTGCTGTATTTGTTAAAGTTCCATTAAAAGCTGGATTTACTTTTCCGGTTATGGTTACCACAATTTTATTTGCAGCACCTGCCGGAATATTAGCCACAAGCTGAAGGGTATTACCACTTCCGGTTGCTCCTGAGTTGATGGCTGCAGCGCCTTGTACGGCTGAAGTCCATGTTGGATTTAAAACCTGTGCTGAAATTGCATCATTTAAAGTTGCATTAATTGCATCACTAGGACCATCATTACCTAACTCAATTGTATAGGTAATATTTGATCCTGAGGTTAATGCTGTAACTGTGCTTTTTAAAATTGTTAATCCAGATTTACTGCTTAAAGTAGTACTTACAGCAGTAGAAGTTACTGGTGTAACACCAGTTTCTGTTGGGGTTACAGTAGCTGTGTTGCTTATTGTACCACCCGCATTGGTAGCAATTTTTCCTGATACTGTAATTTGAACAGTACTGTTTGCATCAAAACTACCTGTTAAACTTACATTATTTCCACTTCCTGTTGCTCCTGCAGAAATTGTTGCTGTACCACCTGTAACCGCACTTACCCAGGTTACATTCGTTATTGAAGCTGGTACGGCATCGGTAATAACAGAGTTTAAACTTTTTGATAGACCATTATTTTTAGCTGTAATTACGTAAACAATATTATTTCCGGCAATTGCAGTAGCTGGTCCACTTTTCGTTATCGTAAATAAAGGTTTTCTTGTTACTGCAGTTACGGCTTGAGCATTAACAGGTGTGCTTCCGCTTTCTTGTGGTGTAGCAACAGCTGTATTTGTTATCGTGCCTTCAAAATCTGGTTTGATTGTTCCGGTTACGTTTATAATAATTTTATTCGATGTGCCCGCAGGAATATTTCCAACCACATTAATGGTATTTCCCGTTCCGGTAGCGCCAGTATTAATAACTGCAGTGCCTACAACTTGCGTAGTATAACTTACATCGGTTAATGATGCTGGTACGGCATCAGCAATTTGAGTACCCGTTGCATTACTTGGCCCATTGTTAGAAACCTGGATTTGATAAGTAAGCACATCTCCTGCTATTGCCGCAGATACTGCAGTTTTAGCAATGGTAACGCCAGATGTACTGGTAATATTTGAGTTAACAGTAGAGCTACTTCCTGTGCCTTGAGGCTCCGCAGGTGTTGTTGTAGCCGTATTGCTTAAGCTACCTGTGGCTGCCGGATTAACTGTACCAGTAATGGTTACATTTACGGCATTAACGCTTCCTGCCGGAATATTTACTTTTAAATTAACATTATTTCCACTTCCTGTTGCACCTGTACCTATTGTTGCAGCTCCTTCTACAGAACTTACCCAGCTTACACCTTGTAATGTGTTTGAAACAACATCCGTAATATCTGCATTAATGGCATCACTACTTCCTGTGTTTACAACTCTTAATGTATATGTAGTTGTAGTTCCTGCTGTTAAACTTGCTGAACCAGTTTTTGTGATCGCCAAAACTGGTTTAGCTTGAATTGTTGTGGTAATAGTTGAAGTATTATTGCCAGGTGTTGGATCGGTAATTCCTGTTGGAGGTGTTAAATTAACTGTGTTATTTATAGATCCTGTTGCAGATTTTGCTACAGTTCCAACGATTGTTAAAATAGCCGATTGCCCATTTCCTAAAGTTAAATTGGTCCAGTTTCCGTTTGTACTATCATAAGTTCCTAACGAAGAATTGTATGATGTTGCGGTAAAACCTGCCGGAAGATTATCGACTACCTTTAAAACATCACTCGTTAACATTTTACTTGTACCATTGTTGGTTACAGTAATGGTATATGTTAAGTTTTCTCCTGCAATAGCTATTGTTGGCGAAGCTGTTTTAGCAACGCTAAAATCAATTGATCTGTTAATTAAGGTTTGATCCGTTGCCGTATCATTATTGGTATTGGTATCTGTTGTTCCGCTTGGAGCAGAAACCGTTGCCGTATTATTTAGGGTTCCAGATGCATCTGCCGCAACGGTACCCACTATTGTTAAAGTAGCAGATTGACCGTTTGCTAACGTTAAACCTGTCCAGTTTCCATTTGTACTGGTATAAGACCCTGCAGATGTATTAAAGCTTGTTGCAGTAAATCCTGCCGGAAGATTATCCACAAGTTTAACCACATCACTCGCCAATAAAGAACTTGTTCCGCTATTGCTTAAGGTTATAGTATAGGTTAAGGTGTTTCCTGCAGTAACTGGTTTTGGTGTAGCAGTTTTGGTTATACCTAAATCTACCTGTCTGGTTATTGATGTATTATCTGTTTGAGAATTATTTGTTAAATCAGGATCTGTTGTTCCTGTTGGTACCGCAACACTTGCTGTATTAATAATTACACCCGTTGCAGAGGCTGAAAGTTTTCCTGCAATAGTTAAAGTTGCAGTTTGTCCGGTTGTTAAAGTTAAGCCCGTCCAGTTGCCATTTGCACTGTTGTACGTTCCTGCAGAGGTTGTAAAAGTTCCTGAGTTTGGTGTAAATCCTGCTGGTAAATTATCTGTAAGTACAATTGCATCACCCGCAACTAAACTACTCGGACCATTGTTAGTTACCGTAATTACGTAGGTTAATGGGCCACCTGCAACAGCTGGTTTTGGCGATCCTGTTTTAGTTAAAAGTAAATCTATTTTACGAACAGGTATAACCGTATTTAGCGAAACATTATTATTTGCTGTCGTAATTACATCAGATTCCGTTCCTGTAATGCTTGCATCATTTACATAATCAGCAGAAGTAGCATTTGCATTAACCGTTGCAATAATATTTAAGGTTTGAGATGACCCACTGTTTAGATTTCCAATACTCCACAATCCAGTTCCTGGAGTATAAGTTCCTATACTTGGCGTAGCACTAACAAAAGTATAACCAGCCTTTAATAAATCTGTTACAGTAACATTGGTTGAATTACTTGGCCCATTATTGGTTGCTGTAAGTGTAAAAGTAATGTTCTCTCCTACCGTTGGATTTGTTTTGCTTACCGTTTTGGTAATTTGTCTATCCGCATTTTCTGTGTAGGTTACCGTAACCTGACTGCTTGAAGTTGCGCAAGGAGAATTTGAAATAGTCCATGCAAAAATAGCCGAACTATTTTTTGAAATCGTTACTGTTGTATTTCTATTGGATGGATCAGCAATTGTTGCTGTTCCAGTGGTACTAACTAAAGTCCAGGTACCAGTACCAGATGTTGGTGCATTTCCTTGCAAGGTAAATACTCCAGAATTATTACTGATTTGGTTTGCACCTGCATTTGAATTCGTTGGCAATGCTTTTACCGTAATGGTTACCGCCGTAGTTGGTGCTGATGTACATACCACATTTGGTGATGTAGTAGTAGAAACTGTAGATCTTCTGTATAATGTTGTAACCGTTAAAGCTGGCGGTGCATAAGTTGCTCCAGTTTGGCCAGTAATTAAATTCCAATTCGTTCCATCAGTAGAATTCTCCCATTTATAGGTAATTGTACCTGATCCAGTTCCATCAGTTGTTGAAGTTAAAGGAGCTACCGCTGTATTGTTACAAACCGTTTGGTTTGATGCAATGGCACCGGCAGTTACCGTTCCTTGCACAGTTACAGTAAATGTAAACGGAGTACCGGCACAACCACTTGTAGTTGGAGTTACTGTAAAGGTAACCGTTTGTGTAGCACCTGTAGTATTGGTTAAAGTACCGCTAACACTTGCTCCCGATCCGCTGCTTACAATACCAGTTACATTGGTTGTATTATCTCTTACCCAGGTATAGCTTGTTGCACCTGTAAAGTTTACCGTCGTAATTGCCGATCCGCTACAAATAGTTTGTGTCGCAGGTGTAGCCGTACCTGTTGCTAATGGAGTTACAGTTATTAATACTGCATTGGATTGTAATTCACCGCAGGCACCACTTTGTACCCTTGCTCTATAATATGTATTTGCCGTTAAAGCACCAGGCGTTATCGTTGTTACGTTTTCTGTACCTGCAATATTTGTCCAGCTGCCTGCAGCACCTGTAGGTGATGATTGCCAGCTTACAACATTTCCAGTTTGCCCAGTTAAATTAATCGCCGCTGGTGCAGTGTTGTAACAAATAGTTTGATTTGCAGCCGCTGTACCTGCAACCGTGTTAGGACTTTGTGCAATAACAACCGTTCCTGTTGCCGTACCTGTACAAGTTGCATTTTTAACCATAACCAAGGTATACGTACCTGCAATTGTTGGTGTAATGGTAACTGATGGATTTGTAGAAGTTGCTTCAGGAGAAACTAATCCGTTAGGATCTCTGTAAGTATAGGTCCAAGGTCCTGTACCTCCAAATGCTATATTTAGCGTAGGTAATGCCGCCGAAGCACAAACAGTACTGTTTCCATTAACCGTTAAGGTACCTGTTGGCAAAGTACTATTGTTGGTTAAAGTTAACTGCGAAGAACTGGTACATGTACCATTAGTAATAACCCACTGTACCGTAACTGGTGTTCCGTTTCTAACACCTGAAACTGTTGTATTAACTTGGTTAGGATTGTTTAATGTTGCATAACCATTTAAATTGCTCACAAAGCTCCATTGCCCCGTACCTACAGTTGGTGTATTTCCAGAAATAAAGAAAGTACCATCATTACAAGCTGTTCCACCAGAAGTAATAGATGAACTAGAAGTAGTTGGATTTGCATAAACTACAACGGTAGAATTACTTCCTCCGGTTACATTAGCCGTATTAGACCAGTTTCCTGATGCAGGCACTGTTGATGCCGTTACCGTAATTGGAAAAGTAGACGTTGCTCCAGCCGCTAAACTTCCTGTAAAAGTATAAGTTAAATTTGGTGCTGTACCTGTTCTAGCCCAACCTGCTGGCAGTGTAGTAGCTACAAACGTTAAACCCGTCGGGATCACATCAGTAACCACAAGTGAGTTTAATGTAGAGTTACCTTCGTTTTTAACTACTATTGTATAAATACGATTTGATCCTACGGCAACGCAAGCATTGTCTACTGTTTTTACAATTGAAATACTCGGTTTTACAATCGTAACATCTTCGGCAGTTAATGCAGAATCATAATTAGTTCCTGGAACATTATCGCCATCTCTATAAACAGTATATGCTGCGCCAACCGCAAAAGCCAAAGGCGTAACTATTCTGTTCGGCTCTGTACTATTTCTGCTAGGATCTAAATAGGTTACCTGTGCAGGATTGCTATAAGTGCCCGGGGTTGTTCCTGCCGGAATATTAACTGTTAATTGTATGGTTGCAGAACTATTTCCTAGTAAAGAAAATGGTCCAAAACTTGGCTGTGTATCCGAACCGCTATTTGCGATATTTGTTGCAGTAGCAGGATTAGCTGAATAAGAAATTGTAGCCGATACAAATGTAAAACCCGCAGGTAATTGATCGTTAATTCTTACGCCTTCTGCACCACCACCTGAATTTGATACTGTAATGGTATAAACTGTAGTCGATCCAGCAGGAATTGGAGTTGTTGGATTTAATCTTGATTTTGTTACCGTTAAGGTTGGATAACAAGTTGCACTTTGCCCTTGTAATTCTGGCGGAAGTTGACTGGCCGTAAAATTATCTACAACTCCAGGTGTTGAGCCTGATTCTGCACCGTGAGCTATTGCCCCCGCACCGCCATCGTTAGATAATCCATTGGCACCACCTTTTGTTGAAGTAGTAACCGTAGCATTTGGAATTTTGTAGTGAATTACTCCACCACCACCGCCACCACCAGGACCATGAGGTACTGTAGTGTAGGCGTTACCACCAGCACCACCGTTTGCTTGAATTGTTAAATTAGCTGTAGGACTGGTTTGGGCTACGTTTATAAAAATTGTACCACCAGCACCACCACCACCAGCACCATCACCAGCACTACCTTGTCCACCAGGCTCCCCACGACCTCCGTTAGCTAGAATAATACCAGTACCATCAATTTTATTGGCATTAATTAAAATAATACCACCACCAACACCACCTCTTACACCATTGGTTGCATTATTCGCATCGCCACCGCCGCCACCGCCGCCAAGAAATAATTTATTTAATGATTGGGGCAATAATGCTCCCGGACGCCCGCCTGTTTGTGAAAAATCGCCTGTTGCACCTTCCCAACCATATCCACCGGCACCACCTTTGGATCCGTTACCACCACCACCACCACCGGCGTTGTGATTATTTCCTGCGCCTCCTGCATTTCCTGGCGCCCCACGCCCATAGTCACCTCCAGGATATCCAACCCAAGTTGCTCCATTGTCAACAGCGGTATATCCATCCCACATAAATCGTGGTGTTCCTGCAATACCTTCTCCTTTTGTTGCTGCAAGAGTAGAATTTGTTGTTACATATAGAGTTTGCTGTACATCAGCAATTGTTCTTGGCAATAAATAACCACCTCTAAAACCGGTTATACTGGCATCAATAACACGCCCATTCATGTTAAGTGTACCTGCAACATCCAATGCAATTAAACCACCAGCTTTACCATTCCACGGAATAGTTTTAATATCGGTAGTCATAGTTAAATTAGAAAACTGCATTAAACGTACAACCTGAAAACGTCTTTGTCCTTTTGTTGCCGTAGCATCCGCATTAATATAACTGTTTACCAAGCCTCCGCCAGTACCTGCTGCTTTAAACTGAAGTGTACCACCAGCTGTAGTTACATCATTTAAGGCTACAACATACTCATATCTTCCTGCAATAATGCTTCCAGTATATCCAGATCCATTATTTGCTGCTGCACCAGATCCATAAGTGCTTCCATCTGTATAGTTAATATCGGCACCTTGCATTTGGATAATTAACAGCAAATTACCCTTTGTAATTTGCGTTGTTCCGAAACTAAACACCGTGCTTCCAACCGTAAATGAGTTTGGAACCGGGTCTAATTCTAATGAAGTGCTACCCGCATTAAGTGTAATATTTCCTGCCTTAGAAGGATAAAAAGTGTTCGCCGCAGTTGAAAGCGTTTGAGCGCCATCTGCGCCTGGAGTAGCACAAACTGGAGTTTGGCCAAATGATTTTGCAGAAAAAATAAGGATTACGGCAACAAGAAGTAGGAGTAAACGTTTATTCATATTATGGGATGTGAAAAAAATCTTTGAATTGAATCTTCAACACAAAGGTTAGTTTAGTTTTATTCTATTGATTATAAACTACATACGTAGTCCTCTAAACAGTAGTTTTTAATAAATTAGTTTAATTAATTTTGATAAGGGTATGACAACAATTTGCTTTAACAATTTGCAAATATATCACTTCAATGAATCATTATAGAGCAATTAGAGCTAATTTCGTATTACTAATAATACGATTTTAAGGTGTTTTTAGTTAAAAAAAAACAAAATCTTTGTTTAAATCACCTATGATTAGTTTTTGATTTTACATTGCCTCAAAACTTATTGATATTTATCAACAACTATTTTACACCTTAAAGTTTTAAGAAGTTTTTTAAACCTTTTAATTCCATTTTTCTTGTATTACCGAAAAGATTAAATTGTCTAACAGAGATAATACTGATTATTGTTCCTAAACAGGATCATTTTCATATATTTAAACCTCAATATTATAAAAATGAAAATCTACATCCCTATTTTAGCACTCTCTGCTACCCTATTTTCTATGCAATCCTATGCTCAGAAAAGCTACAAACAAAAACCACTATTGCTGGCAAAAACTGAACAAGCCGACTATGGCCTTTCCAACAATTGGTATACCCGTACATGGAGAATTTCACCCCAAATCTCCAATGACACCTTAAAAGTTAAACTATACAGTAATAAGGAGAATTTTGCTTTTAGAACTGATCTCGACAGCATTAAATTTTCAATAAATCGAGGAGAAACAAAGTCCTTTTATGTAAAACTAGCAGATAAAGAACCTGCTTATACTTTAATTACAGCCGAACCTTATAATTGGGATCCTATTAGTTACGATACACAAAATAAGAGAACAGATATTAAACAGTTTTATCAAAGTAGCAATAACAAATATTTTGATTCTTTAAGAACTTTATACCCAACGGCACAGTTAATTAAAAATAACCGTACAGATTTAGATAAAGTGCTCAATATTTTAAATTGGACACACCACCAATGGAAGCACGATGGTGGCAACTCACCAAAAGGAAGTGACGGTATTTCTATACTAAATGAAGCGAAGGCTGGTGGCCGTTTTCCTTGTTTTGCGTACTCAATTGTATTAAAAGATCAACTAATAGCAAACGGGTTTCCTGCACGTGTACTTTACATTAAAACTAAAGATGCTGAAACACGAAAGGGATCTCCAGGACATGTAGTTACCGAAGTTTTTTTAAAGGATATTAATAAATGGGTATTTGCTGATGGGCAGTTTAATGTTATCCCTACACTAAATGGAAAACCCCTTAATGCTGTAGAATTTCAAAAAGCGCTAAGCGAAAATTATGATAAATTAATACTGGCTAGCAGAGATAAAATTTCTAAAAGAAATTATGTTGATTTTGTTTATGATTATTTATATTATTTAGATACAGCGCTTGATAACAGAAACTTAGCGGCTAATGATTTATTTAAAATTGATGGGAAACGATCATTAATGCTTATACCCAACGGAGCGCCCAATTTAACAAAAATTAGTTTCTGGAATTCTGAAGTAAACTATTGTGTTTACACAAATTCCATTAAAGATTTTTACGCTAATCCAGAATAACAATTAAACTAAAACCTTTAAGCATAACATGAAGTAACTTTTTTGTTATATTTAGCCCAAGTTTTTAATAACCTGGATAGGTTTATAGAAATGGAGACAAATGCAGGATATGAGAGTATCCTGCGTATTTTTTTTTTATAATATTTTATTTAAGAATAAGAATCGTTTCACCACTACTAAGTTTATAATAGTATTGGATTTCCCTCCCCTTTTTAAAAATTTCAATTTTTTCTACAATTCCACTTTTGCCATGTTCATCTTGTACAAAGTGACCAGGTTTTATTTCATTAAGCTCAGTTTCAGGTAATGATCTCTTTAGCTTTATCATAATGTAAATATAATATCCGTAGCAATCCAAACACGTCGTTTTATATTATTTGATTTACAATTGTCAAATTTTTAAGCAAAAAACGACTAAAGTAAATTACAATACAATAAAATGGTTGTGCTTAACCAGAATTATAATGCTGTATATGCGCTAATACATTAACACAAACTTTAGTATAAAAATTAACATGAATAAGGAGAAAACGGAAACAAACTTTTTTAACTTCATTCTGTTTTATTAGCATCAACTATAAAGAACATGAAAGATAAAGCGGCAAAAAATAGCGAGGAAAAAGATACTAAAGAAGCAAAAACTTCGGGTTCATCTAAAGAAAAAGCTTCATTTGATCAAAATGGAAAGGGAGCATCTGATAAATTCGGACAGGCAGGGAGTTCACCAAACGAATCAGGTGAGAATGGTTTAGGTACTAAAAACAAAAATCGAAATCAATAGTTAGGAAACTAATTATTGATTTCGATTTAAAGAGGGATGTTTTTAATTATTTCTCGTAAATGCTCATTTTTTCAGCTAACTCAATAATACTCTTTATTTTAAGTTTCTGAAAAAGTCTAAGCTTATAAGTACTCACTGTACCCATTTGCAAATTAAGCTTGTTTGATATCTCTAAAACACCAACGCCTTTTGTTAATAGTTCAGCAACTTCTAATTCCCTACCCGATAATTTAGTGAATGGATTGTTAGAATCATTACCTAAAATGCTGTTGAACATATTTTCTTTAACATTTCTACTAGAGTAACGGCTGCCGGCTAAAATTGTAGTAATTGCAGTTACGATTTCAGATTCTTCCGCATTTTTAGTTAAGTAACCTGATGCACCAGCTTTTAAATAAGGCACAGCATATATATTCTCATTAAGTGATGAGAATACTAAAATTTTAGCATTTGGTTGTGCAACTTTAATCTGATCAATTACCTTAAGGTTGTTTCCACCTGGTAGATTCACATCTATAATAATTAGATTAGGAGATTTTGCACACTCTACCAGAGCTTGATCCATGTTTGATGCATTGATGATTTCAACGCCCGCCCAGAAATCAGAAATCAAGCTTTTTAAACCACGTCTGATAATCTCATGATCATCTGCGATTAAAACGGTGAAAGTGCTTACAGCATGTTTTGTTTTCATTTTGTGAAGGATAATTTCTTAATTAAGATTTAAGGATATCTATTGTCAAAGGCAAATGTAACTTATATTTATATAATATCGACTCTTAACAGTATATTATTTTGTATTAATTCTTATACATAAACAACAAAACATGTAAAAAATTAAAAAATAATGTCCTAACCTTTAACATAATAAGGATTACCTAATTATTTATTTATTTCCTGTTGTATAAAGTATTTTTAAAACTAACATCCAAATTTCATTTTTAGTACTAAAATGATTTAGGCTAAAGCGTATAAAAATATCTTAACAATAGAGCTGAAAGCGATATTTAGCTAGTCGTATTTGTTTTACTAATTATAAAGCTATAAATAATGCAAGGTCGATTTGAAATTAGACCCTTGCCCGCACTCTACTTAGAGTTTCAAGCCTTATAGCTAAAAATGACGCAACATGTTTTAATGATACCCGATGAACCAAACCTGGGTAAGAATCGAGAAAACGCTTGTATCTTTTTTCTGCTGAAGATATCCGACAAAGGTATGCACGTTCTTCTGCAGCGCGGTAATATAACTCCATCATTTTACGGCCAACGATATTTGCCTCAGCAAAATTCTCATAAAGATCATCCGATAATTCGTGTGGTATCGCAATGAGTTCCACATCTTCCAGCGCCTGCAAATACTCCATTGATTCTTCATCGGTCCACAAATTACGTATGGTACCCACTATTTCATTCTCTTGTGCAATCCACGTAGTAATTTCATTTTTCCCATCCTTTACAAAGCCTCTTACAACTCCTTTAATAATTAAAAAGAGATATTCGTTACGATCTAATGGAGAAATTAAATATTTATTCTTTTTGTAGCTTATTGGAAAAGTTTGTTGATTTATCCTGCTTTCAATTTCATTATTTAAGACATGAAATTTTTTAAAAATTGAAATTAATGGAGAAAAGTTGTTATACCTCTTCCATTTATCTTTATCAGATAAATTTAATGCAATCATTATTTTTAGGCCTAGGGATGGATCGAATTTTTAACTATTTACTAAAAATCACAGTGTAATTATAGGAAGATAGATTTAAATAATGAAGTTTTTTTTGATTTCTGCTTACAAATATTCCATTTATAGAATTTTTTCTACGCCTAAACCAAAAAGGGCAAAATCGTACTTTACCGGATCATTTGGATCAAATTGCTTCAAATTTTCAGTTAATTCAATGGCTGTTAACCAATCTGTTTGCTTTCTGTAAATGAGTCCTAATAGCCGCCCAACCCTATCTACATGCACATCACAGGGGCAAATTAAATCTTTTGGTTTTAAAACCTTCCATATTCCAAAATCAACTCCTTTATCATCGTGCCTAACCATCCATCGTAAAAACATATTTAAGCGCTTACACGTTGATTTTTGTAATGGTGATGAAATGTGCTTTTTAGTACGATGAGGAAAATCTTCGAGCGAAAAGAAATAAGATCTGAAATGGTTTAAAGCCTCTTCTATTGTAAATGTAAATTTGGATGTTAAACAAACTTCAGAAGAGTTAATACTATTATTTTTATCACCACCAGATTCTAAATAATCAGGTAAAAATATATTATTGTTGGGTAAAAATGCTTGTTCAAGGCTATTATAAGCTGTATAATGTGCTTTAAAAAAGGAAATAAAGTACAATAAATCGGTATCGTTAAAGGTGCGGTGTTTAAAGTTTAAAAGCCTTTTTAAATCATTATCTGAATGATTTAACACAAAATCATGCGGTGCATTATCCATGCGTTCCAACAATTCTTTACACTTATTTATTATGGTTTTCCGTTGCCCCCAAGCTAAAATAGAAGCAAAAAAGCCAGCGATTTCTACATCTTGTTTCTTTTGAAATAAATGAGGAATACAAACTGGATCATTGGCTATAAAATCTGGTCTATTATACTGCTCTACCTTTTGATCGAGAAAATTCTGCAACTCTAAAAAAACCATATTCTTTTATAACTAACACATGTTTGGTTTTAAAATCTATCCTCCACCTTAATATCACAAAAATAATACACAAGTAATATTTAAAGAACATACGAAAGCCACTTTTATAAAAAAATATAGATATGAATAAATTATTACGCGACTTATTGCTCGCGGTAACTTTATTAACCGTTCTTCAATCTTGCAAAAAAGATAATGATGAGGTTATTCCCGAATCGGAGACTTTTAATCTTAGTGTTATGCAATTTAACATTTGGAATGAGGGCAAAAATGTAACTAATGGTTTTGAACTTCAACTGGATGAAATTGCTAAATACGATCCTGATTTTGTAACCATTAGTGAGGTAAATAATTTGGATAATACATTCTTTTTTGAAAAGGCCGTTGCTGGACTAGCTAAAAGAGGAAAAAAATATTATTCATTTTACAGTGGCGATCCTGGTTTACTGAGTAAATACCCTATTAAAGAATATAGTAAGGATGGCGAAATATCTGGTATGAATAAGTTAATTGCCGTAGTAGAAGGGCAAGAAATCGCCATTTACACCGCACACTTGGATTACACACACTATGCAGTTTATTACCCAAGGGGATACAACGGAAATACGTGGAAAGAGTTATCCGCTCCTGTTACTGATTTGAAAACCATAATGGCTGATGATGCACAATCAAAACGACCAAAATCTATTAATGATTTTTTACAAGCCGCAAAAAAGGATATTAACTTAGGTAGAATTGTAGTTTTAGGTGGAGATTTTAATGAAGCATCTCATTTGGATTGGACAGAAGCTACAAAAAATAGTTACGATCATAACGGTGTTGTGGCTCCATGGAGGGCTTCTACTTCATTATATAATAATGGATTTAAGGATAGTTATAGGGTAATTTATCCTAACGAGGTTGATTACCCTGGGTTTACTTGGCCGGCTCAAGCTACCTGGGCACCAAAAGCTGATGAAAGGGATAGGATAGATTTTATTTATTATTATGCTAATGATATTATTAAACCTAAAGAAAGTTTCATCATTGGACCAAAAGAAACCATTGTAAAAAATGTAGCTGTGGCTGAAACTTCAAAAGATATAATTAAATTACCAATAGGAGTTTGGCCAACCGACCATAAAGTATTAATGACGGTTTTTGAAGTTAAAAAACCGTCAAAGTCTCTTTTTAAAAATTGATTTTAGAGATTATATTGTGAGCTAATTTTAATGAAATCTCAATAATGAATAAAGGCTGCGATTTCGAAATGAAAATGCAGCCTTTATTTTAAATTTCCGATTCATTAAACTTAATCGGGTTTACTTGTAGAAAAACGCTTTCTTATTTTAAAGCATTTTCTAAATCCTCTAACAAATCATCAATATCTTCAACACCAACACTTAAGCGTAAAAGGTTATCGGTTACTCCCACTTTTTCACGCTCTTCTTTAGGGATAGAGCCATGTGTCATTGTGGCTGGATGGTTGATTAATGATTCTACACCACCCAATGATTCAGCTAAAGTAAATACCTTAAAGTTGGAAGAAATTCTAAATGTTTCTTCTAAGTCTGCACCTTTTAAAGTAATCGAGATCATGCCACCAAAACCACGCATTTGTTTTTTAGCAACAGCATGATTAGGATGGTCCTCAAAACCTGGCCAGTAAATTTTATCAACCTTTGGGTGTGTTTTTAAAAAGTGAGCAATACGTTCTCCATTTTCACAATGTGCTTTCATGCGTAAATGGAGTGTTTTAATACCTCTCAACACTAAAAAGGCATCCTGCGGACCTGGAGTTGCGCCACAAGCATTATAAATAAACCAAAGATCTTTATAAAGTTTCTCATCATTGGTAACCAATGCGCCCATAACTACATCAGAATGACCACCAATGTATTTAGTTACAGAGTGCATTACAATATCTGCACCTAAATCAATAGGGTTTTGCAAATATGGAGAAGCAAATGTATTATCAACAGTTAAAATCAGGTTTTTTTCTTTAGAAATTTTAGCTACACCCTCAATATCAATAATTTGCATTGTTGGATTTGTAGGCGTTTCTATCCAAATTAACTTAGTTTTTTCATTGATGTAAGGCAACATATTTTCAGGATTAGACAAATCCAAAAAATGAAACTTAATGCCGTAATTCGCAAATATTTTAGTAAAAATACGATAAGAACCACCGTATAAATCATTTCCAGTAATTACTTCATCACCCGGTTGCAAAAGTTTTAAAACTGCATCAGTTGCCCCCATTCCACTAGAAAAAGCCAAACCATATTTAGCATTTTCTAAAGCTGCAAGGCAATCCTCTAACGCTTTACGTGTTGGATTTGTTCCTCGAGAATATTCATAACCTTTATTATCTCCTGGCGATTTTTGCCAGTAAGTAGAGGTTTGATAAATTGGTGTCATCACAGCACCGGTTGTTGGATCAGGTTCTTGACCTGCATGTATAGCTTTTGTTGCGAATTTCATGTTAATAATTTAAAAATTACCTGATAACAAATAACGAGCTTTAAGATAGTATGGTATAATCCAAATTGCCTTTGCCAGTTAATCAGATTAATATGCTCTTGCAAATAATACTCTTTGTGTAGATGGTTTTCCAGAGTAAATACAAACCCCATCTTCTAATTTATTATCTAACGGAATACAACGAATTGTTGCTTTTGTTTCTTCTTTAATTTTTTGCTCCGTTTCTGGAGTACCATCCCAGTGTGCGGAGATAAAACCTGCCTTTTCATCTAACAATTGTTTAAACTCATCATAACTGTTTGCTTCAGTAATATGCTCATCGCGATAAGCCAAAGCTTTATTAAACATACTAGTTTGAATATCTTCCAATAATTTAACGATGTAAATATCCAATCCATCTTGAGGAACAGTTTGTTTAACTTTAGTATCTCTTCTGGCTACTTCAACGGTTTTATTTTCTAAATCGCGGCCACCAATTGCAATACGAATTGGCACACCTTTCAATTCATAATCTGCAAATTTAAACCCTGGACGTTGCGTATCTCTGTCGTCGTATTTAACAGAAACGCCTAATCCTTTTAATCTCATGGTTAATTCATTTACGTATGCTGTAATTTTAGCTAAATCTTCTTCACCTTTATAAATTGGAACAATTACAACCTGAGTTGGAGCCAATTTTGGTGGAATAATTAAGCCTGAATCATCACTATGTGCCATTATTAATGCGCCCATTAAACGGGTTGATACACCCCATGATGATGCCCAAACGTGATCCAATTTACCATCTCTACCTGTAAATTTAACATCAAAGGCTTTGGCAAAATTTTGTCCCAAAAAGTGCGATGTACCAGCTTGTAATGCTTTACCATCTTGCATCAAGGCTTCAATACAATAAGTATCTAAAGCGCCGGCAAACCTTTCATTTGGAGATTTGCGTCCTCTTATTACTGGAACAGCTAACCAGTTTTCGGCAAAATCTGCATAAATATGTAGCATACGCTCCGTTTCTTCAATAGCTTCCTGCGCAGTTGCATGTGCGGTATGCCCTTCTTGCCAAAGAAATTCTGCAGTACGAAGAAATAATCTTGTACGCATCTCCCAACGTACAACATTTGCCCATTGGTTTATTAAAATTGGTAAGTCGCGGTAGCTTTGAATCCATCCTTTGTACGTGTTCCAAATAATGGTTTCAGAAGTTGGACGAACGATTAATTCTTCCTCAAGTTTAGCGGTTTCATCTACAACAATGTTGCCATTACCGTCATTTTTTAAACGATAGTGTGTCACTACAGCACATTCTGTTGCAAAACCCTCTACGTGAGAGGCTTCCTTAGAAAAAAATGACTTTGGTATGAATAATGGAAAATAAGCATTGCTGTGCCCGGTATCTTTAAACATTTTATCTAATACGGCTTGCATTTTTTCCCATATAGCGTAGCCATTGGGCTTTATAACCATACATCCGCGAACAGCAGAATGCTCTGCTAAATCGGCTTTTATTACGATGTCGTTATACCACTGGGAATAATCTGCTGCTCTGCTTGTAATTTCTTTGCTCATAAATTGTATTTGGAACGTAAATTGTATGTTAAAAAATGTGAAACTTAAGCACAAATTTATAAATTTATGCCTACAAAACGATTATGATTTGGTTAGCATCAATTTTATAACATTAATTTAACCGTTTTGCATTTCATGAGGATCATTAAAAACTCCTTACGTTTTTTTTAAAAGTATTGACACACACAACTAAATATAAGACAATGAAACCAATTAAATTTTTACCCATTGTAATGATTGCTGCCGCTGGGTTGGTGGCATCATGCTCTACACCAAAATTGGCTCAAAATTCGACCTCTGATGATGTATACAACACCGTTGCGAAAGCTCGGGAAGTAGAATATGTTGCACCTCGCCCTCAACAGCAGCAACAACAAGGAGATCAGTACCAAACTGATTATAATGATGAGTATTACGGAACAAGTAATCCTTATTATGACATGGATTATTCATCAAGAATAAACCGTTTTTATAATGGATATAGCTGGCAAGGTTACTATGATCCATATTTTGACAACTATTACTACAATAACAATTATTTAGGCTATGGCTTAGGTGCATATAATGGCTACGGTTTAGGATTGGGCTGGAACAGTGGTTTCGGCTGGAATGCTGGCTTTGGCTGGGGCGGTGGTTTTTATGGTAATGGCTGGGGTTATCCTGGTGGTTACGGATGGAACTCTTGGGGACCATATTCTTACTATGATCGCTTTGGTTGGGGCGGTGGCTGGTACGGTGGTGGCTGGGGTGTAGGCGGCGGCTATTATGGCGGCGGTATTTACACTAACAGAACTAATTATCACAGACCATCTTATACAGATAGAAACACAGTTAATGCTAACGGATATTATCCTAATGGATCAGGCTCAAGAGCTGGAGTTAATAGCAACAATGGTCGCCCTAGTCGTGTAAGCAACAATGGCACTGTAAATAATGGAATAATTAATAATGGAGTAAACTACGGTAGACCTTCAAGAGTGGATGGCAGACCAGTTGGCAATAATGGTAATAATACCTACCAACAACGTCCATCTCGCGAATATATGCCTCAACAACAGCCTTCAAGAACTGAGCAACGTCCATCTCGTGATTATGTTCCTCAACAACCTTCAAGAACTGAGAGCAGACCTAGTTATTCTCCTCCTGCTTCATCATATGGTGGTGGACAGTCATCAGGTGGTGGCGGTGGTGGAAGACCATCAAGAAGCGGCAGGAATTAATTTAACCCAACACACAAAGAATTATGAAAATTAAATATTTATTAGGTGTAGCATGCCTTTTAGCGTGCTCTCAAATTAGCTATGCACAATATGTAACCGATGCCTTGAGGTATTCGCAAACGGATAACACAACTTCGGCAAGGTTTAAGGCTTTAGGTGGCGCTCAAACCGCTGTTGGTGGAGATATTAGTTCATTAAGCGGTAACCCTGCAGGTTTAGGCTTATTTACTAGATCTGAAATTAGTTTTACACCATATTATGGCTCTTATGGAAACGATGGAACTTATTTAGGTGAAACCAGAAATGGAAACAAAAGTCAATTAGGAATAAGTCAGTTTGGCGGTGTTTTTTATTCTCCAACTGTAAAGCAAAAAGGTTCAAACACATCTGAAGGAATATTAAGCTTTAACTTTGGTATCGGCTACAACAAAACAAATGATTTTAATAATAAAATTGTTTTTGGTGGTACAAATAACAAGAGTTCAATAGCTGATTTTTTTGCAGATCAGGCAAATCAGTTAAGCTCCCCTCCTCCTACTCCAGATCAACTTAAAGCAGGATATAATAACTACTCTGGTGGTTACGACCTTCCTTATACTGCTTTTGAAAATTATCTGATTAATTATAATGGTACAAATGGCGCCTGGGCTCCTGCAACTGCTTTAGGTAATAAGCAAGCAAATACAGAAACCAGAACAGGTTACCAATCAGAATTTAATGTAGGTTTTGGTAGTAATTATTCTAACAAGCTTTATTTTGGAGCTACGTTATCGTTCACATCATTAAAGCTTAATTCAGATAGAGTATTTAATGAATCTGGATCTCTTGGATCAGATTTATATAACATGGACTTTACCGAAAGTACGCAAACAAAAGGCAATGGGTTTAATGCTAAATTAGGGTTAATTTACAAAATTAATAGCGTTGTTAGAATTGGTGCTTCCTATAATACACCAACCTGGTATAACATTCAGGATAGTTATTTCCAAAATTTGGTTAATTATAAAAATGCTTATAATGTGCAGATCGATCCATACAATTCTGAATTCAATCTTCGTACACCAGGAAAAATAACTGCTGGTATTGCTCTATTTGCTAACAACCTTGGTTTCCTTACTTTTGATGCTGATTATATTAACTATAAAGACATTAAATTAAGCAGTGATGCCGTGAATGATGCTAGCGTGATTGCGGCTAACAATAAAGATATTCAAGATCTTTATCGTGATGCTTTTAATATTAGAGTTGGTGCAGAAGGAAGATTAAACGATAATTTTTCTTTAAGAGCAGGTTACAGTCAAGTAGGTAATCCTTACGAAGATAAATCAAACGATGCTTATCAGAAAAAGAGCATTAGTGGTGGTTTAGGTTATCGGAAAGATAATTTTTATGCTGATGCTACTTACGTAAACAGTAAATACAATTCTTACTACAAAGCTTACGATCTTGTTGGTTTAGCAGCTCCAACTGCTTCCGTTAAAAATATTACAAATGCAGTTTATTTAACTTTAGGAGTAAGATTTTAATAAGAATGAACCCATAAAAAAAAGGCATCCAGAAACTGGATGCCTTTTTTTATGGGTTTTTAATTACAATTTCCTTTTCACCATAAACAACTCCATTTTCTGTTATCCCTTGAATAATTATTTTAAAATTACCTGTAAGATCTCCTGTATTAAATGAAAGAGGTGTTTCTTGATTACCTATCGCAAACTGATAATTCCAATAAACCGTTGGGAAATTTATAGGCTCATTTTTGTTGGTTATATCAGCAACATAAAATTCTTTAGGAAGGTTGATCGACCTTAAAAGGGTAATATTTGGAGGGATTTCTTGCACCGAACAACCTGTATAAAAAATTGTTCCTAAACCACCACTACGATTATATGTTTTACCTTTTACTGGCTGCGTATTTCCATTATCACTTAAATGATTTTCACAGTTAAAAATGTTGTACTTGCACACATAATCGCCACACTTATTAGCATAACCATTTCGCTGGAATTCTATTACTTCATCATTTTTTTTAACAGCCACTACAACCTCCTTAAGGGTAATTCCACCTCCTGAAATAATATTTTCGTTATTATTCAAAACTCCCATTTTATTTAAAATTGGGTAGTAGGTTTGAGAAACAACATATTTTTTTATTTCATCAAGCGGTTCGTTAATTTTAACATTATAAAGTTGATAATTTTTGTCGGCCAGGTTTAACCATGCTTTCTTATAATCATCTGTTAATATATGCGAAAAAGGGATTTTAAAATGCCCAGTGCTATCTGTATTTAAGGTAAGTATGTTTTTGTTAGCAAACACATTAAGTTCCATTGGAGTGTTTAAAGGCTTTTTATTTTTAAGTATTGATCCAGAAATATCATAATTAGATATGGCAATATTTAAGCTGGCTATACTTTGATTTTCTTTAGGCCACACATATTTTCTCCAACCTTTAACCAACAAAACCGATTCAAGGTAATCTTTATCTAAGTATTTTAAGTGTTGTGTAGCACTCGGAAGCATTCCTAAATTATAATGCAAATAAGCATAATCGATAATATTGAGTTGATTCTTTAAAGCAAACCTATTAGCTTGTACGCAAGCAACTGAAACAATGCCCGAAATAGTTTTGTCGTTATTTCCAATAATTTTTAATTTTAAATCTATTTTTTCCCTTACATGATATTCTTCTTGATCTGTTTTAATTTCCATACGATTAATCTGATCGTGGTGAGCAAAGAAAATTCTTTCTGCAACTGGCTTAAAAGAGTTATCCAAAATTGTTATTGTTTGTAAACCTAGTGGAATAGAATCTAGTTTAAAACGAACACTTTGAATGTTTTTAGCGGATAAATCAAGTGAAGTTTGCGAGTAAATCTCACTGAAATTATGCAATAACACATGTACTTTTGTATTACTTGTGCTTTCAAGTTTTACAACCAACTCGTTTCCAACAATAGCATTAACAACGCGTACAGCCATTCCGGTAGGTAAACTTGCAGGTAAATCATAAATGGCATCTTCTTTATCTTCCCTAAGTAGTTTCACGGAATAGGAATGATTTAAAATTGGCTTAATTAGAAAAGAGCCTATCCCGCTTGAATTAGTTTTAAGTGTATCTTTTACCGTTTTATTTTCAAACAATACAGCTCTCCCCATAATTGCGCTCCCCTCCTCATCCTTAATTTCAAAACCCACTTTGCACCAAAGTCCATCTATTAAATTTCCGCCCTCGGGATAAAATTGAACGGTATATTTTTTGCTTTTTTGAACCGGCAAATCCATTTTAATATATCTCGTTTGATTTCCTTTTTTAACAAATACCGATAACAGATTATTTTCATTATTGATTTTATCAGCAGGATAATCTATCATTATTTCGCCTATAACACTACTTTTAGCGGCACCTCTTTGCAGGATTTGATCTTTTCTACCAATTGTATATTTAACATCCGCATTGGGCACAAAACGATTGTCGCTAGATATTGCCTTGAATAAGGCTGTTCCATTTTTGGTTTGATTATCGTACTCCTTAAATATAGATAGGTTAGCAATTAAAGGATTTACAGTTGTGGATTTTATGGTAATTGGTTGTATGAACTCTCCATCAGGTTTTCCATTTATTTTGAGATTTGTATTGGCCACAAAACTATAATCACTGCTTATTAAAGAATCAGGAAGCGTAAATCCTCCAAAGCAAAATCCATCAGAAATAAGAAATTTTTGTTGTAAAACCACTGTATTATCCTGATTATTAACTACTGATAAGTAAAGCGTATTGTATTGCGTTAAATCAGTTACGGTGTTTAGCAAATATCCAGTAAACCAAACTCGATCATTATTTGCATAAACATTTTTATCAAAATGGATAAAAAGCTTTGAATTATTATGCGCTAAGCCATAATTATAAAGATTAGCACTAATGCTATCAAGCTTTTCTTCTTGTGCTTTGGCTTCACTCCACAAACATATGAAGAGTAAAAAGCAAACAGATATGAATTTTAGAGGCATATAACTAGGATTATATGCCTAAAAATTATAAAAATAAAATCAGATTTTCAACTTAATCATTATTTATACCAGTCAACCTTACCTTTTAAAGCATCTATTTTCTTTTCTATTTCAGCATCTTTAATAAGTTCTGGTGCATGATGCGGCTTTTTACGGGCGTCGATAATCATTGGTCCATTACAACCCCAATGTTTATTAATTGTAAATTCATTGATACCAAAAATATCTGCAGCCGGATTACTACGGGTAAAAGTAACCCAAACCAGATTATTTATATTTTCTGCGGTAAATTTGGCATCATCACAAAGTACAATTAAAGGTATGCCTGTTAAATCCTGATCTTTTAAAGCCCCGTTCAATTCTTCCATTTCCGATTTAGTGATCACTTCATTCTGATAAGGTTTCCCAGTCAAAGTTAATACACCTGGTATGGCTAAACTTGGGTTTGTAAAATGATCTGGTAAATTCAAATCGGTTGGTACTTGCGTAACTAATGTTCTTTTTTTATTACCTGCGGCTGCAATTACCAACTTTGAACCGCTGTTTAATCCCGATCCACTATAATCCAGCGTATCAATTGTTGTATTGGTATAAAAATGTAAATCGGTTTTTAAATCAATTCTTTCTAAAATGTGCTTTAAAAATGCTTCAATATTATGAGTATTTAAATTTTGGTCATCTTCTTTAGCTGCAATTAATAGGTATTTAGCTAAGCTCAGTTGATTTTTCCCTAAAATGTGATTGGCTATAGTTAATATTTCCTGAGGTTTTCTTTCATTCAAATATGGCGTATAACGCTCACTACCAATAGCAAACAACAATGGATGTACTCCGGCGGCATCAACTGCATTTACTTCTTTTAAGCCATGTATTTCTTGTGGAATCGCTGATCCTGTAATTTCGTGTATAAGTGCTCCAAAACTGGTATCTTCTTGTGGTGGGCGCCCTACAACTGTGAAAGACCAAATGGCATCCTTTTTATGGTAAACGTTATGCACTTTCATTAAAGGAAATGGATGCGTTAAACTATAATAGCCTAAATGATCTCCAAAAGGCCCTTCGGGTTTATTTTCTCCTGGATAAACGGTGCCGGTAATAATAAAATCAGCATCTGCAGAAATACAAAAACCTTCATCATCATAAAAATACCGGAATCTTCTGTTTCCTAAGGCACCCGCAAAAGTCATTTCTGATAATCCTTCTGGTAAAGGCATAACTGCTGCTAATGGATGTGACGGTGGTCCGCCCACAAAAACACTAACTTTTAAAGGCAAGCCTAGTGCATTGGCTTTAGATTGATGTACACCAATCCCTCTATGTATTTGATAATGCAAGCCTATTTCTTTATCCTGAATGTAATCATTTCCACCTAGCTGGATGCGATACATACCCAAATTGGCGTTTAATACGCCAGGTTTATCTACATCTTCTGTATATACCTGAGGCATGGTAACAAAAGGGCCACCATCCATAGCCCAATTTACAATTTGTGGGAGTTTACTAATACTGGTTTTTAAGAATTTATTTTTAGCCGAAGGGGTTTTCATTGGTAGCGCGGAAATTGCTGACATTGCCGATCCTGCATATTTAAAAGGATTTTTTAATGCTTTTATTGGATCAGACCGTAAAGAAACCAATTGTTGCACTTTAGGTAAGGTATCCCTGAAAATAAATTTAGATCTTTCTAATGTGCCAAAAAGATTGGAAACCGCCGGAAACGGGCTTCCCTTTACGTTTTCAAAAAGCAAAGCAGGTCCGTTATTTTCAAAAACCCTTAAATGGATGGCTGCCATTTCAAGGTAAGGATCTACTTCTTCTTTAATTCTTATCAAATGACCATGTTTTTCGAGATCATTTACGCATTCTGCTAAACTTTTGTACGCCATGTGGCAAATATACAGAGTTACCGTGGGAAGTTGATTGGGAAATTGTAAGGTTATAAGTTGTTTCTATACAAAAAATTCCTCTGCTGGATTATACCAACAAAGGAATTTATATATAGATTAAATATGTTAATTCTATTTTTTACCTGCGAATGAACGTAACATCCAGGTGTTTTTTTCTTTAAACTGCATAAAGCGATTCACCATATCATTAGTACCGTCATCGCCAGCCTCATCAGATGCTTCCAATAAATTGCGCTCCAGTTCAATCAACTTTGCCATATCTTCTAAAACTGCATCAACCATACTTAAATCATTTAAGCCAATAGTATTGATTTCTTTAATTTCAGATTCTTTTATATAATCAGCAAAACGGCTATGAGGCGGTTTTCCTAGTGTTAAAACACGCTCAGCAATTTCATCAATTGTTAATTGTGCATTGGTATATAACTCTTCAAATTTTATATGTAAAGTAAAAAAGTTTTGCCCCTTAATATTCCAATGGCATCCTCTTAATTTTTGGTAATGAATGTGATAATTGGCAAGATAATCGTTTAATAAATCTACAACAGGTTTAACTTCCTTTTCGTTTAAGCTTATTTCCTTAGCGTCCATAATATTGTATTTTTAATTTTGTTTGATAGCGTAACAACTCAAAAACATAAAAGTTTTGATCCTAAATTCTATTTCAAACAATACGTTAATTATATGTTCGTTTATAATTTGTAATTATACAATAACTCGATTAAGGCAAGTATTTGTTTATGATACAATTATAGTTTAACTCATATAACAGACTTAAATTTCGACACAAATACGATACCTTTGCATAAAAATGGTTTATAATATTATTCGTATAATTGCTCCCCTTGTTTAGAAAAATTTATATAGAAATAAATGCATAAAATATATTTATCTGCTGTGTTGTTGCTTGCTCTAAATGCAGCAAATGCTAAGGCAAACACAGTAATAGACTCTATAGGTGTAGAGAACAACAACGGCAAAAAGCTTATCATTCATCAAACAGTAGCCAAAGACACCTATTATTCTATCGGAAGAAGGTACAACGTTTCGCCTAAAGAAATTATGGCTTACAACGAAAACAAATATCTTCAGGTGGGTATAATTATTAAAGTTCCTACTAATATTCCATTCAACGTTGGAGGAAATAATCCTTCAAATAATAACGCTGCTGGCCCACCACAAAATACGGCTAACGTAACTGAACATATTGTTGTAGCTAAAGACAATCTTAATATGCTTGCTGAAAAGTATGGCACTACGATAAATGAACTTAAAGCATTAAACAACCTACAATCCAGCAACTTAAAAATAGGGCAAGTTTTAAAAATCCCTGTTAAAGGCACAAATAATGTTCCAGTGGTGGAAACCCATCGTCAGGTAACTCCTCCTGTTGTAGAGAAAAGTACAAAAGAAACTCCATCTACTGATACGCCTAGCATGATTGAATATGAGGTTCATCCTAAGGAGTTTTTGGGTAGAATTGCAGATAAATTCGGCACAACTGTAGAAGAAATTAAAAAAGCCAACAACCTAAGCAATAATAACTTACGTATTGGTCAGAAGTTAAAAATTCCGGCGACTAAAAACATTGATCAAAGCCAGATTGTAAATAACGCTACTACCGAAAAAGCTGGAGAAGAGGTTAAACCTAAAGAAGCAAATGGCACTTATACCGTTAAACAAGGTGAAACAATTTTCTCTATTGCGCAACAATATGGTATAACGGCTTACCAGATTAGAACGCTTAACAATTTGCCCGATAATACACTTACCGTTGGTCAAGTTTTAAAATTATCATCAAACATTGCTATTGAAGTTCCTAAAGAGAAGGCTGTTGAAGTTAAAGAAAAGCCTGCTGAAAAAGTAAAAGAAGTAGCCGCAGTTTCTAAAGAAGAAAGTTTTATTCATACCGTAGTTCATGGTGAAACGATTTTCAGTATTGCTAAAAAGTATAATTTAACTGCTTATCAAATTAGAACGGCAAATAAACTAAATGATAATTCCCTTGCTTTAGGTCAGAAATTAGTTATTCCGAAACCACCAGAACCAAAATCTGTAAATGATCTTTCTAAGCAAGATCAGGAGAGTAACCCAGATAGTACTTCAGTTAGAGATCCAAAATTACGTCGCGATCCTAGTGTTTATGGTTTAAATCAAGTGGAGGAAAAAGGTACAGCGGTTTGGATTTCTGATACAGACCTTGATGCATCTAAAATGTTGGTTTTACACCGAACTGCCCCAATTGGCAAGGTAATTAAAATCACCAATCCAATGACCAATCGTACTACCTACGCAAAGGTTGTTGGTAAATTTACAGAGAACGAATCCACAAAAGATGTTATAATTGTAACCACTAAAGCTGTAGCCGATTCTTTGGGTGCTTTAGATAAGAGATTTTTTTGCAATATAATGTATAGCCCTCAATGAGTTTAAATAAAAAGCCGTTTATAATTGGTATTGCCGGTGGCAGTGGATCTGGCAAAACGTTTTTTCTAAATTGTTTTCTCCATCATTTTAAACAGGATGAAGTTACGTTGGTATCACAGGATGATTATTACATCCCAGCCGGCGAAATGACCCAGGAAGAAAATAAGCTGTATAATTTTGATCTTCCGTCTACCATCGATAGCGATCAGTTTTTAAGAGATATTAAGCAATTGATAAATGGTGAGGTTGTTTATAAAAAGGAATACAACTTCAATAATCCATTGGCAGTTGTTAAAATATTAGAAATTAAATCTGCTCCAATCATCATTGTTGAAGGTCTTTTTATTCTTCACTTTAAAGAGATCGCTGCCTTACTTGATCATCAAATTTTTGTTGATGCAGATGAACAGGTAGCTTTAGATCGACGCATAAAACGTGATGGCTTAGAGCGTGGTTATCCCGAAGAGGATGTTTTATACAAATGGAATAATCATGTATTACCTGCCTATAAAGAGTATTTGCTGCCTTATAAAGATAGTTGTAATCGCGTGATTATGAATAATACTAATGAGCCAGATGAAATTATTAGCGTAACTGAAGATATTTCCGTAGAATTAAGGAATACTATTTTGGTTGATAAATAGGACTTTTTACAGTTCAAAATACAGCCCATATTTAACTTATACTGTTGAATATGTGCTTTTATATTTATTTATTTTTCCGCTGCCGCGAGGACTTCTTTTCTTTGGGCAACCAAAGAAGCAAAGTTGCCGGCTCGCAATTTTTCTATGTAAGGCGGTGGGTGGGATTAGATTGTGCTTCCCGAATAATTGACCATGCCGATTTAAGGCTTAACTAAAAAACAGTGGTTTGGATTTGTTTGTGTGCTAAGCGTATTGCTAAGCAAACGTTTATAATATTTCGTTACCGTCTTTGCGAGGCACGAAGCAATCTTACCCAATAGTAGATAATTATGATTTTATGATCTATTGCTTCACGCCCCCTTGCCTCAGTTCGTAAAAAACGATAGCCTTAAATGAGCTTAAATGTCTTACATGGTTTTAATGAAATGTTATGATTGTAATGCAATTATTTTATACGCTGCCACGAGGGCTTTCTCTTCTTTGGACAACCAAAGAAGCAAAGTTGCCGGCTTGCAATTTTGCTGTGTAAGGCAGTGGGTGGGCTTTGCTTATGCTTCCCGAATAATTGACCATGCCGATTGGGAGGTGAACGAAGAAAGTGCTTTGGACTTGTTAGTGTGCTAAGCGTATTGCTAAACAAACGTTCATAATATTTCGTTACCGTCTTTGCGAGGCACGAAGCAATCTTACCCATTAGTAGATAATTATGATTTTATGATCTATTCCTTCACGCCCCCTTGCCTCAGTTCGCAAAAAACGATAGCCTTAAATGAGCTTAAATGTCTTACATGGTTTTAATGAAATGTTATGATTGTAATGCAATTATTTTATACGCTGCCGCGGGGCTTTCTCTTCTTTGGGCAACCAAAGAAGCAAAGTTGCCGGCTCGCAATTTTTCTGTTTAAGGCAGTGGGTGGGCTTTACTTCTGCTTCCCGAATAATTGACCATGCCGATTGGGAGGTGAACGAAGAAAGTGCTTTGGACTTGTTAGTGAGTTAGGCGTATTGCTAATCAAACGTAGCAATCTTACACAACAGTAGATAATTATGATTTTATGATCTATTGCTTCACGCCCCCTTGCCTCAGTTCGCAAAAAACGATAGCCTTAAATGAGCTTAAATGTCTTACATGGTTTTAATGAAATTCTATAATTATCGTGCAATTATTTTTTCCGCTGCCACGAGGGCTTTATTCTTTTTGACAACAAAAAGAACCAAAAATTGTCGGCTCGCAATTTTTCTGTGTAAGGCGGTGGGTGGGATTAGATTGTGCTTCCCGAATAATTGACCATGCCGATTGAAAGCTTAACTAAAAAACAGTGGTTTGGACTTGTTAGGAGGATAGGCAATCGCTAAACTAACTTTAATTAAATTACTAACCCTTTCCGATTACGCCCAGGCATAGCAGCATTTCGCAGGATAGCTCATTGTAATTCTTGCAGTTACTTTGTTTTACTTATAACCAAAGGAATATGCAGCGAGGGTTGGGATTGCGAATTGGGCTAAGCCTCATATTACTGCGCTCAGAATTATAATGCTGCTATGCAAGAAAGGATGCCAGCCTTGACTTTTGGGTACCTTTTTGTTAAGAAAAAGGTACAAAGCCCGTCTGGCAAGACAATTCTTCTTTTCCGCTGCCGCGGGGGCTTTCTCTTCTTTGGGCAAAAGTTGCCGGCTCGCAATTTTTCTGTTTAAGGCAGTGGGTAGGCTTTACTTCTGCTTCCCGAATAATTGACCATGCCGATTGAAAGCTTAACTAAAAAACAGTGGTTTGGACTTGTTAGTGTGCTAAGCGTATTGCTAAGCAAACGTTCATAATATTTCGTTACCGTCTTTGTGAGGCACGAAGCAATCTTACCAAATAGTAGATAATTATGATTTAATGATCTATTGCTTCACGCCCCCTTGCCTCAGTTCGCAAAAAACGATAGCCTTAAATGAGCTTAAATGTCTTACATGGTTTTAATGCAATTCTATAATTCTCGTGCAATTATTTTTTCCGCTAGCCGCGGTGACTTTATTCTTTAAGATTAGGGATAATAAAAAAACATTGGTTTGGCGCAAGCACAACCCCATAAACAATCTGATCGTAAAGCGTTTATAGTTTAAAACCCGAAAATTTCAGAATGCCTTTACCTTGCTAATACTTTATTTTTTGAGTTTACACCTTCGGTAAAAACAAAGTTGTGCTACTACCCTATTAAATGCACAATACTAAAATAATGCTATACCGTAAAACTCTACTCACTTTATTATTTATTTCCCTATCCCTATTAACTTATGCTCAGCGCAAAGGAACTATTTATGGCTATGTTAAAGATGGAAACGAAACTATTATTGGCGCTTCGATTAAATTGAAGAATACCCAAATTGCCGGCATGACTAACAATTCGGGTTATTTCGAATTAAATAGTATAATTCCAGGCAGCTATACCATCGAAGTATCTTATATCGGATACCTTAAAATAAATAAACAAATTCTAATTAAGGAAGGACAAAGAATATCACTTGATTTCTCTTTACAAAAAGACTTAAAACAGCTCGAAGAAGTCGCAGTAAACGGGAAAACACAATCCAGAAAAATTAAAGAATCTGGCTTTGCTGTAAACTCTATTGATACCAAGCAATATGCAAATACCAATAGCGATATTAATCAAATCCTTAGTCGCAGTTCTGGTGTAAAAATTAGAGAGCAAGGTGGTTTAGGCTCGGATTTCAACTTCTCTATCAACGGATTATCTGGTAGTCATATTAAATTTTTTATAGATGGTATTCCGATGGAATCCTATGGCAGTGGCATGTCATTAAATAATATCCCTATCAACTTAGCAGAAAGAATTGATGTTTATAAAGGCGTTGTACCTGCTTTTTTAGGCTCTGATGCTTTGGGTGGCGCCGTTAACATCATCATGAAGAAAAATAAAGGTAAATCGCTTGATGCAAGTTATAGTTTTGGCTCATTTAATACCCACCGTGCAGCGTTAGCTGGAAGCTTTACAGGAAAAAATAGTGGCATTACCACTAATGTTAGTGCTTATTACAATTTTTCTGACAATGATTATTACATGTATAACAATCCGAAGGCAAATGCGCTTTTAAGGGTTGTAGAAAATAATGAATTTGTAACTAAAGATAAATTAAGACGCTTCCACGATGGTTTTGAATCTTACATGGCGCAAATAGAATCAGGTGTAGCCAACAAAAAATGGGCTGATGTTTTAGTTGTTGGCTTAACCTATACCAACAATTTTAAGGAGCGCCAAACTGGAGCTACACAAGAGCGTGTAATCGGAAAAATGAGCAGTAAAGGGCATAATCTAATCCCTTCTATTCGTTATCGTAAAGAAAATTTATTTGTAGAAGGTTTATCCGCGAGCGTATTTGCCAATTTCTCATCAAACAAAACTATTGTTACCGATACCAGTGGCGCCTATTACCAATGGGATGGCTCTATCAGAAGCATTAGAAATGGCGGCGAATTATCTGGAGAGAAAAAAGCAATTAATCACTTTACAGGTCATAACGCACTAGCACAAGTAAATTTAGGTTACACCGTGAAAGAAAATCATCTACTAAATTTAACCTATAACTTTAACAGTGCTTACCGTGAGGGTTATAACGAAATTGATCCTTACAATAATACCTACGACCGATCTAATCGTTTAAATAAAAATATTGTAGGCTTAAGCTATCAACAAAGTTTTTTCGATAACAAATTAACTAATACACTTTTCGGTAAGTATTTTGGGTTAGTTGGACAAGTTAATTCAAAGGATAATGTTGCGAGTACCGAAAGTAAAAATTATTATGGCTATGGACTAGCTTCCAGATATAAAATTATCGAATTGCTTGGCGTTAAAGCTTCGTTTGAACATGCCTATCGTTTGCCGGGTTTGGTTGAATTATACGGCGACAGAGAAACCGTTTTGGCAAACCCAAATCTAAAACCCGAACAGAGTAACAACTATAATTTAGGTCTTTTCTTTAATACCAGATGGGGTAAAAACCAAATCAATGCAGAGGTTTCGGGCTTTTATCGTGATGCTAACGATTATATTGTTTCTACACCTTCTGGCGGTGGTGATGGTAATTTCTCTCAATTTTATAATGTTGAAGGAATTAAAATTGATGGTTTTGAAGGTGAAGTACGCTACGATTACAACAGACTTTTTAACTTACTTGTTAATGTGAGCTACCAAAATGCGGTAGATAGGCAACAGTTTGCCAGGGGGACTGTTCGGGAGAAAATCACCTACTTAAGTCGAGTTCCTAATCAACCCTGGTTATATGGCAATGCCGATTTTAGCATCGGCAAGGATGGCTTAGTTGGCAAAGGTACACGCTTGCAATTCAACTGGTTTACACAATATATCCAAAATTATTCTGTCAACTGGTCTAAACTGGGTGATAAAACCACTAACGATTATATCCCTACGCAGTTTATTCATAACGCTGCCCTTACATATTCACTTCAATCGGGCAAATACAACATTACACTTGAAGGCCGCAATTTGGCTAATGAAATTGCTTACGATGACTTTAAGCTTCAAAAGCCAGGAAGATCATTCTATATAAAATTCAGATACGCTATCAATAATTTAAATTAAAAATCAATATTAACATGTTCACAACAATCAAAAATCAATTCATTGCCACCGCAATGGTATTCTTAGTACTGATTAGTTTCAGTTCCTGCAAAAAAAGTGGCAGTACTGATGAAGGCACTTCCAATAAAGATGCCGATTATGCCGTAATATTTACCGTTGGTGATGCTGATTATCTTTTAGATGCAAAATCACTAACATCAGGTTCTATCTCTCCAAAAGGAAGTGGAATTAACGTTTCAAATATCTTTACCTGGGGAGAAAATATAATCCAAAAAGGTCGTTATTTTTACCATTTAGACCCAAATGAAGGTAAGTTTAGCAAATTTAAATTTGAAAACAATAAGCTATCTACTATTGCAGAAATTCCTTTCAGTGCATTTCCAAGCCCTTATTTAGGCTGGCACGTATGGTTAAATAGTGAGCAGGTGATGTTTGGTCCTCGCAGCAGTAATTTATACGCTATTGTTAATACCAGTACAATGAAACTTGTAAAAACTGGCGAATTTGATAAATCTACAATTCCTGCAGATCATAGCAGAAGAGTATTTAATGTAATTGCTAGTGGCAATAAATTATTAATCGGTTATGGTTTATATAATGAAGTTACTAAAGTGCATTACGACAAATCTTACTTAGCATCAGCAGATATAAATACTTTAGAAAACTTTAAAGTAACAAGTGAAGATTCTCGCTCGGCACCAATTGGTGGCGTAAGAAATGGTTATTTCAGTCAGTTTACAGAAAACGGTGATACATACGTTTTAACATATCCAATACCAATGTTAGGTGGTAATAAACCTAATATGCCAACTGGTTTTTTCAGAATTAAAGGTGGTTCAAACACCATAGATCCTACATATTTCTTCAACATATCTGCTAAAGTAAATAATGATAACCAAGTTGGTGTGTGTTATTTAGGCAATGGCAAAGCGATTGTATGCAATGCTAAAGACGCTACAAACCAGGTTAAAACTAAAGATGATTGGTGGTATGCTTCAATGTGGGAATATCTAGTAGTTGATGTAAATACACAGCAAGTAATTAAAAAATTAAATTTCCCTCCTCTTTTAAATTCAAGATCAGCTATTGTAAAAAATGGTAAGGCTTACATTGCGGTTAATGATCCTAAAGCAGATGCAATTTATGTATGGGAATACGATCCAATTGCCGATACACTTAAAAAAGGTTTAAAAGTTGAGGGCGGTAGCGATAACACTCCTGTACTTTATGATTTAAATTAACACATCCCTAATTACGATAATGTCCCCTGATGCCTTTGGCTGTTGGGGCATTATCTTTTATCAACAACAAAACTGTTATGTTTAAAAAAATAAATGCCTGGCTACACCTCTGGCTTGGCTTGGTATCAGGAATTATAGTTGTTATATTGAGTATAACAGGATGTATCCTGGTATTTGAACAGGAAATAAAAAGCATTACCTCACCCTGGCTACATGCCGAGAAACCTGAGGGCGCTAAAATCTTACCCCCATCTGTACTATATAAGGCCGTAGAAAAAGCGTTGCCAGGTAGGGAAATAGAATCAGTTTGGTACCATGGCGAAAACCGTACAGCGCATTTCAGTATACATGAAATGGATTCTAATGTTTATGTAAATCCATACACGGCAGAAGTTGTTGCAATGGCTCACGGCTCAAAGTTTTTTGAATTTGTTAATGCTGGTCACCGTCATTTATGGATGCCTGGAAAAATAGGCAGACAAGTTGTTGGTTGGTCTACCTTCATTTTTTTCTTATTATTAATTAGTGGAATTATACTTTGGTGGCCAAAAAAATGGAACAAAGCAGGGAAAAACCAAAGCTTCAAAATTAAATGGAAGGCAAAATTTAAACGTGTTAACTATGATTTACACAATGTTTTAGGTTTTTATTCCCTATTAATTGCCTTGTTAATGGCAATTACAGGCTTGTGTATGAGTTTTTCATGGTTTTCTAAAAGCGTATACTGGTTAACTGGTGGTGAAGGTGGACCAAGAAAAAGAAACAAAGTAGAGGTATCTGGCCCTGCCAATAAACCCGCGGTTGTAGTTGCTGATATTATTTGGCATAAAGTTGTTAACGAAATTGCGATGTACAATAAAAACGATGTGATTATTCATTTCCCAGAAAAGCCTGACGAATCTATTTATGCCTGTACGGATATGACTAATGGCTTTTGGAGAGATTTAACCTTCGATCCTCTTACCTTGGAATTAATGCCTAATTCAAACAAGCGCTTAATCGAACTTAAGTTTCCCGATCAGGTTAGAAAACTAAATTACGCTATCCACGTGGGCGCTGTGGGTGGCTTAACGACTAAAATTTTATATTTTCTAGGTAGTTTAATCTGCGCAAGTCTTCCAATAACCGGGTTTTATATTTGGTGGGGCAAGAAGAAAAAGAAGCCCAAAACTAAAACTGCTTTACCTTTAAAAGCATAGCATTTTATAAATGTTTTCTAACAAAAAAAGCAGAAGTAAAACTTCTGCTTTTTTATTTTATTTGTTTTTTTAATCTAAACGCATTTCAGGTATTTCGCCTTCTACCACCAACCTGCCCGCGGTAGCTTGCTTTATAAAATCGACACTTACGCCTGGTGCTCTTTCTAAAAGTTTAAAACCACCTTCGGGCAAAACATCTAAAACAGCCAGTTCTGTTACAATCTTTTTAATACACTTTACGCCTGTTAAGGGTAGTGTACATTTAGGTAGCAACTTACTTTCTCCTGCTTTATTTACGTGCTGCATGGCTACGATAATATTTTTGGCTGATGCTACTAAATCCATTGCACCACCCATCCCTTTTACCATTTTACCAGGAATTTTCCAGTTAGCAATATCACCATGTTCTGATACTTCCATGGCACCTAAAATAGTCAAATCTACTTTTTGTGCTCTTATCATTCCAAAACTCATGGCCGAATCAAAAATAGATGAACCTGGTAAAGTTGTGATAGTTTGTTTACCTGCATTAATTAAATCGGCATCTTCTTCTCCTTCAAAAGGAAAAGGCCCCATGCCTAATAAGCCGTTTTCTGATTGTAATACTACGTTAATTCCTTTGGGAATATAATTGGCAACCAATGTTGGAATACCTATTCCGAGATTAACGTAAAAACCATCTTTTATTTCTTTAGCGATTCGCTGTGCGATCTCTTCTTTTGAAAACATAAATAAGTTGTTATAAATTTAATTTTTGAATGAATGAAGTTTGAATGAGAGAATGTTTTTGGCACTTGCTTATTCTATAATTTAATTTTGAATGAACGAATTTTGAATGAGAGAATGTTTTTGGAACTTGCCTATTCTATAATTTAATCATTCTATCACTCAATAATTCAATAATTTACTCACTCTCTAATTCAATAATTCCTTCTTTTATTCCTTTCTCCTTACCGTTCTCTGCTCTATTCTTTTTTCGTAATCTTTTCCTTGAAAAATACGATGAACATAAATACCTGGTGTATGGATATAATCGGGATCAAGTTCTCCGGCTTCTACCAATTCTTCTACTTCGGCAATCGTTATTTTTCCTGCCATTGCCATTACTGGATTAAAATTACGACTGGTAGATCGGAAGATCAGGTTTCCGGCGGTATCACCTTTCCACGCTTTTACAATTGCAAAATCGGCATCAAAAGCATACTCCATTAAATAATCCTTACCATCAAAGTTGCGCACTTCTTTACCCTCTGCAACTTCAGTACCTACTCCTGCTGGTGTAAAAATTGCTGGCATACCATAACCTGCCGCCAAACAACGGGTAGCAAGGGTTCCCTGCGGAATTAAATCTACCTCCAATTCGCCACTCAATAATTGCCTTTCAAATTCTGCATTTTCGCCTACATAAGATGAAATCATCTTTTTTACCTGGCGTTGTTTCAGCATCAATCCTATGCCAAAATCATCCACACCAGCATTGTTAGAGATGCATGTAAGGTTTTTTACATTCTTACTTACTAAAGCATTAATACAATTTTCTGGAATACCGCAAAGCCCAAAACCACCTAGCATGATTGTAGCGCCGTCAGGTATATCTTTAATTGCTTCTTCTGCTCCAGATATAACTTTATTTATCATTTTATGAATTTTTGGTTAGGCTGCTAAAATACAAAAGCCATTACTAAAACCGCCCTTTTGACCTAATTATTTAACTAAAACTTTGTGAAGTAGCTATTTAATTGTAATTAATCTAAATAACAACTATCTTTGCAATGCAATGTTGAACGAGAGAGAGCAAAACATATTCATTTTACCTACCGACCCTGAGTTTCAGAAAGGTATGGGTTATATTTTTAGTTGTACGGCTGAGTTTAAAAAATGCTGTAAAAAATATAAAGAAGGCAAGCGCTGCAAAAAATGCCCTGGTAGGAAGAAATAATCTTTCTTATCTATAAATTCTAATCATTCTATTCTTACCTTTTCGTTGCTGGTTTGGCCCTTTAGGTATATAGTAGCTGCAGTTACTACGTTGGCTTAATAATTTTAGCCTAACGAGACCAAAAATATATAGCTGGATATATAATTTAGTGATCGCTTCTGGTTCTTTAACTATATCTTCAGCCTTACCACTATTAATTATACGTTCAAAACATTAAATTGTTGGTTACCAAATGCCAAATTATAGTTTGAATAACCCCAAATTATAGTCTTATTACGTCAATGGATATATAATTAACACCAAGCTACCTATTTGGAACCTTGAGCAATATTTATGGAACGCTAAATTATGGGTTAATGGATGCCGGTTGAAGCAAAAAAAAGACCACAAAGGATTTTTTTTATGCCTCTGTGGTCTTTTTCTTTTAAGAAATAAATTTATTAATTTAAATAAACGTAGGTAATTCCATCCCCTCCTCTATCGGCGTGTTCATCTTCCATACGGTTTACCTGACTGTATTTTCTTAAATATTCTCTAATCATTTTCCGTAAAATACCATCGCCCTTACCATGAATAAGTTTTATTGAAGGGAAGCCGAGCATAATTGCCCTATCAAGATATTTTTCTACTTCATGCAGTGCATCTTCAGTTCTTTTACCTCTCAAATCTAGTTCTGCTCTAAAATCACTCACAGCTTCGTTCATACGGCCTGCAAAAGAGTTGCTTTGTACAACTTTTTTGGCTTGCTTATTACTAATTTTCTGCACCCTGTTCTTTTTCACTACCGAGCGTAAATCGCCAATGGCTAGCACCAGGTTATCACGATTAATTTCCAAAACCTGTCCTGTTGTTTCGCTATCGTTAAACTTAACCCAATCATTTACCTCAATTTTACCATCAACAATTACTGGCTGTGGTTTTGGTTTTTCTACTTTAACTTCGTTTTTAACCAATTCCTTTTGCAAATTTTGTCTAAGTTCTTTAGTTGCAACCTTATCTGCCTGTTTTTCCTTAATCTCCGCAATGGTATTTTCAACAAGCTTGTTTGCATTTTTAATAATGTTTTGCGCTTCTTGCTTAGCTTCCTTAATCAGTATTTTTTTATTCTCTTCTAAAAACGACTTGAGTTTTTCATTCTCGGCAACCAAATTCCGGGCTTTATTTTGCTGGTTCGCTAAACTTACTTTAGTATCGTAAATGGTTTTCTTTTCACGTTCCAAATCTACCAGCAAAGTATCCATTCGGTTTTGGTTCGATCCTGTTTTTAATTTAGCCAATTCAATCACCTCTTTTGGTAAGCCTATATTTTGTGCAATTTCAAAAGCATAAGAACTTCCAGGTTTACCCATTTCCAAAATATAAAGGGGTTTCATTTTGGTATTATCAAACAACATGGATGCGTTTTCCAATCCTTCGGTATTGCCCGCAAAAAGCTTTAAGTTGGAGTAGTGAGTGGTAATTACACCACGAACTTTTTTGTTATTTAAAACTTCTAAAACAGCCTCCGCCATTGGCCCTCCAAATTGAGGATCGGTTCCGGTACCAAACTCATCTATTAAAACCATGGTTTTAGGCGATGCATGTTCAACAAAATAACGCATCTTTTTTAAATGCGCACTGTAGGTACTTAAATCGCTTTCGATGGATTGGTCATCGCCAATATCAGCAAAGATGTTTTCAAATATTCCAACCTCACTATTGGCATCAACAGGAATAAGTAAACCTGTTTGCAACATAATTTGAAGCAAACCAACCGTTTTCATACAAACGGATTTGCCCCCTGCATTCGGTCCAGATACCAATACAACCCTGGTTTCTGCATCAATATGAATGTTTAATGGTGTTACGGTTTTCTTCTCTGCCGTAAATGAAAGCATCAATAAAGGATGTCTTGCATTAATCAACTTTGTTTTAGGCTCTTTTTTAAGTCCTGGCATTTCTGCCTCAATATCTAAAGCAAATAAAGCCTTTGCTCTTACAAAATCCAGCTTAGTAAGGAAACCATGATAAGATAAAAGCAGTGGCGAATATGGGCGAAGTTCATCCGTTAAGGCAATAAGAATTTTAATAATCTCACGGCGTTTGTCAAACTCTAAATCACGTAGTTTATTATTTAATGTAAAAACTTCTTCAGGTTCTATATAAACGGTTTGTCCTGTTGCAGATTCATCGTGAACAAAACCTTTCAATTTACGCTTGTTTTCTGCCAAAACAGGAATACACATTCTTCCGTCACGAATGGTTAAACTACCATCGGCAACCCAGTTATTAGCAATAGCCTGCTTATAAATAGAATCCATTCGCTTGCGTACATCTTGCTCTGTTTTTGCAATTGCAGAGGTAATTTCTTGAAGCTCTTTTGATGCATTGGGCTTTATTTTACCTTTTGGATCAATTACGGTCTCTATTTTACGAAGGATATTTTTTTCGATAGGTAAATGCTCAAACAAGGCTTCTAATGTTGGATAAACTTCTGCCCTTTCTTCAAAAAAGCGTAAAACAGAAAATACAGTTTGCAGGGATGTATAAACCTGAAACCATTCATCTTCTAATAAATATGTGCCTTCTACTCTAATCTTATCGACTAAAGATTTTATATCAAAAAAAGTATTAATCTGTAAAGGCTCTTGGTTTTGGAGTATACTTTTAAATTCGTTGGTTTGTTTTAAAAATTTATCAATTTGATCAAAGCGATTCATCACCTGCATTTTCTGCACCATTGCCTGGCCCATTGGGCTTAAACAATGCTTACTGATCAATTGCCTAACCTCTACAAAACCTAATCTCTCTAAACAATTTTCGGGGTATAACATAATTATTGTGCTTTAACCGGCTCAGGTTTAATTTTTGAGGTATCTGCTTTCTTTAATTTTTTGCTTGCAGCTTTCAATTTCTTTAAAGCTTTATCCGTAGCCAAAGTAGGTACAGCTTCACTTAACTTAGATATTTTTTCAGATTCTATTTTTTGCATTTTACTTTTTTGCAACTCCAATTTTTTAGAAATGTTGGCATAAATTTTCCCCAGCTCATCTGTATGCGCATTATAATAAGCCATACTTTTACTGTATTGGGCAGAATCTGTATTAAATTTTTTATAAATACCGTTATAAAAAGAAGCAGCTACTTTTTTTGCCGAGTCGGTTACATAAATAGTTGATACGTAACCATCAGCAACATGAATATCATATAAAATTTCCTCCATCTTATCAGGCTTAATCACATCATTAGGCATGCCTGGCTTACAGCCAATCCATAAAAATGTAACTCCTAAAACCCATATTAATCTTCTCATCTTTGAATTAAAACATTATTTTTTGCCCAAATTGCGGCAAGGTTATTAATTTTACCCAAAAATAGTTATAAATGAGCATAGCTGATAATCTTAAACAATATAAAAGCGAAGTTGAGTCTGACGGAGTCAAGTTAATTGCAGTTTCAAAAACTCAACCTGTAGAGTCTATACAGGAAGCTTACAATGCTGGTCAACGTATTTTTGGCGAAAACCAGGTTCAGGAAATGGTTGAAAAGCATGGCCAATTACCTACGGATATAGAATGGCATTTAATTGGTCATTTGCAAAGCAACAAGGTAAAGTACATTGCCCCATTTGTTAAGTTAATTCATAGTGTTGATAGCATTAAATTGCTGCAGGAAATAGATAAGCAAGCCCTTAAAAATAAGCGTGTAATTGATTGTTTACTACAAATATATATCGCTGATGAAGACACGAAATTTGGACTAGGCTTTGATGAGGCAATCGAGCTTTTACGATCTGAAGAATATGCGCAATTAAAAAATATTCGCATTGTGGGTATAATGGGAATTGCAACAAACACTAAAAACGAAAAGCAAATTGCCATTGAGTTTAATGAGCTTAAAGTATTTTTTGATGGTTTAAAGCTTAGTTTCTTCAGAAAGGAAGATTCTTTTAAAGAAATTTCGAGTGGAATGAGTGCCGATTATAAACTTGCTATTGAAGAAGGTAGCACCATGGTGCGAGTTGGAAGTGGTATTTTTGGGAAAAGAGTAATTAAACACTTCAAAAACGACATTTCCATCAATTAAAATACTTTAATGAAGATATCAATCTGATTTTTTTCAAAATATAAAGGTTTAAGCGCTCCATAAAAACGAATAACATAAAATGAATACAAATATTAGAACTGCACGTGCTACGGATTGTGAAAGATTATTAGAACTAATTAATGAGCTGGCAGTTTATGAAAAAGCACCAGAAGAGGTAACCGTAACTTTAGAAGAATTTATTGATGCCGGCTTTGGCTTAAAACCAGTTTGGAAAGCTTACGTTGCCGAAATTGATAATGAAATTATTGGCTTTGCGCTGTTCTATACCAGATATTCTACCTGGAAAGGATGCAGATTGTACCTTGAAGATTTTATCGTTACAGAAGAATATCGCGGTAAGGGCATTGGTAAAATCCTTTTTGAAAAGGTTGTTGAAGAGGCAAAAGAAGGAAACTACAACGGAATGGTATGGCAAGTTTTAGATTGGAATGAGCCTGCAATTAATTTTTATAACAAGTATAGTGCTGATTTGGAAAACGGTTGGTTAAACGCATCACTTTCTAAAACACAAGTAAAGGCATTTTAAAATATGGATATTTTTAAATTTGGAGGTGCCTCAGTTAAGGATGCCGCAGGTATAAAAAACCTGGCTAATATTGTTCGGGATTATAAAAAAGGAAATCTGCTGATTGTAATATCTGCAATGGGCAAAATGACCAATAAACTGGAAGAACTTACCCAAGCATATTTGGCTCAAAATGATGAAGCACATGCTATTTTTGAGGAGATTAAGCACTTTCATTTTAGCATTATTGAAGATCTTTTCGAAAATAAAACCAATCCTGTTTATAACGATGTAGCCAACACATTTGTAGAAATTGATTGGCTTATTGAGGATGAACCTGATAATAACGATGATTACATTTACGATCAAATTGTATCCATAGGCGAGGTTGTATCTACCAAAATTGTAGCTGCATGGTTAAATGAAACTGGGAATAAAGCACTTTGGGCTGATGCCAGAAACTATATTCAAACCGATAATACCTACCGTGAAGGGAAAGTAGATTGGGAAAAAACAAATCAAATTATTCAAAGGGATTTATTGCCTTTGCTTGAAAATAATATAATTGTAACACAGGGTTTTATTGGCGGAACGAGTGAAAACTATACCACTACCTTAGGGAGAGAAGGCTCTGATTATTCGGCAGCTATTTTTGCTTCTTGCTTAAATGCAGCAGCGCTCACCATTTGGAAAGATGTTCCTGGAGTTTTAAATGCAGATCCGAAGTGGTTTGATGATACAGAAAAAATTCCTCAACTATCTTACCATGATGCCATTGAACTAACTTATTATGGTGCAACGGTTATTCACCCAAAAACGATTAAACCACTACAAAATAAAAACATACCGTTATTTGTACGTTCATTTATAGAGCCAGAAACTACCGGTACAGCCATTACAAAGGATAGCAACCCCTTACCTGTTCCATCTTTTATTTTTAAGATTAACCAGGCTTTGATATCCATTTTACCTAAAGATTATTCATTCATTATTGAAGAAAACTTAAGCAATATTTTTGAACTTTTCCATAAACATCAAATCAAGATAAATACGATGCTAAATTCTGCCATCAGTTTTTCTGTAAGTATTGATGATAACGAACGTAAAATTGAAAAGTTAATCGCTGATTTATCTCACAATTTCACGATAAAGTATAACAAAGGGCTTGAATTGGTAACCATTAGGTATTATAACCAGCAAACGATAGATCGTGTTACAGTAAATAAGGACATTTTACTTGAGGTTAAAAGTCGTTATACCTGCCAAATGGTTATGAAAAATAAAGCTACAAATGAATAAAAATATTTTAGATAAAGCAGTACAGGATTATATCAGTAAAAACTTAAATGCTGATGTAAATCAAATTGCTTTATCTAAAAGTTTATTTGAAAACATTACCTCTGCTGAATTAGCTGGACAAATTACGGCTAAAAAGAAATCGGAAAAAAAGCTACCATCTTGGTTTAATACACCAAATATTTATTATCCACCACCGCTTTCTATAGAGCAAACCTCATCAGAGATCACAGCGCAACATAAGGCTAAACTTGCAAAAGGTAATTTATTAATTGATTTGACAGGTGGTTTTGGCGTGGATGCTTTTTTCTTTTCAAAAGTGACAAAAGAAGTTATCCATTGTGAAATTAATGATGATTTATCAGAAATTGCTCGTCACAACGCAAAGGTTTTAAAAGCTGATAACATAATATTTTGTGCTGTTGATGGCTTAGAGTATATTAAAGGTAGTAAGCAAATTTTTGATACCATTTACATCGACCCAGCACGAAGAGCAGAAAAGGGTAAAGTTTTTATACTTAAAGATTGTACACCTGACGTGATTTCAAACCTCGATTTAATTTTATCAAAATCCAAAAGGCTAATTATAAAAACAGCACCACTTTTAGATTTAACTGCTGGACTAAAAGAGCTTGGAAAGGTTAGTGAAATACATATAATAAGCCTTAAAAATGAATGCAAGGAAATTCTTTGGGTTATTGATAGCGATTTTGTTGGGGAAACAAAATTTATAGCAACAACATTAAATGAAGCCGTAAAAACCTTTAGCTTCTTAAAATCAGAATCTGATATAAGTATAAATTATACGCAAGAGGTTTTTGAAGGCGATTATTTATACGAGCCCGATGCAGCACTTTTAAAATCGGGCGCATTTAACTTAATTGCTGAGCGGTATAAATTAACAAAGCTCGATGCCCAAACTCAACTATATATTGCGAAAGAAGTTCATGCTGAATTTCCTGGAAGGATCTTTAAAGTTGAAGAAATTCTTTTAAGCAGTCAACTTAAAAAATTGCAACACTTAAATGCCAATGTAATTGTTAGAAATTATCCATCCAAACCTGAGGATCTAGTAAAAAAATATAAGATCAAGCCAGCTCAGAACCAATTTTTAATTTTCACAAAAGCTGCAAATAGCGGAAATATTATTATAAGGGCACAGATTATACAATATTATTAACGCAAAAAAAGCCCCTCAATAATAGAGTGGCTTTTAAATAGGTTGTAAACAAGTATAATTAATTAAACTTTTTTTACATTAATAGCTTGTAAGCCTTTTCTGCCTTCAGCAACTTCGTATTCAACATCATCGTTTTCTTGAATACTATTAATTCCACCTAAAACATCTTTAAAATGCACAAATAAATCTTTATTGTCATCAGTTACAATAAATCCAAAGCCTTTTTGAGTGTTAAACCACTTAACTTTTCCGTTCGCCATAAAAAATAAAAAAATATATAAAATAAATAGGATGATTTTTGCCTTGATCAGCATTTACTCTAAACGAATCGAAAAAGAATCTATTAAGTGAGCGTTAATATTGAAACAAAACAACCAAATATAATAATTTACATAAATAATTGAAATGGTTTAAAGTTATAACACAATAAAGTTGCAAAAACCCTAAAATTACTTATTTGGTTGTGGCGTTGTGCGTAAATATGGCTTAATAACCTGATGTCCTTTAGGAAATTTAGCAGGAATATCTTCCGTTTTAATACTATTTACAACAATAACATCTTCCCCATCCTTCCAATCTGCAGGTGTAGCCACGCTATAGTTGGCTGTAAGTTGTAAAGAATCAATAACCCTTAAAACCTCATTAAAATTTCTTCCAGTTGATGCAGGATAGGTAATAGTTAATTTAACCTTTTTATCAGGGCTAATTACAAATAAAGACCTTACTGTTAATGTTTCTGATGCATTTGGATGAATCATATCGTAAAGGTTAGCAACGGTTTTATCCGGATCGGCAATAATAGGAAACTCTACAGATGTATTTTGAGTTTCGTTAATATCGTTAATCCAGCCCTTATGAGATTCAGCTGTATCAACACTCAAAGCCAAAACCTTAACATTACGCTTTTCAAATTCGTTCTTTAATGCAGCCGTACGCCCAAGCTCAGTAGTACAAACAGGTGTATAATCTGCAGGATGAGAAAATAAAACACCCCAGCTATCGCCTAAGAAATTATAAAAATCTATTTCACCAATGGATGTATTGGCCTTAAAATTCGGTGCGGTATCGCCTAGTCTAATACTCATAATAATATTAATTAAATTATTGGATTAACACAAACTTAAACAATACTATACTAAATACATAGATTTTATATTATTTTAAACACTCAGATTATAAATAAAAAAAACCTTGAAGGGCTTAGCCTACAAGGTTTCAAGAAAATTAATTTATTTGGGTAAATTAATAAGCCTTAATCATAAAAACGTAATCCTGTAATTTTTCAATTTGTTTGGTACGTTTTAATCCAGCAAGAGCGCTTTTCTTATTTGCACTAAGTTTCTTTCCTAAAGAATCTTGTGGAATTGCTCTCATGGCTTCTAAAATATATTTTGATTTAATTGCAAAGGCAGCACCGTCTGCTAAATTTTTTGCGCTAATTACACCTACAAGGTTTCCATTATTATCCAATAATGGTCCACCACTATTACCTGGATTAACAGGAATAGAAACTTGATATTGAGTAGTATCGCCTGTAAAGCCATTTTTTGAACTAATATAACCGTCGCCCAAAACAGCGTCATCTTTCGGATAGCCCAGTGTATAAACATTCTCTCCTACGCCAGTTCCATTTCTTTTAATGGTATAAGGCAAAGCCGATAAGTTATCGAAACTCTTATCGTTAATTTTCAGTATGGCAATATCATACTGAGGATCAGAATAAACGGTTTTAACTTTAAAAGATTCTCCTTTATTATTTTGAATGTAAACTGAATCAGCACCGTTTATAACATGCAGATTAGTTAAAATATAACCATTTGAAGAAATTGCAAAACCTGTACCCCCAAAATTACCTGGGTTAATTGCCTTAGGGCTTTGATTAGCTTGTGTTGTACTGGTTTTAATATTCCTGATTAAATTACTTTGAGATTTCTTGATATTATTTACTTCCATACGCATTTGCACCAAACGATCTGTTTGTTGGCTGTTGTGTTGAAGTGAATATATAGATACTAAGGATAATAGAACAAAGGATGCCGCTATAGATATAGCCGCTTTATTTTTACGCCACATTTTAACAATACGTGAAGGATGTGGCCTTAATTCAGAAGCTAATTTTTCAACATCAATTTCTGAATGGATACTATTTAATTGTTCTTTTAAGCGCAATTGAACAGCAAAATCTTTCATAGATTGTAAAAATACCTTATGCGAAACCACTTTATGATCAACAGCAGCATCATTTCGACGCAGTTGTTCAAAAGCCTCAGTTTCTCGTGGGTTAAGTTTACCTAAAAGATAATCTTCAATAATTGCATCTAACTCTAAATCGTTTCTCATTTCAATTATTATGGTTGAAAAAATATTTTCTTTAACCTTTGCAGGCACTTATATTTTTGCGTTTTGGCATTATCCGTGTTGGTATAACCAAATTTTTCACAAATATCCTGCATGGATAAATTGTTAATATAAAAATCCTGAATAATAGTTTTACAAGGCTCACCAAGATGATCTAGTGCCGATTGCATTTTCACAAACTGCAAATCTTTCTCTTCATGGTAATCTACATCTTCCTCCACAACAAATACATCTTCGTAATCTGTAATGTTACCTGCCTTTTTACTGTTTTGGCTCAATTTTTTTAGCCAAATACGACGGCAAACCGAGTAAATGTAAGTTTTAAGCTTACTGCTAAGTTCAAAATTTCCCTCTTTAATTTTATTATACAATATAATAATGGCTTCCTGATAAACATCTTTTGCATCATCTTCATTACCGTTATTATTAAGGATAAACTGCAAAATCATCGCAAAATACCCTTTGTACAACTTATTTAATGTATCCTCAGAGTTATTTAGAATACCTAAAATAACCTCTCTATCTGTTGGAACTGAACTGTTTAAACTGTTATTCACCAATTAATACCTTTTTCTGTAAATAGTAACCCAATATTAGACAAAAATATTTAGAGCTGCTATAATGCTTAATACAATACCTGTTAAACGGTAACCCAAAATAGGCAGACAAAAATATTTAGAGCTGCTATAATGCTTAATACAATACCTGTTAAACGGTAACCCAAAATAGGCAGACAAAAATTATTTTATTTTTTTTTAAAAATATCGGGTTACCTTTTTACCTTTGCGGCATTAAACAGTAAATTAATTAATTACTTTAAAAAAATTCAAAAAATGAAAAATGCATTCAAATTAGGCTTTTTAGCTTTAGCTTTATCTTTATCAGTTGTTGCTTGTAAATCAGAAAAAAAAGCTGAAGGTTCAGATACTACTTTAACTGATTCTTCTACTATCGTTACTGATACAAACAAAGTTGATACTACAGTTAAAGCTGATACTTCTAAAAAAGATACTACTGTTAAAACTACAACTACTAAAACTGAAGTTAAACATTAATAAACCTTTAGTACGGCAAAAGAAAGTCTTGATGTAAATCAGGACTTTTTTGTTTTATACCATTTCTTTACGGTTAAGACCTTAAAATCCATCAATTGTAGTAAATTTGCGCAAAATATAATCCGCATAATGAATTTAACCGCACTACAAGCTATTTCACCTGTTGATGGCCGTTACAGAAAAACAACTGAAAGTTTAGCTTCTTACTTTTCAGAACAAGCGCTGATCAAATATCGTGTTTTTGTAGAAATTGAATATTTCATCGCTCTTTGCGAAATTAATTTACCCGGCTTAGAAAACTTTGATAAAAGTTTATATGCTGAATTACGTAAAATACACGAAAACTTTTCTGAAGCTGATGCATTAGAAATTAAGGAAACTGAAAAAGTAACCAATCACGATGTGAAAGCTGTAGAATATTTTATTAAAAGTAAATTCGATGCGCTTTCATTGCAAGATTATAAAGAGTTTATCCATTTTGGTTTAACCTCACAAGACATTAATAATACAGCTATTCCTTTCTCAATTAAATTAGCTTTAAACGAAAGTTACTATCCAGCTATTGATACATTAATTGAAAAAATTAATGCTTTAGCTATTGAATGGAAAGATATACCAATGCTTGCACACACACATGGGCAACCTGCTTCTCCTACTAAATTAGGTAAAGAGTTTTTAGTATTTGCTGAGCGTTTAAGCATACAGCTAAATAATTTAAAAGCCATTCCTAATAACGCGAAATTTGGTGGAGCAACAGGAAATTTCAATGCACACCATATTGCCTATCCACAGGTAAATTGGGTAGATTTTTCAAACGATTTTGTAAATAATACTTTAGGATTAACCAGAGCACAGCACACGACACAAATTGAACACTACGATCAATTTGCAGCACAATGTGATGCTTTAAAACGTATTAACAACATTATTATAGATTTAGATAGAGATATTTGGACGTACATTTCTAAAAACTACTTTAAGCAAAAAATTAAAGCAGGAGAAATTGGTTCATCTGCTATGCCACATAAAGTTAATCCAATTGATTTTGAAAATGCCGAAGGAAACGCTGGAATCGCTAATGCCTTATTTGAGTTTTTTGCGGCTAAATTACCTATTTCTCGCCTGCAGAGAGATTTAACTGACTCAACAGTATTGAGAAACGTTGGTGTTCCGTTTGGTCATACACTTATTGCAATACAATCAACTTTGCGTGGTTTAAATAAAATTTTATTAAATGAGGCTGCACTTCATGCTGATTTAGATGATAACTGGGCTGTAGTTGCTGAAGCTATTCAAACCGTTTTACGTAGAGAGAATTATCCTAATCCATATGAGGCCTTAAAGGAGTTGACTAGAACCAATTCTAAAATAAATGCTGCTAGTATTGCCGAATTTATTGAAGGTTTATCTGTTGCAGAAAGTATTAAGGTACAGTTAAGAACGATTACGCCGTTTAATTATACAGGTGTTTTTTAGGTTAAATTAAATTGACGCTAAACAGACAGCAGTGCCAAGCTTTATTAATGAGTAATTGTTTAATTTTGTTTATTCAAATTGATTAAGACATGACGATTAACGTATATACAGAACAAACTCCTAACCCAGCAACCATGAAATTCATGGTTAATAAGCTGTTAATTAATGGTAGCGAGGATTTTGCTACTAAAGAAAGCGCTGAACACTCTCCTTTTGCAAAAGAGTTATACAAATTTAACTTTGTTTCTGGTGTATTTTTTGCCAGCAACTTTGTAACAATAACTAAAACAGAAGATGCAGAATGGGCTGATATTGAAGCCATTTTGAAAGAATTTGTTAAAGGTGCTGTTGAATCTGAATTAAAAATTAAGGATGCAACTACTGAAGAAGCCCCTAGCTTTGAAGGTACTGAAACCGAAATTAAAATTCAGCAAATTTTACATGACTACGTTCGCCCTGCGGTTGAGCAGGATGGTGGCGCAATTAGCTACAAATCTTTCGATGAAGGTGTAGTAACGGTAGAATTGCGTGGATCTTGTAGCGGTTGTCCTTCTTCTACATTAACGTTAAAATCAGGTATTCAAAACTTACTACAAAGAATGGTTCCTGAGGTTACTGATGTAGTATCAGAAGCATTATAATAGAGCATTTTTCATAGTACATAAATAAAAAGGCTTACTAAGAAATTAGTAAGCCTTTTTATTTATAAGGAAATTTAGTTCAGACTTCAAAAGAAATCCTTAGAAATACTTTTTTATAGAAGTAAGGATTTCGGTAGTTAACTTACCATTGGTGGCTAGTATTTCTCTCTTATTAAAGAAATCATTTCCTCCGGAGAAATCCAGAACCTCTCCACCTGCTTGCTGAACAATAAAACATCCGGCAGCAAAATCCCATTGTTGAAGATTATATTCAAAAAAAGCATCGAAACGACCGCAAGCCACATAAATTAAATCGGTTGCAGCAGAGCCAATGCGACGTAAACCATGCGTTTTTTGCATCATTTCTGCTAATAACTTTAAATATTGTTCTTGCTTATCAAACTGGTAGTATGGAAAACCTGTAGCGAGTAAACTCGATTTTAAATCAGGATTTACAGAAACACTAATTTCCTTTTTATTAAGGAAAGCTGAACTACCTTTGTAGGCATAAAACATTTCTCCTCTATTTATTTCGTACACAACGCCTAATACAGCTTTATCATCCTCGTACAAAGCGATACTAATGGCATATGTTGGTATACCATGAATAAAGTTTGTTGTACCATCAAGTGGATCAATAATCCAAGTATACGTTTTACCTACCTTATTTATGGTTTTCTCTTCGGTTAAAAAACCAGCATCAGGGATTAATTTTTCAAGATTGCGAACCAATTTCTCTTCTGCGGTTTTATCTACATAAGAAACCATATCATTTAGTCCTTTATATTCGATTTTTGCAGCGTCAAATTGCATAGATTCTTTACGGATGAAATTAGCCGTAAGTCTAACAATTGAAATTACCTTATTACAGAGTAATTCGTAATCCATATCCTTAAATGATTTAAAGTAGAATTTTGGTTAATTAATAATCGGCCTAAGCCAATTTATTTTTATTTCTTAGCGAATAAGCACAAAGTATAATACCGCCAAAAACTAAAAATGTAGAGATCATTTCTGCTTGTGTAAATGGTGGTAAACCAAGCACATGATATTTTGAGTTTACACGGATTAACTCGATACAGAAACGTTCAACACCGTTTAAAATCATATAAATTCCAAACATTAAGCCTGGTGCTTTTATTTTATCTCTGATGCTCCAAAGAAAAGCGAAAAGGATTAAGCAGATAATTACTTCGTAAATTGGGGTTGGATAAACACCTTGAGCCAGTTCATTGCAAAATTTTCCAGTACAGCCAGGAATCGGAATCCCCTCACCTACTACATTATTTGGATATTTATACGACCAAAGCCAATCTGGCAACCATGAAAATGGTTTTGGGTTATTATTTACAATTCCCCAATCGCCATCACCTGCTAAATGGCAGCCAATACGCCCCACCGCATAAGCAAGCATCATTCCTGGTCCACCAACATCCAACATGTGCAAAGGCTTAATGTTATTTTTTTTAGCTATGTATAAAACTGCAGCACCACCACAAATTAAACCACCATAAAAAGTTAAACCACTAAAAGATAAAAGTCTATCAATCGGGTGCTGAACAAAATCATCCCAATATTCCAAGTTATCAAAGAATTTTGCACCTAAAAATCCCCAAATGGCAGCCCATACAATCATATTACTCATTAACTGATATGGATGTATGGTTACAACAGTATCTTTAGGCGTGGCTAGCTTATGCTTATCTTTCTCTTTGTAATCCCAGTAAGCAAATAAACCAGCAAAAAACAAACCACCAATAACATTTCCTTTTGCAGATAATAAAACCGTTTGGGCATCGCTTACAAACAAACTATAGTTAAGCAGTGCGTAAACCAATTTATAACCGATAATAAAACCGAATAAGCCATTAAAAATTAACTCAGTAGTGGTTGCTTTTTTACCTATAGTAATTGTTCTTTTCACAGGGTGAAGAATCCCTAAAGCCTCTTTACGTTTTAATTCTTGAGTAAAAGCCCAATAACCCGTAACAAATGCAAGTGCAACAAAAACACCAAAAGTATTAAAGGGCAGTGGCAAATTGATGCCAAATAAATATTGTAGGAAATGCGAAACGGTAGGAAACATAAAAATTATTTGTTGCGAAGATAGTAAAGAAAGCTGAAAGGCTAAACACTAAAGATAGATGTAAAACCGAACAAAGTTTTAAGATAAGGTAATATAAAAGCCATTTAAAGACCTATAAAACCCACAAATTGAGAAATGCAATAAAACTTTATGAATTTTCTTCTTAATGATGTGCGTAAGCCGTTTCCAGTTCGGCAACTTCTACTTCTCCATCGGCAGTAATTTCTAAAAGCTTAACCGCTTTTAATTCATTAACCATAACAGGATCGTACTTAGCTCTAACTTTAACGTAGTTTTTAGTAAAACCGTGCATATAACCAGCTTTATGATCTGCTTCAAAAAGAACTTCGGCGTTACTACCAATTTGAGATTCATAAAATGCCCGTCTTTTTTTATCTGATAAAATATGAAGCATCTTACTTCTTTCGTTACGCTCGCTACCGGTTACCACACCTTTCATATCAGCAGCTGGTGTTAACTCCCTCTCCGAGTAGGTAAACACGTGTAAATAAGAGATATCCAGTTGATTTAAAAACTGATAAGTATCCAAGAAATCCTCTTTAGTTTCGCCTGGGAAGCCCACAATAACATCTACACCGATACAGCAGTGTGGCATTACTTCTTTAATTTTAGCAACACGTTCTACATATAAATCTCTACGATAACGACGGCGCATTAAACCTAAAATTTTATCAGAACCTGATTGCAAAGGAATATGAAAGTGAGGTACAAAACGCTTTGATTGAGCAACAAACTCAATAATTTCATTGCTTAAAAGATTAGGTTCGATAGATGAGATCCTGATTCTTTCGATCCCTTCCACTTCATCTAGAGCCTTTACCAAATCAAAAAACTTATCTTCACGGTTTCCATTACGGATGCCAAAATCGCCAAGATTTACTCCTGTTAAAACAATTTCCTTAACACCACTTTCGGCAACTATCTTAGCCCGATTTACTACATTTTCTATAGTATCACTTCTGCTAGCGCCACGTGCTAATGGAATGGTGCAATAAGTACAAGGGTAATCACAACCATCCTGAACTTTTAAAAAAGTACGCGTACGATCTCCAATAGAATATGAAGCAATAAAATTATGGTTTACTTTTTCTATACTTTGCTGGTGAACAACTGCTTTTGGTTGTTTTGTTAAATCAGAAATAAATTCAACAATTCTAAATTTTTCCGCTGCACCTAAAACCATATCAACGCCTTCAATTTCGGCAATTTCTTGTGGCTTTAACTGTGCATAACAGCCAACAATAGTAATATAAGCATTTGGAGAATGCTTTAAAGCTTCTTTAACAACTTTACGGCATTTTTTATCAGCGTGCTCCGTAACAGAGCAGGTATTGATTACATATACATCAGCTTGATCTTGAAACTCTACCACACCATAACCTGCATCGGTAAATAAACGACCAATGGTAGACGTTTCTGAGAAATTTAGTTTACAACCTAATGTATAAAATGCGACCTTTTTCATTTAGCCTGCAAAGATACAATTTTGATTTTAGATTGTCGGATTACGTTTTTAGATTGATATAAACTTACAGTAAATTAACAAATCACGATTTATTAGCGAGTTTGTAAATACTAGTTTTACCTTAAAAAAGATGTTATTTCTCTTGCCAACGATAACTATTTAGTTCAAAACCAGCAAGATCTAAAACTCTGCTTACCACTGTTCCGGCAACTTCTTCCATACTTTTTGGTAAACTATAAAAGGATGGATTTGCCGGGCAGATAATCCCTCCAGCTTCGGTTACCGTTTTCATGTTATTAATATGAATTAAGCTAAATGGCGTATCGCGAACTACGGCTATTAATTTTCTGCGTTCTTTTAAAACAACGTCTGCAGCCCTGGAAATTAAATCATTTGAAATTCCATGTGCTATTCTTCCTAGTGTTCCCATTGAGCATGGTACAATAATCATAGTATCATATTTTGCCGATCCTGATGCAAATGGTGCATTAAAATCATTTTTACTATAAAAGGTAAAGTTATAGTTGCTATATTCTTGATTACCCAATTCAAATTCCCAAACTTCTTTTGCATTATCACTCATCACCACACCAACCGCTTCAATTTGATCTTTTAGCTTAGTTAATTCATCAAATAATACTTTAGCGTAAATAGATCCGCTTGCTCCAGTAATAGCAACAATTAATTTCTTCTTTATCATAACAGCACAAAATAGGATTTATAAAACAAAAAAGGGCCGAATACAAGTATTCGACCCTACATCTACCTATGAAAAACATACCCTCGAAAGGGTAAGAACAAATATATATATTTTTTTAAAAAAAGATAATTGTTAAATGTTAAATAGTGTAAAAGAGTTGCTAAAATCAAAACAAGATTACAAACAACTGATATACAATAATTTAATTTTTAAGTTTTTCATATAATTTTAATAAAAGGGCGATTAATTACATCAATCATGCCAAAATTGTTCTTTTAATTAATGTATGGTTAGGTTAGTTTGGGCATTTTTTAGATAATAGCCCATTAAAAAATCAACGAAAAAAGTGTTTTTACTAATACACTATCCTAAATTATTGAAGCTTAAATATCACTTAAAAGGTTTTAGCTTATTTGCTCCAATCTTGATCTTAATCGACTAAGTGTTTCTACTCTCATTCCTAAAAAAGAAGCGATATGTTTTATCGGAGCCCGATCAACCAAATCGGGATATGATTTAATAAAACGAATGTATTTTTTTTCAGTGGATTGTAAACGGGAGATAAACCCCCTTTCACAAGCTTGTAGGTAATAAAGCTCCGTCATTTTTCTACCTACGTAATTTGCAATATCAAAATTATTATACAGCTGCTGGGTCATATTTATAGGAACAGCCACAGCAATTACTTCTTCAATGGTTTGAATATATTCCTCTGATGGAAGTTCTTCATTCATAAAATTGCGAATATTTCCAACTAATTCATTTTCTCTTGCCATCCAGGTAGTCACTTCATTTTCTCCATTTTTCATATAACCTCTTACCAGGCCCTTTAAAACCAAAAAAATATACTTATTGCGATGAAGTGGTGATGAAATAAACTTATTCTTTTTAAATACCACAGGAAAAGTCTGTGTATTTATAATGTGTTCTATTTCCAAACTGAGTGGATGAAAAGTTTTGAAAATTGATATTAAAGGCGAAATCCCGTTGTAATTTGCCCACTTATCATTGGAATAAATATTTTCAGGGTTCATTTCTTCAAAGTATTAGGCTGTTAAAACAAAAATAGAGACTTATATATTTTTAAATCTATCAGACTATATAATTAGGAAAGGGATTAATCCGGGATTATTTTTATCAAAAATTATGAAATAAAAAAGGCTAAAACTTGTATGTTTTAGCCTTTTTAGGTGATTCTAATTATTTTTGTGCTTCTGGTGCTTTACCAATTAACTCCATAAACTGATCTAGTTTAGGGGTTATGATAATTTGTGTACGCCTATTTTTAGCTTTTCCTGCAGCACTATCGTTGCTCACTAAAGGATTATATTCCCCTCGCCCACCTGCTGTTAAACGTTTAGGATCAACAGCATATTTATTTTGTAAAGTTTGTACCACCGAAGATGCTCTAAGCGCACTTAAATCCCAATTATTACGAATATTTGGTTGCGAAATAGGCACGTTATCAGTATTACCTTCTATTAACACATCATACCCTTGATAATCGGTAATGATTTTTGCAATTTTACTTAAAGTTTCTCCTGCTTTATCAGAAATTTCATAACTACCTGATTTGTAAAGCATATTATCTGAAAGAGAGATATAAACTACGCCTTTAAGCACTTGAACATCAACATCAGTCATTTCTTCACGGCTTAAAGATCTTGTTAAATTATTGGTTAACACCAAATTAAGTGAATCACTTTTATTTTTGGTATTTACCAATTGCTGAATGTATTTATTAGAGCTGTTTATTTCATCAACCAATTTAGATATGTTCACATTTCCTTGGTTACTTGATGATAAACACTTGTTTAAGGCATCTTGTAGTGCGGTTACATTTGCCCTTTCGGATCTTATTTGTTCTTCCAGACTTTTTACGCGACTAGATGATCCTGATAATTCACGCTGGCTATCTTGATATTTATCGCTTAGTTCCTGATTTCTTTCACGAAGTTTCGAATAGGTAGATTCTAGTTCAGCGTACTTTTTATTGCTTACACAACCTTGAATAAGCACTACTGAAACTAGCATAATTGGGATTGATTTGTACCATTTCATAATTTTAACTTTTTATTTAAAGATATAAATAACAAACAGTGTACCGTAAAGTTTTTATGTTAAGAAATGTCAAAAGATTGAATGACCTGAGTTAATAGCTTGCCAAACCTACCTTAAGCTTGCCCATGGCCTTTGTAATATGGTATTCTACAGCTCTTTCTGAAATATAAAGAAGGGTTGCAATTTCTCTGTTGCTAAGGCCTTGCTCCCTGCTCATTTTATAAACCCTTTTGCACTGGCATGGTAAAGTATCAACCAGAACATTAACCTTTTCTTTTAAATTGTTGAATAAAACTTGTTCTTCTGTACAATTACTGGATTCTAAACAATCCATCATTTGAAATTCGGCATGTTTTTGTCTGCTTACTTTATTTCTTATGTACTCAAAAGTTTTAAATTTAGCCGAACGAATTAAATAGTGTTCAATATTTTGTATCTCAAGCTCGCTTCTACGTTCCCAAAGAGATTTGAAAATATCCTGAACCATTTCTTTTGCAGGTTCTACTTCGCGAATATTATTGTAGCAAACAGCATAAACTTTTTCCCAATATAGCTCATAAGATCGCTCGAACAAATCTTTATCAATGCGATTAAAAGTACCGGGAAGTATTTTATCTGTATTATCTGCCAAAATCTACTTAATGATTGTGTGCAAATATAGTTATTTAGACTTATTATAAATAAAAGATCTTCATAAAATCAGAAGCTACTGATTAACAGATAGATTAAATATCTTTTTTGATTTTACTTCTCATTCGGCTCAAAGTTTCGAGACGCATGCATAGATAACTAGATAAAATTTTAACAGATACTCTATTGTTAAGGTCGGGGTGATTTGTGACAAACTGTTTATATCTGGCTTCAGCAGTAGGTATTCTGGATAAAATTGATCTTTCGGAAGAAATTTGGTAATGAATAGCGAGTAATTTTCTGCCTAAGGCATTTGTTTCAGGAAAATGGGTATATAAGCAATCAATCAAATGGTAAGGAGCAACTAAAAGGGTGGTATCTTCTAAAGCTTGAAAATGTTCATTATATAACACTTTACACATAGAAGGACTCCTTATTTGCCCAATAAGGCATTGTTCTCCATTTAAAGATGTTGTTATTTCCTTATTATCCTCAACAATATAGCCCCTGATAAACCCTTGAAGAACAAAGAATATGCAATCTTTATAATGAGTTATGACATCTAAAAGTTCATTTCTTTTAATTGTTATTGTAAAAGTTTCTTTTTTAGCAAAAGAAACTACCTCCTCTTTTAAAGGCTGTAGCTTATTAAAAAATTCTAGCAGGGTATCTTTTTTGTACCCAACCAGGCTTGTATTTGATTCCATCCCGCCCGCAATGTATTATTAATGTTGCAAACCTACGAATTTCAAATATTAATGAAGCATAATTGACCGTCTATTTAACTTAAAAAGTAGTAACTTTTACTTTTCATTAGCATATTTACTACTACAATTTTTCAATTAATTGCTAAATTTATAAATGGAACTGGTTTTATAAATATCGCCGGCTTTTAAAACAGTGCTTGGAAAATTAGGCTGATTTGGAGAATCAGGAAAGTGCTGTGTTTCTAAACAAAATGCTGTTCTAAACTTATCCTTCGCTCCTGTTTTAAATATGTTTTTACTTTGCATAAAGTTGCCACTATAAAACTGTAAACCTGGTTCTTGCGTATAAACTTCCATAAGAATACCCGATTTATCTCCTTTTACGGTTGCTGCGTGAAACATATTTAAACCTTTTGTTTTGTTTAATACATAGTTGTGATCGTAACCTTTTCCATAGGTTAGCTGCTGATCTTTATCACGAATCCGTGCTCCAATATTTGTTAATTTAGTAAAATCAAAAGGAGTACCTGTTACTTTTTCTATCTTCCCTGTTGGGATTAAAGTCGAATCAACAGGCGTGTATTCATCGGCATAAATTTGTATAGAATGATACAAAATGTTTCCGCTTCCTTCGCCATTTAAGTTAAAAAAAGCATGATTAGTTAAATTAACGACTGTATTTTTATCGGTTTTGGCTTCATAATCCATTTTTAATTCATTATCATCTGTTAAAGTATAAGTAACCTTAACATCCAAATTGCCGGGAAACCCCTCTTCCATATCTTTTGATAAATAATGAAGTTCCAGTGTATGTTCATCTATTTGCTTAGCATCCCAAACTACGGCCTGAAAGCCAGCATTGCCACCGTGCAAAGTATTAACCCCATTATTGGTGGGCAAAGTATATTCCTTTCCATCTAATGTAAATTTTCCCTTAGCAATTCGGTTTCCATAACGGCCAATAGTAGCACCAAAATAGGGCTCTGTTGATTTTATATAATCATTTACACTTTTAAAGCCTACTACAACATCAACCATTTTACCTGCATGATTAGGAACAGAAAGACTCACCAAACGACCGCCATAATTAGTAAAAACTGCTTCGGCATTTTTAGCATTTTTTAAGATATAAAGTGCCGTTTGCTTACCATCTATGTCCTTTTTAAAAGAATCAGGAACTAGCTTTGCTACCTTAAGTGTATCTGTATTTATGTCATCAACAGATATTTCTTCTTTGTTTTCAGATTGACAGGCTGTTAATGCAATACTTGCAAGAGCAACAAAACCTAGTATTTTTTTAAAACTCATATTAAGGGTAAATTGGTCATTGATAATAAAAACTAAATATAAAAATTAATTTAAGAATACAAATAAATCGATTTAGTTATAACAAAAACGATACCCAATGCTTTATTGAGTGTATTTTTAAATATTTATTGCCGAAAAATAATTCCGAAAATCTACTTAACATTGTTCTTCAAAATAAAAAAGATGAGTCAATATATATCAGAAAATCGCTACAGCAGTATGCAGTATCGCCGTTGTGGAAAAAGCGGACTAAAATTACCTGCTATTTCGCTGGGCTTATGGCATAATTTCGGGCATGTAAATGTTTTTAAAAACAGTAAGGATCTAATTTATACAGCTTTTAACAGTGGGATTACCCATTTTGATTTAGCAAATAATTATGGTCCTCCTCCAGGATCAGCAGAAGAAGTTTTTGGTAAAATACTAGCTGACGATTTCAAAAATCACCGAGATGAAATGATTATTTCGAGTAAAGCTGGTTATACCATGTGGGATGGGCCTTATGGCGATTGGGGTTCAAAAAAGTATTTGGTTTCTAGTTTGGATCAAAGCTTAAAAAGGATGAAGCTTGATTATGTGGATATATTTTATCACCATAGGCCTGATCCCGAAACGCCATTAGAAGAAACTATGGCTGCTTTAAGTTTAATGGTGCAACAGGGAAAGGCACTTTACGTTGGTATTTCTAATTATGAAGCCCATGAGGCAGAAAAGGCAATCCATATTTTAAAAGAAATGGGTACACATTGTTTAATTCATCAGCCTAAATATTCGATGTTTGATCGTTGGGTTGAAAATGGATTGCTTGATGTTTTGGAAAATACGGGCGTTGGTTGTATTCCTTTTTCACCTTTGGCTCAAGGAATGTTAACTGACAAATATTTAAATGGCATCCCAGCAGATTCAAGAGTTGCTACTAGCGGTGTGTTTTTAAAGGAAAGCAACATTACCAAAGCAAATATTGAAATTATTTCTAAACTGAATGAAGTAGCAAAATCAAGAGGTCAGAAACTAGCCCATATGGCATTATCATGGATTTTAAAAGATAATAGAATTACATCTGTACTAATTGGTGCAAGTAAATCAGAACAAATTACAGATTCTATTAAGGCTTTAAATAATATAGAATTTAGCGTTGAGGAGATTAATTTGATTAATGAAATTCTTAAAGGATAAATTATTTCGGGGATTAGTGTTATAATCCCCGAAATTTTAAAATAAATTTCTATTCGTCAGTTGCAAACTAAATGTTGATCTAATGGTTAATCATTTATCAATTTTATTTCATCTGAACTATGGCTAGAGCCAACAAATCAATATATAGCGCATTAGCTGCTAACTTACTTATTGCACTTACCAAGTTTATAGCTGGCGGATTTACGAATAGTTCATCCATGATTGCTGAAGGAATCCATTCTACTGTTGATACGAGTAACCAAATTTTATTGCTTTATGGTTTAAAAAGAAGTCAAAAACCTGCAGATCAATATCGCCCTTTTGGTTACGGTAAAGAATTATATTTCTGGTCTTTTATTGTTTCCATAATGATTTTTGGATTAGGTGGAATCGTTTCCATCTCTCAGGGTATTGCCCACATTCGCCATCCAGAAGTATTAGGCAATCCTACCTGGAATTATGTTGTTTTAGGTTTATCCTTTATGTTTGAAGGCGCATCATTTATTGTTGCCCTAAAAGAATTTAATAAAACCAGAAATGGTGTTTCTTGGTGGAAAGCCATAATAAAAAGTAAAGATCCATCAGGTTTTCTTGTTCTATTTGAAGATGGAGCAGCAATTTTAGGCTTACTGATTGTTTTTGTTTTAATGTTATTCAGTCATGCATTTAACCTTCCATTTCTGGATGGACTTGCATCTGTTTTAGTGGGAACCTTACTAGTTTTTGTTTCTTTTATTTTAGCTAGAGAAAGTAGAAGTTTACTAATGGGCGAAGGGGTTACACCCGAAACCCAGCAAAAAATTAAAACCATTGCAGAGGCTGATGAAGATGTTGTAAGTGTGGTAAGCATACTCACTACTTATCAATCTCCAAAGGAAATTCTGTTGATGCTGATTTTAACCTTTCAGCCCGAACTTGATACAAAAGATTTAACGGATGCGATTGAAAGGGTTAGAGAGAAAATTAAATCTGAATTTGATTTAATAAAATTTGTTATTATCCAACCGCAGGCAGCCACAGAGTTTCAAAGTTAGCCAAATGTTGCTTTTGCTTTGGCAATTGCTTTTTGTAAATCTATTCCTTTTCCTAAAACACCCTTAAACAAATCTCCTTCGAGTTTTAAACGTGCTATTGCATTAAAAATATTAAAATCTTTCATCTTCAAGCCAGGTTTTACTTCATCCCAATGCAAAGGCATTGAAACCGTGGCACCAATTTTCGGTCTGAGTGAGTAAGGACCAGCAATGGTTGCCCCTGGCCTATTTTGCAAAAAATCGAGGTACATTTTTCCTTTTCTCGCAGAAATCATTCTTTCCAAAGAAGTAAATTTTGGAATTTGATTATGAACCAGATTTACTACAATTTTCGCAAACATTTGACTTTGATCGTAACTATATTTTGCATCCATCGGGATATAAATATGCATTCCGGTTGATCCGGAAGTTTTACAGAAACACGGTACATCAATTGCATCCAAAACCTTTTTAACCTCTAATGCAGCTTCAATCACCTGGTTGAAAGTGTTTTTATCCGGATCAAGATCTATTACACAATAATCGGGGTTATCGGGGCTTTGTATTCTGCTAAACCATGGATTCATCTCAATGCAGCCTAAGCTTGCCATCCACATCAGCGTTGCTTCGTCTGCCCCCACCAAATATTCCTTTTCCTCTCCTTTACTGGTTTCGTAAGGGAAAGTTTTAACCCATTCTGGTGCCTTTCCTTTAACATCCTTTTGGTAAAAACTTGGTCCGTGGATGCCACCTGGAAAACGATTTAAAGACTGAGGTCGATCTTTTAAGTATGGCAAAATATAATCAGCAACTTGATAATAGTAATTAAACATATCTCTTTTCGTCACATTATCTTCTGGCCAGTAAACTTTGCTGAGGTTTGTAAACTTTAGTTCATGACCTTTTATTTTACGTACTTGCGTTTCATCTTTAGGGTTAAGCAAGGTTTTTGGTTGCTTTCCTTTTGGGGGTTTAATAGCCTCATTATGTTTATTTTCCTTATTGTGCAGTAATTCATTTGTTGATTTTTCTGTTTCCAGCACCACCTCCTTGGCTTTTTTATCAATTCTCATCCCTTTAAAAGATGGATGTCGAAATACTCCATCTTCTGTCACTTCCGTAAATGCAACTTCACAAACTAGTTCAGGTTTAAGCCAGGTAGCTTTAGCTTTTGGAGGATTTGGTCTGAAACGGGAAGGTTTATTCACATCAGGCAGCACCTTAAAAGGGCTTTCATCAATGATAAGAGGTTCAAACTGTTTCATCATTTCTTTTTGCAACTGATCTGAAAAGCCCGTTCCTACCTTACCCACATATTCCAAAACGCCTTTTTTAAAAACACCAAGCAGCAAAGAACTAAAGCTTTTACTGGTATTGGCATTTTTTGTGAAACCAGCTATAATAACTTCCTGCCTTTTGTGTACTTTAATTTTAAGCCAATCTTTTGATCGTTGATTTGGGACATAAAGGCTACTACTTTTCTTCGCAATTATTCCTTCAAGTCCCATTCTTTCTGCTGCATCAAAAAAATCTATACCACTTGCCTTAAAAACTTTTCCTAATCTAATTTGGTCATCATCCAAAGGCAAAATATTCTTTAAAATTGCTTGTCGCTGGTTAAGGGGTAAATCTGTTAAGTCTTTGCCATCATACCAAAGTAAATCGAAAACATAAAAAACCAATTCTCCATCGGCTTCGCTACGCCAGTTTTGTAGAGCTGAAAAGTTCGAAATTCCCTTTTCATTCAGCACCAATATTTCCCCATCCAGCACTGCGTTTATTTTCCAGTTACTTAATAAATCATAAATTGGATAAAACTTATCGTTAAAAGATTTATCATTTCGTGATTGCAGATCTACATTTCCCTTATTCACATATGCTAAAGCCCTATAACCATCCCATTTAACTTCATATTGCCAATCAGGATCATCAAAAGGCTCATCAACAAGTGTGGCGAGCATGGGCTTCAACTTTTTAGGCATTGATGCTTTCGGTAACTTTTTTAATAGCGCTTTTACATCAATTTGTTCACTCTCGCCTACATGCTCAGTTTCCTTAGTGTTTTTTGCTTTTGCAGATTTTTTTTCTGGTTTAACCTGTTGCTCATGTCCTTCCTTCCAAACTTTTTCAGAAGTTTTTTCCATGTTTTCAATGGTTTTACCTGAAACAACTGATTTATCCAACTTTGTTATGTCCTTTGTTGAAGCAAATTCATCGTTATGCTTAATTAGTAGCCAACCGTTTTCGCCCATTCCATGCGTTTTAACCAAGGCAAATTCACCTTTAAGTTTTTCTCCATGGAGGTTTATTTTTAAAGAACCAGATTTAAGTTGTTGCAAAAGGTGTTTCTCTTGTGCTTTTTTACCTTTTATTTTTTCAATAGGTTCATAAGTACCTTCATCCCAAACAATAACGGTTCCACCACCATATTCTCCTTTGGGTATTATTCCTTCAAACTCTCTGTAGTCATATGGATGATCCTCTACCATCATAGCCAATCGCTTAGTTTTAGGATCTGTTGATGGGCCCTTTGGAACCGCCCAACTTTTTAATACGCCATCCATTTCCAATCTAAAATCGTAATGCAATCGCGATGCATCATGCTTTTGAATCACAAATAATAATTTGCCATTATTTTTAATTTTCCCCGATTTTGGTTCTGTTGTTTTAGAGAAATCCCTCTTGGCAACATATTTTTCTAGGCTCATATTAAATTTATTAATTGTTTACAGATAATGCTTAAAACTATTGTATGCCCAAAAAGGTTTTAAAATAGATGCTGAACATTAAAAACACAAACACATAACAAACTGTTAACAAACAACTTAAAGCAAACAAGTTTAATTTATCATAAATTTGTCAAAGAAAAAAAAGCCAAAACCAAATCCCTTTCAAGGCTGTTCTGTTATGTACCAATGTAAATGCTATGGAGCCACAACACATCCCAACCAACACAGAAATGCTACTAATTGATGTAGCTGAAGAAAGCGACCGTAAATACTGGGCTGAGAAGCTTGGTGTGAGTTGCGAAACATTAAAATCTGCAATCAGGGCCATTCATAATATGGAGTTTATAAAGGTCCAACAATATTTAATTTCTAATAAACTAAATCAAGCGCCATTTAACAAATCTTTTATTTAGAATATGTGAACGATGAAAAATACAAGAAAACCTGGCGTACAAAATCAAGTTATCAACCAACCTATAACAGATTGTAATCACCTTATAGATCTACCTTCTGTTGAAAATCCTTTTCCAAATAAGGATGGAATTTTCTCTAAAAATAATCAGCCAAAGGGCGAAATTAAGTTGCTAAGTAAATTCTTTCCAAAAAATGGGTTATATAATTTGCTTTAACTTTAAGCAAATTAATAAAAACCTTGTCTATCTAATTTTGTTAATCTTCATATACATCTATAAAAGAAAATTGCTACAATGAAGCGTTAATAAAAGCCTATGAATAAACAGTACCAAATTAAAAACCATAAATCCCTTTGCAACCAATTACAAACATTAAAAAACGAAATAAAAGAAAAAGAGCACTCCATACCAAAAGACAGCGTTAACTTACTGAAATATAAAATTTTAAGATTTAAGCATAGAAATTTCAGTGACATTAAACACACTGAAAATATTGCTTACAGAAAAAACCTAATTGGAAATTTTTTATCAAAAATGATTAAAAGTAAGGTATTTAAAAATAAGGGGTTTCTATTTAAGCTTTTTGCTGGTGTTATGGCAAAAAGGACTGGCAAACATATTCACCAAAAATTACTATCTAAATAAATTTAAAAGTGGTTGTATTTTAATAATGTAACCACTTTCTTTTTTGAAATAAAAAGGCCAAGGTGTTTAGTACCATAATTGGATCATCCCTAATCCTAGGTAAAAACAGCACTTGACCGGTAACAGCACCATAACATCATTAAACTAAGTTTAAACTTTGATATGGCAATATTTTAAGCACAGATTAAGCTAACCCAAATTTTGGACTTGTTTTAACTGAGACAAGAAATTTTGTTTTTATGAGTATATATACAAAATCAAACTTCTCTTTTTGAGATTAAGCTTAATAATGAAATATTAAGAAATACGATCAAGAAATACTCACTAGGGTTGATTGCAAGCAATAATAATTACCTACTCTATATAAAACATCAATTTTGAACAATTATTATATTGACGTTCACTTTTTTTCTACAAAAAACATAAACAACTGAAAAACAAATATATAAATTTATTTTATTGCAACTTATTTTACATGATACTATATTACATTTTGTTGATTTAGAGATTGCAATTTACATTGAAGATGAAAAAAATAGTATTGATTAGGCATGGCGAGAGTTTGTGGAACCGCGAAAATAGATTTACTGGATGGACGGACGTAGATCTTTCTGAAAACGGTTACATTGAAGCCAAAAAAGCAGGTGCTATTTTATTAAAGAATGGATATAATTTCGATTTGGCTTTCACTTCCTTATTAAAAAGAGCCATAAAAACATTGCACATTGTGTTAGAGGAGCTGGATCATTTGTGGATACCGGAGATAAAATCATGGCGCTTAAACGAACGTTTTTATGGCGCTTTACAAGGATTAAACAAGGCTGAAACTGCCGAAAAATATGGTAAGGAACAAGTGTATAAATGGCGAAGAGATCCTGATGAAGAACCTCCAGCACTAAAAAAAGACGACCCCAGATACCCTGGAGCGGATTTGAGATATGGAACTTTGACAGAAGCTGAATTGCCAGTAACAGAAAACCTAAGCGATACTATTGCCCGCGTTTTGCCCATTTGGACCGAAACGATTGTGCCTGCCTTACAAAGCGATCAGAAAATTATTATTGCGGCACATGGCAATAGCTTAAGAGCCTTAATAAAATATATTGATGGCTTAACAAATGAAGAAGTTACTACTTTGGAAATTCCAACGGGTGTACCTTTGGTTTATGAGTTTGATGATAACTTACAAAAGTTGAGACATTATTATCTGGACTAGTTTCTAAATTTCCCTGTTTCCTATTATTTTAATAATACCTAAACATGATTTAAGTTATTATGGCGACGCATATTTTTTCGAGAATTTTGTGGCATTAAATAAATACATCAAATGGAATATAGAAAATTAGGAAATACAGATTTAAAACTTTCCACAATTACTTATGGTGCCTTTGCAATAGGTGGTACCATGTGGGGAGGAAATGAAAAAAACGATTCTATCGAAGCTATTCATGCATCAATAGATCATGGCGTAACTACTTTAGACACCGCTCCTTTTTATGGGCTAGGTTTAAGTGAAGAATTAATTGGCGATGCTTTAAAAGGTAAAAACAGAAGTGAGGTGCAAATTTTAACCAAATTTGGTTTGGTTTGGGATGGTAGCAATCAAGGTAAAGGAGAACATTTTTTTGATCTTGATGAAAATGGAAAAAAGATTCCTGTTTATAAATACACCTCTAAAAACAATATTATTAAAGAGGTTGAGGAAAGCTTAAAACGATTAAAAACCGACTATATCGACCTTTTGCAATTACACTGGGCAGATGATACTACACCAATTGCTGAAACAATGGAAGCACTAAATGACCTTATTAAACAAGGTAAAATTAGAGCCGCAGGTGTTTGTAATTATAGTGTAGAACAAATGATAGAGGCAGAAAAAAATATTTCACTTGCTTCTAATCAAGTTTCTTATAGTATGCTTAATCGTAATATTGAAAAAGATTTAGTGCCCTACTCTATTGAGCAAAATAAGGGAATTATAGCTTATAGTCCTATGGAACGCGGATTATTAACTGGTAAATATTTTAAAGATGTTAAGCTTAAAAATGATGACCACAGAAATGGTTATTTCAATCAATTTAACTTGAAAAACGTTAAAGCATTTTTAGAGGTTATTACGCCAATTGCTGAAAGTAAAAACGCAACAGTTGCTCAACTTGTATTAAGATGGACAACCATGCAACAAGGAATTACTATTGTTTTGGCGGGTGCAAGAAATAAAGTGCAAGCAATTGCTAATGCAGGTGCAATGAATTTCGACTTAACAGCAAACGAATTAGCGTTTATTAAAGCTGAATTAGAAAAAGTATAGCTTTTTGAGAGAACCTTTATCATAAATATTTTCTTTTTATAAGTCATTAAAGAACAAACTACCTAATACCTTAGGTGGGAATATTTAAAAGAAAAATCTATAGTTATGATAAAGGTTCTTAATTTATATCTCTAGGTTTTCATCGAAGATTTCACTAATAAAGATAAATTTTGAACCACTTTTTGAGCCAATCCCTTTGGAAAGGGTTAATAAAACTTTAAAATAGGTGCGTAATTTGAGCGCTAATAAGCATTACAATTAGAAGTATTAAACATAGTGTAAACCAATAATATGCCTTAGTTTTATTGTAGCTAATCATAAAATAAATTGCTGGCAGTAAGCAAATTAACATTAACACCCCCTCGGTAAGCATAGTTATTGAGTATATTTTTGGGTTTACGTAATACCAGGCACTTCCAGCAATTATGCCCCAATGGTAGTTTGCAAGATTTTTGTTAATACCCACTACCCACCATTCGTTTAATGAAATAAATGCCCACAGCGAGAAAAATAAGCTACAAAAACTGCTTAAAATCCAAAAAACTGCCGGTTGTCTTTTCATTATAATTACTTTAGAAAAATTATACCAGCAGAATTTCATCTGGGATTTATGATTGACTAAAATAAATTTAGAAGTATATTTTAAAAATAAACTACAGTATTATTATTCGGCACCGGCTGTTTATTATCTGCCTTTAAGTATTTATTATTCGCTTTAAACTTTAATAATTTATTGTGAACGGGATACAAAGCTCTACAACTGTCCCTTCGTTAGTTTTACTATTTATAATAATTCCTGCGGGCAATCCACTTTCTTTGGCCAAAATTTGCAAGCGCTCCTTACTAATGGTTGTTGATAAGGATTTATGTTGAGCGTACTTTTGATTTTCATTTTCAAATCCCTTTCCATTATCTTGTATAGAAACATTTAAAAGTTTACCATCAATTTTAAAATCAACAAAAATATTTCCCTCCTTACTATTTGCATCAATACCATGAATAATTGCATTTTCTACAAATGGCTGCATCAACATTGGTGGAATCATTATAACGGCGGTATCTTCGTTTGCTGGCTGCGTTATTTCATACTGAAAGGCATCATCATACCTCATTTGCTGTAAGCTAAGGTAATTTTCTAATGCAGCAATTTCTTCACTAAGCGGAACTAAACGCTCTCTTGAAAGTTCTAAACTGCTACGTAATAAGCGACCAAATTGGTTTAAATATTTTAAGGTTTTTTCTTTTTCATCAAACCTAACAAAGCTTTGAAGTGCAGATAGTGTGTTAAAAATGAAATGAGGTTCCATTTGAGTACGCAGTAACCGTTGCTCTAAAAACGCCTTTTCAGTTTCGCTATTAAGCTTACGTTGCCGCTGAATAAAATAAAGAAGCAATGCAATAGTTAAACCTAATAAAGCAACAAGCGTGGTTATAACTAATAAAAGGCGATTGCTTTGTAAGCGGCCCTGGGCAATTCCAACTGTTTGATTTAATGTATTTATAGATTTATCCTTTGCCTGAAGCTGATAAATAGATGTCATTTCTGCAACGGCACGGGCATTTTCTGTTTCATAAACAGATTTATATAAATTAATTAAGGTGCCTTGCTCCTCTTCTGCCTGTTTATATTGCCTGGTTAAAAAATAATAAGAGAGTAGATTTTGATGATAACCTAAAAAGGTTTGGTCATCGCCGGATTTAGGATATTTAAGGATAAAGTTTTTACATTTCGCGAGGTAAAACTTTGCGCTATCACCTTGTTTATCTCTTAAAAATGAGGCTGTTAAATCTACATAAGCACCGAAAAGATTTGCCGAAATTACACTTCTTGCTGATGCCCCCTTCTCAGCTTCTTCCTGCTCCTCTAAAACAAGCCGCTTTCTATTATAAATGATGGAAGAGTCTGTTTGATCGGTTTGTTCAAAGTAAAGAGACTTACGATCATAAAGAAACTTAATTTCAGTTTCTTCAGGCTGCAAGCGATTTAATTTTTCCATTTTGGAAATGTATTTATACACAGAATCTTTACTGCCACCAGATTTATAAAAACAAAGCGACATTTGACTGTATGCCCGATATTGAGCGGCATAATCTTCAGGCAGTTGTGGCAATAATTTTAATGCTTCCCTATTCATGCTAAAAGCATTATTAAACTGATAAAGCTTTTCGCTTGATTGTGCTGCAGAAAAAAAAATGGTTACTTTTTGCTTTGCAGATAAACCAAGGGTGGTATCTGCAAGGATCATCTGCCCCGCTTGATTGAAATAATAATTAGCCTGATGAATTTTGTGTTCGGTATTAGCAGCATTGCCTAAACCTGCAAATAAAAGAACCTTATCATCAAAATGACCAGGCTGATTATCCATAAAAGCCCAGGCCAATTCCATATGCTTTTTTAAGGAATCTGATTCATGAAGACCATAAAAAACACCTGCAATATTATATTCAATTTTCGATTGAAGAATTGAATCTCCTTGAAAATGCTTATCTGCCTGTTTTTGTTTCCAAAAGGCAAGTCGGGCTTTTAAATCAGGTATTTTCTTTAAAGAATCTACAGATTGCTTAAATGCTTTGAGGTGCTGATCTGTTGTACTTTCTGTTATATTACTTGCTTTATCTTTACAGGAGAATAAAAACAAGATTATTAATAGGTAGTAGATGCTTACTTTTCTCACGTTCCTAAATGACTAATCCTTTGAATAATAAACTCTTTGCGACGATCTGAAACTGGAATTTCGGTTTTATCTTTTAATAATAGCTCGCCAACTTTTAAAAACTTATCGATATAAGTAATATTTACTAAATAAGATTGATGTGGACGTAGAAACCACTTTTCGGGCAACAATTCATCATAAAACTTAAGAGGTTTAGAAATGGTAATTTTTTGTCCATCGGCTAAAACAAAATGCGTGTAGCTGCCATCACTTCTGCAGTAAACAATATCTTTTAGCTGTACAATTTGCAAATATTCTAGGGTGTGCAACACAATTCTACTTTCTAGCCCATCCACATTGTGGTTATTAGCTTCTAGAATTTCTAATTGTTGCTTTTGTTTTGATACGTTTAATCCTTTTTCACCAGCAATTTTTTGAAGTGCGGTTTTAAGTTCTGCCTCATCTAATGGTTTCAGCAGATAATCCAGCGCACCATATTTTATGGCTTTTATAGCAAAATGGTTATACGCAGTAATAAATATAATACGAAAATCTATTTTTTCAACCTTGCTTAAAATATCAAATGCAGTTCCATCGGTAAGTTGTATATCCATTAAAACCAGTTGAGGCTGGGTGGCATTAATTAAGGTAAGGGCATCATTTACATTGTTTGCAGAACCGAGCAGGTTAAAATCCTTTTCTTGCTTAAGGAGCCAAATAATTTCTTTTCTAACGGCGGGCTCGTCTTCAATTATAAGGGTTCTAATCATGTAATTTTACTTTGGTTTCGTCAGCAAATTAATAATTTATATGATAGCTTATCATAAAAATTGCTACGCACGTTCATAAACCCAAAAAGAGGATAATTTATTTACACGATTTAATTAAGCTTAAAATGGGTAGAGGTTTATACAGGTTCAATAGCGCTTGCTACCAAACCAGTTTTGCTCATTTCGATTTTAAAATAAATATCCATCCCAATCCAAACTTCACTTTTAAAATCTGTTAAGGAAAAAGTAATTTCCTGTTCGTTCTCATCTGTGATGACACCACTCTTATCCTCATCGATAAAAGTGATTTTGCCTTTCCTAATCATATATTTTATACACAACTACTTATAAAAATAAATCGAGTCAATAATAAGGTTTTTCGTATTATTAATTTGTATAATAAAATCTATAATATTATATTATTTTACAACTAAAAATAATCAAAAATCAAAGTCTTTAATTAAGATTTAAATTTTACATAATCTTTTTATAGCTCACTTTAATGAGGTTTTATATTAACTACCTACACTCAACAACTGAGCCATGATTTCCGGAGGCGGAATTTGGAGATAAGAAAGGGATGCCTAAATCTGACGCTCTTAGGATAAAGAGTATACCGATAAAGAGCATAAACCAGGGAATAAGTTTTTGAGTATTGAAGCGGATATATTTTTTCAAGTAAACGCCTCCGAGAGAAATCATCAGCATTAACGGCGTGGTACCTAAACCGAATAAAAACATAAAAGTACCCCCTCCCTTCAAAGTTGAAGTATTTAAAGCTGTAGCCAAAGCCAAATATACCATGCCACAGGGTATTAATCCGTTTAGCATTCCGGCAAAAAAGCTCCAAAATGGCAATTTAAAAACTTTAGCCATCATTTTACTAATGGGTTTTATTAGGATAAGCTGAAAGCCATTTAGCTTTTTTTGGTAAGCTGCACTTAAATGTAAAATAGTAAAAAGGATAAGAATAGCACCAATTAAAATACTAAGACTTTTTTGGTTACTAAAAACCCTTAAACTACTGCCTAAAGCACCAACAATGAAACCTAACGATGTGTAAATTAAGATCCTGCCAAACTGGTAAATCAATAATTGAAATGCAGTATTTATTAGCTTATTTTTTTGAAAAGGTAATCCCAACATTAATGGGCCACACATTACAGCGCAATGTAAACTGCCCAATAAGCCCATTATAAACGCTAAAGGCAAATAGCTTATCATAGCATAATGTTCTTTTTAAATTGGTATTCTTTTTTGCCCAGTTGCCACTGAAGATTTAGAAACCAAAGCCCCTTGCCCATTTTATTTCTATCTATTAAAATTAAATTGGATGCGCCAATGGTATTCCCTTCGTACTTTAGGTCATCGGCATTGTTGGCAGCTCGCATTAAAACTAGTTTGTAGCTTGCACTATCTTTTAGGCTAATGATAATTTGTTGCTTATTAATTTGAATATTTGGTTGGGCGTTATCGTTTATTGTATTTTGTTTGGCGTTATATTCTTCATTATAGTTGATACCTTTTTCATAGTAATTTTCTTCTATAAGTGCATCCCTTCCGTGTACAACGAACATGTAAATAACCATCCCCACGATAAATAGCATGAAAGTAACCATGCCCATCACAATTTTTGTTCCCCAGTTCATATTCATTTCTTTAATTATTTAATTATCAGGCTGTGCAAAAAAACTAGTTGTAGCATTACTTAACACCTTTCCATTGGCAATTACTTCAAACTCTGCATCGCTTTTATAAGCCTTAATGTAGTTTTGCTTGCGAATAAGGAAAAATGTAATTTGTACAGTACCTTCTTTTGGCAGTACGGTCGCTTTTTGAATAAACTCAATTTCATCGCCTTCATTTTTGGGTTTAAACTGAAATTTAAAAGCTTTATTAGTTTTGTTAATCAGCTCTGCATTGTAAAGATTACTTACCTTTCCATCTGCCCTATTTTGATATAATGTACCGCTAGCCCGAAGCACTGTTGTTTGAACATTTTCTCTTTTATAAATTAAGGAAGAAAACACAAGCAATACCACAAAAAGTACAGCAGCATAGCCTAAAGATTTTAAGCCGATTTTATATGGTTTTTTATGCTGAATATAATCTTGATTGTAAAAACCAATTAAAGATGGTGGTCGTTCTATTTTAAGCATTACATCATTGCAGGCATCAATACAGGCGGTACAGTTTACGCATTCTAGCTGCGTACCTTTACGAATATCAATACCGGTTGGGCAAACTTGTACACAAAGACCACAATCAATGCAATCGCCCAAATGGGTATTAGAAATATTTTTCTGAATGCGCCCACGAGGCTCTCCACGACTAGAATCATAAGCTACAACTAAGCTTTGATTATCGAGCAAAACACCTTGCAACCTACCATAAGGACAAATTACAGTACAAACTACCTCTCTTACATAAGCAAAAATGCCGTAAAAAATAAAGGTGAAAAGCCAAATAGATATAAAACCTGATAGATGACTTGTAACGGGCTCAGTGATAATTTTAATTAACAAATCTGAACCGATAATATAGGCTAGAAAAGTGTTGGCAATACAAAATGATATAAGCATAAAGAGAAAATGCTTGCTGCCCTTTTTAACAATCTTTTCTGTGTTCCAGCTTTGCTGATCCAATTTTCTTTGTTTATTGGCATCGCCTTCAATCCAATATTCAATTCTTCGGAAAACCATCTCCATAAAGATGGTTTGAGGGCAAACCCATCCGCACCAGAGTCTGCCCAAAACCACTGTAAAGCATACAATGAACATGATAAAGATTAGCATGGCCAGTGCAAAAAGATAGAAATCTTGGGGGGTAAAGATTAATCCAAAGAAAACAAATTTGCGTTCTAAAAAATTAAGTAATACAAGTTGTTCTCCTCTAAATTTTAAAAAAGGTGAAGAAAATAAAAGCGCCAACAACACATAACTTACCCCTTTACGGTAATTGTATAATTTACCTGTTGGTTTTTTAGGGTAGATAAATTCTCTACCCTTGCTTTTATTCGATTCATTACTTTTTTGTAGCATCTTCTTTCATGGCATTGTCCTGTACATCCTTTTCTTCGTATTTTTCACCTTGTGGTGCTTTCGCTCCAGCTGGATTAGTACCATGCAGACTTAAAATATAGTTTGCTACAGCACTAATTTGTTTTGGTGTTAGATTTTTCTCCCAGCTAATCATACCTTTTTCAGGTACACCATATTTAATGGTTTTAAACACATTATTAATTCCACCACCGTGCAACCAATAATCATCTGTTAAATTCGGACCGATAAGTCCTTGTCCCTTATCACCGTGGCAAACCACACAGTTACCTGTAAATATATTTTTACCTTCATTTACAACACTTTCTGTGTTATCAAACTTTACAGAGTTTTCATCAATTGTATTGGCTGATTTTTCTAAATATGCAGCTTTTTCTTCCTGGGCCTTTACCATTTCGTGTTCATATTCTTTATCCTGAAGATCTCCATAACCACCAATATGGTAGTAAAACAAATAACCTGCGGCGAAGAACATGGTTCCAAAAAACAATACATTAAACCATGTGGGTACTGGATTATTCAGTTCCTTAATGCCATCATAAGCATGATCTATCTCCAAATCCTTCTCCTCCTCCATTGGCTTTAAACTTAAAAGTTTGGTCCATATAGAAGCCTTTTTATGTTTGGTTTTCAACCAACTATCGTAATCCAACTTAGGCTCCTTAACTGGGGCAGTAAAAGGTGTTGGATTAAGCTGCTCACGATACATAACTTTAAAAGCATTAAGCAGCGTAATGGTTACAAAAAGCAACACCAGCATAAAAAGTAAGGACATTGTAATTAATAACTCAGAACTTGTTAAACCCAACAAACTTGGCTCTGACGAAGTTGTTGGTACAGGTGCAGCCTTTTCATCGGCAAATGCAATTACAGACCAGCATGAAAGTAAAAACAGTAATTTAATCTTCTTCATATTCATTGGTTTGGTTGTCTTCGATTGGCAATTGACTCATCAGTTGAATGTGTCCTTTATTTAATTTAAGGAGGTAAATGGCTACGATAATGAAAAATACCATGAACATAATCAGTGAGCTGATCAGGTACAATTCGCCCCCTGCTAAGTTTTTTATCTGATTGAACATATATTTTATTGGTTTGATGGAATTTCTTCTTTATTTGCTTTAATATCAGTTCCAAGGCGCTGCAGATAAGCTATAATGGCTACAATCTCTCTATCGCTTTTTACCTTAATATTATTCTGTTTTAATTCGGCAGCAATTTTTTCTGCCTGCATTTTTAGCTGGTCGTTGGCATGTTTATCAAAGCCATCCGGATATGGCACTCCCAAGGTTTGCATCGCCCTTATTTTAGCAGGCGTTGTACTTATATCTAGTTTCTGTTCAATTAACCAAGGGTATGGCGGCATAATACTGCCTGGCGACATAGATGTTGGATCAACAAGGTGATTATAATGCCAAGCGTCAGAATATTTACCACCTACACGATGTAAATCTGGTCCGGTGCGTTTACTTCCCCATAAAAATGGATGGTCGTAAACAAATTCTCCTGCTTTGCTATATTCCCCATAACGTTCTGTTTCTGAACGGAAAGGGCGCACTGTTTGTGAGTGACAGTTGACGCAACCCTCTCTAATGTAAAGATCTCTACCTTGTAACTCAAGCGCACTATAAGGTTTTACACTGGCAATAGTTGGCACATTTGATTGAATGGTAAACGTTGGCATCATTTCTACCATACCCCCTATTAAAATTATAATTAGGGATAGTACCATGAATTTCATTGGTTTACGTTCTAAAACACGGTGCCAAGCCTTATCAGCAGGAGAGCTATCAACAATTACTTTTTCAAGTGGCATTGCTTCGGCAGGTTCGTTGGCTACCAGTTTAGCTCCTAGCATGGTTTTAGCCAAATTGTAAGTCATTACAATTACACCAGTTAAGTAAAGTGCGCCACCAATTGAGCGTAAAATATGCATTGGTATAATTTGCAGTGTTGTAGCTAAAAAGTTAGGGTATTTAAGTAAACCTTCTGGGGTAAATTCTTTCCACATTAAACCTTGGGTAAAACCTGCCCAATACATCGGGATAGCATAAAATAGAATACCTAAAGTGCCTATCCAGAAGTGAAAACCTGCAAGTTTTTTAGAGTAAAGTGTGGTTTTATAAATTCTTGGTATTAACCAGTAAAGTACACCAAAGGTTAAGAAACCATTCCAGCCTAGTGCGCCAACATGTACGTGTGCAACAATCCAATCGGTAAAGTGCGCAACGCCATTAATTTGCTTTAGGGACAAAAGTGGCCCTTCAAAAGTAGCCATACCATACGCTGTAAGGGCTACAACCATAAATTTTAAGGTAACATCTTCTCTAACTTTATCCCATGCCCCTCTCAATGTAAGTAAACCATTAATCATACCACCCCAGCTTGGTGCAATTAGCATAATTGAAAAGGCAACACCTAATGATTGTGCCCATCCTGGAAGCGAGGTGTACAATAAATGATGGGGACCTGCCCAGATGTAGATAAAAATTAACGACCAAAAGTGCAGAATACTCAATTTATATGAATACACAGGTCTTCCGGCCATTTTAGGCAAGAAATAGTACATCATTCCTAAATACGGTGTGGTTAAGAAAAATGCTACCGCATTATGCCCATACCACCATTGTACAAGCGCATCTTGTACGCCAGCATACACATAATAACTTTTTAAGAATGAAATAGGTAACTCGAACGAATTAACAATATGCAGTACGGCAATGGTTACAAAAGTTGCAATGTAAAACCAAATGGCTACATACAGGTGGCGTTCTCGGCGTTTAATAATTGTACCGAACATGTTTACGCCAAATACTACCCAAATAACGGTAATAGCAATATCTATAGGCCATTCTAACTCAGCATATTCATGTGACGTAGTAAAACCTAAAGGTAAGGTAATTGCTGCTGCCACAATAATAAGTTGCCAGCCCCAAAAGTGAATTTTACTAAGCACATCGCTAAACATGCGAGCTTTAAGTAAACGTTGTAGAGAATAATAAACGCCCATAAAAATGGCATTTCCAACAAAGGCAAATATTACAGCATTGGTGTGTAGGGGCCTAATTCTACCAAAAGTGGTGTATTGGTTACCCAAATTCATGGCGGGTTTAAATAGTTGCATAGCTGCAAGCAGCCCAACCGTCATTCCTACGATCCCCCAAACTAAGGTGGCTATTCCAAAGTTGCGAACGATCTTGTTATCGTAAGTAAATTTTTCTAACTGCATAATTAATAGAAATTGTTTTGTTCGTTTTTATAGTTCAAAGGTATTTAGCGGGGCATTGCCCAAAGGTGATGGCGATTAGGCCGAAAAGTGATCTTCTTCACTTTTTTCGCTTTCAGCCTCATCATCAAATAGAATGCGTACACCAGGGGTATAAACATCATCGTGCTGACCGGTTTTTGATGCCCAGAAAAAGGCAGCTAGAAAAATTACAGCCATAAAAACACTGCAGCAAACTAAAAAGTATAAAATGTTCATATAAGTTTGTGTTTACGTGCAAAAAAGCGGGTTGCAAATGTGGTAAAGCAAATAATGGTAATGGTACTAATTGGCATTAACACCGCAGCTACCAGTGGGTAAAGTGTACCTTGTACGGCATAATAAATCCCGATACAGTTGTAAGCCGTAGCAATTGCGAAACTTGCTTTAATGATTTTTAAACCATCCTTACTTAAACTAATAAACTTGGGGAGTTTTTGCAGAGAATCGCCCTTTAAAATTGCATCGCAACCGGGTGTAAAATTGTTTATATTATCTGTAAGGGCAATACCGAAATTACTTTGTTTTAGCGCCCCTGCATCATTTAAACCATCTCCAAGCATCATAACTTGTTTGCCTTGTTGTTGCAACTCTAAAATAGCATTCAACTTTTGGTGCGGGCTTTGTCTGAATTTTATTTTAGCTTCTGATGGAAAAATCTCTTTCAAAACCTCCTTATCCTTATCGCTATCGCCTGATAAAACTTGCAGACTAAAGTGATTGTTTAAATGAGAAAGCAGTATATTCAAATCCTTACGCCACTCTTGCTGAATAACAAAGCATCCCTTATACATATCATCAATCATAACGTGAACTCCACTTCCATTCAAGTTTTTAATATCTTGTGGCATTAAGGAAATTTGTCCTATACAAATCGTCTGTTTGTTAACTTTTCCTTTTAATCCCTGTCCAGAAATTTCCTCATAATCTGTAATGGCGTAAAACTGATCGACTCTTAAATCCTTTAAAATATGCCTGCTAAGTGGGTGTGAAGAATTTCGAAGCAAAGAAGCCACTAACATTTTTTCGCCATAAGTTAGCACGCCATTAAAATTTAATTCGGCATGCTCTGCACTGGTCAACGTTCCTGTTTTATCAAAAACAATGGTATCACAAGCAGCAAGGGCTTCAACGGCATCTGTATTTTTAACATAAAACCCTTGTTTATCAAAAACCGATAAAATGGCCGATAAAGTAAATGGTGTGCTCAATGCCAATACACAAGGGCAAGCCACGATAATAACTGCGGTAAATGCTGCCCATGCTTTATGACTATCATTTTGAAATAGCCAATATCCTGTTGCCGCGAAAGCAATAAGGAAAACACCGAGGCTAAAATATTTTGCTATACGATCGTTAAAGTTTTGTTTGTTTTTATCTTGAGCATAATGTTCGTGGTTCCACAAACCTGTTAAATAACTCTGCGATACAGGTTTAATTACTTCCAACTCAATTGCCCCAGCAGTTTGTTTCCCTCCGGCATAAATAATTTCGCCAAGCACGTGATGCACCGGCTCTGATTCGCCAGTTACAAAACTCATATCCATCCATGCATCTCCTTTCATTAAAATTGCATCAGCTGGAACCAACTCTCCATTTCTAATCCAAAGCCTATCTCCTATTTGAATTTCATTAATAGAAACTGGTTTTTCCTTACCATCTACCAGCGTAGTTACAGCAATAGGAAAGTAAGAGCGGTAATCACGATCGAAAGAAATATGATGGTAAGTTCTTTGTTTAAGCCATTTCCCCATTAAAAGCAGAAATACCAAGCCTGTTAATGTATCTGCAAATCCTGGTCCTGTGCTAAAAACAATCTCAAAAGCTGTTCTTAAAAATAAAACGGCAATGATAAGTGCAAGCGGTGTATCCAGGTTAATATGCTTGTGTTTTATGCTGATGAAGGCAGAAATAAAGTAATCGCGACCGCAATAAAAAGTAACAGGAATGGAAAAAGCTAAGTTAAGCCAGCCAAAAAGGTATTGAAATTGCTTTTCGAAGCCTGAAAGGCCAAAATATTCTGGAAAGCTAAACAGCATTACATTGCCCATGCAAAATCCTGCGACGGCGATTTTCAAAATCAATGTTTTATTTACCGAGCTGCTATTGGCTTTTACTACATCTTGCAAGCTAATTAATGGCTCGTAGCCAATATGATTTAAGCTTTCTACTAAATGCCTGAGTGAAATTTCTTCGTGTTTAAAACTTATGGTAACCTGTTTTTTAAGAAAATCTATCCTTGAGCTAAAAATAGCGGGGTTAATTTTATATAAATGTTCCAACAGCCAAATACAAGAACTGCAATGGATTGCTGGTATATAAAAAGTAACAATAGTTGATTGATCGTGCCTGTAATCAATTAATTGAGCAATAATATTAGGCTCATCTAAATATTCTAAACGTGTATCGCCATTTAATTTTTGTCCGGGGGTATCGTTGTAGGCATAGTAATTACAAAGATTATTTTCTGAAAGGATTTTGTAAACACCCTGGCAACCAGCGCAACAGAAATTATGACCATCCAACTGATATTTAATTTCTGGCAAATCTTCACCGCAGTGATAACAAAGGGGTTCAATGAGGGTATTTTTTCGATTTTCCATATTAAATAGTTTTATACAGCTGTACTAAAAATGCTGCTGGTTGGTTGTTTAAGCCATAATCTTTCATCTAAGGCCATGCAAACATTCCTTAAAAAAGATTTACCAGCATGTGTAATATTAATTTCCTTTTCGGTTACAGATATGAGTTTATCGTTTATTAGCGGCAGCAAGCGTTCATAAATGGATTCAGGTATACCTTGATTAAAAAGTGTATGGTTTCGGCACATAATATTTAATATATGCTGCCTGATAATCAGATCTTCATCAGAAAGTATATGACCTTTTTCTACAGGCAAAAATCCTGCGTTTACCTTTTCGAGATAAGTTTCTACTGTTTTGCAGTTTTGCGAAAAGCCCGTCCAACTATCACTGATTGACGAAACACCAAGACCAATGAGTAAATGAGTGTGTTGATTGGTGTAACCCATAAAATTACGGTGCAGTTTTTTTTCAGCACTGGCGAGATAAAGTGTATCACTTTTTAAAGCAAAATGATCCATACCAATATCCATGTAATTGGCATTGGTGAGCAACTGTTTTCCTAAATTATAAAGGGCAAACTTGGCATCGCCTTGTGGCAAATCTTTCTCCGAATAATGGCGTTGACCAGGTTTTAGCCACGGCACATGGGCATAACTGTAAAAGGCAATTCTATCTGGCTGCATTGCAATTACCGTTTCGATGGTTTTTGAAAGGCCTTGGATGGTTTGAGCGGGCAAGCCATAAATTAAATCGAAGTTTATGGAATCATACCCAATTTTACGTGCCTCTTCTGTAACCTTAAAAACTTGTTCAGGGGTTTGAAACCGATTAATCATCAACTGAACCTTTGGATCGAAATCCTGAATCCCTAAGCTTAAACGCTTAAATCCCAATTGATAAAGAGTATGAAGATGTGCTTTTGATGTATTTGCTGGATGTGCTTCGAAAGATAATTCTGCATCAGGAGCTAAAAAAGCTTCCTTCAAAATACCGATAATAAGAGCATTAAGGTTTTCTGAACTAAAAAATGTTGGCGTTCCACCGCCCAAATGCAACTCCTTTATTTTAGGCTTGTCGCCCAAAACATTTACATACATTTGCCACTCTTTTAGCAACGCCTGAATGTATGGCTGTTCCACTCCATGGTTTTTAGTAATACGGGTATTGCAACCGCAATAGGTGCATAAACTCTCGCAAAAAGGCAAATGGATATACAAACTAATGCCTTCATCCTTATGGCTTAAATAGGTGTCCTTTACAGCATTTATCCATCCTGTAATGCTAAAAGTTTGCACATCCCAATAAGGTACCGTTGGATAGCTGGTATACCTTGGTGCAGCAACATTGTATTTTTTTAGCAGTGCAGCAGTATCCATTATTTCAACGCTTTAACTACACCACAATTATTTTTACAGCAACAGGCTTTACCAACACATTTACCAGCAGCCCATTGATCCAGGTTTTTAATTACCTGTTCCATTCTTGATTTTAGGTTATGATTACCCTCCTCAAAAGGCACATTGGCAATTTTCATTCCGGCTACACCAGCAGCTTCAAGGTCTAAATGATCGGTTTCAAATGATGATGTTGCAATATATTTTATGCCCAAAGCCTTTAAGCCGGCAATCATATCAGCATCCAAAACATCATTATTAAAAACCAGCAAGCTTTCTTTTCCATTGGCAAAAGCCAAAGTATCTTTGGTTAAGCTATTCGCAATTATGGTAATATCGTGCTTCTTAAAATTAGCAAGCACTAACCATTCCTTTTCTTCTGGCTTAATGTTATAGGCAATAGCTTTCATATACAAAATTTATATATGCAAAACTAAAGATGAGTGGCGCTGCGCTTGATGAGGCTGCTTAGACTAAAAAGTGATTGTAATCACTAAATTAATTTGTTTGTATATAAAAAAGCAACACAGCTTACAATAGAGCACTGCAAGTTGTGTTGCTTAAAATCTTATTGATTTACTGCTTTACGTTGCTAAGTTTATCAATAGAAATAACCTGAATGGCATTTCCTTTTTTCTCAATAAGCCCTTCTTCTTTAAAATCAGCTAACATACGGCTAATGGTTTCACTTGCGGTACCGACTAAAGCGGCGAGATCATCTCTTGAAATTTTTAAAGTTGCAGTATCCGATTGACTATCGCCAAATTTATTGGCCACCTGAACTAATGCTTCTGCTACCCTTTTACGAACGGAAGAATACGCCAATTGTAGCATTTGTTTTTGTTTATCACGTACATTACCCGATAAAAGCGACATAAAAGTTGATGAAACGGCTTGATGATTCAACAAAGCTTCCATGAAATCAGCCTTCGGGATATAAATAATTTCGCTTTCTGTTAAGGTAGCCGCATGATCGCCATAAGATTCGCCACTACATAAACTTTCATAACCAAAAAAATCAGCGTTGTGGTAAAGGTTTGAAGAAAGTTCGCGTCCATCCTTAAAGCGTTTATACGTTTTCACCTGTCCTTTTACCAGATAATATAAATGCGCAGGTTCATCGCCTTCGAGGTATAAAATTTGTTTTGCAGCAACGGTACGCACTTTTCCTTTTTTGCGAAGTTCTTCCATAATTTCTGCTCTTTCTGTAGCCGAGGAGCTGAAACCAACCGCTTGTTGTTTCTTTCTAAAACGACTTTCTATTGCCTTAAAAAGTTCTATATCATCAAAAGGTTTGGTTAGGTAATCATCAGCACCCATTTCCATTCCCTTTCTCATATCTGCACGTTCTGATTTCGCTGTTATAAAAATGAAAGGTATAGCAGCAGTTTTAGGATTTTTATGCAATAGATATAACACACCATAACCATCAAGTTCAGGCATCATAATATCACAAAGTATTAAATCTGGTAGGTGCTTAATGGCAAGTTCTACACCAATTTTACCATGTTTGGCCGTGTATGTTTGGTAGCCAGCTAAATCAAGAATCTCTGCTGTTCCTTCTCTAATATCATCATTATCTTCAATAACCAATACGCTTCTATTCATGGGATGTTAAAATTTATGGTGGTAATTAATTGGGTTCGTTAAAAGTAAAATGTAAGGTAAAAGTTGTGCCTTCATTTTGTTTACTTACACAGTTTACAGTTCCATCCATTAAACCAACGTAACGTTTAACAATGTTTAAACCCAATCCAGTTCCTGGAATATCGCCAGTATTATGTGCTCTAAAAAAGGGTTCAAATAGGTTATCCTGGTCTGCCTTCGGAATTCCAATGCCATTATCTTTAACTTCAAGAGTCAAATCTCCCTCTTTTAAAATTGAGTTAAACTGTATTAAAGTATCTTCTCCAGAATATTTTATGGAATTGGAAATTAAATTAATAATACAGTTTTTTAATAAATTTGGATCTAGATAAACGTTGGCAATTGTACCGGTATGCTCATAAACAATATGCTGATTTTGCTTGCTCATTAACTGCATTTCTTCGGCAATTTCTTCAGCAAAACTTACAACATTAAATTGCTGCACATTAGCTTCTACTTTGCCTGCCTCCAGTTTTTCTAAAGATAGAAAATCGTTTAAAATGGTTGTTAAATTATTAATGGAGTTTTTAATTTTAAGCGTATGTTTTTCTACACTATTTACATCATTTTTTGATGTATACTTATCAATTAATGAGGCGGATAACTGTATAGAGCTCAAAGGTGTTCGAAACTCATGAGATGCCATAGAAACAAACCTTGTTTTAAGCTGATTTAGCTCCTTTTCTTTCTGAAATAAGGCACGCATATTTTCTTTAGCCATCTCCAATTCAGAAACCAGCTTAACTAAATCTTGTGTACGCTCTTTAATTTTTACCTCAAGTTTTTCTGTATAAGTTTTAATCTGTTCTTCATTGGCTTTTTCTTTACTTAAATCGTGTATAAAGCCAGTATAAATTTTACGATCGGTGAATTTAACTTCACTTACCCCTAATCTAAATGGAAAAACAGATCCATCCTTGCGTTGCCCGTGCACCTCTCTCCCTATACCAATAATATGTTTTTTACCCGTTGTATTATAATTATGAATATAGCTATCGTGCTGTTTCTTATCTGGTTGCGGCATTAATTTCGATACATTGCAGCCAACTAACTCTTCTTTTGAGTATCCAAAAAGTTCAAGTGCAGCTGGATTTAAATGTTCAATAATGCCTTTATCATCAATGGTGATAATACCATCAATGGCATTTTCTATAATCGCATCTAAAAATTTTGATCTATCCATAAATGATTATTTGATAAGGTTTGAGGGGATAAATATAACTAAGTTTCATTATTACACTCCGGTTAAATCCTTATAAAATCTCAAGTTCATCCAGTTTATGTTCACAAAACAACAACTCATCAAGTCCGTTTTGAAACTGTATAGACGCCTGAAAAGCTGCTTGTTCAAACAGTGTTTTATAATAACTTATCCCTTCTTTCACCTGCGATTTAAAGTTGTTAAAATACTTTCTTTTTTTATCTGTTAACTGAACGAGATGTTGCTGCATTTCTGTTTTTAAATAGTCGATATATAAATTTAACTCCTTAATAAATACATGAGGACGATCTACTTTTTCTAACAAATTATTGCGCCCGTAAATGTGTCCAGTCATTTCATCCAGTGAATATACTTTAGAAAAATAAGCCAAATTTGGTCCAGGACAAATGGAAACTGCTTTACTTTCTTTGGGCAGAAGCAAATCATATTTTAAGTATGCAGAAGCGCATAAACCTTCACACAAACAAATTTTTTCGGTAACACTATTATAAGCTTGCTGATATTCTTCATTGCTTAAATTAGCGGATTTAAGTTCTTTAATTTTAAGATTTTGGTATGTTCTGGAAGCTGTACAAATTGCCTTATCGCTAAACTCAGTATTGTTGCAAAGATATTTTTTTGTACAAGGGCTACCCGGTTTTCCTTTCTCTATTCTCTCCATTCGAAGGTTTTCCATTGTACTACCTCTAAAATTATTAAACTGCACACCTAATGGTGAAGATTGACTTAAATAGAAATCGCTTTCTGCTGAAGCAGTTAAGCGATTTAAAGTTTCTTCATCAACGTTAGTTGCTTCAGGCACTAATAAAAAAGGACTACCCCAACCTGTTGCATCTAAATGGTAATGGCTTAATAAAAAATCATGCTCGGCTGCCGTTCCAATTCCACCCTGCACACTTATTCTATAATTTGGCTGGTTGCTATAATTTATACCTTTTTGAGCCAAAGCAGTTTTATACATTACCACTAATTCTTCCATCATGGAAGTTCTTTTGGATTTAAATTCTTCTAAAATTGGCCCTAACAAATAGCCTTCAGTGGCAAAGGCATGACCACCGCAGTTTAAACCAGATTCAATTCGAAATTCGGAAACCCAAAGCCCTTTTTTTGCCAAAAATTTTGATTGTATTAAGGCTGATCTAAAATCACTCACCTTTAAAATAATCTTCTTTTTTAAGAGGCCATTTTCATCAGGATAAAAGTCATTAAATGTTTCCAGGTAACTATAAAGCTTAGGATTCATTCCTGCAGAGAGCACCACAGAAGCCTGTAATTTACTTTTTGCAAAACCACGCAAAGCCGCAAGTGCATCTGTATTTTCGTCTCCAGCATATTGCTTTCCTACAAAATTCATCTTATCTACTTTCGCCATAATATTTACATCAATACTGCCTTTAAACATCGCTTTGCGAAGAATTTGCTGAAATATTTTTTTTCGTTCGCCTTCAGGAAAATCTAACATTAAATCATAACCTTGCTTCAAAACAGATTTTTCTGGCAGCATTTCAAAAAAACGGATAAGGTCATTTCCTGCTTCAAAAGGAAGTGCTTTCAAATTTTCAAACTGCTGATGAACCAATTCATCCAGTAAGTTTAAATATGCGGTTATGCGCTTTGCCCGTGCATCATCGGATGACTTATTAATTGGTATAAAATGTTGGCCTGCTTGCTCAGTATGGTATTTTCTCATGCGCTCAATTAATTCATCATCAACGATGGAGAGTACCGATGAAATGCCATAACGACTAACTTTAAGTGGCGTATCGATAGAAAAACCAAGTCCTAAAACTGGAATATGAAAAGTATGAGGTGTCATAATTTGAGTGGAATGAATCATTTTATGTTGTTTAATCATTCATTGCAAACGTAAAAACCTAAAGGAAAAGATGGACTGGAATGTATCATTTTAAAAAGTGATCGCCATCACTTTTTAATGATTTGAAACAGAAGTTTCTATACAATAAAGAAAATGAGAAATGATTTTTAAGGAAGTAGTGCCTGCTTTACCCGCATCACATTTGATGCGGGTAAACAGGGCTTTAATTTATTAACCAAATATATGCAGTTCTAAAGCGGTGCTTGAGCGCTGATACAGTACAAATATACACTATTTAGATTAATTCTAAACAAATAAATATTATTTTTTTCGCTTAGTGGTTAACAATTTATAAAGCCTTAGTTTTCAGCATAGTTTAAGGATTCTATGAATAATCTTCTACCTTTTGATCTAATTCTACTCAGCGTTTCCATGCGAATGCCTAAATAAGAAGCTATACATTTTAAAGGCAATCTATTAATCATAATTCCAGAGAGTTTAATAAAACGTTGATAACGCTGCTCTGCTGATGGAATACGAGCCAAGATTGCAGATTCTCTTGTCCTTTCATATTGATGAGTAAGGATTTTTAAACCAATTTCTTTTGCCTCTCCAAACTTTTCATAAAGTTCATTAATTAAAGTATATGGAATGGCAAGCAAGCGAGTGGTTTCCAAAGCTTGCATAATCTCCGGATCATCTAAATTCCTGCCCGATTCATCTAATCGGCCAATCATTTGCCCTTCTTTAGCCAACCAAGTGGTAATATCTCTACCATCCTCTTTAATAAAACCACGTGCCACACCTTTAATAATAAAGTAAACACTGGGCGCATGGATGGCATCGGAAACTATAAACTTGTTTTTTTTGAATGATACCGGATAACATTGCCTGATAATTTCATCGCACAATTCTGTAGGTAGCTTGATAATAGCATTTAAGAAATCTATAAAGATTCCTGCTTCTAAATTAGTGTTGTTGGTTCTTGACATGGGATGACAATTAGTTATGTTATCCAATCCAAGATTTAAGCCAAACGAATGATTAAAGGAATGTATTTATTTGTCAGTATTCTCAAAAAACGCCTTAATTCTATTTTCCAAGCAGATTTTACAATATTCAAAAAAGTTGATTTTTATCAAGTTTTTAAAGTAGTGTTGCCTTTTTAGTCTCAATACCCCATTTTACTAGGAAAATATTTACCCACAATGGGGAATTTTTACACGTTTTCTCAAAATTACCCAATTATTAGTCATTTACTTTTACAATAAATTCATTATTAAAACAGGCATCGCAAACTCGAAATGTTATTTGCCATTCATCTTTAACCAAATTGGCAATATAATTTTTAAAAGTTTTTTCAAAACGGTCGAAATCAATTTCAGGCTTGGCTATAATTAGATAAAAATCATCCGCTGTTGCGAGGGCTTCTTCCACAAAATTATTCCAATGTGCTTTAATTTCACCTGGTAACTTTTGATAGTTTTGATTGCTTATAAATTTCCCGATTTGAGCTAAAAGTATATGATCTATTTTTTTTTCTGAAAGCTGAGTCCATTTATTTTTTACTTGATCAATTTCGGCGATCATTTTTCCGTTAAAAAACACTTTAAAAGGATCACTTCTTTTCTCCTGTTCCAAAACATATACCTGGGTTTCATCATTGTTATCGTGAAGAAAATTTAGTGTAATCATAAATTGTGATTAATTTATTTATCTGATAACCAAACATGCTGTTAATTTTAAAATAAATGCATGAAAATGCATCATTTCATTTGCTTAACTTTAACGCATGACAATTGCAGAACTCGAAGAATATTTTAAAAATGCGCCGAAACTTGAGGAACCTTTATTTTTAAATCCTGCAACAAAAATTAATAATATAGACCATTTTCTGGAGAGCCATTTTGCCCCATTGCGTATCAATCCGGATAGCCGCGTTAATCAATCACTATTATTCAGGCTTAAAGCTCTTAAACTATTAATAGAATCTAATTAATAGTTTTCGTTTTATAACGATGGGCAATTTTATTCGTTGCCTTTAAATACATTAATTACGGAAGTTTTCCATTGAATGTAGCCAAGTTTACCACAAATATTGGCAACATTATCTTCTATCGCTGCAGAAACATCGTTTACCACCCTCCAACGGATTGCATATTTAGGATTGTAGCTAATGTATACCACTAAATCATCCGTACGTTGCCCAACGTTTTCAAGTGCTTTTAAGTGCACCTCCTGAAGTTCGGTTGCAGCCTTTTGAAGTCGCTCATTCATTATTTTACCCAATGATGTATCAGGCCGAAAATCTGTTTCTAATATTGCTAAAACGGTAACTGTCATATCATAAATTCAAAAGCTTTCTAATTTAAATATCTCCAAAGGCTGAATACTGCACACTAAATGTCCTTTATTTGGCTCATTTGGATGATATTTTTCTAATCCGCTTTAATAACACACAAATCTATACTAATATTATTAGTATCCAAAAAACGTGCCTGATATTTTCAAATTGTTATTTTGTTTTTACAATTGGAGGATTAAAATAAAGGAAAATGATTGCTAATTAAATTCATTTTCCGAACTTTTTTCAATACTTTCGCCGCCCGGTTTTACTGGAATACTCCCTTTTTTTCGTTTAATTAAATTTCCCTTGTAATGAGTAAGTATTTATATGGTATTGATTTTGGAACCACCAATTCGGCTTTGGCCATTTATGATGAAGAGAAAAAAGAAATTGTGGATACCATTATTATTCCTTCATTAATTTATTTCTTTCATGAGTTAAATACTGGCGGATTAAATTATGTGGTTGGCGAAAATGCCATTTCTGCTTACTTAAATGATGGTATGAAAGGGCGTTTCATTAAATCTATTAAGCAAATTCTATCCAGAAGCAGTTTTACTGAAACACGCATTCAAAATAAACGCTACAATGCATCGGATTTGGTTGCCTTAATTTTGAAGGATTTAAAAGCAAAGGCTGATGAAATTATAGGCCAGGATTGCAAAAAAGCGGTAATTGGCCGACCAGTATTTTTTGATGATGACAGTACATTAAAAGATACGCTTGCACAAACCCGATTAAATAAAGCTGCAGAAATGGCTGGTTTTAATGAGGTGCGCTTCCAGTTTGAGCCAATTGGTGCTGCCTTTGCTTACGAGAAAACCATTAAACAAAAAGAAAATGTTTTGGTTGCAGATTTAGGTGGTGGTACAACGGATTTTACATATTTAATTCTTGATCCGGATAAGGTAGATAGCAAAGACCGTAAAAACGATATGATGGCTACAGGTGGTATTTACATTGGTGGGGATAGCTTTGATTCTGCTTTTATGTGGGATAAAGGCACACCATACTTTGGTAAAAACACACAATACGAAGCTACTCCTGGTAAAGTATTAACGGTACCAAAATCTCTTTTTGCTAACATTTGCACCTGGGATAAAATGAACTTTTTTAATGGAAATCGCATTAGAAAAGATATTGATGATTACTATTATTACTCGGGCAATGATCGTTTATTTAAAAACTTAATTACGCTTATTGAGTATAACCTTGGTTATTCTGTATTCCAATCTATAGAAAAAACTAAAATCACCTTATCTGGCGCAGAGCAATCAGATTTCAAGTACTCTAATATGGACATAGAAATTGATGAGCATATTTCCATTGAAGAATATGGGCGCATTATTGAAAAAGACATCAATAAAATAAGTGATTATCTGAATGAATTTTTGACTAAAAACCAGATAAATCCTGCGGATATAGATAGTCTTTTTTTAACGGGTGGTACATCTATGGTTGCTGCTGTACAACATTTGTTTAAAACCAAGTTTCCTCACATTAACTTAAACTCTGGCGATAACTTTAAAAGTGTTGCTAAAGGATTGGCTTACAGCGGATACCTATTTGAAGATTAACCATTTTATTGATCTATGCTCCAGTTTTTTTTATGTTTCATCATAAAACGGTTAATGGTAGATTTTTCATAAACAGGGCAGGCACTTTCTTGCGTAGTTATGTATGCACTTAGGGCAACGGCAAAATCCAAGGTATCATTAATATACTCATTTGATAGTTTCATAGAGAGTAAACCCGCTAAAAAGGAATCGCCACTGCCTACTGTATCTTTAACTTTAATATCATAAGCTGGCCAATGGTGCTCGGTTTTATCCCCATAATATGATGCACCTTTGCTCCCTTTGGTTACCACCATCTCTGGAATTTTGAATTTTGCTTGGAGTAAATCTATCCTGTCAGTTTCTGTTTTACAGGTTTTACTAAACCAATTGCTAATAATGGTGAGTTCTTCTAAATTTAATTTAAGCAAATCGGTTTTATGGAGTAAAGTAGAAATATAATTCTCATCGTAATAGGGTGCTCTTAAATTAACATCCATCACCCGATAAGGAGCCAAATCAAGCAAATGGGCTAGTGTTTGTCTACTGATTTCGTTTCTTCCCGAAAGACTACCGTAAACCAAAGCATCTGCTTGGGCAACCAACCTTGTATGTGCTTTTTCAAAGGTTATAAAATCCCAGGCTACTGGTTGTACAATTTCGTACGTTACTTCATTATCTTCGGCTACATGCACCTCCACAGTAGAAGTTTTATGCTTACTATCTACCTGAATATAAGCATTATCAATACCAAGCTTAGCTAATACTTGTTGCAGTTCCTTACCGTTTTTATCGGTACCTACCTTACTTATTAAATGACTATTTACGCCCAGGTTTTTTAAATGATAGGCTACGTTCATTACTGCGCCACCTGGTTTTTCACCTTCGGGAAAATTATCCCATAAAACTTCACCAAAACAAACTATTTCGACATTATTTTTTCTACTCATACCAAACTTAATATCAATTAACTGCTTAAGCGCAAATTCTTAATTAGCATATTCAATTTTAAATGTAAAATAAAAAACAGTGTATCGGCTAAAATCAATCAAAAAAAATAACTTCTTTTTAAAAAATTTGATCAAAAACTTACATTAAAAACGTGCTATCAGAATCATAATTGTTCAACATTATAAGAAATAATTACAATTAAAAAATCCCTAAAAAGTAGTTAAACTTCTTAGGGATTTTAAGTTAATGAGATTAAATTATTTCAAAACCCAGGTTATTTCATCATTATAAACATGACCGTTTTTATTTGCTTTGGTTTTAATTACGTTTTTGCCTTTTTTCAAATTAACGTTTTCGAAACGATACAAAACGCCTTCAGGCTTTGTTGCTGGTAATTTTTTTCCGTTTAAAAAAACATCTGGCTCACCAATATTAGAGTAAACTGTAATTTGAGTATTGGCATTTTTCCGATCAACAGCACGACGCTCAGTTAAATACAAAACCGGATTGTTACTCCAATTGGCTTTGTACCAATAAAATGCATCCTTCTTTAATTTTCTATCAAAAGTTACCAAACCTTTCATATTACGGGCTGGCATGCTTCCTCTATTCCACATTGGGGTAGCAAAATCAAACATATTCCAAATGTAAGATGCCGTTATATAAGGGTGTTTAGCAATAATTGGCCACTGAATTTCATGTGTTTTTGTTTCATAAGTTTCGGGATAAAACGGAGAACCGTAATCAAATGTGTCTTTCAATTCTGCTTGTTCCTGTTGTTGAAAAACATTTCCATCAGCCCCATATTCGGTAAGCATAACCTTATTATTAGGATATTTACTTTCTAAACTGGAAGCCCATTTTTCTAAATCTCCTATTTTACCTTCATACCAACCGTAATAACGGTTCATGCCTTGAATATCTGCATTTAAATTTGTTGGGCGTGTCATTTCTCCATAGCCACTCACGCTTGCAGTATATCGATCAGGATCTAAAGTTTTGGCAATATCATCCAAATCTCTGGTTAATATCGCAGGATAATCGGCAATGGTTTTACCATAAACCTCATTGTGCAAACCCCAAACATAAATAGATGGATGATTGAAATTTTGCTTAATCAGCTCTGTCATTTGCTGCTTGGCATTTTCACCTTCTTCGCCAGTGGATGTATTTACAAAAGGAATTTCGGCCCAAATTACAAAACCCATACTGTCACATTGTGAATATAAATATTCTGCCTGTTGGTAATGCGCAAAGCGAATGGTTGTAGTGCCCATTTCTTTAATAATATCTAAATCTTCTTTATGCTGGGCATTGCTTAAAGCGTTACCAAACTGCCATCGATCCTGGTGGCGAGCAACCCCATACATTTTATATGGTTTATTATTAAGCAACATGCCTTTACCTGCAATAAGCTCAAATTTACGAATACCCAAAGGCTGAACAACCTCATCAATAACTTGATTATTTTGAATAATTTGAGTAACTACTTTGTATAGATACGGATTATTGAAACCATCCCAAAGGGTGGGATTTGCTAAAGTAAAATTCTGCGTAAAGTTTTGTCTGCCTTGAGTAGTTACATGCTCCTGAGTTGTTTTTTCTAGTACAAGCTTTCCTTCTCGGTTAAATAACGAGGTTTTTAATTGAATATCTTCTGCCTGTGGCGATCTATTTTCTACCTTAACTAATAAATTTAAATCTGCAGCGGTACTACTTACATTCTTTTGCGAAATATAAATTCCAGGCGATGCATAATCTGTTGTGGTAATGTTAATTTGATTGGTTACAATTAAACTTACCGGGCGATAAATACCTCCATAAATCCCGAAGAGGAAATGATTTACAGGAATAATGTCCTTTCTGGCTGTATTATTAGCTTTAACTACAATTTTATTCGTTTTTCCTAATGTAACAGCATAGGTAATTTCTACACAAAAAGCACTGTATGATCCTTTGTGCGTGCCAACCAACTTATCATTTACATAAACTTGGGCAACCTGTCCAACGCCTTCAAAACGTAAGAAAAGTCGTTTATTTTGATACTCATTACCAAAAACAACATCTTTTTTATAGATCCCCTCCCCTTCGTAAAAGTTTTTACTAAGCTGCATATCAGTTGCGTTCCAAGTATGCGGTAGCGTCACTTTTTCCCAATCTAACTTATGATCGGCGGTATCTTTAGTTTTTTTGAAAGACCAATCTGCATTAAAGTTAATATCCTTTCTTGATTGTGCTTGTGCAGTTATTTGAACAATAAGGCAGGTTATAAATAGGATAAACTGTATCTTTTTAAAATTTTGCATTTATAATAAATTATGTTTTTGGCTTTGATTAAAGTTGGGTTTATATTTTTGCTTTTTCGTAGGTACCGGATGCATTTTGAGCTTTTTTATTCAAATCCAATACAATTACAAAGGGTTTATTATCTGTACGTGCAGAAGCATGGATAAAATATTGGTTTTCACTAATTTCTTCAACCCTGAGGGCTGTTTTAGGCTGATCTAATAATGTGGCTGTGGTTATAGCGGTTTTTGAAGGAAGTTTTACCCTAAAAGCTCCTGATACCGGCACATTAAAAACAATCATATAAACCTTGTTTGAGCCAGTTTTACTGGTAAAATAGCCCCAATCTTGTTTTTCTAAACCAGCGTATTGGCAGTTATAAATGGCTTCATTATTAACTTTCATCCAATTACCAATGCCTTCTGCCAAATCAAGTTCTTCCTTACGGATTGAGCCATCGCCTTTTGGACCAAAGTTTAACACAAAATTACCACCTAGAGAAACACATTTAGCCGTCATTTCTATTAATTCATTTACAGTTTTAATGTGCCCATTCCAAGCTTTATTATAGCCCCACTGGTTTTCTGGCACCGTCATTACACAATCCCAATCGTTGCCATGCACATCTTCTATTTTATTTGGAATTTTACGTTCCCATCCTTGCTCATAATCGCCCATTAACCTTCCATTTGAATCATTATGGCGTTTACCAAAATCATCCGGTCTAAAACGGCTCCCAATTATTAATCCCGGTCTTAAAGTCCTCATTTCTTTTTCCAGTTCATCAGCAAAAGCAGCCTGTTTAACCCACGATTTATCCCAGGTTCCATCAAACCAAAGTCCTTTTGCAGTTGGGTATTTATTTAAAAGTTCTAGCAGTTGGTTACGGGTAAATTTCTTAAATCCTTCAAAAGCTATACTATCTTCTTTGGTTTTTATATCATATCTCCATCCTGGCTGATTCCAATCCATAATTGAAAAATATAAAATTACGTCGATTCCCTCTTTATTATAAGCATTTACCAACGGGCCAATTATATCTTTTTTATATGGAGAATTGGCTACCGTGTACTTGGTATATTTGCTGGGCCAAAGGCAAAATCCATCATGGTGTTTAGTGGTAATGGTTACGTATTTTGCACCCATTTGCTTTGCTGTTTTGGCCCAACTTTCGGCATTAAAATTAGTTGGATTGAATTTATAAATTAGGGAGTCGTAGGTAGATTTAGGGATTCCATTCCATGATCGAATCCACTCGGCTGCCCCGTTATAAGTTTTACCATTCCATTCTCCACCAGGAATAGCATACAAGCCCCAATGAATAAATTGCCCCAAACCATAACCACGCCATTTAGCCATTACACTATCTGTGCGTTTTCCTATGCGGTGTGCACCGTATTTTAATGGAATTGTATCGGTTTTAACTGCCTTTTCTTGCGCCTGTAAAATATTTAGGCTAAAAATTATCAGACAAAAAACTAAGCCGAAACGTTTTATATTAAAGTGAATATTCATATAATAAGGGTTTGTGTGTTATAATTTAATCTTTATAGTTTAGTGGTAATTTTTTTCCGCCTGGTGCCTCAGGGGTTTCAATTGGATTAAATGGATTATAATAGTATAAGCCTGCCGCCTTATATAAAAGCAAGTGCGCTTTAAGTCTGTTCATAAAATCATCCAGATTTTTATTTTCATTGCTTGTCCAAGCGGTTTCTGCAAGTGCGGCTAAACGAGGGAAGAGCAAATAATCCAATCGTTTATTATCAGCAACGGTTTCTGTCCATAAATTGGCTTGCACGCCTAAAATATTCGATTTATTTTCTGTTGTTAATTGCGATGGATCGAACTGATATACAGCCTGTACGGGATTGTATTTCTTATCCCATTTACGTCCAAATTTATGTGTACTGTCTTGTATAAAATCAAAATACAAAGGCAATCGGGGGCAGATAATTGTTTTATAACCTTTAGCTAGGGAGGCTTTTAGTACTTCAGGATGCTCATGGCGCCACCAAAACATTATAGTTTTATCTGTTGGCAAACCTGCATCAACCATTTCATCCCAAACTAAAACTTGTGCCTCTAGTCTGTAAACAGAATCTGCCATTCTTTTCATAAAATATTTTTCTACTTCCTTTTCATCCTTCAAATCATACTTCATTTTTAAAGCTTGGATTTCAGGATTTATTTTCCACTTTTCATTCCCAAAACTAACTTCATCACCTCCCAAGTGAATTTTATTGGAAGGAAAAAGTACATTGGTTTCTTTAAGAATATCAGTTAAATAGCTGTATGTTTTTTCATAACCGGGATTAAAAGTAAAATTAGGGTGAGCAGCAGAACCACCGCCAGAAAATTCTGCATAAGCTTTATTGGCTGCAGTTGCATGTCCGGGCATATCAATTTCAGGAATAACCTGAATAAAACGTTCCGCAGCATAAGCTACAATTTCTTTAATATCTGCCTGGCTGTAGTATTGTGCAGGTAAATTTGGATTAAGGTAATCGCCTTTCCCTCCTATTAAAGCTAAATCGGGGTATTTAAGAATGTCAATCCTCCAGGCTGGCTCATCTGTTAAGTGCCAATGAAAAGTATTTAGTTTATAAAAAGCCATCCAGTTTAAAATGGATTTAACCTTATCTTTTCCAAAGAAGTGGCGTGATTCATCGAGCATAAAACCTCGCCAACTATAAATTGGAGCATCTTTTATGGTACAATTTTGAATTTTATTATTACTTGATGCCAGCTGTAAAAGAGAAATTATTCCATAGAAAATTCCTTTATTACTTGTAGCCGTAATGGTTATTTTTTTTGAGTTAACAACTAGCTGATATGCTTCATCATTATTGTTTTTGGTATTTTTTATGAGTTCTAAAAGTATACTTGGCCGACTATTTTTTGAGTTTACAGAGATATCTATCTTGTTTTGAACTGATAATTCATTTTTTAAATAATTGGCTAGTTCATTAAGCTTAATATTATTGGATAGAATAGCTATATTTTTATTAATTAGGAATGCACCATCTGCTTTCACGAAAAACTGAGGCATTGGAATTAAAGCCAGACTTTGCTGTGCAAATAAACCTTGAACAGAGAATATTAAGAACAGTGTAATCAGGTATAGTTTTTTCATTGGGTAATATTTTACGCACCGGAAACTTTCCGGTGCGTGATTTAATTTATCTCTGGTGTAAATTTAAAAAGCTTGATTATTATATTGTTTTCCTATCTATTAATTTACAGCAACTACTTTAATTGATGAAGTTTGATCATTAAAAGTAGATAAGAAGCTTGTTGTTGATGTTACTTCATAGCTGGTACCAGTAAAATTATCTCCGTTATAAAGAATTGCTTTTACCCCTAAACCTAGCTTAACAGAAGATATATCATTATCACTAATGCCTTTTGCTATTAAGTTTGCTGTAGTGTAATTACCAACTGGAAGCTCGACAGCATAACCGCCATAACTTCCATTTTGATAAAATGTTGCCGAGCCGTTTGCACCAATTTGTGGTACTCCATTTAAAAAGGAGAATGAATAGTTTTTACTTACTACATTGCCATTTTTTAATAAAAGTTTAACCCTGATATTGTACGGTTCGTTGGTTTTATACTGAAGATCGTTAAGTGCAATATTTCCAGTAAAAGTATTACCTACGGCAGTATTAAATCGCCAGGTTACGGCATTATAATCAGCATCGCTACTGCCCAAATCCGGATCCATATAAACCAATATATCACTCACTTCTTTATTACTGGTGTATAAACCAGAAACAGTAAACGATTGACTGGCAGAATTATAACTAAACTGCGCATCAAAGCTTGTTGTAGCTGTTTCATAAGGAATTTCGGTTGGCAATGGATTCTGAAAAATCTCGTTCCTATTCAAAATTGCAGCATCAACAGGTGTTAAAAATGTTGGCTGGCCTTTACTAAACGTTACATTTCCGCTTGCCATTAATGAAGTACCAAGTGTTGGTCTTTCGCTTGTGTACTTACCCGCATCGTGAGGTAGATTTAAACCGTGCCCTAACTCATGCAGCATTCCGCCGAGGTAATTTGATGACGGATTTGGAATTTTATCTACAGCCATATTTGCATTATCCAAAGCGAAACAATTTTTACCGTATCCATAAAAAGGTTGGTCGCCGCCATCAGTTCTCATTGGCATTAAAATTAATGTATGTGAAGAATTGGAAAACTCAGTTGGATGTGCTGCCTTATAAGTATTAATCTCTGCCAAAATTTTGTTTGCAGAAACACTTGCACTATAAGGATAGGCAGATTGACCAAATTGTGCTGGAATTTCAATAATCTTTACCAGGTTTGTAGAATCATTTATGGGCAAACCCATATACTTATCATAACCGTACCTAAGCATTTCTGTATGAAACCAATTTTGAAAGTGAACAAATAGTGCACTTAAACGTGTTTTATAATCTGGCAATGCAGGATTATCTGTTGGCACAAACATTACAATATTTAAGTTTTTGGTATTGGTTGTAAACGAAGCACCGCCACCAAGCCCTATAGCAGAACTATTCTTTTTAAGGTTGGGTACTTGTTCTTCTGCAACTACAGCCTTTTTACAGGCGCTCATTAAAATGCCACTCACAATAAATAGCACCATAGTTAGGATGCGCTGTTGTTTTCTAATTTTAGTTGTTTTCATAGGTAAATGAATTGGTTTTTTAGTGATTGATTATTTATTTCAAATTTTTATGGTTTAATCGTTAAATGGATAATAATTAATAAGAAAGCTTTAAATCAATGGGTTTAATCCTTAAATCTCACCTTTAAAATACGTACATCATTATCTGCAACAGGAAGTTGATTAGGTAAGCTTATTTTAAGCCCATTTATATCCTGGTGCCAACTAATTTCTGTAGGGTCGTTTTCAAGCGAAATATCACTTACCTTCATAATCTCTGTTGTTAAAGATTTTACAATCAGCTCTCCTGTGTCGGCAGCTTTTAATAAAATTTGGACTTCATCCTGTTTTCCGGAATAAAAAATCATTGGATTTACTTCCTTAATCATTAATTCATTAGTCATGCGCAATTAATATATTTTATAGATTGTGTTTTTGTTTATAAGGTTTTACCATCCGGGGTTTTGAATCAGCGTTGCTGCCTTATTGATTTCAGATTGCGGTATTGGAGCAAAATAAGCCCGCTGCTGCCAGTTTACAACCACGGCATTTCCTGCGGTGTAAGTATAAGTTCCGTTGGTTTCTCTTGTAGCCAACATGGATGTAGTATTCATTTTCTCGGTTACTTCTGCCGTTCTCCATCTTCGGGTATTGTACCAAAACAAGCCTTCCTGAAAAAACTCTGCAACATAATCTGCCTGAATTACCTTACGTAAATCGCTTTGCGAAATGCCAGCAGCAATACCATATCTGTTATCACTACCTGGGTCTATTCCTGCACGGCTTCGTAATTTAATTAGATTTGTTACGGCTTGCTCTGTTTGCCCCATTTCATTAAGTGCCTCGGCATAACCCATAACCATTTCTGCTAAACGGATTACCGGATAAGCTCTGTTTGAGTTTGTTACACCACCTGGAGCGATAGAATCGTTACACATTTTCCTGGAATAGTATCCTGTTCGGGTATAATACGCTTGTATACCATCGGCCGTCATTGCACCAGTAGCTTTATTAAAATAAATATCAATGGGAACCATGGTTGTGCCCGAACCGCTTTTCCATATTGGGGCTTGGTTGTAAATAATTGAATAATAAAACCGCGGTTCTCGGTTTGTATAAGGATTTGCCGGATTGTAGCCGGATGTAGGATCGGTAATCGACTTTCCATTTTTCATACCGAAATAGGCTACCGCATTTTCACTTGGATTGTTGTACCCACCAGATCCATTTCTACTTCTTGGAAAACGATAAGTTTCTAAAGCGCTTCCACTCCAAAAATAAGGTGTAATTAATTCCGTATTTCTACGTCCTTTTAAAAACATTTTCCAAAAACCGTGCCCTGCCCGTGTGGTATTATCAATTACCAAACTATAATCAGGCATATCAATTACGGCTTTTAATGCGTCGGCAGCTTTTTGCCATAACAAACTATTGTAACTGGTAGAATATGTAATGTATGGCAGGATACTAGCATCTGATGAAAATGAATTTCCATTAAATAAAGGGCTTGCTGCTGTAAGTAAAATTCTTGCTTTTAATGCTAAAGCTGCGCCTTTAGTTGCATGGCCGTATTCGCTGGCATCCTGGGCAGATGCTGCAGGCAAATCCGTAGCGGCAGCATCTAGCTCAGCTACCACATAATCAACACATTCTTTATATGTATTTCTTTTAGAAATTAATGGATCCTGAACATCAAGAGGCTCGTTTGGCATAATTTGTACACCGCCGTAAAACCTGATTAATCCTATATAAAAAAATGCTCTTAAATACTTTGCTTCAGCCATTAAACGTTTTTTTCTGGCTGCAGAAATAGGACTATTTACCGCTTTTTGCATAAATAAAGATGCCTGCCTGATTTTTTTATAATAGGTTGTCCAATAGTTGTTAAAGGCATAATTTGCAGCTGTATAAGTGCCCTGCATTACACTTTTTGTTGGGTCATCCCAGTAGCCCATAGATAGCGTTGTTTGATCATCTAAACAACCATATTCATTATTTACAGGAGTTGTAATCATGGTATAGCGAGCTGGAATCACATCCTGCCCGGTGTAAGCATACATATCGGTAATTAATGCAGATGTTAAAGCACTATCGGCAAAAACTTTATCTTCAGTAAGTGTTTCGGCTTTTTTATCCAAAAAACCTGCCTTTTTACAGGCTGAAAAAGCAGTAATGACTACTATAGCTAAACTGCCTAAAAGATATTTTAATTTCATATTATTCTTAATTATAAGCCAAACTGAATTCCAAAATTGTAAATACGCTGTTGCGGATATTCATTTAAATCGCCAATATTGGTTGTAGTTGATGAACCGGTAACAGATTCAGGATCGATAAATACTGGTAATGCAGTATAAATTAACCCCATATTATACCCGTTTGCATAAACCCTAATGTTATTAACATGAAGCTTTTTTGCAAAAGATGTAGGTAAGCGATACCCAATTTCAACGTTTTTCCAGCGTACATAATCTCCTCTTTTTGCCCAATAGGTGGAGTATGGAGAATTTGTAGAACCACTTCCGCTTAGCACAGGAAAAGTTGCGTTTTCTGCAGTAACGGGTGTCCACCTTCCTAAATTGTAAGGGATAGATTGGTTTTCTGGGCGACTGTAATTAATAATTCCCCGTTGAATATTAATGAGGTATTTAAATGAGCTTTGAAATAAAGTACTGAAATCAAATCCTTTATAAGAGAAACCGAAGCTTAAGCCAGCAATATATTCTGGCTGGTTTGTACCGATATATCCCATATCATTCTGGTCAATAATTCCATCACCATTTAAATCAACCAGTTTAACCCCACCTAAACTCATATTGGATAAAGGCGTTGATGTAATCAATTTCGGGCTGGTATATAAATCAGCAAGCGATTGGTAAAGCCCTGCATCTTGATAAGCAAATAAAGCACCTACTGGCCTGCCTGTTAACCCTAACCATGGGTATCTTGAAGAGCCTTCATCTCTGAAAACCACTTTATTTTCTGAATGGCTAATTTGGGCATTAACAAAATAAGTAAGCTTATTAGAAAGTGCATTATCGCGGTAGGTTAATTCAAATTCATAACCTTTATTATCTACAACACCTAAATTAACGAAAGGCAATGATGCGCCAAATGATGACGCTACAGAGGCTCTTTGAGTTAAAATATCTTTTCTACGTTTCTTGTAAAAATCGGCGGTGAATGCTAATTTCCCTTTAAACATTTTTAAATCCAGGCCAATATTTGCATCTTTTTGTGTTTCCCAGGTAATGTTGTTATTGGCTAAAGTTGGCTCAATTAAACCCGTTGAAGTAGTGCCTGGTGTTTCGCCAAAAACATAAGGCTTACCACTTCCTGATGAATAGGTTTTCTCATAAGCATATACCGTTGTACCAATACCATCATTACCCACCATCCCGTAAGATCCTCTTAATTTTAGGTTATCTACAAACTTAATGTTGTTCTTAAAAAATGGCTCTTCGCTTATGTTATACCCAACACTTACAGAAGGAAAAAATTGATATAACTTACTGGATTGAAACTTGTTAGAACCATTATAAGCACCATTAAAATCAATAAGGTATTTTTGCTTAAAGTTATAACTTACTCTGCCCGTTATACCTCTAACATTATAAGGATCGTATGTAATTAACGTATTGTTTACAATAGTTTCTTCGGATTTTGTGGTTTGATTTAACAGGGCAAGTGCACTCACATTGTGCGATCCAAAGCTTCGGTTATACTTTAATGATGCCTGTAAATTAACCAGTCGGTTTGAACCCGTATAACCACCAGAACGTGATAGCTTGCCCAAGCGATATAGATTATTTACCACCGGCATATAACTATTCAAGTTGGGATCCCAATAATAGGTTGGGATTTCTGAGGAAGTTCTTGTTAAGTTGCGACTAAATTTATAATCACTTGCGTAAGAAACCAATACATTGGCAGATAAACCTTCGGTTATAAAATTTAATTTATGATCAACTTGTGATACAAAAGCAAGGTTATTGGTATAATCTCTATTGTAGCCCGACCATCTTAAATTTGCTATCGGATTTATTTTTGTTGCACCGCTGGTAGAACCGCCATAACTACCATTTTGATTATAGGCTGGATAAGCAAACGCAGATAATTGCCCGTTCCATAGGTATTGCAAAGTTGGTGCTCCTCCATTTCCTGGAGAATCGTTTGGCGAATTGGTTACTCCAAATCTCCCCGATAAATCAAATCTGATGTGAAGATCTTTTGTAGGATCTAAATCTACATTTGATCTAAAATTGTAACGATCGAAATTGTAATTGGCATTATAGCCCTCATCCTTAGTAAAATCTTTGTATAAGCCGCCTTGGTTAAAATAACCTAAAGAAACAAAGTATTTAGTTTTTTGAGTACCACCACTAATGTCGAAGTTGGTGCGGTTTTGCATACTGAACTTTTGAGTTAGTTCTTTCCACCAATCCACAAAAGGAAAATTGTACGGATCATCTTTTAAGCGATAGTGTTCTAAATTATTACCGCCAAAATATTTGGGATATTGCGTGCCAGGATCAAGATATTGCTCCGCAGTAGTTTCTCTTAATAAGGCTAATGTTGTGTACCCATCATTGGTTTCAAAATTCATTGCAGAGCTATTTAAACCTGTTTCCTGGCGGAAAGTTAATTGCGGTTTCCCTGCCTGCCCTCTTCTTGTTTTAATAACTACAACGCCATTTGCACCCCTAACGCCATATAATGCGGTGGTAGAAGCATCTTTTAAAATGGTTAAACTTTCAATTTCATTTTGGTCAATCATGCTAATTTGATCTGACGTAACTTCAATATCATCTACCACAATTAATGGCGTAGTTGAACCTTGATAGGTACTAATACCTCTGATTTGAAAATTTGCACCATCTTTACCCGGCTGTCCACTTCTTTGTTGAGAGAAAAAACCTGGTAAACGACCAGCAAGTGAGTTTTGCAAACTCGAAGTAGGACTTTGCCTGATTTCCTTACCTGTAATAGAGCTGATTGAACCTGTACTAGTTATTTTATTGGTTTTTTCGCCAAAACCTAAAATCACAACTTCTTCCAACCCTTTTGAGTCTTCAGCCATTGTTACATTTACGGTACTTTTATTACCAATATTAACTTCCTTTTTTAAGTAACCGAGCGAATAAAACACAAGAATTTTAGAAGTTCCTTTTAAAGTAAGTTTATAGCGCCCGTTCTCATCGGTAACGGTACCATTGGCAGTGGCTTCTTTTTGGTAGACACTAGTGCCTGGAATTGGTCCTTTATCATCAGAAACTACTCCAGAAACAACCTCTACGGTTTGCGCCTGAACGGTATTTTTTACAAAAATGGCTAAGACTAGACATAGCCCATATATATATCTTTTCATACGATTATTAATAGGATTACCAGTTTGGATTTTGAACCATTTTATTGTTAGCCGAAGATTCTTTAAAAGGAATTGGGAATAGATACATTTTCGATGCTTCAAATTTTACAGGGGCAGCATCAACAATTTTATAAGTTGTTGTAGTACCGGTTAAAGTTGCTTGTATCCCATGAAGCGTTCCATTTAATACGTTTTCGGCAATTTTCCAACGGCGAATATCCCAGAAACGTTGCTCTTCAAACGCCATTTCTACGCGGCGCTCGTGCCGAATACGTAAGCGCATCTCATTTTGTGTTAACCCTGCAGGCAGTGCTGGCATGTTTACTCTAATTCTTATTGCATTTATGGCTGCATATACTTGCCCATCCGGACCAACTGCTTCGTTTTGCGCTTCAGCATAATTCAATAGTATTTCAGCATACCTAAAAATTGGAAAATTATGATTTTGAGCCGTGTATGAACTTTCGCTGGTGGTTCCTGTCATAAACTTTCTCATGTAATAACCTGTTCTGGTTTCGCCAGATGTGGCATTACCAAAACCTTTTGGTCTATCTAACCCACCATCATATGTTTGTACATTTCTGGTAAGCCAATAAAGTCCATTAAAGGAAACAGAACTTGCTAATCGAGGATCGCGATTGTAGTAAGGATTAGCTAGCGAGTAACCTGAGTTATTATCGCTAATCATTTTTCCATCAAAGGTTTCAAATTCATTAACAAGCTCTTGTGTTGGGTTAGTTTTGCCCAAACCACCACGGGTATAACCAATTGGCTCATTATAGTACTCAACGCCCGTGTTTGTAGCCTGCAAGTATGGTAAAATAATTTCTGCACTATAGCGGTTAGAAAAAACGTTTAGAAACTTATTTACACCCGCCACATAATTATTTATTGTTGTAGTTGGTGCCAAAGCAGCCATATTAGTTGTGGTATAATGTGCTGTTGTGGTAGCAGTAGATAAGGCGTAAACAAATTTACTTGCCGTAACACTATCCATTACATCTTTTGCGGCGGCGGCAGCGGCAGTCCATTTAGATAAATCATTGGAAGGATTGTTTAGTGGACTAGCAGCGTAAAGCATTAATCTGGATCGCAATGCCAGGGCTGCTCCAGTGGTAAACCTTCCGAAATAAATAGTGGTATAACTGCTTGTTGTGTTTGGAGAAATTAGGAATGGTAAAATTGCCTTAATCTCAGCATTAATATAATCCACACATTCCTGATAGGTATTTCTAGGCAGATTTAAATTGCTGCTTAAATCATAAACACGATCGCCAATTATTGGCACTCCTCCCCATCTTTTAATCAGTTCAAAATAAAACATCGCTCTTAAACCTCTAGCTTCTGCTTTCCATCTTTGTTTAAAACCAGGTGTTTTTAGTGGAACCTGATCTATATTTGCCAAAAACTCATTTACTTTTCTAATTGCGGCATAGTTTGCATCCCAAGTGTTATCTGGTAGGTTTACCTGATTAAAAGCACCATTGGAATAAAATTGAACTATATCTGCTGTAGATGAAGGTAGCGCATCGTCAGAACCAGCATCAAGCAGGTTATTGCCAATTCTATTATATCCCTTTGGCAAGCTGGAATAAATATTATTTAAAAATTCTTCGGCATACTTTCCTAAAGAATCTGTTTTATCAAAAACCAAATCCTTATTTGCATTTTCAAGCGGCCCATCCTCAATCATTTTCTTACAACCTGTAGTCAACATTAAGCATGAAAAGAATGCGAACATTAGTGTATATATAAAATTTTTCATATCTAAGGTTTTGAATTATAGTTTTAGAGATACCCCACCATTAATTACCCTGTAATTAGGGAAAGGAGAAAGACCAGTTTCAGGATCGAAATAGTCAAGCTTTGTCCAGGTAAGTACATTGTATGCATTAACAAAAAACCGAAGCTTGCTCAACTTTGCTTTTTTAAGCCATTTTTGAGGAACAGAATACCCTATTTCTACATTTTTTAGTCGGAGGTAATCTGCGTTTCTAACCCAGAAAGAAGATACTTGCTGGTTATTTGTATTGGTACCTAAAGTTAATCTAGGCAAGGCTGCATTAACGCTATTTTGAGGCGTCCATCTATTTTCTGTTGTATAATCCAACACAAAACCTGTACTGTTGTAAAATGCTGACATAGCTGTTGGATCATAATAAATTTCTCTATTAACCCTACCCTCAAGCAATGCGCTGAAATCAAAGTTTTTGTAACCGAAGCCAAAATTAAAACCAAAAAACACTAGAGGTTTATCGCCGGCAATTGCTTTTTGATCTAGAAAATTGATAATGCCATCGCCATTTAAATCTTTGTATTTTAAATCTCCAGCCACTGGATTGTAACCAGGTATATTGGCTGTTTTACTCACATCCTCTCCAACCTGATAAAAGCCTATTGCCTCATATCCAAATGTTGCCGATGGTTGCCCCGCTCTGTACATCCAGTTGTATGGGTAAATACCCTCTGCCCTTGACAGAATTTTGTTTTTTGCAACGGTAAAATTCCCTTTTACGAAATAGCTGAAATCTCCCTTTTTATCATTAAAACCTAATGAAGTTTCTAAGCCCGAATACCTTGTTTGCCCCGCATTTACCTTTGGATAAGTTAAGCCAAGTATGCCAGATGCATACCCATTGGCAGGATCAATCAGTTCATCCGTATTTTTATTATTGTAATAAGTAAGCTCCAGGTTTAACTTATCTTTAAAGAAACCTGCTTCTAAAGCTAAATCATACTTAAGCGATTTTTCCCAGGTTATATTTGGGTTACTCAGTGCATTTTCATAACTCCCATTAACAGCCGTAGGTGTTGAACCGAAATTATAGTTTCCGGTAGAGGTTGATCCAACGGTATAATTTTGCAGGTAAGTATAGTAGTTTGAAGGATCTGCCCAAGCGGTTTTACCTGCACTACCTCGAAGTTTTAAAAAGCTTAGTGTTCCTTTATTAAACCAATTTTCGTTAGAAACCACCCATCCTAAGGCTATGGAAGGTAAAAAGCCCCATCTGCTTCCTTCCTTGTAGCGATTGTATCCGCTATAAACCATTCCTACTTCTGCTAAATACGTTTTATCATAGTTATAGCTGGCAGTAACACCTGCATTTTGATAAATTTGGTTCAGTTGAGAATAAGAGTCTATCAGGTTGGTTAAATTAAAAGTACCCAATACATTTAAAGTGTGTTTCCCGAATATTTTATCATAGCCAACCAACCCATTAAAAAATGATTGTTTGTTTTGAGTATCAATACTAGAAATACCTTTATTAGCCTCAATCGTTCCATCGCTACCAATTTTAGTATAGGTAGTACCCGTTGGCGTGGTTACAGGATAGTAAACTGCAAAATTTTTAATTCTTGTGGTTCTTTGCAGGTAATAGTTATTAATAGATAATATACCTTTGGCCCACAACCCTTTAACAAAATCATCTAGCTTAAATTTTAAGCCTACATCTGCACTTAAAGTTCGCTCATTATATCTTGTATAGCCCGAATTAATGGTACTAGCCAAAATATTGGTTCCATAGGTTACATTATCTACAATGGTTGTATATTGCGTGTTTCCACCAAAGCTACCATCGGCATTTCGAGCAGGATAACCCAGTGGAGAAACACCATAAATACGATCCATAATTGTAGATGCACCCGCTCCTGGCTCACTATTATTTTCTATCGAACCAAAAATGTTAAGCGAAAGCTGTATATCTTCATTAAAATCTATTTGCGCATTGGTACGCAGATTATATCTTTTGTAAAAATTGTTTGTATCATAAGGATTATTGCTATCAGTTAAAAAGTTTCCATCTTGAGCAAAATGCTCTACAGAAGTATAATAACGATAGCTTTTTCCATTACCAGATGCATTGATGGCGTAACGTTGCTGCGCCGTGTTATTTTTATAAATCGTGTTATACCAATCATTATTAGGCTGTGAAAAAGGATTATTAGTTCCATTTTGGTATGATGCTATAGTTGAAGCCGAGTAAGCTGGAACAGCCCCAGGAAAAGTATTTTGTTGTGCCTCATTGTACAATTGAGCATATTGAGCACCATTAATAAAGTTTGGTCTTTTAAGCTGATTAAGAAAACCATATTGTGCAGAAAAATTTAACTCAAAGGGTTTTTCATCGCTCTGATCTTTTGTGGTTATATAAATTATGCCATGTGATGACCTTAAACCATACATACTGGTTGAAACGGCATCCTTCATAACGGTGATACTTTTTATATCTTCTACATTAAATGATGTAAAAGATCGTACCACTCCATCTACAACTATTAAAGGAGATTGTCCTCTTAAGGTTAGTGATGATGCATCGAACATTGGTCCTGTACGACCAGAGCTTCTGGAAGAATATAAACCTGGAATTCTACCTGCAATAACATTACTAATATCTGCAACAGGCGTTGTATTCACATCTTCGCCATAAATGGTAGAGCTACCTGTTACATTTTGAAGGTGTGGTATTGTTCTATTCCATAGGTTAATGTGTCTATCCTGAATATTCTTTTTAATCGACATTGGATTAGTAACCAAACTATCTTTTTTGGTTGTATCATTTTGCTGCTGCCAGCTATAACTCATTGCAGATGCAGTTAACTGAATACCAGAAAGTGCAATAATCAAGAGTAGAAATCTGTATATTTTTAGCTTAAAATTTTGATTGTCCATTTCATTTTGTTTTGTTTTTTACCAAAAAATTATCGCAAGGTGCCTTTAAGTAATCCTGCCGGATAGAGCTGAGAGTGCACATCTATGTAAAGCGGATCTGCTGTAATGCTGGATGCCGGAACGGATGCAGCTGGAATTAAAAAGGCTTTATTAAAATCAGCAGCCGATGAAACGAGGGTTAAAACATTGCTATTATCTGCTGTTTTATGTAAGTGTGCACCAGTTAACGCATCACCTGTTGGCAAGCCATTTACCTCAACTTTATAAGCAAGAGAATTATCACTTAACAAGCGGATGTAAGCTTTCCCGCTGGCTGTTGTATTAACCGTTGTAGCGTATTTACCTAAATCTACATCAGCAGAAAATTTTACAGTTTTATCAATTTGCCCTCTAACCAAACCTGCAGTTTGCTGATTGGAATTAACTTGTAGATAAACCGGACCATTTAAAAGGCTGGTTATAGTTGCCGCACCTATCGTTAAATTTCCCTTCACTTCCCGATCGGTATTGAAAGCTGGATTTTGTAAATCGATGAGCACCGAACCATTTTCAGCGGCATTGCCTAAAAAGAGTTTGGCTGATGTTGGCGCATCTCCATTATTTAGGGGATTGATAAAATAAATATCATAAAATAGCTGATTGTTATCCATTAAGGATAGCATACAAACCGCCACATCTGTTCTGCCTGTTAATGCCGGAACATTATTGGTGGTGTTAAGCTCTACTTTCCATTGTTTCCGAAGGAATACATCAGAAGTGTAAGTATCTTTTTTGCAAGAAAAAAGACACAAAAGGGCTACTGCGAAGAAAACGCAGTGCATTTTTTTCGTTGAATTTCTCATAATTAGAGATTAAGAAAATTAAGAATGAAAGCCTGCCAGGAGCAGGAATAACTAAATTTTAATCAGGTTAAAAAACTCCTAATGGAGAAGCCTAAATTCAAATAATTTTTTTCTGAAATTTTTTAAAGAGAATGCTCTTTCCTGAGCTATCCATTTTACAGGATAAGTAGTTAGTAAATTTGGGATCATGGTTAAGTTTGTTGATTAAAGCCAAGTTATTTATAACAAATCCCGAGGGCAAAGAAAATAATCACGCAAACGTTTGATTTTCCATTTCAAACGTTTGAAATGGATTATAAAAGCAGTTTTTAAATCAAAAAACCGATAATTTAACTTAAAAAAATGCTCATTATATTTAATTTTTCAATAAACTACCAATTAAGTATACAAAATATTTTTTTTTATTAATCTCGGTTAAAATAATGTTGGCAAATGCTCTACTTTTTCTTAATATGGAATATTTGAAATGCAAAAAGCTAATCTCCTGTCGTATTACTGAAAATCATAGTTGATTGGTTTAAAAATGGCTTTATTCTTCAGTAAAACAATTTAATAGTTTACGGCTTTAAAATGTGTATTTTAAACACGAAGGTTTTAACTGATTTTATAGTTGTTTTAAGCGCAAAAAAAGAAAATTTAACACACAAACGTTTGCGTAAATCGATGCTTTTTAATTTAAAAATCATCCGTTAGCTATTTAAACTTAATATATTTCTATTCATTTTATATTTTAGGCAAAAAGAAAATCAAATAATTTTAACATTCTACTATCCTAATATTACCTTAACTTATTGTTAAAAAAATTACCAGATTAATTTAAAATAGAATTGGTAATTTTACATTGTGAAACAGGTTTTGCTTAATTTTCTTATTTTTTCAATTCTTTGGAGCAACACCACACTTGGAGAGTTTTTTAAACTTCCTATCCTTGCCAGTCATTTTATTGAGCATAAGCAACGTGATTCTAAAATTACCTTTATTAACTTTTTATCCATTCATTACTGGGGAAAAGATTTAAATGATCGTGATGGCGACCGGGATATGAAGCTGCCATTTAAAAAAATAGCACAAAACCATCATTACCTTTTATTTCAAAAGATAAATAAAAACTGGCAGGCACAAAATAAACCCGAAATCATTTCTTGTAGCCCTCGTAATCCTGATCATTTTTTTCAAAATAATTACCTAGATCAGCTTTACCGACCTCCACAGATAAGCATATAATTACATTCTATTATTTATTATAACCTATTTAAAATCAAATAGGTAAGCTTATTTATTATTATATTTTTTTTATGACTACTAAAAAAAGATCTGCTTCATCAGAAGCGATCAGAACAACTCAGATTGGAATTGTTATCAGTATTATTTTAATTTTCGTGAAAGGAATTTCCGGGCACTTAGGTCAATCTTATGCATTAATAGCCGATGCAACAGAATCTGGGGCAGATGTAATTAGTTCGGGATTGTTGTGGCTGGCTTTAAAATATGCGCAAAGACCGCCAGATAAAGGTCACCCGTATGGCCACGGAAAGGCAGAACCTGTGGCGGCAATATTAATTGGTTTATTTCTTTTATTGGCTGCTGGGTGGATTGCCTGGCATGCAATTGATTTTATCCAAACTCCACATGAACTACCCAAACGATACACACTCATTATCCTTTTAATTGTAATTGTAACTAAAGAACTATTGTTTCGCTACGTTTTCGCCATCGGAAAACGCATTAACAGTCAGGCTGTACAAGCCGATGCTTACCACCACCGCAGCGATGCCATTACATCTGTTGCGGCATTTGCAGGTATTGGCATTGCTATATTTTTGGGCAAAGGGTATGAAGGTGCTGATGATTGGGCAGCATTACTCGCTTGCCTTTTCATTGTTTACAACGCCTTTAAAATTATTCGTCCGGCATTTGCCGAAATTATGGATAAAGCACCTTCTGATGAGTTGATAGAGGCTATAAGTCATATCGCTTCCTTACACAAAGAGGTTAAAAGAGTAGAAAAATGTTATGTACGTAAAATGGGATTAGATTATTATGTAGATATGCATATTGAGGTAGATGGACATATTAATGTTTTTGATGCGCATGCAGTTGCCCATCAAGTAAAAGATGAATTAATGGAATCTGATTTACATATTAAAAATGCCTTAATTCACGTTGAGCCATATTTAGATCACGGAGAGAAGCAAAACTAAAAGGTACTAAAATTGTAAGTAATGTAAGTTCTTTGATAATCTGACGTTATATAGGCAATCATTTAATTGCAAATTGTTTTATTTTTATTACTCTTGCAGCCTTAAACACAAATTAAAATATGAACATCCTGAAAAAACTTTCATTCACAGCACTCATTGCATTGTTTACACTTGGAATGTATTCTTGTAAAACAAAAAAGATGGTTGCCAAGCCCGATCCTACACCTGTTGCAAAGCCTACTCCTCCTCCTGTTGAAGAAAAAAAGCCTGAACCTGCTAAGCAAACTGAAGCTCCTGCACCAGAGGAAAAACCGAATTATAATTTCGAAAATATTCAATTTGAATTTAATTCATTTGTTTTAAAAACGGCTTCGTTTCCAGTTTTAGATAAAGTTGTTGCAGAGATTAAGAAAAATCCTTCTGTTACATTCGTTTTAAATGGTCACTCTTCTGCAGAGGGTACGCCAGCACACAATATGTCGTTATCTGTAGATCGTGCAAATGCTGTTAAATCTTATTTAATTAACGCTGGTATTGATCCTAAACGCTTTACAATTAAAGGTCACGGAGATAAAGAGCCTGTAAGTAGTAACAGTACAGAGGAAGGTAGAACTCTAAATAGAAGAGTACAAATTAGTGCTCAGATTTAAAATCTTAATACAAAACAAAAAAGACCTTGAATTAATTCAAGGTCTTTTTTGTTTAATGGAAATGCTTTTAATAACCAAAAACATCAAAAATTACATCGTGCCCACAGTAAAACACAACAGAAGCAACGAATACCAATAAAAGATAAATTGGGATTAAAATAAACAGTGATGGCTTTTTGGCTTTCTTTATAAAAAAGTAATAACGGATTATTAGTAGAAGTACTGCAGAAGAAACTCCGGCTCCTGTACCAACATAAAAAACAACAAATATGCTCCACCAGTTGTCCCATTCGTAAATGGTCCACGCTCCCATACAGAATAGGATGCTACAAAAAATGAACAATAAAGCCTTTAAAAAATATCGACCTGTTGCACCATAAAGCACTAATATTACGCCACCAATTAAGGTAGTCATAATCAATATCATTTTATCGATAGCATATTTTTCTAAAAAATTATCGATGGCGAATGAGGAGATTAATCCTATAAAAAATATAATAAAGCCAATAATTAAAACTGTTTTTCTAACGTTCATATTGCTTTTGTTTTGAGGGTTAATTTATTTTTAGTTGTTAATTAAAATGGTGGTTAGCTTACTTCCATTGCATCGTAATTTTAGCATCATAATAGGCTGCTTGTTGCTGTAAAAATTGCTCAAAGCTTGTTTTATCAGCAAATCTTTTATCAGTTGGTGCCCAAGCTGCATAAAAACGGAAAGTAGCAAATTCTTTTTCAGGGATTTTAAATGAAACTAAATAACTGTTTTTAATATCCTTTTCTGTCGCAGCAGATTTACCTGTTGCAATTACTTCACTTTTAGGTGTCATTACAGCCAATCCTAAATTATCCTTATTTTCACTTTGCAAGCCATAGCTATAATATACCTGTGTATTTTTTGTGTTTATAGTTGCTGCATCAATTTTAAATAAATCAGCAAAACCTGTTACTAAATTTGATCCCTTTGGTGCTCCTATAACTTTAATTTTACTTTCATAAAAATACTGACCACCCCAAATGCTTATTTCTTCTTCTAAAAAGATAGGATTATAACCAGATGCAAAATTCCATTCGGGATAAGTCATTTTAAACTTTGCTTCCAATGGGCCATCAACTATTTTTTGGTAAATAACCTTACCCATATTTTTTCCACCAAGCCTGATTAATGAATCTTTGCCGTTTTTAAGCTTTATGTTAATGGCTAAGGCACCGGCACTTAATGATGAACCTACCTTATATACATCCATCCCCCAATCTGCCCTGTTGTGATAAATAAGTGCGGGGTTTGCACCAACGGTATCCATCATCATTGCTGATGTAGTTTTGCCCCAAATATCCTTGCCGTTGCGTACATCAAAATATAATCTAAAACCTACTTTATCATTTTCCCAGGCAGGACCTTCGGTTAAAAATGGTGGCAATTTAGTTTTAGAGAAATCAGTATTTGCTTGTCCTGCCGGAATAGAATCACGATTAATTGCAGGGGCAAAAGTATCATTAGCATTTTTTCTACGATGTCTTACATGTGCCCTTACAACAGCTTCATTATGTTGTTTATTGGTTCCTGTAACTATAAACTTAACTTTTTCTGATGGTTTAAACGAATATAAAAATACGGCTTCATCCCAATTTCCATCCAAATTAAGATCATTAAACTGAACAAGCAGCTCTTTTCCTGATGGATCTGTTATGTTTAAATAAGATGCTTTATTCTTTCCACCTAATAAATTTTGCACAGAAAATCTCTTAATTACAATTAATTCATCAGTACGCGGTTGTGCTAAAGGGTTTATTAGGGTGAGCTCTTTTTTCTGTGCAGAAGCGATTAAAGTTAAAAAAAGAATACAATAAAGATTTATAAGAAGTATTTTCATAAATTTTGAAGAATGATTCGCATTTAAAGTGACAAGATATAAAATCCGTGATAATAAAATTGTAACGATTAAATGAAGAAGTAATTATTCAATATTTATCTAAACCATTTTTATTCTTTGAATAAAGGATTCATCAAATACTATTATTAATTCTCTTTCAAAGTTGTTCGGTTCCTTTCTTCATCTGCTCCGTTGCTTCTTTTTATATTTTTTACTGCCCCGCCAAAGCTGTAACTCAAGTTTAATTTAATTGATCGGGTTTCATATTGGTTAAGCCATTGTTGTTGTATTAATCCCGAATTTTGGTAGTAGCTATTTTTATATGATTTAAATATATCCATAAAGTTGAGCTGTAGAGATGCCTTTTTATTTAAAAGAGTTTGCCGTATGCCAGTGGTAAGCGTAGCATAAGCATCATTGGTAATGGTTCTATCTACATTTTTGCTACGGTAATTGAATAAAAACATGATAGATGTTGTTTTAGTAATATTGAAACTATTATATAACGATGCTGATAATCCAAAAATGCCATTGGTTTCTAACAAATTTCCGTTTAACATTCCTTTAAAACTCCTACGGGATAAAATTAAATTAGAACTGGTTGTCCACCATTGAAATATGGATTTATTATAAATGGCAAAAAGGGAATAATATTGGCTATAGTCTGCATTGCCAGGTTTTGTTGAAGTTATTCCTGTAGAATATGGAACTGTAATGGAGGTAAAATCATCAACACTTAAACTGTAATTACCGCCAAAAAAGAACTGATTTTTATAGCCATAACTTAGTTCTATATTATATGATTTTACAGGCAGCAACGATGGATTACCTTGCTGCAGATTGGTGGAATTTATAATCCTTATCAAAGGATTCAGATTTTCGTATCCAGGTCTTTCTATTCTTTTATTTAAGCTAAAAAACAAACTATTGGAGGTTGATAACTTATAATCGATATGAAGTGATGGAAAGAGTTGAAAATAGTTACGGCTAAAGTTTAAACCACTTACCTGTTCGTTTCCTTTGCCCCATGTATATTCGCCACGCAGACCCAAATTATAAGAAAGCTTTTTGCCGTTAAAACTATAAGTACCATAAATTGCAGATACATTTTCTTTGTAGGCAAAGGCATCAAAATCAGAAACACCTAAAATGTTCGCATTTCCATTGGCATTAAAAAGCTCATTTGAATTATTAGATACTACATAACTAGATTTAATTCCTGTTTCTAATTGTTTACCTTTTCCAAGGGGCAATACATAATCAACCTTTGCCGCATAAACACTAAAAACCCTATCCTGGTTAAAAAGACTTGGCTCTACATTTAAAATATCTCCGGTGGCATTAAAACTAGTGTTGTTATTGTTTTGGTTACTATAATTTCCAAAGCGATAATAATCCAAATCTGCTGTAAGTTGCTTGCCTGTGGTATCAATATCTTGCTGTAAATGCAAACCAGAAGAAAAATTAGTTGAGCTGGTAGCAACCAAGTTTGAAAAAACAGATTTGTTTAATAGATTTTCTGTTGCACCAAAATTGGAATTAATAGATGAAGCATCTTTATTAAATGTAGCAAAACCAGGTTTTATGGATGCCGATAACGTTGTTTTTTTAGAAAGGTATAAATCTAAACCTAAATTTGGGGTATAATTTGCGTTGCGCCTTACGCTGTAAATATCAGATAAAGAACGCCCTGTAAGCTGATTGTTATCCTTAAAAAAATCAGTAGTGATAAAGGAGTTTACAAAATACTTATTGAAAGAATAATCAGCACTTAATAAAAGGTTAAAATTTTTCCCTTTATAATTTAAGTTAAACCCATCATTGGCTTTTAAATATTTGCCTACACCAGCACCTGCGTACATATTTCCATTTAAACCTGCTTTATAATTTTTCTTTCTAACCAGATTAATAATTCCACCGTTACCTGCAGCATCATACTTTGCAGATGGTTGCGCAATAAGCTCTACTTTTTGGATAGATGATGATGATGTACCCCTTAACAATCCTGCAAGCGCCTCAACAGATAACGTACTTGCCTTTCCATCAATATAAATCTGTACTGGCCTACCATTTAAACTTAGGGTTTCATTAGGCGAAACTTGTACACCTGGCAATTGATTCATTACCTCTAAAATTGGTGCTCCAGATCCAAGTCCATTTAAGTTTACAACAATCTTATCTGCCTTTCGCTCTATAAACGGCAATGATGCAGCAACATTAACAGTGCCCAACTGCCTTGCTTGTGGCGTTAATTGAATTTTACCAATGTTTACAACGCTGTTAGCCAATACCTGTACATTAGTTTGGTAAGGCAAATAACCCATCATAAAAATTTGAATAATGTATTTACCAGAGGATACATTAAAAACAAATTTACCTTGCTCATCAGATAAAATGGTTTTAATGAGCACAGAATCCACACTGCGTTTTAAACTAGCTTGAACAAATGGTAACGGAATTTGCTTTTCATCAAGCACCTCCCCTTTTATTTGATAATTGGTTTGCGCATGAAGTATCGCCGAAATCGAAATAAAAACTATTACGCAGATTAGCTTTTTTAATAGAGGAAATTTAGAAAATAACATAGCCGACTATTTAGGTTTAATTTAAACCCAAACATACAACTATTTTATTAGTTATACAACTAATTGATTAATTATAACAGCTAAAAAATTAGTTATCGTTAATTTCTCTTCCCATCAATTAAAATTTATTCCAATTTGATAACCTGAACGCACAATTTGACCATTTTGTAAAGCAGGTTTCCACTTGGGGCTATTTCTAATTATGCGCAATGCCTCATTATCACGAGCACTATTTAAAGGCTGAACAATTTTTTCATCTGTAATAGTTCCATCAAAATCTACTGTAAAGCCAACAACCACTCTCCCTTTTACACCTTTTGTTTTAATTGCTGATTTTACTAAATAGGAACTGAAAGCAGGAAATCCTCCTGGAAAAACAGCAGATTCAGTTAAAGCGCCATTCATTGCTGGCTTATTAACCATTGATGAAGAAAGCATAAAGAGGATAAATAATACTGGTAAAAGCAGTAGATATTTAAATAATATGGTATTGGCAGATCTATTTTTCTGAAGCATATTTACACGCATTTGCAATTGTGTTTTACTAGCAAACGAATTGGTGAGATTGGGGCTGGCGTTAAATGTTTGGCAAAAAAGCATCATCGCATAATTCTTTTTACTGCCAGCTAATTTAGCTGCATGCTCATCGGCTAAAAACTCATGTAAATTTCTTACGCTACGTTTATAGCCATAAATTATTGGATTAAACCAGCAAAAAATGCCCAATATTTCCACCAGCAATATATCTATTGTATGTATTTGTTTTGCATGGATAGATTCGTGTTCATTAATTGTGTGGTAGGCTAAAAGATCGGGATCAATTACTTTTGTTTTCCAAAAGGTAAAAGCCATACCGGTTGTGGATGGATTTATTAAAAGCTTTTTAATGTATAACAATCGGGCAAAAAACAAAATGCTGCTCGCTGCAACGCCTATCCAATAAATTATAGCCAACCAAAGCAACGGATATTTAGCTGTTTCGGCAAAAACCTGATCGGTAATTTTAGCTGTAGAAATGTAAACCGACAATGCATTTACCTGGACTGGTGCGGCAACATTAAAAACAGATATAAATGGAATTAAAATAGAACACACTATAGTAGCGAGCAGATAAATTCTATTAAGTACAAAAAAAGTACTGTTCTTAAAGAATAATACATAAAGTAAATAAAATGCTGCTAAACACACATTTGTACAAATTAAGTACATTGTAAATTCCATAGCCTAGTCTTTAATCTTATCAATCATTTTTAGTATTTCATCGGCATCCTTCATATCTATTTTCTTCTCGCGGATAAAGAAGGAGAACATATCTTGTACGGAATTAGAAAAGTAATTACCTAAAAACTTATCCGTTTCATGGCGCATATATTCTTCTCTACTAATAAGTGGATAGTAGCGGTGAGTTTTCCCAAAAGCTTCATATGCTATTACACCCTTGCTTTCTAAAATTCTTATAATGGTAGAAACTGTACTATAAGCAGGTTTAGGATCAGGCAATTCATGAACAATTTCTTTAACAAATGCCCTTTCTAAACGCCAAAGTATTTGCATCAATTGTGCCTCAACCTTTGTTAAATCTTTAATATCCATAAACCTATTTAATGTGCAATAAATATACAACTAATAAATTAGCTACAACAACTAAACAAGCAATATTTAATAAAGCTCATTTGCTTTTAAATATATTTCAGCTGACTTTACTTTTCAATATTTGCCAAATTTGTTTCGAGCAAGGTTTTAAGCTCCAATACTTTTTCGGGATACTTACTGGCGAGGTTATTTTTTTCGGCAACATCATCTGTAAGGTTATAAAGCTGCGCTACTGGTAAGTTTCCGGTTTCAATACCTACTGCTTTATCGTAAGCAACACCTTTATTGGGTGTTATATATTTCCAGCCATCCTTAATGATAGAGAGTGCACCTCCTTGCAAAATCAATTCTGATCGTCCTTTTTTATCTTTTCCTAAAAAAGCCTGCAATTGGTTTTCGCTATCTTTAGCATCCGTTAGTTCGATCTTTTTTCCAAGCAGATTGGCAAATGAACGGATAAAATCCATTTGAGAAATTAGCGCATTTGATGTTCCGGGTTTCACTCTTTGTGGCCAGGTTAAAATAAATGGCATTCTGGTACCACCTTCCAAAGCGCTGTATTTACCACCGCGTAAAGGCCCAGCAGGCGTATGTCCGTTTAATTTGGTTACAGCATCATCCTGATATCCATCATCCAAAACAGGACCGTTATCACTGGTAAAAATTATAATCGTGTTTTTTGCTATGCCTTCCTTTTTCAACTGCTCCATAAGTTGACCAACCGTCCAATCTAATTGCAAAATAGCATCCCCTCGTGGTCCTAAGCCGCTTTTACCTTTAAACATGGTTGCTGGCATCCGCGGAACATGTGGTTCTGTTGTGGCAAAATATAAAAAGAATGGAACGTCTTTTTTGTCGGCAATAAAACCTTTGGCTTGTTCTAAAAAGGTAAAAGAAAGTTCTTCATCCGTCCACCGTGCCATTTTACCACCAGCCATATAACCTATTCTGCCAATACCATTTACAATAGTATTATCGTGCCCCTGGCCTGGTGTGCTTTTCATTTTCAATAACTCGGGGTGTTCTTTTCCTGTGGGATCGTTGCCCACCTTATTTTTATAATCTACCGCAATTGGATCGTTATCTTCTAAACCTATAACATTATGATCTTTCAAAAACACGGTTGGAACACGATCTGCCGTAGCTGGAAAGATAAATGAATAATCAAAACCTACTTCATTGGGGCCGGGTTTAATTTCTTTATTCCAATCTTTTTGTACTTGATCTCCCAAACCCAAATGCCATTTACCTATTATAGCAGTTTGATAGCCTGCACTTTTAAATACTTTAGGCAAGGTCGTTTTATCAGTAGGAATTATAAGGGCGGCATCACCAGGGAGAATATTTGTACCCTTTTTTCGCCATGGATAGTTGCCGGTCATCATTGCATATCTTGATGGCGTACATGTTGCAGAGGTAGAATGGCCGTTTGTAAAACGTATGCCCTCTGCTGCCAGCTGATCTAAATTTGGTGTACTTATTTTTGTAGCGCCATAACAACTTAAATCTCCATAACCCAAATCATCTGCACAAATTAAAATTACATTTGGCTGCTTTTGGGCTACGCTTTCTAAAAAGCAAAGGGTTATAAAAAGACTAAACAGGTATTTCATTGGGATGGATTATATTTGGTTGGGTTTAAGACTGCAAATTACGTGTTTTGGATATAGATTATTTGCATTTAGTTAATAATTCACCTCGCTTCGGCTTAATTAAAATTGCCACAAAAATTGTTCTAAAGGCCTTTGGTTTTCTATTGTTCCAAACTTGATTTGCAAATCGTTTTTAAGGTTTTTATTTATAGTATAAATTTTAATTGGATGATAGCCTTCTTTCAGCACGACTGTTTTTTGCAATGTTTTTCCGTTATAGTTAAAATCTGCATCTAGTATTGCGGCATCATGTAACCTTACAAAAGCTTTTTGCTTGCCTGATATTGTGAACACATAACTACCAGTTTTGGGCACTTTTACATATGCTGTAAACATAAAGCTTCCTTCCTTTTTTACCTCCTTAACTTCAAATGACTTTGAAAACCCTGTTTGGGTTGCTTCTATATTATCCGTTTGAATTACCCAAGGAAAAACACCTGCAACGAAACGCCACTTTAAGCCCTGCTTGCCTGTTCCTTTTAGTATTACTGGCGGAATAGCTGTAGAATCGTATGGTCTTTTGGCATCAGGTAAACTGGTTCTGAGTTGGAGTACCCTATCCTTCATTTTTAATTGTAAAGCTGTGTATTCTGCTCTGGTGGCGAGGTTATTTATTTGTTTAGGATCATTAAGCACATCATAAATTTCGAAATCATCGGTTGCAGATTTTATATCATAACGTACGCCAACTAAATTACCGAAACGAATCATTTGCATTTGGTTACGCTTTCTGCCTTGTTTATCTTTTTCAAAGGCATTAAAGCTTGGTGTTTTTCCGCCTTCAAAATATTCTGAATATACAAGACTTTCCTTTTGCTTTCCACTGCCTAAAAGTGAAGGTAATAAAGAAACACCATCACTTTTAGCGGGGAGAGGCACTTTAGCGGCATCAGCAAAAGTTGCTAACCAATCAGATAGCATAGATGGGGTAGTTACTTCCTTACCGGGGCTAATGTGTTTTGCCCATTGTACAATTACTGGCATGCGCATGCCACCTTCCCAACAATCGCGTTTTATACCATCAAACGGGCCATAACTACTAAAAAAGGTTGGCAAATTTGCTGCATAGTTTTTCGGCAGATAAGATTCTATAGATGGGCCATTATCGGATGAGAATACGATGAGCGTGTTATCATCAATTTTCAAATCCTTAAGTAATTTTAACAAATCGCCAACGGCATCATCAATTCTCCGTACTGCTGTGGCATATCTTTTATAGGTATCAGACCAGGCAATTTCAGGCGTAGCAGGGTTATGGTCATCATCATAAGTAGCATTTTTATAATCGGGGTGTATATAAGAATCAACTACGCCCGATGCTGTATTAATCATATTACCAGCGTTACCTATCCATTTTAAACCACCATTGATGCCTCCACCTTCGGGATAACTTTGCGTTGGCAATTCTAAAACGGCATGTGGTGCATCATAAGCCAGGTACATAAAAAAAGGCTTAGCATCTGTTTTTTCATTTTCAAATTTTGTGATCCAGTTTTTAGCTCTGGCAGTCCATAAATCTGTAGTATAACATTTCCCATAATCTTTTGATACTTCGGTATAATCAGCCCAAATTTCTTTTTTACCTCTGTAAATGCCTTCAACGGGGTAATGCTCATGTCCATCTGCATGGCGCATATAGCCGAAATAATTATCAAAACCTCTTTTTAATGGATGTGCAGGCCAATTGGGTTTGTCCTTTTCATCATCACCCTGCAAGCCCCATTTACCAATGGCTGTAGTACGGTAACCTGCTTGCTTTAATACGGTAGCAATGGTGTGGTTGTTATCTAATGCTTTATCAAACTGATTATCTCTTACGCTTGCATTTCCTTGGTTTACTCCTGTTAATAAAGATGCCCTTGATGGTGCACAAACAGGTGCATTTGCATATTGCTGTGTTAAAATAGCACCATTTGCCGCCATCTTATCTAATTGTGGACTTAATTCAAAGGGTAATGATTTATCTCCGGAAAGCTTACGTTGGTTTTGAAAAAATACACCCACATCACCATATCCTAAATCATCAACCAAAATATAAATGATGTTTGGTTTTTGCTGTGCATAGCTTACCATAAAGCAAAGCACTAAATAGATGCTTAGAATTACTTTTTTCATTAAGGGAGTTTGAACTCCAATATTAAGTAATTTACTATTTATACTGGCGTAAAACTTTGCTTACTTAAAAAAAGAGGTGCAATTGATAGTATTGAATTGGCAATAGGCAGTTTAGGGTTTGTAGTTGATAGTTTAGAACTTGTAGTTGACAGTTTAAGGTTTGTAGTTGACAGTTTAGAACTTGTAGTTGACAGTTTAAGGTTTGTAGTTGACAGTTTAGAACTTGTAGTAGGCAGTTTAGGGTTTGCAGTAGACAGTTTAGAACTTGCAGCTGGTAGTTTAGAACTTGTAGTAGACAGTTTATGGTTTGCAGTAGTCAGCTGTTCGAGATGTTCCGCAGGTATCTCGAATTAACAATAAAAAGGGTTCTCTGAACCCATAAATAGGTAAAAGCTATAAATGACCTTCAGGATTTGGAAATCCTGCTTCATCAATAGTACGAGATGCGCTGAAAAAGCTAACATCTCGAACAGCGGGGCTGGTTTAAGGTTTGTAGTAGTTCAGCTGTTCGAGATGTTCCGCAGGCATCTCGAATTAACAATAAAAAGGGTTCTCTGAACCCGTAAATAGGTAAAACTATAAATGACATTCAGGATTTTAAAATCCTGCTTCATCAATAGTACGAGATGCGCTGAAAAAGCTAACATCTCGAACAGCTTGTACCAACATCTCAAACAGCTTGTTAAAACTTGTAGTAGACAGTTTTAGAACTTGCAGTTGATGCTTTATTCATATTTCAAGGCATCAACAGGGTTAGCTTTTGCTGCTTTGTATGCCTGAAAACTTACCGTTAAAAACGCAACTAATGTTGTTCCTATAATAGAAATTAACAAAATGGACACAGATATTGTTGTTCTAAATTCGAAGCTGGTTAGCCATTTATTCATTAAATAATAGGCTAATGGCACACCTATGCAAGCGGCTACAAATACCATTTTTATAAATGAAATTGAAAGTAAGTTCATGATATTACTCACCGAAGCGCCTAAAACTCTACGAACGCCAAATTCTTTTGTACGTTGCTCTGCACTGTAGGCCACCAAACCATAAAGCCCCATACAGGAAATAAATATGGCTATGCCCCCAAAAACGTTGGCTAACAAGCCTAAAATAACCTCACTTCTAAACTTTTTAGCATACAAATCATTAACAAATTTAATTTCTACTGGATAGGCTGGATTCATATTTTTAACCAGGGTTGATATTAATTCAAGGTTTTTACTCAGGCTATTTGCTGGGTTTAAACGCATATTAATGTTACCACCTTCTGTTTGGCTGAAATTTATAATCATCGGTCTGCCGGATGAATATGGAGAATCCCAGATGATATCCTTAAAAACGCCAATAACTTTTAATCGTTTGCCAAAAAGTGTAACGCTGGTACCTAAAGGGTTTTTAAGCTGCATCATTTTTACGGCTGTTGTACTTAGCAAAAGTGCGGCGGTATCTGAAGCGTAATTTTTAGAGAAATCTCTGCCTTGCACCATTTCAACACCGTTTGTTTTAACAAAATCGTACTTCGTTTGCATCCTGTTAAATACAATTTCTGCCCCCTTTTCTTCCATCCCTGTCCAATGTAAACCATAAAACCAATTGCTAATGCTTGTTATACTTTGCGATGATTGGTTAACAGCTACAACTGCCCCTGTTTTTAAAGCCTGTTCTTTAAACAAATCAAACTTAGGACCTAGTTCACCATCCTGAGGCATTTCTACTAGTAATTGTTTATTGTACCCTGCTGATTTATTTTTGATAAACTGCATTTGCTTATAAATTACAAGCGTGGCAATGATGAGCATAATGGCAAAGCAAAATTGCGTTACTACCAATACCTGCCTTAAGTTTATTGGAATACCCTTAGCCCTGGCTGCTTTCTTTTTTAAGGTTTGAATTGGTTTAAAGGATGACAGAAATAATGCAGGATAAATACCAGATAAAAGACCGGTAAATAATGCCACCGCAAAAATGCCTAGCCAATACCCAATATTTGTATAGCCAATTGTAATATCTATTTCCAATAACCTATTAAATATGGGCAAAGTGGTTTCAACAATAATAATGGCAATTAATGCTGCAAAAGCTGTTAAAACTAAAGCTTCGGTTAAAAACTGAATTACTAAAGAGCTTCTTGTTGCACCAATAGTTTTTTTAATGGCTACTTCTTTTGCTCTACGCTCAGATTTTGCCGTAGCCATATTCATAAAATTAATGCAGGCTACTAACAAAATACCAAAAGCTAAGGCAATAAATAGATATATACGCTCTATGTTTCCACCAACGCTTTTACCATTTAAAAATTCGCCATGCAAATACAGATCAGCTAAAGGAAACAAGAAATTTTCATTCTTTTGATCTTTGTAATTTTCATTAAACAACTTTTTTACCTTCGCATTAATCAGGTTTATATTAGCAGGGTTATTAACCTTTGCCATTGCCAAAAAGTTAAAATTTCCCCAACCAGGGTTTTTAACGTAGGGATTTATTCTTTCAAAGAAAGACCACGGCATTAAATAATCAAAGCGAAGTGATGTGTTTGTTGGAAAATCTTTAATTACTCCTGTAATTTTTAAATCGTAAGCATCCTTATACCTCACCGTTTTATTAAGCACATCTGTAGTACCAAATAATAGCTTTGCGGTTTCTGCGCTTAATATAATTGAGTTTGGCGTATTCATTGCCGTTGATGGATCGCCTGTAATAAAATCGTAATTAAACACTTTAAGTATTTCAGGATCGGCAAAAAAGTCTCTTTTTTTAAATACACGCTGGTTATTTGCAATAAGGGATAAATCGTTACCTCCCATTCTGGTTATTGCATCAACTTCGGGTATTTTAGCCTTAATAGCCATCGCTATTCCATCGCCAGGGGAGCCGCCAGTACTGGTAATTTTTCCGTTAGCATCCTGAAAGTTGGTCATTACCTGATAAATTTTATCGGCATCCTTAAAATGACGGTCGTAATTCATCTCATAATTAACATATAAAAGCAACAACAGGCAGGCAGATAAACCTATAGCCAATCCAATAATATTAATTATAGATGAGGTTTTACTTCTCCAAAGGTTGCGCAGGGCGATCTTTAAATTGAGTTTGAACATGGCGAATAAGTGGTTTATCAATTAAACTAACTTGGAATAGCCTTGCATGCACCAAGTTTATGCCAATTGTAATAAACTACGTATTTACGGTTTTTAAGCGTATTATTTTATAAATAGCTTGTAAAAACGTTCATTAACGAACGTTATATGTACAGTATTGAACAGTTGATGGTTTACTTTAAAACCTAGGTAATGCTTTTAATTAAGTTATTACAAAATTGTTTAACTGGCTTTTGCTTTATTAACCAGTTAAAGGTTGTAATACCAATTGTTGCACAGGTAATGCCTGCTAAAACATCCAATATGTAATGGTGACTGGTATATACTGCAGAAAACCAAATACCGACCATTACAGTAAGGAAGAATACATTTATTGCGCCTAGCTTGTTTTTTAAGCCATAATAAAGTACTATAACTGGGTATGAGGAATGTAAGGATGGCATTGCTGCAAACACGTTAGATCCTTTACTATAAATGCCTTGAAAAAGGTTAATATTAAAATAATGATCGAACCGAACTAAGCCCGCGGTATTACCTGGGGTTTTAGCAATAAAATTAAAACCATGCTCTTGCACATACCATGGCGGTGCCGCCGGAAAAGCGTAATAAACAACAAAGCCTAAAAGGTTTACCCAAACAAAAGTAAGGGCAAAGTATACAAACTGCTGTCTGTTATAAAAAAACAAATAGGTAGCAAATGCTAAAGGTACGGGTACCCACATTAAGTAAAAAAAGCCTGTTACAACATCTAAAGCTGCAATGCTATTGAGTTTCCAATATTCATTTGGGGTGAGCAGCATTTGATGGAAATGGATTCCGAACAGCTTCTTTTCAAGCTCGTACAAACTTTGAATATGTACATCGCTAAAAAGATAATTGGGAAAGGCTTTCATATAATCGTACAGAATCCAATAGACGATGAAAATAGAAAAGCCGATGATGAATTTCCTCGTCCCTCTTGATAAGTAATAAAGCGAATTAAATATAAACACCAGCACAAGCTGATCTATTTTAAAACCCACAAGCAACACAGATAGCAAAATATAGCCTACAGAAATTGAGGCTGTTAAATACACATCCTTCATCTTAAAAAAATCGGCTTTCAGCTCAATTTCACCCTGCATATTATTTTTTTTCAAAATTTGATCTGAATATATTGTCCCAAAAAGTCCAGCTTACACCATAACCTTTTGTAGCGTCTGAATAGTGATGTAACATGTGATGTTGTTTTAATCTTTTCCAAAAACCGCTTTTAAAGTTAGCATGATGCAGGGCATAATGAACCATATCATAAAACAAATATCCTATCATAAAGCCGGAGAAGAAAGGATAAACCATATTTTCTGGTAAAAGCCAATCAAAAAGAAAATAAAAACCTAATGCCATTGGAATACTGGCAGATGGTGGCATTACCAATCTTTTATTATCGTTGGGGTAATCGTGATGAACACCATGAAATATAAAGTGGATTTTTTTACCCCACTCTGCTGTTGGTTCGAAATGAAATACAAAGCGATGTAATATATATTCGGTAATAGTCCAAATGCCTAACCCAAACAATAGCCAGCCTGCAAAGTTTAAAAGCGGCATATCCAATTGCCATAGGGCTTTCCAAAAAAGGAAGGCGATAACAGGTATATATACAATTAAAGGCACATAGTACCTTACTTTAGATAAGCTTTCGAGGAAATCATTTTTAAACATCCTGATGGATGCTGATGAATTAGATACAAAATTCTTTTTCATAATTTAAACTTTAATGCGCTCAATAAGCAATTTAGAAGGATCGGCCGCATCATAGCCTTTTAACTCTACATATTTAACATTTGGAAACCAGAAAGTACCGCCTTCTATTCTTAAAAAGATACGTTCTAGTTGCATTTTTTTATTGTTTACGGTTACAAATACATGGTACTTTTTATCTGCACCAGATTTATTTAAGTACATGGGCAAATTTTTATGGGAGGTAAAGCGAAGTTCAAACTGCCCATTGCCTAATGATTTACTTAAAATACCGTACGCAAATTTACGCTGAATGTAACCAAGTTCTTTTTTTTCGCCTTTATCACCATAGCGCATCCAGAAAACATTAACGGGCTGCTCGATATTTACCTCGCCATGCTTATCAACATTTAACTGGCAAATAATGGTGTTGGTATTGGGATCTCTCTGCAGATAAAAAAGTTGGTTACTAATATCCTTAGGTGTTGGAAAGGTAAGTGGTGATGGATCATTATTTTGTGCACTGGCATTAAACCCAACCATGCTTATGCTACCAAAAGCCAATAAAAAGCCTACAATTAAAGCTGCTTTATTGCCAGATAGGCGCTCGGCTTTTTCTTGCGCCTCCAATCCTTTTTTAGCTTCTAACAAACGTTTAATTGCGGTAATATTGGTTAATACTGCCATAATGGCAATAGGAAGGGTAAAAATGGTCATGGTTTCAAAAATATGAAAGGAAATACCTGGCATATAAATTTTATAATCACCACCAATAAAATGACTGCTTACCCCACAGGCTATGGCAAAAACGCCAATGGTAACCACACGTTCAGGGCGTTGCATTAAACCACCTTTACACTCTACGCCTAAGCCCTCAGCACGGGCACGGGTATAACTTACCATCATGGAGCCTATTAAAGCAATAAAAGCAAAAAGGGAGCTTAAAAAGTAATGGTGCGCAATTAGGTAATAACAAATTCCAAGAAACATAATCATTTCGCTATAGCGATCTAAAACGGAATCGTAAAGGGCACCAAATTTAGAACTCATATTGCCTAAACGGGCTACCTGCCCATCAAGCATATCAAAAATGCCAGCAAAAAGTACCAATGCACCCCCCCAGCCAATGTATGATAAATCGCCACGGTTGGATTTCTCTGCGCCAAGCACAAAAATTACGGCTACACCAATATTTAAAATTAAACCTATTGTGGTTACAGCATTTGGGGTTAACCCAATTTTAATCAATCCCTTTACAAAAGGATTAATGACTTTGTATATGCCTTGTTGGAGGCTGTCTCTAAATTTTGCTTTCATAAAGTAATTTTAAAAATCGAATTTAATTCTCGCCCTTATTCCCCATTCAGAAACTTCAGGATGGTTTAAATAGTTAAATCTTTTAACAAGATCAACTCTTAACAGTTTAAAAATATTGCCCACTCCTACGCTACCCTCCATATAAGGATCGTTACCTAAAGCGTAGGTTCTTGGTGTACCGTTTTCATAAACTGGTAATTGATACAAGCCGCTATTTAAAGCAGGATTGTTTTCATTACGTAAACCGCCGTAAAGTGCTTTAAATGAAACAACTTCTCTAAGCTTTAGCTTTTTTATTAATGGCATTTTATTAAAAAAGAAACCATTAAAATTATGATCGATATTGATACTTACGTAATGATCGCTTACAAACTCCAGAAAATTCATTAAGTTATAAGAGTTAAGCTGATAAGCATATGTTTGGTTGGCTCTATGTATATCCAACAATGGAAAAGGCACTTTACCGGCAATGTAGCCACCTTCAACTGTTACATCGCTATAACCAAGTTGCGAAAGATAAAAACGTTTATCAATGCTTCCCATAAGGTTATGGTAGTTATATTCTCCACCTAAAATACCCTTTAAACCTGCGGTATATTTTAAGTTAAAAACCGGATAACGATCGGCAATTGGGGTACGATAAATTTTCCCTTGAATAAATTTTTCATTTGGGGCATAACGTAATTGGATAGATGCTTCACTGGTGGTTAAACGATCTACCAAACTTCCGGTAGAGTTTTGGTAGTAAAGGCCGCCTGCCGGTGTTTGGCTCCATTTTTTTAATCCTATGCTGTAAGAGAAATGGTTTTCAAACTCTTTAACATAATCCAAACGATAAAAATCGTTGTACAACAACATATCATTTACCCCTCTTTTAAAGGATAAGAGAAAGTTATCTTCCTGTACAAACTGTAGTTCTTGCCCGGGTATTTTGGTATCTCTTTGAAAGCTTGCTCTGATGTAATTTTGAGGAAACTCGTAAATAGATTTATTATTTAAGGAGTATGTTCCTGAAAGGAAAAATTTCCACTTTTCATCCTTAAAACCATAAGCAGCATAATTTTCGAAGTAATAGCGTTTGCTGAGTTGGGGCGTGGTGCGACCGCCCAACCGCAAACGTAAGCCTTCTACATTGTTAAAACTGTAAAAGGTGTTTACCGGACCAATTTCATAAGGGCCCAAATCCTGATAGCCAGCAAATAAAAGGGTAACAATTTTCATTGTTCTTTTAAAGGATGGCAAATTTTGGAGTGTATCTATATTATGGTAAATTTTAAGCTGATCTTTAGATATGGTATCTAATCTATTTTGTTGCCAAAAAAGATCGCTTTTCTTATTAGCATCGGCTAAAACCACCGTATTTTTCCCTTGTAAAAGAGTATCTGGCAGTGGTGTATCGTATTGATAATTTTTAAAAGTTACGGTACGCTCGCCGGTAAAACCCCACCCCTTTGTTTTGCCAAGACCAAAATCGGCAAGCAAATTACTTTTAGTTAAGCTGTATTTTCCTTTGGCATTTGGTTCAAAATCGAGGTCGATTTTTAGAGCCCTTACAAAGTTTAAGTTTATATTTTTATTTACACTCATTGTTGCACCTGTAACTGCGTAGTGGCTATCGTTGGTTACATAAATTCTTCCTTCAAACAACATATCGTTTGTGTTGCGTGGGGTAAAAGAAAGCTCAATAAGTTGTGGTTTTTGATTTTTAAGGGTATCGGTAATAAAGAATTTATAAAATGCTGGGGCACCATCTGCCACCGGACTTAAAAACTCATTACTCATTACAGAAATGTTGTTTTTATAAATATCGATATCCTGATACATACGATCGAAATAAGTTTTCATTCCCTTATTATCAATATAACGATTATCAAATTCGACTTGTTTTTCTGCAACAACCACTGTTTTATTTTTCTCTGGCGATTTGCTATAGTAGTTATCAGCAAGTTTTTCCTGAATGTAAATTGGCAATAGGTTTTTACCGCCTATTAATGTAGAATCTTGCTCCTGAAAAAGGAACTGATAGTTTCTGAATATCTTTTTATTTTTAAACTTATCGGATACGTTACTTAATGAGAACAGCATTTTCTCATATTGCCTGTATGCTATTGTGTTGTAGCTTTTTATTCTATTTTCATCCTTGTGGGCAATAACTTGTCTAATAAGCTCAACTGCAGGATTATCTTTATTGCGATACCTTACCTTTTTACCGGCTACTACCACTACTTCATCCAATGATTTTGAATCGGATTTTAAGTTTACATCTATTTGTTGTGTTGTTGCTGGCACCACATTTTTTACCACCACCTGATAGCCTACATAATTAAAGCTTAAGGATGTTTGTGCTTCATTAGTGCTGATGGTATAATTTCCATTTACATCGGTTTGTGTACCTATTTTGGTTCCACTAAAAAATACTGAAACGTAAGGTAATGTTTCTTTGGTAGCTGCATCTCTAACGGTACCAGATATAACCGTTTTTTGGGCAAAAACACTCCCAATTAACATTACATTAAGTATAATGGATAAAAAGGAGCGGAATAAAAATATATGTAGACGTTTCATTTAACGGATAAAAATAAACTGCTTTTGCATAATGTAATTGTAGCTAGAGCCGATTACAACCGACACCAGCACTTTTGAGAGCACGTAATTGAGACTAAAAAACTGCGTTAATACATATACTCCGCCTGTTACCAAGAGCAGGTTGCCGCACCAAACGAGTATATACTTAATAATTTGAGGTTTTATATTTTGTGAACTTGCTGAAAAAACCCATTTACGGTTTACAGAAAAATTAAAAATGCCACCTGCCACCGTCCCGGTTATGCTAGCTGCCAGGTACCATAAACCAAAAAGATTTACACCGGCAATGGTAACCAAAAAATCAAGCAGCGACGCCGTGATAGACGAGGCTTGTGCTTTAAGGTAAGTGAGCATTTTGTTATAATAATTTAAGCACTATAACGAGTTGGAGAACCAAATTTGCGTATACTCCTGCCAAAACATCATCTGCCATAACGCCCCAGCCACCCGGCAAGGCTTCTAACCGGCGTATAAATAAAGGTTTCAGTATATCAAAAAACCTAAAAAGGATTAATCCTAAAATAATATACTCCCATTTTATCGGCACCCACAATAAGGTAATACACATGCCTGCAATTTCATCAATTACAACGCGGCCATGATCTTTACCCCAAATCGCTTCCACTTTATTGCCACTTATAACGCCAATAATAACCAATAAAATAGTTGCTATTAAAGCCGCCATAGGTGGGTAATAATAACCAGTTTGGAAAAGGTACCAGCAGGCACAGGCGGCTATTGCAGCGAAAGTACCTGCACCTTTACCAATGTACCCAATTCCCAAACCGGTTGATATGATTTTATGAAAAATCACTATAATGTTTCTACCAATTCTTCTTCATAATCCTGCCCTAAATGAGTGATTAAATCTTCACCCATAATGTAACGTAAGGTATTTTGAAGTTTCATTAATTGTTTAAAAATATCGTGTTCTGCATTTAATCCTGGCAAAGTTTGTGGCGATTTTAAATAGAATGATAACCACTCTTGAATACCCGACATGTTTGAACGTTTAGCCAAATCGATAAATAAAGCCAAATCCAACACAATTGGTGCAGCTAAAATAGAATCGCGGCATAAGAAATTGATTTTAATCTGCATTTTATAACCCAACCAGCCAAAAATGTCGATGTTATCCCAACTTTCTTTATTATCACCGTGAGGCGGATAATAGTTAATACGGATTTTGTGGTACATATCTCCATATAAATCCGGATTAGATTCTGGCTTAAAAATCTCATCCAATACACTTAGTTTAGAAACCTCTTTGGTTTTAAAGTTATCAGGGTCATCCAATACTAAACCATCTCTGTTGCCTAAAATATTATCAGAAAACCAACCATTAACACCTAAAGCACGTGCACTTAAACCTGGAGCCAAAATGGTTTTCATTAAGGTTTGTCCGGTTTTAAAATCCTTACCCGCAATTGGAGTATTGGTTTCTTTAGCCAACTCTAAAAGCGCAGGGATATCAACTGTTAAGTTAGGCGCACCGTTTGCAAATGGAACCCCTAATTTAAGCGCAGCATAAGCATAAATCATACTTGGTGCAATGCGTTTATCGTTGTCTTTTAAGCCTTGTTCAAAAGCAGCCAAAGTTTCGTGTACTTCAGATGGTTCGAAATAAATTTCGGTAGAACCACACCAAACCATTACTAAACGATCGCAATTATTTTCTGCCTTAAAATTTTCAATATCAGCAATAACCGCTTGTGCCAATTCGTAACGATTATCAATATCCTTAACAAATTTACCGTCAAGATTTTTTACATAGTTTTTATCAAAAGCAGCTCTCATTGGTTTAATGGCCTGCAGTTCTTCACGCACATCACGTAGTAAGTTTGCATCTAATACTCTTGCATTAAGTGCGGCTTCGTAAACGTTATCTTCATATACATCCCATCCACCAAAAACCAGGTCTTCAAGGTTTGCTAAAGGCACAAAATCCTTAATTTTAGGCTGTTTATTTTCGGTTCTTTTACCTATACGGATGGTTCCCATTTGCGTTAACGAACCGATAGGCTTAGACAAACCTTTTTTAATAGCAGCTACTCCGGCAATCATAGTAGTGGCTACCGCCCCAAGTCCAGGCATTAATATACCCAGTTTACCCTCAGCTGATTTTACTTGTTCTTTCATTTTACTTTATTTTAACTGTCTAATTATTTATAACCATTTGTTGCTCTTGTACCACTTTATTGTTTCACCCAGTCCTTTTTCTAATTGGTACTGAGGTATAAAGCCAAGATCTTTTTCTAAATTTTCAATATTTACGCTCCAGTTTATGGCTGTGAGCTCTTTAATCTTATCTACATTTAAGGCAGGTATTTTACTAAACACGCCATAGCTGCGTTCTAAAACCCATGCAAGTCCCTTAATGATGTTTACAGGAACATTAAGTGTAAATGTTTTCTTTCCTAGTGCCTTACGGGCATAATTGGCTAACGAGAAGCGATCGTAAGTAAGCCCATCAGAAATGTTGTAGGTTTTATTTACAATGTTTGAACTTAGCGCTTTTACCACTGTTTGAGCTAAATCTGTAACGTACACAAAGCTCAATTGCTGCTCTATATTACCAATGTAAAGCTCTAAACCCGAGCTTATAGTTTTAAGAAGAATGAAAATATCTTTCTCTCTGGGGCCATAAACTGCTGTTGGACGAAAAGTAATTAATGGCAAATCTTTAATTTGATTTAAATACGTTTCTGCCAGTGCCTTACTTATTCCATAATTTGTAACCGGGTTGGAAGAACTGCTATCAAGCAGTTCGCCACTTTTTTCCTTTAACGGGCCAATTGCTGCCAAGCTGCTTACAAACACAAATTTTTCTATTTTATGTGTTGCTATAGAAGCAGCTATTGCCAGGTTGCGGGTATATACGGCATTAACGTGCAAATATTCTTGCAGGTTTTTGGCCTTTGTAATTGCTGCTGCATGGATAATGTAGTGGTATTTTTTTTCTTCAATATCTCTTTTTAAAAGGTACATTGATTCAAAATCCAACTCTACAAAATTGATATCGAAACCTTTAAGATGATCTATTGAGCTTGATTTACGAACGCTTGCATAAACTTCCATACCAAGAGCCAATGCAGATTCAATTAAATGAAAACCCACAAAACCTGTTGCACCAGTAATTAATACCCTCTTTTTCATATTGTTTTTTCGAGAATCCTGTATTTCCGGTAAAGCTTGCCCCCAATATCTTCAATCGGCTTATTTATTAAATCATTATGATCTAAAGTCCAGCTTGCCTCTGCATATTGCATTTTTTTCGCTGTAAAGCTTTTAATAATGTTTCCGTATAAACAGGCTTCAATACCCATTTTGCGATAACCATCAATTACGCCTAGCAATAAAATACGAATACCATTTATTTTCTTTTTATTAAGCAACAACTTTAAAAGTCCTGTTGGGAATAAACGACCTCTTTTAATTTTGATTAATATTTGATTGATATCTGGAATAGCCAATGCAAAGCCAACAATTTTACCGTGTTGCTCGGCAATAATGCAGAAATCAGGATCAAGAATCATTTTTAAATCCTTTGCGGTATAATTAAATTCCTTATCCGTCATTGGTACAAAGCCCAGGTTTTTATCCCATGCCTTGTTGTATACCTCACGAATGGCATCACATTCACGCTGAAAATTTTTCATATCAATTTTGCGGATGATGATGTCGTTTCGCTGTAAACGTTCTTCAATTTTATTAAGCAACCCAACAGATCTTTCGCTGTAATTGCCGGCCGTATATCTGTATGCTCTTAAATCAACATTTTTATTAAAACCAATTTGCTCTAAAAGTGGTAGATAATAAGCTGCATTGTAAGGCATCATGGCTACAGGTGGCCCATCAAAACCTTCAATTAAAAGACCGCATACCTCATTTGTTGAGAAATTAACCGGACCTAAAATTTTAGTCAAACCTTTTTTAGTAAGCCAATCTTGCACTGCATTCATTAGTGCTGTAGCAACTTCTGGATTATTTATGGTATCAAAGAAGCCAAAAAATCCTTCTTTTACTTCATATATTTTATTGTGGTTGGTATTATTTATGGCCGCAATTCGTCCAACAATTTTATCACCATCGTAAGCTAAAAAAAGTTGAATTTCTGAATGTTCGTAAAAAGGATGTTTGCCTGGTGTAAGTAAATCGCGTTGCGCAATAAAAAGTTCGGGCACATAATTTACGTCGTTTGCATACAGTGTATGTGGAAAATCGACAAATGCCTTTAGCAATTTTTTATCGCTAACTTCTACTATTTTTATCATGATTGCGTACCTACAAGGTTTGAATTAACGGTTTTAAATGCTGCACTTAATTTTTCTATTGCGGTTTCTATTTGCTCAAAGCTGTGTGTTGCCATCAGCGAAAAGCGAATCAAGGATGAATCTGAAGGTACGGCAGGTGAAACCACAGGATTTACAAATACCCCATTTTGCTGTAGGATATTGGTAATCATAAACGTTTTGGTATTATCCCGGATGTAAACAGGAATAATTGGGCTGTTGGAATGACCGATATCGAAGCCTGCTTCTACCAATAATTTCTTAGCATATTCTGTATTTTGCCAAAGTTTATCAATACGTTCAGGTTCTGATTCGATAATATCCAATGCGGCAATAACGCTGGCAACAGCCGATGGTGGCATACTTGCACTAAACATTAACGATCTTGCACGGTGTTTAATAAATTCAATTGTTTGCTCATCACCAGCAATAAATCCACCTAAAGAGGCAAGTGATTTACTGAAGGTTCCCATAATTAAATCTACCTTATTGTTAAGGTTGAAGTGAGAAGCCGTACCCGAGCCATTAAAACCAATAACACCCAGGCTGTGTGCATCGTCCATCATAATATTAGCACCAAATTCATCAGCAATCTTTACCATTTCTGGTAGATTAACTAAATCGCCTTCCATGCTAAAAATACCATCAGAAACGATGAGCTTTGCAGCATCTTCAGGCAATCTGCTTAATTTCTTTCGCAGATCATCCATGTCATTATGCGCATACTTTATTGTCCTGGAGAAAGACAGCCGGCTTCCATCGATAATTGAGGCGTGATCGTACTCATCCAGAATCAGGTAATCGTTTCTATCCAGTAAACAAGAAATTACACCGAGATTGACTTGAAAACCTGTGCTAAAAAGTACGGCAGCTTCCTTACCGACATAATCGGCTAAACGACTTTCGAGATTTAAATGAATATCCAGTGAGCCATTTAAAAACCTCGATCCTGCGCAACCAGTACCATATTTATCTATTGCCTGCTTTGAGGCTTCTTTAATTTTGGGGTGGTTAGTTAACCCTAAGTACGAGTTTGAACCAAACATCAATACTTTTTGCCCATTAATCATCACTTCAGTATCCTGAGCGGATTCAATTGATCTAAAATAAGGGTATAATCCCTTCTCCTTGATAATTGATGCATCTTTGAATGAAGCAATTCTATCTTGTAATTTTTTACGCATCCCTGTGCAGTTATTCGGCAGAGCCCTTTTAAATTCTATCCGGAAAGTTGGCTTTCCCCCTTAAAATCATTCATTTTTATTAGCTTTTGGTTAAGCTAAATCTGATAACAGTAATTAAACGATTTGATTATGCAATTTTAACGTGGGTTGAGCCTCAAAAAAAGGTTTAAATGTGGGAAATATTGGTCAAAAAGGTGGATCGCCGAAATGTGACATTTAGATGAGTTGACCATCTGACCTCCTGACTTATTGTTTAAAATAGTAAAAACATAAAATTCAAATACAGCAAAATACTATTTGAAGCAAAAAACTCACGTATATCAACAATATACTAAAAAACAATGAATTATGTACAAAAAAAAGTTAATCAAAATTTAAAAATGAATCAAACTTTAGTCATATTAAAAAAATAGTAATTTATTTTTTCCAAAAATATTACATTTGTTTTTGAACAAAACTAACAGACAAAAGGGCAGATTTTTTCGGGTAAACCTGATCTTTTTTAAAGTGTAAAAAAACACCAAAAAAGGAAGGGATTTATCTGTTAAATAATAGTTACGAATCACCGATAACCTATGCAGCAACATCAACTTAATACATCCCATGCGCAAGTAAATTTTGATGAAAAAGCTTTCCATAATGAAGATCTTAATGTTACAAAACACGATGGTGAAATTCCTCGCCCATGCAATGAACCCTTTCGATCTGCCTCTTATTCCCTTATTTTAATTTTAAAAGGGAAGCTTAATCTTAAAACAAATTTTGTACAAGACAGCCTAAAAGAGCGAGATATTGTATTTGTTTTCCCGGGCTCAATACATGAAATTGAACAGCCCGAAAACGTATCTTTTATTAGGATTGGCTTTAATAAGGATTACCTGAAAAGACAAGGTGTATTTTTAGGCAGCGCAGAAAGCTATAGATTATTTAGAGAACATGCAACGCATAAATTTTCACTATCCAAAGAAGAGTTTAACGATATTTTGAATGATATTTTGGCTTTACAAAAAAAGCTTAAACTTTCGCCTGATACGCCACACATAAAGGACATTGTTAGAAATAGCTTTTTAGAAATATTATATGATCTATTTCTGATTAACAATAAGCGAAATGCATTTGTACCGATTAAGCACGATAGTAAAACTGAACTTACTACACGTTTTTTAACACTGCTATCTGAAAATTTCAGAAAGGAAAAGCGTGTGCAATATTATGCGAATGTATTGTGCATTACTTCAAGGCATTTATCGCAAGTGGTAAAACAAGTTACCGACAGAACTGCTGGAGAATTGATAGATGAAATGGTTATTGGTGAGGCTAAAATATTGTTAACCGGTCATATTTTAAATGTATCGGAGGTAGCTGAAACACTTAACTTTAGCAATTCTTCCTTTTTTGGGAAGTATTTTAAGAAGAATACTGGATTTTCTCCTTCTGAATATAAAACGGCAAATAATATTGCTCAAACACCACCATTTTAGTCCTGAGTAGATAATCAAAATAAAAAAGGTTCTTTAGCAATGTGCTAAAGAACCTTTTTTATTTTAGAATTTTAATACAACGTTTCCTATAAACCTTGCTGGTGCTTGCGGTGTTAACCTTACCGACCATGTTTTTTCGCTGGTTAGGTTATCTACTTTCATGCCTATACGATACCTTGGCTGATCGTAAAACACAGTTGCATCAAGCATGGTATATGATGGAATAGTTATTTTGGTTGTAACCGTATTAGTATGATAAGACCAGCTTCCGGCATTACCGCCAAAGCCTAAGCCCAAGCCCTTTAAATCGCCTTCGGAAATGCGGTAACTTAACCAAAGATTAAATGTATGTGGTGGACCAGATAAACCTGGACGTAAACCATCTGTTGATGGATCAGACTTGGTTAATTTACTGTCGTTATAAGCATAACCCGCAACAATGTTAAAGCCTGCAAAAGGGTTTGCGTTTAAATCAACCTCTATACCTTTGCTGTAACGCGTTCCATCCTGCACTTTGTAATTAGCATCGTTAGGATCTTCACGTAGCATATTAGCAACTTTAATATTGTAATAACTTACTGTACCTACTAACCTGTGGTTAAATAAATCACCTTTTACACCAAATTCAAGCTGATTGGCATGTTCTGGTTTAATTGCGCTTCCATCAGCAATAATACCGCTATTGTTAAAGAAACCATTCATATAGTTACCAAAAACAGATAAATGATCTTTAGAAACTTCGTAAACAAGACCTAATTTTTGCGATAAAGAGGTTTGATTGTATGGGCCAGTTTGTATGCCGCCCACACCAATACCTCCAGAAGTTATGCCTGTAGTAATGTTGTAAACGCCATCATATTTATAACGGTTTACCCGCAAGCTTAGCATGGCCGATAATCTATCAGTAATGTTAATCACATCGGATGCGTAAGCGGAATAGGTGTTATCGCCATTGCTTTCTTTACGCAAATCTTTTGTAGCACTTCTGCTGGCTAATGAATCTACTTTAAAGCGGCTAACGCGATAAACTGGTGTATTAATAAAATCAACTGCAGGAAGATTAACCGTTACACGATCGAAGTTATTTGAATTGTTATAATAATCTAAACCTACAACCAAACGGTTACGCAGGTTGGCAATTTTAAAATCGCCTATAAAATTTTGCTGTACATTGGTTGCAATAAAGGCTGTAGTACCAGCAATTACCTGGGGTGCAATTGTAGAATTGCTTGTACCACGTAAAGCAGAAATATATCCATTTATAGATGAGCGGGCACGTGAAATAATGGTTTGAGAAGTCCACTGTCCAGATATTTTATAATTCATCTGTGCAAAAATATTCAGCATTTGCGTTTGATATGGCAAATCATTACTTAAGAAGGTTTTGTTGTAGGGAAACTCCATATCTGCAATTGATTTATTAACCAAAACTTTGCTTTTTGCATCAATAAATGGATTAAAACGAACTACGGACGTTCCTTTAGCTTGTCCAAACTCTACATCTAACAGTAAGGATAAACGATCTGTAATTTGATAAGAAAAACTTGGTGCTAAACTTAAACTATTGGTAAAACCTTGATCCTGAAAGCTCTTTTCGAAACTGGTTGCACCGTTAAGTCTAAACAGCGCTGTTTTATCTGCATTTACGGGTGTATTTACATCTAAAGTTAGGCGATTAAAGTTCCAGCTTCCACCAAAATAACTTACTTCACCACCAAAACCGTTGTAAGGTTTTTTAGTAACGCGATTATATAAACCACCGTAACTACTTGAAATTGCATTACCAAATAAAGTTGCCGATGGGCCTTTAATTGCTTCCACGCGTTCGAGATTTGCTGGATCAATTGAAGAAAATGCCGCTCCTGCTACACCATTTCTGGCGTTTGGCTCTGTTTCAAAACCACGTGAACGGAAGGTTACCCGCCCTTGGTTTGCAATCATTGGAACGCCGGCACCTGGAACATTTTTTGAAATACTTCCTAAATCAACCGCCATTTGTTCTTGAATCAACTCTTTTGAAACCGAGTTATAAACTTGTGGGTTTTCTAAATTTTTAAGCGGAAGCCTTGCTATGTATACACTTTCTTTTTTAGCAAACCTGTTTGTAGCACCTGCAACCGTTACTTCTTGCAAAGCTTGTACATTTTCTTTCTCCAGTTGATAGCTTACATTAACAGTATCACCAGAGATAACTTTTACTTTAAAATCTTTTTGGGCAACACCTAAAACCTGTATTCTTAAAGTGTAATTTCCTGGAGTAACATTTACAAAAGCATAATTTCCTTGCTCATTTGTTAACGTAGTTCTCTTAATTTCTATTAATGATACTGATGCCGAAGCATATGGAGATCCATCTACCAAAGTTATTTTTCCGGATATCTTACCAGAACTTTGGGCAAAAACTGTTAGTCCTGTAAATAAGAAACAGGCTAACAAAATAAAGTATAAAGGTTTCATCAAATAATAATTATAAGGATATGTTTAAATATGGGCGCAAATATAGAAACATTATTTATAATTAGTCTAAATTACAAAGCAAAACATCACCACAAATGTTACAGTAAGTTTATTTGATGAAAAGGCAATAATTACAACGGTGGCGAATACTGGTGTAGGGAATGCCTTTGTAGTTTCCAGCTTTAGAATCAACAAAATCTTGCCTAATTACATACATTCCTTTGGTACTTATTGAGAATGTAGCTTCTCCATTTTCATCAAGCGTTAGTTCTTTCTCCCAATTTTGGGGATTAAAAACCCGAAGTTTAGTATTTTTCTTCGCCTGTTTACCATCGTTATACGCTTTAACGATAACTAAATCTCCTTTTTGCTGAATTAAAATATCCAAAAACTGTGATGGAGTACTTTTATAATTTTCTACTTCTACTTGGTAGTTACTACGTAGATAATCAATCGGCAAAATGTTCTCTCCTCCTATTTTAGATCTATCAACAACAGGATGCGTATCATTTAAGCCCAAAATACGGTATATACCTTTTAGTTTAGGGGTAAAATAAGCTTCCCAACAGTCATTCTTTAGCGTTAACTTTAAGTCTGTTTTATTTCCTGAGGGATCAATTAAATTCAATTTAAACTCTCCTGTTAGTGAAAGTTCTCTTCCAGTTTGCCTATGGCGAATGCCTAAATCATCAATATTACCATATATAAGTTGTACGGTTACAAGGTAATTTAGCTTTCCTGAGCCTTTAATTTCCATCCAATAGGCACTGGCTTTACTTGTAAAAGAAAAAATTAAAAAACTAATTAGTAAAAGTAATGTGCGCATAAAAATCAAGTCGTGAGGTAAACGAAGCAATTGTGTGCAAAATTACAAAGTATATCACTTGCAGGAAAGCTATTTTTAATTATTCTAAATAAATACGTATTTTCGCCGCACAATGTATAGATGGATAATTTATACTTGAACAAAACATATTGTTGGTTATAAAAAATTATAATCAAAGCAGAAAGAAGCACGTACTACAACACATATGACAGCGAGAACAGTTAAAAAGAAAAAACCAGAGATTTTTGGAAAAACAATGTCTTTTTTACACCTGTGGTTAGGAATTGTTGCTGGCTTGGTTCTTTTTGTAGTTGCTACTACTGGCGGCATTTTAACTTTTGAGGAGGAGTTAACACCACTTTTATTTTCATCAGAGCAAAAGGTACAACCTTCTGGAACTATGCTTTCGCCGGATTCATTGGTTTCTATTGCGAAAACTGTTTACCCTGATAAAAAAATTGCCAGATTATACCTTCCACAAGAAGCTGAACATAGCATTAAAGCAACATTTGGATCTAAAAAGAAAGGTTTGGATTATGTTTACATCAATCCTTATACGGGGAAAATATTATCAAAAGGAAAAGAAAGTAAACGTTTTTTTGTAGTTGTTTTAAATTTACATCGCTTTCTTTTAGCCGGAAAAACAGGTAAAACCATTACAGGAATATCTTGTGCTATTACTTTTTTTATGACGCTTAGCGGGCTTTACCTATGGTGGCCGAAGAATAAAAAGATACTAAAACAGCGCTTACAGATTAAAACTGATGCATCATTTAAACGTGTTAACTGGGATCTTCATGCGGTAAGTGGTTTTTATGCTTCTATATTTTTAGTGGTTATTACACTTACTGGCCTGGTATGGAGCTATACTTGGGTAGAAGATTTATTGTTTAAAATAACTGATGGCAAAAAAGAAAAGGTTGCTGAAGTAAAACAATCTCCTGAAAAAATCAAAAAAGCTGATGGATTGTATGCCTCAATTGTAGCACAAACTAATAAGGTATATCCACATAGTGGAGGAATTATACTTTCTTTCCCGGAGAAAAATGATAAACCTGTTGTGGTTTCTAAAGAAAATCAAGATCATGTTATGGTTACAAGCGATCAGGTGTATTTTGATAGCCGTAATGGACAGATGCTCGATCAAAAAACATTTTCAAGTTTGAGTCTTGGTAGTCAAATTAGAAAAATGAATAAACCTATTCACACAGGAAGTATTCTTGGATGGCCAACAAAACTTATTGCCTTTTTAACCACTTTAATCTGTGCTTCTCTCCCAATTACAGGATTTATGATTTATCTTGGTAGAGGAAAAAAGAAGAAAAAGCAGCAAGTTTCTACCATTTAAATGCTTCTTAAATAAATCTTCAGGATTGCTACAGAGTGTTTTGTTTTATTTATGAAAAAATAAATTTTCATGAAAAACAAAATTTTAGGTATCGCAATGCTTTCTGCATTAGGCTTTTCCGCATCTGCACAGCAGAAAAATGATTTACGTATTTTGGCTGTTCATAAAATCCATAGCGATGGTGGCTGGGATTATTTAAGTGTAGACCAAAAAAGCAAGAATCTTTTCATTTCGCATGGCAATCAGGTTAACATACTTAACAGTAAAGGCGATTCTATTGGCATAATTTCAAATACGATTGGTGTGCATGGAATTACTTTTGTAAACAACTTAGGTAAAGGCTATACGAGTAATGGCAAAAGTGCATCGTGTACTATTTTTGATTTAAAAACTTTTGCTGTTCTTGGTCAGGTTAATGTTGGACAAAACCCTGACGCCCTATTTTATGATGATTTCTCAAAAAAAGTAATTGTATTTAATGGTAAAAGTAAGGATGCGAGTATAATTGATCCTAAAACAGACAAAGTAATTGCTACTGTTGCATTAGGTGGCAAGCCCGAAGCTGGCGTATCTGACGGTAAAGGCAAAATTTATGTGAACATAGAAGATACGAATGAGATTGTATGCTTTAGTGCGCTTAATTTTAAAGTACTGTCGAGATATAAACTTACAGGTGGTGAAGAACCATCAGGGTTGGCTATTAATCGGTTAACATCTAGATTATTTACGGTTTGCTCCAACAAAAAGATGATTATTCTGGATGCAAATTCGGGCAAACAAATTACATCACTTCCGATTGGCGAAGAATGCGATGGTGTTGTTTTTGATCCGGCTACGAAATTAGCTTATAGTGCTAATGGGGAAGGGAATATTACTGTGGTAAAAGAAATTTCTGCAGATAAATTTGTTGTGCAAGAAACGGTAAAAACGGCAGTTGGCGCTAGAACAATTGCACTAGATTACGATAATCATCATTTATTTTTACCAACGGCAGATTTTGAAAAGACAAGCGTTTCAGGGCAACGTCCTAAAAAGATTTCGGGAACTTTTAGAGTTTTAGAAGTAGGGAAATAGAAAAAGTTATTTGCCACGAAATCACTAAAATCGATGGAACTAATTTTCCTTTGAATTGTGTGATTTCGTGGCTTTTTTAGTTAAGAACTATTTTATTGGAGGCTTAAAGTACATAAGTATTAAAATAGAACTTTCTAATTAAACTTGGCAATGCAATTAGCAACAAAGGCAAAGCAACAATAAAACCTCCAATTACTGCAATAGCAAGTGGTTGATGTAGTTGTGCGCCAGCTCCTATTCCTAAAGCTAAAGGTAAAAGGGCAATAATAGCCCCAAGTGCCGTCATTAATTTTGGCCTTAATCGCGTTGATATTGCATAAGTAATGGCATCATCTACAGATTTATCGTTCAATGATTCTTTAAACTGGAGGAAGGTAAAAATTGCATTTTCGCCAATAATTCCTACAATCATAATTAGCCCGGTATAACTGCCTACATTTAAAGGTGTATTGGTTAAAAACAGAGCCAAATAACTGCCTGAAATCCCTAAAACGGAAATTAATAGGATTAAAAAAGCAATCTTAAAATCTTTAAATAAGAACAGGATTACACTAAAAACTAATAAACTTGAAGCAATAAGAATGGTAAGCAACTCGGCAAAAGATTGCTGTTGTTCCTTGTAAGCACCACCATACTCAATATGGTAGCCTGATGGGAGACTAATTTTAGTGTTTACCGCTGTTTGAATGTCTTTCATTACACTACCTAAATCTCTATTATCTAATCTGGCTGTGATAACGCCAATGGTTTGCAGATTTTCTCGTTGCACTTCGGCACTACCAGACTTCAGTTCTACTTTAGCCAAATTTTGAATTGGTATTGCTGTACCATCGGGTAAGAATATTTTTAAATTATTAATATCAGAAACCCCAAATTTTCTACTTCCAGGATAAACCATACGTATTGGCGAAAGCTGTTGTTTATCATATAAATCGCCAATTACATTTCCTTGCATGGCGGTTTGCAATTGAGTTTGAAAAGAAAGTGGCGTTATTCCATATTGCGCCAGCATAGCGAAATTGGGCTGAATGCCAACCGTTGGACCAGAAAGTACAATTCCATTAAAAACATCGGCTGTACCATTAACTTTTGCAACAATTGCCGATACTTGTTTTGATAAATCTTGCAATTTTTGTTGATCGTTACCGAAAATTTTAACTTCAACTGGCTGAGTGGAGCTCATTAAATCGCCAAGCATATCACCGATAACTTGACCAAAATCGACCACCAAAGCTGGTTGAGTACTTTCTATTTGAGTTCTAATTTCAGAAATAACCTCACTTGTACTTTTACTTCGATTTGGTTTAAGCTGAATTAAATAATCTCCGGTATTGGGTTCAGTAATAAAAAAACCCATCTGCGTGCCAGTTCTTCTGGAATATGCCTGCACATCTGGAATTTTGACCAGTTGTTTTTCCACTTCTTTTAGCATTCGGTCTGTTTCTTCCAAAGAAGTTCCTGGAGGAGAAGCATAATCTAGAACAATACTTCCTTCATCCATTTCGGGTAAAAAACCAGTTTCTAATCTTGGAAAAACCAATACAATTGAAACCACAAGTAAAAGCATAAAACCAAAGGTAAAATATGGCCTTTGAATAAAATATGGAACCCATTTTTGGGTTTTAACTTCGTGAACGATTTCCTTTTTAACGGGTTTATTGTTTTTTGTTTTTCGCGTAAGCATTAAATAAATTACTGGCAAACCCAACCAGGTTACAAAAAATGAACAAACCAGCGTAATAATCATGGTATTAGTCATTACCTGGAAATATGAACCAGCAACCCCCGTCATTAAAACAAAGGGAACAAAAATTACAATTGTACTAATGGATGAGCCCAACATAGCTGGAAAAAGGTAATTTACGGCCCGCATTAATAACCAAACCGTAGATTCTTCGGGGTGCTCCTCGTGCGTTCGATGAATTTGCTCTACAACAACAATGGCATCATCAATAATTAAACCGATGGCTGCAGCAATTGCGCCCAAAGTCATGATATTGAGTGAATAATCTATTACATACAACACAATTATAGTTAAACAAAGTGTAACAGGAATTGTAATAAGGATGGTTGCACTCGCTTTTAGCGATCTTAAAAAAATAATGGCTACAATAATGGCTAGTGCCAGGCCTATCCATAAGCTATCTCTTACACTTTTGACAGATTCATTCACAAAATCTGCCTGTACATAATAAGGTTTAATAGTTACACCGGCGGGTAAAAGGTGTTGAAGCTGAGAAACCTTGGCTGTCATTTGGCTGGATAGATCAACCAAATTAGCATTAGGCTGTTTAATTACAGCAATTAAAATCCCATCCTTACCGTTGGCATTAATTCGGGTATACTCCACACTTTGCTGAATATTTACCTTGGCAATATCACTTACCTTAATAATTCGGTTGCCTTTTCTAATTAAAACTAATTCTTCAAGATCGCTCTTGGTTTTAACGGTTGCATCGGTTACAGAAAGGTATAAAAAGTTATGATCGGAAAGATAACCGTTGGATTTTATAAAATTTGTTTGAGCCAGTGCATTACTAATTTGATCTGGAGAAACGCCTAGCGATTGCATTTTCTGAATATCCAGTTCGAGCCAAAACTCTTTGCTTTTCCCTCCTATTACACGAATTTCTGAAACGCCTGCCACTTGCGATAGAAAAGGCTTAACGGTAAAAGTGGCTATTTTTTTAAGTTCTACAGGAGAATAATTATGACTTTCTAAACTATAACCGCTTACTGGAAGAATAGAAGGATTCATTTTTTCTACTGAAATATTGACCCCAGCAGGCAGCGAAGCACTAATTTTTGCTATTTGTGATTCAATCCGTTGTTGACTTAAATCTATATTTGCTCCAGGATTCATAAATGCCGAAAGCTCACAACTCCCTCTACTTGTTGTACTTCTAACCAACTGCAAATCTGGAACTTGTTTTACTGCGTTTTCTAATGGACGAGTTACGGTAACCACCATTTTATCAACAGGTTGCAATTCAGCATCGGCAATAATTTTAATCTTCGGAAACGTAATTTCCGGAAAAAGGCTTGTCTTTAATTGCTGAAAGGAATAAACTCCTCCAACAATAATGATTACCAGAACGGCCAGAATTGGGTTTTTATGTGTGATAAAGAAGTTTTTCATTTAATGGAAATTGTAATGTGAATGGTGATAAACGGTTCAGCTTTAAATTCTATTTCTGGATTTTAACTTTTGCTGTATCGGCAATGCCGTAGTTTCCAACTGTAATAATTCTATCCGTTTTATTAAAAATCGGTTCTAAAATTTCCATACAATTGTTACTTTCAATACCCTTTTTCACATTAACTTTTACTGCTGTAGAATCGTTTATCATTTTCATAACCCAAAATTCATCTTCAGTTTCATTAGCGAGCACAGCTGATTTTGGTAAAACCTGAGCGCTACCGTGGTGAACTTTCATTAGCCTTACTTTAGCAATTAAACCTTCGGGAATATCCTTTACTGTAGAAACTTTAATAATATAGCGCTGAGTTTGCGCCGCCGAATCAACAGACGGCATAGTGCCCGAAATTAAACCATTAAGTTTTGTTCCATCTGGAAGTATAACATCAAGGGCTTTATTTTGGCTAATCATTTGGTTAAATTCATAAGGAAGATCCAATAAAAAAACCAAACTATTGCGGTTGCTAATCGTTGCTAAAGATTCACCATCCTGCACATAATCACCTTTTTGATGGTTTACCTGTACAATTACCCCTGCTTGCCCTGCTCTGATATTGGATACACCTGAGAATTTAAAACCAGGATCGAGCTTATTTACCGTATTGCCGATAGATTTTGCTTCTTTAGTAATTAAGCTAAACAAGAGTTGTTGGCCACCAACTTGCTGACCTGTTTTTGCATTAGCAGTTTCTACATAACCATTGATATTTGCCTTTACAAAACTCTTTTCCAGATAGGCAGAAACGGCCGAAAAATCTGCATATTCAGCCAATGTGCTATCTTTAATTTGAGTAACCTGTACAGACGTAACTGGAGAAGGCGCATCGATGGATTCAGCAGGAGCCGACTGATTACAGGAAGAAAAAATTAATAAACCCGCGGAAAAGGTCAATATGATTTTTAGATAGTTATGCATGTTATTTGTTCCAGTAATTATATTGGTTAATTAATTTTAAACGGTTAATGGTTGTTTGTCTGAGCAGATTTTGTGCGGACATATAGTTATTTATGGCAATTACAAAATCTACTACTTTAAGATCTCCGGTATGCAGTAATTTGCTATCTACATCAATTAAACCTTTGCTGAAGCGGATTTGCTCTTTAATTTTCCCAAAAAGCGCATCTGTTTGAACAATTTGCTGTTTGATTAAATTTAGCTGCTGCCCTTGTTGCCGAACGAAAAAGTTTTTGTAATTGGCAATTGTATTTGATGAAAGTTTAAGTTTATCGTACTGCATTTTCTTCTGGTGCCCATCATATATTGGTACAGAAAACGTAAAGCCTACACTACTACCAAAATTACGGTACGGTTGGAAACTTAATGATGAGCTGTAACCACCGTTAACGTAAACCCCAAGTTTTGGTTTATAATTTAAATCAATGCCATTTTTTAGATTAATATTTTTCAAGCTATCCAGTTCAAAACGTTTTGTAAAAAACATGCTTTCTTGCTTAAAAATAGCAGTTTCCAGTTGTGGTTCTGCAAGTTTTATTTGTGTTGTATCGGCAATGCCTGCAAGATAATTTAGTGTAGCATAATCATTTTTAAATTGAATTTCGGCTTGTTTCATAGCCAATTGTTGCTGTTGAAGGGTAACCAGAAAAGTTAAATATTCTGATTGTTTGTAAATGTTGCTTCTGGTTAATGTTTTGAATAATTGTTCTTCTTTTTGCAAAAGCGAAACCACTTCATAGCTAAAATTAACTTGTTCCTGACTGGCATAGGCTGTAATATATTGATCTACAATAGATCTTTTTAAATCGTACAACGATAATTGACTGGCGTATTTGATGGAATCGCTTTGAATTTTTATTCCTTCTAATTGATTATTTAGCCGCTTTTTATTCAATAGCTCATAATTTACATTTAGTAAAGCCTCAAGCGCCTGTCCATTTGTAATTACGCCATCATACCCGTAACCTTTAATTATTGGCGCATACATTCCGGCTCCCGTACCTGTAAGCTGAGGTCCACCGGTTGCACGAACAATTAAACTATCTATTGCAGCAGATCTTTTCTGATTTTCAAAATCTTTAAGCACGGGGCTAGATAATTGTGCCTGTTTTAAAAAGAAATCGAGGTTTTTGGCTGGAGCTTGTGCCATTGTCTTAACTGATAAAACAGCAAGAAAGCTCATAACCAAGTATTTAAAGGCAATATTCATTTTCAAAATTCTAAGCCTGTTTATTTAAATAGATAAAATTTAATACGGTGACATTAAAACCTACCCGATAACATTAATCCTGTATATCCTTGCTGGTGAAAAGGCATGAAGGTAAAATTACCTGTGTTTTTTGTTGTAAAAATTCCTTTAATATATGGATAAACAAGATACGCAATTTTTGTTGAAGCAATTCCAAATCCTGCACCTGCAACTACATCACTAAACCAATGTTTGTTGTTGTACATACGCAAAGTACCCGTTGCTGTTGCTACAAAATAACCTGCATAACCAATCCATGGGTTTACATCTTTATACTCCTGATGCAAAAATTCTGCAGCCATAAAAGCAGAAGCTGTGTGCCCCGAAGGGAAAGAATTAGTACCAGATTCATCCGGGCGCATTCTACCTACACCCTGTTTTACAAAATGTGTAGATACGCCCATAATTGCCGCCGAGGTAACATAAAGCATAGAAGCATCAAACAAATTATGTTTCCCTTTAACACCAGAAAGGTTTAAGGCGTAAACGGCTGCCGCAGGTGCAAACTGCAAATAATCATCTACATGGGCTGCAAATAAAGGATGATCTTCCTGAAGTTCTTCCTTCGTACTTACATCCAGTTGTTTAAGTGCACCATGATCGTAAACCGCAGCAAAACCATAACCCATCAATACGGCAGGCACAACAAATGTTAATGGTTTAAACTTGTTTTTCGGAATCATTTCCTTTGTATTCCATCTCGAAATTGTATCTGTTGTGGAAGTTTGTAGAGCGTCTGTTTTTTGAGCAAGGCAGTTGGATAATGTTGATACAAATATCAGACAACTAAAAATAGACTTATACATTTTACAGTTTTACTGGATTTCCAGATGCATCAAACAATAAATCCTTTCCTTTTACTTCGGCTTCGTAAAGCACTGTGCCATTGGCTTTAGTAATTTTCGCTGCTTCGGCAATCTTCATTCCTTTTAGCTTAGTAATTACCAGAATAGGCAATTCAGATTTATCTATTTCTACTTCAGTTTCTAAAAGAATTCCTTTTGCAGAATAAAGTGCCGAATTATTTTTACCATTCACAGTGAAACCAGCTTCATAATCTTGCTTTTCCATTTCCCAACTTACCTTTGTTATTTTTGGGTACGATTTAGAAAATGCAGCTTTTACCGAAGCAGGTACCTTATTTGCATTTAACTTTTGTGCTTGCGAGGTAGCTGCAAAGCCACCAATTAGGATTAAAATTCCAAAAATCTTTTTCATAATTATAAATTTTAATCAAATCTATAACTCAATTATGGAGGAATTCTGTAGTGGCTTTATTAGTTGATTTTTTTACTTATTAAGGCGAAATATTTCCTTTAGCTTATACCTACAATGGATTAATTTGTTTCGAAATACACTGTAAAAACATGATTATTTTGCATATGCTTATATTGTATATCAAAGCTATAAAGATTGCATATTTGCTTTGTAATGGCTAATCCTAGTCCCATCCCTTCAGATTCTGTAGATTTAGAAAAGCGATCGAACAGACGATTATTTTGCTGCGTATTTTTTCCTGTATTGGCAATTACCAAAGTTTTGATGTTTAGCTGAATACTAATTTCGCCACCAGTTATATTATGCCTTACCGCATTACTAAATAAATTATTTAACAAAATATCAGCAAGGTAACGGCTCATTTTTAGCTCCGTAGGTTTTACATTTTGTTTAATGGTTAGGTTATTCCTTTCAAAAAGCTCCTGAAACTGGCGAATTTTTCCTTCCACCATTTCTTTAAAATCTATATCTTGATAATCGGAAATCAAGTTGTTTTCTATCTTCGCTAAGAGTAAAAGAGATTGGTGCAACCTGGAAAGTTTCCCTGTGGCATGGTAAATATCTTCTAAAAGAGCTCCTTGTTGCTCCGTAAAGGATTCTGTTTGCAAAAGCGAATCGAGTTTAGAATTAATTACGGCCAGTGGGGTCATCATTTCATGAGAAGCATTATCGGTGAAACTTTTGAGTTCCTTATAATCCTGCCTTACTTTTTCTGCCATTGCATTAACAGATTTATTTAGCTCATTAAATTCATCAATTGTTGTTGGTTCCTCTTCAATATTTTCCATTCGGGTAACTTCAAAAGCCTTCATTCTATTTAAAATACTGTAAAAAGGCTTCCATAACCTACTTAAAATAAACCGATTAATTAATAAAAGCGATAAGAGTAAAATAATGGTAATGGCGAGGGTAATTAGCAAAATTATGCGAACTAAATCTTCAGCTTCTACCCTAGATTTGGTGATGTTTACAATGATGGTTTTGCCTTTTAAATTAACTGTTGTAATTAATCTCCTTCCGGGTTCGGTTTCCTTTTCTTTAGGGTTTAGGTAGCTGGTATATAAAAACTCTCGCTCAGGCACCTCACCTTTTGCCTCTTTATAGGAAACTTGCTGATCTAAATAACTTGCCGGAAGTGGCAGCCTATTGTATGTGGCTGTATATTGCTTGATTTCGTTTTCTTCTACCGCCAAATCCTTATCAAGCTTTTCGGTTAAAATAAAATGGATTACCACATAATATATTATTCCAGTAATAATTAAAACGATTAGCGAAGTATAAATATTTACCTGGTTATAGCGACTGGAAAGCTTCATATGTTTCCAAATTTATAACCAATACCATAAACTGAGCGAAGATAATCTGCTGCACCGCCCTCCATTAGTTTCTTTCTAAGATTTTTAACGTGGGTATAAATAAAGTCGAAATCATCAGAAAGATCCATTTCATCGCCCCAAAGGTGCTCTGCCATAGCATTTTTTGTTACCACCTTATTTTTGTTGGAAAGAAAGTATACCAATAAATCAAATTCCTTTTTTGTTAATGCAATTTGGCTTTCTCCAATAATAACCTTCATTGCAAAAACATCTACATTAATTTCATTAAAGACAATCACATTATCGCCATCGAAGTTTTTACGGCGAACAATTGCGCTTACTCTGGCTTTTAATTCTGATAAATGAAATGGTTTTACCAAATAATCATCGGCACCAAGGTCTAATCCGGCGAGTTTATCATCCAAAGAGTGTCTTGCCGAAATGATGAGCACGCCATCTCTCTTTTTTAATTGTTTAAGTTTAGTTAACAATTCCATTCCTTCACCTCCGGGCAAACCGAGATCAAGCAAAATACAATCGTAATTATACATCGAAATTTTCTCAAGAGCGGAGTTGAAATCTGAAGCGTGTTCGCAAATATTCCCCTCGCCGGTAAAATATGTCAAAATGCTTTCCAACAGAGCTTGCTCATCCTCAATAATTAAAATTTTCATAACTATGTAAAGCGTTGAATGAGTTTTTCTATGTTTAAATTTTTATTTCTTTGAAGAACTTGTTTCCCGTAAATGGTAAAATATTCATGCTTTGCTAGCATCTCCAAGTTTAAGGCGGCCCATTGTAAATCAGAATATACTAGTCCTAATTGTGCTTCCCATTCTTGTTTTAATCGAGTTGCAAATTGATGGTAGCTGTTGAGGGAAAAATGATAAAAATCGGCATCGCAGATAATCATTTCGAGTATATTGGCAGGAAACTGAGGGTATCTTGTTGCCATAATACATGCTTTTACTTGCTCTACCTTATCAGAACTTAATCCGTTTTTGAGCAGAAACTTTTCAGCAATATAAGCGCTACTATTTTCATGTCCTATGTATTGATTGGTATAGCCTGTATCATGCAAAAAGGCCGCTATTGTTAACAGAAACAGGTCTTCTTGTGAAATTCCGATTTGTTTACCAATTAAAATAACACCTTCAACAACAAGTAAAGTATGTTCAAAATTGTGAAAATACATAGATTCAGGCAGCTTGTTTTTTAACAAATCTTCGGCAAATTTCTCAACCCTTTCCAATAAAAACTCCTGAGGCACTTCCATGAATTAACCCATATAATATAACTACAATAATAATTGACGATTCTGAAGAAAAACTGTAGCAGAAAGACAATTAAATTATGCGATTGCAATTGTTCAAGTTAATAACAGTTTTTGGTTTTCCAAAATTACGGAGATCATATAGCTGTGAAATTTATTGAGTACTTGCCTTAATCCACTAAAAAGTCCAAACCACTGTTTTTTAGTTAAGCTCCCAATCGGCATGGTCAATTATTCGGGGAGCACAAGAATAAAGCCCCCGCGGCAGCGGAAAACATTGTCTTGCAATCATAGCATTGCATTAAAACCATGTAAGACATTTAAGCGCATTTAAGGCTATTGTTTTTTTTGCGAACTGAAGCAAGGGGCGTGAAGCAATACATCATAATTATCTACTGTTGGGTAAGATTGCTTCGTGCCTCGCAAAGACGGTAACGAAATATTATGAACTTTGTTATAGCAATACGCTTAAAACACTAACAAACCCAAACCACTGTTTCTTCGTTAAGCTCCCAATCGGCATGGTCAATTATTCGGGAAGCACAAGCCAAGCCCACCCACTGCCTTAAACAGAAAAATTGCGAGCCGACACTTTTGTTTCTTTTGGTGCCAAAAGAAAGGTAAGCCCTGCGGCAGCGGAAAACATTGTCTTGCAATCATAGCATTGCATTAAAACCATGTAAGACATTTAAGAGCATTTAAGGCTATCGTTTTTCGCGAACTGAAGCAATACATCATAAAATAATAATTATCTACTGTTGGGTAAGATTGCTTCGTGCCTCGCAAAGACGGTACTGGTGGATGCCTGAGCATAATCGGAAAAGCTTTTGCAATATGAACGTTTGCTTAGCGATTGCCTAACCAACCAATAAGTCCAAACCACTTTCTTCATAAAGCTCTCAATCGGCATGGTCAATTATTCGGGTGGCACGAGCAAAGCCCACCCACGGCCATAAACAGAAAAATTGCAAGCCGACAATTTTTGGTTCTTTTTGTTGTCAAAAAGAATAAAGCCCCCGCGGTAGCGGAATAAAGAATTGCATGAGGATCAAAGCATTGTATTAAAACCATGTAAGACATTTAAGCGCATTTAAGGCTATCGTTTTTCGCGAACTGAAGCAATTACATCATAAAATAATAATTATCTACTGTTGGGTAAGATTGCTTCGTACCTCACAAAGACGGTAATGGTGGATGCCTGAGCGTAATCGGAAAAGCTTTTGCAATTAGATATTTCTTTTTCTTAGAGGTAATCATCTCTCCTTTATAGGCAAAAAATATTTATATGTTATTAAGGAATAGCAAAACAACAGACAATATCATGCAATAAAACATATCCTAAGTAATATTTTCTGAAAAGCATTTAAAAATCTGCGACAAATTTATGCCACAGATTTTTAAATAAATATGCTTTTTAAGCTGCTTTTCTATCAAAAGCCAGCAACCTAAGTGCATTAAAAACTACAATCAAAGTTGAGCCCTCATGTGCAATAACCGCCGGACCGATTGACGCAATTCCGAGAATAGTTAAAGGAATTAACACGGCTACAACACCAAGAGAAATCCATAAATTTTGTTTAATAATTCCTCTTGCTTTTCTACTCAATCCAATGGCAAAGGGTAAACTTTCAAGCTTATCACCCATTAAAGCAATATCGGCAGTTTCTAGCGCAACATCAGAGCCAGCAGCCCCCATAGCAATACCAACGGTACTTTTGGCCATTGCTGGTGCATCATTTACACCATCGCCAACCATGGCAACCATTTCTTCAGATTTTGCCAGTTCTTGCACGGCCTTTACTTTATCCTCAGGCATTAAATTGCCCCGCACTTCGGTAACGCCAATTTGTTTAGCAATCGCTTCGGCCACTTGCTGATTATCTCCTGTGAGCATAATCATTTTCTTAATCCCTAAATTGCTTAATTCGCTAAGTACTTTTTTAGCCTCTGCCCTCGGAACATCCATGAGTGATAATATACCTATAAAATCATCGTCACGCTTAACCAGCATAGAGGTATGACCATCTTTTTCAAGATCTTCCACCTGTTTTAATACTCCTTCTGGAATACCACCTTTTTCAAAAAGCGCCTTATTTCCAATCAATACTTTCTTTCCATCAACTTCTGCCTGCACCCCTCTTCCGGTAATACCTTTAACATTTTCGGCTTTAGGAATTGATTGATCTTTCAGTTTTTCGAGCGCTCCTTTTACAATAGCTTCTGCTAAAGGATGGTCGCTCAGCTTTTCTACTGCGACTGCAACCAACATTAATTCATTCTCTGCAACATTATTTAATGGAATTACGTTGGTTAATGTGGGTTTTCCTTCCGTAAGTGTTCCGGTTTTATCAAATGCAATGGCGTTCAAGCCGCCTAAATCTTCCAATGGTCTACCGCCTTTTATTAATACCCCTGCCCTGGCGGCTCTTGCTACGCCGCTTAGTACAGCACTTGGTGTAGAAATTGCTAAAGCACATGGACTTGCGGCTACCAATACGGACATTGCCCTGTAAAAACTTTTGCTAAAAGGCTCATCTATAACCACAAAAGCGAAACATAAAAGTGTTACCAGCACCAACACAACGGGAACAAAATACTTTTCGAATTTATCGGTAAAAAGCTGCGTGGGTGATTTCTGCTTTTCGGCTTCATTAACCATTTTTATGAGTCGCGAAATAGTAGAATCTTTTGCTTCCCGAATTACCTTAATTTCAAGTGCGGACGCTCCATTTATCGTTCCTGCAAAAACACGATATTGAGGTTTAATGTTTTTATCTGTCGAATAATCGATGTTTGCATCAGGAACTGGCAATTTATCAACAGGAACACTTTCTCCGGTAATAGGTGCCTGATTAACGCTTCCTTCGCCTTTTACCACAACTCCATCTGCCGGAATTTTACTGTTTGGTTTGATTATAATTACATCACCAAGTTTTAATTCTTCAATTCTAATTTCGGTTTCCTTACCATCTCTTACAACTATTGCCGTTGGTGGAGCTAAACTTGTTAATGCAGAAATAGATTTCCGTGCCTTACCCATAGCGTAATGTTCCAGTGCGTGGCCCAAGCTAAAAAGAAACAGCAATAATGCCCCTTCTGCCCACGAGCCCAAAATTGCAGCACCTATTGCGGCTACAAGCATTAAAAAATCTATTTCAAAACCGCCCTTTACTATGGTTTCTACTGCTTCTTTTGCGGTAAAGTAACCGCCAAAGAAATAGGCCAAAGTATACATCACTAAGCTAAACCATGCAGGTAATCCATTAATATAAGCAAGGCCAAAGCCAATGCCCAAACAAACACCACTTAAAATGGCAAAGTACAACTCTGTATTGGCACCAAAAATGCCGCCATGATGATGACCATCTCCTGATTCATGCTTTGCGTGAACGTGGTTATCGTGATTTGATTTATCTTCTTCTTGTGTTTTCATTGTTGTAATTTTAATGTTCGTGTTCACCACTATTGCTCATTTTCGCAAGCACAAAAAATGCTCCTTTTACTACTATTTCGGCATTTTTAGGAATTTCTTTTAATAAGGTAATTTCCGTATAACCAACATCAGTAGTTCCCTTTGCAACCGGTATTTTTTCAAAGGTTATTCCTTTCTCATCTTCATGGTTGGCTGTATTTTTTCCATTTTCCTTATGTTCAGCTTCAATTTTTCTTACAAAAATGAAATCCTGTCCAGTTACATTTACAATTGCTTCTGTGGGTACAGCTGGTTTTGTTCCTGTTTCTAAACTTATAACTGCGGTAATTGTCATACCATCAATCAGCCCAGCCTTATTACCCTGAACTTTAGCATGTACGGTTACGGCCTTACTTTCGCCTTCAAAAGATGAGCCCAATGAATAAATCTTTGCATCATATTCCTTACCAGGGTTATTGGTTAAAGTAAAATGAATGAGTTGATTTTCTTTAAGCTTTGGAATATCTTTTTCATACACAAATAAATCAAGGTGTAACTGGCTGTTATCTACAATTTCGGCTATTGGGGTATTTACATCTACATAACTACCCATCTCTACCTTTACCTTACTCACTACACCATTTATAGGACTTCTAACCGATAAAACGGATATTAATTTACCTTTACTTAAACTAGCCGGATTTATACCCATTAATTGTATTTGTTGCGCATATGTGGCTTTTGCCGTTTGCAATGTTTTAAGCTCTGTTTCGGCAGATTGTAAATTTTTTAATGCTCCTGCATTTCCTGCATTCAGTTCTTTTTGTCTATCTACCTCCAACCGTACGAGGGTAATTTTAGCACTTGCATTTAAATAATCGCTTTGTACTTGTATAAACTCTGGGTTTGAAATAGTGGCTATTACTTGGCCCTTGCGCACTAAATTACCCGGTTGCACCAACAAGGATTTTATTACTCCATTATAAACAGAATTTACACTGGCTCTATTTTGATTTGGTACTTGCAATGTTCCATTTGTTTTTAGCGTCGTAGTTAGCTGTTTATTTTCTATGCTTCCTAATTTTAAGCCGATGCTTTTAATTTGCGATTCTGTTAATATTGCCGTACTTGCACCTTCAGCATGTGCCTCTTCAGTTGCTTCTTTTTTTGAACCTTCTGATTCAGTATCGTTCTTACTACTGCACGAAACCAGCGCAATTGCAATAAACGACATGGCAAACAGGTTTATAAGATATTTTTTCATTACTATATTAATTTATTGGTTGATGTAATAACTGTATTGGATAACTGATTGATTGTAAGCATTAAGCACTTCTAAATAATTTTTCTGAATATCGATAGATTGTGTTAAATACTGCGACATTTCTGCAAAGCTGATTTCACCCGCCCGATATGCTAAAGTAGCCGCCTTAATTATCTCATTGGCTTGTTTTAATCCTGTAGTTTCATAAAATGATAACATGCTAAAGCTTTTATCTACCTCCTGCAATAACTGCGATTTTTTATTGTTGAAAAGCTGAACATCATAGTTGTATTGTTTTTGTTGAACAGCCTTTTCTGCCTCAGCAACTTTAACCTTATTTTTAGCTGTACCTGCATTAAATAATGGAAAGGAAGCCGTTACAGAGAAACCGGTAAAAGGATCTTTTGCACCCCATAACCGTTGACTAAAAAACCGTCCTGAAAAGTCTGGTCGGTTTTCATTTTTAATAACTGAAATTCCAGCATTTGCAATATTTATATTTTGTGTTTGCAATTCTAAAACAGGGTGATCGGATTCGCTTTGCGCATTTGAAACCATTAATTTTGCTAAAGGTTGCTGTATTGGCAAAATATATTCATTAAGATTTAGCAATTGCATCATTGCTTGTTGTTGTATTTTGGTTTCGCCATCTAGTTGCTGCATTAAGGCACCTAGCTCTTTCATCCTCACATTGGATGCAATACTATCCAAACCTGGGCTATCACCCGTTTTTACTTTTAGCTTCGCAGCGGCATTTAAGGATCTATAAATACTATCCAAGCGATGATACAATTGCTTTTTATCCTGCAGATACCAAAGTTGATAATAAACTGCCCGAATGTTTCTTTTTACATCAATGCCAATAACTGCATCATTAGCTTGATAATATTTTAGTTGCTCGGTATAAAGGTTTTTTTGTGCTTTATATAAACCCGGCCAAGCCAAACTTTGCGAAACGCCAATTTTTAAAACCCCAGTATGATCGCTTGGTCTTAAATCCTCATTCTCAGCAAAAACACCTGTTTTAGTTAAAATAGAAGCCGTTTTTATTTGTGCCTTTCCTTTATTTAGTTGTTGAGCATTTACTTCATATTGAAGATTGCCTTTTGCCAATGAAATAGCTTCTTCTATTGTAATTCTTTTAGAAACATTTTGTGCTTTAGCCCCATTAGAAACCCCAACTAAAAGGAAAAAAGCAATAACAACAGTAGCTTTAGGATTGATCTTAATTTTTACTTTGCTTGAAAATAAAAGATAAAGCAACGGTAGTACCACCAATGTTAAAAATGTTGCCGTAATTAAGCCCCCAATAACAACGGTTGCCAATGGTTTTTGTACTTCGGCACCTGCGCCACTGCTTAATGCCATAGGTATAAAACCCAGCGAAGCAACTGTTGCTGTCATTAATACTGGGCGTAGCCTTATTTTTGTTCCTTCTAAAATTCGTTGCACAATATCATCCATGCCATCCTTTTTCAATTGGTTAAAGGTGCCAATTAACACAATCCCGTTAAGTACTGCTACACCAAATAGCGCAATAAAACCAACACCTGCTGAAATACTGAAAGGCATCCCCCTAATTAAAAGTGCAAATACACCACCAATAGCACTCATGGGGATTGCTGTAAAAATGAGTAATGAATCTTTAACGGTTCCAAAGGTGAAAAACAGTAAGAGAAAAATGAGCGCCAGGGCAACTGGTACAGCAATCATTAACCGGGCAGATGCTTCCTGTAAATTCTCAAAAGTACCTCCGTAAGTATAATAATAACCTGTTGGGAGCAATTTAGCTTCATTTAGTTTTTGTTGAATATCGGTTACCACACTTTGTACGTCTCTATCTTTTACGTTAAAACCAACAACAATTCTGCGCTTTCCTTCTTCGCGACTAATTTGTGCTGGTCCTTCTTTAAAGGAAATATCTGCCACCTGTGAAAGCGGAATCTGATTACCATCATTTGTAGCTACATATAAATTATTTACATCATCAATTGATGTTCTACTGATGCTATCCAATCGAACAACTAAGTCGAATTTCCGTTCATTTTCAAACATTACACCTGCAGCTTTTCCTGCAAAAGCAGTACTTATGGTATTGTTTATGTCTTCGATATTTAAGCCATAACCAGCAATTTTAGCCCGATCATACTGAATGGTAATTTGCGGCAAACCTGTTGTACGCTCCACTTGTGGCTCAGTTGCTCCTTTTACAGTTTGAACAATTTTTGCCACTTTAGGTGCCAGTGCAGCAAGGGTATCAATGTTTTCGCCAAATATTTTAATGGCTACATCCTGCCTAACCCCCGTCATTAATTCATTAAAACGCATTTGTATAGGTTGCGAAGCTTCAAAGAAAACCCCAGGAATGGAGGCTTCAAGCTTTTCTACCATTAACTGAGCAAGTTTATTATAATCTTTGGTGGTAGTCCATTCGCTTTTAGGTTTCAGGTTTATAATTAAATCCGTTGCCTCTGGAGGCATGGGGTCTGTTGGCACTTCGGCGCTACCAGTTTTACCTACAACCATTTTTACTTCAGGAAAGGATTTAATGATCCTACTTGCCTGCATCGAGGTTTCTACGCTTTGACTTAGCGATGTACCTTGCGGAAGAATACAGTGAAAAGCATAATCTCCTTCTTGTAATTGAGGAAGAAATTCTCCTCCCATTCTACTAAAAACAATAATAGTAATCCCTAAAAGGGTAACGGCTCCTATTACCACAGCATATTTCATTTTAATAGCCCAATTTATTAGTGGCGTATACCCCCTTTGGAAAAAATCCATCATCCGATCGGAAAAGTTTTTTTTGTGAGATACTTTTTTGGAAAGAAACAGGGCCGACATCATCGGGATGTAGGTGAGCGATAGTAACAAAGCGCCGAAGATGGCAAAACCTACCGTCATAGCCATTGGGCGAAACATTTTTCCTTCTATCCCAACTAGTGTTAAAATAGGAATGTAAACAATCAGGATAATGATTTCGCCAAAGGCAGCACTACTTCGTATTTTAGATGCAGATACAAATACTTCTTCATCCATTTCGTTCTGCGTAAGCTTTTGAGTCGATTTTCGCAATGCGAGATGATGTAAAGTGGCTTCAACAATAATTACTGCACCATCTACAATCAATCCAAAATCAATAGCACCCAAGCTCATTAAGTTGGCACTTACGCCAAAAACATTCATCATTGCGAGGGCAAAAAGCATGGCTAATGGAATAGCGGATGCTACAATTAAGCCTGCCCTAAAATTGCCCAGAAATAGTACCAACACTAATATTACGATCAGCGCACCTTCTATTAAGTTAGTTTTAACGGTATTAACAGCTCTCTCAACTAAGCTGGCTCTATCACTAAAGGCCTCTATAATCACATCTTCTGGTAGGGCTTTTTTAATTACCTCCATCTTAGCTTTTACCTTTTGCACAACAGCGGCACTATTTGCACCTTTTAGCATCATTACGATTCCACCAACTACTTCTTTTTCACCGTTATAAGTAACCGATCCGTACCGTACAGCGTTACCTAATTTTACTTCTGCAATATCTTTAACCAGTACCGGGATATTATTTACTTTTTTAACAACTGTATTGCCAATATCGCTCATAGAGCCCATTAAACCGATGCCTCTGATAAAATAAGCGTTTGGCTTTTTATCAATGTAAGCACCGCCTGTATTCTCATTATTTTTTTCCAATGCAGTAAAAATTTCTGCAATAGTTATGTTCATGGCTTTTAAACGATTTGGATTTACAGATACTTCGTACTGCTTTAATAAACCGCCAAAGCTGTTTACCTCTGCAACACCAGGGGTACCGTATAATTGACGGGCAACAATCCAATCCTGCATGGTACGTAAATCCATAGCAGAATATTTATTTTCTGAACCTTTTTTTGGGTGAACTACATATTGATATATCTCGCCCAAGCCAGTGCTAACCGGAGCCAACTCTGGTGTTCCAAGTCCTTTCGGAATTTTTGTTTCTGCTTCTTTAAGCTTTTCACCGATTAATTGGCGAGCAAAATAAACATCTACATCTTCATTAAATACAACGGTAATTACGGAAAGTCCAAATCTGGAAACAGACCTTATTTCCTGTAGATTGGGTAAATTGGCTAGGGTTTGTTCTATAGGATAGGTTACCAATTGCTCGGTTTCCTGTGCTGCCAATGTTGGTGTAAGGGTAATAATTTGAACCTGATTATTGGTAATATCGGGTTGAGCATCAATCGGTAGTTTAGAGGCGCTCCATACTCCCCAGCAAATTAAGGCCAATGTAAGCAGGCCAATAATGAGCTTATTTTTTATACTGAATTTTATAATTTGATCTAACATTTCTAAAAATGATATAATTGGTGAATGATCGAATTATAGGTTGCACGAGGTTAAATTCAGTTTTTTAAACTGTAAAACCTTAGCAAACAATAATTGATAATATTGGATATTGATTAAGCTGAATGCGATTTACACGGGCATAGCAATGCCATCATCGCAGGATAATCAAAAAAAGAATTTAGGCGTTAAGTTTTGGCGGTTGCCAAACATCTACGGGTTGCTTTTTAATATCTGAAATACAAAAAACCTGATAAGATTTGTATTGGGGTTGCTCTATTTTAGCCGAAGTTTGATCTATCGGAAAATGCTGCCCTATGGAACAACAAGCGCAACTACAAAACGGCGGACAAGATTCATCTTGTAAATGTTTAGTGCCCGAATCGGTATGCTGAACTATAGAAGCATATTGGGTATTGGCAACAATATCTGCCACATCCTGACAAGGCATAAGCCCTAAAAGGATTAGATAAGCGGAGAATATTATTATGATATACCTCATTTTTGTCAAAACTAATAATTATTAATTTCTTATAGGCAATTAAAGCAAAAAACAATTTTATTTCTTCAACAAGATTTCTATTTTTTCATTAATGCAAGATATTTCTTCTTTTAAATATTTCGTTTCAATTCTTAAGGTATTTATCTCTTCTTTTGTTGCTTTTACTTCTTTATCCTTTTCTATTAAATAGAGCGTCAATTCTTCTATTTTTTGTAGTAACTTAACATTTAATTCTCCCAGTTTTATACCATTTTCAATCATTTCCTTAGCAGTTGGTATTTCTGGCAAGTGCTTATTAATTTTTAAAAACTTTTCTAATTCGGATAAATCTGGCAGATTATAAGTTGGTTCAAATACAAAATCGGCACCCGCCGTAGTAGTTACTTTTACTTCTCTAGCGCCTATATTTCCAGCTACTGTAAGTAAGTCAGTTGGATTACTTGTCCCTATACCTACATTGCCTGTAAAATTTATACGCATTTTTTCAACATTATTGTTTGTATTAAAAGTTATAAAACCGCCCAAAACATCATCACCTCTAAAAAAATTAATGGATGAGTTTACTTGTCCATAAAAGCTATGCTCTAAAGAAAAACCTTTTACACTGAATCTCCCAGAGGGGATAGTAGTTGTATAGCCTCTCACGCCTAAATAAGTTCCATCGTTTATATGATTACCTTCTGGTAATCGTCCCAAAACCGCAGATAATAATCCTCCCTCAGAATAGCTCGAAACGTCTAAATAAGCCTTAGGTGTTGTTGTACCTATACCTGTACTTCCCGTTGAAGGAAAAACATTAGTTTGTGCCACTGCAGTTTGAATCGTAAATAAAATAAGCGAGAGTATAAATTTAAATTTCATAAGATTGAAGCTAAAAATTATAGATAAATGATGAATACAATAATATCATTAAATATTAAAAATTCGATGTTCTAGTTCAATATATATTTACAAATGATTCCCTTACTAAAATTTTAACCGAAATAAATTAGTAATTTAAGGTTATACCACCTCCATAACCCATATCACTATCGTAATGAGTAGAGAATGAAAAATACTTCGTTACAATATATCTAAAGCCTGCCATATATTCTTTATCGGTATTGCCCATCAGGTTAAACCTAAGTCGGTTTGTAATTGGAATATCTTCTCTGGTTAACTGGAAGCGCATTTTCCCTTTACTATCTAGGCGTGCTTCGGCAACAAAAAGCATTGGCAATGTGTATTGAAAACCAATTACCGCTGCTTTACGATTATGCTGGTTACTAATTTGTCCGAAAAGATTTTTTTCAGATTCGTTTTTCATGCTATTATAGTGATAATCGAAACCAATAAAAGGCATAAACATTTGCATTTTCCCGATATAACGACCAAAATAAGTTTCGCTTTCGTACCCATGTTGGGCTTTTAAACCTACTCTCCATTCTGTAGAAAAACGATAACGGGTATTAGCCAACATAAATTCGCCATCGCTACCGTTACTTTCTAAACCAACAGTAGCCATAGGATGAAACATTCTATCATCGCTATACAATTTGCGCTGGGCAAATTTCGGGTTTACTATTTCAGGGTTTGGCGGCGAATTTTCATAAGAGAATATCCTACCCATTCCGCTCATCATGTGGTATAAAATATGGCAATGAAAAAACCAGTCGCCACTTTCTGTCGCAGCAAACTCAATGGTATCAGTTTCCATGGGCATAATATCCAGTACATTTTTCAATGGTGCATATTCTCCTTGTCCATTTAATACCCTAAAATCATGTCCGTGCAAGTGCATTGGGTGGCGCATCATAGAATTATTGTAAAGGATAATTCTAACGTTCTCCCCTTTTTTAATCAAAATTTTATCGCTTTCAGAAATAGTTTTATTATCAAGTGTCCAGGTATAACGGTTCATATTCCCCGTTAACTCAAATTTCAATATTTTTAAAGGTCCTTCTCTTAAGGTGGTTTTCTCGGTAGCCCTTAACATACCATAATTTAAGGTTACTAATTCGGCATTTTCAGTTTCCTCTGCGGTTTGTTCAGTTTTTTTCTTTTTACCATAATCAGTTCCGGTAACTTCAGGATACATTACATTATTCATATCCATTTGCTGATTAGACATTTTCATTCCCATTGGTGCCATATCGCCATTCATCTTCATCATGCCGTTCATCATTTTCATGCCTTCAAAATACTTGAGTTTACCCAATGGTTTTGCCGGTTTTTTAACACCGCTACCAAGCCACAGAGAAGTAGAATTTGTTCGATCTTCAGCGGTAGAAAGAAATTCATAACTTCCATCTGCCGGAATAGTTAAAACAACATCATAAGTTTCAGATGGCGAAATGAGCAACCGATCTACCTCAACAGGCTCAACATCATTTCCATCATTTGCTACAACGGTTATTTTGCCTCCAGACCAAGTAAGCCAGAAATAAGTTGAAGCGCCGCCATCAACAATACGTAATTTTACCTTGTCGCCCGCTTTAAACTGTGGCAATGTGCTTATATTCTTCCCGTTGGTTAAAAATTTTTCATAATACACATCACTTACATCCATTGCCGTCATGCGTTTCCATTCGTTTACCAATTTGGTTTTAAAATACCCCTTACTTATCGCCTCGCCATAACTTTGAGTTGTGCCCTTTTTAATTGCAAACCAATCTGAAGCGTTATGCAGCGATCTATCTACCTCCTTTGGATTCATATCCGTCCAATCACTTAACACCACAGGAATAGCCGGCATTTTAGGCTCATTTCTTTTATTAAAAATCAGCGCACCATACATACCACTTTGCTCTTGTAGCATGGTATGACTGTGGTACCAATATGTACCATTTTGAATTACAGGAAATTTATAAACATAGGTTGAGTGCGGTTTTATGGGCATTTGTGTTAAATATGGCACACCATCCATATTGTTGGGTAAAAACACGCCATGCCAATGGATTGAGGTTTCCATATCCATTAAATTATGTACATAAACTTCGGCTGTATCGCCCTCTGTAAAAGTAAGCACAGGCCCTGGGATAAGTCCGTTTATAGCCATCGCCATTTTGGGTTTCCCCGAGAAATTAACCGTTGTATCATTTACATAAAGATCATAACGAATGGTTTTGCCTTTTGTATTGGAAATCTCCGCATTGCTCTTTATTGGATTAGAACTACCATCCATTTTATGTGACACTTGCTCCTTTTTTTCAGCAGGTAAATTTGATTTTGCTTTTTGTTTTATCAACGCCATTCCACATTTCGGACAGGTTCCTGGCTTTGAACTTTGAACTTCAGGGTGCATGCTGCAAGTATAAATAACCTGTTGTGCATGAGTATTAATTGCGTTGATATTTCCGTTTTCCTGTGCTGATGCAAACGCATACATGAGCATTAAGAAGGAATACAAAATCATTTTTTTCATTGGAGAATATTTTCTGGTAATTGGATATTTGTATATGGATTTTGGGAAAAAACTCATATAATTTCCGTTATTGTAAAGTACTAAGAAGTCCTAATTTGTTAATAGAAATGGGTAAGAGTGTTTGGTACTTCACAACAACGTGAGGGTTAAGGCTAAATCTTTTCAATTAAGTAACCTGCCTCTTCAACGGCGTTGGTAATGCTTTTAGCATCGGCACCATCTTCAACCTTAACTGTCATCACTTTATCAGGGTTTTGGGTATCTACTTCCCAGCTTTCTATGTTGGTTAGTTTATCCATAAAAGGTGTAACTGTAGCAATGCATCCGCCACATTTAATATTGGTTTTAAATTTTAATGTTTCCATGATTATAATATTTAATTAGATAATAAATTTGAAAATTTTAGTCTTAAGCTATTTCCAACTACCGATACAGAGCTTAAAGCCATGGCAGCTCCGGCGATCATTGGGTTTAAAAGAAAGCCATTAATTGGATATAATATTCCTGCGGCAATTGGAATACCGATTAAGTTGTATATAAATGCCCAGAATAGGTTTTGGCGGATGGTACGAACCGTTAATTTTGAAAGTCGCAATGCTTTTGGCACCATCATTAAATCAGAAGATACCAAAGTAATTTTAGCAACATCAATTGCAATATCAGAGCCTTTACCCATGGCAATAGAAACATCAGCTTGGGCAAGCGCATGGCTGTCATTTATTCCATCGCCAATCATGGCAACAATTTTACCTTGAGCTTGTAGTTCTTTTACAAAATCGGCTTTATCTGATGGCAATACTTCTGCTTTATAATTGCTTATTCCTGTTTGCAAGGCAACGGCAGCGGCAGTTTGTTGGTTATCACCGGTGAGCATATATACAGCAATGCCCATATTTTGCAATATTTTAACGGCATCGGTGGATTTTTCTTTCAATTGATCGGCAATGGCTACAATAGCAATCACCTGATCTTGATTTGCAAAATAAATTACAGTTTTTGCTTCATTTTGTAAAGCATCCGCTTTTTGCTGCAAGTCATCACTGATGGAAATATTTTGATCTTTTAATATTTTATGGCTCCCTGCCCAGTATTTAGTACCTTCAAAATTAGCTTCAACGCCCTTACCCGTAATGCTATTAAAATTGTTAACTCCTACTTGGTTTGTAATTTGAGGCTTAATGTAATTTACAATGGCTTCGGCAAGCGGATGTTCTGATTGTTGTTCTAATGCAAAAAACACTTCCATTAGTTTTTCCTTATTACTTTCGAAGCCTTTTTGCCAAATCATTTCAGTTACTTCGGGTTTCCCTTTGGTTAAGGTTCCTGTTTTATCTAAAATTACTGCATTCACTTTGTAACCTAGTTCAAGTGCTTCGGCATCCTTAATCAGGATTCCACTTTCGGCTCCCTTTCCTATTCCAACCATAATGGCTGTAGGTGTTGCTAAACCAAGTGCACAAGGGCAAGCAATTACCAATACGGTAACCATAGCGAGCATGCCTTGAGTAAAAGCATTTTCGCCACCAAGCAGCATCCAAAGCATGAGTGTAAACAGCGCAATAGCCATTACAATGGGCACAAATATTCCGGCAATTCTATCTACTAATTTTTGAACAGGTGCTTTTGAACCCTGTGCATCCTGCACCATTTTTATAATTTGTGCCAGCATAGTTTCGCCGCCAACTTTTTCTGCTGTAAAACGAAAACTACCTTTTTGGTTTATTGTACCTGCATATACTTTATCGCCCTTATTTTTTGAAACAGGTACTGGCTCGCCAGAAATCATGCTTTCGTCCACATAAGAGCTGCCCTGAAACACAAGTCCATCTACAGGGATTTTTTCTCCAGAGCGTACCAATAGCTGATCGCCAAGGTGTACCTCGCTCAGTGGAATTTCTTTTTCTCCCTCTTTGGTAATCAATAAAACTGTTTTAGGTTGTAAACCCATCAGTTTTTTTATGGCCGAAGATGTATTGGATTTTGCACTTTCCTCCAGAAGTTTGCCCAGCATAATAAACACAATTACAACGGCCGCTGCTTCAAAATAAACATGAGGGTGCAAACCTCTGCTATGCCAAAATTCAGGGAAAAATGTGTTAAAAACGCTAAACAGATAGGCTATCCCCGTACTTAAAGCAACAAGTGTATCCATATTGGCTTTTCCAAATTTGGCTTGTTTATATGCGTTGATAAAAAAGTTTTTGCCGAAAACGAAAAGTATAGGTGTGGTAAGTGCTAACATAATATAGTTAGCGTAAGGCATATCCATTAAAAACATTCCAATAATAACGACTGGTATTGTTAAAATGGAGGATGCAATCATTCGTTTTTTAAGTGATTCGTAATTGCTTCTCTGCACTTCTTCTTGCTTTTCTCTACCACTTTCTACATCTAATATTAAATCGTAGCCTACAGATTGAATTGCTTTCTGGAAATCAACGGGTTGCACCTGATCTGCATGGTAAAGAACCTTTACAGATTGTGTTGCATAATTTACTTCGGCTTTATCCACACCTGGTTGAGCAGCTATCATACTTTCTACGCTAACGGCACAGGCTGCACAACTCATTCCTAAAACTGGGAGTGAAATTGTTTCTATATTTTTTGATGAACTCATTTTATCTGTATTGAATGATACAAAGATACCATGAGTTGGGCTTGTAGATATTACAGGATTTTAGGAAAAAGTTATATGATTCTTAGTATTACCACTGAATTGCAGTTTGCATTATTTCAATTTAAATGCCAAAGAAACACGGAATGACACGAAATTAGCTTCCTCCGTGAATTCTTATTTCCGTGGCTAAATAGATAGTATTTATAGATATAATTATGGCTTGCATTAAATTACCATGTAAGACATTTAAGAGCATTTAAGCATATATTTTCCTATGTGTTTTTTTATTATTCGCCAATCAGGATGAAAAATTAAAATGCCACAGAAACAAGGAATGACACGAAATTAACTTACTCCGTGAATTCTTAATTTCCGTGGCTAAATGGTATTAGGAGTCGCCTTTTTAAGCTGAGAGGCTATTGGAAGGCATTTTTTCGTCAATCAAATTTTCTTCTGTTACATATGCTGCTTTGGTAATTTTTGCTGTTTTATGATCTCCGGTATGGCTCCATCCTGGTGGCATAACAATGTAAAGCAATTTTGCTTTTAGGCCTGGAGCAGCAGCAATATCTTTCCCTAAGCAAATGAATTCGCCAAAATAAACATCCCACAAACTATTAGGATTCATTTCTCTGGTAATGCCATATTCTATTGTAATATCTTCTCTTTCGTCTTGATAGGTTTTAAAAACGTGATCCCAAATATTTAGCAGGTTACAAAAATTGGTATCCATATACAATGGATTTTTTGCATGATGCACCCTGTGGTGTGATGGTGTGAGTAAAATTCGATTTAAAAAACCCAAACGACCATCCTTAATTACATTTTCACCAATATGGATGAAGGATCCCCAAATGCCATCAATAAACATAATAAAAAACAATAATGTGGGATTAACACCAAGTAAAACACAAATAGAAGTTCGAATTAAATCAGCATAAGGTGCTTCGAGAAAAAAGTGTGCAAAGTTTACAGACATATTCATTTGTTGTGGCGCATGATGTGTGGAATGCAAACACCATAAAACCCTTACTTTATGACCTAAAAAGTGATAAACAAAGTGCGACAATTCCCAAACAATATAACCGTAAATAAGCCAATACCAAGTAAAAGTGGTTGTAAAAATAGCCCACCTACTTAATAAACCTATGCATAGACCAACAACTGCTATAGAAATAAAATTGGAAATAAAACGATTAAGCACAAAAACCAAAAAGGGTATTTTATATTCTTCTATTTTAAAACGTTTATAAAAAGCTGCTCTAATAATTTCAAAAAGTAATAAGAAAGGAATAAGTGGCCATAGCAGGTTCTGTATGCCAGATAAGGTTGCCAGAGATCCATAATCTCCAGTTTGCACAATTTTTATTAAGCCTCCTAAACTAAAGAAGCCTATTACTTCATCATATACTATTTTAAGGATGTCCATTTTACTCTAATTTATTTAATGTTTTTATAAGTATCTTTTTCTCCATGTTTGCATCATATACACATTAATTGCCCATTGATCTGCAACGGGCATATTGGTAAATGGTAGCGTTGGCATATAGGTTGGTGGTCCAAATTCTGTGAGCATAGTCAGTATTTTCCCTTCTTGTTTTTTAATGGCAACAATCTTATCCCACCATTCAAAATGCGCCTCAACGGCTGATTTCCATTCTGGTGCTCGAGGATCACTTACCTGCGGCCCTTCTGCATGCCCAACTCTGGAGTGCACATGATCTGTTCGGGAAATAGCAAGGTTTACAGTTTCTGGCTGATCTTCTAACAAACTTTCACTAACATTACACCAATGAGAAATATCAAGCGTAAGCCTTAAATCAGGATTTTGATCTAAATAAAACCTTGAAGCTGGAGCAGAATAAAGCATACGGGATCGGTGTGTTTCATGATAAATGGCTACACCTGTTTGCTTTGCGTATTGAATGGTAAAATCTATAAATTTTTTATTTTCTTCGTATTCAAAAAAATCTTTACCAGAGTGTACATTAATATAAAGTGGTTTCTGCTGGTTATTATTTATAGCTTGATTAAGTACTTTTTTAAAAGTGGCAAAATGTGGCTCGAAACTGGGTTCATCTCCACGACATAGAAAGCCAACTTCTAAACGATATTCTTTTAAGGCAGAGAAAAGTTCTTTTGCAATTTCTGCCGACCATAAAATTTCTATTCCATCAAAACCATCCTGTTTAGCCTTCTTACAAAAATCAGTTACTGAACCGTTGAAGCCCCAGTAAGGCGCCATAATTTTTAATTCGAATCCCTTTTTAGCCGCCAAGGGATTTACTTTTGAGGTTCCGAAAACATCTAAGGATGGTAAAAACGAAGCCGCAGTAATAGTCATGCTGTCACCGATAAAATTTCGACGATTATAGCTCATACATAATATTTGGTTAGAGGTAGCGCATGGCCAAGTTTAATTAGCCATGCGCTTAAGCATCAAATTTATTCTTTCTTGTTGTCTTTAGCAACCCTAAATGTTTGGTTAAATTCTCCTTTTAGCCATTGAACTTTATTCACATCATACATGGCTGGTGCAATGATATATTTTCCCGTTTCATTATCAAGTATTACAACGACATGATCGTTTACTTCAGTGCTAAATTTGCCGTTATTTTGATCTTGACTGCTTTTAAAACTAATTGCGATAAACATTAAGCCTGCGCCCAAGAAACCCAATAGTAGGGATTTTGTGTCTAATGTGATTTTCATGTTTTTAAGATTTTATTTGTGTGTAAATCAAGATAGTGTTTTTACTTAAAACACTGGTTTTCAAATTCAATTCTATCAGAAATATTGCAATAATTTGGTTTAGCGATCGCCTATACTCCCAATAAATCCAAACCACTGTTTTTTAGTTAAGCTTTAAATCGGCATGGTCAATTATTCGGGAAGCACAAGCCAAGCCCACCTACTGCCATAAACAGAAAAATTGCGAGCCGACAACTTTGCTTCTTTGGTTGCCCAAAGAAGAGAAAGCCTCCGCGACAGCGGATAAAAGAATTATATTAAAACCATATAAGACATTTAAGATCATTTAAGTATCGTTTTTTTTGCAGACTGAAGAGGGGCGTGAAGCAAAACATCCTAATTATCTACTGTTTGGTAAAATTGCTTCGTGCCTCGCAAAGACGATAACGAAATATTATGAACCGCTGTTATAGCAATACGCTTAAAACACTAACAAATCCAAACCACCGTTTCTTCGTAAAGCTCTAAATCGGCATGGTCAATTATTCGGGAAGCACAATCTAATCCCACCCACTGCCTTAAACAGAAAAATTGCGAGCCGACAACTTTGCTTCTTTGGTTGCCCAAAGAAGAGAAAACCCCCGCGGCAGCGGAAGAAAGAATTGCATTAAAACCATATAAGACATTTAAGATCATTTAAGTATCGTTTTTGCGAACTTAAGTGAGGTGCAAGCAATACATCACTAAAATCAGAATTATCTATTGTTAGGTAAGATTGCTTCGTGCCTCGCAAAGACGATAACGAAATATTATGAACCGCTGTTATAGCAATACGCTTAAAACACTAACAAATCCAAACCACCATTTCTTCGTAAAGCTCTAAATCGGCATGGTCAATTATTCGGGAAGCACAATCTAATCCCACCCACTACCTTAAACAGAAAAATTGCGAGCCGACAACTTTGGTTCTTTGGTTGTCCAAAGAAGAGAAAGCCCCCGCGGCAGCGGAAGAAAGAATACTTTATATATCTCTTCCAAAAACAACATAAAATAAATAAAAAAGGGGCTTTAAAAGCCCCTTAAATTATACTTTATTAACAAAATGCTCTGGCATAGCAGCTGCTTTGAGCATGAAATTATGCAATTCGTAATTTTTAACAAAAGGTTTAAGTAGTTCAGAACCTGGACCAAACATTGTTAATTCAACATAATCGCCAGTATGGTTCATACCTGCCCATTGTACATCTGTATATTTCCCCATTATCTTTCCATATTCATAAAAAGGAAGCTGAGATTCGTTATACAACTGACCAGCAGTTACATCTTTAAAATGTACCAGCAGAGATTTAATATCTTCTGACTTCATCTCTATTCCTTGGCTCTCCATAATCATATCTTTAATTTTTTGCTCACTAAAAGATTGATTTAATTGAGAAAGCACCCAGGTATTGCTATGTTTAAACTTTTGTAGGGTATCAAATTTTTTATTGGCTTCATCAGCATAAAAAAGCCCTGGATTAGAATTACCATGATCGGTTGTAATGATTACCAATGTTTCGCCATCTTTTTCTGCAAATTCAATTGCTTTACCAACTGCTTCATCAAAGGCCAATTGATCAAATATTAAACCACTAACATCATTGGAATGTGCTGCCCAATCCACTTTACCCCCTTCTACCTGCAAAACAAAACCATCTTTATGATCTTTCATTAAATCAATTGCCTTAACGGTCATTTCTGCAATAGAAGGAACGGTTTTCATTAAAGCAGGATCATTCTTACGGTCAATTTCATAGGGCAAGCCATCTTCAGCAAAGATGCCTAATACGGGCTTTTGATTATTTAAGGCTAGTAATTCATCTCTCGTTTCGGCCACTTTAAACCCTTGGGTTAAGTATTTAGGAATAATACTTCCATCTTTTCTATGTTCGCCAAAATACTTGCTCCCGCCACCAAGCATTACATCGAATTTTAAACCAAGATACATTTCAGCAATAATTGCCTGACCGTCGCGATCGTCTATATTTACGCAAAATCCTGCTGGTGTAGCATGAGTTATAGGTACAGTGGTTACACAACCTACTTTTTTACCGTTTTCTTTAAATTTCTGAAGAATAGGCTGAGGTTTTTCACCTTTCATGCCAACGTTTAGCGAACCATTTCTTACCCGCATACCTCCGCCCCATGATGAACTTGCAGCAGCAGAATCTGTAACCATTGAGCTTGCTGATGCGGTATCCATTAATGCTCTAACGGCTTTATTATCTTTATAAAGACCAATCCACTTGCTACTCTTTCCAAAGGCACGGTTAGCAAATAAATCGGCCATATTTAAAGTACCGGTACTCATACCATCACTAACCATAAAAATGATGTTTTTAGCTTTTTTACCAGCAAAAACTGGCTTCGCCATTACGTCATTTAAGCTTACAAATGGCAACCCGATGCCGGCAAGTAAACCTCCTTTTAATAATGATCTTCTATTCATATTACTTTGTGTATTGTTTGCGTAGTTTTACTAAATCGGCGTTACTTAAACCCATTTCAGTAGTTAAAAAATTATCAAGGCTACCATATTGAGATAGTATGGCGTTATAAGTTGCCATTAAATATTCTTGTTTTACACCTGCCAAATCTCTAGCTACCTGCTCTTTTACGCCCATTTTAACCAAGCTTTGGATCATTTGTTCATTCTCTACTTTACGATATTCGTTGCTTAGTAAATAATCTTCTAAAATGGTTTGCTCAGGCACCCCTAAAGCATATAATAGTAAGGCGGCACCTATTCCTGTTCTATCTTTTCCGGCTGTACAATGGAAAAGTAAGGCTGATGAATCTGGTTGTTGTAATAAAGCCTGGAAGAATGGTTGATATTTTGCCTTTAAATGTGATGTTTGACTGTAAAATGATTCCATTAATGAATCGGCAGAATTTAATTTAGGTAGTTGTAACATCCAATTGCCCAGGTTTTCGCTTCCAGCAGGTAGCTGAATATATCCTGCGCCTTGCGGTAAGCGGTCTTTAGCTTTTGCAACTTCATCATTTCCACGAAAATCAACAACAAAATTAATGTGCTTTTGATTAAGCAACTTAATATCTGCATCTGTTAACTTACTAATTTCACCTGAACGATAAATTTTGCCCCATTTTACATGCGTACCTTGTTTGGTTTCATAACCACCTAAATCTCTAAAGTTTGTAGCGCCTTTTACTGGCACAGCTCTGGTAGTGTCTATTACGCTTGCACTCGCCGTACCAATACCTAAAGCAAGGGTTAGAAATAGAATAAGATTTTTTTTCATAATTAATTTAACTTATAAAAGCCATAATGGATTGCTCCACTATAGCTTTACTTTTTCAACAATAAGGATGTTTATTTAGTTAACCAAGTATCTTTTGTTACATCATCGCTACCACCAAATTGTGATTGGATTGCAGCTTTGTAATTTGCGCTGTTGTTGTTTATCTCATCAACAGGATATTGCCAGCGTACTGGGATTTTACCTACTGGATTAATACCTGGGCCATTATTTGCAAAAGCGGGTACACCAGTTCTTCTCCAGTTGTAAAAAGCTTCCCAACCAGAGTTTTCAAAAAAGGCAACGTATTTTTGTTGCAAAATTTGTGTTAAACCATTTGCATTATCTCCTTTATAAACTACGTTAGCATTATTTAAGAAATCGGTAACATTGAACGTAATTTTACCAAAGGTAACGCCATTAACATCACCAATATCATAGGTTTGTCCGTTTACAATACCATAGAAACTTAATGAAGCATTAATACCATTATTATACCATGCAGATGCTGAACCGCCTAACCAGCCACGATTTATTGCTTCAGCGATGTTGAAACACATTTCTGGATAACCTATTAAAATTAAAGGCTCAGGACCGGCAAAAGATGTATAATAACGTTTATAATTTACATAAGAATACATTCCTGCCAAGCTATTAGCAGATAAGTTTGCTTGTGTTAAAGAAATATCCGAACCTACGTAAGCGCTAAAATCTGTAAAGGTTTTACCAGCGGCTAATTGTGCTGGAGCAGGTGTTGCTGCAATAAAGGTTCTAGGATCCTGATTGGCTGTTGTGATATTTAAATACGTTTTACTTACGCTCCCAAACTTATTATAAGTCTCATCAGGATTATAGATGTATTTATTTACCGTAGCATTAAATTTGAAACTTAGATTATCTCCATTACCAACCATAATTGGATATTTAACAGGATTGGCAATAATGGCCGCAAACTGAGATTTGATATTTAAATCAGCATTATCATCAGCTCGTTTACTTAAAGAAATTAATATTCTTAATTTGTAAGTGTTAATTACTTTTTGCCATTGTAATTGAGTAAGACCAAAAATATCTCCATCAACTAAACTACCTGCATTAGCACTAGATAAAGCTGCAATGCTTGTATTGGCATCCTCTAATAGTTGCAAAACATTTTTGTACACATCGTGTTGGGTATCAAATTTTGGTTGAAGAATCTCTGGATTTCCAGCTTCTGTCATAGGAATATCGCCAACGCGTTGTGTTAACCAAACAAAGCTATAAGCCCTGAAAAATTTACCCAAGGCAGCGTAAATAGTTGCTGACGAGCTATACTGCTTAGAAGCCTGACTTTCCATTTTATTTACATATCTAAGTAAATCGTAAGCTGTGGCAGTATTGCTAAATGCATAGGCATTTTGTCCGCGGTAATAAGAATCTGATGAGGTATGAAATTGATTCCAACGCATTACCTGTCCAAATGGATCTTCTTCTGCTGAGCCAGCAGCCTTATCTACCACGCCACCACCTTTATAAAAACTCCAGGTAAGGTGGTTAAGCAACAAAGCGGCAGGAATAGTTGAGTTTTCGTTTGCTACGTTTGGATTGGATAATAAATCACCCTTCTGACATCCAGTTACGGATATAATCAGGATTATGATGGTTGTTATTTTTAAGATATATGATTTCATCTTGTTTATTATTTTAATATTAGAAACCTATGTTAACATTGAAACCGTAACGGCGAGCTGTAGAACTTTGCAAATCTGATTGCTTACCTCCTAAGCTTCTGCTGGTTAAGTTAAATCCTGAAGCATACTGATCGAGATCAATATCTTTACGTGCAGCAAAGTATAACAGGTTACGACCTATTAATGAGAAGCTGGCCGAACGTATAAATGATTTACCCAACCATTTTTTAGGTAAACTATAGCCAATTACTACTTCACGTAATTTCAGATAAGAGCGATTAACCATAAAAGGCTCATCAAACGAACCATATATACCATTTTGAATATAACTTCTAAGCGTTACTGCTTTTGTATTTGGAGCAAAAGTTAACTGATCGTAGTTATCAATTTTTCCATTTGTATAATGTGGAGTGCCTGATGTAATTACTACGCCATTACCCACCATAGCACCGGTTGCTGCAGCTACACCACCATTTGTACTTTGCCACTCTTTTAAACGGGCATCGCCATATTGTCCTTCAACTAATTCAATTGCGTTTCCGGCGTTCATCATTTGGGCATACACATAATCAAATATTTTACCTCCAGAACGACCATCAAACTGGAAACTAAAACTTAAATTTTTGTAAGTAAATCGGTTGTTAAAACCGAATACAAAATCAGGGTTTGCATAACCTAAAAACTGGTTGTTGTTAATGCCTGCTTGTTGAGCCAATGGAAGCCCACTCGCATCATGAATCACCTGACCATCAGGAGCACGTACATATGCACGACCATAAAAAGCATCTAAGCGCTCTCCAACCTTATAGTTGTGTCCGTTAATTGGTAAATTATCAACTCCGTTATAAATTTCTTTAAGTGTTTCTTTGTAAGTTGAAACGTTTGCCATTACATCCCAAGAGAAACCACTTTCTGTTTTAATTGGTGTACCTGTAACAGATAACTCCCAACCTTTCTTTTGAGACGTAATTGCATTCACACTTTGCGAAGCATAACTGGTAGAAGGTGCAACAGCAAGCTGATAAATAAGCGGTCCGTTTATGGAAGTAAAGTAGGTAAACTCAGCACCTAACCTATTTTTCAAAAATTTAACATCAACCCCTGCTTCGTATGATTTTACGTTGAATGGTTTAATTCTCGGATTCGCAATGTTTTTAGAATAATCTACCGAAGGCGTATTATTATAATATGTTGTTGCAGTATATGAGTTTTGATTATCATAAGATGGTCCATCATAAGAAGAAATTAACTCTGTACCGTAACCACCATATGTACCGCCACCGAGTAAAGAGCCTGTACTATTACCTGTTAAAGCATTATAAGCACTGCCAATTGTAGGGTTAGTTAAACCACCTTTTACATCCGCAAATGATCCTCTAAATTTTAAGAAAGAAATAAAGGAAGGAAGTTTTGCATAATCTGAAACTACAGTACTAAGAGAAACAGAAGGATAAAAGAATGTACTATAACCTTTTGGCAAAGTAGAAAGATCATCTACACGACCTGTTGTATTAATGTTTAACCAATTTTTAACCCCCAAATCTACAGAGTAATAACCACTATAAACCTGCATTCTTGATCCAAAAGTATAACCTTTAATTTGACCTTTTGAGTTGGCAAAATTGTAAACATTAGGAATATTCAATGCAAAAGTAGTTTCCCAGTTAGAGCGGTATTCAAACGTACGTAAGTTACCCCCTACTGATGCGCCAATATCTAACCAATCGCCAACTTTATTAGTATAGTTAGCTAACACATCATGGTTATGTTCCATTAATCTACGTTGATCTTCGCGGTAATCGCCATACCAGATATTATAAATACCACCAGTTTTATTAAAGTAATAATCATTTACATACTGATTTAAATTGGTAGATGGTGGCACTTTCTCTGTACGTAACTGATTCCAGGTGGTAATTTGTGTTCGAGCTAAAAAGTTTAAATGTTCATCAACCTTATAGCTTAATTTAGCATAGCCATTTATATCGGTTTTATTATGACTATGTAACCACTCATTTGCTGTAAAATATGGATTGTTATGTCTGCCGTATTCAACAAAGTTTTGTACTAAGTCTTTACGTCCACGATCGCCACCCCAATAATCTTTTACTTCATTTATATCCCAATTGGCAGATCCATATACCTTAAACTGATATACATAACTATTTGGCCCATAAGACACGTCAGGAATATTTGGTGTGTATTGTGAGTTGAAGTTTAAACTACCTTCAAATTTTAACTTATCATTAAACTTATATCCACCAGACAAAGCAAAATTATCAATATTTAACTTTGTATTTGGCGACATTCCTTTTTGATAGGTATGTGTAATGGAAGCTCTTAAATCGTATTTTTCTCCTGATGCACCAACAGAAACGTTATTAGTAGAAAGAATTCCCGTTTCCATAAAGTTTTCGAAATTATTAGCTCCTTTAGCCAACCATGGGGTTAAAGTACGTTTTCCATTTGCATCCAGTGGGCTATTATATTGCGCTACTCCCTGACCATCAAATTTTGGCCCCCAAATATTAGTTCTTCTGTAGTTACCATCTAAATCATACAAATCGTTACCGTACGCATATTTATAATCGTTACCATAACCATATTGAGTTTGTGTTTCGGGCAGAGCAACAAAACCACTTTCTAACATAGTACTACTATTTACATCAACAGTAAAGCCACGTCCATCTTTTGTTCCTTTTTTAGTGGTTACCAAAATGGCTCCATTTTGTCCTCTCGATCCATATAATGCAGCCGCATTTGGACCTTTTAATACGGTATAGGTTTCAATGTCATCCGCACTAATATTCCAGGTATCAGAGTTAACAGGTACACCATCCACTACAAAAAGTAAATCGGTACTTCCTCTTAAAACCAACTGTGGTCTGCCCAACATTTCGGCATTACCACCAACAGTTAAACCTGCAACCTTACCAACTAGTGAGTTAATTGCATTAGGATCACGAGCTTTTACAAGTTCTGAACCTTTAACCTCTTGTGTAGAGTAACCAATTTTTTTAGCTTCTTTTCTAATTCCTAATGCAGTAACCACTACATCGGTTAATAAATTAGCATCATTTTTAAGCAAAATAGATAAGCTTGTTTCGCCTGTTAAAATAATTTGTTGCGCTACGAAGCCAATTGATGATACCACCAATGTTTGTCCTTTTTCTGCTGAGATAACGAAAGTACCATCAGCTTGTGTTGCCGTACCAATTTTGGTGCCTTTAATAACAACACTAACACCAGGCAATATGCTCTGGGTTTCGTCTTTTACGATCCCTTTATATTGGATCTTTTGTGCAAATGTGGTTAGGGATGCTATAACGAGCATAAGAACTAAACACATCTTTAGGATAAGTAAGTTTTTTTTCATGAGCATTCTTTAATGATTAGCTGCACGAAAGTAAAGGGGTTAAGTTACCGTAATGTTTATGTTACAACACCATATCATAAGCAAAGTGTTAATTGTACATTACGCAATTACCCTTTGATGCACTGCTATGTTAAGAAATTAAAAAACAGTGCAATTACAATTTATATTAGGTTCAGATTCTCTTCAGATTTGCCTTCTAACTTTCACTCGGAAAACTTATTACAATTATGAAACCTATAAAGATTCTATCTCGAATTTGAATCAAAACGGCTTCATCAAACATTAAAAAATTTTATAGAAAATGAAAAATTATAGGAGAATGTTAAGGCTATTTTGCTTTTCAATATTCCTGCTGGCTGATGACGTTTATGCACAGGAAAAACTAACTACAGTTTCTGGTCAAGTAAAAGATGCAAAAAGTAAAAACACACTTCCTTTTACAAATCTTGTGCTTAAAAGTAAAGGCGATGATAAATTTATATCTGGAACGATTAGCGATGATGATGGACGTTTTACTTTTAAAGATCTAAAAACGGGCGATTACAATCTCCAGATCAGCATAATGGGTTATCAAACAATTACAAAAGAGATTAATATTGGCTCATTAAGTCAATTCTTAAATTTGGGTACATTCGAACTTTTTGAAGATGCCAAAACCCTAGAAACCGTAAACATTAAAGGCACATATAATGAAGGTATTTCTTCAATTCTGGATAAAAAAACTTACGATTTAAGTAAAAATACAAGTCAATTGGGAGGTTCTGTTTTACAAGCGATGCAAAATTTGCCTGGCCTTACCGTGCAGGATGGAAAAGTACAACTTAGAGGAAATGATAAAGTTGCCGTATTAATTGATGGAAAACAAAATGCAATTACTGGTTTTGGAAGTCAAACCGGACTAGATAATATCCCGGCATCAGCAATAGAAAGGATTGAAATCATCAATAATCCATCTTCCAAATATGATGCAAATGGTAATGCCGGAATCATTAATATCATATATAAAAAGAATAAACAAGAAGGCTTTAATGGCAAAATAGGTATTAGTACAGGTTTGGGCGCATTATGGGTTAACAAAGAAAACTTACCTGGTGTTAGTCCGCAATATCAGGCAACGCCAAAACTTAATCCGTCACTTTCATTAAATTATAGAAAAAACAAGCTAAATACTTTTCTTCAGGCCGATTATTTATATACCCAAACGCTTAATAAAAATGAATTTGCGCAACGTACTTATAACGATGGAACCATTATTAACCAGCAGGTAAAACGAAACCGAACAACAACATTTTCAACGGTTAAAACTGGTTTTGATTACAATCCAAATGATCGTAATAGTTTTACCCTTTCGGCTTTCATTAATCGCGAAAAGATTATTGACAAAGGAGAAATACCATATTTTAATCAAAACTTAACTATCCGCAATAGATTATGGCAATTTTTGGAAGATGAAGTTAAATACACGGCTACAGGTTCTGCTATTTACCAACATAAATTTACTGAGCCGGGGCACACTCTTAATGCAGGCTTTAATTATACCTGGCACAGAGAGGATGAAAAGTATTTTTTTACCAATATTATGCCCACTTATACTGGCGAAGATTCTTTTAAGTTACTTTCAGATGAACACGTAGCAGATGTTACCTTAGATTATGTTTTGCCCCTTAAACATGGGAAATTTGAGGGCGGACTTAAATACAGAAATCGCTCTATTCCTACTGATATGCAATTTTTCCCAGGCATTAATTCTCCTATTGATATAAATGCTGGCGGCTGGGCCAATTATATGGAGAATATACCCGCAATTTACGGCAATTACATTTATGAGGATAAGAAATTAGAAATAGAAGCCGGATTAAGAATGGAATATGCCAAAATTAATTATAAGGTAAATCCAAACCACAACACCTATAAAAGTGATGGCTACGATTATTTCAGACCCTTTCCTAATCTTCGCTTCGCCTACAAATTAAATGATTACAATAAAATTAGTTTATTTTATAACCAAAGGGTTGATAGGCCAAATGAAGTTGATATCCGTATATTTCCTAAATATGATGAGCCTGAATTATTAAAAGTAGGAAACCCAACTTTAAAGCCGCAATTTACCCATACAATAGAACTTGGCTATAAATACAATTGGAATAACGGCTATTTATATTCAGCTGCTTTTCATAAAATTACAAATGGTACAATTACCCGCATTGCAACTGTAGTACCAGGCAATACCATTATTTATAATATTTTTCAAAATGCAGGGCGAAGTTCTAACACTGGTGCTGAGTTACTTTTACAACAACAATTGGCACCATGGTTTTCTTTAAATATTAGCGCCTCTCTTTATCAAAATAGTATTAATGCATTTACAATTGTAAATCAATACCCTGTGCCCACATCTTATTCTTTGCCAAAAGAATCTATTGTATCAGGAAATGCAAAGTTTAATGGACTATTTAAGCTTTCTGGAAAAACTAACTTTCAGTTTTCTGCAACCTATTTAGCGCCTGATATTATTCCGCAAGGTAAAGTAAGTTCGCGGTTTTCAACTGATATGGGTATTAAAAGGCAAATCCAAAATGGAAAGGGAGAACTGTTTTTAAATGGAACGGATTTATTGAACACTTTACAAGTTAAAAAGGAAATTACTGGAAACGGTTTCAAATTAAACAGTACAGATTATTATGAAACGCAGGTTTTCAGGGTTGGATATAGCTACAAATTTTAAGTAACTGGATAGCAGGCATAAAAACGGAAATAATAACACATAAAAAATGATGTATGTTAAAAGGATAAAATTTGAAGCAATAAAACTTGCGCACCTATCCCATTATTTGCATTTTGCAGAACAAAACATATATAACCATGTATCGCAGTATAAATGATTTCCTTGAAAACTGGAAAAGTGAAGAAGAAATGACGCTCAATATTTTTAGTCTCATCACAAATGAAGCTAAGAATACAATTATTAATGAACATGTTAGAAGCTTAGGTCGTTTAAGCTGGCATTTAACCCAAACCATAACAGAAATGGGAAAGCGTGCTGGTATTTTTGCTGATGATAGTTTAGAAGGTTTACCCATTCCAGATTCTATGGAAGAGATTATTGAAGCCTATAAAAATAATTCAGAATTATTATGCCGCAATGTAAACTTAAAGTGGACGGATTCTGCCCTGGAAAACCTTGTGCCTATGTATGGCGAGGATTGGGAAAAGGGCAAAATTTTGCATGTTTTACTGGTACATCAAACACACCACCGTGGACAAATGACGGTTATTATGCGCATGCTAGGCCTACCAGTAGCAGGCATTTATGGTCCTACTAAAGAAGAATGGCAAGCAATGGGAATGCCGGCAATGGATTAAAACGTATTTATTTTAGAACAGAAATGAACACAGAACAATTTGAGAATTTATTTTCATACGGAACTTTGCAGCAGGAATCTGTTCAGAAAGATACTTTTGGTAGATTATTGGATGCCCAACCTGATGAATTGATCGGCTTTAAACTTTCGATGATTGAAATAGTAGATAAAAAGGTCATTGCATCAAGTGGCCTTGCTCAACATCCTATTATTAGCCAAACAAATAATGCTGCCGATATTGTAAAAGGTGTTTTACTAAAAGTTACCACTACCGAATTGCAGCAGGCAGATGATTATGAAGTTGATAATTATAAACGGATACTTGTTGAGCTTAAATCTGGCAAAAAAGCATGGGTTTACATCAATGCAAGCCAAGTAAATGTAAAATAAGCTATCTTTAGTTTACCTAATTAAAACTTATGAATAAGCGCAGTAATCTAATCATTTACACCTTATTAATTGCTTCATTGTTTTTTGTAACCACAGCGTACAGTCAAATAAAGCTTAATAAGAATACCCATCGGGAAACATTTACTTATGCCCAAAAAGATACCAGCAACCTTAAAATGGATGTATATTATACTGGGCTTTTATCGGCACCTAAGCCAACAATAATATTTGTTTTTGGTGGTGCCTTTTTAATGGGCCGTCGAGATGATAAACTGTATCAAACTTATTTTAACACATTAGCGGAGAACAATTTTAAGGTAATTTCTATTGATTACCGTTTAGAGCTTAAAGGAAAAAAATATCCTACGGCATTAAATACCCGTCCGCTAAAGGATGCCATTGATACCGCTGTCACGGATCTTTTTGATGCAACAAATTATGTAATAGAAAATTCGCAAAAGCTGGGTGTTGATACTTCAAAAATTATTCTTTCTGGCTCAAGCTCTGGCGGTATAACAGTTTTGCACGCAGATTGGAACATGCGAAACAGCACAGCAATGAGTAAAAAACTTAACTCTGGCTTCCAATTTAAAGGTGTTATTGCTTTTGCGGGCGCCATTATGAGCTATAGCGGTAAACCCGATTATAAAATTGCACCTGCACCAACCATGATGTACCATGGTACTATTGATCGTGTGGTACCTTACAAAAAAATCAGACTTTTTAACAGGGGCTTATTTAGTTCAGCTTCGCTAGCAAAAATCTTTAAAAAACATCAATATCCTTATTACTTTGAGTATGTTGAAGGTATGGGACATGAAATTGCTGGTTTACCGATGACGAATAATATAAAGGATATATTATGGTTTATAGAAAATTATATAGAAAAGAAGCGCCCATTATTTATGGAAATTGATTTTCATGATGCTGATTTAAAACCCACTTTTGTAGCTCCATCAAATAAATAAGTGATTTAAAAAAGTAGCACTCATTAAAACATACTTTCCGTAATAACTAAACTTCAGTTGAAGATAATACCCGCAGTTTTTCGTAAATGGCAAGGATTATATGTTCTTAAATTTCAAACGCTTTATTTAAAACTGGACTGACCTTACCGACTTATTTTCTAATAAAAAATTAGCCACAGAAACACAGATTAATAAGGAATTAAATTGTATTCCCTTTATTTCTGCATTTCTGTGGCATATTCTAATTCTATTTATTTATAATCAATTGTAATCGGTATTGATTTAAATACATTCATGTTGTAGCTGGTATTTTTATAAATAATAACCCAGTTATATTGGCCCGATTCCCACGCTTTTTCTCCAGTAATGGCGTTCGCCGATGGTTCATTGTTATCATTTGCAGCGCCAACTACAATAGATTCGCCGCCATAAACACCATTTATTTGTTTTAACGTAGCTATTTTTGATGCTGCAGAAAGCCCTTTATGTTCTACTTTTGTAACTACAATAGCCTTACTTAAATCTAGTTTATCAACACTTTCTGGGAAGTAATTACTTTTCCTTTTGATTAAAACCGAGTAAAGAATACCATCGCCCTTAATTTCACTAATTTGAGCATGTAAACTTAATTCATCACCTTTTTTAAAAATAAGTTCCTTCTCTACATAAGTATCAGTATAATAAATTAATGTTCCGTTTCTAGAAACAAAATCACGCCCAATTTTAGGATCAACAGGCATGTTAGCCGGGTCGGTAATGGTTAAAGTTTCCTTTAATTCAAGCTTACTTCCATTTTCATCCGTTACGGTAAAAAAGAAATCATACTTGCCTTCAGGCGCATCACCTGGGATGGTAAAGTGCTTATGGACATTGGTATTTTTTGCCCCCTTATATTCGTCCCAAACCAATTCAAACTTCCAGCTTGCGGTATACGTTTCGCCACTTTTTTGCTTGATATTTACACGTACATCGCTAATTTTTGTAACGGCAAGTACATCCGCATTAAAGTGAAAATCTCTGCCCCGTAAAGCACTTTTATTATTTGCAGTACCTATTTCTATATTTTCTGCAGTAGGTTTTAAATTTGTGGCTTCATTATTATTATCCTTTTTACAGGCCGAAAACGTTGCACCAACAACAAGTAAGGCTAATAGTATTTTTTTTGTATTCATTTTTAATTCATTTTATTCGTCTACAATTAATATAGTTTTCTTAATAGCCTAATCATTATGACCGCTATTGGTTTCGAAACCGAATAAGGTTAGTTTTACCGGACGGGCAGATACTTTATGTTTAATTACTTTGTTTAAATCGTCCAAGCTAATCTGTAAAACCTCGCCAGTGGTAGGGTTTGCAACATAAGCAAACTTAGCTGTAGCTTCTAAAACAGGTTTATAGGTATCTGTAGCATTTACAGCCGGCAAAATCTGTCCTTCTTTTTTAATCATTCCTGAATTAAGATCATAAACTCTTAATTTTCCATCAAGCGTTAATATCAATAAGTTTTTGCCTGCATAATCCACCTTGCATTGAAAAGCATCAGCACCAGCATAAATTGGCGTAATTTTATTTGTTGCAACATCAATTAAGTAAGCTCCTTTAGCAGCAACATAACCAATAAATTTCTTTGCAGATTCTGCATATAATACCGTTCCAAAACGGAAAGCGCCAAAACCATCTGGATTAGGTAGAAAACGCTGCGCTCCACTTTGGTTAACAATAAGTACCCCACCAGCAACAGCAGCTGATGTTGCATAAGCGCCAAAAACGGCATTTACCCCATCGCTTGCATTACCGTGTATAGCGCCAACCTCTATTGTTGAAGGGAATAACTTTGTACCATTTTTATCAATAATGATCGCTTTTGTTGGAGATGCACCTGAAGTTGTTGCCGATGTAACAGCATACGTTCCATTTAAAAATTGTGCCATTGCACCATGATGTGGTAGTAAACCAGCATTAATGGTTTTAAATTTTGCTCCTTTTGTATTAAAATCTGCATCGTTGCCCAAACTAAGTGTTCCTGCGCCATCATTAAAAATTAAAGATTCGTTCTCTCTACTTTTAAAGTGCGTTGGTTTAATTCCATCTGCCGTAATAGATGCCCATTTTGCAACGCCATCCACATCAACATGATCTATATGAGATTGAAGACCGCTATCAAATACTTCAACCAAGTTTTGGCTTTGGTATAACACCGCCGCATACCTGCCATTGGCTGTACCATAAAGGTTAGCTAGCGGATATTTACCCTCAAATGAGCTTACTTTTGCATCAAAAGGATTTACTTGGGAAATAATCGAGCTCAATTCATCAGCCACCAATACACGCACGTATTTAAACTCTTTACTATTGTTATTTACTACTTCTGGGGTTGGCTCATTATTATCTTTTTTACAGGCTGTAAATGCTGCGCTTATGGCGAGTACAACTGCAATACTTCTAAATGTTTTTCTTGTTTTTAACATCATCATTGGTTTAATTTTTATTAATTAATTTTTATACTTAGTCCCTTAATGGTTTGCCAGCCTTCTTTATCTGTCAGTCTAATTAGGAAATGATAATCTCCAGCATCAACATCTGCAGGTATGCTTATTTCTTGTGCAACACGGAAGTTTTGCTGCCCGGTTGGAATCGGAAAATCTTTAATCAGCAGAAAAGGTTTAACTGGAAGTTTTATAGCTTCTAAACTGCAGTCTATCACTTCTGTACTATGCGTGTGGTGGTCGAAATTATGGTGGATATCAACGCTTACCGATCCCAGTTCCCGGTTATCACTCAGTGTGGCAACAAACAGAAATTTATCGCCCCTTTTAAGTACACTACACTGTTTCGGAAAAGCATCCTGCGCAGTAATATCAATTACCGGATAGATGGTATCTATTTCTTGTTCATCCTTTTTACAGCTGTTTAAAAGCATAATCAACCCGGCGACAAAGGCCATTACTTTGATTTTTTTTCTCATTGTATTATTATTTTAGTGGTTTAAATGTTTGTTAATGCTGAATGGTATGCGGAGCGAAAGCACCAGATTACGTCCTTGCTCAGGAAGCCCAATTAATCGATAAAAACTGGTGTGATTAAGGTAACTGGTATTAAAAATATTCTGTACCTGAAAGCTGATGTTCGCTGTTTGCCTAGCTATAAATACCGAGGTACCAGCCTGAATATTGAATAAATTATATGATTCGGTTTTACGCTCAGGAGGTACAATATTATTTTGCGCTGCAGTTAACCGATAATCTATCGAAATATAAGTATCAGATTTTCCAGCTTGTGGTTTATATGTTAAATTAAATAATATCGAAGCTGGTGGCGAAAAAGGTAGTGTGTAACCTTTTTTATCCCCCGAAAGTTGTTTTGCATACAAGTATTCTGCCAGTACCTCGGCACTCAAATTATTTCTAATATTCAGCTTAAGCTGCATTTCTCCACCATACCTAAAAACCCGGCTTTGTGCATACTGGAACACCTGGTTGCCTGCGCCATAAAAATAATCATGCCTTGATGTTGGATTTAAATAGATATAATTAGGGAAATAATTAACAAAAGGACTTATTTGAATTGAAAACCTTTCCTTTTTCCATAAAAGTGATGCATCAAACTGATAAGATTGCTCAGGATCGAGATTTGGATCGCCTTTCTCATAACTAAAATAATGATAATTTACCCCATTTGCACCAAGCTCTTTCGCTATTGGTACTCGGAAACTCTTACCCAAATTCCCTTTTATTTCTAATTCTCCTGCTGCATAATTTATTCCTACAGACCACACTAAGCTGTTAAAATTTCGATTTAAATTTTCTGATCGGACTAACTTCTGACTTGCTGTGGTTTGATTGCTTACCGACTCAGAGTAGAACCAATCTGTGTAGCGAAACATAGAAATATTGGCGTAATCGTATCGTAAAGCTCCATGAAGCAATATGCGATCATTAATTCTATATTTATCGTAAATAAATGCACCTAAACTTTGCTGGTTAAAAGATGGCACCAGAAAACTCCAGCCATCAATATGGTTTTTCTGCACCTCTCCATTAATTCCAAACATTAATTCGTGCGCACTTAAAGAAAGTTTTTCTCGTAAATTGATGGAGTAAACCGACTTATCGAATTCCCTTTCCAAATCAATGGGAATGTTCAAATCTGCTGGGTAAATGGCTGGCATATAACCATGATTAACGTAATGGTTAAACTCTTGTCTGAAATTACGCTGATAGCCAATTTCGCCTTCAAACCTCCCCAAGCCATTCTCTAAAGTGGTTTTATTGCTCACTTTAAAATGATTAACCCTTTGCGATGGCATTAAAATATCGCGGCTATTATTATCGTGTAATTCTGTATTAACCCTTCTAGGTTCTAAACCGTGAGCATTTGCAAAAAATCCACTTTTGCTATATACATTGCTGATATAAAATATCGATCTGAATTTTTCACCCAAATAGCCAGAACTAAAATGCAATCCCGTTTCTCTGCCTGCTGTATTGCGAAGGTGATTTTTATAAAGCGAAACAGCATAATCATAAACGTAAAGTGTATCTGCCGGAACTTTGTAATCGCCATAATTTTGATAAGTAGTCCTTAAATCGAAGAAATACTTTTGTTTTCTAGCAAATAAATTTACAGATGTACCATACAGACTATTGTTAGATTTTCCAATTAAATCTACACTTCCTCCCAAAGTTTCGGGCGCTGGTACTGAAGCTGGTTTTATATTTATGGCACCTGCAATGGCATCAGATCCGTAAGCAAACGACGCCGCACCTTTTAAAAGCTCAACTTCATCAGCCGCAAATTGATCAATCTCTAGTCCATGATCTGCGCCCCATTGCTGTCCCTCGTGTTTTATACCTTTATCTAAAACCACAACACGATTAAATCCAAGCCCTCTGATAAGTGGTTTTGATTGCCCAGATCCAATCCCGATGGTTTTAATTCCTGGCAGGCGTTGCAATGTAGTCATTAAACTACCACCGAGATTTCTACGGATAAAATCGCTTTTAACAACTTCTAAATTTAAAGATTCTGTTCTCCTTCTTTCCTCCTGCCGCTTATCATTAATTGTAACCTCATTTAACTGAAATCCCATCCGATGAAGCACAATGGATAAATTGACATTCTGCGCTGAAACCTTAACATGACGATTTACGGTTAAATAGCCTTCTAAAATGCATTCTATCTTGTAATTTCCTGGCGTTAAGGCAATATCTACCAAGCCTTTATCATCACTTAAAAACTCTTGCAAATAACTGGTTAACTTAACTTTAGCCCCTTTAATTGGTTTGCTTTCTGTGTCGATTATGTTTAGGCGGAGGTTGTAATTCTGAGCATAGGCACCCAGACCAAAAAATACGCTACAGCATAGCATAAATATTTTTAGCATAGTAAATGGTAAGCCCTATTGGGCAAGTAAATACCGCAACGCAGGGCGGATTAGTTAATAAAAATTAGTTAAACAGTGGGGTTACAGAAGATATTTCTGCATGGAAGAAAAAATTCCGAAAGCAAGCTTCGGATTAAGCATTTAGGGCTGGTGGCCCTTTGTTGGTAAATCCTTGAAGCGTAAATTTATAATTACCAAGAATGAAACCGGTAAGGAAAATGGAAACAGTTGGCTTTAAAACCACAAAAGAAACATGCGGAACTTGAATAAAATCTTTACCGCTTTTATGGAAACAATAGTCGCAAACGTCGCATTTTTCGGGTGCGTAAACTATTTCCCTATCGTCTGTTTTAGGTACTGAACGATGATGATTATGTAAAAGACCTGCGAAAATTATGAACACAAAAAGAGCAGCAAGCACCATAGAAATGTGCTGCAATATAGATTGATGTTTATGTTTCCCTGATCTTTTCAATTGCAACAAAGATGCAATTAAATTTGATTTAAAAAAATAGCTCCGTTAAATATTTGCCAAAGATTTTTAAAGATGAAGTGATAAGCAACTTCTTTTATAAAATAAGTTTGCCACAGAAACACGGAGTTACAAGGAATTTAAATACTATTTTCCGTGAGTTCTGAGTTTCCGTGGCGGTAATTTTAGCGATTGGCTTTACCTAAATTATAAGCTTTTAATATTTTATAAAAAATTTGATTGTTTTGATACACACCTTTAAAATCTTCTGCTCCTGGCCCATACGCAAAAACCGGAACCATAATATTGGTATGGTCGTTGGTACTAAATTCTCCACGAATCATTCCTTTTTGTGGTTCGGTATCTAAAAGAGTTAAGCCGCCTGTTTCATGGTCGGCGGTAACAATAACCAAGGTTTCTCCATCCATATCAGCAAAACGTAAAGCTGCCTCAACTGTTTTATCAAAATCATGCAATTCGGTAACTACATAAGGTAAATCATTTACATGCCCTCCGTAATCAATTTGTGCACCTTCTGTCATGATGAAAAAGCCTGATTTATTTTTATTCAGCAATTCTATACTGTGTACAAGTGATTGTTTGAGCATATCTCCCCTACCTTTATAAACGGGCCGAGTGGCAGAATCTGGCAGTAAAACCAACTGTTTTCCACTGTTTTGTTTCGCAAAATCAGCTAAACTTGTACTCAACTGAAACCCATTAGCATCAAGCTGTTTCAATAGGTTTACATTTTTATTTTTATAGAAACTTTTTTGATTAGAACCGACTAGAATCTCCACTTTACTTTGCAGTAAATCCTGAGCAATTTCACCACTCATGGCACGATCTAGTTGATGCGCATAAAAAGCTGCTGGTGTGGCATCGGTAATGTCGCCAACACTAATAACGCCACTTTTAATACCATAACTGGCAAGGGTATCAACCAAATTAGTTCTTCTTAAATTATCTGGGCCTAACCCAATATACCTGTTATTGGTTTTAAAACCTGTGGCAAGTGCTGTTCCGCCGGCTGCAGAATCAGTATTTCCTGCATCGGCAGCACTGGTTTGCGCAAAGCCAATATTCTGCATTCTGGTAATGTTTAAATCGCCATTATTTGCCATTAAACCGGCATGGATTTGCGCTAACCCCATGCCATCACCAATTAATAAGATTACATTTTTAGCCGGTTTATGAGTTCCATCGCTTTTATAAGTAGGTGTATAAACTGGATAGGGCGTAGCATTGGTATAGGTAATTTTAGCTTTATTTAGGTAAAAATCACGAAGCTTTGTAGGTTGATCTGTATTAATCCAATCTGCGCCCAATCTTTCTAATACAATCCAAGTGTTAGGGCTATCTTGAGTTGCCCAAAACCTAAATGGTTTACCTTGCTCGTGCGCTTTGTTAATTACTTTGAGCAAATGTGCTTCGTCAGTTTTTGTCGGATTGCCTTTTCCATTCCATTGTGTATGGTTTTTAAGGTCATCACTAATCATTGCTACCCTTTTAAGTTCTTCTTTAGTGTAATTAATATAAGGGCGGCCATCAAAAGAAAGCTGAGCTGAATAATTTTTAAAATCGGCAGGTTTAGGCACATCACCACTTACTGCGATACTAATGGCGCTGGCTTTCAGATTTCCATCAAAAACATTAGGGTAAGCTTTTAACTCCTTCAACAATTGTGGCAAAACATGCTGATAATCTTGTTTTACATCAACAACCAATTGTAGTTTTAAAGAAGGGTTTTTGTAGGGATGATTTCCGTTGGCTTTGTAAAAAGTTGCTAACGGATCTAGATAGAGTTTTTTTAGCGTAAGTCCTGGCTTAATCTCTGTACTATCATGAGCCACATACAATTCGCCGTTTCTTAAAAAAACATCGGCCTCAATAGAGCCCATTTCGGCATAATAAGCCGTTAATAGCGGAATATTTTGTTTGTAATCGTTATGGCTGTGACCACGATTTGCATTTAATGCAGTTTGAGCAGAAGCGTTGTATAAACTCAACCCAACAAACAATAGTATTAAATTAAGTCGTTTACCTTGCAATAAGGTATTAACCAAGGATAAAAAGTGATAAGCACGGATTTTTAAATCCGTGCTTATCATTGATGAAATATTATTTAAATTTTTAATTACCATCCTGCGTTTTGTTTAATCACCCCGGCACTGTTATCAATTTCTTTTTGTGGTACTGCCCAAACATCATTTACCTGAGGATTAAATGCTCTTGCAGGCCAAATTACATTTCCACCAGAATCATGCAATGGTTTTGCATAAGTTGCTTGTGCATCGCCCCATCTCACTAAATCGCGATGACGATCGGCCCATTCTCCTGCCAACTCATTGCGGCGTTCGCGTTTAAGGTCGTCAATTGTCATTCCTGCTTTTGTACCTAAACCTGCTCTAACTCTAATTTTGTTTAATTCTGTATCACCTGCACCTGCTCCACTTAACATAATTGCGGCTTCGGCTTTAATTAATAATACCTCAGCATAACGCATTAATGGCACATTTAAATCTGTTGTTCCATTATCGCCATTTGGGTTTACATGTGTAGGAATTGGATTGGCATAAGAAAAAGGCTCCATATATTTTTTAAACTGATAATCGGAAGTTGCTCCAGCATCTTTAGTAAAGCTGCGTTCTTGCCCGAAGAACATAAATTTATCTCCTGTTTTTAAAATGGTGGCTTCTCTACGTTGATCTCCGGCTTCGAAAGAATCATATAACTCTTTAGTTGGCAAATAATAACCCCAGCCATTGTAAATACCCCAGGCTTTATTGGTTAACATTACACCAGGTAATTTACTTCCCCAGCCTGTACCACCGCCACTTGGTGTACAAACTACCGACCAAATGTACTCTTTAGACCAGTTGTTTGATGCTTTAAATACATCAGCAAAGCTGGTATTTACCAGGTTGTGCTGACCTGAACTGATAACCATATCTGCATATTTTGCAGCATTGGCATAATCTTTTTTATAAAGATAAACCTTAGAAAGATAAGCCCATGCAGCAGTTTTGTGTGCTTTACCATAATCTTCGGCTTTCATTGCAGAGAAAAACGGTAAATTATCAGCTGCTTTTAACAATAATTGGATAATGTAATCATAATTTTCATTTACATTTTTAGCACGAGGTATAGGCACAGAGGCATCAGTTTCTGGCGTTACAATTGGTACACCAGCCTTTTCATTTCCATAGTTGGCAGCCAATTGAAAGTAAACTAAACCTGCATTGAAGTAAGCATCACCAATAATTTGTTTCTTCAATGTTTCGTCCATTTGTATTTTAGGAACGTTGGTAATAATATCGTTAGCTCTTTTAATTACAGCGTAACGCATAGCCCATTGTCCTTCGGTATAACCACCGCCAATATAGGTACGGTTAAAATTTTTAATGTTATCGGCTTCGGGTTTGTTACGGCCTGTTACCATATCATCGCTGGCATTGATAAACCAAAACATACCACGACCATAATAATCTTCTTCATTATATTTTTCGTACATACCGCCTTCTGCTTTCAAGGCATCTTCTTTAGTTTTCCAAAAGTTTTGCGCTGATGGAGAACCCTCAGGCTCAATATTAAGTTGCTTTGTACAAGAGCTGAATAAGGCAATGGCAGCCACAATCAGATATTTTATATTTGTTTTCATTCGTATTAAAAATTATAAATTCACACTTAAACCAAGAATAAAGCTTCGGGCCTGCGGATAACGACCTGTATCTAATCCTAAATTATCCATTCCAATTTCTGGGTCGAAACCTGAGTATTTGGTAATGGTAAACAAGTTGTTTGCTGTAGCATAAACACGTACGGCACCTGTTTTTAATTTGCTAGTTAAAGATTTTGATAAGCTGTAGCCTAGTGTTACGTTGCGAATGCGCAGATATGATCCATTTTCTACATAAAAATCAGAAGCATTAAAGTTTCCGTTATTATCAGAAGTTGAAATAATTGGCACTTTACCATTAGGGTTTTCTGGCGACCATGCATCCAATATTCCAACCAATTTATTGTAAGATGGGCCACTGGCATTGTAAGTGGTTCTTTTTACGGCGTTGAATAATTTATTGCCTTGTACGCCTTGAGCAAGAATATTAAAATCGAAGTTTTTATAACTGGCGTTGAAACTCAAACCATAAGAAAAGTTAGGATAAGCACTTCCTGCGAAGTAACGATCTTTGCTATCAATGGTACCATTTCCATCTAAATCGGCAAATTTAAAGTCACCTGGCCTTGCATTAGGCTGTATTTTCTGTCCGTTAGGGCCTTTATAATTATCTACCTCTGCCTGTGTTTGGAAAATACCTTGCGTTTTTAATACATAATAGCTGTTAAGGGGTTGACCAACTTTTACAAAAATTGGTGCTAACTCATTCCGGAAATTGTTTGGTTGAGGTATTACATCCAGTCCTTCTCCTAAACTAATTACTTTATTGTTTATTTTAGTTAAGGTTGCATTTACAGAATAGTTAAACTCTGCAGATTTATCACTGGTATAGGTAAGACCAAGTTCTATGCCCTTATCTCTAGCAGTGCCAGCGTTAACCGTTTGCCTGTTTAAACCAGAAGTACCCGGAAGTGTTCTGGTTATAATCATTTTATTAATGTCTTTAATAAAATAATCTGCTGTTAAGCTCAATCTATTTAAAACGGCTAAATCAAGTCCAAAATTGGTTTGTTTTGACTCTGCCCAGGTTAAGTTTTTATTTGCTAAAATGCTTTGTGCGTAACCGTTTTGTAGGGCTGGCGTTTGTCCGAAATAACTTTGAGTAGGATCTAACAGCGGGTTAACGGCTGATTGTGTTAAACTGGCAAGATTACCTAAAATACCATAACTGCCGCGTAATTTTAATTCATTTAACCAGGAAACATCTTTAAGAAAATCTTCTTTATTCATTGCCCATCCTGCAGAAACTGAACTATAGTTTCTATATCTGTTATTGGCTTCTAAAAATGATGTTCCATCTCTACGACCAATTAACGACAGCATATATTTCTCTTTATAATTATAATTTGCCCTTAAAAACACAGATAATAGCGCTGTGGCAGCAAGTGTACTTATTGGCTTTTGGAGTACCGTAGCATTTGAAAAGTAACGGTATTGTGGTGATTCATCATCAAAACCGGAACCTGATACTTCTAAACCATTCTTTTTAATTTTTTGATAAGAATAACCTCCAGTAAAATCTAAATGGTGTGCACCAAAATCAGTTTTATAACTTAATACCTGTTCTGCAAGAAAATCATTTGTTTGATAGCTTCTCTGTACTAAACTATTGCTTAAAACGGGCTTACCAACTTCTGGCCTTTTTGGCGTAAAGCTTTTAAACTGGTCATCGGTTTTAGTAATACTTAAGTTAGATCTGAAAGTTAAACCTTTAGCTATAGTTACGGTAACATAAGGATTTACCATTAAAACATTAACAGGATTATTAATATCTATACGTTTAAGTTCAGTAACGGGATTAATAATATCGCCGTAATCGCCAGCATATGGCCCTGGTAACCCAGCATAAGAACCATCAGGATTGGTAGGTGTAGCATTTGTTGGGTAATAAACTGCAGAAAGTAATGCTCCAGTATAATCGCTACTGGTATTTGCTCCGTTTCCGTTGGTGCTACTGTAAGAAAGGTTTTCGCCTAATTTTAACCATGGTGTAATGGCGTGCTCAGAGTTTATTCTGAAATTGTAGCGTTGTGTTTGCGTGTTTAAAACAATGCCTTCTGCCTTGCGGTAGTTAAAGCTTAAGTAAAAATTAGATTTCTCCGAACCGCCATTAACAGCTGCATTATAATCTTGCAATAAGCCATCTCTAAACACTTCATCCATCCAATTGGTGCGGGTAACTTGCCCATCAGGATATTTTGTAGAATCAAAGGCAGGCAATAACGTTGTACCACCATTTTTAGCAGCTGTTGCAGCAACCATAGCACGTTGTTCTGCATTAAGAGGTTCTAATTTTTTCCACACACTTTGCTGTCCTAACTTGGCATCAAAGCTGATTTGCATTTTGCCATTTTTACCTTTTTTAGTGGTAATTAACAATACCCCACCAGATGCACGTGCACCATAAATAGCTGCTGAACCATCTTTAAGTACTGATATTGATTCAATATCGTTAGGATTAAGTTGTGGTACACCTGTAAAAATCGATCCATCAATCACATATAAAACACTCTCGGTATTTAAACCACCCGATCCTCTAATGTTAATGCGTGGAGTTGATGTTGGGTCGCCACCTTCATTAGTTACAATTACACCAGGCGATTTTCCTGCCAGCACATCACCAACACTGTTTAATGATCGTGATGAGAGTTTATCTAAAGCTACATTGCTAATTGCTCCGGTTAAGGTTACCTTTTTCTGTGTACCGTAACCTACTACAACAACTTCTGAAAGTGTAGAACGTTCTTCGCTTAACACCACATTTAAAACCTGGTTTTCGCCTACCTTTACTTCTTTGGTTCTATAACCAATCATAGAGAAAGATAAAACAGTTTCTGGTGCTACTTCTATACGGAATGCACCATTTCCATCGGTTATAGTTCCACTTTGTGTGCCTAAAACCTTTACGGATACACCAGGTAAAGTAACCCCGGTTGAATCTTTTACTACACCGGTAATAATTCTATCGGGTTTATTAAAGGTAGCGTTGTTTAAAATGATATAATCGCCTTTTTCTAATACGCTTATACCCATTTTATCCAAAAGAGATCTTACGGGTTCTTTTTTAAAGTCACCGCTAAAAAAAGTATTTCTTTGTTGTAATAAATCAGGATTATATACAAAGCTAAGACCTGTATTGGTTTCTATTTCTTTAATTATTTCTGTTAATTTCCGGCCTTTATTAATTTTAATACTAACCGTACTTTTCTCCAGTTTTTGAGCCATACCTGCTGAGGCAAGTAATGAACTGCAAAAGAAGCAGAGGATTGAAAAAGTTAAACATGAGTATTTCATGATCTTAAAAAGGGCTTGAGTCCTCTTGTGTGAGGTTGTTTTCATTTGTTTGTTTTATTTATTGTATTTGCTTTTAAAATATTCCGGTTGATATTTCCGGATGATAAATTATGGTTGCTGATCTAACCAGTACCAGTTGTATCTCTTTATTATCTGCTCATCATCTGTATATTTTAAAGGTTTTATTGTTTTTTGATGGACTGAATTTGAGGTGGTGCAGACTGCAAATAATATCCAGGATTTCTTCTGGCTGCTGCTTACTGCTAAAAACCGCGGTACATTTAAGCTTAGCCATTTCTGTATCGGCCAGTAAAATTTTAATGCTGTATGCGTATTCTAATTTGTTAATAACTTGTTGGAGGGTGCTGCCTTCAAAAGCAAAATCTACGTAGGCGGCTTGTTTAATTTTACGGATAGAAATTCGGTTTGCATTTTTATCGTAATCCAGTTGCTCATCTTTAATTAAAGTACCCATTAAGCCTTTTTGGTTGCTTACCGCTACTTTACCTGTGGCTACTGCTACTTGAATATTTTGTTGGGTGTTATAAGCTTTAATCCTAAATGAAGTACCCAATACCTTAACATTTACGCCCGATGTTGTGCTTACTATAAAGGAGCGCTTACTTTCATGAGCGATGTTAAAAAATGCTTCACCTTCCATTAATGAAAGTTTACGATGGCTGGTACCAAATTGTGCAGGATAACTGATTTTTGCTGAAGGCTCCAATAATATTTCAGAGCCATCAGGCAGAATTACTTTTTTTCTTTCGGTTGCTTTGGTACAAACAACTACTAAATTTTGATTGCTATTTCCATTATTACTGATTTTCCAAATGCTAATAGCAAGCGTAGCAACTAGCAATAATATTGCTGCAACTTTAACAAAAGCTTTAAAGTTAAACAGTGCCCTTAGCTTAGTTTTTGGTTGCATGGCTGCCTGTAGGTTTAAAAAAACCTGTTGACCAATTGCTGCCTTTTTCTCCGCTGATAAATCGGATTCTTTATTATTTACAATTGCATACCATTGCTCTACCCTCTTTATTTCTTCGGGTGTTGCTTCCTGGTTTAAATATTTTTGCAATAACTGTTTTGCCTGTTCTTCCGTCATTTGAATACATGTCAATTCAAAAGCAGAATGGTACTAACCAAAAATGTTATGTATAAATTAAGTTTATGTTAAGTGATATTGGGATTGTTTTATTGTTTTATTGTTATTTACCCTTGCGGTTGGTTATCACCAATCACATCATAGTACATTAATAAATCACATTTAAATGGTATGGTGAGAACACCAATGCTATTCAGTTAAGGTTATTTTAAGGCGATCGTCTTTGCGAGGTACGAAGCAATCCTAGTGCATTAGAAAGTAAAACCTATCGTTGTAAGATTGCTTCGTACCTCGCAAAGACGACTTTTTCTCTTAACTTAATAGAATTGGTGATAACACCGACAACAGCTATAAAGCTTAGAAGCGATTTATTTTTTGGAAACCATTGTCAGTAGCTTTTGGTTATGCAGTCCCGCCCTTTGCCGATACTGCAAGCGTCTCGCTTGTGGTATTCAGGTAGTAAAACATGCTATAATATATTTAGGACGCTTGCGGCAGTGAGGGGGATTGTTGGATTGTTTTATTGTTATTTACCCTTGCGGTTGGTTATCACCAATCACATCATAGTACATTAATAAATCACATTTAAATGGTATGGTGAGAACACCAATGCTATTCAGTTAAGGTTATTTTAAGGCGATCG
>NZ_RQRS01000004.1:0-1296 GCF_004335085.1 Pedobacter nototheniae | reverse complement strand
ATTGTTTTATTGTTATTTACCCTTGCGGTTGGTTATCACCAATCACATCATAGTACATTAATAAATCACATTTAAATGGTATGGTGAGAACACCAATGCTATTCAGTTAAGGTTATTTTAAGGCGATCGTCTTTGCGAGGTACGAAGCAATCCTAGTGCATTAGAAAGTAAAACCTATCGTTGTAAGATTGCTTCGTACCTCGCAAAGACGACTTTTTGCGGCAGCGAGGCGATGGCACGAATATAACTAACGATGGCACGAGTAATAACTAGCGATGGCACGAGTACAACTAGCGATGGCACGAGTATAACTAGCGATGGCACGAATATAACTAGCGATGGCACGAATATAAATAGCGATGGCACAAGTATAACTAGCGATGGCACGAATATAAATAGCGATGGCACAAGTATAACTAGCGATGGCACGAGTAATAACTAGCGATGGCACGAGTATAAATAGCGATGGCACGAATATAAATAGCGATGGCACGAGTATAAATAGCGATGGCACGAGTATAAATAGCGATGGCACGAGTATAAATAGCGATGGCACGAGTATAAATAGCGATGGCACGAGTATAACTAGCCGCCCCCGCAAGCGTCTCGCTTGTGGGAGTAAAGTAGTAAACATGCTATAATATATTTAATTAATGAGCTATAGTTACAAATACCCAGGCTTTAGAATACGACCACAAGCGAGACGCTTGCGGCAGCGAGGCAACAAGGAAATTTGTTAAATCGAGGGCAATAACATTGTATCTAAACCTGATTAAAACGACATCCTGATTTTTTCTATCGGGATACAGTGTAAAAGCAGGACTTCAATTGCCATGTACACCGTAGCGTTCATTTCCAAATTCTAATGCTTAGCAAAATAATCAGCTACTTAACAAAAGATTGCTTCGTTTCGATGAAGAATCGAAAACTGGCAAAGACAGATTGCCGTGCTGAATTATTTTAACTCAATCGTAATTGCGAAGCCGGGTATAAGCATGCTGAAGCAATCTTTGTTTTAATTAGGATTTACCCTTGCGGTTGATATAAAAAACATAGCCAATTGGAGTGTGGCAAAGAATATCTATCTGGAAAGCAAAGCCTGTATTGCTAGGTAAGTTTGCGCCTGCTAACGCTTCAAGTCCTCGCTGCGCTGTGGGCTTTTCGCTTATATCCCTTAGGTTTGAGAAAGATTATCAAAGATTTAAATTTGATAAAGAAAACCTTAAAAGCAGAGGTGAACTATGTTCATATCCAGATTTAAGATCTAAAACCTGTAACAGACCTCTGCTTTTTAGT
>NZ_RQRS01000049.1 GCF_004335085.1 Pedobacter nototheniae | reverse complement strand
GGCTCTCCGTCACTTTTGGTGAATTATGCTGATTTTGCAAGTACCATTTTTCTTAGCAGCTGAAACCCTGCCTTGCCGTACATCTTTCTTTTAATTGTTTTAATACGATTGACCTGCCCTTCAACCTGCCCATTACTTATATTGGTTATCACTGCATTATTTACTGCATCATAATCTTTTAAAAGGTTTTTTGCAAAATTGTTCAAACCGCAATCAGATTCAAACACCTCTTCAATCCAGGTTTTCAGCGTGCCATCTTTTTTAGTCTTAAATAGGTTTTTAAAGCCTTTAACTAACTTTTCCATTTTCTTCATTTGTGGGTATTTTTCAAATAGAAGCTTTAGAAAATCTTTGTCATCAGCTCTTTTTAGTTCACAGGGCTCCATGTATAGCATAAGTGATAATCTGGTGGGAGACCAGGTTTTTACCAGTATTGGACCTGTGGATTTCGGTCGAAGAGCTGGTTGCGTATTCTTAAGCTCATTCATTTTATTGCAAAACTGGGTGTACTTTCCGTTAAAACCCATCTCAACAATTGTTTTATGCAATTCCCGGTAAGTTTTTACTCTATTTTCTTCCTGCATCAAAAAACCAATAAAGGCGTCCAGATTAGTTGTGGTATGTGCCTGTCTTTTAACCAGCTTTTCCATCATCGTGTATTTTCTCACGGTTGTACGGGTTAATTTTACAGTCTTGGCAATCTGTCTTATACTGCTACCCTTACTATAAAGATCTTTGACTTTTTCGAACTTGTGCAGCTTGTCAATACTGATATTGGCAGTTGTTAAAATATCTTCTGTAATCTGTAGCATATTTTGAACTGCTGATTCGGTCTCAACGGTCTTAGCAGGCTTATTTTTCGGCTGATTATAAAGTGTAAACGCCTCCCTGAGTTCTTTTCCCTTCGATTGAAATATCCTTTTAGTCGCATCCCCGAGATTCATAAGCAGGTGAAAGCGGTCTGCAACCTGACTGGCATCAGGCGCTCCTGTCTTTATACCTAATGCATATGGACCGTATCTATCTCTTGAAACCGTTTTTATCTCGGGGTGTTGTTTCAGCCATTCGGATAAAGTAGCCGATTCCCGGTCCGGCAACAGATCTACAACTTCCTTTTTCGCTAAATCAACGATGACCGTTCCGTAAGTTTTTCCTTTTTTAAATGCCCAGTCATCTACGCCAATAACGCCTGAGGTTAGTTTTTTAGGTTGGATATCCAAACGCTTTACCACTCTTAATATTGTGGACGGGCTTACAGGTACACCGGCGTAGCGGCTAATAGCTGCTCCTGTATTCCCGCCAAGCTCAAGGGCCATTCTGGCGAGAAGATCATTCGATCGGATCATCCTTCTGTAGTATGGTTTTATTTCACAATCAAACCGTTCGGTAAAGACTTTCCTGGGGCATTCAGGGTTATCACAGAAATATTTTCTAGCTTTAAGTTGAACTTTTGACAAATGGCCGGAAATAGGTAAATCCAAAAGAGTCCTGGAATACCGACTATGAATTTTACTGCTCTTTTTATTACAAACGGGGCAAATTGAACAGGTTTGACATACAGAGGTATCAATATATAGTATTCCTGGTTCCGAATGGATTGAGTCAGCTCGAAGCTGCACATTTGTAGGAAGTATAAATGGCGATATCATAGTAAAAAGTATATTATAAAATTACACATATTTACACTTATATTTGTTGGTCTTAAAAAAAGCTACCGTGGGGAAATCAGTATTGAAGATTCAGCGTGCAGAAGCTGATGAAATAAAGAAAATCTTAAACAAGAATGAAGCTTACACAGTTGGAGCAAGGCTTAATATTGTTTACCTGGTTGCGTTGGGACATTCCAGCAGAAAGCTGTCTGAACTTCATAATATAAGTTTTAAACAGATAACCAACTGGGTGCATCGTTTTGAGAATGAAGGCATAGAAGGACTAAAGGACAAGAAAGGAAGAGGACGACATAGCGCATTGTCGAATGAACAGCTCGAAACAATAAAAACAGTTGTCCTAAAACAGATCCCCTCAGACTATGGGCTTGAATCAAACAGGTGGACCGGACCAACCTTAGCAAAATGGATTAAACAGGAATACGGGTTAGCGTATCAGAAAGCACAAGTGTACAACTTGCTAGAAAAAGTTGGTGTAACCTTTAAAAAGAAGCAGGGGCTAACAAATAATGTGTAGTTTTTTAATATACTTTCACCAAAAGTGACGAAGAACC
>NZ_RQRS01000048.1 GCF_004335085.1 Pedobacter nototheniae | reverse complement strand
GAGCATTTGCTGCAGTAAAAAGAGGAACACCCTACATATCAAACCTAGCAGCATAAATAATTCTAAAGTAATGCTTCTCAAAAAATAATTAACTTTTTGTTTGCATTAACCATAGAATACAGGTTTAATAACTTAAACCTTGCAGCAAAAACCAAATTACAAACCTAAGCCAAGTGGATAGCATTTAAGCATATATTATGGGTTAATTGCCTATAAATACTATATCCTTGAAAGAAGTTTAGTTAAAAATTGGAATCATGATATACCAATTAAAATGGCAATAAATGCGGAATATGATAAGCTTTTTTTAAGCAGTTTCATGGCTGCCGTTATATGGTTTTTTACCGTTTGTGCTGAAAGATCTAATTCGCTGGCTATTTCCTTTATAGATTTTTCTTGCTTCCTACTCATAGAAAACACCATTCGCATTTTTTCTGGTAAAAGGGCTATAGCGGCTTCCACTTCAACATTAAGTTCATTTAAAATCAATTTACTATCAGTTGCTGCCGCAACTTCTTCGTTCATTAAAAGGGCTAATGCTGCAATTTGTTTTTCCTTTAAGGCGGCCGATCGGTAATGATTAATCACCTTATATTTTACAGCTCCATAAAGGTAGGCCGATAAACTGTTTTCTACTTTTAACTGGTTGCGGTTTTCCCAAAGGGAGATAAAAATTTCTTGTGTTAAATCCTGCGCCAAATCTTCATCTCCCAATTTTTTAAAGGCTGCATCGAAAACGGTTTCCCAATGCTTATGGTAAATTAATTCCATAGCCACGTGCGAATCATTTTTTAGGGATGCTAGTAAATTTGTACTCAACGGATTTTTGAGGATTTATTTAGCGCAAAGCTACCGCTGCAATATTCCCTTAATATTAATAAATCTTAAAGTTCTGTGTTTTGAACCGTTCCAGTTTGCAGGATTCATTTTCTTTTTAACACAGTTTATTGAACAGAGCCAGAACAATGCCTCTCTAACAGGGAACAATGCCTCTCTAACAGGGAACATTGCCTCTCTAATAGGAGATTGTAAATTAGATTGTGTAAACGGAATAGAGTTAGAGTAAACTCTTAACTTTAAAACCATATATATATTATGCAATCCGAAGACAAAACAGAACAGCTATTTCCAAAGGGCTTCTTTAAACAGTTTAAAGACAAAGATTCCTTTCAAAACTATTTCAATTCTATTTTTAAACAGGGTGTGGAAGAAATGCTTCAAGGAGAAATGGATGAACATTTAGGCTACTATAAACATACCGTAGATGGCTACAACTCAGGGAATAGTCGCAATGGGAGTTTTCCTAAAACAGTGACAACAGAAAATGTAGGCGAGATTGTTTTGAACATTCCAAGAGACCGGAATGGGACATTTATACCTCAGGTTATCCCTAAAGGGGAAACGATCAGCACCAAGATACAGGAGGCTATACTGGGCATGTACAGCAGGGGAATGACCACCTCAGACGTTAGAAAACAGGTAGATGCTGTTTATGGTCTGGAAATAAGTGAAACGACTATTTCCAACATTACAGAACGCATCATGGATGCTGCCAGGGAATGGCAACAACGAACCCTGGAACCAGTATATTTTGCAGTTTGGATGGATGGTATTGTTATTAAGATCCGGGACGACAAAAAAGTAGTGAACAAGTGCGTCTACATCGTCATTGGACTCAAACAGGATGGTCGTAAAGAGGTGCTTGGCTTCTGGATCGAAAAGACGGAAACAGCTGCCTTCTGGATGACGGTATTAACCGAACTTAGGGCCCGCGGCGTAGAGGATATCCTTATTGCCTGTACCGATAACTTAAAAGGGTTTACCAAGGCCATATCGGCAGTCTTTCCCCAGGCCATTACACAGATTTGCATTGTCCATCAGATAAGGAACAGCTGCAAGTTTGTTGTCTATAAGGACCGAAGATCTTTTTGTCAGGACTTGAAAGTGGTATATACAGCAATCAATAAAGAAATTGCTTTGGAAGAGCTGAATAAATTCAAGGAAAAGTGGCAGGGCAAATACAAATATGCCATTACATCCTGGGAAGAAAACTGGGACAACCTTTCCAATTATTTTGAGTACCCACTCGAACTAAGAAAAATTATTTATACTACAAATGCCATCGAAAACCTCAACAGAGGAATAAGGAAATACACCAAAACAAAAACCCAGTTTCCCAATGAAAATGCAGCGGCTAAATCAGTTTATTTATCCATTAAAAACATTGAAGAAGCATGGAAAGGAACTATCCCAAACTGGGGGATAATCCTTAACCAGTATTTAAGGGTCTGTTCAATAAACTGTGTCATTGATTAAATCTGTCCTCAAAAAATATAGCAATTTGTGCTTGCATAATTTTCCATCCAGTCACAGGATTTATCCATCCATTTCTATGATTAATAAATAC
>NZ_RQRS01000047.1 GCF_004335085.1 Pedobacter nototheniae | reverse complement strand
CCAATCAACAGCTTGCCGCTGCTTTAGAAACAATAGCCGATGCTATTTTGAAATTCCAGCCCGAGCTTGTAGAGTATGGCATTACCGAAGATGAATACAATAAGCTTAAACGCTTTATTGATGATTATGAAAACAATAAAGATCAGCCTCGTTTGGTTATCACCGATAGAAAGAGCCAAAACAAATCTATTGTTAGCCTGATTAATGAGCTTAGGCTATCATTTTACAAGTTGGATAGGTTGATGGGAATTTGGGAGGATGAACATGTAAAATTTGCCAATGATTATAAAACTGCCCGTATTGTAATTGATTTGGGTAATAGAAGTAGCTCAAAAGTAATAAATATAGAGGGGCCAGACGTTCCTGGTATTTAAAAATTTAATTTATAAGCCTCACTGGTTGCATGCTCGTGAGGCTTTTGCTTATTGGAGAGGTAGTATAGTTTTGACTTTTATTATAGACAATAATACTGCTGGTTTTACTGCATTGTTTTGGTAGATTTAAAAATATTTATTTGTATTTAGGTTTTGTCTAAGTCAACAGCTATCTTAGCTGAATCATCCCAAAATTAAATAGTGAAATTAATTTAATAAAAAGATGAATATCTTAACGCTCAATCAATGGAAATTTAATTACCTAAATTTTCAAAAACTTCTCCAACTTTTACTGAAGCCATTCCCTTTTTTTTAATCTTTAATAGGGATCAATCATTAGATGCTGACTTTTTAGCGTTATAATTAATACAAAATACTTTGCCTATTATAGGATAGGCAACTCTTTTTATAATGTACTCGGGTTAATTATTATCATAAATTATTACAGATGAAACAAAGATTATTATTAAGCGAAAGCAGAACAAATGCTTTATTCGAAGAGAACATCTCGTAGTGAAAGCAGAAGGTTTGAAAACGAAGAGTTTTCATAAAGCTAAAAATAAACTATTTGCAAACGATACCTCGGGTCAAGCTCCGAGGTTATTCATTTTGCTAGACGAATTTAAAACAACGCCAATATCCTTATAATCTTTGTCGACCTTGAATGGAGGAGAAAATCGTTGATAGTCGTTGCGGATCTCCCGAAAACAATTGTTAGTCAAAGATACTACGGTTAAATAAAGTTAAATTATCTAAAGACCAGATCAATGAATCTATTAAAATCGAGTTGTGTACGCAATGTTGTCGTACTGTGTTTTATCAATATTTTTTTTAATGTAAAATATTCCCAAGGTCAGAGAAACAACCAGATTGAAAGCAAGTTTTTACCCCCATCACCAACTGCGGGCTCATTAGGAAAATATGGACAAATCCCGATAGGATTTTATACTGGAATTCCTCAGATTAACATCCCTATACACGCAGTTAAATATAAGGAGTTAGAACTGCCTATAAGTTTAAACTATCACGCATCAGGCAATAAGCCTGATGAAATGCCTGGAAGCGTTGGTTTGGGCTGGTCATTAGGTATTGGGGGTAGTATTACACGAATAATCAATGGAACGCCAGATGAGGGAGTTTATCCCGTTAATTTTGCGAATGCCTATAATAAGGATTGGGGTGATGGGATTGGGTATCCGAATTTAGACGGACCGGTGCAGGAACTAACGGTTACCGTTCCTGCTAAGGAAATAGGTATGTTTAATTATTCTGGAATAGCTGTACTAAGCTCTTCATATCAGGGCGACTATGATGCTAGAGGCAATTTTTTAGGTGGTAGTTACACTATTACTTATACTCCCACACTCCACAACCCCGGCTATTCCCCACTTACAGGAGTAGTTATGCCAAATCCAATTCAGTATGATGATTGGAGTTCTCCCATTAGAATGAATTCTTATTTAAAAACTGGTTATTACGAAATATCACCACTAGTTTCTGATACCTCATGGATTGCAGATAGCAATCCGGATGAATACATTTTTAATTTTAATGGCATCTCTGGTAAATTCTATCAAGATAGAAATGGGATAGTTCATGTAAAAAGTCAAAATGGTGAAAACTTCAAGATAAAAATAAATTTCGTTGGTCAAAAATTTATTGATTTACCTTATGAGGAACAAAATAAAAACTATCCATTTATCTCAACCTATGTGAATAAGCTATATAAAGAGCTGTTGCTTTATAGCTTTACCATAACAGATAATAATGGGATAAAGTATACTTTTGGAGGCACCGATGAATCAATTGAGTTTAGCAGGCCAGGCAGATGTTTAAAAAATACAGCTATAGCAGACCATCCTGGAGGGTATGTACAGCCAACATCTTGGCAGTTAACATCAATTGAATCACCAAATGGATATAGAATTTTGTTAAGTTATTATAGGGATAACTTTATAATTACCAAATCTGTATATTCAGACGTTGTAAGTTCGATGCCATTGTCTAGTTTTAGATTAACTGCCGATGGGACAAACTTTGCTTCGAATAAAATTGAAAAAACAACTTTGATTAATCCTGTTCATTTACAAAAAATAATTACCCCGAGCGAAGAAATACTTTTTACTTATAAGCTAGTACAGCAATTGGGCTATATTGTTCCTTCAAACTACCCTAACAGAGATATCCTTGCCACAAATGAGGATATATTTTATAATTATAAAGATGTGGGGCGAGCCACTATAGCGAACAGAAATCCAAGCGTGAATGATTTCATTTTATTTTCAAATAATAAGGGAGAAATCTATAAAAGGTTGTTTTTTAATTATAATGGAGACCCAAACAAGCGTTTGGAATTAGACTCTTTAATGTTTTCAGAAAGCTATGGAGCAGAGCAGAAATATCGATTTGAGTATAATCCAACTCCATTACCAAATTATTTAGCTAGTAAAAATGATGCCTTTGGATTTTATAACGGTAAAGAAAGTGTGTTGAATAACATGGATGGAGAACAGGGATTTCAATACTTTTTATCTGTTAGTGGAAATGAAAGAACACTAAGAGAACAAGAATATAATTTAAGTAGAATGCCCGATTTCAATTTTTCTAAAGCTAGAATTTTAGAAAAAATTATATATCCAACAGGAGGGGCGGTAAAGTTTGAGTTTGAGCCCAATCAATACAGTGTAACAGCAAAAAAATGGCCTTTTACTGTTGTAAATAATCAAAATAACAACTCAATTGAGACTGCAGGGTTAAGGATTAAAAAAATTAAATCTTTATTGAAAGATGGCTCTGTTGCTTCTGAAAAAAACTATTATTATACTACTGATTATATTAACGGAGGCGGTATTTCTAGTGGAGTTTTAAGTTATGAGCCTAAATTTTTTGAAAAATTTTCTGGTATAATTAATAACCCAGCTAATAATTATTACTCTAATCCAAGTGCATCATTTAATGGCAAAGGTAAGAGAATAGATTATTGGAGATGGTATTCTAATGCAATCGAACCCATGAGTGCTGTTAGAGGGCCGCATATAACCTATTCAGAAGTTACGGAAGAAACTGTTGGTTTAGGGTTTACTTCATATAAATATCAAAATTTTGATAATGGCTTTAATGATCTGCCACCCGTTGCTCAAGTATCTGATAATGCTGATTTAAAGCAATTTTGGGAAAATGACGAAGGAATCAATATGGATTTAGAAAGGGGGCTTATTTCGAAAGAAAGTGTATATGATAAATTTAAGCAAAAAAAACAGGAAACGATTTATTCTTACAATGATGATCCTAATAGGTTCGACACCAACATTAGAAAATTAGTCTCCTCAGTAAATAATGAACTTCCTAGAGATTATATTACTTCTATGAGAGCCACAGCATCATTAATATATACCTATTTTCCATTCTTGAAATCGAAACAAGTAATAACAAATTTTGAGAATGGACAGATTATAACACACAAGAATGATTATTTATATGATAAAAAATATGGGGTTTTGGTAGAAGAATCCCTCACAAATAGCAATAACCAAACCCTAAAAACTACCTATAAATACCCTTTTAATTTTCTAAATAATGATCCTGAAAAGATATTTAGAAATCTAACAGGAGATAATCGAATATATATGATAGAAAAAAATGAGTTGCTGAATAATAAACAAATTTCTTTTTCTCGAATCAATTACGATAAGTTCAGCTCTAACAATTTATTTCTACCAAAATCTGTAGAATTACAAGTCGGCTCAAACCCAATCCAAACAAAACAGCTTTTTAACAAATATGACCTAAAAGCAAATGTTACAGAACTTCAACAACCTAACGGGATTAAAAAAATCTATGTATGGAGCTACAATAGCCAGCATCCCGTTGCTGAGATCGGTAATTGCGACTATGCTGTAGTTGAAACTCTTCTTGGTGGGGCATTGGCAATTGAGAGTTTTAATAAGAAAAACCCAACTGACGATGAAATTAAAACGTTTTTGGCTCCTTTGAGAAGTGGCTTGCCTAATACCCAAATTACCACCTACACCTACGCTCCCTTAATAGGCATAACCAGCCAAACAGACCCTAAAGGACTCACTACTTTTTATGAATATGATGGTTTTGGGAGACTCAACTTAATTAAAGATCAAAACGGTAATATTATCAAAACCTACGATTACCATTATAAAAATTAGTGCCTCATGAAAAGATATCTAAATTATAGCTCCGTTCTCCTTTTACTGCTCAGTGGTTTTGGCTTAAAAGCACAAGACCATAAAATAGTAAGTACTTATAATGGTGAGGCAGAGATTACCGCCCCCTTAAGTGTAACCCTAACCGACGGTTTCCATGCTACAGGTAACGTTCGTATTTATACGACAGGTAAAAGCCTGCAGAACTGTTTCTCTTTGGTCTCCTTACCGAGCAGTAACCAGAACTACATTTTAACCCGAATATTTAAACAGCGTGGCGTAACCGAAGCCACGTTGGGTAACGCAAGACTGGTATGCGATGAAAATCAAACCATCCAATACTTTGATGGCTTGGGCCGGCCGCTACAAACTGTTACGGTGCAAGGCAGCCCTACAGGGAAAGATTTGGTGCAACCGGTAGCCTATGATGCCTTTGGGCGAGAACAATTTAAATACCTGCCTTATGCCTCCAGTACAGGAAGCAATGGCAGTTACCGGGCTGATGCACTAACCGGGCAATCTTCTTTTTACCTCAGCCAGCCTGCCACAAGTGGCATCCCGGTTATCCCAACTCCTTTTAGCCAAACGGTATTTGAGGCCAGCCCCTTAAACCGGGTGCTGGAACAAGGTGCTCCGGGTGATGCCTGGCAACCTGCACCAAACAGTTTAGCGGGGCATACGGTAAAAATGGATTATGGAACAAATGTACTGAACGAAGTTAAACTCTGGACGATAAATGCGGCCGATAACGGGGCAAGTGCAGGTGTTTACCTGCCTGGCAAACTGTATAAAACGATCTCTAAAGATGAGAACTGGAAACCGGGTGATGATAAGATGGGCACGGTTGAAGAGTTTAAAGATTTTGAAGGGCACGTAGTATTAAAAAGGGTATGGGAAACCAACAGCAAAAGCCTTCTACCTATTACGTTTATGATGATTACGGCAACTTAAGATATGTATTGCCCCCTGCAGTAAATGAAAACGGGCAAAGCCCGGTTAGCTCTTTCACCGAAAGCGATACCAACTTTAATAACTTTATTTATGGCTACCATTATGATGGACGTAAACGTTTAGTTGAAAAGAAGATTCCGGGTAAGGGATGGGAGCATATGGTTTATAACCCCTTGGATCAGGTGGTATTCAGTCAGGATGCCGTACAAGCAGCTAAATCACCAAAAGAATGGTTGTTTACCAAGTATGATGCTTTGGGCCGTGTAATATTAAGTGGTTTATA
>NZ_RQRS01000046.1 GCF_004335085.1 Pedobacter nototheniae | reverse complement strand
AGCTGCTCTAAAGCTGAATCTTCAAATGCTTTATAATTGAAGTGCTGCTCTTCTTGTTGATCTGACATAATTCCTATGTTTAAAGTTATTAATTTTCTTTTTGACACAGTTTATTGAACAGACCCTCTAAACAGTTTACACAATCTAATTTACACTCTCTTAAATGATGCTCCTCGTTGGTTAAATGATGCTCCTCGTCGGTTAAATGATGCTCCTCGTTGGTTAAATGATGCTCCTCGTTGGTTAAATGATGCTCCTCGTTGGTTAAATGATGCTCCTCGTTGGTTAAATGATGCTCCTCGTCGGTTAAATGATGCTCCTCGTCGGTTAAATGATGCTCCTCGTTGGTTAAATGATGCTCCTCGTTGGTTTTCTTGCTAGGTAAGTAATTGGTTTTACAAAGTTGCCAGCTATTTCTTTTGTATCGTCATTTCTTAATCGGTACGTTTAACCTAGCGCAAGTGTAACTCCAAATTTCTTTCCATATAAACTTTCAATTTTGGTTAAATACTTTAAGTTACTTGCTTTGGCTTTTTGTACAATAAAGACTAAAAACGACACTTTTTAAGTTCGAAAACTTTTTTAAACAAAAAATTTGTCGCTGGTTATCTTATGCTTACAAATATATTGAGTAGAAAGTGTAGATAAAGTTTGTGGAAGTGATCTGTGTTCGTATTTTTGCAGCGGAAAGCTGGCAGAGTGGTCGAATGCGGCAGTCTTGAAAACTGTTGACTGTAACAGGTCCGGGGGTTCGAATCCCTCGCTTTCCGCAGCCAAAAAACAAAAATCCTTACATTAATTTGTAAGGATTTTTTGTTTTAGTTAATGTCTTTAAATGTTAAACAATAATTAGAATTGTTCCATTTTTTTTCAATCGGTAATAGTATTGCACTTCTCCCCGAAACCTTAAAACCTCAATATCTTCAACAATACCTGATCTACCTGATTCATCAAAAATCTTTTCGCCACACTTAATAGAATCTAATTCATGCAGAGGCAAAGTCCTTTTAATTAATTTCATATTGTCAGTTTTGATTTTCAGGTACTTACGAAAATATATTTAATACAGTTTTTATATTAATAAAAATTAACAATGCCAACCAAAACTACCCCTAATAGCGTTGTAGGTTGCTATCTTACCTGAAATTTATCCCGATACTCGGAAGGAGTCATGCCGACAGATTTTCTGAAAATTTTTCTAAAAGCTTTAGGATCGTTATAGCCAGAGTTAAAAATAACCTCTGTCATTTGCTGTGCCGTTTGTTCAAGCAGTTTCTTTGCAGCCTCTATCCGCGTTTGTTGTAAATACTCAATAGGAGTAATGCCAATAACCTGTTTAAACCTGCGTAAAATATTTCTACGGCTTGAAGGAATATCCTTAATCATTTCCTCAATGGTTGCAATACCCTGATAATTGCTTTCAATCTTTTCCTGTGCTGATGCCACAATATCATCATTGTGATGGCGTATGGGTTGAAAAGTACTAAAATAAGATTGGTTAACACGATCCATATCAATGGCGAAAATTTTGGCCATTTTAACGGCAATATCTTTACTACAATGAATTTGTAAAAGGTGTAACAATAAATGAAAGGTAGATGTAGCGCCACCACTTGTATACAGTTTGCCATCTTGTGTTACCGTTTTATCTGGCTTTAAATGTACCAACGGAAAAGCCATAGAAAATGCAGGGCAAGCATCAACATGGGTAGTAGCAACCTTACCATTTAATAAGCCCGATGCCGCCAGTAAAAAAGCACCAGTACAAAAAGTAGCAATTTCTACACCTTTTTGGTATTGCTGGTGTAACCACGGAATAAATGCAGCGTTTTCGCCAACGGCAACCCTTATATCTTCGCTGGCAAAAGATGGAATTAGTATAAGATCAAGGTCGCTGGTTGTTGATATTGATTTACACTGATGGGTACTAAAGTTAGCCAGACTATCATCCTGCCCAAGTAAAACTAAATCAAAAGGGGCTGTTAAGCCATCATTTAAATAAAATTTATTTACAGTTTCAAAAACATCCAATATGGCGGCTACGCTCAACAATCTATATTGTTTTGGTAATAAAATACCTGTGCGAATCATAAGGTTAGACTATTTATTTAAGTAAATATAAATAAAAATGTCTTAAATGCCCCCCATAATTGACCTCAACAGCATGGGTAATTAATGGAATAAGCACTTAACTTTATAATAAGTTAAAAACAACAAAACGATGAAAAACAAACCTATTAGTAATCGCCTGTACGGTCTTATTGTGCTTTACGAAATGCATACAGATTTTTTAATCCGTGCCTTGGATGGATTAACCGATGAAGATGCACAAAAGCGAATGGATACCGAGGCCAACCATATTGCATGGATTACAGGAAGCATTGTTGCCGGCAGATATGAGATGGCAAAATCATTAGGTGTTAACTTAACAGCAACAACAGGAGCCCTGTTTGTTGAGCATAAAGGCATACAAGAAGGCGTAACATACCCCACTTTGGATGCTTTTAAAAAAGATTGGGAAGCAATATCGCCTGTGCTGCAAAAAACCTTAACAGAAGCTACTGATGAAAAAATTGACGAGCCTTTTGTAATGCCCGGCATGGAAATGAAACTGTTTGATATGATTGCCTTTAATACCTATAGAGAAGCAAACTGTATTGGTCAAATTGCACTTTGGCGCAGGCTTTTAGGTTATAAAGGCATGAGTTATATGTAAAATGAAGTATTAAATTAATGGAAATATGGAAAAAGTATCTAAAGAAGTTAATGAAGCCTTAACAGCATTACAAACTTTATTTTCGAATTTTAACGATCACCAATTCAACGTAATTCCTTTTGATGGAAGCTGGACGGCAGGTCAAATTGCTAAGCATATGGTTTTGGTAAATGGAGGCTTTATGGATATGATAAACGGACCTGTAGCAGAAACCAGTAGACCAGCAGATCAGATCGTTCCGCAGATTAAAGCAGACTTTGAAAACTTTAATATTAAGATGGAAGCTCCAGATATTATCGTTCCGCCATTTAAGGATTACGATAAACAAAGGTTGATGGAAAAGTTAGATCAAATTAGACAAGGGATTATACAGGCTGTAGATAAATTAGATTTAACCAAAACAACTACCGCATGGGAATTACCAGGTTATGGCTACTTAACCCGCCTGGAAGCCGCATATTTTGTTGCTTACCATGCAAAGCGACATAACAGGCAGCTTACCAATATTTATAATAAGCTTATTAATAACTAAACAACAAACTAAACTATATAACAGCCTATAAAGGCACAAAAAACAACAACATGGCAACTATAAACACCTATTTAAATTTTAACGGTAATACCGAAGAAGCTTTTAACTTTTACAAATCCGTATTTGGCGGAGAGTTTGTTGTTTTGCAACGCTATAAAGATACCCCAGCATGTGATGGCATGCCCGCCGAAGACCAAGATAAAATTATGCACGTTGCACTACCAATTGGTAGCAATATTTTAATGGGTACTGATGTTAATGCACCAATGCCTGCCGCAACTTATGGTACAGGTATTTCTTTATCAATTGATGCAGTAACAGAAGAAGAAGCGCACACCTTATTTAATGGCTTATCTGCAGGTGGCACGGTAACTATGCCACTTGATAAAATGTTTTGGGGAGCATTGTTTGGTATGTTTACCGATAAGTTTGGTATCCAATGGATGATAAACCACGATTATAAAGAAGGCAAGTAACCTATAGGTTAATTTTTAAACAGGGTAAATTTTTACCCTGTTTTTGTTACCCTAAATATTTTACCTTTCTATATTTATCTAGCACCAGCAGATGCCCCAATGGCAGGAATAATGTTGGTGGCTCATTTATTTTTAGCCTATGCATAACGTAAAAAATATGCAGGTTTATTACAGGCAAAAAGATTAGAATAATTTACACCATTTAATTCTTTCTTATTTTTATTCTCCACAACAAATCATTTGGGGGTTAAATTGTTGCGCCTTTATAAATATGATACTAAAGAATACAATCAGGCTTAAAGATTTGCCAATCAGGTTGAAAAAAATGTCATTTAATTTAGGTTAACTTTAAAACAATAACCTAAATATATTCTTAATCAATCCATTCTGATGAAAAAAATCCTCTTGAGCACTATTTTATTCTTGTTAACAGGCGCTCAACTATTCGCACAAAATTATACGCCAACAGCAGCCAATTTAGAGGCCAGAAAAACATTTAGCGAAGAGCGTTTTGGTTTATTTATCCATTGGGGTCCTTTTAGTATTCCTGGTAGTGGAGAGTGGGTAATGAATGATAGAAAGCTAACAGTTAAAAACTATACGCTCCTTGAAAACTTTTTCAACCCGATAGATTTTGATGCCGCAAAATGGGTAAGCATGGCTAAAAATGCTGGCATGAAGTATATTACCCTAATTACCCGCCACCATGATGGCTTTAGTATGTGGGATACAAAATACTCGGATTTCAATATTATGAATACACCCTATAAAAAGGATATTGTAAAAATGATGGCGGATGAATGTCATAAACAAGGTATTAAACTCAATTTATATTATTCGCTTTTAGATTGGAGAAGAGAAGATTATCCACATGAAACAGGTAGAACAGGACAGTTTAGTGGTAGAAAAGGGAAAGGCGATTATGCAAGCTATCTTCAGTTTATGAAAAACCAGTTAACAGAATTGCTAACAAATTACGGTGAAATTGGAGCCATTTGGTTTGATGGGCATTGGGATCAAACTGCGCCAGAAGGGCAAGCAGATCGTTCATCGCGTATCGATTGGAAATACGATGAGATTTATGGCTTAATTCATAAATTACAACCGCAATGTTTAATAGGGAATAACCATCATTTAAGTCCGCTGCAGGGAGAGGATTTTCAAATGTTTGAAAGAGATTTACCTGGAGAAAATAAATCGGGATTAAGTTTTCAGCAGGCTTCAAACCACTTACCTGTAGAAACCTGTGAAACCATAAATGGATCATGGGGTTTTAACCTGAGTGATACCACCTGCAAAACACCCAAAGAATTGGTGCACTATTTAGCCAAAGCGGCAGGTTTAGGCACCAACTTATTGCTTAATATCGGGCCAATGCCTAATGGAGATATTCAGCAAGAATTTAAAGACAGATTAGCCTTTATGGGCGGCTGGTTAAAAACGTATGGCGAAAGTATTTATGCCACCGAAGCCGGATATTTAAAGCCACAAGAGTGGGGATGCACTACCCAAAAAGGAAATAAATTATATGTTCATATCTTTAATGGCGCTAAAGAAATTTCGCTACCAAACTTCCCCTCAAAAAAGATAGCAAAAGCATATTTGTTAAAAGATGGATCGACGGTTAAAACCCAATTTAAAAATGGTACGGTAAATATTTTAGCAAATTACACCAATAATGAACCAGATAATGTAGTGGTGTTAGAAATTGCAAAATAATAATATGATACAGTGCATATTAAATAGTTTCTAAATGTTATTTGCGTATAAAAAATACTATCATTCTGAGTGTATCGAAGATCTATTTTTTGGAAAGCAAAGCCTGTAGTGCTATGTAAATTAACTCCTGCTAACGCTTCAAGTCCTCGCTGCGCTGTGGGCTTTTCGCTTAATCAGGTTTAAAAACTTACGCTATTGCAGCATAAACCATTGTGCCTAAACCTGTATTCTATGGTTAATGCAAACAAAAAGTTAATTATTTTTTGAGAAGCATTACTTTAGAATTATTTATGCTGCTAGGTTTGATATGTAGGGTGTTCCTCTTTTTACTGCAGCAAATGCTCTGCTCAA
>NZ_RQRS01000045.1 GCF_004335085.1 Pedobacter nototheniae | reverse complement strand
TTAAGTTGCAAGGGTTTCTTTTAAGATTTGGCACCGACCTACTCTCCCACGTGTTACCGCAGTACCATCGGCTCTGGTGGGCTTAACTTCTCTGTTCGGAATGGGAAGAGGTGGACACCACCGATATAGGCACCTAAATGTTTTTATTTAAAGCTTAAAGATAAAAGCTCAAAGATAAAAGCTATTTGTATTTCGCTTTAATCTTTAGTCTTTCAGCTGTTCGCTTGAAATGACATATTATTGAAAGAAGTTAAGTTTTGAAGAACAAACAACAGTATGTTGCTTTTGAAAGCTTCGGATGATTAGTATTACTCGACTATGCTGTCACCAGCTTTACATCTGTAACCTATCAACGTAGTAGTCTTCTACGGTCCTATATGGAATTCTCATCTCGTGGCTAGTTTCGCACTTAGATGCTTTCAGCGCTTATCTATTCCCAGCGTAGCTACTCTGCAATGCCCCTGGCGGAACAACAGATTCACTAGAGGCTAGTCCAACCCGGTCCTCTCGTACTAAGGTCAGCCCCACTCAAAATTCCTACGCCCACAACAGATAGGGACCGAACTGTCTCGCGACGTTCTGAACCCAGCTCGCGTGCCACTTTAATCGGCGAACAGCCGAACCCTTGGGACCTTCTCCAGCCCCAGGATGTGACGAGCCGACATCGAGGTGCCAAACCTCCCCGTCGATATGAGCTCTTGGGGGAGATCAGCCTGTTATCCCCAGCGTACCTTTTATCCTTTGAGCGATGGCCCTTCCATGCAGAACCACCGGATCACTATATCCGTCTTTCGACCCTGATCGACTTGTCTGTCTCACAGTCAAGCAAGCTTATGCTATTGCACTCCTCATACGGTTACCAAGCGTATTGAGCTTACCTTTGAAAGCCTCCGTTACCTTTTTGGAGGCGACCACCCCAGTCAAACTACCCATCAAACAATGTCTCCCCAGGGGGGATTAGACACCGAATACAGAAAGGGTGGTATTTCAACGTTGGCTCCACGACACCTAGCGATGCCGCTTCAAAGCCTCCCACCTATCCTACACATCCTGTATCCAATGTCAATGTTAAATTGTAGTGAAGGTGCATGGGGTCTTTCCGTCCCGTTGCGGGTACCCGGCGTCTTCACCGGGACCACAATTTCACCGAGCTCATGGCTGAGACAGCGCCCAGATCGTTACACCATTCGTGCAGGTCGGAACTTACCCGACAAGGAATTTCGCTACCTTAGGACCGTTATAGTTACGGCCGCCGTTTACTGGGGCTTCGATTCAATGCTTCTCCTTGCGGATGACATCCCCTCTTAACCTTCCAGCACCGGGCAGGTGTCAGGCCTTATACTTCATCTTTCGATTTTGCAAAGCCATGTGTTTTTGTTAAACAGTCGCCTGGGCCTTTTCACTGCGGCTGACATTACTGCCAGCGCCCCTTCTCCCGAAGTTACAGGGCCATTTTGCCGAGTTCCTTAGCCATGATTCACTCGAGCACCTTAGAATTCTCTTCCCGGATACCTGTGTCGGTTTGCGGTACGGGTTTTTATAACCTGAAGCTTAGCGGTTTTTCTTGGAAGTCTGTTTACCTGCTCTATCCACTCAACCGAAGTCTCGCGGTACTATTAGGTTTCAGCTAGGTCTGCGGATTTGCCTACAGTCCTAATACCTACGCCCTTTAACGATCTATTCCGTCAGATCGCGGCAGTGTCACTACTCCGTCCCCACATCGCAGTTATAAAAAGTACTGGAATATTAACCAGTTGTCCATCGAATTTCCCCTTCGGGTTCTCCTTAGGTCCCGACTAACCCTGATCCGATTAGCGTTGATCAGGAAACCTTATCCTTTCGGTGGGCGGGTTTCTCTCCCGCCTTATCGTTACTTATGCCTACATTTGCTTTTCTATACGCTCCAGCACCCATTACCAGATACCTTCTCTGCATATAGAATGCTCCCCTACCGATATATTTCAATCCCATAGCTTCGGTGATACACTTAATGCCCGTTTATTATCCATGCCCGATCGCTCGACTAGTGAGCTGTTACGCACTCTTTAAATGAATGGCTGCTTCCAAGCCAACATCCTAGCTGTCTGTGCAATCGGACCTCGTTAGTTCAACTTAGCGTACACTTAGGGACCTTAGCTGATGGTCTGGGTTCTTTCCCTCTCGGCCCGTGACCTTAGCACCCCGGGCCTCACTGCAGATCATATTTAATAGCATTCGGAGTTTGTCTGGATTTGGTAGGATTTGACTCCCCCGCACCCAATCAGTAGCTCTACCTCTATTAAACTTAATATCCACGCTGTTCCTAAAAACATTTCGGGGAGTACGAGCTATTTCCCAGTTTGATTAGCCTTTCACCCCTACCCACAGATCATCCGGAAACTTTTCAACGTTTATCGGTTCGGTCCTCCAGTACGTGTTACCGCACCTTCAACCTGTCCATGGGTAGATCACAAGGTTTCGCGTCTACCTCCTCTGACTATACGCCCTATTCAGACTCGCTTTCGCTTCGGATCCGTGTCTTAAACACTTAACCTTGCCAGAGAAGAGTAACTCGTAGGCTCATTATGCAAAAGGCACGCCGTCACGCCACCTGGACGCTCCGACCGCTTGTAAGTACACGGTTTCAGGTTCTATTTCACTCCCCTGTTCGGGGTTCTTTTCACCTTTCCCTCACGGTACTGGTTCACTATCGGTCTCTCAGGAGTATTTAGCCTTACCGGATGGTGCCGGCAGATTCCCACAAGGCGTCTCCGACCTCGCGGTACTCAGGATACTACTAGGCTAACATTCTATACGTGTACTGGGCTATCACCATGTATCGCCGGGCTTCCCATCCCGTTCCACTTCTGTTTGTTAATACCACATCGTAGTCCTACAACCCCCATTTTGCCGTAACAAAATAGGTTTGGGCTCTTTCCCGTTCGCTCGCCACTACTTAGGAAATCATTATTATTTTCTCTTCCTCTGCTTACTTAGATGTTTCAGTTCGGCAGGTTTGCTCATTATGTGACTAGTCTTCAACTAGCCGGGTTGCCCCATTCGGAAATCTTCGGATCAATTCCTATTTGCAAATACCCGAAGCTTATCGCAGCTTATCACGTCCTTCATCGCCTCTGAGAGCCAAGGCATCCCCCGTGTACTCTTTCTTACTTTCTTCTACTTATACGCCTTTTGCGCCGTATAGTATGCTTTTTTGCTCTTGTTATGATGTCTCATACTTATCTATCATTTGCATGCTAGTTAAGTGAGCACAAACACAACAGTCGCCTATTGTTGTTTGCTCTTCTTTTTTAACTTCTTCCAATATGTCAAAGAACTTTACTAAGGTATAACCCTTAGGGTATAAGGGTGGAGGGTTTCATTTTCCTCTGCCCAAGCCTAAGCTTATTCCTTATTAGTAAAAAACTGCGGTCTCGAACCGTTTAATATATATCATCTATATACTTGCCCCTTGGCGTTTTCTTCTTTCTTAATCTTTATGTCAATGTAACCTATCTATCCTGATAGTTTCTTTTTTGTTTTTTGAAAGCTTTCTGCTTTATCCTTCAAGCTTTAAGCTCAAATGTGGAGAATAACGGAGTCGAACCGTTGACCTCCTGCGTGCAAGGCAGGCGCTCTAGCCAGCTGAGCTAATCCCCCAGATTCAGTTGCCAGTTCTTCAGTTTACAGTATCATTACTGCTTATTGTTAACTGTGTACCTTTAATGGTAGTCCCGTCCAGATTTGAACTGGAGACCCCTACATTATCAGTGTAGTGCTCTAACCAGGCTGAGCTACGGGACTTTATGGTTTAAGTTACAGTAATCTAGCGCAGTATATAGTATCTTACCGCTACTGCTCCTTTTTATCTGCACCTATTCTTTTAAGTATCCCCGCTCTATACCTTTAAGTATAGGCACCGAACTTATATTCTGGGTGTTTCTTTTTTCTCTTCTTGTTTAGAGTATCATGTTGCGCAGCGAGTAGTCAATGCTACTCCAGAAAGGAGGTATTCCAGCCGCACCTTCCGGTACGGCTACCTTGTTACGACTTAGCCCCAGTTATCGGTTTTACCCTAGGACGCTCCTTTCGGTTACATACTTTAGGTACCCCCAACTTCCATGGCTTGACGGGCGGTGTGTACAAGGCCCGGGAACGTATTCACCGCGTCATTGCTGATACGCGATTACTAGCGAATCCAACTTCATGGGGTCGAGTTGCAGACCCCAATCCGAACTGTGAATGGCTTTGTGAGATTCGCATACTGTTGCCAGCTAGCTGCCCTCTGTACCATCCATTGTAGCACGTGTGTAGCCCCGGACGTAAGGGCCATGATGACTTGACGTCGTCCCCTCCTTCCTCTCTGTTTGCACAGGCAGTCTGTTTAGAGTCCCCACCATCACGTGCTGGCAACTAAACATAGGGGTTGCGCTCGTTGCGGGACTTAACCCAACACCTCACGGCACGAGCTGACGACAGCCATGCAGCACCTAGTTTCGTGTGATTGCTCACTTATTTATCTCTAAATAATTCACTAACTTTCAAGCCCGGGTAAGGTTCCTCGCGTATCATCGAATTAAACCACATGCTCCTCCGCTTGTGCGGGCCCCCGTCAATTCCTTTGAGTTTCACTCTTGCGAGCGTACTCCCCAGGTGGAACACTTAACGCTTTCGCTTAGCCGCTGACTGTGTATCGCCAACAGCGAGTGTTCATCGTTTAGGGCGTGGACTACCAGGGTATCTAATCCTGTTTGATCCCCACGCTTTCGTGCCTCAGCGTCAATAAAACCATAGTAAGCTGCCTTCGCAATCGGTGTTCTGAGACATATCTATGCATTTCACCGCTACTTGTCTCATTCCGCCTACCTCTAGTCCATTCAAGCCCATCAGTATCAAAGGCACTGCGATAGTTGAGCTACCGTCTTTCACCTCTGACTTAACAGGCCGCCTACGCACCCTTTAAACCCAATAAATCCGGATAACGCTTGGATCCTCCGTATTACCGCGGCTGCTGGCACGGAGTTAGCCGATCCTTATTCTTCTGGTACATTCAGCTATCTACACGTAAATAGGTTTATTCCCAGATAAAAGCAGTTTACAACCCATAGGGCAGTCTTCCTGCACGCGGCATGGCTGGTTCAGAGTTGCCTCCATTGACCAATATTCCTTACTGCTGCCTCCCGTAGGAGTCTGGTCCGTGTCTCAGTACCAGTGTGGGGGGTCATCCTCTCAGATCCCCTAGTCATCGTCGCCTTGGTGGGCCGTTACCCCGCCAACTAGCTAATGACACGCATGCCCATCTTAATCCTATAAATATTTGATCATTGAATAATGCTATTCTGTGATTTTATGCGGTGTTAATCCGAATTTCTTCGGGCTATCCCCCTGATTAAGGTAGGTTGCATACGCGTTACGCACCCGTGCGCCGGTCTCAAGCTAGCAAGCTAACTCTACCCCTCGACTTGCATGTATTAGGCCTGCCGCTAGCGTTCATCCTGAGCCAGGATCAAACTCTCCATTGTAAAATGTGTTGTAAGATGCTGACCAGTTTTAACTATCGTTAAAAATAGTCTTCTTTTTTAATTTGTCTGTTAGACATTGTCTTTAAAATAAAGCGACGGTATTCTGTACTTGAATGCGTACTTCATTACCTCGCTACGCTACATTGACATCTCTTTTAAGAACTTATTGATCTAAGTAAACCTCACGGCCGATCGTTTGTATATATCTTTAAACTTTAATATCCTTCAGGGTCTTAATATTCCCTAAATTCAATCCCGTTTATTTCAATCTTTTTTTATTCCCTTCCGCAACATCCGCTGCTTCTGGATCCCTTCGTTTCCGTTTGGGATTGCAAAGGTAGAAAAACTTTTTTAATCCGCAAGAAAAATAAAATCTTTTTTTT
>NZ_RQRS01000044.1:789-6698 GCF_004335085.1 Pedobacter nototheniae | reverse complement strand
CTTGTATTTATTAATCATAGAAATGGATGGATAAATCCTGTGACTGGATGGAAAATTATGCAAGCACAAATTGCTATATTTTTTGAGGACAGATTTAATCAATGACACAGTTTATTGAACAGACCCTTAATACCTTGTACCGGATTTAAAAAAAACCAATTAAAATTTATATTACACAAAAAAGGCCAGGGCAATTGCCCTGGCCTTCCATTTTTAAAATGATTAATAATTAGAAACTTGCACCAGTAGAGGCAGATGAACCTGCCTTTAAGGTAAAGTTTGGAGTTGTTAAATTAAAAGGAGCATTTAATAAAGTTGCTGCTGTTGCTTCATCAATAATAGAATTTCCTTTAGATGTTAAGTATGCCTTAAGCAAATCTGCTGATGCAAATGAAAGTGTTGCTCCATCGGCTACAACATCTTTACCTGCTGTAAAAGACTGATATATGTTATTTTTAATTAACGACGAACCATCAATCAATGCATCACCAGTTTCTTTATCTCTAATATCAATACCATATTTAAAACCGATAAAAATTGAATTTGCTAAAATCATTTTAGATCCTCTTCTCCATAAATTAGCATACTCATGTTTAGCGTCAACAGCTATATTCCCTGGGCCAATTAAAGTCATGTTTGAAATAACTGGGCGGGTACGTGGGCTTGAATCGAATACTTTTTCTGAGTTATCAGATTCTATCCCGTTTGATTGACCTGCCTGATCCGCTAAAGAAGGATCTCTTTGGGCTACCAAGAACTGTAATTTACCAGAGAAACCGTTATCAAAATCAAATACATCGTCAACATTAGCAATAGAAACTAAGTGTTTCGCATTAACTGTACCACCAAACCACTCGAAAGCATCATCACCAGAATAAGAAACCTGAACATAATCAACAACGGTTCCCGAACCCACTGATCCAAAAGTAATACCGTTAATTTCATTATTTGTTGCATAAGCAATACCTGGAAATTCTACACGCACATATTTAAGTACTCCTGAGTTATCTGCCGGATCTGTACCACCGTGATTACCTTCTGGTAAGGTTAAACCACCTTCAATTAGTCCAGCTCCACCAGGGATGTTGTTGGTAGATTTACCCAAGATAATAATACCACCCCAATCGCCTGGAGCTCTTGATCCTACTGCCTGATTTGAAGTAAAAACAATTGGTTTAGCAGCAGTTCCTTCAGCAATTAATTTTGCACCGCGGGTAACCACTAATGTACCTTTAGTGTTTTTATCTCCACGAATTACAGTACCAGCCGGGATAGTTAATGTTACACCTTCCTTAACATATACAAAGTTGTTTAATAAATAAACTTTGCTAGCATCCAATGTAGTGTTAACAGAAATAGTTCCTGATAAAGTTTCGGTTGCTGCTCCGTAAACTGTTGTTTGAGGTGTAAAGTTTGTCCAGTTAGCAGTCCAATCTGCAGTACCAAAGGCACCTTTGTAAGCAACTTTATCAAAAAAAGCATCAGCCAAAGAAGCGTTAGAGTCTACTTTCGTAGGTTCTTCAATTGGAGTACTGTCTTTTTTACAACCTGAAATAGTTGAAGCTCCTGCAACCAAAACGGCCAATAAGCTTAAATTTAACTTGTTTTTCATTGTTTTAATTGTTTTTCTGTTTACCCTATGGCTCTGTGCCGTTTTATTGTTTTAAAAGAATTTGTATGATAAGCTGAGTGAAATTGTTGAACCAAATCGATCAGAGATATTGATATTATCAGTTTTTCTATCAAACGAGGCGTCAGGATCAGAACCTTTAACTTTTTGATAAAAAATAGCCTCGTTATTAAATATATCGCTGTAGTTTAACTTTATTTCAGCTCTTGATTTTGCGAATTTTTGAGAAACCTGAAAGTCTAAGATATTCCTAGAGTACTCATAAATATCAGGATCTTCAACGTTACCAATTGCCCAAATACGCGGACCTACACGATTATATAATAAGGTTGCTCCTGTAGAATTTTGTTTTTTTGAATTATAGGATAGTCCAGCATTTATTAAGTATGGCGATTGACCCTGCAATGGCCTGCTTCCTGTAGCATTTACTAGTTTAGAAACCTTCACCTTTGATTTTATCCAAGATGCATTTGTGTTAAAAGTTAGGTTGCTAAGAGACTCATCAATAAATTTAAGGGATTTTCTAAACTCCATTTCTAAACCATAAACAGTTGCTGATTTAGAATTTGCATAACTTAATGATCTACCTGAAGTACCCAATTGCAGGGTTTGCTCTATAGGTAAATCAAAGTATTTATAAAAGGCCGATACAGAAAATGTTTCACCAGATGAAGGATATATGGCATAACCTAAATCTATATTAGTTGTTTTAGACTGTTTTAGCCCCGCATTACCTCTTACATTTACGTTCTTATTAAAATCATAGAAAGGAAATGGAGCAAGCTCTCTAAATTCTGCACGTCCAACAGTTTGGGAACCAGAAAGCCTTAAGTTAGCTTTATCACTAATATTATAAATTAAATTTGCCGATGGTAAAAGATTAACTGCTGTAGAATCTACGTTAACTGGTTTACCATTATCTTCACTTTTTAGAGAAAGTTTATAAGACTCTAATCTTGCACCAATACCTAATCTTAATTTTTCAGTTAAATAACCATCAAACATGATATAACCTGCATTAAGAAAAGCAGTAGCCTGATATTGATCACTCCCATTGGTAATTTCATTAAGAACAAAACCATTAGGGCGAATATTTTCCGGCGAAAAGATTTTATCTTGAGGAAAAGTTAATAATGAGTTATCAAAGTTTCCATTTCTTATAAAACCAATTACTCTTGCGCTAAAGTCTCTATCTCTGTATTGACCAAAATAACCAACTTTAAACTTATTATTTTCTCTAAACCAAGTTACTGGTATGGTTACATTAGCTGCTGCACCATAAGAATTTTCGTTTAATACAGAATTAAAATTCCCTGCCAAAGCAGCTACAGCCGATCCAGTTTGTACGGAGGCGATACCATCTTTGGAGTAATCCATACGCTTATAGCCTGGCTCTTTTCTATCTGTATTGGCATAATTTACATTCCAATCTAATTTAATTTTGCTTAAGGTCGATAGCAAGTGCTCACCTGCCAGCTGGTTGGTTAATAAAGATCGTTGAAGCAAATAATCACCTGTTCTAATAAATTGCCCTCCAGCATCATCAACACCTACCCTATAGGTAAATTGATTTTCTAATATCCTATTGTATAAGTTTTTTAATGATATTTTATTATTACCCCATGAGTAAGCAAAGTTTGCTAAAGCACCAATATTTGTATTGAAACTGTACATATCATCATGAAACTGATCTCCTAATGACTGGCCTACATATGCTTTCTGCTCACTAGTTTTCAGTCTTTCATCGTATCTATAGGTTAAAGAAAGTACTGTTCCAAATTTTGAATTATTTTCAAAAACCTTACTATTTCCATAATTAGCCTGAAAGATTGGTCCCAATGTAGACTTATCAGAGTTATATCCCCAGTTATTGGTAAATTGTTTTGATAATGTAAAAGTTTCAGGAGAACCATTAGGAAGTGCCTGATATTCTTTTGTTGAAGGAAAGGAAGACGGAATATCTCGTCCTTTATCATAAAAGCCAAAAATTTCATTACCACCTTTTGGAGCAGAAAGAAAATCCTTAAATGCAGATTGGAAATTGTAAGATGTACCTAAAGAAAGATTTAAAAATTTATTATCAGGAAAATCTTTCGTTGTTACCTGTACTACACCTCCTGAAAAATCGGCAGGAATATCAGCAGAAGCAGTTTTATTAATAACAATAGCATCAATTAAGTTAGAAGGAAGTATATCAAAAGAAAATGCACGTTTATCTACTTCAGTATTTGGAAGCATAGAGTTATTAAGCATGGCAGAGTTATACCGATCTGATAATCCACGAACAATAACAAATTTATTATCTTGTATACTTGCGCCACTTACTCTTTTTAAAACCTCGGATGTATTACGATCGGGGCTTTTTCTTATTAGCTCGGCTGAAATACCACTTGAAATGCTGATGCTTGATTTTTGATTTGCATATAAAGTATTTATAGATTCTTTGCTGGCATTCCCTCTAATCACAACATCACTAAGATTTTGCGAACCAGCTTCTACCATAACAACATCTAGTGTTGTAGCATTATTTACCTTTACTTCAACATCAGATATGCTTTTAGAAGCATAGCCAACATAAGAAACTTCAACAATATATTTTCCAGGTATTAATGATGGAATAATATAACGGCCTTCAACATCTGTTGATGCGCCTTTAGTTGTACCTGAAATTTTAACCGTAACACCAATTAGCGTTTCGCCAGTTTTATTATCCGTTATCTTACCAGAAATTTTTCCTGTTTGTGCATAAGAAAGCACACTAATCGTCAAAGCGAACACAGTAAGTGCCGCTCTTTTAAAAGAGTTTAGTAAATCCAATTTTGTCCTTATTTGATAAGGACAAAACTATTACCACAGCGTTAACTACATGTTACACGCCAGTTAAGATTTCTTCACCTTAATGTTAATGTAATATTATCGGTTTATGGGGTTAATATCTAATTCCTACTTTAATGCAAATGAAATGCAATAACCAGATTGGGCCTATTAACAGGAATTTAACATCATCTAAGAAAGATGGTTTTTTGCCTTCTATTTTATGACCAATAAATTGACCAATCCATGCTAAAACAAAAATGATTGCACAAACAAGCCAAACAGCTGGTCCGCCGGCAGCCTGCCAATGCTCTAAAGATACAATGCCCCAGCTCATTAAAAACACAAGCAATAACATCATATAAGAAAGCACAACAGATAAACGGTAGTAATAATAGATAGAAAAAGCGATTAGAAACGATGCCCAGTTGATATAACCATTGTATCTACCTAAAAATTCTATATGTGGAAATGGTATAGACCAAACCAGCCCTAATAAACTGAAGATAATTAAAGGAACGCATATCCAGTGAATCACTTCATTTGTTTGATTATTATGGCTTTCCTGATATTTATCAAAATAAATATCTACAGGACGTTTGGCTTCTACGGTTTTCATATCTCTGATGATTTTGCCATCGGCACAATGTGACGATAGATTTAATGTGTAAAAATAAAAAAAGCACCTGAATAATTCACCGCTTATTATTTTATTAATTATTATCCTTTATAAATTCAGGGTGATAAACTATTTAAGTTATATTTTAATTAAACAATTTGCCATAACTAATTAGCAAACCCAAACCACTGTTTATTTGTTAAGATTACCATTAACACAACGTCATTACCAACCGAAGCCTGGGTTTAGCGAAGGCGAAGCAATCTTAATTGCAGGATAATTATAGTAATTGTATTAAACCATGTAAGATATTTAAGCATGAAAACAATTTGTCTTACCAAGACGGACGTTTCTTCTATTTGCAAAGATTGCTTCGTGCCTCGCAATGACGGGTAACCTGGACTGATGGTAATGGAGGTAACTGGTATGGTGATGAAAGTTGTTATAGCAAAACTGCCTAAGCCCATTAGCAAATCCAAACCACTGTTTCTTCGTTAAGCTTACCATTAACACAACGTCATTACGAACCGAAGCTAGGGTTTAGCGAATGCGTGAAGCAATCTTAATTGCAGGATAATTAAAGTAATTGGATTAAACCATCTAAGATATTTAAGAGCATTTAAGCATGAAAAACAATTGTCTTGCCCAAGACGGACGTTTCTTCTATTTGCAAAGATTGCTTCGTGCCTCGCAATGACGGGTAACCTAGACTAACGGTTATGGAGGTAACTGGTATGGTGATGAAAGTTGTTATAGCAAAACTGCCTAAGCCCATTAGCAAATCCAAACCACTGTTTCTTCGTTAAGCTTACCATTAACACAACGTCATTACGAACCGAAGCTAGG
>NZ_RQRS01000044.1:0-779 GCF_004335085.1 Pedobacter nototheniae | reverse complement strand
ATGGAGGTAACTGGTATGGTGATGAAAGTTGTTATAGCAAAACTGCCTAAGCCCATTAGCAAATCCAAACCACTGTTTCTTCGTTAAGCTTACCATTAACACAACGTCATTACGAACCGAAGCTAGGGTTTAGCGAAGGCGTGATGCAATCTTAATTGAAGGATAATTATAGTAATTGTATTAAACCATTTAAGAGCATTTAAGCATGAAAACAATTTGTCTTACCAAGACGGACGTTTCTTCTATTTGCAAAGATTGCTTCGTGCCTCGCAATGACGGGTAACCTAGACTAACGGTTATGGAGGTAACTTGTATGATGATGAAAGTTGCTATAGCAAAACTGCTTAAGCCCGATAGCAAATCCAAAACCACTGTTTCTTCGTTAAGCTTACCATTAACACAACGTCATTGCGAACCGAAGCCAGGGTTTAGGGAAGGCGTGAAGCAATCATAATTGCAGGATAATTATAGTAATTGTATTAAACCATGTAAGATATTTAAGAGCATTTAAGGCTATCGTGTCCTTCGCGAACTGAAGCCGCCGCGGCAGCGGGAAAAACAATTGTCTTGCCCAAGACGGACGTTTCTTCTATTTGCAAAGATTGCTTCGTGCCTCGCAATGACGGATAACCTAGACTGATGGAGTTGCTACTGGAGTTGCTACCTTTGAGTAGAGACATTTATCTCGCAGATTTAAAGGAGTAATTTTAAATTTGACTAATATGAAACACAGGGTATTTGATGATGAATTCAAAAAGATGGCTGTAGAGTTGTCTAGG